>NZ_OY781873.1:0-1200000 GCF_963677075.1 uncultured Sphaerochaeta sp. | reverse complement strand
GTCTGAAAGGATCTTATGCAATAACTCCCGTTCAATATGTTCATCATCAGCAATCAGTATCTTAATCATCCAATTCCTCCTCGTTCTTCAGGATTAGCGGCATCTCAATACGAATCTCAGTACCCTTCTCTCTGTCCGAAAACACCTCAAAGCGGCACCGCTCGTCAATCAGTTTGAGACGGGCAGCAACCGTATAAAGCCCAATATGTTCCCCAGTAACAGGATGGTCCAACAACCGCGTTTGGAGTACTTGCAATTGCTCTGTATCCATCCCAATCCCATCATCTTCAACCTGTACGATCAGCATATCCTCCTTTACTCCCAAGGATATCCAGACACTTCCTTGACCTTCTTTAGGACCAAGTCCATGTTTGAAGGAATTCTCTACCAATGGCTGGAGAAAAAAGGAAGGCACCAGCGTCTCTGTAAGCACCAAGGCAGGAGAAATACTCCAGAAAAGCGAGATCTTTTCCGCAAAGCGTGCCTTGTAGAGGCTGTAATACTCATCTACAATCTGGATCTCCCTGGAGAGAGGGACCAACACCTCATTATCGGCCAATGCATAACGGAAAAGACGAGAGAGGGAAGAAAGTAACGAATCTGTCTTCTTTGCATGCTCCTCCAGTGCCGTGTATTTTATCACGTTGATGGTATTGAACAGGAAATGAGGGTTCACCTGGCTCCGGAGCAGTTGCAGTTTTTCACGCTCCAGCAGTGTCTGCATGGCCAAGGCCTCAGTATCTTTACGATAAATCTCTTTTTCCATTTCATTGTTTGCCTGCAATAAGGTGACCTGATTCCGCATCGCCATTTTCATCTCATTGAAAGCTCGGGTCATATCCCCTAACTCATCCTTTCTGTGTTCCCTAAACTCCGGCCTATCAAAATCACCTGCTGTGATTGCCTTGGAAGCATTGGCCATCTCCTGCACAATAGAGATCATACGTATCACTTCCCTGAACGTAACAACTCCAAAGAGAAGCATAACCAGGACCGTCAAGCTATATACGACATCAAGCCGCTCATTGAGCGTCATCAGGCGATCATAGGTAGACTGGTTATCCAAAATGGACTGTTCCATCAATTGTTGCATATACCTATACAGGTGGTTTATGCTCGGCTCAAGATCGGCGTAATACAACTCAGATGCCTTTGCAACATGGTTTCTGATCAGCAGATCCTCCAGAAGCATGAGGTAGTGGTTATATGCACTATATGTAGTATGTACAGCACTGACAAGAAGATATTGATCTACTCCAATCGAAGAAATATCGGAATCAATCTTTCCCAAGTTATCCTCAACTATTTGCGATTCCCTTCTCAGACCAGAAACCAATGCGGCAATATCCCCAAAATCCCAACGATAGGAGGAAAGCAGCTCACGAGTCTGCCCAAAAGCATTGAGCACCAAACTAATCGTCTGCACATTCCCTGCACTTCTTTGCATTGGATCCATAATTGAGCTTTCCTGGTAGGCAGAAATTGCCAACTGCAAGAAGATACATAACACAAATACGACGAGATAGAGAAAAATCCGGTGAAAGAGATTAAGATGGAGCCCTTTTTTATTGCTTGTTTCCATATGTGGTCTGTATATCCTACCACCCATACCAGAAAAAGTGAATGTAACTAGTTCACCAATATGGTATAATGAATCTATGACGATAGCAGTACACTTGAGTGAATCCAACTTCAGGAATTTCCTCATATTCAACATTATCAAGCGCTTAAAACTGTACAAGAGTCCGCTTATCTTTGCCTCAATCATGTCAGTCTCAGCCATTATCAGCTTCATAATGCATCATGTAGAAGGAGCGGTGATGCTTGGGTTCGTCCTTCTCCTGGTTGGCCTTGGAGTACCGATTGTCTACTTTGTCAACTTTTTCACATCCCTGAAAAAACAGGTAAAGCTCCAGAAGTTGAACCCTCCCCGTCTGGTCTACACCATCCAGTTTGCAGAAACATCCGATTTCATTGAAATCTCCAATGATAAGGAACAGGTCCAGTATCAATGGAAGGATGTCTATCATGTATATTATGAGAAGGATGCCATCTATCTCTTCATAACGAAAGACAGGGCATTTCTGCTCCCCCTGTCATTACTAGAAAACTGCGAAGAAGTTTGGAGCATCATTGAGGAAAAGCTCGGCAACGAGCGATGTACCAGAAAGCAGTAACCAGGAATACTCCCAAAATAAGGTGGACAGATCGATCTGCAATTAATAGTTGACAAATCAACTATTTTCTTTACTATATCCATATATGAACACCAGTCTTGGGCGTTTGATCGCCATCCTCCACAGAAACAACCAGATGTATCTCAATGCCCACCTGAAAGCCTATGGGATAAGCAGCGCTGAGGTGGGAATCCTCATGAGCCTCTACCGTGAGGAAGGAAGGACACAAGAGGAACTCTCCCAGTGGCTGCATATCGATAAGGCAGCAACCACACGTACCGTGCATACCCTCGAAGAGAAGGGGATTATCATACGCAAACATGATGACAAGGATAGGCGATGCAACCGCATTTATCTCACTGAGAGAGGCAAGGCATTGGAATCTTCAGTAGTTCCGGTGGTCCGTGGCTGGAGTGAACACATCAGCAAACTTGCAGGCGAAGATACTTACAATAGGCTCTGTAGTGACCTGGAATCCATCTTTACTGCATTGAAAGAGGAGCCGGCTCAATGAGAACCACCACTCTCGAAAAAGAGAACCCTCTCGGCACAGAACCAATCTTCAAGCTGTTGGTCCGTTTCAGTGTACCAGCCATCGTAGGAATGATGGTCAATGCACTCTACAACATAGTTGATAGGATCTATATAGGAAATAGTCCATCCCTTGGAGCTAATGGTATTGCCGGTATTACTATTGTCTTTCCAATCATGATCATCCTGATGGCGATGGGAGTACTCTTTGGGATTGGGGGAGCAACACTCTTCTCCATTCGCCTAGGGCAGAAAGAGACAAAACAAGCACAGGAAGTGATGGGAAACGCCTTCTTCCTGCTTATTGCCAGTGGACTCACCTTCCTGGTACTCGGCCAGGTTTTTCTAACCGATATTCTCATTCTCTTCGGCGCAAGTGATCAGGTACTTCCTTATGCTACCAGCTACATGCGAATCATCTTCTTTGGAGCATTATTCCAGGTAACCAATATGGGAATGAACAACTTCATTCGCGCTGATGGCAACCCAAAGATCGCCATGCTCTCCATGTTCCTTGGTGCCGGTACCAATATTGTACTTGATCCGATTTTCATCTATGCCCTGGATTGGGGAATGGCAGGAGCTGCCATCGCTACGGTGATCAGCCAGATGGTCTCCTTCACCTGGGTACTTTCCTACTTTTTGGGGAAGCGAAGCAGGGTAAAACTTAAAATACGTACCATCCGCATCAAATGGCAAAACACCCTTTTAATCATAAGCCTGGGATTGCCTGGTTTTGTACTCCAGATAACCAACAGTCTCCTGAACATCATCCTCAACAAATCTCTATTGCAGTATGGAGGGGACCTTGGTATCTCAGCCATGGGAATCGTTAACAGCCTGCACACCCTGCTTATCATGCCGGTTATCGGCATCAAGCAAGGAGTACAGCCTCTGATCAGTTTCAATTTCGGGGCAAAGAAGTATGACCGGGTTAAGGAAGCCACCAAGCTTGGCATTATCAGTTCCACCGCTGTAATCATGGTAGGATACCTAGCCACCCGCTTCTTCCCGACCACCATGGTGGCAATGTTCAACCGTGACCCCGCACTCCTTGAGCTCGGAACGTTTGCCCTGACACGTTGGTTCCTGCTCACCCCACTGGTAGGGTTTCAGATTATCGCAGGAAACTTTTTCCAAGCAATAGGCAAGAGCAGGATTGCACTACTGCTCACCCTTTCGAGGCAGGGGTTTTTCCTCATCCCTTCCATCCTGCTCTTCTCACTCTTCTTTGGGTTGCAGGGGATTCTCTATTCGGCACCGGTCTCCGATCTGCTCTCTTCCCTGCTGACCGCCATCTTCTTCATCCCGGGTATCCGGGACCTTGAGAAGAATGCACGTTCCATTTAGCGGAAGCTCTGGGTCTTGGTGAAAACCTCAAGAAGTGGTTGCCACCACTCCTTTCCCCCACTGACTTCCCCGATACCACGAATCTTTTTCAACCGGTATCGTACCAGGTGCTCAGGCGGCTTGCTGCAGAGATTATCAAGATCACGAATTATGGTTTCCTTGATCAACTGAGCTGTTTCCTTGGGACTCTTTTCCTCAATGATGTCATGGATGACCCCGAACTCCTTGAGGTGACGGCTGGTCATTTTCATGGCCTCAGCCGCCTCCTTTGCTTTCGATGGGTCACGAAGCAGGATGGAAGCGAATCCTTCAGGGGTAATTACTGAATAGACAGCATTCTCCAACATGTAGAGCTTATCCCCGATGCCGATACCCAAGGCTCCTCCACTACCACCTTCTCCGATGATAAAACAGAGCACTGGAGTCTTGAGTGTTGAAAACACCTTCAGGTTCTGGGCGATTGCCTCCCCGATTCCCCTCTCCTCACTCCCAAGTCCGGGATATGCTCCAGGGGTATCGATGAAACAGACCACGGGACGGCCGAATTTCTCTGCCTGTTTGGCAAGACGCAATGCCTTGCGATAGCCTTCAGGATTACTCATTCCATAGTTGCAGGAAACATTCTCCCTGAAATTGGCACCCTTCCGGTTTCCAATAAAGGTTACCGCTCGGCCTCCTACCATTCCGATACCACCGATCATGGCAGGATCATCACCATAGGATCGGTCCCCATGCAGTTCCATGAACTGGTCACAGATCATGTTGATGAAGGCCTTTGCTCCGGTTCTTCCACTTTGGCGGGAGAGGAGTACACAATCCCAGGACGACTTAGCTTCACATTTCTGGCTGTCACTAAGTATGGATTCAATATGTTCTACCGTCTCTTGCAGTACGGGTTTCTTCTTGTCTGCCATGGGTTAGGTCCTCCTTGTGTGGGTTTCGATCAGGAAGGAGAGGGTCTCTCTCAGCTTCTTACGCTCGACAATGGAATCGATGAAACCCTTCTCGAGCTGGAACTCTGAACGCTGGAACCCCTCTGGAAGCTTCTCACCGATGGTTCCTTCAATTACCCTTGGCCCAGCAAATCCAATAATTGCCCCAGGTTCTGCGAGGATGACGTCTCCAAGCATGGCAAAGGATGCTGTCACCCCACCGGTGGTGGGATTGGTCAAGACAAGAAAGAGGGGGGTACGAGTTTCTTCCAAGAGAGCGGCAGCACTGGCTGTCTTTGCCATCTGCATCAAGCTGAATATTCCTTCCTGCATCCTGGCTCCTCCGCTAGCGGTAAAAAGGACTACCGGATCTCCAGTGAGTGCTCCCTCGATCATGGCCTGGGTGATTTTCTCTCCCACTACCGAACCCATACTGCCTCCCATGAAAGCGAAGGACATAATACCGACAACCACGGGCTTTCCCTCAATTGTACATCGACCGATGCTGGCAGCGTCACTGAGTGAGGATTTCTTTTGGTTCTCTTTAAGCTTCTCCTCATACCCTGCAAGGGAGATGGGGTTCATAGACTGCATTCCACTACTCATCTCCTTGAACGATCCTTCATCTGCAAAGAGTGAAAGGCGTTCTTGTACAGTAAGCGGAAAATGAAAATTGCAATATGGACAGATCTTATACTCCCCTACCTGTACATCTTTCTGGCACTGGGGGCATCGTTTCAAAACTTCGTTTGACATCGGTTATTTCTCCTGTTCACAAACCTTCTGGTAGAGATCGGTAGTGAATCGACCACTCCTGAACTGTTTGGAGGCGATGAGGCGTTTTTGCTCTTCCAAGTTGGTGGTTACCCCTTGGATGTTCACTTCCTCCAAGGCCCTGAGCATTACGGCTATGCCCTGGTCCCTGTCAGGAGCCCAGACGATGATCTTCGCCACCATTGAGTCGTAATAGGGACTGAGAATGGATCCGGCCTCAAGATGGGAATCCACTCGTACAAAGGGACCTGAAGGGAGTTGAAGCGTGGTGATAACTCCAGCTGAAAGTGCATTGATCCTACACTCAAGAGCGTATCCAGAGAGACGGATATCTTTTTGCTTAAAGGGAAGCTTATTACCCTGTGCTATCCTGATCTGTGCCTGTACCAGATCAAGGGAACTTACCAGTTCACTCACTGGATGCTCGACCTGCAGGCGTGCATTCACTTCCATGAAGTAGTATGCATTACCCTCGACGAGGAACTCCACGGTTCCAGCACCACGGTAACCCAATTCCTTGAAGAGTCTCACTGAGTCATTGCACATTGCCTTTCTCAGTCCTTCATCAAGGATTGGAGAAGGGCTCTCCTCAAGTAGCTTCTGATGGTTCTTTTGTACTGAACAGTCGCGTTCACCTAGATGCACCACCCCGCCCTTGCCATCGGCCAAGAGCTGAATTTCCACGTGGCGTGGTTGTTCAAGGAATCGCTCCATATGCACCGAGGCATCCCCAAAGAAGGCGAGCGCCTCCTTTCGGGCAAGCTGCAAGGACTGCTCGAGTTGCTCCTCTTTTCTGACGATACGCATACCTCTTCCCCCACCGCCTGAAGCAGCCTTGAGAATGATGGGGTAGCCGATCTGCTCGGCAGTTTTCTTTGCATCTGCAAGATCAACAAGCGCTTCGCTACTGCCCGGGGTAATGGGAATCCCAGCAGCAAGAGCAGCCTGCCGTGCAGCGACCTTGTTCCCAAGCAATGCAATCGTCTTACTCTCAGGACCAATGAACACAAGCCCTGCATCCTCCACCTGCTTTGCAAAATCAGCATTCTCTGAGAGGAATCCTACCCCAGGGTGGATGGCATCACAGCGAAGTGCACAGGCAGTGGTAATAATATTCCGTACATTCAGGTAGCTCTTGTCTGTTTGTGCTTCTCCAATACAGACAGCCTCGTCTGCCATGGAAACAGGCAGACCCAGGGCATCGGCAGTGGAATAGACAGCAACAGTTTTGATTCCCAGATCACGGCATGCCCTGATAATACGTACTGCAATCTCTGCACGGTTTGCGACGAGCAGTTTCTTGATCATAGTTTCTTGACCTTGAAAAGAGGCTGGCCAAATTCCACTAGCTGTTCAGGCTTGGCAAGGATTTCCACAATTTCACAGGAGTAATCACTCTCAAGCTGGTTCATCAGCTTCATTGCTTCGATCGTGCAGATAACGTCCCCGCTCTCCACTTTGCTACCAACTTTCACATAGGGAGGTGCATCTGGAGCTGGGGTTAGGTAGAAGGTCCCCACAATTGGACTGGTGATGGTTTCCACTTCTTCTGCATTTGCATCAGCCTTCGGTTCCATCACTGTTTGTGCGTCCTGAGTGCTTTGCTTGATTACTGGAACAGGCTGGATGGTTTCCTCTCCTGCGACCGGTCTTTTCAGTTTGAGTGAGAAGCGTGAGCAGGAAAGCTCAAGCTCGCTTAGGGTACTGGAATCAAATAGGGTAAGGACCTCACGGAGGTCCATGTGTTCAATACTATCCATAATATTCCTCATAACAAGATGGGGATGGGATGCTTTAATAAGTGCATCCATACGAATTTAATCATAACAATAAGGAGTTATAGTGTCAATATTGACATTATTCTCAAAATTGTAATAATGATATAGCTATGTTATGTACTCAAGGAGGGAGCCATTGAAGCCTCCACAATCGATACACATCACCGCCCTTGGCAGTTACGCGCCGCCGAGGGTGGTAACTAATAATGACCTGAGCCATATGGTCGACACGAGTGATGCGTGGATCCAAAGTCACACTGGAATCAGAGAACGACATATTGCTGATGATGAAGAATCGACCAGCAATCTCGCCTATAAAGCGATCGAGGATCTCCTTGCAAGCTACAATCTGGAAGCATCCCATATTGATGGTATTGTCTGTGCAACAGCTACCCCGGACTATCCTGGATTTCCTTCTGTTGCCTGTATGATCGCAGAGCAATTCGGTATAACCGGACCAGCCTTGGATGTGAGCGCCGGTTGTACTGGCTTTATCTACGCCATGGAGGTCGCCCGTGCCATGATCGCCACAGGTTCCATGAAGAATGCCCTCGTGGTAGGAGCAGAGAAACTGTCAGGTGTAGTTGACTGGAAGGATCGAAACACCTGTGTACTCTTTGGTGATGGAGCCGGGTGTGCACTGCTTGAATCCTCAGACCAAGAGGAGTCAGGTCTTATCGATACCTTGCTCAAGGCCGAGGCGGCTGGTACCAAGGCACTGACCATCCACCCAGAGAAACACGCCATAGAGATGGACGGCCGAGCGGTCTACTCTTTTGCGGTGAGAACGATTGGAGATACCATCCTGGCACTGGTTGAACGAAATAATCTGAATCTGGATTCCATTGACTGGATTGTCCCGCACCAAGCAAACCGAAGAATCATCCAGGCCTGTTCCAAGCGATATGGAATTCCAGAAGAAAAGTTCTATATGAATATTGATCGATTTGCCAACACCTCAGCGGCATCCATCCCACTTGCACTCAGGGAGATGGACAGAGCAGGATTGCTCAAGAAGGGCCATAAAATTCTGATGGTTGGATTCGGAGCAGGACTGACCTACGGAGGAACTCTACTTACATGGACGTATTGATAGCACTCTACCCCGGACAGGGGTCCCAGAAACCGAAGATGGCCTTGGATCTCTTTGATGCAAGCAAGCAGGTAAGAAATCTCTTTGCACTTGCTAGTGATGTAAGTGGACTGGATTTATACCAATTGCTCGCTGAAGGCAGCGAAGAGGAATTGAAACAAACCAGAGCCACACAACTGGCAGTAACGCTAGCCAACCGCAGTGCACATCTAAGACTAAACGAGCTTGGCTTCTCATTTGCTGCCCATAGTGGGTTCAGCCTTGGCGAGCTTTCTGCCTTTGCAGGAGGCGGCATCCTTGATGATGAAACGCTCTTCTCCTTGGTCACCAAACGAGCTGTATTGATGGACGAGGAAGCAAGAAAGATTGAAGAGGTACAGGGAAAGCTGGGAATGGCGGCCATCATTGGGCTGGATTATGCAACAGTTGAACAAGCCCTGAGAGAAGCACAGATCCCAGGATTGTATGTTTCCAATGACAACAGTCCTACACAGGTGGTTATCGCTGGTTTACAGGAGAGCATTGCCCAAGGCAAGGGAATATTACAGGCCAAGGGAGCCAGGAGAGTCATTCCCCTAAAGGTCTCAGGTCCATTCCACACCCCCTTCATGGAGGGAGCAACCAAGCCTTTCTCTGCTTTCTTAGAGACGCTTAACTTCAAGGATCCCCACTCCCTGGTGATTTCAAGTGTGGATGGGGATGTGATCGAGGATGCCCAGCAAGCAAAGGAGCATCTGGCAATGCAATTGGCAAAACCAGTGCGCTGGACGGAGGCAATGAAGCATCTCTCTTCCCTGGCACAAGAGAAACACGCACAGGTAGCTGAAACCGGGTTTGGAACGGTACTCAGTGGGCTTTGGAAGAACAGTAATGCGGAAATCCCTTGCCGAATTCTCGGCAGTGAGGATGCAATCTGGAATTGCAAGAAGGAATTGGAATCATGAGTGAAAAAAGACATGCCCTGGTGACCGGAGGGTCACGGGGAATTGGAAGAACTATCATAGAGACATTGCTAAGTGAAGGATACGAAGTTTGGTACCTCTCCAGGAGCAAGGCAGAAGGACTGGAAGCGAATCACATCAGTTGCGATATGGCTGACAGGGAGAGTGTTGCCTCCGCACTGGAAGCGGTGGTCAATGAAGCAACATACATCGATGTCCTGGTCAACAACGCCGGTATCACCCGCGATGGATTGATCATGAGGATGAAGGATGAGGCCTGGGATGATGTTATTGCCGTCAACCTCACCTCAGTATTCCTCACCTGCAGGCGTATCGGTCGACTGATGGCAACCCAGCGAAAAGGAGCAATCGTCAACATCTCCAGCGTGGTCGGTATTGTGGGTAATGGTGGACAGACCAATTATGCAGCCAGCAAGGCAGGCATTATTGGGTTTTCCAAGAGCCTTGCAAAGGAACTTGCTGGAAGAAATGTACGGGTCAATGTGGTAGCTCCTGGATTCATTGAAACTGCCATGACTGAGGTACTTTCAGAGAAGTTGAAGGACCAGATCAAAGATCAGATTCCCCTGTCAAGAATTGGAAATACGGAAGAGGTTGCCCAGAGCGTGGCCTTCCTCGCAAGCGATAAAGCATCCTACATCACCGGCCAGGTTCTGGCTGTCGATGGTGGGATGGCAATGTAAGGAGTCAAGAGATGGAACGTGTGGTAGTAACCGGTATGGGAACTGTCAATCCACTGGGTAGGGAGGTAGAACAGTTCTGGAAGCAGATACAGGCAGGAGCCTGTGGCATTGAAAAGATCACCAGGTTTGATACAACCGACTACCCAGCCAAGATTGCAGGGGAAGTCAAGGATTTCGATCCCTCTGACCTGCTTGACCGTAAGGAGCTGAGAGGTATGGCTGATTTTACCAAGTTTGCCGCTCATGCAGCCGTACAGGCAATGAATCAAGCAAAACTGGAGAAAGGTTCATTCGACCCCTACCGAAGTGGCGTCTATGTTGGAAACGGTATTGGAGGATTCGAAGTTGCGGAGGAGAACCTTGCAAAGCTCTTTGACAGAGGCCCACACGCTGTAGCTCCCCTAACCATCCCCAAGCTTATCAGCAACGAGGCTGCGGGAAATATTGCAATCCACTTTGGTATACAAGGACCTTGTCGCACCACGGTCACAGCCTGTGCATCCGGTACCGATGCAATTGGGGATGCATTCAACTCAATTCGCTTTGGTCTGGTCGATATGGCACTGGCAGGTGGTACTGAGGCTGCAATCACCGAGCTCAGTGTGGCTGGATTCTGTCGCCTCCAGGCCTTGGCTACCAAGTACAACGATACACCCAAGATTGCCAGCCGACCGTTCGATAAGGAACGCGATGGGTTTGTCATGGGAGAGGGAGCTGGGATGCTTGTACTTGAGTCTCTTTCGCATGCCAAGAAGCGTGGTGCCACCATCCTCGGTGAGATTGCTGGTTACGGCATGACTTGTGATGCCTTCCACCTCACAGCCCCCAATCCAGACGGGGAAGGAGCTGCCCGAGCCATGAAACAGGCGATCGAGATGGCAGGGGCAAGCCTTGATGAGGTTGATTACATCAATGCCCATGGCACAAGTACTGCGGCAAACGACTCCATGGAGACCAAGGCGATCAAGCGGGTATTCGGCGACGGTGCATATAAGCTCAAGGTCTCATCAACCAAATCCATGACCAGTCACTTGGTTGGGGCAGCAGGAGCTGTCGAGGCCATCATCTGCCTGCTTGCCATCAGGGACCAGTACTTCCCCTGTACGCTCAACCAGACCAATCCAGACAGTGAGTGTGATCTTGACTATGTACCGAACAAAGGAATGAATGGTACAATTCGCTATGCTGTCAGCAATTCTTTGGGCTTTGGTGGCCATAATGGTGTGCTTGTATTTAAGGCCTATCAGGAAAACTAAGGAGGAGACATGATGCAAGAACAGTTTGAAACACCAGAGGAATTGCTTCCTCACCGAGACCCCTTTTTGTTCCTTGATGAGTTGCTGGAAGCTGATGAAAAACACACAGTTGCAAAACGGGTATTCACTGATGATCACTTTTTCTTCAAGGGGCATTTCCCTGGATACCCTGTAGTACCAGGAGTCATCCTCGTAGAGACCATGGCTCAATGCGGTGGAGCTGGCCTCTGCCAGACTGGATTGCTTCCCCATGGAGCATTCTTTGTGCTTGCTTCCATTGAAAAAGCCAAATTCCGTAATCAAGTACGACCGGGTGATTGTGCTATCATTGAGGTGCACAATGTCAGAGTAAGCAAGGTGATGCTTCGCCAGAAGGGAACCATAACTGTCAACGGAAATGTTGCTGCTGAGGCTTCCTGGATGTGCATCGTCAACAGCCAGCAAGAAAGGATTTAAGTGTGGTTATCACAAAAAAAGTAATGCGTAATGTCTCGCTTACCGCTCACCCAGCAGGGTGCAAGCGGTATGTCCAACAACAAATTGACTGGGTGAAACACCAGGCAAAAAGCGGAGAGGATACCCGTTATCCGAAGCCAGTTGAAAGCGCTCTCCCAAAGCGCGTGCTTGTTATTGGGGGATCTACAGGATATGGCCTTTCCAGCCGAATTGTCGCTGCCTACACGGGAGGAGCTGACACCATCAATGTATCCTTTGAACGTGAGCCAGCCGAGAAAAAGACAGCAACCCCCGGTTGGTACAATACCATGGCATTCGAGCAACAAGCACAGAAGGATGGTATGAAGGCAAGTTCCATTTTTGGAGATGCTTTCAGTACTGCAATCAAGGAGGAGACTGCAAAACGAATCAAGGAAGAACTTGGCCAGGTGGATCTGGTTATCTACAGTCTGGCAAGTCCACTGAGGAATGACCCCGTCACTGGAGAGACATACCGCTCGGTGCTCAAGCCCATAGGCAAGCCATTCACTGCCCTGTCGGTAGACTTGGGTGATGATGTGGTAAAACAAGCGACCATTGACCCTGCTACAGATGACCAAGTACAGGATACAGTCAAGGTCATGGGTGGGGAGGACTGGACACTCTGGGTAGACTACCTGCTTGAGCAGGGACTGCTCGCAGAGGGTGCCGTGACTGTTGCATACTCCTACATTGGTCCCAGGATAACCTACCCCGTCTATCGGGAAGGTACCATAGGAAAAGCAAAGGAACACCTGGAGAACAGTGCAAGTGTACTGACTGATAAACTCAAAGCCATAGGAGGCAAAGCCTTTGTTTCCGTAAACAAAGCCCTTGTTACCCGTGCAAGCGCAGTTATCCCAGTGGTACCACTCTACATGGCTCTGCTCTATCAAGTGATGAAAGAGAAGAACATCCACGAGCACTGCACACAGCAGATCTATCGATTGTTCCATGACCAGCTCTACACCAAAGGAGAGATTCCTACCGATCAGAAAGGACGACTCAGGGTTGATGACTGGGAGATGCTTGAAGAGGTCCAAAATGAGGTGGAACGCCGGTGGGCTCTCCAAAAGGAAGGGCAACCGCTCCAGCAAGGGGATTTAGCTGGAGTGTTTGAGGAGTACGAACACATTCACGGGTTCGGATTCCCTGAAATTGACTATGAAGCAGATATTGATCCAAGAATAGTCTAAGACAAATTGAGGCAACTTCCAGAAGGGGGTTGCCTTTTCTGTGTGCAAATTCTTATACTTTTAGCTTTTTCATTCCTTTCTCGGACTATTTCTGTTATACAAAATACAGTATTTGGATTTTGTTCTTGTTCAATTAATGAACAACCATAACCAAAATACTGGCCCATGATTGCAAGAGTTTAGACAGGTGTGATACATTTTTCTCACCTATGAAACTACCTAGAATGCAAACTATATTTATCCTCATCCTTTCCCTGGTGCTTATCACCACCGGATGTACAAAGGAAGAGCAGAAGGCTGTGCAAGCAGATACAGAAGAGATAACCAAACCAGTTTCCTCCCTGAAAGTTGGAATGATGAGTGCCGTTGATGCAGCCCCCTTCTACCATGCATCGGAAGCAGGTTACTACGAAGATGAAGGGATTGCTGTTGAATTGGTACTCTTCACCAACGGCCAGCATCGCCAGACAGCACTGCAGACGCAGCAGGTTGATGGAGCCATGAGTGACTTGGTAGCCCTTATCACCCAGAGCACCAGTGATTTTCGCCTGATTGGCACACTCTCGACGGACGGAGCTTTTCCCTTGCTTGCTACCGGCCCTCTCACAGAGGGAACAACGATAACGGCTGGAACGATGGAGATCAGCGTGACCAACTATCTCCTTGATGCATACTTGTCGGATCGCTATGACGTTGAGAAGGTGTTCATCAATGAAATTCCTGCACGCTTAGAAGCTGTCGTCTCCTCTCAATTGGATACGGGCATCTTTCCTGAGCCGTTTGCCAGTATTGGGGCGCTCAGGAATTTGGAGAAACTCACATTTGAAGGTATACCGAAAGAGAGCCTGAACATCATTGCTTTCACCGAAAAGGCAATACAGGAGAAAGAGAATCAGATCGCTGGTTTTCATCGGGCATATGAGAGAGCAGTCACGGATATCCAACGTGACCCTGAGCTTGCTCGCACTGCTCTCATGAATGCAATTCCGGCACTGCCGGAAGCAATACGTGAGACCATGGGACTCCCTGTGTACCATGAGCCTTCCCTTCCAAGCGAATCCTTCACGAATGAGATCATCTCCTGGACTGAGGGCGTAACCGGAACCAAGTATTCAGCAGGTGCCAAGGAACTCTTTGATACGAGGTTTGTAAACGCCTTATGATACTCTCCCTCACCGATGCCAAGCTTGACTATCCCAAGACTACTGCCTTTCAGCATTTTTCCTTGAATGTGAAGGCTGGTGAGATGGTCAGCATCATCGGCCCGAGCGGGTGTGGAAAAACCAGCCTTCTCTACACTATTGCCGGATTGTTGCCACTCTCTGGAGGAACCATACAGAGAGCTGTCGGCAATGAGGGTGTGGCTCTTATGTTCCAACAGGACCGACTTCTTCCATGGAAACGCGTCTTCAACAATGTGTTGCTCGGCCTTCCTGGGGAGAAGACTGACGAGGCTGAAGAACTGCTACAGTCCATGGGGCTGGAAGCTGTGATGCAACACTATCCCCACGAACTCAGCGGAGGGATGAGGCAGCGTGTGGCGTTGGCAAGAGCATTAATTAGGAAACCTAACATACTATTGCTTGATGAACCACTTGCAAGCCTTGATGAACAGCAGCGAGAGATGCTCCAGAATGATATCAAGGCGTATGTAAGGCAACACTGCATAACACTGATCCTTGTAACACATAGCCTTCAGGAGGCTGTATTCATGGGAAGCAGGATTGTTATGATGACTAACAAAGGGGTTTCTTACGAGTTGCATAACCAGCTCCATGAAGAAGCCAACCTTCGTACTCGTGATGAATTCTTCACTATGCAGAAGACTCTGCGTCATCATATGGAGGCTATGCAATGAAGTACCTTAGAGGAATGGTGGTAGTACTCATATTCTGGTACATTGCAGCATTCTTTGTTGCCTCGCCCGTTATCCCATTTCCCCATACTGTCTTCATGTACGCCATAGGACAATTCATTCCTCAAGAGATGCATCTGCATCTTCTCTATTCTCTCTTCAGAATTCTTTCGGGTCTGTTCATTGCACTCTTCTTTGCCATCCCCACAGGGATGATTGCAGGAAGAGTACCCGCATTGGACCGCCTAATCTCCCCAGTTCTCTATTTGCTCTATCCACTACCGAAGATTGCTTTTCTTCCTGTGTTCATGGTATTGCTGGGTATTGGAGACCTCTCCAAGATCATCTTGATTTCCGTCATCATCTATTTCCCTGCCTCAGTGACCATTCGGGATGGGGTTAAGGAAATCCCGTTTGAATTTCTCCAATTGGCAGAGGCATATCACCTAAGCAGAAGGCAGGTCCTGAAAGACATCATCTGGCCCGCAATCCTGCCTCGGATATTCTCTTCGCTGCGCATCACACTGGGCATTTCTCTCTCTGTGTTGTTTATCAGCGAGACCTATGCTGCATCCCATGGACTGGGTTACTCGATCATGAACTACTGGGTCATGGCCCAGTACACAGGTATGTATACTGCCATTATGCTGCTCAGTCTTCTGGGGTTGCTGCTCTACATCATTGTTGATTGGACAGAGAGCCTTTGTGTTCACCCAAGAACAAATACATGACAACCTCCCAATCGGGAGGCTGCCTTACAAACCAAGGAATGAATACATGGAAGGTTTTATTTAAAGAATGTTTTGCGAATCCACCGCTGTGATTCAACTGCATTCCCTTTCTCAAGCAGACCCCTGATTTCATCCATCACTTGGTCATTCAGTTTTTCCTCGATCATCTGGAGGAACTCTACACTTTCGCGTAGTGCACCCTGGCCATCTTCACGATACGGATACTGGTCCATCGAAAGCCACCCATCATAACCAGTCTCTTTTAGCCAGAAAAGCATTTCAATATATCTTGGGAAATGCACGGACCCGACAATCATATCATCATCCCATGTTCCATAGTTGTCATTGAAATGCATGTGAAAAAGCTTCCTTCCGTACTCTTGGAGAATAACAATGGATTCAGCTACATTCTCTCCTGCAACAAACGCATGACCAGTATCTATACAGACTCCCACGTTATCCAGCTTCGTCTCCTTTGCGAGCAACAGGGTATCTGAAGCACGAGCCATGAAACTGAAATTCCGTGGTTCTTTTGGCTTATATTCAAGTGCAAATCTGATATCCGGTGCAGCGGCAGCAACACTTTGGATGGCATCCTTAAGCCAAGCACGCTCCTGTACAAGATTGGACTGTAACGTATAGTCGTACCCATCTTGCCCCGGCCAGATATTCAATGTTTTACAGTTGAGTTTTCGGGCCATTTCCACACAAGCGAACGTATAGTCCAATGCTTGCTTACGTATCTCGCTATCCTTCGCTGCAAGACACCCTTTACCCCATCGTTTCTGGCTGAAATGGTCAGGAATGATAGAGACGCACTGCAAGCCATACTTCTCGAGCAATTCACCAACTTCTTCTACATTCTCTGGAGCCACATCCCAGGTTCCTACCAGTTCTACACCTTCAACACCCTCAATCTCAGATGCTTGTTTGATCAGCTCTGCTTTGGGAACCTCATCCTTGTACCCTGAAGAAAGAAACCTGTCACAGGTGTTCCCTAAGTTTCCCAGAATGATTGAATACTTACTCATGACGATACCTCCTTGTCATGTTCTTCTCATAACACTATCCCTAGCAACCAAGTTTCCTTGGACAAGCCAGCTGGAAGGCTCCAGCACCCACTTGGTCTTTATCTTTTCGAGTAGCACGTGTACTGCTTTTTCTCCAATACGTCGCGTCGGAATTTTCACGGTTGTGAGATGGGGATCCATCATTGCAGCCATCGGAAGATCATCGAACCCCACAACCGAAACATCTCGAGGGATACGGTACTTCTTTTCTTTCAAGGCCTTAATGACACCAAAGGCTGCTACATCATTGTAACAAAACAAGGCCTCAGGCAGTAAAGGCTCATCTTCAAGATAGGCTTTCATAGTTTGGTACGCACCATCGAAGCCTGGTTCCACTGAAATGAAAGAGGATCCATCCACCAAGAGGTGGTTATGGTTCATTGCCAAGGAGAACCCCCGTTCTCGCATTACAATATTTCCGGATTTCATTGAACTTGTTACCATTTGTATTTTCGAGTGCCCATAGAGAACCAAATGGTCAATTACTTGGTACACTGCATTGATATTTGCCATATCGACAAAATCACAGGTGACATGGTCATAAAAGGTATCGATTACTACATAGGGAACACTAAATGATTGCAATAGCTCCAAATCAGATTCAAACAGCTCCGTTCCTATCAGTATCACTCCTTTAGGATGCCTTTTTTGAATTTCTTCAACACAGCCTTGAAGCGTACCACATTGGCTCTCGAATATCTCGAACTGATACCCTTCAGCACTGACAGCTTTGTTTATGCTGTCGATATAATCCATGATAAAAACGCTCTGGTCTTGATTCAGCAATAAACCATGTTTTCTTAATCGAGCGAGCAATACAGGACCATTGCTGGGACTACTCATGGGTCGGTCCCCTGGCACTCGATAATTCATTTCCCGTGCCAAGGCTATTATTCGCATTCTTGTTTCATGACTCACACCACGATGCCCATTTAGCGCAAGCGAAACGGTTGTTTTAGATACTCCAGCCTTCTCAGCAATTTCTCTAATTCCCATATATAAAGGAGTATCATGCAGAGAATTTCCTGTCAAATGGTTTATTAAATTTTGCTAAACTTTTTTATTATTATAACTTTTTTCCCATTTTCTATGATTTTTTAGCATTATTTTACCTGTTTATGAATGATATTTACCATTTTATCCAAACAAGTTAATTATATTTGACTTCTCGATAGTGCGGCGTTAGAATTCAAATACGTACTGTAAAGGAGGATTACAGAATGAAAAAATTTCTTGCTTTCGTGTTGGTTGTATTGCTTTTAGGACCAGCTCTGTTTGCTGCAGGACAAGCAGAAAAGGAATCAGGCTATGAGATTGTAGTAGTACCTAAGGATGCTTCAAACCCATGGTTCGTACGAATGAAAGTCGGGGTAGATGAGTATGCAAAGGAAACCGGCTTGAATGTATATCAGAGAGGAACTCCCCAGATCGATGCAACATTGCAGGCCCAGTTGGTACAAGACCTGATTGCACAGGGAGTGGATGCTATCTGCGTTGTTCCTGTAGACCTTGAATCCTTGGAACCGGTGCTTGCTCAAGCACGAGATGCAGGGATTGTGGTAATTGCACACGAAGGTGCTGATCTTGAAAATGTAGATTACGATATCGAAGCTTTCAGCAACGCTGGGTATGGTGCCTTTATCATGGACAACCTTGCAGAGGCAATGGGCGGAGAAGGACTGTATACCACCATGGTTGCATCCCTTACCAATGGATCCCACAATGAATGGGCAAACGCTGGTGTCGCTCATCAGAAAGCCACCTATCCCAAGATGAAACTTCTGGAAGATGAACCCAGAGTTGAATCAAACGATAACGGTGATGTTGCTTACAATGTGTCCAAAGAGCTCTTCAAGAAGTATCCCGATCTGAAAGGAGTAATGGGAACCTCTTCTTATGATGCTCCGGGTGTTGCCCGAGCCATCCAGGAATTGGGTCTGGTTGACAAGGCATTTACATCCGGTACCGGTATGCCTCTTGATAACGCTGAACTACTTGAAAGCGGCGTCGTCAAGTCTCTTACCCTCTGGGACCCTGCCCTCGCAGGAAAAGCTATGATTTCTCTTGCTGTCAAGGTATTGGACGGTGAGAAAATCACGGCTCCAGTGGATCTTGGTGTGGAAGGATACACCAACCTTCAGTTCAGAGAAGGAAGCAAAACCGTTCTTGAAGGAGAAGGCTGGATCGTTATCAATGCTGACAATGTCTATGACTTCGGTTTCTAAGGACTGTTTCTAAAAGGATTGCCCTGCTGAATTAAAAAATTTTGCAGGGCAATCTTCATTTAATGGTACTATATCTATAACCAGAACTGTACAAGAAGGGGGGAATGAGCCATGTCGGAGAGCCTACTCAAGACCGTAGGTATATACAAATCATTTGTGGGAGTACAGGCGCTCAAGAATGTATCGTTCAGCATGCAGCCCGGAGAAATTCATTGCCTCGCTGGAGAAAACGGGAGTGGAAAATCCACACTGATCAAGGTTATCAGTGGAGTATATACACCTGACGCGGGATATATAGAATTCCAGGGAAATCAATACAAAAAAATCAGTCCGATCGATGCAATCAATAACGGAATCCAGGTTATTTATCAGGATTTTTCTGTTTTCCCCAATCTAACGGTCATGGAAAACCTCGCTTTCAACAATGAGCTTGCTGAAGGACGCCGTCTGGTTAATTGGAAGCGAATGAAAAGCATTGCCCAGGAGGCTCTTGCAAAAATCAATGTCTCTATTGACTTGGATGCCTATGTAGGAACCCTGACAGTTGCTGAGAAACAGATGATAGCAATCAGTCGTGCGTTGATGCAGGATGCAAGGCTTATTATCATGGATGAGCCAACTACCGCTCTAACAAAAAAAGAGGTAACCAACCTTTTCAAGATTATCACCCAACTCAAGGAACAAGGCATTGCCACACTTTTTGTCAGCCACAAATTGAATGAGGTGTTCGAGATATCTGAAAAATTTACGATTCTTCGAAGTGGCGAGGTTGTTGCTTCTGGATCAACATCAGATCTGGATGATAGAAAATTCTCATTCTATATGACGGGGCGCGAATTTGAGAAAAGAAATTTCAAGGCTGAAAGTGTCTCTGAAAATCCAATATTCAGAGCTGAGAAAGCAGGATTATCCAATCATTTCTCCGATATTTCCTTCTCTCTCCGCCAAGGGGAGATTATTGGTATTACCGGACTCTTGGATTCAGGCCGAACAGAATTAGCCCTCTCCATGTTTGGTATCAAGCCAATTGATGAGGGGACATTCTTTGTAGATGAGAACCCAGTTTCCATACAAAGTCCTCGAGATGCCATCAATTTCGATATTGGCTATGTCCCAGAAGACCGCTTGAGTGAAGGCCTTTTCCTTTCACAAAGTATTGCTGATAACATTGTCATCTCTGAGATCGACCAACTCACAAAAAAAGCAGGGATTCTGGACGAGGAGAAACGCTCCAAAGAGGTGTCCAGATGGGTGGACAACCTTGCAATCGCAACACCGGATGCAAACAATGCAAGCCAGACGCTATCAGGCGGTAATCAGCAAAGAATCGTGCTCGCTAAATGGCTTGCTTGTAATCCAAGGATTTTGGTTCTGAACGGACCTACTGTTGGAGTAGACATTGGATCAAAACATGATATCCACGGGATTCTGCAGGATCTGGCAAAGAAAGGGATTGGCATCATCATCTTCAGCGATGATCTTCCTGAGGTGATAGAAAATTGTTCACGCATCCTGGTTATGAAGAATGGAAGGATTGTTACAGAGCTCTCAGCAGAGAAGACTGATGAGAAGCTGATTTTGTCACATATGTTGTAGGGAGGCATTACGGTGGATACAACACGTACGTTACTTAAGAAACTCTCTCGTCGGAATGAACCCTATATTTTTCTGGTACTTCTGGCGCTATGCTTGTTGATAGAATTCCGATCTGGGCAATTTTTCTCTTCCAACAACCTTGTTGACATTGCATCAGCGTTGATTGTCCCTGGATTGTTTGCGATAGGTACTTTCTTGGTAATTATATCTGGAGGTATCGATGTTTCATTTCCGGCGCTAGCTTCTTTAAGCGTTTATGCAACAACAAAATATCTGCTGGACACTAATTACGAGGGTGGTGTTTGGGTCGCAATCCTGATGGCCCTCGCCATAGGGGCCTTGCTTGGAGCTTTTAATGGGTTGTTCATTGGATATTTCAAGCTTCCTGCTCTCATTGTAACGCTCGGTTCCTCAAGCGTATTCAAGGGTATTATGCAAGGTGCATTGAATTCAAGACAGTTGACCATTATCCCTTCAGGAATGAGAGACTGGGGAACTTCTGCACTCTTTACAGCACGGAATCCTGTATCTGGATTGACCAGTCGCATGCCCGTTACCTTCATTGCCTTTGTTATTGTACTGCTATTCGTCTTTTTCCTGTTGAAATACACCATGTTTGGGCGCGGAATCTATGCGATAGGAGGAAGTGAGGTCAGTGCACACCGAGCAGGCTTCAACGTAGTGCGGACAAAGGTGGTCATGTATATCATGGTAGGTATGATCGCCAGCCTTGCCGGTGTTATCAGGGTATGCATGATGCAACAAGCTCATCCCACCAACATGCTCGGTATGGAAATGAATATCATTGCCGGCGTAGTCTTGGGTGGCACAGCTATTACGGGAGGACGCGGTACTTTACTGGGATGTATGCTTGGAACCTTGCTTATCGTCATTGTGGAAAATTCCATGATTCTGCTTGGAATACCAACTTCGTATAAGAGTGTATTCACTGGTGCCTTGATCATCATTGGAACCGGGGTTAGTGCTTATCAGGTAATGCACATGAATAGAGTTCGCAGTAAACGAGTGAAGAGCAAGGAGGCTGCATGATGACCCAGGAAAGGATACAGCCAATGCAACGTTTCCAACAAATGTATCGCAATGACCGGCATCTCTGGCGCTTGATCTTGATGATTGTCATCTGGTTGTTGTTCATGGCAATTACTAGGTTCAACAAGTTTTATTCTGTGATCAATTTTCAGACAATGGCTGCCCAGTTCCCAGAGTTTGGTATTATGAGCCTGGGGGTCATGCTCTGCATGATTACAGGAGGTATTGACTTATCGGTCGTTGGAACGGCCAACCTCACTTCCATCCTTATGGGGTTCCTTCTCCTGAGGCTTACTGATGCTGCGGGAGGTCTTCCAGCCTTTGCCATTCCCTTGGTATTTCTCTTGGGAATTCTCATTGGAGGGTCTTTGGGGTTATTCAATGGATTACTTGTTTCAAAATTCCATATCCCTCCCATTCTCGCCACTATGGGATCTGGGGAGTTGTTTACTGGTATTTGCCTGGCAATGACGAATGGAAATGCTGTAAGCAAGTTTTCTCGTACATACGCCAAAACCATCAATAATCGTCTATTCGATCTGATTCCAGTCCAATTGATCATTTTTATCGTGATGGCAGCCCTTATTTGGTTTCTCATCTCAAAGACCGTCTTTGGAACAAAGATTTACATGCTGGGAACCAATGAGAATGTAGCAAAATTTAGTGGACTACATATTGATAGGCTGTACATGAAGACCTATATGCTCTCAGGTATTTGTGCGGCACTTGGTGGAATGATCATGCTTGCCAATTACAACTCTGCAAGAGCAGACTATGGGACAGTCTATACCCTGCAATGTGTCTTGATTGTTGTGTTGGGTGGAGTGAACCCCTATGGTGGCCGAGGACGAATCAGTGGGGTTGTTTTAGCAATTATCCTGTTACGCCTGCTTGAAACTGGCCTCAACCGCTTCCCAAGAATCAGTAGCTACTATATTTCGCTCATCTGGGGTGGTGTTCTTATCCTGGTAATGGTTATGAATTACTTTACTGAACACAAGAAAGTGGTTTTCCGAGAACCCACTCAACCAAACCTGCAAAAGGAGGCTGCCAAATGAAATCTATCAAAGTCATGTTAGTCGGTGAATCCTGGTTTTCCGAAAGTACTCACCACAAAGGATTTGACCACTTCAGTTCCGGTATCTATGAAACCGGTCAAGAGCATATGAGAAAAGCCATGGAAGCGAATAAGGAGATTGAATACACACATCTTGCCGGCCATCTTGCTGGCGAAGAGTTTCCTTCCAGTATTGAAGAATTATCAAAATATGATGTGATAATTCTTAGTGACATTGGGGCAAATACACTTCTGTTAAGTCGCCGTGTGTTTATTGAAGGCAAGACTTCGGTAAATCGTCTTCAACTGATCAGGGAATGGGTGAAAAATGGCGGTGCACTATGCATGTGTGGAGGGTATCTCTCTTTTGCGGGTATCCAAGCATCTGCAAAGTACTTTAGGACACCGATTGAAGAGGTGCTTCCTGTAGATATCTATACATTTGATGACCGCGTGGAGACGCCAGAAGGCACACCTATTGAAGTTCTTGACCCTGAACATCCAATTATTGAAAACATTCCTAATCAGTGGCCTATCCTCTTGGGATATCAAGAGGCACCCCTGAAAAAGGATGCCCATCTCATCCTGCAAACTGGCTACGGGCATCCTCTGCTCGCTACAATGGAGTATGGGAAAGGACGATCATTGGTTTGGATGTCTGATATCGGGCCACACTGGTGTCCTCAGGATTTTGTCGAATGGGAAGGCTATCAAATGATGTGGCAGAATGCGATGCATTGGTTAGCAAAACGATGATAGCAACTCTTCACGGGAAGGATACGCCCTGTACCTCAGTAACGTAAGGAACCTATTGTTATGCAAAACACCAATCATCTCATTGCCCTGCTTCATGAACAGATGTTCACCTATGAAAGGGGCAATCCAGAACGTATTGCTCACCTAACCAAGGTCCACGACTATGCCAGGACGATTGGCTTGCTTGAAGGAATTGATGATAAAACGCTTGCAACCTTGGAGACAGCTGCCCTTGTGCATGATATTGGTATAAAGGTGTCCCTAGTAAAGTATGGAAGCAGCAGAGGAGATTTACAGGAAAAGGAAGGACCTCCGCTCTCTAGAGATCTCCTGACAAAGCTTGATTTTCCCTCTTCAATGATCGAACGAGTAGCATTCTTGGTAGGGCATCACCACACCTATGATACCATTGATGGAATCGATTACCAGATCCTCGTAGAGAGTGACTTCCTGGTTAACCTCCAAGAGAAGAAAACAGACATTGAAGCAATTAGAAAGGTATATGAGGAGATTTTTAAGACAAAGTCAGGAAAACAGTTATGCGGGGAGATGTTTGGGATATAGGAATCTCTTCAATTAGAGCAATTTCACCTTGCGCTATAAAAGAAAGGTGACTTATCATAAGACCATACTTGTTCTATCAGAATTAAAATCCCCTCTTGGAGGCCTCCCATGAGACGACCTATCCACTCTCTGCTTATCGCCGGTTGCTTGATTGCAATGACCTTGTTCCTGATCGGTTGTGAGGAGGAGATCATCTTAGAACCTCAAGGGGAGATTTGGGTATATGTGACTCCTAATGCTGATACCCAATATACCATCACTGGAATTTTCAACGATGACCCTAATGCAGAAGAGAATTTTACCATGAGTGGCACCTCAGAAGATGTCACAGACGAGGATGCATTCGAATATTTTACTGATGAATGGTTCATAGCTAATGATTATTTTCCGATATCTTTAGTCCCTTATGGAGATTGGGAGATCACAGTCATCGAACACACAATCTCTGATGAAACGGTCGAAAATGATGAAGGGGGTGAAGACAATGCGGATGCAACAGATCCAAGAACCAGGTCTGTCACAATCGACAGTACAACACCTAAGACAGTCTCTATAGATTTCACTACTTCGTCATGAATTGAATCTCTCTACAACGAAGCTCTATTCCTCCCACTCTCCTTTACCAAGTAGAGCGCCCTATCTGCAATCTCTATCAGCTCACCTTCATGTTTGGCATCCTTCTCTGGAAAGGAAACCCCTCCAATACTCACTGTCACGTGTATTTCTTGATCCCCGTAGGTAACTCGCTTATTCTCAATCTTCCGCCTGATAGATTCAGCAATCTCGATTGAATCCTCTTTGCCCGCACCAATAAGTAAAACCAAGAACTCATCTCCACCGAGACGTACAAGAATATCTCCTTCACGAAGTTGACTGCGTGCAGTAGTAGCAACCGCTTGAAGCACCCTATCCCCTACCGTATGCCCATACGTATCATTTACCTGCTTGAATTTATCAATATCCATCATCAATAACCCAAGAGAGCCATCTTGTTTGATAGTCCGAACAAATTCCTCATGAAGACGCGTAAGTCCAAATCGCCGGTTATAGAGACCTGTCAAGGGATCAATAGCGGCAAGCATCTGTACCTGGTCATGGGTGATTGCATTATGTAAAGCAAGCGCTAGGCTGTTACTAAAAAGCTCAATCGTATCTATCGCTTCTTGCGCAATTGGAAGCGCACGGGCAAACACAAGAACACCGAGAGGAACCTGTTTGTAGACAATAGGCTGGACAATGACTTGCGAGGGTCTAAAAGCAGTAATGACACCATCCAGGAACAATCCGTCAGGAATAGATATTGTAGAACGATGAAGACTCTGCATAGAGGATAATACAATTGAGTTTTTACCCAAAGCTTCATGTTGTCTCAATGCCACAGCAGCAACAGGAACAAGCTCCCCCCCAGTCTCGACCAAAATCGCCCCCCCATCGATGGAAAACATTTTCATCATGCTATTAAGTGCAGTCTTGCATAACTGATCCGTCTCTAAATAACTGGTCAACATTCGTGTAAACGACCGTATTTCCTTCTCCAGACGCATCGAGGAAGAAAGTGTGTCAACAAGCGTATTGAATGCTTGCGAGCTAGCCCCAATGACATCCTCACTATCAACAGGTATATGACAGTTCTCGGGAGTACAATCCAAGACATCTTCCCTGCCTGAGACTTCCTTAATATGTTCTTCGATCTTAAGCATATGGCGAGAAAGCTTTATCAGACGACTACCAACGATATTGTGGGCAAGCAAAATATTCACAGCACCGACAAACAATCCCGCAGCAATACAAACAGTAAAAAACCACCAAGTAAAAGCCAGGGATCTCTCCATGCCCAAGAGTATCATGAAGAAGGGGAAAATGATTCCCACGAGCATACCAAATCCCATCATCCAAATTGCCAAATCAATAAAAACCTTCTTCGTTATCCGCATAACTCTCCCTTCCTGTTAGTGCAATACTTTTATGTCAAATTGCTTGCGACAGCTGTGAGACCAACAAGAAGGAGCTTACAGGAACAACTATTCCAAATCAAGAATCAACGACAGACAATCTCTGGAATAATCGGAATCTGGATCTCAGTAATGAATCTACTGCTATCTCGCTCTACAAATTGGTCAAGAATATTGAAGTTGACCTCCCAATCAGCAAGACGATACTCCCCTCTCTCTTTTCTGATCCGGTCTATTGCTGTTCCTATTGTCTCGTAAGAACCCTGATGATACCCGCAGAGGAAAGAGCCTCCTTTGATAATTGACACATCATGAATGGAAGGAATCTCTGATTCTTCAGGGGTGTACTCGAAAAGATACGCCCCAAACTGTTTCGTGTTTTCTCGATAAAATACCAAGGTTGGGTGGAAGTAGAATACATCTGATCCGTAAAGAGTCTCCTCTGAACCGATGTCTAGATAGTACCGGTCAGGAAAGGTCTTTACCTGTACCTCCTGCAGTCTCACCTGGGGAAGCTGTACCTTGATAAACTCAATCTTTCGCTGGATTGCAGAATCGATGGAAATGAGTTCTTGCCATCGTTGTCTCAGAAGAGCGGACTGCCCTTGCAATCGTTCAATGGTATGGTCGAGGGTTCTGCTATCCAAATACTCCCGGATTTGCTCCAAAGAGTACCCCAAACGCTTCAAATACCGAATAGAAGCTACCTGGTAGACCTGGTCAAACTTGTATAGACGATACCCGTTGGCATGATTCCTATTGGAAGGAACCAACAAGCCAATCTTGTCATAATAGCGTAGCGTCTGTACATCAATGGCGAACAAATCTGCCAATTCCCCAATCGTGAAAAAGTCTTTCATGGAGCAATATTAGCGTTTGTCCCGTTCATACGGAACCCCAAGGGAGGCAGGATCCTGACTCTTTCCTATGGAGAAAAGCAGTACCAAAATTGTCACTAGGTAGGGGAACATCGCAAACACCTGGGAAGGAATCGCAGAGCCCATTGTCTGTAGTCGTATCTGTAAAGCTTCAGCTGAGCCAATAACCAATGCAGCTGCCAGGACTCCAAGAGGATTCCGCCGCCCAAGAATGACCGTAACCAAAGCAATATACCCCTTCCCGCTGGTGAGATTCTCCTGGAAGAACCCGAGTTTCACTGTTGAAAGGTAGGCTCCCCCCAGGCCACCAAGCACCCCGTTGATACAGGCAGCCCCATAACGAACCATATTCACCCTAATTCCGGCAGTATCAGCAGCCCGTGGGTTCTCTCCCACTGCCTTGAGAATGACTCCCCACTCAGTTTTATAGAACAACACCAACAGTAGAATCACACACAAGAACAACAGATATACAAAAGGATCTTGGTCAAACAATGCCGGTCCGATGATAGGAATCCTGTGAAGTAAGGGAAGCTTTACCCGATTGATAATCTCAATGGAAGGAAGCGTGGTAGTCTTACCGAACTGAATCAGAAACAAGAAACTGGTCAAGCCCAGAAACAGAAAATTCAAGGCAAGGCCAGCAATTGTCTGGTCAGCCTTGTGGTGAATGCTCAGTACCGCATGGATCATGCTGGCGGCCACACCACCGGCAATGCCGGCAAGCAGACCAAGCCCTACGCTGGAAGTCTGGAACATCGCCCAGAAGCTGAAATATGCACCACTAAGCATAATGGCTTCTACTCCAATATTGCTTATCCCAGCGCGTTCACTTACGGTCTCTCCCAATCCAGCGAGTGCGATAGGAGTTGCCATTCGGATGGTTGCCGCTAAAAAGGTTGTGATCAGGGTAAGAGTTACAGGATTCATCCTACACCTCCTTGAAGCTAAAGAACTGCTTCCGTGCCAAAATCATAATGACCAACAACCCCATGATGATGCTGGCAATAGATGTAGGAACCCCACTGCTGCGCTGCATTGCCATCGATCCAACCTGCAAGGCTGCAATACCCAGAGAGCTGAGAATAATCCAGAATGGGTGGTTTTTCCCCAGAAGGGAGACCACGATAGCCAAGTATCCATAGCTTGGACTGATTCCTTCGATCAAGCGGTGGTGTAAGCCAGCAATCTCACTTACCCCGGCCAAACCAGCAAGGCCACCACTGAGCAAAGCGGAAAACACCATGTGGCTCCTCACAGAAATACCGCTACACACACTAGCTCGTTTATTAAGGCCCACAGCCCGCATACAGAATCCTGTTGACGTCCTGAACATCAGCAAGTAGACCAAAATGGCGCAAATCAGGGCGAGTAGGAATCCTGCATGCAGGCGTGTAGGCAAAAGCAACATAGGGAAATAGGAAGCGGGAGGCAACATCGGTGACATCGGATAGGGATAGGAGGGATCTTTCAGACTCGTCCTGACCAGTATCCCCACCAAGTTGATGGCAATGTAATTCAACATAATGGTATTGATGATCTCAGAAAGACCAAACTTGGCCTTAAGGATACCAGGGATCACGGACCACAGTCCGCCAGCCAAAAAACCAACCAACATGGCAAAAAAGATCATCAGTACTGGAGGCAAAGAAGGGAACGTCATCCCCAACCAAGTAATTGCAATTGCCCCTAGGTAAATCTGGCCCTCTGCTCCAATATTGATGAAACCGGTACGAAACCCGACTGAAACACCCAAGGCAGCAAGCATCAAGGGCGTTGCTCGTACCAAGACCTCCCCGATTGAATACGTTGACCCAACAATACCCCGTAGGAAACTGGAGATAGATGAGGGAATACTGCTCCCTACCAAGGCGATCAGAAGCAGTGAAACACCCAGTACAATACCGGTCACCACAGTGAGCGAGAGAAGATTGGAAACAGACCGTTTCATGCCTCCCTCCTTGCAGGGGAGCCTGCCATCAATAGCCCAAGATAGGTCAAATCAACATCTCCTTCGCTTTCGATCACATCAACGATCTGTCCACGATACATCACAGCTATGCTGTCACTTAGATCCAGTATCTCCTCAAGGTCAGAAGAGATCAAAATAACGGCAGAGCCTTGTCTCCTGAGTTCCAACAGTGTCTTATGCACATCCTCGGTCGAACCAACATCCAAACCTCGTGTAGGCTGGCAAGCAATAACCACCTTCGCATTTCCAGCCAGTTCACGGGCAAGGATCAACTTCTGCTGGTTTCCCCCCGAGAGATACCGTACGGGGTACTCCAAAGATCCACTCTTGATCGCGTATTTCTCAACTGCCTGTTCAGTCAGCTCACGAAGCTTCTTTCGAGCAATGAAGTGGTGATGATTACACTCCCCTCCTCGAAAACGGGTAAGCAGGAGATTTTCCTGCATATCCATATCCAATACCAGGCTATCGAGCAAGCGGTCGTCAGAGATATATCCAAAACCCAACGCCCTGCGTTGTTTTACGCCAAGGTGTTCCAAATTCTTGCCATCCAACGTTAGGGAGCCTTCCTTGATTTTCCTGATTCCGAGCAGCAACTCAGCAAACGCTTTCTGCCCGTTTCCATCAACTCCAGCAATCCCGACAATCCTTTCTGGGGGAACGTGCAAGGAGAGGGGACCTACGGAGCCTTGAGCATCCTGTATGGAAATGGCGATCAACCCTTCACGATCATAGGAGAAAGGCAATTTGGTTCGAACCATCCTGTTGAGTTTCCTCCCAACCATCAACTGTGAGAGTTCTGCTTCATTCGTATCTTTTGTCTGGACGTCCCCTACCTTCTCACCACCCCTGAGGACGGTTATTCGGTCGGTTAGTGAGAGAACTTCAGCAATATGGTGGGTTATGATGATTACTGAATGCCCTTCTGATCTCAGACGTCCTAGAATATCGAACAGACTCTCCACCTCTTGGGGTGTAAGGACTGCTGTTGGTTCGTCGAGTATGAGCAACTGTGCTTCCCGATAGAGCACCTTGATGATCTCCACCCGCTGTTGCTGCCCAACTGAGAGAGAGCTAACCAGTGCCGTAGGATCGACTGCGAGGTTATAGCGTTCACTTAACGTGCGAATCTCCTCGTCGACCTGTTTACGTTTGACAAATGGATACCCAGGACTTTTCAACCCAAGGGTGATATTCTCACTGACAGTCAGGGTGGGAACCAAGGTAAAATGTTGACGCACCATTCCAATCTTATGGCTGATGGCATCCTTCGGACTCTTGATCTGAATGGGGACTCCATCCAGGACAATAGAACCACTATCTGCTTGATAAATCCCGTACAGAATGTTCATCAAGGTGGTTTTGCCTGCCCCATTCTCACCAAGCAGGGCATGGATCTCCCCATGGTCTACATGCAGGTTGACCTTCGAATTGGCGCTTTTGCCAAAGAATGCCTTGTCAATGTCGATCATTTCCAGAAATGCCATGCCATCTCCTCAAACTGAGCGTGCTCCCTGCTGAGAGGGAGCACGTCATATTCTACGATTATTTGGTACGTGTCTCGATCAATGGGACGGTAAAGCTTCCATCCAGAATCTGCTGCCTGGTTGAGGCAACCATATCCTTGACGTCCTGGGGAATCGTATCCTCAAAGCTGTTGTATCCTGAGATATCTACAACACCATCCTGCATACCGAGGTTGAATACTCCACCCACGTAGGTATCGGTACTTACCTTCTCAACCGCAGTCAGGACCAAGGCTGGTACACTATAAATAGTGGACGCCATTACCGTATCAGGGGCGATGGAGTTCTGGTCATAGGAATCACCGGTTGCAAGCAACCCGCGCTCCTCAGCTGCCTTGATTACTCCGGTCCCTGCCTGGTTCGCACAGTGGGAGAGAACATCTGCACCCTGGTCAGCCATGGAGAGAGCTGCTTCCTTTCCAAGTGCAACATCAGTGAAGCTGCTTACATATGCTTCCAAGACCTTGATGGATGGGTTCACCGCCTTGGCGCCAATCTTGTACGCTTCCAGAACCTTGACGATTGAAGGCTGTTCAAAGCCACCAACAATACCGATGGTGCCACTTTCTGACATGGAAGCTGCAAGCATTCCCATCAAGTATCCAGCTTCTTCACAAGCCATTACATAACTGGCAGCGTTATCGCTATAGGCGTTTGACTCGATTGCCATGAACTTTGTTTCGGGGAACTGGGAGGAGACCCTGACAGCCGGCTCACCAAACTGGAAACCATGCCCGATCACCAGGTCATAGCCTTGGGCTGCGTAGTCACGGAACGCTGCCTCTCCATCAGCAATTCCCACATTCTCTGAGTATGCAGTCTGGAGATTGTATTTCTCCTCTGCCTCTTTCAGACCGGCAAATGCTACTGCATTCCATCCTTGGTCGTTGGCCGGCCCTGAGAGCAACAGCGCAACCTTCATCTTTCCGTCTGATTCATCTTTCTCAGCTGCGCCACCAGCAAATAAGAGCGATGTTCCGAGTACCAAAACCAAACAAGCTACCAGCAATGTCTTTTTCATGTTCGTTACTCCTCTAAAGGGTTTCCCCTGTGAATGCACTACTTATCGGAAGATCGTGGGAAATAGAGAGCGTAGCCTCTCATCGCAGGCTTGCTCAGCCTGAACAGCCAAGCGTACTTCATCAATCCCTACCAGTTCGCCGTCCTTGAATTTGATGTCTCCACCGACCATGGTCATGGCTACCTCGCCGGTATAACCGACTCGAGCAAGGAGATTACCTGGATCATGCAATGTTCCAGCAAGTGGGAGTGTATTGGCGTCAATGGCAAAGAGGTCAGCAGCCTTTCCTACTTCGAGGGAACCAATATCACTCCTGCCCAGTGTCTTGGCACCACCTACTGTTGCCATCTTGAGCATCTCGTAGGCAGAAGGGGCTCCTCCCCGGCTCTTGCTATGGTAGGACTGAGCCAAATAAGCCATGCGTAAGGAATCGAGCAGGTTAGAACTGTCATTGGTGGCAGACCCATCACAGCCAAGCGAGACGTTCATGCCTGCTCTCTCCATTGCTGGGATATCGATGATGGGGAAACCACCCAAGACGGCAGGAGCTGGGCAGTGGGAGAGACCTGTCCCTGTCCTAGCCATTACATCATATTCATCCTTCTGGAGTTCCCATCCATGGGCAAACCAGACATCCTCCCCAACAAACCCAATCTCTTCTGCCCAAGCAAGCGTTCTCTTGCCATAGCGTTCCATCATGATGGGGTTTTCCCCCTCTCCGAGGTGGGTATGAAGCCGGAGAGCATGCTTACGTGCAAACGCCAGTGACTCCTCAAAGGTTTCCTGGTAGCTGTTGATTGGCTGACAGGGAGCAACTACAATCTGGCTCATACTGTTTGGGTTTGGATCATGATAGGCTTTCATCAAGCGTTCACAATCAAGTAGGAACTCATCGGTAGTCTCCAGCATCTCCCCAGGGATGGTACTGCCCTTCTCCCTTTCCAAGGTATTGCAGCCTCTCCCTGCGTGGTACCTGATGCCCAACAAGGAAGCAGCTTCCATCTGGCGGTCAACAGCTTCCTTACCGGTTTTCTTGGTATAACAGTACTGGTGGTCGAACGCAGTGGTGCAGCCATGCTTGAGAAGATCTGCCATGGCAACAAGAGACGAGTAATAGATAACTTCACTGTCAATCTGCGAGAAAATGGGATAAATCTTGTCGAGCCAGTCGACCACAAGAAGGTTCGGATAATCAATGGTTACCAGGTTTCGTACAAACGTCTGGAAGAAGTGATGGTGCGTATTCACCAATCCTGGATACACAATGTAGTTGCTTGCATCGATGACCTGGGCGTCACCTTGAGGAAGATTCTTTCCAATCTTTGCTATCTTGTATCCGTCGATCAGGAGATCACAATCGGAGTACACCGTATCAGATCCATCGCAACTCACGAGAGAACGAATATTTGTAAGAAGTTTCTGGTTACCCATCACCTACCACCTTACCGGCTTGATGGTTGTACGATAAACCCTATAGTTACTATAGGGTCAAGAATAAACAGAAACTTTTTGTAGTTCTTTATCTACGATGCAATAATCATGTGCTATGAGTACAGAGGCCTTGGTTGCTATTGCAGTTCTGCCATCTCTTCTTCACTCAGTCTTCTAATATCCAATCCCTGTCCCAGATACCAGAGCTTTGCACTCTCCTCGAACTCCTCAGCAGCAAATACTGCTTCCTGAAGCGTCTTTCCTGTGGTGATCAACCCATGGTTCTGCATGAGGTACGTGGAGAACCCAGGCTTGGATCGAATATCCTCTGCTATAAGTGGAGAACCTGGCCTTCTGTAGGGAAGTATCCCTACCTTGTTCACCTTCATGACAAAATACGGTGTGAATGGGGTAAATGGGCTGCCATCCCTGAGGTCCTTGGTGCTGGCAAGCAAGGTTGCATAGGTGGAGTGAAGATGAACCACTGCACGGATCTCACTGTGAGCAGCATAACAAGCAAGATGGAACGGAACCTCCTTGGTAGGGGCCTTTCCTCCAAGCAACGTTCCATCCTCCTTGAAGTGGGACACCTCCGCTTCATTCAAAATCCCAAAGGAAGACCCGGTTGGAGTGGCAAGGTAGGTGCCATCAAGAAGTTTCACCGAGATATTCCCCGCACTTCCCACGACAAATCCTCTTTGGTAGAGGCTTGAGGCGAAGGAAACCAACTCACGTTTCATCTCAATTTCATTCATCATAACACTCCTGGGCTTTCTCTAGAAAGGATTCAGAACCAAAGTTCCCGCTCTTCAATACCAGCTGGAACTTCCTGTCCAAGGACTGCACCCACGAAACACCTGGGCCTATCTGCTCCCCTATCAGGTAGGCATCAACCCCCAAGGTGGATGCAACCACCCCGCTGGTCTCTCCCCCTCCAACGATAAAGGTATAGACCCCTTCTCGTGCAAGAATGGCTGTCATTCTCCCAAAAACCTGCTCTATGATTCCCGCTAGATCCATTCCCTTGAACCGTTCTCGGTTATGCTGTAGTTCCTCTGGCGAGCGGGTCGCAAAGACCATGGGAGCAAGGGAGTTTCCCTGGTGGGCGAGTACCCACTGGGCAAGCGTCTCAGGATAAGAGGGGTCGTCCACACAAGATTGCTCATCAATACTGAGGCTCTCTGCCTTCTCTTTATAGTAGGCAACTTGCTTCTGCATCATCGCTGAACAAGAACCAGCGATAACCACTGCTTGGGTCTTCTTGGGAAGGAATGCAGGCTTTGCGGTACCTGTCTCTCCAATGGATTCAGCTCTCACTGTAGCAATACCCTGAGCCAAGCCAGAGCCTCCAGTGACAAGAATCATATCCTCGGTTGCCTTGGCAATTGTATCCAAGTCCCCATCGTTGATCACATCAACGATGATATTGTTCACCCCATCCTTCTCAAGGACATTAATGCGATTCTTTACTGCTGAAACTCCTTCTTTGACAACGTCATAATACACATGACCATTGGTAGATGGACTTTGCATTGCAAGCAGATCGGCGAGTTTCGACATCCTCATTGGATTGAGTGGATGATGACGCATTGGGGAATCACTGAGCAGCTGGTCACCTACAAACAGGTACCCGTGGTACACAGTTCTTCCATTGACCGGAAGCGCAGGACAGATAAGTGTACTGAATAGCCCAAGCGCATCCCTGAGCGCATCGCTGATGGGACCGATGTTTCCTTTCTCGGTTGAATCAAAGGTTGAGCAATATTTGTAGTAGAAACGATCACAACCTGCTTCCTGTAGGAAAGCAAGTGCTGAGAGAGCCTCCTCTACTGCATCAGATGATGGAATGCTCCTGATCTTCAAGCTCATGACAATCGCATCAGTCTCGGGAAGTTGCCCTGTTGCAACAGGCTTGGCACACATGAGCGTTCTCATGCCTCCAGATACCAAGAAGCCCGCTATATCCACAGCTCCGGTAAAATCGTCTGCAATAACTCCTAGTTTCATACAACCCCTCACAATTATTCATATAGTATCGCTGCGTAACCTAGTATGCCAATTGTTCATATTTCCTGTCACTGAATATCAGACCTTTATATGGTCCTTTTCCCGTACCAGCACAATCATCTGGAAGCCCTGAAGTCATAGCTATAGGTGACTTTCTCTTCACGAATTTTCTTCTACAGTGAGGCAAACTTCCAGACATTGAATGCAGAGAGGAGAACAATCAGGAGCATTACGCCCATGAACAGCTGGTCAACCTGCTTATTGCCAAGACGCTTTGTTAAAGATCTACCCGTCATTGCCCCCAAGATACCAGTGACCATCATACTCACAAGCAATAGTATGTTGAAATCTGGGAATGTCCCTTGGATGACATTGGTGATAAAATTTGCAACCTGGCTAAAAAAGATGATGTAGAGACTGTTCAGTGCGGCATGCTTGCTGTCCATCGAAAAGAAATAGGACAGAAACATGATATTGATTGGTCCTCCTCCGATTCCCAGAAAGGATGAGAATACCCCTAACACCAATCCGAGCAATCCTGCTGCTCCCTTGTTGGTTACCTGCAGGGTATGAATCCTTGCTTTTTTCAGTACATAGATAAATACAGAGGCGGTCAGTACAACCATGATGATGTTTTGCACCATCCCGATCAGAGCATTGTTCCCTGTCGCTGTCTTGATCCAGGAGAAGATCACCTTGCCGACGATCCCACCTATAGCGCCACCGATGGCCAGAGGGGTTCCCACCACCTGGTCGACAGAAATAGCATCCTTCCTACTACGAAGCAAGGATACCGCTGTCATCGCGAGGACGGTATTCCCACTGAGGAAGCTAATTGTAACGATTGGATAATTAACCAAAGCATCCATCGCTGGCTTGATAATCACCCCACCACCAATCCCACTGATAGCGCCTACAACCGTTGCTGCGAATGTCAGTATTACAAGTAAGATTTCCACATGCGTCCCTTTTATGTTTTAGATTTCAGAGTATTGGCAATCATTTCTAGACGATTAATCGCATAGGGAAAGAATGATTTCATGGAACTGCAGAACCGGTACCCGTCTTCACTGCGATACCGTTTACAGCCACCTCTGCAAAGAGGCTTCCATTGACAAGAAGCACAATCATCAATGGAATTGGGAGAGTCTTCAATGAACCATATGGCGCTTCGTCTTGCATCAAGCGATACAATTTCATCTTCAGTGATATTACCGAGACGATGCGAATCGAGGCAGTAGAAATCACAGGGATATATGTCTCCATTGCTCTCTGCCACATACTGGATAGAACATACCCCCGCCATATCGCACGCTTCAGGGGGATAACCGGCTATCATCCCAACAAGGTTATCAAAAAACCTGACTGAGACAGGCCTCTTCGCTTGGTAGGAAGCGAACCAGAGATCAAAGAGATCCTTCAGGAACTGTCCATAAGCGGCAGCAGAGAGAAAACGTTTCTCTCCGTCAAGCATATCCATGCACGGTATGTACTGTTGGTAGACAAGTCCATGTTCCACTAAATAGGGATAGGCCATACCAATATTCTGGGCTAATTCATTGGTGACTACACTGAGAATATTGAATTGCACGCCTTCCCTTTGGAGTTGAGAAATACCCCGCATCACCTTTCGTCCACTCTTCCCTCCCTTCCCGTCCTTCCGGTGCAGGTCATTAAGCCGTGGGGGACCATCGAGAGAGACTCCTACCAAGAAATCATGTTCTTTGAAAAACCTTGCCCACTTTTCATCAAGCAACATTCCGTTGGTCTGGAAGGCATAGGTCACCAGGGAGTCTTCCTTCTTGCTTGCAGCAACTTTACGCACAAAGTATTCAAAGAATGGAAGCCCTGCAAGAGAGGGTTCTCCACCCTGAAATACGAAGGAACAGTGCTTTGCAGCCTCCAAGCTCTTTAGAATGATTGCATCTGCAACAGCATGACTCATCATGGAGCGAATACCCTCGACTCGGCTATCTGCCTCATCAAAATAAAAGCAGTAATCACAGCGAAGATTGCACGCAGCTGAGGCTGGCTTGATCATCATGGTAAGGTGGGCTCGGCGTGTATCCATTGGTTATTGTATAGCCTTTATTGAAATTATAGACAAGGACCCATAAAGAGGATTGATGAGACACAATTCTTCCGGACCCCCCTGCATCAATGCTTCACATCATACAGTTTCTTGCCTCGAACGGCTTCCTCCATGGGGAGCCCTGTATCGTAGTCCCACTGCCTCGGCTCATACTCCTCATTTTCGCGTTGACGAGTCAGACCACTATTTTGCCAGCTTAGAACTCTATCAGATCTCCAAGAACGGGCTACCCACTGGTATCCTCTATATACATCACGTGTTTCATCCATATGCTCAATAAGAAGATCATGAAGGCGATTCCGTATATCACGACAAGAGTCATCCCAGATACGGTTAATCACTTCATGCGGGTCAGATTCCAGATCATACAATTCATCAAGATCCATTAGATTGATGGTCAATTTCCAACGTCCATCAGTAATGGATCGCATCATCTGCAATCCACCAAACCCATCATGATCCACCTCATACCGGGTAAACTCACAGAACACATGATCATTGATCCTGATCTCAGGATTATCAATCTGGGCGAGCATGCTCTTTCCTTCCAGCAACTTTGGAATGGGAAGGTTAAAGAAATCCAAAACCGTCGGAGTTATATCGATATGACTGGCTGGATAATCCACAACGGCACCTTGGTTCCTTTCATTGGATGTTGCAGGTTTGATCAGCAGTGGTACATTGGTGATTTCCTGATAGAAAGCTGCATTCTTCGTCTGCAAGTGGTGAGAACCCAGCATATCTCCATGGTCGGAAGTAAATATTACCATCGCCTCTGGAGCAATTTTCTGTATCTGGTCAAGAACTCTCCCTATCTCATAGTCAACAAAACTATTGCAGCCAAGAAACAAGGAAAGCATCTTTGAACTCTTTCGCAGCTCCTCTGAACTCTTTTCCAGGTCACTCCCAGCCCATAATCCCTGAAGCACTGGCTTCGTCTTAAGATCGTCATGGAAGGATGGATTATCGTCAAAGGAAAAACCATCATACATGGTATTGAATGGAGCTGGACAAATACAGGGACCGTGGGGCTCGTCATACGAGACGACCAAGAAAAAATCCTCTTCTTCATGCTTTTCCAGGTAGCTCATTGCCTTATTTGAGACACGGTGAGCATAGGTCATATCCTCACCCCAGCTCTCATCATAGGCTGTTTCAGATCTTCTTGAGCGCGTGCGTTCCTCGTCACTCAACTCTTCGAGATAGTTGTGCATATCATACCAGGCTTCAGGATCCCACCCTTCTGGGCAGATCCCCAAACCAAAGTAATCCCCTCCATCAAGATGCCATTTACCTGTATATGCAGCTTTGATACCCTGATCACTGAGACGTTGTCCCAATGTCTTCACATTAAGCCCTAGAGGAACATTATTGGAAACAACCCCATTTGAATGAGGGAACGTTCCTGTAAACAATGCTGAGCGCGCTGGTCCGCATACCGGCTGACAATCATATGCTGCATTATATCGAATTCCAGCCTGTGCTAAACTATCCAGATTGGGGGTTTTCATACGTGCATCCCCGTAGCAGCCAAGCATATCTTTTCTTGTAGTATCGGTCATAATAAACACTATCTGTCTGGGCATATATGTCTCCTATTTCTAACCTTTTACAGCACCTGCAACCAGGCCTTTAATCATATACTTCTGGAAGAAAAAGAATAAGAGCACCATAGGCAGAGCTCCCACTACTGAAATACAATTGATCAGAGACCAGTCGTATGATAGTTCCCCGAGGTAGCGTAATGATATCCCAATTGAAAGAGTCCTCAGGTTATCACTCTGAATGAGCGTTGCTGCATGAAGGTAGTCATCCCATGTAAGCAGGAACGAGTAAATACCCACTGCAAGGATACCTGGTTTTATCAGAGGTGTAATTATTCGAAAAAGAATCGTATTCCTTCCTGCTCCATCAATGTAAGCTGCCTCTTCGATTTCTTTTGGGATATTTGCCAAAAATGATGACATGAGAAGTGAGCAGAAAGGAATTTGAGCTGCAACGATTGCTAGTATCAATCCATGTCGTGTATTGATCAATCCGAATTTACCCATGAGCGAGTACAAGCTAATCATTCTGGAAATAATTGGAAACATCTGTGTTGATAACAACAAAGCGGCAATTATCACACCCCATTGTGTTTTGAAGCGAGATAATGAGTAGCCAGTAAAAAGTGCTACTAAACAACAAATCAGGGCACTAGATGTTGAGACCAGAAAATTATTGAAGTAATAGACAAAGAATTGGTTGTTCTCCAGAAATAAGGACACATAGGCATTAGGAACCATGGTATTCGGGAAAAAAGTTGGCGGGTACCTATATGCTTCCATATTTGTCTTCAGAGAAGATGCAAGCATCCAATATATTGGAAAGAGCAAAAATAGAAAAATACATACCAAAAGTATATACTTCAATATATTAAACGGTGATATCTTGTTTATTCGCAACATTATATACCCCTTACGTCATATCCTGAACACGGATTAGATGATTGTACATATACACGGTAACAATCATTAGAATCATCCACACGGTAGTAACTGCTGCACCAGAACCAAGATTCATACTGACGAAAGCCTCTCTATAGCTCAATATTGCCATATTGGTTGTTGCCCCATTTGGGCCACCACCAGTCATCGTCCAAAACAGTGGGAATTGTTTGAAATTCTCAATTATGGACATGCTAATAGCAACTTTTATCACAGAACTGATATAGGGAATCACAATATGAAAAAATCTTTGGAACCTTCCTGTTCCATCAATGGTTGCTGCCTCTAGAATATCGTCTGGAACATTCTGGAGACCCGCCAGTAACAACAAAGTCATGAGGGGTATCTGTTTCCACAATGCGGCAATCGAAACTCCCATCAGTGCAGTATCTGGATTGTTCAACATCGCAAAATTTGCAACAGCTCCTCCCGATAGGAGTGACACTAGATACTTGAACAGCCCATACTGTGGTTGAAACAGCCACATCCAAATCAATCCACTGATCACCGTTGGGACAACCCAAGGAATCATCATGATACTACGATAGAACCTGGCACCCTTCAGATTTGAATTCAGCACAAGCGCAAGGATCATACCAAATATAAACTGGAAAGTGATGACGGATATTACGAAGACAAACGTATTGATCATTGCCTGTGGTAATACATTGGTCTTGATCAATCGAATATAATTTTCAAAATTATTCCACACTCCCGGTTTCCCGCTAATAATATTCTTAACACTATATTGCATGCCACTCTTGATTACTGAATCTACAATAGGTATCAGAATAAAGAGCGTCGATATTATCAGAGCCGGGACTGTCAACATAAAAGCATAAAGCAAATCACCCCTTTTCTTAGAAAGAGTCATTCTTGCCTCCTACGATGGTTAGGGGTATTTGTACCCCTAACCATAAACTGGATTATTGGATTTTAAGACTCACGACCTTCTTGAAATCTGCGATTGCAGTCTCTACGTCCTTTTCACTGACGGTAACTGCTTGTGCAAGTGAGCAAAGATCCAAATACAAATCATTCAAAGTCGGTATATAGACCTGAGGCTTCGTATTGCCAACGGATGATGCAGCACCTTTCAACACACTACTGTTCACCACAGCGGATATTTCAGACATAGACTTTCTAGCCGGATAGGCTGGAGTGATATTGGCAAGATAATCATTCAAGACCTCGGGGCTAATCACATATTCCACAAATTTCCTAACAGCTTCACGATGACTCTCTCCATTGTCTACCAAGATAAAGCAATGTGATTCCAAAATACTTTCTCCTGAGCCGTTGCCTCCGGAAAGCGCTCCAGCTGATGCTGTAAAGTTGACGGCATCCGGATTGATGGTTTTTACCCCATTGAATCCCCAGCTCTGATCATAGTACATCGCAAGCTGACCCAACGCGTAAAGATTCCTCAAATCTTTCTTCTTAGCGTTCTGTGGATTATATCCTTTCTCATTCAACAGTTGGACAAAATCAAATGCCTGTCTAAATCCATCGTTGTCAACATCCAGCTGACCCTGGGCATTCAAGACATCTCCTCCGAAGCTGAATACCAACGAACTAAGTGCAGAACCAGATACAGGAACTGATGCCGTTGTCTGACCGAATGCATAAATTCTGTTCCCATACTCGTCTGTAAGTTTAGACAGATCTTCTGCCATCTCCAACATCTCATCATATGTTCTGGGTGGAGCAGCAGGATCTAGGCCGGCTTTCTTAAACAGATCCTTGTTGTAGAGAAGAATTGTAGGAGACACATACAAGGGTATTCCGTACACTTCTCCATTCACACTGAGGGACGCAAGAGTATTCTCATCAAAGTCAGCAAGAAATTCAGGAGAAAGAATATCTGTGACCGGGCTTGAGAGACCAGAATTCTCAAAACCAGGGACCCACAAGCTTTCACCAAATATTACATCTACTCGATCTCCACCACCGGCCATGTTGATGACCTGGTTCATGATTTCCCCATAGGGAGCAGTAACCCACTCAATGGAGATATCAGAATTTGTTTTCTCGAAATCTTCCTTTATCCCATTCCAGAAAGCTTCATAGCCTTTCTCAAGCAATGCATAATTTGCAACCTTGATCGTGACAGAGCCATCCTGTTTCTCTTCAGCTTTACCACCAGCAAATACCATGGTGGCAACCATCAAAATCACACAAACCATACTCATCATTTTCTTCATACGAAAGCCTCCTTCTTGCTTCTATGAATTGATTACACAGACTCTCTTTCTACGACATCGGTTTGAAGAAGAACCAAAAGCCCCTTGGACTCTCCTTGACCACTTCGAATCCGAGATAACAATTCAATTATCCATTTGGCAATCTCATCACGTCTGATATGCACACTGGTAAGTACTGGAGAGAGAAATCGACAAAGTGAAGTATTATTCACCCCTATTACAGCGACATCCTTACCTGTCACAAGCCCCAGTTTCAAAAGAGCTTTCATTACCACTGCAGCGATGGAATCGGTCCGGGCAAATACTGCATCAAAAGGCTCAGTCTTATATGCTTCCATGACTGCGGCAATTATCTCATCTTCAGAAGAACAAGAAGGCAGGATTCTTGACGGCAGATCATGGACTCTCATAGCTTCGATATATCCGAGATATCGATAGTCATTCTCATCGAGACCATTTGTCCCAACAGATAGACTCGGCATGTATGCAATCGATTTTCTCCCTTTCCTTATCATGTACCCCACTGCTTCTCTTGCTCCTTGTTCCAGGCCTGAGTTAATAAGACCGTACGTACCTTTCAGTTTCGTATACTTTTTCATTCCCAGTACCACTACAGGAATTCCAGTACCAATGTATTCATTGATCCGTTTCTCACTCATGGTGGCGGAAGCGATGATGATCCCGTCAAAGTTCCAATTCAGCAATGCCCAATCCTGTCGGTCCGAACATAAGCTGATACAATACCCTCTCTGGGATGCAAGTTTCTCAATCTCAAAAACAATAAGCGCAAAGTGCTCGCTCATAAGATCATCTGCAATGAAAAGATAATGGTCGGTCCCTTTTCCCTTTAATCCACGTGCCATCGGAGACGGACGATATCCAAGTTTCTTAACTGCAGCTAGTACTCGCTCTTTTTTCTCTCCATCCACATATCGATTTTTATTGAGAACATATGAGACGATGGTCTCAGTCACCCCTGCTTCTTCTGCTACATCCTTGCGTGTTACTCTTCTCATGCAACCTGCCTTTTCCCATAGAGAAACAGAACGTTTCCTTTAGGATTACCTATTTATCCAATACACCAACCAAACCATATTTCTCGCATGGCAGGCACTACAGCTATCAATACATGGTGCTACGCTGTTCTTTCTCATAATAGAATGCTATTTCCGGATTGAATAAATCCAAATCTTCCTGTCCTGTCCCTAGTACGTTTCTCACACGTCCATCTTTTTCAGGTCTTGAATATTGAGCAAACCAATTTTCCATTTTCAGCCTAAGCTGTGCAATAATTGGGTTGGTATTGGATAGCGGGTGCATTTCACCAGGGTCATCCTGTAGATCAAACAATGTTTCTTCTTGAGTATCATAATTGACAATCAGCTTGAATTTTTCTTCACGAATCATCCTCACCGACCCATATTCATTGAACACTACAGCGATAGAATCCTTCTCATCTCTTGAAAAAAGTGATTTCCCCGGCAAATTCTGTTTGGAAATCGCTAATCCAGCAATATCTTCCATTGAAGAGAATACATCATAATGTGAAGCGATTTCTGCACGCCGTTCTCCCGGTATTCCAAACCGAGGATTTCTCATAATGAAAGGAATTTTTACTGAAGTCTCATACAGGTTCTGAGGATAGGTGCCATTTCCTTTTCCCCAGATACCGTGTTGCCCTAGGTTCATTCCATTATCACTGGTAAAAATTATGACAGTATCATCATACAATTTTTCAGCTTTCAATTTTGCAATGATTGCTCCAATCTGTTCATCCATTGCACTTATTGCAGCATAATATCCATTGATGTTCTCCCTGCGTCTCTCCTCAGGATATCCAACCATACAGGTTTTCACCTGATCCTTGTGTACAGGGAGTCTCGGAGCTGACTCAAACGAAGAGCCTTCATACAGATTCCAAAATCTTTCAGGATGATTTTCTCGCGACCAAGGCGTATGTGGAGCTGTGAAGTGCACGCCGAGGTAGAAAGGCTTCTCTGGTTCTTCTGCAAATTCATCAATAAAATCAATGGCTCTTGAGCCGATTCCTGAGGTTATATATTCATGACTATCATAGAATTTTCCATCCTCAAAAAAGTCCGGACGATAGTAGGAAGTTAGGCCTCCTCCGAAGATGGTGAACCATTTATCGAATTCCGGGCGCTTGTACGTACTGGCTCCAAGATGCCATTTACCACAAAGTGCAGTGGAATAACCTGCTTCATGCAATTGGGAAACATACGTTTTCATTCCTTCAAGATAATTGATTGGGTGATCTTTCTTCTTGAAATGATCATGATCTTTCATGTTGGGATATTTGGAAGTATCTGCATTCCCTTTTCTCAGCCAATCATGGACCCCGTTCCAAGAAGGCATTGTTCCCGTAAGTATGGATGCACGTGCTGGACTGCATACAGGACTTGTGCAATAGAAGTTATCATATATAATCCCATTTTCAGCCAGTTCATCTAGATGCGGCGTTTTCACTTCCTTGTTACCATAACAACCAAGAGCCCATTGGCCATGGTCATCAGCCAGGATGAATAGGATGTTTGGCTTCTTGGATTGATTGCCTTGCATGTAGAAAAACCTCCCTTCAGAGCTGACTATTTCGTATGTACACTCCTGTGTACATTCATAGGCTAAGACACATATCTTGATCTGTCAAGATTAATATTTGTGCAAATTCTCCGGATTAATATTTGTGCAAATTCTCCGGATTAATATTTGTGCAAATTCTCCGGATTAATATTTGTGCAAATTCTCCGGTTTACTTTGCTACCTTAATCGATACCTACGCCCCTTTTTCTCTCCCTCTGCCACCAAGAGAGACTCACAAACCATCTGGGAGAGGAGGTCATAGGCTCGGCTTCTATCTACCCTTAGCAAAATACGTACCTGTTTGTTGGTGATGGGATCTACTGTTGCTAAATATGCGAGCATCTTTTTTCGTTGCTGTTGTGCCTTATCTTAGGTTTCCTTGGATGTCTACCTAGATTTTTCTATAATCCATGGATTCTCATAGTCATCTCTATACATAATGACAGGGAGGGCCTTCCAGATAAGAAGCCCCCACTCTATTCGCCCTAACATTGCAAACATGTATAAAACGAAAGATACAACAATGCCGTCTACTGTCTCAGCCTATCAAGCAATTCACAACAAACCAGATACATTCTTGGTATATGGAATGGTCCTTTATACATATTCCCCTTCAAGGGAGTGGAAAGGCTGTTATCTCGATGGAGATACCCAAACCACTCGCCATACTCTTCATCGAGAAAATGAGTCTTGATGTATTTGTCTACTTGTTCAAATTGATGCAGGTATTCCTGTTTCCCGCTCAAACTGTAGGCCAGCAAGTTGGCGATGGCTGCCTCACACTGTGGCCACCAGAACTTCATGTCATGCCAGTACTCCGTTGCACTCTTTCCCAGGGCATCACGGAAGTAGATGATCCCCCCATACTCTTCATCCCAACCACGAGTGAACATCCAGTCCAACATCGTCATACCAAGTTGTGTAAGTTCGATATCACCACCCCGCCTCTTTGCTTCGGCGAGAATGAACCATGCGCCTTCTATAGCGTGCCCTGGGTTTAAAAGTCGGCCTTCGAAATGATCCAATTGTAGCGTCCCATCAGGATTGCACTGCTCTACCACCACCTTGAGCTCTGGACGAACAAAGAAGACCTCAATCTCCTTGATATACCCATCGATGGCACGATTCAGCTCTTCGCTCTTCTCAGGAAGCGCTTCTCTCAGCTCACTGACCGTATTGAGAAGAATCATGGGAAGACCAAACCCCTTGCTCTCTCGCTCAAACTTGGGAACAAGCATACCTGGTTCCTGAAGATACCGTTCAACCTTCTTAAACAACTCATATGCCTTCATTGCATATTCAGGTTTATCAAAGGCCCTGCTATAGGCAGCAAAGCCAAGGATGGCAAATGTCTCACTGAATACGTAGCGAATACGCTTCACTACCGGATTCCCTTCCTGGCTTACCCGGAAATACATGCGTCCATCTACGGGATCAAAACAGTGGTCTTCAATGAAAGAGACCAAGGAATCACACACCTCGAGATAATCAGGTCTTTTTTCCATCTGACGGTATGCTGTTGCAAATACCCACAGCGCCCGACCTTGAAACCAAACCGACTTATCAGTCTCCAACAAAGAACCATCGCGGTCCAAACCTGTATACAAGCCACCATGTGTTTTGTCAAATCCATATTGGAGCCAGAATGGCAATACACTCTCTAAAAGCGTATTTTGGTAGTCATGATAGAGTTGGTCAAATTTCTGATTCATAGAATTATCCTCATTTCTTGTATTCTACTCCTTGGGGAGTATATTGTCATTATGATTCTTTGAAAAACTGCTCCTTGATTTGCCCATCCTCCTATGCCATGATAGCACCATGCATACAAAACAGAGTTTAATCAGAGACCTGGAACAGATGGGTCTTGATCCAAAAGGAACGGTACTTGCTCACTTCTCATATAAAAGCTTAGGAGAAGTTGAGGGAGGTCCCCAGACTGTAATCGATGCCATGGTCACGTATATGAAAGACGGATTGATGGTATTTCCCACCCATACATGGAACACGGTGAACAAGGATCAACCCTATTACAGTGTCAATGACACCGAGAGTTGCATCGGCATTATCCCAGAGCTGGCAAGAAAGGATGGACGAGGCCACAGAAGCGCACATCCAACCCACTCGGTAGCAGCCTTTGGGGCAGAGGCTGAAGCCTTCATTGCCGAGGATCATATGCAGAACACTCCCTGTGGTCGTACAGGATCGTGGGGCAAGTTGCTCGACCGCAATGCAACCATTCTTTTGGTTGGCGTGGGGCTCAATCGTGATACTTTCTTTCATGGGGTTGAAGAGTGGCTGGACATTCCTGACAGGTTGAGTGATACGATGAATATGCTCTTCACCAGACTTGCTGATGGCAATCTCATCCCTACCCCGGTCAAGAACCATACAGCACAGGTAGGAGAAAACTTTCCTCGAGTGGAACCCTATCTGAGAGAAAAAGGAATTCTCAAGGAAGGAACGCTTGGGGATGCAACAGTGCGCTACCACAAGACCCAGCCAGCCTATGAGGCTGTGAGGGACCTGTTGTTGCAGGATCCAGATTTGTTTGGGGTACGATAGCTCTGACAAAGAAGTATTACTCAGGAAACGCTGAACTCTCACTGATCACCAAATGCAAGGGAGTAAACTTTCTTGCACTCTCAAGTGAACGTTTTTCCAGTAGCTGAGAAAGATACTCCACAGCGAGGGATCCGAGTTCAAGGCGTTGGTTCGACCAACGCGTCCAGTACTCATGTCCACCCAGCCAGTCATCTTCCAATACAGCCCCCCAGACATCCTGTCCAAGCTTCATCTCCATATGCTGTAAATCACGCTCAAAAGGATCCAGCAAGAAAATACGATCAAAGACTGCCACCTGACACTCCTTGATCAAATTAAAATCATCCTTACTCAACCGATAGTGTTCATCGGCCTCAACCACATGAACGGTAATCCCCCGTTTCTCGGCGGCAGCAAGCAAGAAGGAACGCTTGTCCTTTCTTGGTTCCCGCTCTTGTTCCTTCGTCTCAACATACACAAGGCATTGTTTCCGACATACAGAGGCGAGATGGTCAACCATCTTCTCAATAACCTCTTGGTAGGCAAATGTCACCCAATGGGTGTATGCGTCAGCAACCTCACGCCTTCCTACAAACACCAAGGGAAAGTGGGCTTTCACCAAGCGTTCAACGCCCTTGTCATCGCGGTTCACACCCATCATGACAGCGCCATCGGCAAGTGCAATTCTGCTCGAGTTCTCTTCAGTAGGCCGGTTGTTCAGGATCAGGATGTCATACCCCAACTTTTCGGCAGTCTCCTGGATCCCGACGAAGAACCGGTAATACTCGTTCTCCGACTCAACAGGAAACATCGGCTCATAGGTAAAGACGGCAATCAAGGTAGTTGATCCGCTCTTGAGCTTTCTTGCTGCCATGTTGGGCACGTAGCCCAACCGTTCAGCACACTCAAGAATCTTCTCCTTGGTCTGCTTCCCCACACGGATGCTCTTGCCGTCCTTACCATTGAGGACAGCAGAGACTGATGCATATGATACATGGGCCTCTCTGGCGACATCTTGCAGCGTGACCCGTTTGAACGTTTTCATCCTAAAAATGCTCCTGCAGTACGCAGTTTAGCATGCAAAACGTCCAGGGGTATATGAAAAAGGTCCTTTCCTGTCTCGATGGCTACGGCAACTGCGGTACCAGCTCCCTGCCCGATCGCCCCACTGGAAGGACTGACGCGAAGGCTTGCGTGTGCTGCGAACTCGCAGCTGATATTCCTTCCTGCGGCCAAGACATTACTCACCTGTTCATTGAGCAGGCATTTAAGGGGGATGGTGTAATACCCCCCATCCCTGAGGAAGCGGGAGTCAGTTGCAGCCCCGTCAGGAGAGTGGATATCGATCGGATACCCACACGCTGAAATGGCATCATCAAAAACTCTCTCAGAAAGCAGATCCTCTACTGAGATCCTATAAGACCCTTTCAGACGGCGAGAACTTCGTACCCCGATACGTGGTCCACTATAGGTCATTCGCGCATTCTCGAATCCTGGAATATGTTTTTTCAGGAATCCATACAGCTCCCAAACCTGTCGCCGTCCCTCAATCTCTGCTTCACTGAGCTGGATGGGATCAACCGGATTCTTCTCCAGGACCCGAGTCATGTTCACGATGACCTCATTCTTGGCATTGGTCTCAAAGCAAAGCACGATATCACGATCAAAGGTAATTTCTCCTGATTCCATTCCCTGTCGCATAATATCCTGGAATCCTGAGAATGAGAGCCTGCTTGCATGATGCTGGATTCCTGGTTTTGGGGCAAGGAAGGGAAACAATTCCACGTTTGTGTCCATCAGGTTCCTGATAGTCTGGATATCAACATCAACAAGCTTGAAGTTCATTGTCATTGGCTGGTCCTTGCCATCCTCTTCTCTGCCCTGTTCGAAGGGAATGCCTGCCATGGCAATCAGGTCTGCATCCCCAGAAGCATCAATGAAATAGGAAGACGAGAGAGTGAAGAGGTTTCCAGCACAAAGACAGGTAATACGCTTCAGTATTCCCTGATCGGTCACAGCTTTCACGATTGTGGTATGATAGAGCAACTTCACTCCTGCTTCCTGGGCCATCAGCTCCAACTCTCGCTTCATGCCCTCAGCATCGAAGGGAGTAACAGTGTAGGTGTATCCCGTAGAATCAGGGATATGCCCAACTGAGAGACCTTTTGCCATCAAACGCTGTATCATCTCATCAGGCAAACCACGAACCACCTGGGTTTCTCCTGCATGGAATGTCATCATGGGACCTGTTCCACCGGCAGTGAGACTTCCCCCAAGGAAGCCTTCTTCCTCGATGAGCAACACGCTGAGCCCTTGCCTTCCGGCTGCAATAGCTGCCATGCTACCGGCAATTCCTCCGCCGACAACAATCAAATCATAGTGTGTATCATAGAGTGCATTCATGTAATTATCCTTATTTATTTCAATCCCGTGTTTACCATGGCATCGGTGACTTTCTGCTGGAACAGCAGATAGACCACCATGATTGGTAGAATCGACAGGGTAGTTGCGGCCAACTGCAAATGCCATTGAGGTAACCCATAGGTATCATTGAAGTTGGTCAAAGAGAGTGGGAGCGTAAAATTTTCCAGGGAACTGATGAATACCAGTGGCTCCAAATAGGTATTCCAAACAGCGATGAATGCCAGAATGGCAACAGAACTGAGTACAGGGGTGGCAACTGGGAGCATAATCTTCAAGAAGATGCCCAGAGGGTTCAACCCATCGATTCTCGCAGCCTCTTCCAACTCATTAGGAACCGTCACATAAAACTGCCTGAGCATGAATGTCGAGAAAGCTCCCTGACTACCAAAAATTGGCAACAACATCAGGGGGATCAAGGTATCCAGGGCTCCCCATCCTCGCATCTGGAAGAAAAGGGGTATGATGGTTACCTCGATAGGCATCATCAGGGCTGTTAGCAGAAGCAGGAATGCAGCATTACGTAGGGGAAACCACATTCTCGCAAATGCATACCCAGCCAATGCTGCAAGCAGGACATTGCCTGCAGTCCCTACGATGGCGACAGCTAATGTATTGAGGTAGTGTCGTGCAAAGGGCTGAACAGTAAAAATATCAAGATAATTCGAGAAAGCCCAAGAGGTCGGAAGCAATCTTGGCACACCAAATATCTCAGCACTACTGTTGAGTGAGTTCACAACCATCCACCAGAATGGATAGACGAACAAGAGGGTCAGCAATGCAACAAGCAAGGCGTAGGGAGCCTGTTTCAAATACTTACGATTCATAGAAGGAGATCCTTTTTCTGGAGAACCACTGCAGGGCGGTCAAGACGAGTACAATAAGAAACAGTACTACAGCCAGGGCTGATGCAAAGCCTGTATCGAACATACGGAACGCCTGATGGTAGATATAGTAGACCATTACCATGGTGGACCCTTCGGGCCCTCCATCGGTCATCAACTTGATGGTATCAAAGACACGCATCGATCCTATGATGGTAACAATAGCAACCATCATAACCGTGGGCATCAACAGAGGAAGCTTTATCTTGAAGAAGAGTGTAAAGCGCTTTGCACCATCAATGCGGGCGGCTTCAATGACATCGCCGGGCATATTGAGTACAGCACCCATGAAGATGAGCACGTTCATTCCCAAATTCTTCATGACCCTGTTGACGATGACGCTGGCCATCGCCCACCCTTTCTCAAAGAGCCAGTTCGGTCCTTCTATTCCTATGAGGGAGAGGAACCAGTTAATCGGTCCTGCGTCCCCTCCTTGCAAGAGATACTTCCAGACAATTGCCCAGGCCACCCCACTGGTGACCACAGGCAAAAAGATGATTCCCCTCACAAACCTGGTTCCCATCTTCCCACCCCCAAGATAGAGAGCAAGCAAGAGACTGAAGACCAGATTGAGTGGTACCACACCTGCACTGAAGATCAAGGTATTCACCAGTGACTTGGAAAACAGTGGGTCAGCAAACAGCAGCCGAAAGTTCTCAAGTCCGTTAAACACACTTGTTCCAAAGAGCAGATTCTTCTCCTGTACACTGTACAGAAACACCGAAACCAGTGGGAGCAGGACGAAGAACACGAACCCTGCCATCTGTGGGGTTATGAATGCCCATCCAATGATGGCATCCCGCCGATGATTTGCTTTCAAGGAATGTTGTTTCATTCGTCCATACTCCTACCCGCTTTACTGTTTATTTAATGTACTTGGTGTAGACTGCAGCAACCTCATCAAGGATAGCACCTACATTGGCATTCTTCTGCCATAGCTTGTCAAATACCATCTTAGACTCCACCTCAATCTGTGGATACTTCACATGACTGGGAAGTACACGACCGGTCTTGATGGATGCAGCAACTGCATTCTGCATTTGCTCCTTGCTTACACTCTTGTTACTGGTGAGGAATGCCTCTGATTCAAGAACAGACTTTCTTGCTGGTGGCCAAATACCACTCATTGCAGCAACTGAGTCCTTGTTGGTCATATAGGCAACCAATTCACTGGCGAGAGAGGCCTGCTTACCCTTGGAGTGAGCACCGATGGCAGCCTGCCCGATAACTGGAGACTCCCCTTCAGGACCGGAAGGCATTGGTGCAATTCCCCATGCAAATACGGCATCGTTGAGCTTGGATACACGGCTGATCTGGCCAACGGTCATGGCAGCATTTCCCGCAAAGAAGTCACTCTGGTTCCCAGGAGGAACAACAGAGACATCCTGATAGACCATATCATGGAAAAGTTGTACAGCAGCGACAGAGGCCTCACTATTGATCAGAACTTGTCCATCATCAGTCCAGAAATCACCACCATAGGAACGGACAATCGGTGCAAGGTTATGGAGGATACGGGCATCATAGCCTTGTCCATCAACTGTCTGGAATCCCCAAACACCGGTCTTCTCCTTGATTGTCTTACTTACCATCTTGAAAGAATCCCAATCCCAAGCACCTTCAGCTGCATACTGCTCTGGATTTTTCACCCCAGCCTTGGAAAACAGGTCCTCGTTGTAAAGAATGAAAAAGGGAGAGGTGGAAAAAGGAATTGCATACACATTCCCATCCTTGCTCCATAGTTCAAGAGCATCACTGGAGAGATCCTGGGGGTCATAGGCCTTCATACCATCATTCAGATTGGCAAGCAATCCGCTTTCAATGAATGCAGGAGCTGCTGTCTCAAGAACCCAGAATAAGTCCGGACCATTCTGACCTTGGAGCTCCAAGGAAAGCTTGGTGTTGTACTCTGCGAAAGGAATGGATTCAAAGGTAGCATCAATCTCGATACCCTTCTGTGCAGCAAATCCCTGTACAAAGGAGTCGAGCAGAGCAATCTGATCAGGGTTACTGGTCCATGTAGCGATGGTCATCGATACAGGACCGCTAGGAGCAGATTCTTCCTTAGCACCTGCAGCAAATGCCATACCCATGGCAAGAGAGAGAACGAGCAGGAAGGTCAGTAGACGCACTACTCCCTTCGTTTGGTTTGTTTTCATACAATCCTCCTAAAGTGTTTGATTAATCATTTAATCAGTCACTGTATGGTACCTCTGGTTTAGACATCCGTCAATAAAAAAATGCAACTCTCCGAAGAAAGCTGCATGCAACAAGAAATACCTGTGTATTAAGCCAAGAGAACCAAGCTCAATGCCATAACCATCATACCGGCGATAACACCGGCAATTGCAATGTGGTGTTCTCCGTACTCCTCGGCAGTTGGCAACAGTTCATCCAAGCTGATGTAAACCATGATACCTGCCACCGATGCAAATACAAACCCAAAGGTGATGTCATTGAACCACGCCCGAAGGAGGAAGTATCCGATGACTGCCCCTACCGGTTCAGCAAGGCCACTGAGCAAGCTCAACCAGAAGGCTTTCTTCCGACTCTTGGTCGCATAGTAGATCGGGGCTGCGACAGCTACACCTTCAGGTATATTATGGATTGCGATAGCTACAGCAATACTGATCCCAAGGCTTGGGTCGGAGAGGCCTGCCATGAAAGTAGCCAAGCCTTCGGGGAAGTTATGGATTGCAATGGCGAGTGCGCTGAAGAAACCCATTCTCATCAGGCGAGCATCATCACCTGCCTTCACTGGTTTCAAGTCACCAGGAACGCCTTTCATTTCATGTGGGTTCTCATATTCAGGAATGAGCTTGTCTATGATGGCAATGAGGGCAATACCGGCAAAGAACGCGATACTGGTCATCCAGTATCCCTGCTTAGGACCCATTGCTGACTCAAGAGCCTCACGGGCCTTTACAAAGATTTCGATCATGGCCACATAGATCATGACTCCGGCAGAAAAGCCAAGAGCACCAGCGAGAAACCTGGGGTTGAATTTCTTGGAAAAAAAGCTCATCAAAGAGCCAACCCCTGTACCCAACCCTGCAAAAATGGTCAATCCAAAGGCAACCAGAAGTGTTGAACTAGAAACATCATACATAGCGAGAATCTCCCGACATTGCGTGCGATACCTAACCCTATCACGAGCAGGAATTCAGAGCAACAGGAACTGATTGACTGTAGGAGAGATTCCCAGTAGCGTAATCATACAACAGGAGGAGTGAACACAGGTGAGCAAAGAACGTAGCACCCGTCTCTTCAATTCCATAGCTCCCACCTACGGTCTGTTCTTCAGATACCAGAAGAAGCGGTATGCGAAGAACATCCTAGCAATGAGAGACACCATTGACCTCTCCTCCTACCACAGCATAATCGATGTTGGCTGTGGTACCGGAGCCTTTTGCAGTGCCCTTGCAGACCTAAATCTTGAGGTAACAGGTATCGACCCAGCATCTAAGATGCTTACAATCGCAAAAAAGAAAGCCGGCAGGGACAATATTACATTCCAGGAAGCAGATGTATTGGATGGACTCCCCTTCCAGTACAACCAGTTCGATATTGCCATTGCAAGCTATGTCGCCCATGGAATGGAAAGGGAACAGAGAAAGAAGCTCTACAAGGAGATGAGCCGTGTCGCCAAGCATCTGGTGATCATCCACGACTACAACACGAACCGCTCTCCCCTTACCAGCCTTATTGAATGGCTGGAAGGAGGTGACTACTTCCACTTCATCAAGCATGCAGAGACAGAGATGAGAGACTGTCTTTCTGAGATGAAGCAGTGCTTCAAGCAGGTGGAGGTTATCCCGATTGCTGAACGTGCCAATTGGTATATCTGTACTCCCAACTGATCATCATGGACAAATCAAGGATAGTATAGAAACAGGTATACCCACAACCAAAACGAGACAAACAAGACCTTTACACCACTAACTCTCAGCAATACAAGAATATCGATTCTTTTTACAACTTATGCCAAACCCTTCCCTGTTCCATACTGCATAAAAACAGGAAAAGGAGCAGCAAATGAAAGAAAAACAGGAAGAGACAAAGGCAGAGAGAACCAAGGTCATAGTCCTCAGTGGATTCGCCCTGGTGGTACTGTTCATCTTCGCCTTTGGCTGTTATGGATGCAGTTATCAGCCGATCACCCCTCCCGACCCAGAAGAGGCAATTGATGTGACGTCACGTCTCATTGGATCAAGTTGGGTCCTTGATGATGCTCAGGGCACACAAGAGGGATTGGATGAACTACACAATATGGTTCTGGATTCAATTCGATTCAGCGATAAACAGACAAACCCAGACCAGGAACTCTCACTCTCATTGCAGTTCTCTGATGTCCCTCCTCTCTCTGGTTCTCTTCTTTACCAAGAAGATGAAGGGTTCTTGCTTTCCATTGAGAGCTCACCCTACCCTGTGAGTGTGGTCTACTCGCAAAGCAAGGATGGCAAAACTGAAACGCTCACGCTCAAGGGACAAGAAAGCAACATTCAGTGTTACTACTTGAAAAAATAATCATTTATGCAGATATTATGATTAGAACGATTAATCTTTGGCACTCGGCCAATGATTGATCGTTCAATAAGGATAGATGCATATGACACAATATATACCACAGGACCTACTGTTCTACTCAACGGACCAGTCGGTCATGACCACTCCCTTCCTGATTGAAATGCTTGACTCAGCCTTGATAGAGCACATCCAGATGGGGAACGTTGAAACGGCCTACGGGGTACTGGAGATGAGTATCAACCTGACTCAGACCCTGGAGGACAACACCTTGAGCGAAGCAGAAGGCAAGGACCTGTTACACAAGGTGAAACGGGCGATGAGCAAAGGCAACATTGCCCAGGCAAAACAACACATGGTGGAGTTTGCCTTACGGTAGAACAGAATCATCGTGAAGCAGGAAGGGGGTCTTTCGCCAACGCGAGAGCCCCCTCTTCTTTCTCTTCACTGTCTTGTCATCTTCCGATACTGTAGTACTCCACCCCGGCTTCTAGCATTGCCCTGCTGTCAAAGAGGTTTCTGCCGTCATATACCAGTGCAGTCCTCATCAAGGACTTGAACGCTGAAGGTTCCACATCCCTGATCTCCTGCCAATCGGTGAAGATGAAGCATACTTGTGCTCCCTTTAGGGCATCCTCAACAGTCTGTACATACTCCATGGGAAATTGATACTGACGCTTGCAGTTCTCTTCTGCCACTGGATCGAATGCAGTAATCTCTGCTCCTTGCTCCAGCAAGAGCGGGATATTGTAGACCGCTGGAGATTCACGTAGGTCATCGGTGCCTGATTTGAATGCAAGTCCCAATACTGCAACCTTGATCCCGTTGAAAGTAATCATCCGGTTGGCAGCCTTTCGGTACAGTTTGTATCGTTGTTCATTGTTCACATCTACAGCAGCGGTTACCGTTCTCAGGTTGTAGCCGTACTGGGCGGCAAGGTATTGCAGCGCCTTGGTATCCTTGGGGAAGCAACTTCCTCCATATCCAATACCAGCCTTCAGGAAGCGGGAACCGATGCGTTTGTCGTAGCTCATGCCAAGGGCTACATCCTCAATATTTGCACCAACAAGTTCACAGAGGTTTGCCAGGTCATTCATGTAGGAAATCTTGAGCGCCAAGAAGTCGTTGGAGGCATACTTGGTCATCTCTGCACTTCTACGGCTGACAGCTACGATGGGGAGATTGAAGGGTGCGTACAGTTCTCTGAGGATTGTCTCAGAGTGCTTGTCCTCGATCCCGATCACAATACGCTGTGCATGCATCATGTCATGTACTGCTGTCCCCTGTGCAAGGAATTCTGGATTGGACGCAACCTCAATACGTACGGGATGAACCAAGGAGTCCTTGATGAACTGCTCGACCTTGTCGTTGGTACCGACAGGAACTGTCGATTTGACCACAACCAGGCAGTCGCGCTCAACACTCTCGGCAATTTGCCGGGCGACCGAGGCCACATAACTGAGGTTTGCCGACCCATCAGGAAGCTCCGGGGTCCCTACCCCGATAAAGATGACATCAGGATCACGATAGGCACTCTGGTAGTCAGTGGTAAAAGAGAGCAGTCCCTTTTGGAGTCCTTCCTGGAGAAACTCCTCCAAATCGGTCTCATAAATGGGACTGATGCCTTTATTCAGCATCGCAACTTTCTGTTCGTCGATATCAACACAGGTTACCTGATGCCCAACATGGGCAAAACAGACTCCTGCGACCAACCCTACATATCCAGTCCCCGCAATCGTCAGACGCATAGGTTCTTCCTCCAAACTTCCTTGTAATGGTAAGAGATGCATTGTGCATCTCGGTATAGTATAGTAACAGAATCTGGAGGAAAAAGACATGGAATCGTACAAAACAGCCACCGTCCAGTTCCAGCATACACCTGGAAACAAAGAGAATAATCTGGAAATCATTACCGCATATGTAGAAGAGGCTGAAAGACATGGTGTGAAGCTGATCGTATTCCCAGAGATGTGCATCACTGGTTACTGGCATGTAAGAAACCTCAGTAAAGGGGGGATCCAGGTCCTCTCAGAGCCGGTTCCTGAGGGTCCTTCCACCCAGAGGCTTGTTCAACTGGCGACCAAGTACAAGATGACCATCGGTGCAGGACTTATTGAGTTGGATGAGAATGGATCACTGTACAACACCTATGTGGTAGCACTCAGTGATGGAACTGTTCACAAGCATAGGAAACTTCATACATTCATCAGCACCCATATGGAAAGTGGTAACTCCTACACCGTTTTCGATACCCCGGAGGGAGTACGACTCGGGGTACTTATCTGTTACGACAACAACATCATTGAGAATGCTCGCATGACTTCCCTCCTAGGGGCAGAGGTTCTACTTGCCCCACACCAGAGCGGAGGATGCAACTCGGCAAGTCCGAAGGGGATGAAGACGATTGACCCACAGCTCTGGGAAGAGCGAGAGACCTGAGCTGATGAGCTCTTGGCAGAATTCCAAGGCCCCAAGGGTCGAGGTTGGTTGATGCGCTGGCTTCCCTCCCGTGCTCATGACAATGGTATGTTCCTGCTCTTCAGCAACGGGGTGGGAAGGGACGATGATGAGGTGAGGACGGGGAATGCCATGATCCTCGACCCGTATGGGGAGGTCTTGGCTGAATCAAAAGCATTGGGAAATGATATGGTAATCGCAGAGATAGACCTCTCCCTTATCCCTACCAGCAATGGCAAGAGATGGATGAAGGCTAGAAGACCTGAGCTCTACTCCCTCATTGCCCAAAGGACAGGAGAGGAAGAAGAGACACGGAAGGTACGCTTCAGGTATGAGTGATAAGATTCCTATGCAATGCGAGTGTTCTTATGCGCTTTACGGTTATGCATAGTGATACGGTGCCTGTTTGGCTTCACTCCTGAGAAATTCAATCAAGGTCCCAGCCTCCGTTCCCAATTGGTTTTGCAACTGTCAAGCCTGATAAGAAAAGGCTAGCATCGGCCTATTCTTATACTGAATGCGAGAAAGTGCTACCGTATCCCTCCATAACATCAACCATGAAAACACGTAAAAGGCACAAGCTTATTGCAGGAATATGAAGGTTACTTCTTCTGATACAAAACCGTCTTCTGGTAGTCTGAGGGAAGCATGCCATAACGTTTCTGGAAGGCTCTCCTGAATGTCTGAGGGTTGGAGTATCCACAGAGGGTGGTAATCTCCCCGATGGTCATCTGTTTCTCACTGAAGAGCACCAAGGAACGTTCCAGCCGATAGGTCTCCACATATTGGGCAAATGATGTCTCCATCCTGGTCTGCATGAAGTGGTAGAGGAAGCTTTCCTTCATTCCAAAGTGCTCTGCCATATTGGAGAGATTGAGAGAAGGATCTGCATAGTAGTCCTGGATATAGGAAACGATCCTCTGGACCAAGATCTCATCCTTGTCATTCTTCGCCCTGTTGATCGCCAGAGCCTGGGAGAGGAAGAACTGCTTGGCCTCTGCAAAGGTAGTGAAGACCGATTGATGTAAAGGCATCCTCATCCCCTGACTGAGCTTGATAGCAGTAGCATAGAGCACCTTGAGCAGGTTTCCATGTTCCTCCGGGCCAAGGCTTCGTGCCACAAAGTTATCCTGCTCGATGGTCTGGAGAATCTCATCAAGCGCATCACGCTCACCACGCAAGACCGCACCGCTGAGCTTACGCTCCATATCTGCTGTATAGTGGTAGGGTTCCCTTTTCAAGGAAAGGTCACGATAGCGACGCATCACCTCTACCTGCTTCTCACTGACCAAGCTCTGCTGAACCTCGCTACACTCATTGGTTGCACTAAACACATCATCCAAGCTTCTCTTCGGGCTACTGACCGCCATACTGGTAGTGCTGGGAGCAACATTGACAAACTCCCTCCAGAATAGGTCAATCTGGTTCTCGAGGAACCTAGAATCTACATGCCAGAGCATGATCCAGATGGAGAATGCATAGTCCATATAGAGATAATATTGCTTTCCAAAAGCACGCTGGGCCTGCTTCTGCGCTGCAATACGGGTAAAGTCGATATCTTCCAATCGTTCACTGGAGAGAAAGTCATGTACATCATGGATGGCAATGTGTACCATCTGGTAGGTAAATGGACGAGTCAGATCGATATCCGTCTGCACCTGCTTAAGCATTGCCTGAATCTCGGCAGTTCCAAGCATCTTTCCGTGGATCAATCGACGGAAGAAGGTATCGGTAATAAACGGTGTTCCTCCAGCCTGACGGACCAGGGAACGATCCTGTTCAACAATGGACTTGATGTATCCTACAGCTTGCTCGTAGGGAAGTGGCCTCTGTCCCTCTTCGGCAAGTCCAAGCAGCTCATTCCAGTGCCGGTTGCTGCGGGCAAGGATATACACAGAGAACAGCCCCAAGAGTAAGAACATCACAATGATCACCCCGGTAAGCAGTACCCACAGTGGGCTGAGCATCGCCCTGACCTCCTTGAGAGAAAGGAGAGAATAGAATTTCAGTCCACTCTGATCAGAACTGGTGGCAGAGAGTACGTACTCCTGACCATCGATGAAGATACGATGCTGTCCATCCTCGTAGGTTTCTTCCATAATTAGGGAGAGGTCTCCAGAAGAAGTAATTACCGTACCCTCACTATCAGTTATGTATACCGTCGGATTCATTCCCTCTACCTGCTCACGGAGGAGGCCGGCAATATAGCTGCTATCCAGCAACAACATAATTTTTCCAGCATTGGAGCCGGGAATATTCAAAGGGAATGTCTGGACCAAGGGAATGACTGATTGCTGACGACCATGAACCAGGGCTGTAGTCTCAGGGAAAAATTTGCGGGTAAAGGGAGCACTCAGATACTTGCTCTTGAACTGTCGGTAATTGAGATTCTCAAAGGCAAACAAAGAAGGATACATCTTCTCAGGGTCAAGGAACGCATTGCGTGAGGAGAGAATATAGCCACTTTTATCCGAGTAGACGTATATCTCACTCAGCATGGCATTGATGTTTGTGGAAGTAGGCAACAACGCCTTAGCGTCGATAAGGGCTTGGATATCCTCTGATCCTACAGGCACTTGGTTCTGGTAGATGAACGTGGCAATATCATTATTGAGCAACAGTGTCTGGCTGAGCTTGAACATCTGGTCCAGTGAAAGATCAGTGGTGGAACGTATCAGCTGCAACATGGAGTAGGTCTGTTCCTGCTTGTCCCTTCGTACCGTACTCAGCATCCAGTATTGACTCATGATCAGGATGACAAAGCACAAAACAAGGGTAGTAAGGAAGAGAACAACGGTTCTTGAATCAGGAATCTTGCGCTCAATCTTTCTCATAAGTGGAAGCAGTATACCATAAAAATGCGGGGCATGGTTAGTCTTGCAACCAGGAAACGGTCTCCCAGATCGCTACCCCATCGTTGGCCTGTAGCGGCCCAGAGGTACTCCGCCCTTGCTCCACAATTGCACGTAACTCTGCTTTCAATGCATGTACTATTTCTGGAAATCTTGAGGCAACATTCTCTTGTTCCCTGATATCTTCTTCCAAGTTGTACAGCTGCAAAGAGGGAAGCTGTTCTTCATCCTTGCTTCCAGGGACGGGGAAGGACCACCCCCCACTACCCTTGCACATCTCCAGCTTCCAAGGGCCTCGTCGCAAGGAGAGCGAACCATCGATGCTCTGATGCACGAGAGATGAACGAGTCGGCAGTGAAGGAGATTTGAACGAGGCAAGCATGCTATAGCTGTCTACAGCCTCATCTGTTGCCAGATCCACTCCCAGATACTCCGCCAAGGTGGCATACAGGTCACAGAGAGAGACAATCTGGTCACATGTGGAACCCGGTTCAATCACCTTTGGCCATCGCATAAGCAAAGGAACCCGATGTCCCCCTTCATAAATGTCAGCCTTCATTCCCCTGAAATGGTAACTCGGGTTATGCCCTGCCTCTTCCAAGGCAGGAAAGTCGGCCGATGGAGAACATCCGTTGTCACTGGTGAAAACCACCAAGGTATCTTCCCTCAATCCTGCCTCATCCAACGCGGAGAGGATTCGCCCAACAACACAGTCACAGTGGAGGACAAAATCCCCGTAGTCATTGGTTTTGGACTTTCCCTGAAATTCCTTGGCAGGAAGGATGGGGGTATGAGGAGCTGGGAGTGAGAAATACAGGAAAAAGGGATGGTCACTCTCTTTTTGAATTACTTCCACTGCCTTGTCTGTGAGATGGTCCAGCACCTCTTCATGGATAAAATCATCAGCGGTAAGTCCTTCTCTCCAGTACCCCATCCCTTCCCCCTTGGTAACCTTGGTGGGGATGGAAGTAAAGCGGTCATCCTTGATGTAGACATAGGGAGGCATATCAAGCGATCCGCTGATGCCATAAAATGTGTCAAACCCTACAGAAACAGGACCTTCCTTGATCGGCTTGCTGTAGTCTATGGTATGACTGTCTGCAAAATCTGGTTGTTCAATGAAGTCATCTTGTTTAGGAAGTTCCATTCCCAAGTGCCACTTGCCTACTGCATGGGTGGAATATCCCCTCCCTTTGAGCATCTGGGCAATGGTCTTTCTTTGTGCATCGATAAGAGGTGGAGAGAAGCCTCCAAGCACGGAGCTCTTGAGTTCACTCCTCCAGTTGTACCTACCGGTGATGATGCTGTAGCGACTTGGAGTACACACTGCACTGGTAGCATGGGCGTCGGTGCATTTCACACCTTCAGCAGAGAGACGGTCGAAGTGGATGGTGGCAAAGGGACAACCCGGATTGAGGGATGATACATCCCCGTAGCCCAGGTCATCAGCTAGTATGTACACGATGTTTGGCTTCCTCTGCTCCATTGTCCACTTCTCCCAATTCAAAGCACAAGGCCAAGAATGACCTTGTGCACTGATTCTTTTTTGACTACAACCTTACTTGTACTGACGGTCGTAGGCAGTCTGCATCAGGTCCAGCACCTTGGACAACTGCAACTTCTCGAGATTGGCAAGGTAGTCATTCCAGACCTTGTCATCGTTCACATCAAGGGAACCGACCATGAACTTAACCGCACTCTGACGGATGTAGTTGGCGAGCTCGCGCTTGACAGTGGAGAACTCCTCGTTTTCATCAGCAGTGAACTTGAGCTTGGGGACCTCAACGGAAGTATCCTCATGGGGCTTGTACAGCTGGCTGGTTTCATCATAGAGAGTCTTCTCATTGTTTTCCGGCAGGTAGTATGCAGGATCTGCAGGAGTGGAAGGCTCTTTTGCAAGACCATTCTTCAGGGAAGGAGTCATGGCTGCTGCATAGGTCTGGATCCAGGTATCGTTCTGGGGGTCCTTGTCGTTCCACTGCGTAAGCTGCTGCCAGATAGCAGGTCTTCCATCAAGACCAACCTGTCCTTCCTCAGCCCAGTCCCAAGCTTCGCCCTGGAATCCATTGCGCTGCTGAAGGGTGCCTTCAAGGCTGTACATGTAGTCGAAGTAACGGACAATTGCCTCGGCATACTTGGTCTCACTGCTGAGTACCAGCTGGCCTACTTCAGGGTTCTGGAGGAATGCAACTGCATACTGCACGCCATCAGGGCCTTCAAGTGGAGCGATTGCACGGAAGTTAGGGAAACGGTCTCCACCAATGGTAGTGAACTGACCTCTCCATCCACCGGTTGCAAAACCAACTACAGGCTCAGAGGAACTCTCTACCAACTGGGTCAGCTGGCTGGAATCCTGGGTGAATGAACCGTTGTAGATCAAGCCTTCCTTGTAGAGCTTGTTGATGTATGCAAGACCATCACGGTAAGCGTCCTTGTTCACTGCGGTGTCGACTTTCTTTCCGTTCATCAGGTAGCCAACGTTGTCATCGGCATTGCTGTTGATGTTGGTGTCGAGGTCACAGTAGATGAAGCTGTTGAGCAGGAAGCGCTCAACCTGGTCGGACCAACCAATGATTGAACCTGCAAGGGGAATCTCATCAGCCTTGCCGTTTCCATTGGGATCCTGTGTCTTGATAGCCTTCAACACCTGATAGAACTCTTCAGTAGTGGTTGGGGTCTCAAGACCAAGAGCATCGAGGAAGGGCTGGTAGACAAACATCTTTGCCTGGTTTGAACAGTGATAACAGCCTTCCAAGCGGGGGAAGGAGTAGATGTTACCATCGATGTTGGTCATGAATCCAACAGCACCAGGGAACTCATTGAATGCCGTCATCATGTTGGGCATCCAATCCTTGCTATAGTACTCATTGAGGGGTAGGAAGAGCCCTTCCATGGCACCATAGTTGGTCTCGAGCTCATTGCTTACGCCAAAGCCCAGGAATGCATCCGGGTAGTCGCCACTGGCCAGAACCAGGGCAAGTTTCTCGGTGGCTGCCTGCTCGGGGATCATGATGTAGTTCACCTTCACACCAGTCAGCTCTTCCATGTACTTGGTAAAGCGGTTGGTGTTGTAATCCTCGACACAGGGTGGCTGTGCGACCATGATATCCACGGTTACCGGGCTTTCCACGATGGGGAAGGTCCCTGCCGGGGTATACTGAACTACGTCCTCAGCTGCTGTAGCCTTGGAACCTTGAGCAAACAGAGTTGCGGGCAACAACAGAGCAACCAACAACACAATCAAGAAATGCTTTTTCATATATCCTCCTTGGTATCGGATGTCATTGTATGCATCCGGTACGATCAACCTTTGACGGAGCCGATCATGACTCCCTTGACGAAGAACTTCTGGACAAACGGATAGATGACCAGAAGGGGCAAGCTCGCCACAACAATTACCGCATAGCGAATCGTCTCGCTCAGACCCTGGGACCGTATCGCTGCCTCCACATCCGTCGTCATGGACGGGGTGTTTCGGTTAATGATAAGGATGTTGCGAAGCACAATCTGCAGAGGATACAAGGCCTGGTCCTGAAGGTACAAGAGTGCATCGAAGTACTTGTTCCACTGCCCTACTGCATAAAAGAGCGCGAGAACCGCTACAATTGCCCCACTGAGGGGGAATACAAAGGTGAAGAGGAAGCGGATATCAGAGCATCCGTCTATCTCAGCGGCCTCATACAATTCATCAGAGATATTCTCCTGCAGGAATGTACGGGCAATGATGACATTCCATACGGTTATCGCATTGGGGAGGATGATGGAGAGCCGGGTATCATAGATACCGAGCTGACGAACCACCAAGTAGAGGGGAATGATTCCACCGGTGAAGAGCATCGTGAAGAGGATGAACTTGGTTACAAACTTCCGTCCATAGAACTCTTTTCTGGAGAGCGGATAGGCGATCAACATGGTGAGCATTACGCTGATAATCGTTCCGGTGACCATATAGTAGAGGCTGTTCATGTATCCGGTTCCGATCTGCTTGTTGGTAAAGACGGCCTTGTAACTTACCAGGTCGAAGTTTACCGGAAAGAGCCAAACCTTGCGTGCCATCACCGCCTGTGGCTCACTCAGTGAGCAGGAGATGATGTAGAGCAATGGATAGAGTACAATAGCCAGGCTGATGAACAGGAAGGTATTGACCACGATGGAGAAGATTCTGTCTGTGAGCATCTCTTTTTGTTTATAATGCATTACCAGAGCCCCCCTTCCTTGTTGTTCATTTTGGCAAGCCGATTGAATGTGAGAATCAGGACAACGTTGATCACTGAGTTGATCAAGTCAATGGCTGTGGAGTACGAGAAGTCACTGTTGATCAAGCCCATCTTATATACGTAGGTGGACATGATCTCAGCAGTTTCAATATTCAGTGGGTTCTGCATGAGGAAGGCCTTTTCAAAGCCAAGGCTCATAACGAATCCCATATTCATGATGAACATAATGACGATAGTGCTCTTGATGGAGGGAAGGTCGACGTACCAGACTTTCTGGAACTTGTTTACTCCATCGACCTTGGCCGCCTCATACAGCTCAGGGCTGATACCGGTCAATGCCGCTAGGTAGATAATCGCATTATAGCCGGTGTTCTTCCAAAGCTCTGACCAGACGTAGATATGCCTGAAGTAGTCCGCCTCTCCCATATAGTTAAGGGAATCCTTTCCCATGAGTCCCCTCACTGTGTTGAAGAGGCCCATGGAGGGGTCAAGGAACTGCATCAGGATGGCTACCATGACGACCGTGGAGATGAAGTATGGTGCATAGGTGATCATCTGTACGCTCTTCTTCCAGAGCTTGGAACGGGCTTCATTCAATGCAACGGCGAGGATGACTGCCAGTGGAATTGAAGTAACCAGGGCATACATGCTCAAGCTGAAGGTGTTGTACATGATCTGCAGGGACGAGGGGTTGCTAAAGAACTTCTCGAACTGATAGAGCCCTACCCAGGGGCTTCCCCATACGCCTCGGCTTACGCGATATCGCTTGAATGCGAGCAATGCCCCATACATGGGGACGTACTTGAACACAATGAAATAGAGGATGGGGAGCGCTACGATAACGTAGAACTGCCAATGGCGTCCCATCTTCTTTCCCAGGCTCAATTGTGGTGGCTGGTTCAACTGCTTCTTCATGACAAAATCGTCTCACGGAAGTCAGAATCGCCATAGCGTCAAGTTTCAAAGCAAGCCGCTTTTTATCATGAGAAAAGGCGTCATTTTTTAAAAACTGGGTCGAAGTTTAAAAAAATGACGCCTCAAAGGAGAGCTCATATAACTTTTGACTCTGTTGTTTCTCACTTTCCACCCCTATGCTTTAACCAAGGAGCAACAGAGATGAAAGAATCAGCAACACAAGCCTGGCTGGATCTCCAGTTTGGTATGTTCATCCACTTTGGCCTCTACTCCATTCCTGGTGGGGTGTGGAAGAATGAAGCGGTCAAACGGGGATACTCAGAGCAGATACTCAGTCATGGGTATCTTCCCCAAGCCGACTACGAGGCATTGGCCGAACAATTCACCATTGATCATTTCGATGCAGACCACATTGTCATGACAGCAAAGGCAGCTGGCATGCGCTACTTGGTAATCACCAGCAAGCACCATGATGGGTTCTGCCTCTTCGATACCAAGACCACCAGCTACCATAGCAACAGGGATGTGGTTGCTGAACTAAGTGAAGCTTGCAGACGCCATGGTCTTGCTTTTGGTATTTACTTCTCCTGGATTGATTGGCATTTTCCAGAGGCTCTCCCGATCAGCAGCCACAATAGTGACACCATTACCCCTGAGCACCAAAGGCTCAATATCCAGCAGCTCACTGAACTGCTCTCCGATTACGGTCCCATCTGTGAACTGTGGATGGATATGGGAGCTCCCAGCAAGGAACAATCCAGAGAGATCTATGAGCTGGTCCAGAACTTGCAACCTGATTGTATGGTCAATGGAAGAATATGGAACGACTACCAGGACTTCCTCACCATGGGTGATAATGAACTGCCCAGTGTAGCGCTTGATTGTCCTTGGCAGACTCCTGCTTCCATCTATAAGGAGACATGGGGCTACCGTAGTTGGCAGGTACGCGGCGACAAGCATGAGAAGATCAAGGAACTGAGTACAACTGCCAGGCAGGTAGTCGAACAGGGAGGAAACTACCTGTTGAATATTGGCCTGATGGGAGATGGATCAATCCAGGAGTTTGAAGAAGCAGTACTGAAAGGTATTGGAGAAGAACTGCAAGGAAATCCTCCGGAGAGGAAAACAACATCCCTTCAGGTTCCAGAACAGGAATACCAAGGGCCTTCCTTCGACTGTGGAGAACCGGTTGTCGTCTACCGCTATACTGGAACAGAGTACTACTCCTACCGCCCTATCCCCACAAGTCTGCACTGGAAGATTGCCCTAGAGGAGAACAAGAAACTCTCTATCTCCTGGAAAACCACAGAACCGCTGGAGAAAGAGGAAAAGCTTGTTCTAGAGGTGGATGGAGAATCCTACTACAGTAGCTTGCAAAAGGGACGAGACAGTGATTGTTTCATTACATCTCTTCCCTTGCAGAAAGGTATGCATGAGTTCATCGTCCATACAGTGGGGAATCCACTCAAGCGCCCGGTTTTGGGTGCCCATACACTACATATAGTCCTGGAAGAGGAGAGAGAATAATGAAGATTGAAATTTGTCTGGAATCGATCGAGAGCGTAATCGCAGCAGAGCAAGGCGGGGCCGACCGCGTGGAGTTCTGCGCCGACCTGTTCGAGGGGGGCACCACCCCATCCTTGGGAGCCTTCAAGGCAGCCAGGGCCCACACCACCATAGCCATGAATGTCATGGTCCGCCCCCGAGGCGGCGACTTCTGCTACTCGGACCTGGAGTTCGAGGCGATGAAGGAGGATGCAAGGCTCTTCCGTGAGGCGGGGGCCGACGGCATCGTCTTCGGTATCCTCACCCCCGACGGGGAGATCGACATGGAGCGCAGCAGACAGCTCATCGAGATCGCACGCCCCTGCTCGGTCACCTTCCACCGTGCCTTCGACATGAACCGCGATGCCTCAAGGTCCCTGGAGAAGCTCATTGAGCTCGGGGTAGACCGGGTGCTCACCAGCGGCCTGGAGGAGACCGTCACCGAGGGGCTGGAGACACTGAAAAGCCTAATTGGTCAGGCAGGCGAGCGCATCATCGTCATGCCCGGCTGCGGCATCACCGAGAGAAACTTCACCAGGATCCAGGAAGCACTGGGGGCCAAGGAGTACCATGTGGCACTGGACGGCACCTACGAGTCCCGCATGACCTACAGGCCCGACCACATCTACATGGGCGGCATGCTCCGCCAGACGGAGTTCAGTCTCAAGCACACCGACAAGGGCCGGGTGGGAACCGTGGTCTCCCAGAAAGGGGGCAGGTGATGAAGGGACGAGTCTTCGTGGGCGGGCTACATCATGAGTCCGACACCTTCAACCCCATCATCACCTCCCGTGAGGAGATCTGGGTGAGCAGGAAGGAGGAGCTCCTTGCAAAGAGGGAGAGCTCTGCAAGCGGGATCATCAACACCCTCGTCGCCGCAGGCTATGAGGTCATCCCCTCCCTGGTTGCTCGTGCCGTTCCCAACGGGGTGTGGGACAGAACATACTACCAGGAGCTCAAGGAAGAACTGCTGCAGGACCTAAGGGATGCAGGTGAGCTTGATGCCATCTGCCTCTCGCTGCACGGCAGCATGCGGGTTCAGGGTATCGGGGAGGCCGAGGGGGACCTGCTTGAGGCGGTGAGACAAATCCAGCCCTCCATCCCCATCCTCACCAGCCTGGACATGCATGCCACCCTCACTAGACGCATGAGGAAGGCAGCGGACGGGTTCGTGGGATACAAGTGTGCCCCGCACACCGATACCTACGAGACCGGCATCCACGCCGCCCTGATGGTCATCCGCACCCTTGAGTCAGGCAAGAAGCCCACCATGGCCATGGTGAGGATCCCGATGCTCATCGCCGGGGAACAGAGCGAGACCAGCGTGGAACCGATGAGGAGCCTCATCCAGGAACTGAGGGAGAGGGAGAAGGAAGAAGGCGTGCTTGCCTGTTCCTACACCCTCGGCTTCCCCTGGGCGGATGAGAGGGAGAACGCGGTGCATGCGGTGGTGGTGACCCAGGACGACCAAAAGAGAGCCGATGAGATAGCAAAGGAACTGGCAGCCATATTCTGGAACAGGAGGGCCGAGTTCGGCTTCTACAACGAGACCAGGATGCCCGCCGATGCCATAGAGGCGACCAAGGAGTCGATTGCAGAGGGGGTGTACCCGGTGGTCATCAGCGACAGCGGGGACAACCCAACAGCCGGGGGGAGCGGGGATGTGACGAACTTCCTGCGCCTGATCTTGGACGACCCCGTCCTCTCCACACTTGACCCTCCCCTGCTCTACCAGGGGTTCTATGACCCACCTGTGGTGGCACAGGCTTTCCTCGAGGGGATTGGTTCTTCCTTCCACTGCTCACTGGGAGCGAAGTTCGACAAAGAGAAGAGCAGTCCCATCGAGTCTGAGGCCAGGGTCATCTCCCTCAAGGAGAAATGGGAAGGGGCGAACAACGCCGACCTTGCCCTCCTGGAGATGGGAGGGGTGCATGTGGTGGTGGCGAGCAAGCATGTAGGATGCTACGACCCTGAGATGATGAGGATCCTCGGGGCTGAGCCGACGGGATGCAAGGCAATCGTGGTGAAGCTGGGCTACCTGGAACCGGAGATACGAGCCATCGCCAAGAGATCGATGATGGCACTCACCACCGGCAGCACCGACGAGCTCTTCACCCGCCTGCCCTACAGGGAGCTCTCCAGGCCCATCTACCCGCTGGACGGGGAGTTCGAGGCTGAGTTGGAATTGATCTGACAAAGAGAGGATTCTGGAATATGGGGAGGGACCAATGTGGGTTTCTCCCCCTCTCTGCAACATCTGAGTTATGAAATCCGTTTGTTGGTACGGATCTTTGGCAACAGCGATGGGATTTCTCTACATTCTAGAATGTCCCCTTTAATACCTTTGAGCTTCCTTTATAGGAAATGGGTATCCTTGGGATAAGCATTCTCAAACAGAGGTCATCAGTGCAGGTTCCTATACCAAGACAAAGCATGTGTTGCAGTCCAAGTTGATTCCTAGGTAGAGTTGCAGGTGGTGAGTTGTTTTTATTGTGATTCTACTCTTTTTCTAGTCTTCTTTGAGGATGAAGATAAAATGCCTGTAAAGCTTGTGCAGATTCAATAATGTCATATCCTGCCTTTTTAATCTGCTCTACATCTCCTGCCCTACGTATTTCTTTATAATGAGAGAGAACCTGCTGAGCCCAATATTCTGTTGGCTTTTTCAATGAAACAAACGTGAGCAATTCTGACATTTTCACCTCTTGTGGTATAGAATCAGATACGATGCATGGCAAGCCATTTGCCTGTGCTTCGATTGCAACAATTCCGAGACCTTCAAAAAGTGAGGGAAATAAGAATACATCCATTGCTTGTAAGCAATCTTGTACATCTGATCGAGCTCCTGCCAGAGTTACCACATCATCCAAATGTATTGATTGGATCTTTTGTTCAATTGGAAATCTTAATTCACCGTCTCCGATTAGCAGCAGTCGTGCTTTGGAATTCTGTTTATAAATTTCAGAAAATACATCCAATAGAAACATATGGTTCTTAGCAGTTATAAATCGACCTACATGGCCAATAACAAAAACATCGTCATACTCAAAAGAGGTTCTCATCTTCTGCCTTATGTCCTCATTAAAGGAGAATTTATTCGTCTCAATTGCATTTTTCCACAGGAAAAAATTATCTGCTCGAAGAACCTTCTTGCCAAATAGCCAAATCGCAGCAGGCTCAGAACAGGCAAAAAGATAATCAGCTTGGTTTTTTAATGAATGTTGAAATACATTCTTCAATGCAGCCTTAATACTTTTCCCATTATCTGTACTGTGGGAATGAGCAATAGTAATCCTTCCCATTCTCTTTGCAATAGGGATTGCGATTGCTGCAGTCCCACGGATATGAAAGTGTAGAATATGATACTCAGGATGTTCTTTTAAAAAAAATTGCCACCAGGCTTTATATCCAAAGTGATTATACCCATGATACTCAGGAGCGTGATGTATCTTTCCGCCACAGTCAATAATCTCTTTGTCATATACTCCCTCTTGATCAGTATGAACAAGAAAATCAAACTGAACCTTAGAAGTATCCATATGATGATAGAGACTCATGATCATGGCCTCGGCACCTCCATGAAAAAGTCCCCCTAGGATTTGCAAGACGCGTATCGGCTCTGCCCTTCCTTCAAGATCAGACTTCAATCTATGCCCCCTGTTCCGGTGTTCCTAAAAACACTCTATCTATTGCATTCATATACGCTTCGACAATGACCTGCCGATTGAACTCCTTCTCAACCTTTCTCCTTCCGGCTACACCCATCTCTCTCTTTTGCTCATATGGGATTGCAATGAACTTCTCAATAGCTTCAATGAGAGCCTCAGTTGACCTTGGCTCGAACATGATTCCAGATACTCCATCATCGAAGGTTTCTCTACACCCAATATGGTTCGTTGAGAGAACCGGACGCCCACAGGCAGCCCCTTCCAGAAGTACATTCGCGATGCCTTCCAGATGGTAGGAAGGGAGTACCACGGCATGGCTTCTCTTGATTAATGTATGGATATCCTTCTGAAATCCAAGATAAGAACCAGCTCCAGTCTCTCCATAAGCTTTAAGCTGTGCCTCATATTCATCTTCTCCAATGAAACCAGCAATATCACAAGTAACATGAGGATGTATTTGGTGAATCTTGATTGCCGCAGCCATCATCTCTTCGATGCCCTTATCCTTAATGATTCTAGCAATGAAGATGAGTCTGATAGTCCCATCATCCTCGGGATACTCCTCCAAGGGATGGCGAGCAAGATTGACTCCAGAGCCTGGAATCAATACTGATTGCTCTTTGTTGGTTATCTTATGGTCCAAGAAATAATTCAAGTCACGGTCATTTTGCAGAAATACCGTACTCGCTCGCTTGAACGCAATACGAAGTAATCTTTGGATGGTGGATTGTAAAACCCCCTTACCCATCAAGGCTTTTCCTAGTCCTGTCATATTGGCAATTTGTGGGGCATGCAACATTCTACATACCAATCCTCCATAGATGTTTGCCTTAATTGTATAGGTTAGAACCACAGCAGGTTGTACTTGCTTAATTAAACGGACATATTTTAGAAGGAGTGCCAGATTTGAGAATGGATTTTTTCCTCGCGGTGTAAACTCAGTTGGATAAAAGGTGCACCCTAATTCTACAAAAAAATCAACTCGGTCATTGGAGGGAGCCGAGAGCGACACAGAGAAACATTCCTTGAGCAATCGCTCGATTGTTTCAAGTCTCAACGTATATAAGTAATCTACATCATTGGATAGGATGAGAATGGTTGCAGTATTCATATCACCTCAATGCAAAAAGACATCTCAGTTCGCGTTGTATTACTCAAGCAAGAAATTAGGTATTCAAAATTCAAAAGTAATGTATGCCTTTTTATGTTCACATAAATGTACTATAGCGTATCATTGATAAGTTTGGGTGTAAATGAAGAGTGGGAACGAAACTTAGGTGGAGTTAGGATATATACAAACCTCTTTCCTAGAGTAAAAATATCAGGACCTTTTTGTGGATACTCCCACATAATTGCAACATAAGAAATTGCATACAAGAAATGAGTGGCCTCATCAAAGAATCGAACACGCCCAAAATCATCTACTAATAATGCAGTAAGTATGGCAACAGAAAAAGCAGCAAGCTTTGACGACTTCTTTCTCAATAAATTCTTAACACCAATCACTAGAAGCGCCAAGATAGGGAGATAATACCAGAGAAATCCAAATAATCCCCACGATACAAGAATTTCAATATAATTATTATGTGAATAAAATCCATAGCCTGAAATATCAGTAAAAGCATGAAGCCCCCAACCGAAAAAGGGTTTTTCCAAGAACATCTCCCAACCATGCTGAATCATCTCAAAACGTATCGAGGTACTTCCATCTGTGGTCCCTGTACTGAAAAAACCTAGAAAACTCTCTACTCTTCGTCCAAGAATCTGATACAAAGGTTCCCAATGCAATGTTATAGCGATAACTCCTACTGCAAAAAATAGGCATATTACTGATGCGATGAGCATGTGTATGTAATTCTTTCTAGAGAGAATTATTAAAAGAAGAGACCCCATAACAAGAAGTGCAATAACTTTTCTTGATCCTGAAAAGAGACTGATAAGAGAAAACCCCACGAATAGAGGGAGTACCCACCAGCCCTTTTTTGTAATCCCAAAATATAATGCAATTAATGCCCCTGCTACAAGTAGAAATCCAACATGGTTTGCATTCATGCCAATTGTCGTTCCTAACCGACTTCTTATCAACTCTTCAATTGGTGCTGAAAGCAGCAATCTCACACTTAGGCCAATCACTGCGATGAGAAAAGAATACAACATTACATGCATATTTCTCTGAGATGACCGTAAATAGGGCACCACAAGATTCCCAAAAATTACTACTTGAAGAACAGAAATTGCCCATTTTGTGGCTGCTTCTTGAATCGGGGCATATAATGCTGAAATCCCGGCGATCATTGCAAGACCGATGCTCCAGACGGCGTATAGAGATAACTTTGATTTCTGTATGAGAAACCTTGCTCCAAAGAGACCGATAAAGAGAATCTCAAGGGGAAGGAAGAGCAATTTTGCATTTGTGGAGAAAGTAAATAAAATAAAAATCAACATCCCTAAAGATATATCACAAGCATAGTCCATTGCTGATCGTTTCGTTTCAATATCCATACCCATTCCTCGCCTAGATGAGTATTGCAGTAATTCAAAGAAACTGCAATAACTCAAATTTCCAGCCTATTTACGGATATGAATTTCACGTCAAATCCTTCTATTGTCTCAAAAAGTTGTCTATCGAAGGTATTCACACATACCTTCTGCTCTTCCTCACTCCCATTCACCAGTACAAGCGTCTTTGCTTTCGGGAAGTATGCGCAATCTATGTTGGAATTATCAGTGGTTAAGAGAGCTTCTGTTTTCATTCCTTGTTCAAGGATTGAACGTAGTGCAAAGGTATTCTCAGGAGAATATTTATACTCTGAAAGATAGATACCCCTACCCTGTCCGAAAGTTCGTTCTGTGTATGTTGGTAATCCATCTTCTGCTTGTAGAACAGTGGTCTCACCATCAATTAAATAGATACCTTGCTTGGGGATGATTGTATGTTGTGGCTCCTTCTCTTTTGCAACACTCACTTCCCACTGTCCATGACAGAGTCTTTTGCCGTCATCATAATCTACACCCAGAACATGTGCCATTCTGAATGAATGATTACGTGATGAGGGAGCATTAACACCAAGAAAGGTACCACCTTCCCAGACCCATTGAGTTAAAAGTGTAACAACCTCATCATTATCCCAGTGATATCCCCCACTCCAGCTGCTCCCTTCAAAGCCTGCGTTGATTATAATATCAAGGGAATCAAGGGTTTCCTTGGCCACTTCATTGAAACTGAAGAACTCAACGGTATAAGGAAGACCAGAGAGACTCTCCAGTATGTTGATCAGATCCAGATCAGGATGTTCGTGGTAGTGCCCACCGCACGTCCAAGTCCTGAGCTTTCCCCAGCTGCTGAGGATTCCAATCTTCAAGGGAACGGTATACACCTCTGAAGCTTGATGCAGTTCCTTGATCGTTCTGAACTGGTCAGCAATATCTGCAATGGTTTCAACAAAATCAGGAAAGCCTTCAGTAAGGTGCAAGTAACCACCTAGCCCTATGCGGTCGATAGGAGCCCTAAGCATCGCTCTTCTGACGTTAACCCAGTACTTCTGTGCATCGAGAGCTGGATTGCCTCCCTCCTTGAAAGTGGGGGCTCCGCCGAGTCCTACAGGGAAGAGATAGGGATGCAACCTCAACTCATGAGTAAGTCCTCCCGGCACTGCATTACAGAGACGGACTTCGAATCCAGAGAAAACACACTTTATAATCCCATCAAACCCGATTGTCTGGAAGGCCTCAGACTGTGGCTCCATTCCAACCCAGCTATCATCATAAAATACATAGGCTTTCTTACCATAGCTGTGTACGATTTCCACCAGCTCTTTGGCATAAGAGCAGACAAAGGCATTGGTGAACCAGAGGTAGTCCATCATTCGTTTATTTCAAGTAACATGTGAAGGATTTCGATTCCCCTTGTTAATGAAGTTCTCACCAGTGAGGCGGTACCCATACTGCGCTTCAAACTGATCCAAAGCCATTGGGCTGACCGTGAAATCATAGGAAGCCCAGTCCGTGAACAGGTTTCTGTTCCGCTCATCACCTCCCCAAATCCAGACAAAGTTGTAGAAGAGTGAGGTAAACCGTACAACGTCTGTCTCTGGGTGTTCTTCGCACCAGCGAACCAGATAGGAACGTAAATAGCTTTGGACCTCGGGGTAACGAGGATCCAGCTGCCTCAGTGGTTCACTCTTCCAGTCGTTGGTCACATGGTTGTACATGTTTATCTCTTCCCAGATACGGAAAGCAAGGAAGTTCACACTATACTGGTGAAAGGGAGTGCAGCCCTCGATAGCAACTGTCCCAGTTCTAGCATCATACTGCCATGAGGAGGCAATGACTTCTTCTCCAGTTGTCCGATCGAAGACCTGCCAATACGATACAGAATCTTCATTAACCTCAAACTGTTTGGCAAAGTATGGTGTTAATAGCCCAAATTCCCGAAGTTTTGTAACTATGAGAGCGGAGAATCAGTCTCGAACGGATCTTCATCCCCTACATTCATCAGCTTGCCTTTCCATGGATACTCAACACTGAATAGATCGAAGATGAGCCGCTGAGCCTTCGTGGGGATGGTATACACATCCTTGTATTTCCCCCGGTAGTGAATCTTCGAGTAAGTATTCACCTTGTCCAGGATCTCACGGTGGTTCCAGTATTTCCGCTGTTTCGCAGGGATCTGCTTGATTCGTTCCTTCAGGGCGGTCAGGATGATCAGTGTAACGAAATTGATGAAAAGCCTGCCTTTCATCACCTGCTCGGTGTGGACTCTCAGTCTGTTGCAGTCGATGATGTTCTTCATGTCGTCGAACAGCAGTTCGATGTCATTTCTCTGCCGGTATGCATACAATGCTTCAGCTGGATCCTTCTCGGCATTGGTGTACAGGACCCAGTACCCACTCTGCCCGTCGATGAACGACTGGACCTCTTCATCCTTGAGAAGCACCTTCCTTCCCCTTTTCGGGGTCTCTTTCACCTCGAAGTACCGGTCGTAGTACGACTGGTTGTTCTTGATGGGTTGCTGCAATTCAAGCTCAACCATGCATTGCTGCAGCTTTCTCATGAGACGGGCGACGTCCCGCTCCTTTCTCGCTGCATCGAAGTATATGTGGGCCCACATCCTTCCTTGTTCGGTCTTCCTGATGGTCTTCAGGCCATAGATGATGGCATCCTTGTCATCGGTCGGGATGAGGGTGCTAGGCCGCTGGATCGCATGGCGGTGCTTCTCGATGAGTTCCCGTGCCCATGTGACGTTTGAGGGAACAGGGATGAGGAACTTGTGGCCGTGGTCAGTAAGTTGTGCGATGTTGTCGACAGAGCAGAATGCCCTGTCCCCTATGATCACCGAGGAGGGGACCTCCAGCTTCTTCAGCTGCTCGAGCACCTGCTGCAGGACAATCGAGTCATTCATGCTTCCCGGCAGCTCTGAGAACCATAGGGGGAGATGGGTGGCATACGAGCTGAGCAGGCCTATATTGATCTGGGGCTTCTTCTCCTTGTCACGGTTGTAGCCCCACTCGACATACGGGTTGTCCTTCGCATGGCTGGAGATGCTGCTGATATCGAACAGCAGGTTCTTCTTCTCCCTGTTCTGCTCTATCCACGAAGAGAAAAAGGTGTTCTGGGCATCCTTGTCGAGCCTCCTCAGCAGTTCTGTTATTCTCTGGGAGCAAAGCTGGGACCCGTCAAAGCCTCTCTCATCAAGCCAGGACTCTGCATAACTGAGAGGCTTCCCGGTGCACACCGAGTATTTTGCAAGTCCCAGGACATACGCAGCATCCTGTGGTCCCAGCACCTTGGTGAGAACCTTCCCCAGCCCAGTACGGGCAATGATGGGGTCAAGGATGAGATCCTGGCCAAGGAGCGTCGTCCTGGAAACAACAGGAAGCGGATGTTCCTGGACCCGGGATGCTTCCTGACGGGAAAGGTAATACTCGTTGTAGATGATCTCGCCCTCAGGTCCCCTCTTGCCGATACACTTGCGGCGGTGCCGCCCTTGTTTCTTCTCACTATCCCAGTAGGCGGTATCCTCATAGACGTATGTGACACCTGCATTCTTGTTGAAAACCTCAACAATCTTGGCTGTGTTCCCTGCTTTTTTCATAGCTTTTATTGTAGCTATGTTTTGAGCAAAAGTCAATGTCTTGGCATGATATATCTTCTAATATTCCAAAGAAATATTGGTATTATAGTTATAATTTAGCGGGAATTTGGGTTAATAGCGGAATTTCCGCTGTCTTGGAAGTGGCTATTACTCGCTCACTCTCTAGGAATACCTGCTGTTGGAACTGTGGGTTGGCTGAGGCAAACTCGTTATGTTCACGAATGATGCAGATAGTGGAATACACATCCATCCCCGCTTCCAGCAACCGTGGAGAGAGCTTGGTCCCATCACAATCGCGAATGACATCAGCACCCCACTTCTCTGCTAGAGAGAGGGAAAGCTCTTCGCAACCTGCTTCCCCTAGTATGGTAAAAGAACCACGGGATTTCCTTACTGTTTCCATTTCAGCTACCTCACCCTATGACGGTACCATGAGATGGATAGGTAGTCCAGAAATGGTTGTTTCTAAATAGAAAGCAGCGCTGTAATCAATCTATCGTTATCTTCTCTATTCCGTACCGCTATACGTATGCATTGTCTTGGAGCAATACCCTTCTTATTTGAAAGATCCTTAATCAACATGCCATATTTCTCCAATAGATCAACTGCCAGGTTATACGACTGCAATGGGGCTTTAACTTCGCACATGATATAATTTGCTTCTGAGTGAAAAACTTCGAGGAACTTGATTTGTTGCAATGCCTGTTCAAAACGATTGCGTTCGGTTTTTATAGCATCAAGTGCAATCTCATAGTCTCTGCGGTATTTATTCCAAATCTGCAAAAAGAATTCCCCAAATGAGTTGATGTTCCAAATGGAAAGTTTACTTGCAATATCGGAAAGCACATCCTCTTTCGCTGTTGCCAATACACCTAACCGAACCCCAGGAACCCCAAATGATTTAGAAATACTCTTGATAACAATAAGATTCCGATGGGTATCTAGTATCTCTTGGTCCAACAGGGACGTAGGCTCTGAAACATCAGCAAAATCGCTGAACGATTCATCAACGACCACAAGGATGTTCCGCTTTTCTGCCCACTCTATCATTGCAAGTACATCAGTTACAGGAATGTAGTTCCCTGATGGATTATCAGGATTTATCAACAGAAGCATTTCTAGCTCTGTATGCTCATAGAATTTGATAATATCTTTAGCAGTATAAGAAAAATCTTGAGAAGTAATGGGGAATATGGAGAGTTGATCTTCCTTTGCTCGATTACGATATTCATCGAAGGAAGGGCTCAACATTCCTATTCGCCCTTTTGTTTTCTCAATCAAGGCCTTGATCAGTTCAGCAGCTCCATTTCCAACAAGTACATTTTCAGGATGTAACCCATAATAGTTTGCTGCAAGTAAATTATTTACGTTTTGCCCGCTTGGGTATTGGCGTAAAAGGATATCAAAACTCACCTTCATCTCATCAACCAATTTTGCTGGAGGAAAGTAAGGATTTACCAAATAACAGAAGTCCAATAAATTGGGGAATCTCCAAAACCCACCATAGCGGGAATTTATTTTCTCAAATCGCCTCTTTGCATCCGGCTCAAACAAGCACTGAGCAATGTCCAAATCCTGGATATCATCAATCTCATACCAGCGTTCTTTATCAAGAACCATTGCCTTGATCTTTGGTTCATCCAAAAGGGCAATCACCTTAAGGACCTGTTCATAATATTCATTATTGCCGAGCGCTTTGCTGTATGCCTCCAAGAAAGGAATATAGTGAGAATTGGAGAACTCTTTGCTGAACCGGTAAATATTCACCGTCTTGTAATAGGTGCTGGCATCACAAAAACGAAACTGTTTCTTATCCAAGAAACCGGTAATTCGTTGCTTATCATCCAAGGTTACGACAGTTCCATCCATCCAACTTTCATACTTTGCAACAAGTACAAGGTTCGGTTCCTGATGCTGGAGCATTTTTTCAAGCACACCATCTTCAATAATAAGGTCAGACTCAAGCAACAAGGTATCATCTTCTGCAAGATACTCCTTTGCCAAATAGAGTGAATAAATATTGTTTGTCTTATCAAAGATAGTGTTGGCAACAAATACAATCGGGGTTTTTATTTGCAGTGTATGTACATACTGGGTGAGCATCTCCCCTTTGTATCCAACAACAAGAATGATTCGGTCAAGTTCCAGAACATCCAATTGACGTAGAACACGTTCGATGAGTGTTTCATTGTTTACAGAAACCATGCATTTTGTATTGTTCTTCGTGAGTTCTTTAAGCCGCTTTCCCATTCCTGCTGCCAATATAATTGCCTGCATTACGTTATCTCCTCAGCTACAGTGCTCGGTATATCTATCAAACTTGCAAGATAGGTTGCTATCCGTTCCCCACTCTCTCCCTGGTACTGCCATGCAGTCTGTTTGGCTATCTTCCGGTTTTCTTGAAGTTCACTACTATTTACAGCCTCAAGCAATACTTCCTTGATTTTGGAGAATTCTTCCCTCTTGAGTTCTACTCCAATCTCAGGGAGAACTCTGAACTTCCAAGGTTGTTCTTCTATATCATAGGAATCATAAGGCATTGAATCATACTCGCCAGTCACATAGAGGAATGGTCGGTTAAACAAAAAGGTATAGTCAAAGATTACTCCGGAAAAATCACTAATCATGATATCAGAACTTGAGAGTGCTTGCAAATTCTCAGTGCTGTAATCCCATGAAAGGTTCTTTGCGTCAGCATATCGATTCGTCAGCTCGTCCAGTACATGCTTTTCTGATTGCTTTGACTGAGGATGTGGCCTAACAATAATCTGAAATCCAGTTTCCACTAATCGATCGAGAAGAGATGCCCCATACCGGCTGAGAATTCCACTTTTTCCCCAAGAGGGAGCCACCAGAACAGTGAACTCATCTTGGTCCTTTATCGGCAGTAATGAAGCTTTCTCTTGTAAGATATCCAGATAAGGGCACCCCACTACCACCAACTCCTTCTCCTTGATTCCCCTCTTTTGTTCAAGTAGACGAATATGTTCTTTCTGGTATTCTCCTGAAAGCAGGACTGAATCAAAGTAGTCCAATCCAAATAGACGGTAACTGGTTGCATCATCAACAGCATGGAGCACATGTGAGTAATGCTTTACTCCCCTAGATCGTTTGAGCTGATACACATCAAGCCCAGGAGTAGTCATCAGACACACATCTGCTTCTAGAAAATTCAAACGAGTAAAGGCTTTATTCCCTTCACCAATGAATTCAGTGGTTATGTGGTTATAGGTATCGCCAAAGACTGGATCATCTTCTGAAGATGTATAGAACACCGTAGAAATGCATTTTCTCTCCAATGCAGTCAGAACGGGTTTAAAGACTGTATAGTACCGCTTCCCCTCTGAGTAAATCACAAGGGGAAAACGACGCTTACTAGTGCTTACTTTCCCCCCAGATAGTACAAACTTGAGTTTAATCACTGCAGCCTTTCCAAGAAAATAGAGCATCGTTACCAAACCTATGACAATGGAGAAGAGCATGCTTCCTGTTCCTGGATCAATATAGCAAAGTATCATTACAATCACTCCTGTCCTAAAGGTGTCCAGTTAGATTCATCGAAGATAGAATCATGGATGGAAAAACTATATTGGGCATTATAGTCAAATGTATTCCCGCGATTATCTTGAGGATCGTGAGAAGAGTAATAACAATCAATCAACGACTTATCAACAACTCCAAATATATTATTTCCAGTAAAAGGATTGATTGCTGATTCATTTATCTGTTTAAGCGCCAATGATGGAACGTCAGCTGTTGTCATGAAGGTATTATCTGTTTGCATCGGCCCTGTACTTTCGAAATCCTTGACAATCAATAAAGCATTATAGGATGCCAATAATAGTCCATTCTCAGAAAATTCTTTAAACGCAGGTGTCGCCAATGTATTTCCATGATCAGAGACGATAATAATTCTTGTATTGTCATACACACCTTCTTCCCTAAGATGGTCAAGCCAGGATCCAATTTTACGAAGTGCAGCTACATTAGCATGATAGTGAATCTGAGCTTTCTCATCATAGTACTCATCGCCTTGAAGAGGATTACTAATATCGGTGACATCAACAACCGGCTCATAGCCAGGAGCCTGCAAGAAAATAGGTTCATGCGTTGTATCATTAACCATGAATATGAATGACTCTCTTTCAGTTTCAGCTGTAGTAAGCCTTGGCAAATAATGGAGTACAGAATATGAATCAATAAAACTATTGGTATTCTGGGTATTCTCATCCATAAGAAAGTATGACCCTTCGTAGTAGAACAATTGTCTCAATATGGGATAGGCAATACGGAGTAACGAGAACATTGGCATTCGCCTTGTTATAAGATTGCTCTCATATTCAGGCCCCCAGAGATCAATCTCTGGATGTTCCATCTTATACTGTGATGAATATCTTCCTTTCAAACTACCTACATGTATATCTGGATATGTTTTAAAGGCGGAAAAATCATTCTCCCATTGGTAATTCGCCAGTGGAGGATCAAAAACTGATACATCATAGCCTGCTTCGGAGAACAACACCGGCATAACGAGGGAGGCTTCATTATGCTTATCAACCAGCTTTTCATTGTTACGTTTATTAATTGCAGAAGGCAAATATTCATACCCACCCATAATTGGAGGAGAACCTGTTAACGTAACCTTTCCGGGAGATACAGTATTTGGATAATAGACAAATCCTTCATACTGCTCTTCCAACTCCGGGAACTGGTCAAAAATAATTGGTAGATACGAACTAATTGCCCGATCCAAGAAAAGAACAATAACATTGTTTCCTTCTTTGTTAAGCTCGATTACAGGTTTCATACGATCACTTTGAATCTCAGAAAGTGAATTCCCTTCAACATTCTTTGCATGAATCGTATAAGTCTTCTGGATGCTTACCATTGTATACAACCCATTGGCGGCCGAAGCAATCACCATAATTGTCAGCAAGCTGGTTAGCATACGCGACTTATTACTTTTAAGTAAAAAAGTGACAACAATAAAAACCGCTATTGTAACAATGAAGGGAACAATTGCTTGTATTGGAGAAGCACGTAAAAGGGCTGGTTCATCAAACAAGAGAACCTTACTCACATTCCCATATGATCCTGTAAACACAAATAGGTTTCCCAACGCTGAAAAAGAGAATACCAAGGACAGAAATGCAAACAAACTGCGCATCTGCTTATTGGACATGCCATAGATAAAAATTGGCCAGATAACAAACAAGCCAAATAACAATACTGCAGTTTGATAAACATAGAACAAAGGATTCTGTACAACACCAGTAAATGAAAATTCTATAGGAGAAGTTGCAATGAGATTGGTCGGGACAACAAATGCAGTAACCAACCACATCAGCCCCATTGAGAGCATGAATATATGAAAGACTTGTTTTTTCTTATCCATAAACCTTGCAAGATATCGAGTCTGAAAAAACTGTACAGCCTTTACCAAGAGTGGCAATGCGATAATAAATGCAACCCCGAAAAGCAGAATCAGCCGTTTAATCATCGGGAAGCCTGACTTGAACAGGAGAATTGCACTGACCATTCCCATAGCTCCTACAACAGCAAGAATATACAGCACTTTTAAAGGTTGCCTCATCTTATAGAAGATATTCTTGATTAATGAGAAGACATTATTCAGTGTCCAGTAAAAAACTAAGCCAGCTGGAGAATTGTATAGCAGTACCAAGAAAAGCCCGGCCATTCCATACAACTGAAGCTTATCTCGAAGGGGGAACCCCTTCGTATAGATGATACCAGCAATTATATTGATCAAAGTCATAAGGATGGGTAATACATTTATGGATAAGGAACCAACTGAGAGCAATCCATCTGGCTTTCCCAAGTCTCGGATAATCAAGAATGATTCTCCTTGTAGTTGTGGCAGATGAGAAAGGAATTGATAGGCTGCGATAAAAAAAGGAACCTGGATTAGGAGACTTACTGAACTGCGCAAAGCATATGCTGGATGATAATGGTTTTGGCGATAGAATGTAGAGAGAATCATGTACTGCTCATCACCTTTGAAAGCAGTTTTAATTCGCTGTATACCTGGTTGCATAGCAATACGCATATCGCGTTCTTTTCTTTGCAACCGATCAGCAACATGGTAAAGGGGTAACGTTAAAAAGCCTACAAACAAACTAATTCCAGCAATAGCAAACCCAAGATTATCGAAAGCTTTAAAAAAGAACACAAAGAGCAATTCGATTAATAACTCAATCGGCTGTACTAGAAGAATATATACTATTGATCCCACAACAATCCCCTTGGGTCATGATTAAGCAGTCTATCACGAGACATCGAATGAGCATACCATATTCTCATGCTGTTGGCGATACCAGCAAGACTCTATAGAGACCTCAACGACGTATTCCTTGCTTTATTGAGAGAACCATTTTGGGATAGAAAACAAGATTTATTAACAGAGTAACTCCAAAACAAAGCACAGAGACTTTAAGAGCCATGACTATCCAATCAAAATAGGTATGATCTATTAAGAAAACCCCTTGGGTGATAACTACCATTAGGCCCAAAGACAAAGCATCAACCAGACAATGCAATAGAAAGTGCTTCAATGATCTTCGAATTATGTTTCGTGAAAGGTACCATACCAAATAAAATGTTCTATATGCCATGGCTATGAACGTACCAATAGCTACCCCAATCAATCCAAATCTCCGAACCAGCACGATGGAAATAATAATATTCAACGAAGCCTCAATTATTGCACTTCGTTGCGTCTCTTTAAAATGTCCAGCAGCTAGAACCAATTGATTATAAGGCAATCGCAAACAATACAGTGCTTGGGCCATGGTTAGTAATACAGCGAATAAAGGGTAAATGTACGTTGCATCAGTAATATCGGCAGTATACACAGCAATGAATGGCGTAATAAGAATTCCAGTAATAGTAAACACCAATACTACAAATGTATGAATCATCCATTCAAATTTATCATATACTTGATTGAGCTTCTTTATTTCACCATTTGACAACATACTCCCAAATAGAGCCCCTACCCCTGAGGTAAGTGAGAGGACAATTTTTTTTATACTATTAACAACCATGAAATGTACAGAATATACGGAAACTGTGTTGAGAGTACTGAATAATGTTAGGACAATCATATCAGTACTGTTCAGAATCACCGAGGCAAGATGCTGAGCAATTCCGTTCCATTTTTGTTTGATTGGCTCTGATACTAGCTGTATTGAGAGATCTGGATGATATCGTCTACGAACTATAAACTGATACACCAAAGGCCGACTTAGGAAAATCAGTGCTGATATCAACTTAACCATCTGAACTGATTGATTGAATCGTATCAATATCACTACAATCACCGTGTTGATAATAGTAGTGAGGCTATTGGTTATGAATGTAACGAACCCCAATTGGTCTGCATTCAAGAGTAATTGATACGATATACCAAAAAAGTATTGGGAAAATGAACTGAATGCGATAATCAGGATGAGAGATCCTGTATAAAGGAATGAATATGGAGAATCGACAATCAAAGGATAAAAAAGAAAAAGAGCAACGGAGTACAATACAAGCAATAAGCCAATCTTTTTGAAAAACCTGTTAGATGATACAAGAATTCTACTTATCTCATTTGTATTTCTTTTGGCTAAGGGACTGTAGAGAGAAGCTTGCACAACTGCTCCGACGCCAAGCTCCAAGAAAGCAATAATTGATACAAACTGAGTTATGGAAGCAATAAGACCATTTACATCTGAGCCATACGCCTTAATGAAGAGCCTAGGCAGAATAATCCCACAGACAACAACAATAAGTTGATTTACCAGTGATGTTAAAGTGTTCAGCATTAGTTTATATCTTCTGGTCATACACTTTCTCCAAGAATCATAGGTATACCACAAATAGTTATGTTATGGGATGCCGTTCTATCTTATCTTAAAAGTATCTTCTCTTAATTTTCTTTTATCGGACTTAAATCAATATACCCCCCAAACAGTGTATCATAACTCTCTGGAGTAAATTTCTTATATCCCGATCCATGATAGAATGTTAATTCTCCGAAGTATATTTGGGAACCGCATATGTAGAAATCTACTCTTACATGAGGCATATTCTTTGACAATTGCTTTGCCAATGTAATTACTTCTTCTAGACATACTGGCTTTTCAATATGTACAGAATGATCAGAGGGATATCCATTTTCAAAATCAAGCAACTTCCAATCCAATGAATAGAAATTTCTCTTATGGCTAGAGAATCGGCTGAAATCTACTTGAATGAATTTAGGAATCCCATTAAAGCAAAATACTTTATAATCTTTAAGTTCAAATCCCGATTCATCTATTAACAATTTCTCACAGACGATTCTAGGTGCAATATTCTTATATGGCCATTCTCGTACCCCCCAATAATAACGTTTCTGCAACCATCTGGAGGCTATCTCTCTTACAGTCGATGTAGAAAGCGATAATTTATCGGTGCAAATCAAAACATCCCCTGAAGTATGCGTTGGTTTCATAACAAATTGATCTGGGAGAGCTGAAAAGTCAATCTCCATGACAGTGTTATAGACTCCAAAAAGTGGGACTAAATACTGTTCCCCAATCGTATCTTTTACATACTCGCGTACTGCAAACTTATCTACAAGATCAACATACTTAGGATTATGGTCGTATAATTTCAACCACTGTAACTTTTGATTATAGGTTATGGGATTATCAAGAGGTAAGGGCTTACCCATCTTGATCCTATATAACAATAAGAGAAAGATTCTATCAGGAAGTAATCGTGCAACAGCTTTTCCCAAGAGATACTCACCAAAAAGTGCAGGCTTTCTGAATCCTTTATATAACTTGTGTAAGATACTACCCATGATTTATCTCAACCCTCCCAGATTGGCTCTATTGCTTACTGCATCTATATATAAATCCCATAGGGAAAATACTGCTTGAGGGTGTACAATTTCCCGAACTTCTTTTGCACGGTTACCAAGTCTCTGAGAAAAACTCTTATCCAATATCATTTTTCTCATAGCACTAGCCAAAGCCTGCTCATCTCCAACTGGAGTCAATAATCCATTCACTCCGTCATCGATTAACATAGCTGAACCTCCGCATGGACAATCAGTAGATATAACTGGCAATCCTAAAGCCATAGCTTCAATTAAGGCATTTGAAACACCTTCATAATCAGAGGAGAGTACGAACATACTCGCATCAAACAGATACTCTTCAATATTGTTCATAATACCACGAAGGAAAACTCGAGAATCCAATGCAAGCTCATGTATTAATGTTTGTAAAGGTTCTCTCAAATCCCCTTCTCCAAAAATCTCGAGTGTATAGTTGGGAAATTCTTCTGCAATTGTTGCGAAGGATCGGATGAGTAGTGCATGATTCTTTTGGGGGAAAAGTTTACCAACAGTAACAATCCTCGGTTCCCGTTGCTGGACATCTCGCTCAATAAGAAAAACAGGATTCAGTGGATTTGGTATAATTGTATCATTGCATCTATAGCAGCCTGAAAAAAACTGCTTTGCATCAGGTGTTTGAAATACAATTCCATCAGCTCTCTTGATTAACCATTTTATAGAAAGCCTTGGTAGTAATGAAGCATAGTCGACTTGTGGATCATTTCGAAATGAAACGATAACAGGAACAGTAATTTTTTTTCTGATATAAAGAATACGAAAAATTTCTCTCTCAAGAAAGGTAATAATTACTGCAGGATGATACGTATCAACTATCTCGAGCAACCGCTTGTTACGTCGGATATTCTTTTTAAACTTGTTCTCAAGTACTGCTTCTGAAGAATCATCCAAACTGAGTAATTGTATTGAAGGATGCAACTCATAGGAGCTTTTTCCATATGTCGTAGTAAGGAGAATTATCTGGTATGTTTCTGCAAAGTGATTAGAGAGTGTACTTAAAACCCTCTGTGCACCACCTTTTTTCAAATTGGATATATAAAATAATACTGTCTTCATTAGCTTCTCAAAATGATACTACCAGAAAATTACGTAGTTTATAGTACATACCCGTTGCGACATGTCTTCTTCGTAATCCGGAGATTAAGAAAGAATATCCTAAAAGTTTGAAAGCAGCGATTCTATCCCCTCGGTTTCTTGCAATTTTTGCTTCACAGTAGGCTTGATATGCTTTCTGATAATTCCTCTTCGCATGTCTATTGTAATAATGATACTTACGCCGGAATTTTTCAAATAATTCTTCTGAATGATTGTCCTTTCCGGTCCGCTTTCTCATCCGATATAAAAATCGTACATATTGAGCTCCTAAGAATTGGCCGTATCTATCCGATCGCCCCACACCTTCCAAAGAGATCCGATGTGCAAGTAAAGGCTCTTCCATAATTCCGATACTATAACCACAGCTTAATAGACGTAACCACAAATCATAATCTTCTACCGACTGGATAGACCGATATCCTTGTAAATCCAGCAAAACGGATTTTTTGATTAATACAGAAGGATGTACTACCAGATTCTCGCAATACATTTGTTTCTCTAGGCTATGGTTTCGCCTGTAGACAGGGCCTCCCTCTCTTGGAAGAGTATTACCATCTTCGTCGATGGGTATCATCTGAGTTGACACCATATCACAACTTTGAGAGTGAAGAAATTTGACCTCTTTTTCTATTCTATCTGGAAGAGAAATATCATCAGCATCCATTCGTGCTATGTAGTCTCCGTGCGAAAGTTGTGTGCCATAATTCAAGCAATACACTAATCCTCTGTTCTCTGGATTGATATGGAGCATAATCCTTTCATCACTGGATTCATAGGTTTTTAGAGCCCTTATCGCTTCTGTATTCTCTGGGTTATCTACAATAATTATATATTCAATATTGGAATAGGTTTGTGCAAGCAGGGATTCTACAGCTGCTTTAATATATGCATAGGGTTCGTTATACGTACTCATAATTATGGATACAAGAGGATTATTCACAGTTACTTCCTTGAAATTCACAACACCTTTTCCCTTGAGTATACTACATCCTACCTCTTATTGGGAAATGACTCTTGCTCCAAAGCATAACAAACTGAATTCAAGTTAATCCGTACTTACTTCATGCAAAAACATCAATACAAACCTACTCCAACCCCTTCTCCACCACAAACAGCACATCCTTGTCTACCTGCTCCCTGACAGCCTGAAGGCTCTCGAACTTGGTGATGGGACGAATGAAATTCTTGATCTCCATGGATATAACCTGACCATAGAGGTCACGATTGAAATGAAGAAGGAAGGTCTCAATGGTAATAGTAGGATAATCATCAACAGTTGGCCGAGGACCGATACTCGTAACACCAAGGTATCTCACCCCATCAACAATGGTGATGGTTCCATACACCCCATGACGTGGGATAAGCTTGTTGGATGCAATTTTCATGTTGACAGTAGGCATTCCCACCGTTCTCCCTAGCTGTCTTCCGTAGACCACTTCTCCAGTCATGGTGAAGGGATGCCCTAGCATCTCTTCAGCCTCTTCAATCTCTCCCCTGAGCAAACTATCGGCTATACGGTCAGCAGTAATTGGTTCATCCTTGTAGAGCACAGGTTTAATGAGATCAAGCTTCTCATTGTGCTCTTTGAGCGAGGCAAGCCCAGGGTGATGGCTTCCCACAATCACAGAGTCGAAACCCTTGGTTTCCAGACGCTTATCAACGTGAATAATGCTACACGCCTGGCCTACATACTCCCTGATCAAGGCATCACGCTCTTCATCAGTGGTAAGCACTGCTTGACCGGTAACCGGCTGTATATATATTTTCTCTGGCTTGTGGGCAAGGATGGCTTGGTGCCCACGATGGACTCCATCAAAATGCCCGAATGCTACATTCATACCTGCCTCCTCGACTTTCGGTAGAAAAGAAGTCCAATTACATAGTAGATGACCGTTGCTAACCAGAGCTGCCATCCACCTTGTATGACACTCGGTACATAACTGGCAACCAACACAGCCAGTGTCAGGATGGGAAGGATATTTCCTCCTGGTGCATGGAAGAACCCTGCTTCCTTGGTTGGGTGTTGTTTTCTTGACTCAATTACCGTTACACAGACAATTGCTACCACAATTACATTGCAAAGAGCCCCTAGGTTGATCAGAAGATTGGTAAGTTGTGGAAATGCGGCAAAAAACCCGGTTACGAGCACTACTACTGCTGTTGCTGTCAGTGGGGCACCATTTTCCTTCCCTGTTCTAGCAAGGAAATGAGGAAGCGCACCCTTTTCTGCTGTAGCTAGCAGGGTATGGCTTGCAAGGGCCATGGTGACAATCATGGTAGTAAGAAGTGCCAGTACCGCTGAAATGGAGATCAGAGGAGTCAGGAAGGCTAACCCAGGAAGACTGAATGCAGCAGCGTAGAGAGGAATGTATCGCATCCCCTCATTCTCTTGTAGGTAGGATGAAGGTACCAACCCCAAGGTTGCTACCAGCACTACCAAGTAGAGCACCAAGACAACGGCCATGGCAATCGCCATCGCCTTTGGAACAGTCCGGTTCGGTTTCTCTACTTCCCCAACAAGAAATGACAGGGCAACAATAGCCCCATAGGCTACCATGGCAAGAGGAAGTGCATCCAAGAACCCTGTAACTCCCCCAGTCCCCTGTGTAAAGAAGGGACTAAGTTTAGAAACATCCCAGCTTCCGCTTGAAAATACTGAGACAGAGAAGATCAGCAAGGTGAGTCCAAGAAACAGGGTAAGCACGGTAGTAGCTTTTCCGGTAATACGGAAACGTACTGCGTTCAGCACCCCACTAAAAAGTACTGCAGCAATCCCAAGCGGTACCTGCAAGGCCCCCATGGCAGGAAATGCAACAGAGAGGTAAATACCAATATAGATAGCTGAGAAGGCTGCTCCTGCAATACACCCAAAGAGATAGGCCCACGCTGAGATCCACCCCCACAAATTACCTTGCTCCCTTGTTTTACCCAAGAGTAAGGCTGGGAATGCAAAGACCCCTCCGCTTTGGGGATAGCGTGAGGCAAGCTCTGCTGTCTGCAAGCCATATGCAAGCAGAATGAGCGCACCAAGAACCCAGGAGATAATCGCCGACGGTCCTGCACTAAGGATGGTCATTCCAGAAAGAGAGAAGATGGCACTGCCGATCATTCCCCCGATCAAGAGATGTACACTGTCAAAGGTTCCTAGTTTCTTCTGCTTTGTTGCCACAATAATGCCTCCAACGGAGTCAATCATACCGTGGTAGCAAACTCATGTGCAAGGAAGCAGGCCCCCTAGGGAGAGAAATCCTAGATAATTACTTGGTGGATAGAAAGACCAGATACAATTTCTATATTACACCCGTTCGGGTATATATTAACTCAGTAAAGCAGATTTTATACCCGTTCGGGGATAATTTAAAAAATTCTTCTTGAAATATACCCGTTCGGGTATATAGTATTATTATGAACGTAATTGGAATGTTTATTCGAGACCAAAGAAAACGTACTGGGCTCACCCAGGAGGAGTTTGCACTTCGCTCTGGGTTGGGACTTCGTTTCATCCGTGAACTAGAACAAGGGAAACAAACAGTTCGTTTGGATAAGGTGAATCAGGCACTCAAGATGTTTGGTCATGTTGCGGGACCAGTTCCCATGGATGGAGAGCACAAACCATGAAAATTACACGCCAAGGACGAGTATTTGTGAGAAACATCCTAGCAGGAATTATTGCACAAACTGATGAAGGCTATCAGTTCACCTATGATCCTATGTATCTACAAACCCCTGGAAGTGTACCCATCAGCCTTTCCATGCCTCTTCAGGAAGCTCCCTATCAAAGCACAACGTTCTTCCCCTTCTTTGATGGCCTCATCCCAGAAGGCTGGCTCTTGGGGCAAGCATGCCGTAATTGGAAACTGGACAGAAGAGACAGGATGGGATTGTTGCTCCATGTATGCCGTGATTGTGTGGGATTTGTATCAGTTGAGGAGGTATTGTGAAACATTGTCTCTATTGTGGGCGGATTTTAGATGAGCCTCGTATGCATGGATGGCACCAGAGATGTATCCGTTCTTTCTTTGGGACGAAAGAAATGCCGATATTAGATATTGACGAAGCTAATCTAGGCCTACACGCAACACAGAGTGGCTATACAGTCCCTGGAGTACAGAAAAAGTTGTCCCTCTCCCTCAATCATACGAAACAGACAGACCGTCTCACATTGGTTGGAAAACCTCCTGGTTACATTGTAAAACTGCAAACTGAGGCATATGAAGCACTGCCAGAGTTGGAACATGTGGCCATGCATATGGCAAAGATTGCCAAGATTGCTACCGTTCCGAATGCACTTATCCAATTACATGATGGTTCGTTAGCCTATATTGCAAAACGAATTGACCGAATTTTCAAAAAAGATTGTGTAATACAAATTCCAATGGAAGACTTTTGTCAGCTCACTGGTCGATTAACCGAAGATAAGTATCAGGGTTCTTATGAGCAGTGCGCAACTATCATTCGTACATACTCCAGGCAACATATGCTTGACCTCACGAACTTCTGGTATGTTTTAGTATTCTGCTTCATCACGGGCAACTCTGACATGCATCTCAAGAATTTCTCACTCTATGCCCCCGTTAATGAACACTTTCAGCTCACCCCTGCGTATGATTTATTACCGGTACAACTCATCCCGCCTGAAGACACTCAAGAGATGGCATTAACACTCAGGGGGAAGAAATCACGACTAAAGCGAGCAGATTTCTTAGGTCTTGCAAAGCATCTGGAGATACCTGAACAGGTTGCTATTCGACTTATCAAGCGGGTTTCTGGTTTATTTCCTCAGTGGGAGGCACTCATTAGTGAAAGCTGTATGCCTAACCATTTGAAACCAGCATTAACGGAACTAGTGAAGACAAGAATCGATAGGATTACTACAGAATAGCAATGCTTCTCTCATACTCTCATCTTTCTGATTCCCTCTGATTCAAGTGTATTCCTACCAGTATCGTAAACGTCTATTCACATGCTCCAAGTCGAACAATTGATGATTACTTCCTCTATACCATTCCATCATGCCTTTATATTCAGGATCTTCTGGATTGCTAAGAATTCTCAACAACTCAGCATATCCGTATTTTCCCCCTACATCCTCTGGTGGAGCTTCTCCCTCCCAGTCCAGACACACTGAATGATTCTTATCGTAGTCATCAACAATCTCATGAAGACGGATATGGGCTATCCAAAAATCGCCAAAGTCATAGTTGTAGATGATTTCCCTGTACTGCGGAAATATCTCATGAAGGAATACCAAGCTGTTATCTTATTTGCATATGGTCAACTTATCCTATCACTATCTTCGTGTTCCATAAGTTTCTACAACAAACCAGCCTTCCTAAGCTCTTGTTTCAGCATCATTTTTCTAGGATATTGCTCTAACAAGACGTCGATGCAATATTGCATCTCTTTTTCTCCACCAATGGATTTCAGTACTTGCAGTGTTTTTGCAAGCTCAGTAAATGCATATCGTGAACTCTCTTCACTCACCATATGAAGACTCTGCTGAACAATAAGTTCTATCAACTCGGCAGTATATGTTGGGACCAAATACTCATAATAGCGAAGAGATTCCTTGGGAAATTGCTTCACATACCATAGCATTCTCTCATAGTTGCCTTCCTCGATCAGAAGTTCAGGCAGGAACCTAACCACATGGAACGATTTACCTTCCATTGCATCACAGAGCAACTCAAGGGTAGTTTTCCAGGAGTCTGGTGCGCTGAGTGCCTTGAGTTCAGTGACATAATGAGATTCACCTTTTATGATCAAGTCAAAAGCAGCATCAAGTGCACCTTGACGATTCCCCATCTCCTTATAAAGTCTGAGAAGATGCTCTGAGAATATATGACTGTACTTGAACCGTTTATTTGCTTCCTGAGCCAACTCAATTGCTTCATTCTTGCGCTCTTCCTGTATAGCCTTTTCAATGGAAAGCTTCCAGAATTCCGGCTCATATCCATGATCCAATAAATATTGACGTTGCTCTTTCTTGCTCGCTGAGCGAAGGAGAAGCCCGTAGGTAAGTTCCTCTACTTCACTCCCCTCCTCTACAATCATCTCACGAAGCTGCTTTGCTTGCTTATCTTCAGTTATCATAGCAGTCATTAGCCGTATTCTCGTTGGCGTCAAATTGTCATAATCTGAGAGAAAAGCATATAGTGATTGCTTATCTGGAAAAGGAATAACAGCATCAGCAATTGCATTGCAGCATTGCTTCAGCCTCTCATAGAGCATTTCGTATTGGTAATCCATATGCTGTAGTAGCGGAAGAGTTTCATCCAACAAGAGACAAAGTTGGATTGCGTAGGAAAACTGCGTGTGTGCAATAGCTACCTCGATGTCATGGAAGTAGCTGTCAAGGAATTGCTCGCTTTCCTGGCTAAAGCCAAGATCATCATAGCTGTCATACTCGAGATCAGTGAAGGATTCTTGTAATAGTATACGTCTCACATCAACATTCGGTGAGATCGTTTCCTCACCGAATGCAATATGCAAACGTCTTACAAGAGACGCATCTTTTTCAGCTTCCTGCATGAGAAAATCAATCAAGGAATCCTTGTTGGATCCCTGCAGAAGCGTCAGTAGAGATTTACCCCTTTGAAAACCTATTTATTATTCTCATCGTCCATGTTTGGCATTAGATGCTCTTCCTTGCCAAACCACTGAGCCTCCAAAGATGGTAATCTTGGTTCCGCAATATAGAGTAGATTTGAACCACGATAGTTCTCCAGAAAATCCAGAAATTCCTCTGAATCATACCTTTTACCGTCAATGATGAATGCCATATCATCGTACGTATCCTCATCATACTCAACACCTATCACACCCTTGGGTGATAGAAAATCATCCTCCAACATGGTGGGGGGAATTAACAACTTGGCAATTCGTTGTTTCAGTTCTTCCATGGCAAGCTTTGCATCCAGTTCAAAAGGTGCATTGAAGGAAATTGTTTGCAAGGCATCCTGTCTCCCCTTGTAGGCATAATAAATAACACCATCATAATAAACCTCTGCCTTTACCTTGAAACGCTGTCCATCCACTGCAATGGTCTTTGGATGAGCATATTTGGTAACATCCAACCCCATCCGCTCACAGAGATAGGCATTATAACAATCCCAACAGAGATGCAGCACCGTTTTATCAGCTTTCTCAATATGGTGGTCCGCTTCCTGAGTACATCGGTCACATGTATGTAGTAACATCATTTCTGGTTCCCCCTTAGGCAAAGCATAGGGGAGTGGGAAGTCTTAGGCAAGATTTTTAAGGAAGCAAATTTGTTCAAATTAGATACTATATGTATCTATACCTTCGGGCATCACTGTATTTGGGAAAAAAGTAAGGGCCTCACGCAATATTTCTTCGCGCAGTACTCTATCAGGTGGAAGATGCACCAGCAAGAGTTTCCTTGCTCCTACTTCCTTCACAAGCTGGGCAACCTCGTTTGCAGCAGAGTGCCCTTCCCTATGTAATAGATCACGATCCTTACCCAATCCACCCACTTCATGAATGATGAGGTCAGAATTATATGAGCAGGAAGGATATGGCTTCTGAACAGCACTGTCAGGGAAATAGGATACCTTGGAATCTGCATGGATGAATGTATATCCTTGCGTCGGAGTGGCTGGCCGGTGGTACACAGCAAATGATTGTATATCGATATCACCAATTCTTTGAGGCTGGGTAACCCAATGAATGATGGAACTGAGACTATCCTTGGTATTCAATTGAAATACCCGGATAAGATTTTTTGCCACATCCAGAGTGGCAGGACTCCCCACTATCACGAGGGGCTTTGTGCGTTTAAGCATCCAAAGATTATGCAACAAAGAAGGAAGCGCATAGAGATGGTCAACATGTGCATGGGTTAGCAGTACAGCATCCAATTGAGTTGGATCAACACCAGTCTGGAGCATTACCTGCACAGGACTTCCAGAAGTATCAACCAAGATACTTGTCGTTTCACTTCGTACAATCAAACTAGTGTTTGTCGATGTCTCTGTCTGAATACTCCCAGAGTACCCTAAAATATCAACCTGCATAGATTATCCTTCTCATGCATGCAACTGTGAGGTACACCACACGGGGTACCCCACAATAGTATCTGCTTATAGTTCTCCCAAAATCTCTGCAACTTCAGCGCTACCCTTTCTAATTGCACGGGTAATCTCATAATCATCTGCATAAACAACAGGGATAAACCGATCATTCTCTGGCCAAGTCTCCTTCAGCAACGTACCGCTCCAGTCGTAGCTGAGGAAAGCATCCCTGATCTTCGCCTGCAGTTCAGGGTTCAGGCGATAATTGACACCCCAAGCTGTCGGTGGGAATGTCTGGGATTCGTAAATAAGCGTCATCCAGCCATCAGTATCGGGAACACGATTGCCATCCACCATGCGATAAAGCACTGTATTGGCAATAGCCCCTGCATCATAGTCGCCATTGTACACACCTGCAATGGAGTTATCATGCTTACCGGAGAATGCAACTTCATAGTCCTCTCCAGGGAGCATGCCAAACTTTTCATATAGGATTGCCCTCGGCGCACTATACCCGGAATTGGAGCTCTCACTCACAAATGCAATGGTCTTGCCCTTCAAGTCATCGATCGTCTTGATACCAGAATCCTGGTGGGCGATGATATTCATCTTGTATCCGGTCATGCCAGTCTCTGCACCCATCATGACCATCGGGACGAATCCACCGGTATTCACAGCGTCCTGTACAGTACCTGCTGCAAAACCAGATACATGCAATCTTCCAGCACGCATTGCCTCGATCTGGGTGGCGTAGCTTGTGACTGCAAACCAACGTACTTCTTTACCGGTCTTTTCTGAGAGGTGCCTCTGGAAATCTACAAAAACCTCCTCATATACAGCAGGATCCTCTACTGGGGCATAAGCGAAAACTAAAGTTCCCGGGTCCAGCCAATCTTTCTGATCTTCTGGTGGATCAGCAACCATATCTCCATCCTTATCAACATAGATGGGATCAAGTTCACCATACTGGACCTGTTCTTCAGTAGCCGATTCCACTGCACCCTGTGCAAACACATTCCCGAGCAGGATACAGAGCATCAAAATAAATACTACACTTCTTTTCATCATTTCCTCCTTTTTGAAATCAATGAATCGCATGTATTACATTATGGACTTCCTAACTTTTGCAGAAACCCATTCTGATACCACAACCGTAGCAAATATGGTAATCAGGATCGTCATCACCTGATCCCAAGCCAAACGATTGATTGCAGAATTCAACAATAGACCAATACCACCACCTCCTACGATACCGATAATTGTGGATTCACGAATATTAGTCTCCCAGCGATAGACAGAAGTACCTACGAAGGTAGGCATAAGTTGCGGTAAATATCCATAAACAAAAATTTGTGGTTTGGTTGCACCGGTTGCCGTAATTGCCTCAATTGGTTCACGATTAATCTCCTCGATGGCCTCATACATGAGTTTGGAAATCATTCCCAGAGAACGAATCGCTATGGCCAAGATACTGGCAAACAGTCCCGGTCCCACTACCTGCACAATCAAGAGCGCCCAAATCATGCTATTGACCGATCTGGAGGCTACGATGATTGTCAGGACCACCATTCTCACTACACTGTTCGGTGTCGTGTTCTTTGCGGCCAGTATTGCCAATACAAAGGATATGACAACCGCGATACCGGTCCCAAACACAGAGATGGTGATGGTATCCCAGAGTGCTGGGGCAATCTTGCCGAAATACCTGACATCCGGAGGGAACATCCGCCCTATGAAATCCTGTATTTGGGCAGGGGCATCCAACACGAACACCCACATAGTCTGCTTGCTGACAAATGCAACAGACACTAGAAATACAACCATCATTCCCAGAAATACAAAAAACCTGTTTCGGGATTGCGTCTTAGTACGACGTTTCCAAAGTACCGAACTATCTTCTTTAATGATTGGCATCAGACGATCCTCCTTCTCACGGAACTTGATACATACTCAGCAACAAGTACCATGATTATTATGGTAAGAAGGATTGCACCTGCTGTACGATAATCATATCGGCCCATCGCAGTATCAAGAACGGCACCGATCCCGCCTGCACCCACAATGCCGATGATTGTGGACTGCCTGAAACTGATATCAGCTCGGTAGATTGAAAGACCAATGAATCGGGTGGCTACCTGTGGCCATACCGCAAACACCACTGTCTGCCACCAGGTGGCCCCGGTCGCCCTGACAGCCTCCAGCTGTTCTTCCTGAACATTCTCAATATCTTCAGCCAGCAGTTTTCCAATGAACCCCACACCATTGACAACTAGGGTAAGAACACCGGCGAGGGGGCCGTAACCGAACATGATCACAAAAATGATTCCCAGTATGACAACATGCATACTCCTGATAAACACCAGCAATATCCTGAATATGACATACACTCCTTTGGGAACAAGGTTCCTTGATGCACCCAATGCTATAGGGACTGCAATCAGCATTGCAAAAAGGGAGGAGGCGAAAGTCATTGCAACACTTTCCAGAATCCCCTCTACGATATACTTTCCACGGGATTGAAAATCGGGATTGAAGAATCCACCGAACAGTTTTCCTACCCTGCTCAGCCCCATAGCGATACGTTCGCCATTGAATTCAACTCCTGTACCTGCAAGATAGAGGTATAGGAGTACAAGCAACAACACCCCGTATCGAAGAAATGGATTCTCTATTTTGTGTTTCTTACGCCATATCTTTTGTGTTTCTTGCATATTCAGTCCCCCAAGGTGAAGATATCTGACTCTTTCTCATCTTCTTCCTCAGTCTCTGAGGACTTCCTTTTCACATTCCAATCCTCTTCACCATAAATGGTATTGAGAACCGAGACATCCATCTTTTCACTCTTGCCCTCAAATACAATCTTGCCATCCTGGAGACCTATGATACGCTCGGCAAACTGCTTTGCCAGGATCACATCATGGATGTTGATGATACATTGCAAGTTGCGTTCCTGAACCAATTCCACGATAAGACGCATAACCTGTCGGCTGGTTTTCGGGTCAAGGGATGCGGTTGGCTCATCCACCAACAGAAGTTCTGGATTCTGAATCAATGCACGTGCAATGCCGACCCTTTGCCTCTGCCCACCAGATAGCTGATCGGCTCGATTATCCACATAATCCGTCAAGCCGACGCGGTCGAGCAATCTATATGCCTGGTTGACGACTTCCTGGGGAAACCTTCTCAATGCACTTGGCCAGAATCCCACATATCCCAATTGACCTGAGAGCACATTTTCCATGACAGTCAATCGGTCAACCAAGGCATACTCTTGGAAAATCATACCAATTTTTCTTCTTTGCAATCGCAATTCCTTCTTTCCAAGTTTGCATACATCAGTCCCGTTAATCATAATGGTTCCACTGGTGGGCTCTACCAGACGATTGATACACCTAATCAGCGTACTCTTACCTGCGCCGGAAGGGCCAATGAGTGCCATAACAGTATTCTCCTTCAGGGAAAGAGAGACACTCTTCAGTGCTTCTTGACCTGAGGGATAGCGCTTCACCAAATCTTTGATCTCAACCATTTTCTGCTCCTGTTTAATATGCACTCGATGCCTTTTCTGAGGCAATGTTATCTATAATGCTCACGATTTCATGTAATTGGTCTCTATTACTCGCTATGACTGACCAACGGGCAATCCCCGCCTCACTCTCACTACTCCGTTGTGCGATACAAGCCCAATGGGTCTCTGATGTAAAACGTAATACTGTTGAGCCTAGGGAACTTCCGTCTGGAAGTGTCTTGCTTATCGAATAACCATGCTCTGAAAATAGTCTCTCAACCGCCTGCAGTGCTGTTCTTTTATTCACTTCATCAGCATAGACATATCCCCACTCCCGTTTCCTGAATGATTTGTTTTGTAGTGCCACAAGCGCATCATATCTTTCCTTCTGCTCTTTCCATGTTTTCAGGAACAACAAGCAGACCAGAAGCGTACTCTCAGTTGGCACATAGGATGACTGGTGCGGTAAGGAAACATAATAATGGGCACTCTCCTCGACAGCCGCAAACATCCCCGCTGTTTCAGTGATTACATGCTTGATTTTTGAATGGCCATTCGGGACCAGCTGCGAGATAAGACCAGACTCTTCAACCGCAGTGACCAACTGCGGATTAGCCTTTGGATCAAACCCAATAATCCTTGCACTACCCAGGGGATACAGCTTCTTGAGAACTGGTGCAATAAACGTCATGATCAGCGAAGGTTCCAAAGAAACTCCACCCCGAGAGATCACATCCATCCGGTCCCCATCTCCATCAAAACAGAAACAAAAATCATAGTTTGGGTTTGTCAGCAGGTATTCCATCGTTGGAGCCACACTGGCTTCGATAATCGGATTGGGTGGACCAAGGGGAAAACTTCCATCTGGAACTACATTCCTAGGAATCACTATAGCGCCAAGGTGTTGCAATGCAAGCATAATCTCTGTTCCGGCACTACCATTCAAGGCATCAACAACTATGGTGAGTGATGAGAGATCCCCCTCTTTCATCTGGGATAATCGGATACAATCTTGAATATAGTCATTTCTTCCATCAATGCAAAAAATACGACCTGCCTCTCCATAGAAATGGGGCTTACTCCCATTGATGAATAGATCCTGTATACGGGTCAGTCCACCTTCTGGACCGATATCCATGGCTATCGGGATATTCCTTGGCCCCACGACTTTCATTCCGGTATACCGACCAGGATTATGAGAAGCTCCAATCATTACTCCCATCACAGAGCCAAGCTCTAAGCAGGAGGTATAAAACTGGCACGTGGTAATTGGATGCAATTCACTGTAGACCGTCAATCCATTTTCGGAAAATCGTTCTATGGCGGCTTGCATAGAGGAAGGACCACTCAGACGGGCATCCCTGCATACGAGAACTTTCTGAACCTTCAGTGTATCATGTGCATACACGGAAAGAGCATCATACAACCGATCAAGCGATTCCCGATCTAAAAATGATGCATCAATTCTCATATCATATGCATGGAAAAGCAACTGCGATACTTTGCTGTAGGATGTTTTGGACATGACACCTCTTTTTGTCTATTCCTCTCAATCTGCTACTGTAGTATCACATATATTTTGTAACGTTTCAATTTTGTTCAAACAAACTACAAACTATTTACTGTATAGATCCCTTTCTCTCAAATATGTTGTATATGCGTTGGATAATGCTCTCTTGGCTGACAGACCATCGTACCAACAAGACCAAACAGCATTACCCAAAAGATTCATGAATCTATGGTCATTGAAAGGATCCCTATGCGAAGTTGGAGTACGCTGACCGAGGGGTTGGGAAAACCCATGAGAGAGCACCTCCATCCAAGGATATGTTTCTATAACCTCATAATTGGTCCCTACTGATTGGGTGATTGGGTTTCCCCCGAACAGAGAGACAGCTGAGGCAACGGGGTCACTGACCAACCAAGTAATAAAAGCAAGTGCTTCCTCAGGGTTCTTGCTCCATTTGGAAACGCCCAGGCTTCCTCCCCCTAGCAAAGGACGCGATCCAGGGATCATGCTGAATCCAATTTTGTCTGAGACTAATGAATTCCTCCCAAAAAACTCACTTGCAAAATTTGAAAAAAGGATTGTCATGGCTGTTTCCCCATTCGCAAAATCTTTTGCTGCCTGGGTCCACCAAGTTACTGGTCTTTTTGTACAATTGCGTAGTGCAAGCAAATCATGCAGTGCCTTCTCCGCCTCATCACTGAGCAAGGCCGGATCTCCCTCATAGAACAAAGAAGGGGCATAACTGAAGTAGCGTGTGATAAACTCAGTTCCCGCAAGAATCGGGGTGGAACCCAAAGCCAATGTAGTACCATAGGAGAGAGGCGATTGGGTATTGTACGTTTTGGTAAAGAATCTGGCAATTCTATTGTATTCTGAAAACGTTTCAGGCACTTCCAATGGTGTATGATATCGCTCTTGATAGATACGTCTAATTACATGCTTCTCAAACATGTCTTTTCGGTAGAATAAAATCTGCAAGCTTGGGGAGAGCGGTACTGCATACCGTCTTCCCCGCACCCATGAGAAGGGCTGTTCAATTCCTTTGAGAAGTGACGAAAAAACATGCTCAACATCACAATCAATTTCATCCAAGGGCCTAAGGATGGTCTCCGCATCCCAAGATAAGACGTCAGCTCCTATACGCAATATATCGAATTGAGAGGCTTTCTGCTCATCAACCAATACTTCATTCATGCGTTCATAATTTGCTATCTCTACCTCGATTTTGACTCCCGTTTCCCTACTGTACTTTTCTGCAAAGCTTTGCAAGGTTCGAGAATAAGGAGTAGCCAACCCAAGCATGCGTAAAGAGCAGGCAGACCTCCTTGGGATAGCCCAGCTCCGAAATCCATCGGAGGGAAGCATGGTTGAAAATGATTGCCCGTTCTCGCCGTCTTGAACAATCAGTTCGGCAGCTCTCCTTCCTAGATAGCGATAGTTGAGTTCATAGGTTGTCTTGAACTCTTGACTTGGTAGCGTCTCAAATGGTGCTAGAGGAATAATTTCTGTCATACTCTTGGTGAAGAACCCCTTTTGGATGCTCTTACATAGCCGCGCTACTCCAATGTTGGTTGCTATGATTAGTTGTGGAACATCAGTCTCGAATACCTCAAAGATCTTTGAACGCCTGGAATACAGATTCGTTGGTACTTTACTGACCGAACCTAATATACGATCCATTTCTGTGTAAAAGAGTTCATCAGAGGGTGTGTTCTCCTCTATCAAAATACAAATGTTGTGATATTGATGACTTGAGCAATATGAGGCTATTTCCTGGGCTGCTTGCAAGTAGTCAAAACCTATGAAAGGGCTGCCACCGTTACGTCCAACAAACAATACACTGGGGGATGTGTATCCATATGCCCTATAGAATGACTCAGCTTGATGCCCCAGAGAAGTGAAGGTGGCTATCGATGAAGCCATGGTTGCCTTGATGCGAGCAAGCAACTTTTTTTCTCGCTCTGGATTGTCCTCACTGTAATACAACTCTATGGAAAACCCTCGGTGCTCTACATAGCTGGAAAAGGATATCTGGAAATCGATGTATTGCTGATCCTGCTGATTCGGAAGCACGAGAGCTATAGTCTTACTTGAGCCTTTTCTCAAAAGTTTAGCCCGTTCATTGGGACGATACTGAAGCGTCTCTGCAGCCTTTTCCACCAACAGTATCTTGGAACTGCTCACGTTTCCCCTGCCATTCAATACATTCGATACAGTCCCCTGCGAGACTCCTGCAAGCTTTGCAATATCTTTTATGGTTGCCATGCCATGAGTATACCAGATAGGCAACACTCTCCATAGAGCAGAAACCTCATTCATTCCAGCTAATTAAGGCGAACAATACCATGACAGTCACTGCAATGGTTCCCATGTCTTCAGTCTTTACGCTTGGGTCACTCATCAATTTTTCTCGCCCGCTTTCCAGTTTAATGTTAAGGTAACATAAAGAAATGAAAAGACATTAGATCAACTTTACAGGGAGAATGCGCTATGAAGGAACGCTATGATGTTGTGGTTGTTGGGGGTGGAATCGCTGGATTAGTGGCTTCTGCTTATTGCGCCCGTTCTGGGTGTTCCGTCTTGCTCTATGAACAACAAGAGAGACTCGGAGGCCTTGTCAATTCTTTCGAAAGAAACGGGTTTACCTACGACCAAGGCATCAGAGCCATTGAGAATTCCGGTATCATTTTTCCGATGCTTAAGCAACTGGGTATCGAAATTCCTTGGGTGCGAAGCCCCGTCACACTCGCAGTAGGCGATGAGAAGATGGTCGTAGAAAACAAAGAGAGCTTTGCCGACTACCAAGTGATGCTTGAAAACCTGTATCCCCAGAATAAGCGCGACATTGCAGCAATCATGGAGGAGATCAAGAAGATCACCACCTATATGGACGTATTGTATGGAATCGACAACCCGCTGTTTCTTGACTCCTATGAAGATCTCTCCTATGTCAGAAAAACCCTTTTACCTTGGTTGTTCAAGTATATGAAAACCATTGGGAAGATTGGGAAGCTCAATGAACCGGTGGCTGAATACTTGAAAAAGTTCACCAACAACCAGGCCCTGATAGACATTATCGCCCAGCACTTCTTTGCAGAAACCCCGACCTTCTTTGCCTTGAGCTACTTTGGTCTGTACCTCGAGTACCAGTACCCGATAGGAGGTACTGGTGCACTTCCAAATGTCCTTGAGGAATACCTCCAATCCCATGGAGTGGATATATGTCTCAACCATCCTGTCTCCAGGATTAATGTGGAACAGCAAACTATTGAAGATACCATCAGCTATGATCATCTTATCTGGGCAGCAGATTTAAAGCAGCTCTACAGAATTCTTAAAACTAATCCACTACGTGATCCAAAAATGCAAGATACTATAGAGAAAACAAGCAATTTGCTTGAAACAAAGCACGGAGGGGACTCCATCTTCTCTCTCTTTGTTGCAACCGATCTTCCTCCATCGTATTTCAAGGAACGCTCCACTCCCCATTTATTCTATACCCCTAACACCAAGGGACTGAGTACGGTAGACATAAAAGCGTTGGATCCTACAATCCATGATAAACAAGTGATCAAGGAGTATCTCAAGGCATATCTAGAAACAACCACCTATGAGATTTCCATCCCTGTTCTCAGGGATCCTAATCTGGCTCCTCCTGGAAAGACAGCCATCATTATCAGCACACTGGCTTCCTATGAGCTATTCAAACGTATTGAGGATGATGGTTGGTATGAAGAGGCTAAGCAGTTCTCCCAGGAGCACATGATTAAAACACTTGCTTCCTCCCTCTATGAAGGACTGGAAGAACATATTCTGGATGCTTTCACTTCCACCCCGCGTACTATCGAAAAGCTGACAAGCAATAGTGAGGGAGCTATCACAGGTTGGGCATTCACCGAGGGAGAGGTTCCAGTTATCCATTCGATGAAAAAGATAACCAAATCCGTCAGAACCCCAATACCCCACATAAGCCAAGCAGGTCAGTGGAGTTTCAGCCCCTCTGGGCTGCCCATATCAGTCATGACTGGTAAACTGGCCGCCGGTAGGGCATTGAAGGAGTTGGGAAAGAAATGAGGTTGCAGAAAACGAAGATTTTCAGGCTATAGATATAGTACATAACGTATTTAAAATTTTATACATATACCATATATACAGTTACCTGTATTATAGGCCTAAAAACCTTGAAACGTGTAATTTCCGCACTTCAAAAACCTTGAAAACGTGTAATTTAGTGTTATAATAATTCTTGAAAAGGTGTTATTTTATGATTCCAAAATTTTTGAATTCGTGATTTACAGGACTACAGCATGATGAAGAGAAAAATTTCAGGTGCATTGAGGAAATGGAGACAAGAAGAACAAGGCCGTACTGCGCTTCTCATCGATGGAGCTCGTCGTGTCGGAAAAAGTTATATAGTTGAAGAGTTTGCTAAGGAAGAATATAAGAGCTATATCGTTATTGACTTCAATCGCGTGAACAAGGAAGTCAAGGAGCTCTTCATTAACTATCTGAATGACCTAGATACCTTATTCCTATACTTATCAAACTATTATAATGTAAAGTTGTATGAACGAGAGACCTTGATTATTCTTGATGAGGTGCAACTCTTTCCAAAAGCTCGGGCTGCTATAAAATATCTTGTTAAAGATGGAAGATATGACTATATAGAGACAGGTTCCCTTATGAGCATCAAGACCAATGTACAAGACATTGTCATTCCTTCAGAAGAACGTCACTTGAGTATGTATCCGATGGATTTCGAGGAGTTCCTCTGGGCTCTAGAAAATGAAACACTTATGGACTACATAAGAAAATGTTTTTCAGAGAAAAAGCCGATGGGACAGGTCCTTCATAGAAAAGCCATGGACTACTTCAGGCAATACCTCATTGTAGGAGGAATGCCACAAGCAGTTGAGGAATATATACGGACTCGTGACTTCGATCGGGTAGACCGAATTAAACGAGATATTCTCACATTGTATCGTACTGATATTATAAAACATGCTAAGGGCTATGAAATGAAAACAGAGCAAATCTTCGATGATATTCCTTCACAGCTCCAAAAACATGATAGGAAATTCAGGGTATCCGCGTTAAAGAAAGAAGCACGTCTTCGTGATTACGAGGATGCTCTTTTCTGGCTAAATGATGCCATGATTGTGAACATCTGCTACAATTCCAGCGCACCAACCATTGGGTTGAGACTAAACATGAACCGTATGACTCTTAAATGCTATATGGCAGATACAGGCATACTCATCAGTCACGCATTTGATGAAAATGGAATTGTGAGTGAAGAGCTATACAAGAAAATACTCTTCGATAAGCTTGAAGTGAATCTTGGAATGATTGTAGAAAATATTGTGGCCCAGATGCTGGTAGCAGGGGGACATAAGCTGTACTTTTATTATAATTCCTCACGAGAGGATACCCCTTCACGAATGGAAATTGATTTCCTGATAGCAAAAAACAAGATCAGCAACAGACACAACATAAGCCCTATTGAGGTAAAATCCAGCAAGAATTATTCCTTGAAATCTCTGCAAAAATTCAAGGCAAAGTTTGCAGCACAACTACATACTCGCTATGTATTACATCCCAGTGACCTAAAGATAGAAGAGGATATTATCTATCTCCCTCTGTATATGACATCGCTTCTGTGAGGCCTCTTCTATCATATGTACAACTACCACTAAAACAACGAAGGATTCTCGATAGCTTCATCATGCATTTTGAAATCAGCTACATAGGTAGGATCTTCAAGGCGAAGCATTGTATTCCCTGGAAAAATCTTACCAAATAGGTGGATACTTCCATACCAGAGAATACGTTCATCTATGAGCAGGTAATTTACTACTTCCACTTCACTAAGTTGAACAGTGATTCCCATTTGCTTGATTCGCTGAATAGTTTTTTCATTACTCGCTTTCATGACTCTCATACAAATCTTGATTCTTTGTGCTTCTCTTGATAACAGGGAGAGCATCGTCTGCAACCTCTCTTCTGACAGGAAGGGGATAGAGAAGAATATTTCTCTATTTGCAGACCCTATATCCTTTAGGAGAATCTCCCAATATGTATCAACAGTAAATATCAATTGTGTTTTTGGTTTCTGTCCAGTCTGGGTAATTGAGAATCCTAACTGTTTATAAGCATTCACTCGCTTGTTAAACATTCTAGCAAGAACGGGAATTTTAAAGTCAATGTAATCAATGACAACAACTTCTGATTTTCCTTCATAAAAACGACACAATCTACCTACATATTGGATTACATTTCCCTTCCATGCGATGGGAGAAGCAAGCACAAGCGTATCGAGTTGGGGAAGATCAAACCCCTCCCCAATATATTTTCCTGTAGAGAGAATCAAAGCTTGCTGCTTCTTTCTTGTCATTGATTCTAGATAGGACTGTACCTGTTTCTTGGTTTTTGCTGATTGACTACCGGTCATCACCAATACAGAATTTCCCTGGTTTTCAAGTAAAGAGCCTAATAGTTTGAGCTGTTCCAAACGGTTGGACAAAACAAGAATGGACCGTCCTAGATCCAATAAGGTTTGTATGTCTGTGGTAATAAGTCTGTTGCGATCAATATCCTGTGAAAGACGCTCATATAGTTCTTGAATTTCCAGATGCTGAAAATCACATCTAAATGGAGAGAATCGTGCACTAATAGTACCAGATAGCTTATTCTGCCTTGCCCAACTCGCTTGATCTACTTGATAGAGAACCGGACCACATTGCATGAAAATGATATCATGATGACCATCATTTCTGATTGGTGTTGCAGTTAACCCGTAAACATAGGTAGCTCTGACAGCTTTAAGCACTTTTTCATATGTGACTGCCGCTACATGATGGCACTCATCAACAATAACCATGCCGTATGAATTTGTTATTCTCACATTCTGTTCTTGGGACAGGGAATTAACCAATGCAATATCAACTAACCCAGTCAAAGTATTCTTACCGCCTCCTAGCAAGCCTGGCTTAACTGAAAGAAACTGTGAAAGACGTTCCCTCCACTGGTTGAGTAATGGTTTTGTATGCACGATAACCAACACATTACTCTGGTGTTTTGCAATAAGCTTAGAGGCAACCACAGTTTTACCAAAGCCAGGAGGAGCAGAAAGAATACCATTTTTTTCCTTAAGCATTGCATGCAATGCCTCCTGCTGAGGCTTTTGCAATGTAGCAGAAAAATTGAATGAGACTGTTGTACCAGGCTCTCTTCTATCTTCAATCTCTATTACTAATCCTGCTTGCAAGAGAGCCTGCTCAACTGCATCCAAACACCCTCGCGGGAGTATTATGTATCGGCTCTCTATCAGTTCAGCACAACAGATGATACGAGGCTTATCCCATGTGCTAAGGCGCATCCGCTCTGCTTTATAAAACTCTGGATTATGGAAGGAAGCAATGCGCTTCAAAGTATTCACTAGAGATGAAGGTAATCCAAACGTATCAATTTTGATGCCCTTCTCCAAGACAAGAGTAACCGTTTTGGATAATACTTCTTCTTGTGCTTGTGGAAAAGATTCTAGACTTGGTATCTTTCCCTGCTCTTTAATGCCAATCTGGCCAGTATTAAAAGCTGAACCAACATTAGCCAAGAAGGATGTAATCTCCTCTTCATCAATCTTTCGGGTTACCTGTAATGCGTTCCATGGATTTGGAATTGGATTCAAGTCCTTATCAAGAAAAATAGTATTCTTCTGCTTGCGCGATTCCCCTTCAAGAGGTAGAGCAATCAGGCTTCCAAGACCATTCTTGGTAATGCAATCTTGTGAAGGGTAAATTCGATCATATGTTCGCATAGGGAGGAAAGCTTGTTTTTCCATAGAAAGTGTAATCAAGCTACTACAGAATTGTCTTGCCTTCTTTGCTTTAATAGCATTGTGAAAGAAAAACCAGACATGTGCCCCCTTTCCTGATTGTGAGCGCTCAATCAAATACGAAAAACCATATGAGTCAATGACCTGAATAGATTGCAACACATCCTTCTGCCAGGAATCTCCATCAAAATCTATCGCAGAAAGATAACATTCATCATCGTTTACAATAATATACAAACCAATAGAAACATCTTCTCCATTATTATCTTCTTTTGTGGATAAATGACGTACAAGCACCTCATCAGTAAGAGGCTCATAGGGAGAGACTCCTGTAGGAGCTGATACAATATATCGGTGCTTAGCATCATTCCACTTCATATATCTACGTTGGTTTACTGGACTATATTGTTTCTTTCCCTGTTTGTTAAACCATCGTTGTGCATATACATCAGTGCGCCCTCGGAAGTAAGCGCGATACAGTTCAAGCCGTTTCAGCCGCCTTTCTTTCACTGTACTTTCAAGAACCTCTGCATCATCGATAGTCCGAGATGTTTGTAACAGAGATCGTAATCGTTCATTTTCTGAGCGTAATGATTTATTCTCCAATTGGAGTTTTCTAATCATCTGGTCTTTTGCGTCACGCTCCATCATGACTCCTATTCGAGTTCAAAAACCCAATAAGATAAGATTAAGGCTATATTTTTTATAAATCTCACCCCACAAAATCTTCCCGATAGGGAGTGAATACATCCAAGACCACTCCCTTTTCCAGGCAGGTGGTGCCATGCTTTACATTTGGCTCAAAGACAAGGGTATCTCCCTTTGAAACCTCTACAGACTTTCCATCAATGGTGAAGGTAAAAGAGCCCTCCAACACATAGGTCAACTGGGTATGGGGATGGGAGTGAACGGAACCAACTCCACCGGTTTCAAAATGAACTTCCACTGCCATGATTGTCTCATTGTAGGAGAGAATCTTCCGCTTCACACCCTCAGCCACTACCTCAAATCCATCTTGCTTTGAACTCATGTTTAACTCCTTCCCTGTTAGTATGCCGGAGCGATACAGGCAATGCAACTACGATTAGGTCATCTTATTACGAGGTAATGCTTGAAGAACTATGTTGATCCTTACTCCCCAAGGGGAATATATCGGGTGAATTTCCCACAAGTCTGTTGAGCGAGTTGTCCTTCAGCACACAGCTCCTTGAGCAGTCTAAATGCTTTTGTTGTCTTCAGCCCCACAAGATCCTCCACTTCTTTCCTGGAAATGGAACCTCTTGCTTTAGCATGGTAGAGAATGGAGGCCTTCTCCGCATTCAGAGACTCTCCAACGCTATCCTCATGATATTCATGTTTCTGGGTATACGTGCCTTCTTCATTGCTATTTGGGAGGACACAGGAGAATGCACCTTCAGCAGCTTTAAATTCGGGTTTTCTTAGATATTCCTTATAGAGATGCATAATCTTTCGAATACCTGTCCCATAACTTTCCACTAACTGTAGACGATAAAACACTGAAGCCAAATTTGGATTTCTTGACTGAGAGACTCCCATTGTTATTGCCTCCATCGAAAGACCTCTCACCAAACCTCCAAGAGAAATAAATTCAATACGATCATCGAATACATTGATAATCGTGCTTCCTGAAAAAAGATAGTCACGATGAATTATGCTGTTCAACAGTGCTTCACGAATAGCTTCTTGTGGATAATCCAAGGTATCTTCCCGCAACAGCCCGTTGAATCGTGCTTTTGTTTTATTGTAAGTAGCAAGAAATCTATACACATCTGAAAGCTGTTTCAGAACAGATCCAGAAAATTCTTTCCTATCGCGAAAGACTGCAAAATCCCGACCCTGAAATACAGCCACCTTACAGGTATACGAACATTGATCGGAAAGCAACATGGCAAGATTGGTAAAAAGTTTATCCGAGCCTATCATTTTCAGGGTTTCCATCTGGGCTGAACCAAAGGCAATTTGTCGCTTATCCATCTCCTCTTTCAAAGTTATGAATGTTAAATCTTGTTCCAAGCTTCTGCATGCTTCAAACGAAGTCCCGGATGTCTCCAGAAGCAGGCTTCGAATGCCACTTTCATTCATTGGAACACATGCATTACCGAGCCGGGTGTAGACACCACCTGGCTTGAGACCAATTCTAGCAAGATAGTACGGGCGTTCAGTTCCTACCATTACCGACGCCCTGACAACCCGTCTCTCTTCCAACGTGACTATCCTGAGAGATATAAATGGAGATGCATCAGGAAGAATGGCATCATGAATCAAGCTTGACAAACGCTTGGATGTATCATCTGCATCATGAACACCACAGACATTTCCATTGTCTTGTATCCCAATAAAGAGATCACCGCCCTCGGTATTAAGAAAGGCAACCAATGTTTTAACAACTGAGGGGGGGATTCTCTGGGATCCCCTATCAAGTTCTTTGGATTCAATATCAATAGTTTCAATGTTAGTCATGCTTGCCCTTCCTTTCTTTCCATTATAAGCAGAAAGAAAAGAAAGCCAAAAAGATTCCACCTTGTAAGACATTTGCTACCAAAACAACAACTACTATAAAATTCCTTGATTTTGAGCCTCGGCAACGGCCTCCGTTCGAGTACTTACCTGCAACTTCTCATAGATCTTGGAGGCATGCCACTTCACCGTCCGTTCGGTGATGTTCATCATCCCTGCTATCTCCTTGTTCATGTACCCCTTCCCAATCAGTTGCAGAACCTCTCGCTCTCGGTCACTCAAGAGATGCTCCTCTGCCTTTTGTTGAACTCCATACAACTTTCGCAAGACAGAAATATGGTTGTCGTTGACCTGACTCCTTGAGAGAGTTTCTTGTTGCTGTTCATACACACCACATTCCATTGAAAGAATCATTGAAAGCAATAAATGATGCTTATGTTTCAACTCTGTTTGCAACGAGGTGTAGAGAGACTCTGCTTTGTCATACTGTCCTGTCATCTGGTAGTACCCAAGAATCTGTCGCGCTTCCAGTACGTGAAGATCGAAAGGGATAGACTGGAGCGTGCTCTTCTCTTGGTTCTTCTTCACCCACATCTCGAGTGAAGGGATATCCCCGACACGCCGCTGTGCCATGGCATACATTGCCTCTATAAACCGGTCATCGATGGAAGTAACATCATACTCATAGGCTTGCTTACCTGCATCGCGGAGCAATCGAGTTGCTTCCTCATGTCGTTCAGTCACTATATAGAATTCTGCAAGTGCTAACTGTGCGTGAAGTGAGAGATAGAACGAATACCCCTTGGCCAAAGCAAGACCCTGCAACAGATATTCCTCTGCTTCCTTTGTCCTACCCGAATAGAGGCTGAGCTCCCCCTTGCCTATCCAAGCAATACTACAGGACGTTGCATATCCTGTTTTCTCATCATATCCCAACGTCAGTGCCTCATCGAAAGATTGCTCTGCTTGTTCAAACAACAAGAGGTCGATTTGCATGGACCCTATTTGCCCAAGCAACACAATAGAAAGCGCATCGTGCTGTCTCACCCCGATAGTCCGGAGCGTCTCCTGTAGATGGTGATAGACCTGTTCAATATCTTCCTCCGGTCCAAGAGGCAAGGAAGCGATGAATATGCTGATCAGCGGACGTAGATAGCTCAGTTCACCAGGGAGCTTGTTCAACAGTTTCTCTGCACGATAGAAGTCTCGTTGGAGCAAGAGGTCAATCCCATCAAGGATGGACAGAAGGTCAACTTCCTGCATTTTTTTCCTCTGTCTGGATGAACGTATTCTTGCAATTCTGTCCTTCACATGCTTTGCAGTCCATCCCTTGCGGATACCGCTGAGGATCTCAAGCAATAACAATGATGCATACTGCTCTACCGCGTTTTGGGGTAGTTGTGCAATTACACCGAGAATGAAATCAAGATACCCGTCTGACAATAATGTTGCACAGTGTTCGTCGAGGAGGGTGGCAACCAAGTAATAGTCTTCAATTTCAAGTGCTATTGCAATTGCAGCCCGATAGTCTTTCTGTGAGAGGAAGTTCTCAACTGCTAAAGCAACTGCATGTTCTGCTCGCCTGTTCTTCCTCTCCTTCAAACGATCAAGGACAAAAGAGCGAAAGAGGGGATGCATGGAAAACACACCATCGGATCTCAATTCGACAAACAGTGATTTCTCCACGAGAAGCATCACCTGAGCTTTGAGCTTTGTTTGTTCCTTCCCAAGAAAATACGTTCCAAGCAATGCAGTATACGCGAGAGCTGTTTCTGCTTTCTTTGGGACCTCATCCCATATGGGAAGGAAATACGAATCAAGCTCACGGACTCGCCCTTCCACCTGTTCACAGTGTTGAATTGCTTCTTTGGCAAAACAGGCATTGAGCAACAGTGGAGATCCCCAAGTGTTCTCAATCATAAGCGCCAATGCCTCGTCATCAATGTCATCTGCAAAGTATGCGGCTAAACGTCTTCCTTCCTCCTGCGTGAATGCAAGATCATCCCTGGTGATTTGCAACACTGCCTCTCGATGCATTGAGGCTTTCGGATAGATGGAAACATCTGTTCCGATGAGTATGATATGCACTGTTTCAGGAAGATATGATACAAGAAAGGATAACCAGGAAGTAATGTGTTTATGGTTCAGGAACTCAACAGCATCAAATACGAGGTACCGTGATTCACTGCTCACTCCCAGAAGCTCTACCATTCTGCTAATCTGGACATCAGCTGGTTCATCACTCCCTGTAACATTTGGAATCAGGGAAAGAAGCATCTGGTTCAGACGTGAGGCAAATGTCTTTGGAGTATCATCATCAGGGGTGCATTGTATGTATGCATACTTATACTCACCTGAAGCAAAAAATCGGGCTATTGCTGTTGTTTTTCCATACCCATGGGGCGCATGAACCAAAGTGGTCTGGTAATGCAGTGAGAGCGCAAGTCTCTCATCCAATCGACGCCTTTCCACCAAAGCACTTCGTGAGACAGAAGAGAGTGTTGCTTTGGCCGATTCATTCTCTTTCATATGGTTAGTAAGTATAGTTTGAAACACGACACATGACAAGAAACAAGACCTGTACCACAACTGTACCTTTGTACAGTACCTCTTAAAAGGGCCCAATGATACGGTTCAAGCACGAAACAAGACCAAACGTACTTGGAGGTACACATGGACAAATTTAAACGGACCCAAGATTGGGTAATTGCAGTTCTGGGATTGTATGCGGCACTTTCTCCGCTCTTCTACGCCTACTCTGGAGGTTCTGGATTCAGTGTAGTGGTTGCCATTGCAATCATAGTCTGTGCGATTATCGCACTTTCAATGCCCGACTCAAAACCAGTTCAATGGATTCTCATTGTTGCGAGTGTCCTGCTGTTCATCGTCCCCTGGATTTCTTCCATCACTGGATGGGCCGCATGGAACCTTCGTATCGTTTCCATCATTATGATCATCCTCTCTTCAAAGTCATTGAAAACAATCGAATAACCTCGCAATGAAACCGGGAGAGAGCTGAGGGAATCGGCTTTCTCCCAACCTTGGAAGGACTATGAAATCAATTCCTGAGACCGTACTGAAAGCTGGTCTGCGGCTTGTGTACGCTGACCCTGAGAAAAATCTTCCCAAACTGGTGCAATGGGCGCAGCCTATTGCTGCTGCTACGGGAAAAAACCAAGAGAACCAATGGAAAATGATCAAACACATCACACAAGATCCCTCCTCAGGAGGATATGGTTTGATAATGAGAATCCTCCACCAGACAGACCGCGATGTGCTTGAGAAAATAGTCATGAACTTTGTCTTCAATGCTGCTTGGTTTGGCGCTGAACAACAGAACAAGAAACGTGGTGAGCTGGGTATCAATATTCCTTGGGCAATCCTGATGGATCCCACATCTGCCTGCAACCTTTCCTGTACAGGATGCTGGGCTGCAGAATACCAGAAAACCGATTCCCTCTCCTTCCAGACCATGGATCGTATCATCACAGAAGGAAAAGAGCTGGGCACCTATGCATATCTCTTCTCTGGCGGGGAGCCGTTGGTTCGTAAACATGATCTCATAGAGCTTGCTCGTAAACACAACGACACAATATTTGCCACATTTACCAATGCAACCTTGATCGACGCTGAATTTACAGAAAATCTGCTAAGTGTAAAGAACTTCATTCCCATCATCAGTATTGAGGGAACTGAGGATATGACCGACGCGAGAAGAGGAAACGGAGTATGGAAGCAGTGTATCCAGGCAATGGACCTGCTCCATGAGAAAAAGCTTCCTTTTGGGTTTTCAACCTGCTATCACGCTCACAACACTGAGTACGTAGGCTCTGATGAGTTCATCGATTTCATGGCTGAGAAAGGTGCAATGTTTGGTTGGTACTTCACCTATATCCCTGTAGGAGAAGGAGCCTCCCTCGACTTGGTTGCTTCCCCCTCACAGCGAGCCTATATGCTCAAGCGTGTGAGGGAAATACGTACCCAAAAACCACTCTTCGTCCTGGATTTCTGGAATGATGGCAACTATGTGAATGGATGCATCGCAGGTGGAAGACGATACCTGCACATCAATGCCCATGGGGATATGGAACCGTGTGCGTTCATCCACTATGCCTGTGAGACCATTCACGGCAAACCCCTTTTGGAGGCTCTCAGGAATCCCTTGTTCAAAGCATATAGGGACCATCAGCCGTGTAACACAAACATGTTCCGCCCCTGTCCCATGTTTGACAATCCTGAATTGTTGGTAGATATGGTAAATCAGTCGGGGGCACAAAGTACCCAACCTATCGACTCAGAATCAGTTGAACAGCTCTATGCAAAGTGCAAGCCGATCGCTGACAAGTGGAAACCAGTTGCTGATGAGCTCTGGGAGGAATACCAGAGATAGACCCCCAATAACCTTCTCTTCTCTTGGCAGGTACGTTCCACGCGCGTACCTGCCTTTTTTCATGAAAGGCTTTTCAGCAAGATGGAAGCCAATAGCATCGCACATACTACCTAACATATTTCATGATATTCCCAAGTACAATAAATTGTACAATTCAGTGCAAGAAATAGACATTTATCACTAAATTACCTTTATAAATTGCAACTAGAAGCATAAATACACCCTTAGGTTTATCATGTTGGTGTTTTTACAACCCAATCACCAACTTGTTGACCTCTCCCCTATGCTCAACGGTGAAGATGAAGGGTTCTAATCGCCTAGGAATTCGCAGCTCTTCGATGAGCAATGAGAATTAACAAGAAGGCAACCAGTGAAGAGACCGAGAGGAACAGATACCCACTCCCTAGCGGCGCGTTTGCGATAATAGCGCTCATAAAAACAGGATATACAGCACCACCAATTCCACAAGCTGAACTAATCAAACCGGTGACACTCGCAGTTCTCTCTGGATACATCCCTGCTGAGAGACTCATGATATAGGACCAAATCGGTCCATAACAAGCTCCAACAGCAACACAAAGAAGCAGCGCAAACACTGGAGAATTACTCACAAAGAGTGCTACAAACACTACTGCAACCAGAATGAAGCGAACTCTCAACTGTTTAAAAATATGCTGTGATGACATACTGGTAATAACCCTGGAAATCGCCATAGAAGCCCAATACAGTGAAATAGCATACCCCCCCCAAGAAGAAGCATATGCATCATAGAAAAATGATTCAGTGAAGTACCCAAAACCATTTTCAAGTCCCACATAAATCATCATCGTCACAAACAATAGAACAAAAGCCTTTGAATTGAATAAGGAAATATCAAGCAACCGAGATGAAGAATAGGAAGGCACAACGGTGAACCCTCCTTCAAAAAGCAATACGATTAATGCAATCAAAGTCACACCACTGCTGATCAGAAACACCAGTCTCCAGTTAATTGCCTGCAAGGATGTCAAAATTGGAGCTATAACAGCTCCAATGCAGAGAAAAGCTTGACTGAGATTCATATAGCGGTGCGCAGAATCAGCATACTGATCACTGAGCAGTGCGGTACTCACACTCTCACAAACACCATACCCAGAGCCTGTAAGGAAAAAACCAATCATAGTCAAAGGCAACCAAGAGGAAAAGCCTATACAGCTAGTTCCAATGATAAAAATAGACATAAACACGAGCAGCACTTGTTTCTTTCCAATTCGATCAGCTACTCGGCCAAACACTACAGGCATGATGATGATTCCTAGGTATTGTGAAGAAACAAGAAACCCCCAGGAAACCTTATCAATCGAAAAATGTAATGAAAGCTCGCGCAAGACTGCCTGAAATCCTCCCATTTCAAAACCCAGGGAGAACATCAATATACAGGCAAATATCACTTTCTTCTCAATCTTAAACTTCATGCATCGAACCTTTCCCACCTAGCAAACAATTGGTACACCTTTTTATGAGCGTGAGCATCCTACCACAATGGAAACAAGAGTGTAGGAATACTAGAAAAGCAATGAAGCGTTGAACTTCATTGCTTCTCAGTATCTAACAAGAGTTTCTGCATACAGGGTATGCACAGCTTAGACACCTATTGTTTGGTTATTAGTCGTGTCGTGAATTGGAATCAATGAGTACTACAGCTATCAAGATAACACCCTTCACAACCCATTGCCAGTAACTGTTGATACTCATCAGAATCATGATATTCGAGATTACCTGCAAGAACAGCGCTCCGATAACCACTCCAAATATCTTTCCTCTTCCACCGGAGAGAGAAGTACCACCGAGTACGACGATTGTCATTACATCAAACAATAAGTTTTCCCCGATTCCAACATTTCCACTCAAGGTTTTTGAGGTTAACCCAAGAGCGCCAATACAGGACAGAATTGCACTCAGTACAAATGCCAGAATCCCGACGAACTTAACGTTGATTCCCGACAGTTTACTTGCCTCAACATTGCCTCCCACAGCGTAGAAACTTCTTCCCAGTTCTGTATGCCGCGTAAAGATATGCAATGAAGTAGCTACAAGCAACAACAGTATTACCGGGAATGGAATGAATCCAATATAGCCAGCTCCTAAGAAGTTAAAGCTCTCAGGAAGTCCTGAAATAGGCAACCCCTTCGAGTATATGAAGTAGATACCCTTGATGATGTTCATCACTGTAAGAGTGGCTATGAACGAAGGCATATGCCCATACACAGTTAACGCACCATTGAGAATACCAACAAGGATTGCAAGGCCAAATACAATTACAAAAGCCCAAAACATAGGAATCCCTGCATTCACAACCAGGCCTGCAAAGAATATGGAAGTCATTCCAATAATGGAAGTAATCGACATATCCATATTCGCGATCAAGACAACAAAGAATTCCCCCAAGGCAATAATTGAAATGAAGGATGCTTGCCTCAGAATATTCATGATATTGTCAGTAGTACGGAATTTTGCTGAACTAATACTACATATGGCAAACAGGAGGATAAATAAGAAAAGAATCATCCATTCATGAAAAAAGGATTTAAAATCTCCCTTGAACTTATTATTCCTCTCTTCGACCGTTTTTACTGCATTCATTTCTCTTTTACTCCTAATAAATCATGGATGATTACTTCTTGTTTAATATTCTCGCCTTCAACTAAATCCATCACCTGTCCCTCATACAAGACATATACCTTGTTTGAGAGACCAATAATTTCTTCAAGTTCCGGAGAAACCAAAATTACAGCCTTGCCTGCCTTTGCAAGTTCATTGATCAAGGAATAGATCTCAAACTTGGCGCCAATATCAATACCTCTCGTTGGTTCATCCAGAAGGAAGATGTCACATTCACGTAACATCCACTTCGCAATGACAACCTTCTGCTGATTTCCTCCTGAGAGCTTACTGATCAGCTGCCGCAACGAGTAGTACCGAAGGTTCATCTTGGCATTGATGGCCTTTGCCGCTTGATCCTCCTTCTCGTGGTCCTGAAATATCTTCCACTTCCTGAACTTGTTCATTGAAGGAAGAATGGTATTCTCTTTGATGTTGTAAAGCATGTTCAGCCCCAAGATTCGTCTCTCATCAGGAACCAGTCCAAGCCCCAACTTGATAGCCATTTTCGGATTCTTGATCCGAACAGGCTTCCCACGGACAAGGACTTCCCCTGAGACAATCTTATGGTTTCCATAGATTGCATGGATTAGTTCCGTTTTCCCAGCGCCAAGTAACCCTGAGATACCTACAACCTCCCCTGCTTTCACTTCAAGAGAAACATCCTTGAATGCCTTGGGCGCTGTAAGATGGCGCACCTCCAACAAGGTTTCACCAAACTGTTGGTTTTTTTCTGGATAGACATTCCTCAACTCCCTACCAATAATCATCTTAACCAATTGATGCTTATTGATGTCCTTTACATATCCACTGTTGATGTACTTTCCATCACAAAGCACTGTGTACCGATCACAACATTCAAAAATCTCATCAAGACGATGGGAAATATAAATAATTCCAATCCCTCTAGCCTTGAGCAACTCAATGATTCTAAAAATATTCTGTATACCCTCTTCTTGGAGAACTGCTGTAAGCTCATCCAAAATCAAAACCTTCGGGTTATCGAGCATTGCCTTTGCCAACTGGATAATCTGTTTTTCAGCAGTTCTCAGATGTTTTACTTTCACCTTGAGATCCACCTCGCACTGCAGATACTCCAACAACTCATCTGCTCGATTCTGCAACTGTTTCCAGTCGATGACAGGGCCCTTCTTCTCATATCGCCCAATGAATATGTTCTCCAGCCCACTCATGTCTTCCATGAGCTGAAATTCCTGATGAACAATAGCAATCCCCATTTCATTCGACTTTCTGACCGAATAGGAAGGGATATGAATAGGTTCACCTTGGACAAACAGCTCTCCGGCTGTCATGTGATAATCACCGATGATACATTTGGACAAGGTTGATTTTCCGGCCCCATTTTCTCCCACCAGCCCATGACATTCTCCGGCTAGTAAGGTGAAGTCAACCTCATCCAAGGCTTTTACACCAGGAAAGACCATCGTGCATTTCTTTACTTCAACCAACTTTTCTGCATCCATTCATCTACCTCTTTTCTATAACCAAAGCCAACCAAGGGCTTCGATACCAGAACAAATAATGTCATTGTCTGGATCTTCTGGATGCCTGATGTTGTATATCAATCGTTTAATCTCATGATAAGGGAACATGCAGCTTCTTACGCCGGTTTCACTCACAGGATTCACATCAAAGAACATCTCCTTTGCGATGGCAAAGTCCCGCTCATTGAACAGGAGGATTTCATCAAGAAGGGCATCCTTCTTCACTGGATCTTGTTCTTCTTCATATGTAAGAGAAGCCAGAACCATGTCATAGATTACTGCATTTCTTCTCTCAGCATTAATCAGCTTATTGAAATGGGGAGCCCAGCATTGTAGCCGTGGATTCTCATTGCAGGCACAGTAAAGCTCCTTGAGTATTGCTAGAATCTCAGGATGCCTCTCCTTGGCTTCCATGATTGCAGGAATATCGCTCCTCTGGATCTTGTTTTTCTGAAATGGGAATGCAGTGGTGTAGAACGGCATCTGACTCTCATGGATGGTAAGCATATTTTTCATCACATACAGCACCTTCTCTCCGAGGGACCCAAAATGCAGCTGACAAGCACGTTTGAAGAATGTTTCGGGTTCCATTTTTGAGCCCCACCCATAATTGCCATGGGCGAATTCATGGAGGAACAGACCGTACCATTCAAACATGAATCCATTGATTCCGTGAACACCCATTTCAATACTTCCAATATGTTGGGCAATATCAGTCTCAATGACCTGTTCATTTGCTTCATCTTCATAGCGAATCAGATTAGAGGCAAAAGTCCGGTAGAGTCTTCCCATGGTAGAAGTAATTGAATTAGCTTCAGTGTCCCTTCCCCAGATATGCTCTTTCCCAAAGGCATCGACCCATTTGGGGAACTCCGTTTCGGGAACATAGAGCCCCGGTGCCCAGAAGAGATTGATACCTTTGGGCATGGTGCGAACACACTCTTCCAGGAATGAAGGATCCTTCTCAAGCGGAGGTTGCCTGAAAGCCCTGATACCCAATGTTGCATCAGGGTTCACTGACTTCACCGTCTCCCAGATTCTATTCAGTAACCAAATATTTGCTTTATGCTTTGCTTCACCTGGGCTTGCGCCAGATGATCTCCAATTACTTTTACAGGATTCACATTCACAAAACCAGAATCCTTCTTCACTCTCTTCCAACGAGAAGCCATCAAATCCCAGTTGAGCAATGTGCCGCATTGAAGAGAGAATATAGTCCACATTCTGTTCATTGCTCAGACAGAGTGAATCAAAATCATTGAGGAATTGGCTGGATTCCGGAGGAATCATCCTAGCTTCAGGATGCTTGATGGAATACCCTCCATTATAGGAATTCAGTCCAACATAAGCGAAGAAGGAGAATTCCATCATATGCCCATACTCGATCAGTCTATCGAGATATGGGTTAACAATATTGGGATGCGTATACTTGATTTGCAACCATGCATTATTCTCAGCATTCCAGATCTTGAGAGGAACATCTCTCAGCACTGTCTCCGGGTACTGTTCGAATTCAAACGGCCAGTATCCATACATGACCATGTTGAACTGGTTGATCTTGTTATCGAGACTGATATTCAGGAACTCAACCCACTTATCATAGTCCCAGAGTTGTGAATCAAAGCCTATTCTCCCATACCCGGCATACCAGGAGAATGTAGGGGCTACCGCCCTAACAGCAACTGAGGGCCAATCTACAATCTCGCAACAAGGCAGTACATACCCGTTAGGTTTTTCCTGCAGAAGCATCTTAATAGTGGTGAGTCCATTAATATACCCAGCGCTATGCTCATAACGCAATGTGACGTGATCTTCTGTAACCACCAGAGCATATCCTTGGTCTCTAAACAACTCTTCGTTTTCGACTTCAATCGATTCCAAGGATGCGACCAAATCAATCTGCAGGGAGTTCGCAATGATATCACCAAGAATACCTGGATAATTCCAAAAACGGTTTTTTGCAATTTCCAGTAACCGTGCATCATCAGTACCAATATGTATTGTGGTAAAAAGTGTTGAGAAACCCTCGGTATCAAGAAGACGTTTGGGTTCCGGTAATACAGTAATCATGTTGTACCTTTCTTAACGTGTTATGGTTCTTACATAATTGGGCAGAAGAAAACCCTCTGCCCAATTCTACTAAACGATTCTAGAGCCAGGACCAGTTCTGCCAATCATACTCACTAACATTCGCTGGGGTGATTGCTTCCGGTTTTGGAAGATCCCAAACTTTATCCAGGGTCTTCTTCTCAACCAGTGCCTGATACATAGCCTCTGTTGCCTGATATCCAAGATCTACTGGGTTTTGGAGAACTTCACCAATCCAGCTCTCATTTCCATCGGTAATATAGGAGAGAACATCCTTGTCCCCTGCAATTCCAATGAATTTGATCTCTCGTCGGTTGGCGGCCTTAGCAGCATTATATGCTCCCACTACCTCAGCATCGTTGTGTCCACTGACCACATCAATGACAGGTTCTCTCTGTAAGACATTTTCCATGAGGCTCTGGGCAGAGTCTCTTGAACCTGCACCAACATCACCTTCTTCAATAATTCTTGCCTTCGGGAATGAAGCCAATACTACATCCCTAAAACCTTCATACCTGTCAAGCGAAACTTGGCCAGAGGTAGGTCTGCTGATAAAGAGACACACAGGATTCTGTTTGTTCAGGGTCTTGAGATACTCAACAGCAACTTTTCCTGCTGTTTCTCCGAGCATCCTCATGTCGTGACCAACAAAGGTCTCCCACACAATATCACTCTCTTTCTGAGGATTCTGAGCATAATCACCAATAACAAAGGGAATTCCTTTCGCCACATACTGCTTCATGGTCGGAATTGCTGAGGACGCATCAGCAGGGAACAAAATGATACCTTTTGCGCCACCGGTGACTAGTGCCTCAATATTGTTCAGCATGGTGGATACATCAGAACGAGAATCCTCAAACTGGAATGTAAAGTTTGCTTCTGGGTTATCTTTTGCCCACTGCTCACAACCATCAATTACTCCGAGGTACCATGTATAAGCAGACAATTCCATGATGCTTACACCGATTTTTGTTTGATCATCAGCCCCTTCTGGTGCACCTTGGGCGAAAACCATTGTGCTCGCCAAAACGAGAACCAGTAATGTAACAACTCCTTTTTTCATATTGCTCTCCTTTTTTTCCTGTTTCCAGGATATTGATCCTATATGTCTACAACATATATTTTTCACATTCAGATGATTGTCTTGCGCAACCAATCAAGCACACAGGAAACCATATGACCTCCAAGCTCTGTGCTTGCCTCAACAGCATTTTGTGCGAACCACTCAGTGTTCCTCTCACATAGAGCCAGGTCAACATTCTCTGGGTATGTGCCCATCATCAGAGAAGTTTCCCATTTGCCAGCATGATCAAAGCCCCCGCAGGCATGTTGTGCTTCTTTCCCGATCAACGGCACTACTTTTATGTAGGAGAATGGGTCATCTCCAGAACCAAGATTCTCATAGTAATCCTTGAAGCTGTTACTCCCCCACCAACCTCTTCCTCTTGTCTCTTCCATATACTCCATGATTACTTTCTTTGCAGCCTTATGGCAGGAGATGGTCATCGGCATCAGGGCATCTTCTTCTGTCTGGTGGTGTACCATGAGGTAGATATTCTTGTTCCCACCATAGATGAGTGATTTCAAAACAGCATAAAGGTATTGGGTGTGGGCATCTTCATCAACATGGATTGTCCCGGTTTCAGGACCCCCAACAGCATATGAGGCAACCCCGTACCAAATCGGTGGCATTACAACGATTTCTCTCTCTTTCTCCAGTTCTCTCAAGCATCCATTGATCACCATCGTGTCTGTGCCACAGGACGCATGATGTGCATGGTATTCAATAGTACCGATGGGGATGATGAAGGGAACATTCCGTTTCTTGGCGTCCTCTATCTGATCGAAAAACATATCAATCAATTGCATTCTTTCCTCCTATTCACAGTATCCAGGAGTCGTATAGAAACTCACATTGCGGGGTTCGGCTCTCCCATATTGGGCTACCACAGGTACATCACTCTCCAATAAGATTGCATATTGTTCCCCGATGGTTGCTGTATGACCAGAGAAATCCTTATCTTCATTGGTCCGGAGACATCGAACTCGTTTAGCACCCACAGAAACTGTAATATTTTCAACCGGATCCTTATCAACATAAAGCAAGGTAATCGAAATGCATGCTTCCTGGTCTCCAAGGTTGGTAATGATGATAGATTCATGTCCTGGGATTAGGTTATTTCCTATGGGAGGCAACTCTGCATCAGGAAAGACCCACACTTTTTTTCCGTAGTCCACATTCGACTCCTTAAATGCTTAGCATAATCATTTCTCTCATGCTATTTATTGTAGGCTTTAAGAAATACATTCGATACATTTTTCAAGTCAAATGTAGTATAGAAACGGATTTTTGAATTTGCAAGAAAACAATAGCTGTACTAATTATTTTTTCATTAAATCGTTTCAATATATTTTAGTATAATTAATCGCTATATTTCTTGTGCATTCAAAATAGCACCATTACAATGCCATTACAGTGATACTATGAAGGAATATTTCATGAAATTGCATGTAACTAAAGCCCAATTCACCTCAACAGAGACATTGCTTCTTGAGAGTGATACTGTTCGTATTTCTACCTTTATCTTTAGAACAGGTGTGGAAGCTGTCCGTATTTCAATCGGGATTGGAACCTTTGTTTGGTTACCATTCTTTGGACAGAGCCTCTGGAGCTGGGAAATTGGTGGTATTGAACAGAAATTCAAGGGATTTATATCTGAACCTGATTACGCTGCCAGAAACTTCCTGCATAATTATGGAGCTCTCATGATCCACTGTGGCATTACTGCAATGGGCAACCCAAGCAAGGACGACACCCATCTCCATCATGGAGAGTTGCCTCTTGCAAAATATGACAGCGCCTGGATAGAGTTCTCTGATGGACCGTTCCCAATATCATTACATGGGAGTTATCAATATACAGTTCCTTTCATTGCCTCGTATAAATTCTCCCCTTCTCTTAGGATTTCTGAAACAGGAACCTCTGTCTTGGTTGATTCACAATTGAAAAATCTACAGAAAACATCACTGGAATATATGTATCTCAATCATCTGAATCTCTCTTTGGACCATGTCACTGAGTTGCAGTATGGAATTGATGAATTCAACAAGAACACAGTAACAGTACTCGATGAAACCATTCCCGGTGTGGTTGATGACCCCGCTCGTTTCTTACACCCTTCGAAGATTCCCTCGATCAGTCCTGAACTTGTGGCGATCATGAAGAATAAGCCAGAACATGGAGATGTGTGTGTAAATAGAATGATTCGTGAGAATCATCAGAGGGTTTGGGTCGCAATAAACACCTCTACACTCGATCACACAGTTGCTTGGCTGACCAAGACGCTGGACCGCTCAGCCTGTGGGTTCAGCCTACCTGCAACTGCAGGTCCTAGAGGGAAAACAACTGAAACCAAGCAAGGAAATATGAAACTACTTGAACCAGGTAGTTCGATAAGGTTCCAATTTGCATTTGGGTTGGATGAATACCCAGAAAGCAAATCATTACAAACAGCAATTACTATGTTAGGAGGAATTGTATGATGGACAGGGTAAGAATCCCAGAAGAAGAGTACTTCGGGAGAATCAAGAAGGCTTCAAAGTTGATGGAAGAAGCTGGATTGGATGTTTTAGTCACTCACTGTAATGAAGCAGACTATTCATTCGTGCGGTATTTTACGAACTACTGGCCACTTTTCGAAACTGCAGGGGTGGCTATTGGACGAGATGGAAAAGCTGCTTTGATGGTAGGCCCTGAAAGCTCAAAATATGCTGCTGACAGGAGTGTACTCAAAGACATCTTCACCTTGTTGGAGTATCGTGAATCTGCAGATCCTGCCTATCCTGAAGCAAAGGTAAGTACATACAAAGATGTGTTTGAGTTTCTCGGAGTGAAAGGAAGCAATCTACGCATTGGTATTGCTGGATACCTGGTTACCAACCCCATTCAGCTTGAAGGTTTGAAAAGATGTTTCCCGAATGCCGAAATTATCAGGAATGAAGAGATTGTCCGATCGCTCAGAATGATTAAATCTGTCAATGAGCTTGCCTGTATGCAAAGAGGGTTCGACATTGTAAAGAAAGCCACTGAGGCAGTTATGGCTGAAATCCGCCCAGGAGTAACTGAGCTCCAGATGGTTGGTATCGCACAGAAATGTATCTATGAACATGGAGCTGAATACGAAGGACTTCCCATGTACGTATTCAGCGAAAAATCGACTAGTCATGCTATCTCGCGTTCTACCTATCGAACCATTGAAAAAGGAGACCTGGTACAGTTGAACCTTTCAGCAAAGATAGAGGGATACAGTCCAAGTATCGGGATGCCAATCAGTATGGGACCACTTGTTGGTGAGAAGCGTGACTTGGTTGAATTTTGCCTCTCCATGCATAACTGGACACTGGAGCAGGTGAAAGTAGGAGCTGAAGCATCCAAAATTGCCAAGGATTTCTATGCCAAAGCTGTTGAAGCCGGGATGCAAGACTACTTTGTGTACGGACCATGTCATGGAACCGGTATGATCGAGGTAGAGGCTCCTTGGATGGAAACCTCTTCCAACTATAAGCTTCAGGAAAACATGACATTCCAAGTTGATACATACTTCTCAGCAGAGAAATTTGGCTGTAGGTGGGAGACTGGAATATGCGTGAAACCTGGAAAATCTTTGTTGCTCAGTGAACCTCTAGGAAAGATTTATGAAATCCCATGCTAATATGGTAATGCAGAAGGGCTAATACGAAGAAACACCCTGTAACCAAAGGTCACGGGGTGTTTCATAGCTTTCTAGGACATATGGAAAATCAAACAGAATATTGGTAAGTAGGATACTTTTGGTTCATCACATCTTGTTATCGACAACATTTCCCTACTGATTTATCATTACTATAGCAATGGAGAGGTGCATGGCAACGATCAAGGATGTTTCAATATTAGCAGGTGTTTCGATTGGAACTGTTTCCAATTACCTTAACAAATCGAAACCGGTGAGTCCCGAAACGGCCAAGCGGATCGCCTCTGCAATTGACCAGACTGCATACAAGCCAAACTATCTTGCAAAGAACCTGAGAACCAAGCAATACAATGATATTGGTGTGTTGCTCCCAAATTTTGAAGATAACTACTACATCAAGGTATTGGAAGGAATCGAGAGTGTGTTCCGTGACACACCCTACATCATCAATCTTGCACTTTCCTATGAACGAAAAGATTATGAGAAATCCTGTATTGAAACGTTTGCAAAGAAACAGATTTGCGGCTTGATCGTCTTCACCTCAATTCCTGATGAATGGAAAAAGTACTACGAAACATTCATAGAGCGAAACATCCCCTTAGTCCTCATAGACCGCAAGATGGAGGGACTGGAGTGTAGTTTTGTCATGAATGATAACTATACTACACTCTTGGAGCTCACCAGAGCACTCATCAAGGATGAGAAGAAGAACTTGTTCTTATTCACTGGTCCGGAAAAGTACTATTGCGAGTCAGAGTGTATCAGGGGCTTTTCAACTGCATTTGAACATGCTGCAATGGAAATTCCCAAGAACCATATCATTACGCCACTACTAAGCAAGGAAGACACGTTCAGAGCTGTTGTCAGTATGTCCAGTATTCTCAAAGAACAAAAACCTGATGCCATCCTTACCACCTCGGAGAACAAGGCAAAAGGTATTATTGAGAGCCTACTGTTCCTAGGGTATTCCCAAGACGATATTCCTGTTGTCACGCTGGGAGAGGAACACTGGAACTCCCTCACCTACAGTGATGCCTCTCTCTCCACACTGAGACCAGCAATCAAGATCGGATCAACAGCTGCATCAATACTTGTGGATGAGATTGAGCGCCCAGTTCTTGAAAGCAAAAACATTATTTTCTCAGACCGGATAACCGGAGACACTATAGAGAACCATCACCTGTTTGGAATACAGGAGAGGCCAAAGCAGTTCAGTGGCACAGATTTGAATGTGCTGATGCTCGACACCACCCAGACCCATGCACTTATCAGCATTCTAGACAATTTCTCTGCACATTTTAGTTTTAAACCCAAGATATCTGTCATTTCTCACCAAAAATTACTTGAGAAGATATTGGAAGAAAAACAAAATCCTCAAACACAGGGACAAAGTGATGTCATCATGTACGATATCCCTTGGCTGGAAACACTGGTACAGAATGAGATTCTTGCCGACATAACCGACAAGACGAGGGACTCAGAAAAATACAATGAACTCTTTTTCCCGAATTCTGCAGAATTCTTCGGGCAGTGGAAAGAAAAAGTATTTGGTCTTCCGTTTATGTATGCTCCGCAGATTTTATACTACAGAAAAGACCTTTTCGAAGATGAAACCAACCAAACAGCATATAGGAAGAAATTTCGCACTGGGTTGAGACCTCCAAAGACTTGGAAAGAGTTCAATGCCATAGCACAGTTCTTCACCGTACATTCGGATTCCATTGACTACGGAACTTCCTTCCCTGCGGCCTATCCTGAATGCCTCGCACCTGAGATCTTCCTAAGGTTGCTTTCTTTCAATAAGGATAATCCTCTTACGAAAGCTTCGACCAATCTTCTTCTGAATAACCAGAACGTACTTAAGAGCTATGTTGCAACACTTCGTTTGTTGAAATATGTCAAACCCAATTATCTGGAATCCAATGAAGAGAGTGTGGTCAAGGATTTTCTCTGCGGAGAGACGGCAATGGTCATCACCTATCCTTCATTCTTCAATAAGATTGCCCTTCAAACTGATCAAGTCATCAAAGAAGAGAATATTGGATACAGTGAAATTCCTGGGGGTATACCGATCCTTGGTGGATGGGGCCTTGGGATCAGCTCAAGCAGCACAAAGAAAGCACAGGCATTTGAATTCATCAAATGGGCATGCATGGACACCATTAGTTCATATTTCGCGGTCCTAGGCGGATTCTCTGCGGTACGCAAGACCTATCTCAATGACGAGTTGGCGAAGCTCTATCCTTGGTTCCCTCTTTACTGTTCATCATACAAGTATGGAAAACCCATTATCCCACCTACAAATACAGAGGGAAAGGTTATTCCTCAGAATAAGGTTGATACCATCATTTGCAACTGGTTTTACCAACTGATGGAAAAAGAGATTGACGTACAAACGGCTATTCGTAACACACAGGAAGAACTAGCTGCATTGTAGAGAAACGTATTGATTGTTCACTTGAATTGTTAAGAAAACAGAAGCTGACTCGTTGTAGTAATCGCTTTATCTTTATAAATGGCACTAGTGGTATATCATCCAATCATCACCTTATACACCTCTCCCCGATGCTCGGATGCGAAGGTAAATGCCTCCACTACCTGGTCGAAGGGAAATCGGTGAGAAATGATACCTTCAACAGAGAGAGCTTTGGAAGCCAAGAGAGACAGTACTGGGTCAAAAGTATTACAGTATCGGTTCACTCCCCTGACATCCAGCTCTTTCTCGATGACTGTCTCCATGGAGAAGGGAAAAGAGGAAACCTCTGGCCAACCGACCAGGACAACCACTCCACCCCGCTTTGCTAAAAACGGTGTGGAGGAGGCTCCCTTGCTGGAGCCGGAGGTATCAAACACTACATCAACACCTCTTCCATGGGTTAAGGAAGTAATCTGTTCAATTGTTGAGTCCTTCCCTGCATGAATCACACCATCGGCTCCCAGTTCCTTCGCTTTTTCTAGGCGGGAATCAAACACATCGATCATGAATATCTTACTTGCCCCAAAAGAGCGGGCAACCAGCATGGTAATCAACCCAATCGGGCCGGACCCCACAATGGCCACAGAGGAGCCCGGCCTTAAACCTGCCCGGTTGCATGCCTGCATACCGACAGACAAGGGCTCAACCAACGCACCCTCTTCCAACGACACCCCGTCAGGAAGTCGGTGCAACATGGAACCATCAATAGCCACATACTCAGCAAAGGTCCCATTGACCGGAGGAGCAGAGAGAAACACGACATCAGGGCAAAGGTTATACCGTCCACTACGGCAGAACTCACACTTCCCACAGGGAATGCCTGGTTCAATGACCACCAGCTCACCTTCAGAGAAGCCAGGGCCTTCCACCACTTTTCCTACCGCTTCGTGACCTGGTATATAGGGCTCATCAACCACAAAGGGACCAAGTTTTCCCTCAGTAAAGAAGTGGATATCCGACCCACAAAGGCCATTGGCTAGGATTTGCACCAGGACCTCATGTTCCTTCCGCTCTGGTACAGGAACCTTTTCCAGACGTAAGTCTTTTTTCCCATAGAGAACTGCTGCCTTCATCATTTCATTTCTCCCTCATTCCGTGCCAATGAAGCAATTTCTTCGAGCGTAAGATTGCAATTAGGAGCAAACTGATCACTCTGCATATAAGAAAGTATTGAATGGAACAACTGACGAGCAACCTTACGCTGCTTCAGGTCAGAAGTCAGATCCATGCTACAGACCATCAACTTACCCGGACCAATCATGCACTCAAACAGCAATCCAAGCTTATGACTCCTAAACCATGTGTCGATCGGCTGTACCATGGGGGACAGCTCATGGGGAAGATCATCAAGGACCATGGCACTGCTGCCATGTACCAACTCCCACCACTGCCAATCACTATGATCCTCAGTCGGGAACTCAGAAAAGACCAGATGCTCAGCGTCCACTACCATCCCAAGGGTATGGGGTGCCTGTCCACCAGTCCAGGAGGTATTCCAGAACACAGAGGAGAAACCCAAAGCTACCTCCGGTTCTCCAGAGCTGAGTAACAGAACCTTTTTCCCATCAAGAAGCGCACCACGGCTCTTCTCATCCAAACAATCCGTTACCAGTACATCCCTTGGCTCAAGTTCCACCTCTTTTGGGAACACCCAGATATCCCATGAGTTTTCCTTCCTTGGATCTTCCAACGTAACAGATAGAGTCAGCTTCTGAGCAGTAACGAGTTCGGGAATGGATAGAGAAAGGGTTGCTAGGGGCTGTAATCCCCTGCCTACAGCCTGCTCAGTTGGGAGAGAACTACATTGTATCTGGTTTCCCTTTTCGTCGCGCAAGCTCCAGGTTACTTTCGGTTGCTCGAGGGAAGCACGACCGAAGTTTGCCAGCTCAATCTCTGCCTCCAGTGTTTCACCTGCGATATAGTACCGCCTGGGAAGTCTGGCAAGTAAGACGATATCATCACAGAACCTTCTGAACTGTTCACCGTTACAGTAACCCTTCTCCTGCCAGAAAGCATTCAACACACCCTCGAGGGCAGTACCTTGACCAGGGAAGTCAGTGAGGGCCAGCAACTGGACCCCAGCAAGGTTTCCTGTCCTCAGGGCTGCCTCCATCTCTTCCTTGTAGCACAGCACCTGCTGGAACCCCGAGGCTTGCAGGAATTGATCCGCTTGGTCAGATAGCCCACGCCGTTCGAGAATATCGGCAAAGACCTCAAAGTTGCGTGGCTTCAAATACCCCGTATACTCCTTCATCTCAGAGAAGTCAGGAAATACGCACCACTGTCCCATCTCATGGGTTACCACAGGGCCAGGATACTTTTCACAAATAGCTGTGTAATCACTACAGGTCTCAGGTGCCTTTGCGTTAATTCTGGAATCCAATCCCTCACCCCAGGCTTGTATGCGGGGCTCAGGCACCACCTGATATGCATTCTCTTCCAAGGCAGGCCATCCAGATGCAGAGGTATGCAGTCTTCTTGCATCCTTCTCATTCCATGTAGCTGCCCAAAGTCCAAGGACTTCCTTATCACGGCCATCAGGCTCATTCCCACTGGCAAAGAAGAGGAATGAGGGATGGTTCCCATACTCAGCTACAATCATCTCGGACTCAGTGAAGAGCCAATCATCAAATGCCTTGTTCTCATCATAAGCCACTCCCTGGTTCTTCCAGATCGGGCATTCTACCTGTAAATAGAATCCCATCCGGTCTGCTACCTTGAAAGCTGCCTCAGGGGGGCACCAGGAGTGGAAACGGACATGGTTCAACCCATATGCCTTGCTCTGGGAGAAGAGGTACTCCCAGTATCCCTCTTCCATCGGGGGATGGCCGGTCTTCGGGAAAACACAGCACTCCACCGTCCCTCGGAGGAATACCTGCTTCCCATTCACCAATATATGTTTTCCTTTGGCCTCTACACTTCTGAGGCCAATCTGGAGGGACTTCTCATCAAGTACAGCATCCTCTGCTGAAAGCAGTATCTGAACATCCTCAAGGTTTGGTGCGTACTCATCCCAGAGAGGAACCTCGGTAAGCTCCAAATGAAAAGCAGTTGTCCCTGGCTTCACGGTTTTTTCGAGAGTGGCAGCTTCTTTCCCTTCTCTCTTAAACTGTAATGCAACCTCAGTTTCCTGTTGTCCATGGTTCTCGACATTAACCATGCAAAGCGCTGCATTACCCCTAGTATTCGGGAATACACTGACCTCACCCAAAGAGAGAGGGGCTACTGGAACCAGCTCCAGATTTCCTACAATCCCATTCCACGGTCCTTGGGTCTGATCGGAAATGCTGTGAGCGTTGGGCCCTACCTCATGTATCATCCGGTTATCAACGCGAATGACCAATACTGCTTCCTCATCTTCCAATCCAGGAAGGTCATAGCGGTGTGGAACACACAGGCTGTCACAGGACCCAATAAAATCTCCGTTCAGCCATACACGAGTCTCCCAGTGTGGACGCTCGAGTACCAACTGCCAGGAATTATTGGTATGCTTTGGAATGGTAATATGCTTTACATACCACGCCGGGCCGATAAATCGTGTTTCCGGTTGTAGCCAGTAGGGGAAGCGAAAGGCATCATCCCCTCTGTATGGCTCATAGAGCGGGTCTTCCAGGAACTCACTACCGAACTGAGAACCTACCCATTCAGTCTTGCTGGTTATAGGGCTCCCAATACCTGAGAGCTCAAGGCTTCCTGGAAGCGTTATTGGATGTGCATGTTTCCCTACCAAGGAAGCCGGTTCATACCACTTCTCAGAAAGTCCCCTGTCCACTTCATCAAGAAACACCTGCCACTGGCCACGTAGATCTATCTTTTCTCTCATGTAATCTGCCTTATCCTTATTGCTTGACAGCACCTGCTGTCAGGCCTCGTATATAATACTTCTGCACTGCGAGGAAGATTGCAACGGTAGGGATGCAAACCAACGTCGAGGCAGCCATTGCCGGCCCGTAGGGCGGCGCTGACCCTGCCGATACCCCGGTAAGCATGTTCGCCATACCAATGGGGAGGGTCATGGACAACTCCTGCCGAATGGCTATTAAGGGCCAGAGGAAGTTGTTCCAACTGTTAATGAACGTGATAATGCCCAAACTTGCCAAGGCAGGCACCATGATCGGCAAGGCAATCTGGAAGAAGATCCTCAGATCCCCGGCCCCATCAATCTTTGCTGAATCCAACAGCGCGTTGGGAACATAGGATGCATACTGGTTCATCAAAAAAATTCCAATGGGGGGAGCGATGAAGGGAAGCATCAAGGAAATGAGCGAATTGGTCATTCCAAGCCTACTGGTAACCACGAACAAGGGAACCACCAGAATGGGGAAAGGAATCATGGTTGAGGAAAGCAGTACCGCAAACAGCTTTCCCCGTCCCTTGAAGCGAAACTTTGCAAACGCGTAGCCTGCCAGACTTGTGATCACCAATGCCAGTACGGTGGTAAACAAGGCAACGATCAAGCTGTTGAGAATCCAGCGAGAAAATGGCCAAGAAGAAAACAGCCTTGCATAGTTGCCGCCATCAAGGCTTTCGGGCAGGAACGTTGCCGGCTGGAAAATCTCCTCGGTTGTCTTGAATGACGAGCTGACCATCCAGATAAAGGGAAGCAGCATAAATGCACCACCAACCCATACCACAATATTCATCACCCAGGCACCGGCTGAAAGACGACTGTGTTTTCTCATAGGTCACTCTCCTTTCTCAACCTCATCTGCACTACAGAGAATGAGGCAATGGCAATAAACAATACCAGGCCAATTGCCGATGCATAGCCAAAGCGGAACTGTGTAAACCCTCTCAGGTAGAGGTACTGCACCACCGACCTGGTTGCATTGGAAGGACCACCCCCGGTAAGGATCTGTGGTTCATCGAAGATCTGCATCGAGCCAATGAGAATGATCATGGAGACAAAGAATGTGATCGGACGGAGCTGTGGGAGTGTTACCGAGAAAAATCGTTGCATGGTTGTTGCTCCATCAACCTTCGCTGCATCATAGAGCTCCCGGTCAATTCCCTGCAGCCCTGCCAAGAAGTAAATACTGGTCAATCCCAACCAGCGCCAGATGATCACCACGATGACAGGAATCAAGGCAAGCGTACGCGAGCCCAACCAGTCGATGGGAACACCAAGCATTCTGTTGATCAAGCCAAAATTTGTATTGAACAACATCAGGAATGTCTGTGAGATTGCCACCGTAGAAGTAACGATAGGAGCAAAATAGATTGCCCTGACCACCAGTCGTCCACAGAGGTGGGGCGAATCAAGCGCAAGGGCCAGGAGAAGAGAGAGCGGAACCACGACGAAAAGACTTACCGCACTGTAGAGCAAGGTGTTCCTGACAGAGAGCCAGAACACCGAATCGGTGGCAATCCCCTTCAGATTATCCAACCCATTGAACTCAGGACTCTTGATCCCGGTCCAATTGAAAAAGCTGACCACCAAAGAGAATATCATCGGGCCAAACATGAAGACCAGGAACACCAAATAAGCTGGAAGTATAAAGAAATAGGGTGTCCTCTTGTACATCGTCGTGCGCATCATCACCTCCTAGCAAAAAAGAGAGCAAGGGGGGAGAAGCGAACTCCTCCCCCAAAGAAATATCCAAATCTTACAGCTGTGCATCACGTTCAGTGATTTCAACTAATGTATCAACCAACTCACTGGATGAGAGCTTGCCATCGATGAACAGGGGAAGATTGTCCACCATTGCCTGCAAGAGGAACGGACGGGCTGGGCTCTGCCATAGTGGAGGTGTCTCCAACGCCACATCAGCAAATACTGCACCGATCTTCTGACCACCAAAGAACGGATGCTCTTCCTCGGTTACCGCTGGGGAATCGAGAGCTTCGTACATCGTGGGATAGAAGTTGATCGTCTTATAACGATCCAGCTGACCATCAAGGGACATATATGCATCATCCAGCACATCCCACACGATGTCCTTGATCTTTGAACTCTTGGTAATGGCGAATCCGGTACCACCCCAGACACTGGTGCGGTAACCACTGCCGTCTTCCCAGACCGGCATCGGTGCTACACGCCAATCTCCTGCCATGCTCTCAACACCAGGCTGCAATACCGAGGTATTGTACCAGTCAGGAGCAACCATACCGGCTACCTTACCCGTTGAGAACGCTGTTGGGATGGAGGAACCCCAGAACTCATTGCCCAAGACAACCTCAAGTGAATTGGCATCAAGTGCCTCACGAAGCATATCCAGTACCTTGACGGCTGCTTCCCTATTCTTTCCTTCACCAAGGACAAGGTTTCCTTCCTGGTCGAAGAACTGTCCGCCACGCTGGAGGAACATCAGGGAGAAAATCCCCGAGGCATCATTGTCCATGACACCAATCTTGACTCCATGCTTAGCCAACTCTTTTCCTGCCTCGATGTACTCTTCCCAAGTTGTGGGAATGTCGACACCGTACTTCTCGAAGATAGCCGGCTGATAGTAATACACAGAAGCGGTCAGCGCACTCTCAAGCCCGTAAATCTTCCCTTCATGGGTGTACAGTGCCCAACGGCCCTGAACATAATCGTCGTAACGGTCCCCAATCTTGTCGGTTAGGTCAACCAGGAAGGACTCTACATTATTGTCCTCCATCAAGGTGGGGAACCAGCCTTGCTCGACACCGATTAAGTCGGGCATCTCCTCCCCAGCAACCGATGCGGTGATCAAGCTGGTAATCGTATTCGGCATGATCTGTGCGTCGAGTGCAATCTGGTAGTCAGGATTGTTCTCATTCATCATGTCGATACGTTTCTGGAAGAATTGACGATACAGATCATCATGTGTCCACATCTTGATCGTTACTGTCTCCCCCTTCTTTGGGGTTATGGATTCTTCTTTTGCTCCACCTGCCATAAGCAGTGAAGCGCCTACAACCAAAACAAGTAATACTGATAAGCATTTCTTCATAGTTTTACTACTCCTTTGTATTTAGTCTAGGAGCGGTTATGCGAACTGTCTATGGAACTCTTGATAAATTTATGGACAAAATGATAATCATGAACTACAGCGAAAGTTAATCTATCATGTCTGATATTTTTCATATTATTTGTTCTTTTAAATCGGTTTATGTGTGTGCAACCTTTCTATATTCCCTGGGCGATACCCCAATTATCTTCTTGAAAACGCGAGAAAAATAGAACTGGTCAGTAAATCCTACATACTCTGCAATGCGGTTGATTGGCTCTGGAGTGGCATCGAGATAGTAACAAGCCCGCTGCATCCTTAGGTGCTGCACAAAAGCCATCGGTGAGTAGCCGGTCACCTCTTTGAACAGCTGGATAATCCTACTTGGACTGTACTGGGATCGTGAGATAAACGTTTCAAGGGTTATCTCCTCGGTCAGGTGACTCTGGGCATAGGCGATCAGGTCCTCAATAACCCGCACCCCGGGAACATTCAATGTATCGGTAGTAAAATACTCCTGCTCATAGGAGAGCGAGAGTATCAGGGCAGCAGCGCTGCTTGCTGCAAGTAGGTAGCGATGGGTGTAGCCTCTGGAGAGAGGGGTGAACACCTGTGTGAACAATCCCAGGATAACCGACTGGGAAGCATGAGGAATCTTTATACCCCTCCCTGAAAGCGCTCTAGGGACATAGGTCGGGGAGAAATCACCTGCAAAGTGAAACCAGTAGATCGACCAAGGGTGATCCTTGCTTGCCCCATAGAGATGGGCAGTTTTTTCAGGAATGGTAATGGCCTGTCCTTTGGAAAGATGGGTTACTACCCCATCTATACTGACAAAACCCTCACCCTCTTCACAGTAGATGAAGATGTTCTGTTCGCACCCATGCAGACGCTGACGGAGGTGGTAGCGAGCATGGGGAAAATACCCTGCATCAGAGATCACAAAACCACGGAGAGCTGGATTCGATTTGAACGCATCCAGCATACTGCGTGGGATCACATAGAGTTTCTCCTTGGGAAAGCCCTCTCCCTTCTCACGAATTCTTGCCATGTTGCTTCTCCCCCTCCCTATACTGCAGCGGACTCGAACCTACCCGTTTCTTGAAGTTTGTACAAAAGGAACTTGCTGTGGAAAACCCACAGCAGGAAGCAACCTTCTTGATCGGGAAATCAGTGGTACGCAAAAGGTATTTGGCATTTGCCACCCGATGGTTGAGCATGTATTCATGCGGGGAGAACCCGGTACTCTGCTTGAAGAGCCGGGAAAAGTAGTAAGGACTGAGGTTTGCACGCCTGGCAAGGTCCTCGACACTCAATGACTGCTCGATATGCATCGATATATACGTAAGTACTTCCTCGATGGCATCCACACTGGAGGTCTTCTCACCTGCAAACCGGGCAAGATAGAGTTCAGTCATCACATTTGTGATCAACTGGGAAATCCGTGCCTCATTGACCGTTTCCTTTTTGTCAAATACGGAGAATATCTGGTAGAGGTTGCGCTCAACCACATACGCGGATGGAAGCAACTGTATCACAGGCTCCCCTCCCTGGGAGAGTGCTGAAAACCAACTTCTCAAGGTGGGCCCATCTATATGCATCCAGAGAATCTCCCACCCTTCCTTCGATGCTTTGTAGGTATGCGCCTGATAACAGTCAAGCAGAGCGATGCTTCCTGTCCCCACCGACCTATATTCCCCACCCTGGAGGACATACCCAGAGCCGGAGAGGGTGTAGATCAGAAGATAACTGTCGTAGCGCTGTCGCGCAACAAGATATTCAGCGCTACAATGGTAGTGACCAATACAGAGCAAGTAATAGAAAAGGGACCGAGCGCGAGCGCTGGCACTATAAAGAAAAATTTTTGAAGGTTCTAATACTCCAGGACTATGGTAATTCATTGTTGTAACCTAACTAAATGTATTTTGCTCGACACTTCATATATGATAATAGTCCATGTTTAGCAGAAACACAATGCCGAAAAAAAGAGCAAGAAATCAAAATCAATGAGCAACTTTTCTTAATACGTATCCACTATTCCCTGCTACAATGGCAGGCAGGAGGATACTCTCATGCACGCAAGAATCTGGGAAGAAATGGTAACAATACCCACCTATACAACTGGAGAGCCCAATGCAAACCCTATGTTCTTTGAGAACAGGGTCTATCAGGGCAGTAGTGGGAGAGTATACCCATACCCCATCATTGAGACGGTCGGCGATGTTAAGCATGACCAACCTTATACTGCCATCTTCCTGGAGAACAATTATCTAAAAGTCATGGTACTGCCTGAACTCGGAGGAAGGATTCACCGAATTCTGGACAAGACCACCGGTGAGGATGCTGTTTATTACAATGAGGTGATCAAGCCAGCGTTGGTGGGACTCCTGGGGCCTTGGATCAGCGGTGGCATCGAATTCAACTGGCCCCAACACCACCGTCCGACCACCTTCATGCCGGTTGATTACCAGACCAAGGAAGATGCAAGCAAGCACTCAGTCAGCATCCAGCTACATGACATAGACAGAATGCATGGCACCACTTCCACCGCCACCATCACCCTCTATGATGACAAGGCCTATGTCGAGATCACCGGTCAGTTGTACAACCCAACCCAGTTCCCCCAAACCTTTCTCTGGTGGGCGAACCCAGCCATTGCAGTGAATGACCACACCCAGTCCATCTTCCCTCCTGATGTGCATGCTGTCATGGATCATGGCAAACGGGATGTATCGACCTTCCCGATAGCCACAGGCATCTACTACAAGCATGACTATAGTGAGGGAGTCGATATCTCCCGCTACAAGAACATCCCGGTTCCCACCTCCTACATGGCTTACCATAGTGACTATGACTTCGTGGGAAGCTACGACCACCAGAAGCAGACAGGTATTCTCCATATTGCCGACCACCACATCTCTCCTGGAAAGAAACAGTGGACATGGGGTTGTGGTGATTTCGGTAAGGCCTGGGACAGGAATCTCACCGATGAGAATGGCCCCTATGTAGAATTGATGACTGGAGTCTTCACCGATAATCAGCCCGACTTTACGTTCCTCGAACCTGGAGAAGAGAAAACCTTCACCCAGTACTTCCTCCCCTACAAGCAGGCACCCAGGGTGATCAACGCCACCAAGGACGTACTACTCTCCCTGGATGAACAAAAGAAGCTTTCACTCTATGCGAGCAGCAAGGTCTCCCTAAGACTTGTTGTAACTTCGTCTTCCGAGGTTGTTCTCTTTGACAAGCAAATCATACTCAAGGCAGCAGAGTGCTTTGGGACAACAATACCAGAGGCAGCCCATACCATATCGCTCTACACCAACGATGGAGAGCGATTGCTTTCCTCAAGCATACAAACCAGGGAACAAGCACCCGATATTCCCGATCCAGCAAAAGCTATCCCTGCCCCCGAGAACATTGATACAGTAGAAGAGCTGTACTTAGCCGCAGTGCACCTGGAGCAGTATCGACACGCTACCTTCAGAAGTGAACCCTACTATCAGGAAGCACTCAAGCGAGATCCGAAGGACTACCGATGTACTACTGGATATGGTGAACTGCTCCTGAAGAGAGGGTTATTTGAAAAAAGCGAAAGCCTCTTTAGATCGGCCATTGAGAGGGCAACCAAGCACAACCCCAATCCAATCGACAGCAAGGCATACACACTTCTCGGTCTCAGCCTGTTCCACCAAAAACGCTTTGAGGAAGCCTATGATGCCTTCTACAAGGCTATCTGGGACGGAAAACAGCAGGAGCAGGGTTTTCTCTACCTAGGCATCCTGGAACTGAGAAAGAAACACTATAGTGAGGCAGCAGCCTTCCTGGAGAAATCCCTTATCAGAAACAGCCACAACCTGAAAACACGTAATTACCTTGCCCTGGCAGAATTGCAGCAAGGAAACAGAGAAAAAGCTGAAGAGATCATCAGAGAGACACTTGAGATCGATCCATTTGATACGCTTGCGCACGATCTGCTAGCTGATGGAGAAACAGATAGGCAAGACAACACAAGCGTGCATGACGTTTGCTCCCTTGGCTCCTATCGTCTCTTGACCCTCGCTGGCATGTACGCAGAGATTGGCATGTATGAGAAGGCCTTCGCCCTCCTCCCACAAGAAGGAGTTACCAACCCCATGGTGCTCTACTCCAAGGCATACTACAGCACGGACCCCAAGGAAACAGAGAACCTACTGGCACAAGCTGAATCCTTGGAGGATAGTACATACTTCCCGAACACACTTGATGATTTAAAGATCCTTACAGCACTCGCAAGTACCCATAAGCACCTTTGGAAGGTGCATTATCTCCTCGGCACGTACTGGTATGATAAACGGGAACATGAACAAGCAAAAAAATCATGGGAACAAGCCAACAAAAGCAACCCAGAACATGCGAAGACGCTTCGCTGTCTCTCCTTGGTATATTTCAACCAGGAAGGAGACCCAGAGAGAGCAAGAGTGGCTCTTGAGCGTGCTTTTTCTCTGGATTCTGAGGACGACCGCCTGCTCTTTGAGCTCGACCAGCTGTATAAGAAGTGCGGAAGAGAACCGAAAGAGAGAAAAGCCTTCCTGGAGCAGCATCTTGATTTGGTATTCCGCCGTGATGATCTGATGATTGAGTACATCACGCTGTTGAACCTGACAAAGAACTATGCGAGAGCACAAGAACTGGAGCTTTCATACAGTTTCCATCCTTGGGAAGGCGGGGAAGGCAAGATTGCAACCCAATATGTCATTACGCAGGTGGAGTTGGCAAAGAAACAATCTGATCCTGAAAAAGCAAAAGACCTTTTGATACACGCACTTACCTACCCAGAGAACCTGCATGAGGGTAAGCTTGAAGGCAATAAAGACAATGAGGTTCATTACCTATTGGGGTGCTTGTTTGAGCAAGAGAAAAACCAAGAGCTTGCAGTACATCATTGGAATCTGGCTACAAGAGGATTGTTGACTGCCAGTGGAGCAATGTATTACTACGACCAGAGTCCTCATCAGATTCTCTACAAGGGTCTCGCACTACGAAAGCTTGGAAGAGAACAAGAAGCAACAAGCAGTTTTGATGAGCTCTTGAGATATGGCAAGGAGCATATGGATGATGAGGTGGGCATTGACTACTTTGCAGTCTCTCTCCCTGATCTCCAGGTATTCACTGAAGACCTATCAAAGAGAAACAGGATTCACTGTCTCTTCCTCATTGGTCTTGGCAACCTAGGCAAGAACAACAAGAAGGAAGCAGAAGAGGCATTCAAGAAGGTGCTTGAGATGGATCCTGGGCATAGTGAGGGGAGGAGGATGGTGTAGCATACACCTAACCGAAACTACCCATTAGATATGACTTATCACACCCGCAATTGAGGCTCCCATAAGGGAGCCCCAATTATTGGTCAGTTATTGATTAGCTGCTTTGCTGCTGCTTTATCGATGTATAAATACCAATCTGGATGCGTTTTCAACAGTGTGGCAGGGACCATAGGATCAACCTTTCCTGTAACAGTATTATATACAGCCTCAGCTTTCACCGCATGAGGAACTGCTGATACAATATGCTTTGCTTCCATGATCTGTCTCGGACACATCGTAATTGCTTGGGTAGGCACTTCCTCCAGTGAAGAAAACCAACCTTCCCCAACTTGCTGTTGTTTACAACGATCATCAAGGTTGACCACTTTATATGCTACTGTTGTCTCAAAATCTGCAGGGGGATCATTGAATGCAATATGCCCATTCTCACCAATTCCTATTACTCCCACATCGACAGGCTTCTTTCGAAGCTCTTTCGTCAGTGAGTCAATATTGGATTCCACATCACCTTCGCCATCTACAAAATAGGCAGCCTTCAATGGAAGTTTTGAAACAAATCGTTCTTTCAGATATTTCCTGAAACTAGCAATGTGGCTTTCCGGCAAAGCGACATACTCATCAAGGTGGAACATCTCTACTCTGCTCCAGTCAACATCTTCCCTAGTCAGAGCATCCATTGTCTCAAATTGACTAGCTCCAGTGGAAAGAATAATTCTTGCCTCACCAGTCGACTCTATAGCATTACGAAGAAAACCCGCTATCTTTTCAGCAGCCTTTCTTCCCAACTCCTGTGGGGTATCCGCGATACTGATAGTAATACTCATACTAAAACATCCTCCTAATCCAGCATTCATGCATGGACCATTTGTATTTCCTTTCCTGAGACAAAAACCCGTTTCATGGAAATGGATTGATCAAAGACAAGCAAGTCAGCCTGTTTTCCAATTGCTATAGAACCAGTCATTTGGTCCAAACCCATAAACCTCGCCGGAAGTAACGAGGAAGCTTTCACTGCTTCCGCTAGAGAAAGCCCAACTTCCGCCATAAGAACTCGAACCAAACGATCGCATGTTGCTACGCTTCCAGCAAAACAGCTTCGGTCAGGCATTTTTGCAATACCATCCTCAACGAATACTGGGGTTCCTTCCAGTTTTGGCCCGAGAATCGAAGGACCTGGTCCCATACCAGCAGCACGCATGCTATCCGTAGTGGCACAGATTTGGTCATGATCCTTACATTTATAGATCAACCTAAGAAGTGGTCCTGGCAAGTGCATCCCATCGGCAATCACCTCAAGCGTAAGTCCATCTATCAAATACCCACTCTCAATCACTCCCAGGATTCGCATCCCATCCTTTCTTGTCAACGAAGACATTGCAGAATAAAAATGCGTCAAATGGTTAATCCCATGATCAAAAGCCTCACTCATTTCATCGTATGTCGCACAAGTATGAGCCGCAGAGACGTTAATACCATCACGTATAACCCTATCAGCCATCTCGAGCGCACCAGGTAGTTCTGGAGCCAACGACCATCTCAGGATTGTTCCTTGGGAACGTTCCAGGATATTTATATAGTGTTCTGGAGTTGGGAGTCTGAGGTGACTCTCCTCCATCGCACCTTTCTCTTTATGACAGAAATAGGGCCCTTCAAGATGCAACCCAGGAAGATGAGGCAGAACCGCTTCAGATTTCTTTACGGTTTGAAATATCGAGAACGTCCTGAATAGATGCTCATCCGATGAAGCCAATGTCGTTGGCAACAACGTGGTCGCCCCATACTGCAAATGCGATGCAGCTGCACCGATAAACGCTTCTTCTGTCCCATCCATATAGTCATGACCGCCAGAACCATGCGTATGGATGTCAACAAAGCCGGGACTTAGATACAAACCCGCACAGTCATATACCTTGCTTACATATTTACTAAAGGTATCTGGAACCGGCATAGGGCCATATGCCATAATCAAACCAGAGTCCTCAACGAGATATGCATCTCGGAGTATCGAATCCTCAAGTATAATCATTGCACTTGTAAATAGTTGCATTACTTGCCCTCCTTGCCTTGCAATATATTGTTACAAGGTTATTCGTATTCAGCTAGATTCTGTGCAACATACCGATCGGTGATGGAACGAATGCTCTGGACTGCTTGCTCAAGTCTTTCTGCGCTACTGGATGCAACTTCCCATCGAGCCATCCCTTCTTCACTTCTACTGATACGTTGGGCGACCTGCAACCAATCTCCCTGTAAATTTGTACCAGCATCTATATGCTCTGGGAGTCCACAACGCATCAGTGTTGCATCCAAATCTTCCCCATCTTCCATCGATTTGAAGATTTCCAGTCCTTCTTTCCGGAAAGCAGTCTCAACCTCAGCAACGACAGGCTCAAGATACACATCACTAAAGAAGTGGCACGGCCATTCACGTTCTCGGTGAATACTTTCCTGCATCTTCATGGCTTTCTCGTACTGCTCAGGATAACGACTCCACATCTTTGCTGTAAGAAGCGTGAAATAAAGGGTATTTTCCGTAGCTGCAAAACCCTTTGAATAATCATCAAGATCGAGAGGAAAATTCATGTAGTAGTGAGCAGACTCCTCACTCGCAACAAAATATTGCTTGTAAAGATTCTTTCGGAGTGCTTCCTTGATAAAGGAATGCCCATTCCTGATAATGTGAACATCCATGCCTGTTTTTGCTTGTTGGACGATGGAAGGAGGATTGGCTTTAACATCGTAGTACATATTGGGCGACCAAGGAGAATTCCCAAAGTAACCACTTCTATGTACCTGTTTGAAAAATGAAAGTATCTCTGGAATCAATAATGAAAGATTGAAGGATGGTGTCATCTGCACTCCATGGCTATCCATTACATCCATCCTGTCGCCATCGCCATCGAAACAGAATCCAAAGTCAAAGCGTTCATTACGCATCAGCTCCCATGTTGGTTTGATGCTCTCAAGAATAATTGGATTCGGATCACCTGCAGGAAACCTCCCATCCGGTACCAGATTCCGTACCCGTACCTTTGCTCCTGCATCTCCCAATGCCTCAGCTACCTCTGTACCAGCAGCTCCACACAGGAAATCGGTGAGGATGGAAACATCTTGCAGGCTATTCTCTTCAACACCAGCTAGCTTAGATGAGTAAGCAATATATTCATCAAGATACCGATGAATGGTTATCTTCCCTCTTTTCATCGGAGAGAAATTGCAGGGTTTCCCTTCGCAATACAACTCCCTGATGCAAGAAATACCACCTTTTGGGCCACTTCCCATAGCCAGAGTTTGTAATCTTGGAGCCATAAGCTTCATCCCAATGTAAGCTCCCGGGTTATGACTTGCTGTAAACATAACTCCTGCAGCATGAGGGTGCTGCATGCAACTGTAATAAAATTGGCATGTGGAGACCTGGAGCGGGTTAACACTGACATTAAGACCAGCTAGAGCAAAAACATCGATGGCAATTTCCATCAAGGCAGGAGCTGCGAGGCGTGCATCACGCCCAATTACAACCTGTTCAACCTGTAGAACTTCAACCAAGTATCTGCCGACGGCATGTACAAGTCTCATCATCAACGCAGGTTGTAACGCTGCACTCTTCGTGCGTATATCATACGCTTTGAACATGCTGGTATTCAAAGCTATCTTTTCATTATCCGACAATGATTCATAGACCATGTTTTTTATCCTTTATATAATTATCCAACGTCTCAATAGTTAACAAGAGCATTCTCAATATGTGATACGGATCCTTTACCGGGAGAGCAACCACTTTTTCTTCAGGCGTACCATCACGCTTCCGTATCTGTACCCACTCCTTACCCGATTCACCAGGAAATGTTGAAAAGGTATATGCTTTGAGCTTCTTGTACCAAGAAAAAAATGTTTCATCTGCCGTTTCAAGGTAGAGTCGTAGACTTGCATAGATCGCTTCACTATGAGGCCACCAAAGCTTGTAGTCCCAGGTATCTGCAACGAGACGTGCAAATGATGAAGCATCCATATCGCCGGAAACCTTGCCCCCATCTTGGTCTACAAAACGGAACAGGCCGCCATACTCGGTATCCCAACCCAAGTCCAAAGCAGTTGTAACAATCTGCCCCAATTGCATGTGATACTCGGGATTGAGCACATCTAAGCAGAACCACATACTCTCTACCGTATGTCCAGGATTACGATGTCTTTCGAGCAAAGTTACATTCTGTCTTTCACTCAGAATCACTTCCTGTACCTGCAAGGTCTGCGGATCGACAAATCTTTCAAGAATCGTATAAGCAAAATGCTCAGCCTCTTGTGCAATGCCGCTGGCCTCCTCAGGATAAAATTCCATCAATGCCAGGGAAAGCTCATGTGCTGTGTTGCAAAGTATCATTGGCACAGAGTGAGCTTCTGCTCCTGCAGGAAGTGGATATGGTTCAGTTTTCACTATCCCACCAGACAGTACTTTCAGCATCTTTCGATACATTGATAATGCCTTTTTGGCAATTGAAGCGTCATCAGAAAGGAGTGAATAACGAGAATACGCCATAATCAGGAAGCAATCAGCGTAAAAACTTGTATACAATCCTTTTCCGGGAATACTTTCTTTCTTCTTGCCTGTACGGTCAAGCAGAAAGGCCGCCACCTCATCCTCTGCTGAAAGCCATGCATGACTATCGAGGAATATATAAAGCTTGTCAGCCGCTCGCCGATACCCTTTCAAACGATCCTCGGACAAACCAAAACTGCAAGCAGTGCTCTTAACCAGGTAGGAAAGGCACCACAGCATCCTTGCCTGTGACCAGGTGAACTTATCTTGGGAAAGCAAGGTCTCACCGTCGTTTGAAAAACAAGTAAAGACTCCCCCATACTCTTCATCAAAAGCTTTTTCCCAAAAGGGAAGCACCTGTGAAGCAAGATGGGTCCTGTAGAATTCTAACTCTTTATCCATGCAACAACCCACACTGGTACCAGGAGTAATTCCTGGTACCATCAATTTGATCAGCCCATCTTAAAACTTGAAGCGATGGACTTACCCTGCTTATGGTTCATGAGATAGACAATTATAAATACTACGATCAGCAGAACAACTGAGAGAGCACTTGCTTCCCCGAGTTTTCCATCTGCTACCGCACCATAAATCTGAATGGGAACCGTTCTTGTATTGGAACTGTACAACAAGATTGTCGTGCTCAACTCCTGCAATAACGTTGTAAGAGTAAGAATGGAGCCACTAATAATTGCTGGCATAATCAAGGGGACACTTACCCTGCGGAACGTATAGAACCAGTTCGCTCCAGCGATGGTTGACGCTTCTTCCAGTGAAGGATTCAACTGGGACAAGCTAGCAGATACTGATCGATAAACATACGGGGTTCTTCTGATCATGTATGAAATAACAATGATCGTATACGTTCCAGTAAGGCGGATCATACTGCTTCCACTAAAAGCTGACAGCAATGCAACCGATACAACGGTTCCTGGCAAAATAAAGGGGGCCATAATTGACATATCAAGCAAAGCAGCACCCTTGGGTTTCTTACGCTCAGTGATATAGGCAATCAAGCTTCCCAAAACTGCTGCAAGAATTGTGGCTAGAATTGACAAGTAGAACGTGTTAAAGAGTTCGTGCCTTGAGTACTGAGGGATCCTAATATAATTTGCCAAGGTAAACCCTTCCGGGAACAAGCCAACCCATTTCTCATAGAAAGACATCACGATAATCGTAAGCTGTGGCAAGAGTGAAACAACCAGGATAATCACACAATATACAATTGCAATAATTCGGATTGCCTTACCTTCATGCTGCTTGATTTCCGAGTGGGTTGCTGAAATAGTCTCATACTCATGCCGGTTTATCACACGCTTCTGCAGATACAAGACCAAAGCAGTAATCAATACATTGATAACTGCAATCGAAGCAGCTCCATTAAGATCCCAGAATCCGTTGACACGGAAATAGATCAAGGTGGGCAGTACATACTTGTCACCACCAATGATGGCGGGGATACCAAAATTTCCAATGGAACGAACAAACACCAACAATGCACCAGCACCAAGACTGGGAAGGATCAAGGGAAATGTAATAGTTCTGAAAATATACCACTTACTTGCCCCCATGAGCATGCCAGCCTCTTCAAGCAAGGAATTTGCAGATGCAAAGGCTCCATATGCAAGTTGGAACACGAAGGGATAATAAGTCAAGGTCATACAAAGGATCATCCCAAACATGCCGTAGATGGTAGGAATCTCTATTCCCAGTGGTCCAAACAGCAGATTGAGAAAATGTCGTACAACACCCTGGCGTCCCAACAGAATCACCCATGTGAAGGCTCCTACGAATGATGGCATGATAATAGGGAGAATTCCAAGGCTCAGCATCATATTCTTGCCAGGCATTTTGACACGGGCAACAAAATAGCCCATGGGAACTCCAATAACAATACAGAGCAATGTTACTGATAAGCTAACAATGAATGAATTAGCCAATGCCTTCTGGTACATCACACTCTCAAAGAATTTCGTGAACCCTTGCAGTGAAAATGTCCCAGCAATCAACTTGTTCCCAGCAGGCATGAATGCTCTCATTAATGTAATAGCCATGGGATATATAAGGAAGATAGCCATGAAGGTAAGAGGAATTGCAAACACCAAGTAAGGTGTAAAATCCTTCTGCAAAAATTTTTTCAGGCTCTTTTCCTCACTCCCTTTGATATCAATTGGAGGAGTTTGGTTGTTAATACGCATCAGTTTCTCACCTCCGGCAGGAACAAGAATGGAAGGCCTTCTTTTACATGTACATATACCGTGTCATGCTCAACCACCCCTTCAAGCATATACGGCATATCGATTTCCATGGGGGTCTCACTCACATGTTTCTCGAGTACTACTTCATATCGTACAAACTGCCCAAGATGCTGAATAATCTGAACTGTTCCCTTGATAGTATCGGCTATCTTGTCTTTTGATATCTCCAACTGTTCCGGTCGAGCCCCGATGAGCACAGATTCCCCAATGTTAACCTTTTTATTTCCGCTGAATCGGATATTATGTTCTTTCACCGAGACAACTACTTCCGAACCATCGATGGTTGCACTGCTCTTTCCTGCCAACGTTGCATTGAAGAAGTTCATCTTCCCGATGAAGTTGGAAACAAATGCGTTGTTTGGCTTGGTGTACAGCTCATTTGATGAACCGATCTGCTCAACAACTCCTTTACGTAACACAGCTAGCCTATCACCAATTGCCATTGCTTCTTCTTGGTCATGCGTAACAAAAATTGTGGTAATATTGGTTGCCTTCTGGATTCTTCTAATCTCTGCACGCATATATCGACGCAGTTTGGCATCAAGATTGGCCAGAGGTTCATCAAGAAGCAGAATATCAGGATCATACACAAGAGCACGCGCAATAGCCACACGCTGCTGCTGTCCTCCGGAAAGCCCAGTCGGTGAAGGGTTTCTTTTAAGCTCTTCTGTGAGCCCTACCAGTTCCATTACTTCGGTGACTCGTCTCTTCACTTCTGCTTCAGGAGTCTTTCGTACTCTCAATCCATATGCAACGTTCTCAAAAATATTCATATGCGGATAGAGTGCAAAGCTTTGGAATACCATACCGATGTTTCTCCGAAAAGGAGGAATCAAGGTCATATCCTTGTCACCATACATAATCTGTCCACTTGAAATTGATTCAAGTCCTGCCGTAGAACGTAACAATGTTGTCTTGCCACATCCAGAAGGTCCAAGGAGGCAAAACAGCTCACCAGGTTCAATCGTAAATGATACGTCGTTCAATGCGTGCACAGGATTCTTTGATTGTTCACCGAAGATTTTATTTACATTCTTATATGTCAGATTAAGACTCATGGCAGATAGGTACTCCTTCAATTTATGGAATTCCTGCCTCAATGAAATGTTTATTTATTGAGGCAGGAACATTTGATTACATCATGTTAGAAAAATCATCAATCAGCTGTTCTTTGATTTCCTTGGCTTCAAGGTCATCATATGGGAATAGCTTGATTTCATTCAGTGCAGGAAGATTAGCAGGACCTGGAAGTTCCTTGCTTACTACACGACGATTTCGCGTTGATCTGACAATCTCATAGGCATCATTGCTTGTCATGAAGTCCATGAACAATTTTGCTGCTTCTGGGTTTGGCCCATTAGCGATGATTGCTGTCGCATCAAATCGGGCACCGGTTCCTTCTTCAGGATACACATAGGTTACAGGAGCGCCTTCCCCAATATACTTTCCAATATTTGATTCACCGGTGACTGTTACTGCATACTCACCACGTGCAACCGACTCAGGTCCTGTAGTTGAACTAGCAGTGAAAACTGCACTCTTTGCCAGTTTTGCAAGGAAATCGTTGCCATATTGCTTGTAGATCATGTAGACCTGTGCATATGCTGATCCAGAAAGAGCAGGATTTGCCAGAATAATCTCACCCTTGAATTTAGGATCGATGAGGTCCGCCCAACTCTTGGGATACTCAGAAGGATCAAGCAGATTGGTATTCACCATGAATGCCTGTAAAGGCATTGAAGTACCATAAAATCTAGGTACATCAGCACCATCACGTACCGAGGCATCAATCTTGTCATGATTAGCTGACTTGTAGGGTGCTAGGTAGTCATATGCAAGTTCCATATTCTCTTTTGCAAGCATCAAGAGAATATCCCCCTCGGGCTTGGGCTGTTCTGAATAAAGTCGGTTCACCAACTCACCGGAACCTGCACGAATCACACTAACCGCAATTTCGGGATGCAACTCATTGAATTTCTGTACCAGTGCTTGTGCTTCATCTTCACTAGCACCACTCCAGACAGTAAGACTGTCAACTTTTCCTTCACCTTCCTGAGCACCTTGTGCGAACAGTGGGGTAAACAACAGAACGAGACAAACCAGCATTAAAAATGCTTTCTTCATACGTAGTCCTCCTATGTTTGGTATGTTCTAAAACAAAGAACATTAGCAGGTACTAGTATAAGAGCGAGAAAAGCAAAAACGCAAGAATTATTTTTTCTTTTTTTTGCTTTTAAATTTTCTAAAAGAGAATAATGCAACATATTTAGCAAAGTTACACAAGAACACGCAAAAAACTTCTGTCATCAAAAGAACAATTTCCAGGAAATAGCGGTTTTGTTGCTCGATTTTTGAACACCATCAAAGGATCTTCCTCTAACTGTTTCTGCAAATACTGCTCAGTCGCTTCAAGTGTCGGAAACACTTGGGGATAGCCATCGCTTGCCAATACGACTTCCACTGTATCGTGAGGCAAATCAAGCACCTGCACACTCTCCATGTCAGTAAAAAACCCATCCAAAACCGAGTAGGAGTATGAGAGGGAAGGATCACTGTTCTGGAAAACCGTCTGTAACTTCATGAGCGAAGCAAGTTTCTGTTGAACTGGTTGAGGATTCAAGAGAAGTTCTTCTACGGTGACCCCATTAGCGAGCTCGTACTCGACCAAAAGAGCCCTGACTCCTTCCATTAATGTATCAATTGCCTTATGTGATGTAACAAGTGTATCATTAATCAACGCCTGACAGTCTCCTAATACCCATACTTGTCGATGAGCAACACTGACAATGGCTGCATAGGCTGAACACCGACTTTCCTTGTCAGCTTCAAATTCACACTCCCGACCAATTCCTCGGTACCATGTGGTGATGGAATCATTGAGGACCTGGAACACCTGTGTCATCGACTCATTACCTTGCAATGATTCCAAGCCCTGAAGAATGCACTCCTTGGCAATAACTCCGCTACTTTTAGGAACCCCTTTAATCGGCTTTCTGCTGGTACAACCATCCACGACTGCAGCGAAATGATCATTGAAGAACAACGCATCCTCGCAGAGTTCAGGAACCCCTCTTTTTGACCTCAGAAATTGTTCAAGAAGTTGCATAAGATTCTCCCAAAGAAGCGAGTTCCCGCAACAGAAAATCAGTATTGTGATGAAGAGCCTCAACAGTTTCCAATACAAGATTTGCTTCACTGTTGGTAAGTATCTGCAATACCTCACGAATGGGGAATCCATGACGATCAACAGAATGATGGTCATCCGAGAACATACTTTTTTCCACATCTGTTGTATTGCTATGGAGGTGACAGTTCACGACCTTTTGGGTTTTAATAATTTTTTCCAATGATTCCAGATAAGGGAATCCATATACAGCACTGGAGATCCAGAGATGCCCAACATCAAGACAGAGGTATATATCCTGAGAGATATTCGCTAACGTAATCATTTCTTCTGGTGTCTGAAATAGATACCCCACCCTAGGGTTGAGATTCTCAACTGCAAGTCTCACACCGTATGACTTTGCAAGCACTCCTACATCTTTCAGCTGTTCTATTGCCTGCTTTACATGGTGTTGATACACAGGCTGGATGCAATAATCTGACTTGCATATTGAACCTTTCTGTTGCCCAATAAAGGGCTTGAACATGGGTCCATCAAGTAAGCGGGTCCGCTCCTCGTTTGCAGCAGGAATTGGTTGATCACAAGCATACCCTGGATGAAGTACCATGACATCAGCATCATACTGTTGTGCTGTTTGCAGGCTTTCCTCTACCGCCGCGTAGCTCTCCTGTAGAACCTGAGGGTCATGACTACCAAAATTGGGAAATATGGGTAGAGAGGGACAACAGGCATGGACTGAGGCTACTCTGCCCTTAATAAACGGTGTGACAGCCTTCAGGAACTCTCTATCCATTTTGTATGAGAGTTCATAGAGCATTGTTGGGTATTTCTTGGAATGTTCAGCTATTTCCTGAACACTTCCAAAGCCTACGAGAGAGACTACCTGCTTATTCTTCATGATGCTGCTCATCTACGGTGAGTACTTTTACCCCAAGAGCCTCGATTGCTGATCGAATTTCCATATCAATTGTATCAGTAAACAGGTAGTCTATGGAGGACCAATCACACACCTTTGCAAGTGAGAGATGTTCCATTTTTGAACTATCAGCCAAGAGGCAAACCTTTGAGGCACTCTGAATCATTGTCTGCTTGGTGTCTGCCTCAATCAGATTGGTGCAGAATACCCCATATTTGGAACTATACCCTGCAGCACCAAGAAAACACCAATCAGCATGAATATTGCGATAAAATTCTTTTGATAGATTACCCATCAACCCCATTGATGGCCGACGTAGAATTCCACCCGCCATGAGGAGGTCAACTTTCTCTGCATGCATCAGTTCCTGCATAACCAGCAAGGAACTCGTGGTTACAGTAATAGAAAGATTCGAGATATACTGGGCAATATGTAATGTAGTACTACCGTTGTCGATAATAATGGATTGCCCTGTTTTTACAAATGAGGCTGCCAAACGAGCTACTGCTCTCTTCTGGTCAGTATATTCATTGATGGTCTGTGTGATAAATCGAGAACTTCCGTGTTTCTCAGGCGTTATCGCTCCACCATGGGTACGTACAAGCACCCCTTTATTTGCCAAATCATCAAGATCATTGCGAATAGTAACCTTGGAAACTCGTAATTCCTCTGCCAACTCAAGGACCTGTACGGATCCTTCAAGGTCTAATTTGGCAAGAATGTGCTTCTTTCTAGCTCCAGGATTCATAATATCAACCTCATTGTTCTTCTATAGAACAAGTGTAATTTTATTTTCTCAATTTGTCATCCCTTTTCTTTTCAAACATAAAACTTTTCTTTTTTTGTCTTTTCTATTGATATCCTTGAAGGCCAACTCATCAAACTTGAGATATCGTAGGGGGTAAAGAACACTGCACGTGCATTTTTCCTAACAATAGGTAGAAATAAGGAACTTCCACTCATGTACGTAAGAAAAGCAAGCCACACTGTCGATATACTTCCAATCATATATTCTTATCCTGATTTAAAAGGAAGAATACCTTCACCTTATCTTTGGCTATTCACTCATATTTCGCACAGCAGGTGCTTCGAAGAAAACAAAAGGAATCATTAAGCAACATAATGATCTTAGTTTGAACGCGACTAACTGGGTGCAGTAGATCCTACTCCACCCTCACCCCATCATCAGTCTTGCAGAAATGGATGGAGAAGATGTCCTTGTATTGAGGGAACTGCTGTAGGTATTCTTTGGTAACCTGTTCCTCTATCTCTTTCTTATACGCTGGATCAATGAGAGCCATGCAACACCCTTTGAAGCCTGCACCACTGAACCTACAGCCGTAGATACCAGGAACATGCTCTGAAATCTCATAGATGGCCTTCAGCTCGGGAGACCCTGTCTCCCAGGCATGGATGGAACTGTATCCGGAAGCAAATACCAGCTTCCCGAAGGTCTCCAAATCCCCTTCCTTCCAAGCCTCAATGCCTTTCTCTACGCGATCCATCTCCGTGAAGTAGTGCTGGGCACGCTTTGCAAAGACCTCGGGAAGTTGGTCCCTGAACTCATCATAGACAGTAGCAGGAACGTCCCTGAGTCTTGTATCCTTGTAGAGGCCATACTCAATCCCAGCAAAAGCTTTCAGGCTGTATGCAGCGCTTTTTGCCTCATCAACCCGTGTGTTGTAACCACTTCCGAGCACTCGGGAAACACCTGAGTAGAAAATGACTATCTCAAACTTGGGAAGTGAAGGAGAAGAAGGAATCAGGGAGAAGGAATCGTCACGGGTATCGAGAGCCAAGAGATGTTGCTTTTTGCACAGCACCTCACACGATTGGTCGAGTTTCCCTACATTGATCCCTACATACCCATTCTCAGCAAACAACGCTGTCTTGATCAGCTCGGATGCAGAGAGTTCAATACCATTGGCAAGGCAAAGAGCATTGATATAACACAAAACCACTGCAGCAGAGGAAGAGAGCCCTCCGATGGGAAGGGTCCCCTTGATCACACCCTTGATACCATTCTTCAATTCATAATTCTGGGAAAGTGCAAAGGCCGCACCCTTGGCGTAATCACCCCAATTCCCCTGCCTCTCCCCAATATCCTGCAAATCAAAAGAGACGTGCTCGGGAAAATTCAAGCTGTCGATATTAACCGCTCCGTCAGTGGAAACAAGGAAGCGAAGGTATACACCCTTATCCAAGGCAAAACCGGTAATAATGCCATACTGGTGGTCAATATGAGCACCCAGCGGGCATACCCGGTAGGGAGCATAAGCTGTGTGAATGTCTTTCTTCTCTGCCCAAGGGTACAAAGAGGTGAATTGTTTTTCTAAGGAATGTGGCATGGTAATCTGTTTCCCCTTATGAATATCTCTCGTAGTGTAACCCACTTTTAAAGCTCATGGTACAAATTTACTGCAAAAAGCAGAACAAATAGGTTTAGAACGCTACTTTATCTTTGGACCATCATATTCTGTTTTCACTTGCTTATAATCATCGAGGTTCCCTATATCCCACCGCTTGCCTGGCATAGGGTACGCATAGACAGAAGTCTGATTGCACAGCCAGGAAATGAAAGAACCCGGGGCATCAGTGTTACAGCCAGCAGCAATTGCCTGCTTGATCTTGGGGATATCTTCCTTCTTGTAGACATAGAAAGGGGGTACTGCCCAGTTACTCTTTGGCTCCTTGGGCTTCTCCTCCATCAGGATAACCTTGTCTGAATCATCGATGGAGGCCACCCCGGTTCTCTGGAGCCGGGGAATGGAAGGTTCATAGTGACGCATGATACAGGTCCCTTGCTTCTCGCTGAAGAAGGACACAAAACCAGAGAAAGAGAAGTCGAGAAGATTATCTCCTGCCAAGACCAACAGGTCCTCCTTGAGGTCCAGCTGGTCGATGGCAAAAAGAATATCCTTCACCGCCCCCAGCCTATTCTCATTGCTGGTTGAACCGTCATCGAGAATGGTAATAGGATGGGAAAGCGAAGCACTTTCCTTCCAAGAGACAAAGTGGTCATAGAACTTATGGTTTGAAATGATTACATACTGGTCGATTCCAGGAATGGTATCAACATCAGAGAGAATCCAGTCCAAGACACTCTTCCCCTGAACCGGCAACAATGGCTTGGGGAAGTTCTCTGTTAGAGGATAGAGCCGGGTAGCATAGCCGGCGCAGAGGATGAGACAGTGCATATAATACAGACCTCACAAGTATAGATGCCCTCTATCTTACCACACCAATACCGCAAGAGAACGTGTTTTTTATTTCTTCTGATACCGCTGCTGCCCTGATGCACCCTTAATGCTGACACTAATCTGGCAATCATTAGCGCTCACGTAGCTCAGAAACAGGGAACCAAGCAGGAGACGGTCACCCCGGGGGATCCTGTTCCAGAGGTACCCCTTGAACAAATCCTTCACCAGGAAGCTCTCTCCTGGCTTCAGGTTCTTTGCTTCCTTGAGGGCTGTTTCCAATAAGGCATTTATATCTTGCATAGTTGCTTTCCTTCTAACATTAATATTGTTCTCAATATCAAGTATTGGGGGTTCAAGGGAGAAGGTCAAGAGAGGTGGGTAAGACCTGAGTCTCTTGGTTCTGGTTGTAATCTCACGATTTTTGGGGCTGAATATACTACTTCCACAGATGATAAAGGGAAAGGAGTTCTATCAACATCAATGTCTTGTAATCTTCTAAGTGTTATTTTATAGTGAAACTGTCATTTTATGACAGTTTCTATCAAAAATTTAATCGATGGAGTTCTATGAATGAACAGGCTGGTGAAAGCAATCCTTGAAAATATTCAGACACCCGTATTCACCACATTAGAGATTTCCTCACTAACCTCAGAATCTCCAGAGGCACGATATGCATTGGTAAAGCGTGCAATTGCTGATGGCGATCTTATTAGAATCAAACGGGGCCTGTATACGCTGTCCCCATTATATAGAAAAACTCATGTTAATCCATTTACTGTGTCTCAAATGATTATTACTCAATCCTACGTGAGTCTTGAATCAGCACTCAGCAACTATGGATGGATTCCGGAAGCTGTCAGATCTATTACCGCTGTTACATCTCGTTCTACCACTGAGTTTTTAACCCCTGTCGGACATTTTACCTACGAAAGAGTTCCCCAAAAAATACTATTTGCAGGTGTTGAAAGGCTCCAGGATGAACAGGGAAACGTGTGGTTTCAAGCAACTCCATTGAAAGCACTTGCCGATTATATGTATCTTCACAAAGTAGATTGGAGCTCAACACTTCCACTCATTGAATCTTTACGTGTTGATGAAGAAATCCTTCATGGGATATCAGTGGAAGATTTTCAAGAATTGGAAGGAAATTATACTAGTCGCAAGGTCAATAGATTCCTAGATGGACTAAAAAAGGAACTGCACTCATGAGCATTCGAATGATTGAACAGAGAATGGCTACCTATTCAATCTCTTCGGAGATTGAAGAAATGCAAGCTTTGAGAGAGATTACCCAGGAAGTAGTTCTTGCCTCATTGGGAAGAGCTGGCTTTTTTCAAGAAGCAATATTCCAAGGAGGTACCTGCCTTCGTATCTTTCATGGACTCAATAGGTTTAGTGAGGATCTGGATTTTTCTCTCATGGACCCAAACCCAAATTTTGCATGGCAACCATATCTTAAAAAAGTAATTGCAGATGTGGCTTCTTTTGGCTATGACATGGAAATAACCGATAGACACAGCACTGATAGTACTGTAAGACTTGCTTTTCTCAAAGATGATGCAGTAGGTAAAGTCCTCCAACTGAACTATGTCGGAAAAACCTCCATGGTGAAGAAGATTCGTATTAATCTGGAGATTGATATCAATCCACCCCCGGGCAGTAGACATGAGATCACCTATATAGGATTTCCCTATCTCTCTCCAATTGCTATACAAGATCCCTCATCCTTGTTTGCTGGCAAAATCCATGCTTTACTCTGCAGAAATTATACAAAAGGAAGAGACTGGTATGATTTTCTTTGGTACACGGCACGTAAAACTCCGGTAAATTATCATTATTTAGGACGGGCATTGCACCAATCAGGGCCATGGAAAGGGATGGGTATCCATATTGATCAGGACTGGCTGAGAGATTCCCTCTCTCAGAAGATTAATCAGATCGATTGGCAGGAAGCAGCAAACGATGTGAGAAGATTCGTTCCTATCTTAGAACAACCCTCTCTTGATTATTGGAGTGAAAAGGTGTTCCTTCAGCAAGTGGATAGGTTATAAGAACAAGGAAACTTCAAACATCGAATCCCAACATCCTGCTGATAGTATTTGCTCTTAGACCTTTAATACCACCTCACTCAGCTTCCCTCGCATGCAATAGTCATCAGACGCAAGGAGTCGATTCACCACCTGCTGGACAAATAGCGGGTCATCACAGCGCTCAGCGAACTCAGTAAACTTGGAATATCCGTCATCAGTGTAGAGAAGATCAAACTCAAAATCGAGCTCATTTGTGGAGTTCAGAGCCCACTCGTCTGTGCTGTAAAACAACTCCATGAGCTCCAGCCCTAGAATCGGATCTATCTGGTCTGGGTCCAAGAGCTCTAGGGATCGTGTAAGTATATCCAGAATCTGTTCTCCAGAAAGAGAGCTCCTCCGTCCCTGGTGGGTAACAGCATGAATGTTTTTTCGAAACAGCGTGATGCGTTTTTCCTGCGAGGAAACCATGCCTTCTACCATCATTGCTACAGAGGGAGACTCAAGAGCCAACTTAAGTAAGGCATCTACCAAGATGCCTTGATCCATCTGTAAAAGGGCTTTCCTTGCCTGATTGTACTTAGCTATTGTTTCCATGTTCTCTCACCTTCTTTGTTATTCTCTGGAATCATCTTCTGTATTGGCAGCAGCCTGTTTCTTTGCCTGCTTTTTCCTGGCCTTCTCTTGCCTCTCTTCCCACATGTCCCAAAGCCAGTCCTTTACCGGTAGTTTCCATTGTTGGTCTCTGGACGGAATATTCTTGATCAGACTCTTGGGATTAAGTCCCATCTGTTTTGCGATGCGGATATCTTCTTCATTCAGCCTGCACAATTTCTTTGCTTTCTTCCACTCTTGTTCTGGAAATGCCACAGTTGACTCCCTTATGTAATAAGTAATTGATGCCACGAGAATTGAGAATACTACATGAGGTCATCCCAGTCAAAGGACCTTGTCAGGTCCTTGAAATATGACCAATTCCCTGTAAGGTGACGATAGCGCCCTGCCACGATCCCGGGACTGACCCCCAGTTGCTTTGCCATAGCAATAACCTCTTCTCTTGAGATAATTTGACTAATGGTTTTATTATATGCTTCAGGGATCAAGATATTCGCTGCGAACCTGTCTGCTTCCTGTTCTTGCCGATCAGTACTTCTCTCCTCAGCAATATACAGTCGTTTCTTCTCGCCATGCAGTATGTGGTAGGCTTCATGAAAGAAGGAGAACCAAAAAAGATCTTCTGCTTTTCCTCGAAGGCTAACCAATATCATCGCTTTGGAAGGAGACAACCACTTTGATGCTCCATTCCAAGGAACCTTTTTCATCTCTTTAACCAGGACAAGAGCAACACCACAAGAAGCACATATCTCTTTCATCCTAGGCAAAAACTGTACAGGTTCACTGGTAGTGAGCTCCCGTATCTCTTTCAATACTGCTTTAAAACTATCCGTATTATAGGGGGCACATACAATATCCTGTGCCTGTAGCTCTCCTATCCTAATCCAAGCAGAAGCTGCTCCTATGTTTGTCTCAAAACAATCAGAACGCCTGGCAGCAACTTTTGGATCCATCCAGACATCCTTCCATGCATCAACACTAGCTACCCCATAGAATCGTAACGTCTCCCCTACCATATCTGCCTTTGAGGTAGATGCGTCTATTATACCTCGAACAACCAATTCCTTTGTAGGAATACCATGCAACCAATCTATGCTTTGCTCATAACTTTTCTTCTGTTTGATCTTCCTTCGTTGCTCTTGGTATTGAAGTTCCAAAGTATTCCACATCCGGGCGGGAACACCGGTGACCATTTCCAACCTATCTGCTGTTTCATAGGTGATGGGTTGTAGTCCTTTGATGATTCGAATCATGGACTGCTCTGTCAGACCACACCGTGTTGCACACTCCTTCAGTGTCATTGAAAGGGTTTCTAGAACTTCAGCCAAGGTTTCTCCAGGAGCAACTGCATAGTCTGGGGTAAACTGATATGTATGCTTAGTCAGTTTCTCATCGTTCATTGCTGATTACCCCACCAATCTAATAATTTAGTTAACATGTTATGTTAATCATAATATCACAGACACAAGTGAAATGCAAACTACTCGTACAACGGTAATCGAATGCAAGTCTCTAGATAGAAGTTTATGTCATAAAATTTTCAAGCAAAGATCATACAATCAATCCTACGCAGTTTATTTGGTTGAAAGATAAGCTTTCCAACCCATAGTAACTACATTAAGGAACGCTCTCTACAAAAACAGGCTCCTTATTGCTTCGACAATTCCTGCAAACTCCAACAAGGAATAAGCAATACGCCACATGATGAGGAAGATCAGACTATAGAGAATTCTCCAAGTAATTGTCCGCTTGAAAAGAGGAGCAAGAACTGCAGCCCCATAGGACAAGAGGAAGAACCAGAGAAAAGACGCCGAAACAGCCCCTCCTGCAAAAAGGTACCTACTCTGCCCAACATAGGTACTGCTGATACTTCCCAGGAGCACCACCGTATCAAGATAGACATGGGGGTTCAAGAGGGTAATGGCCAAGGTGGTGAGCACTATCTGGGCTCTACTTGTTTCACTATGTTCAGTCTCCGCTAAACCCTCAACAGGTTTGAGTGCGGTCAACAAGTTCTTCAGGCCATACACAAAAAGAAAGAGAGCGCCTCCGCCGGCAGCAACGGTAAGCAGATGGGGTGATTGGCTGATAAGACTCCCTACCCCTGCAACTCCCAAGGCAATAAGCGCTGCATCCATGAGAGAACAGATAAGTGCAACAAGAAAACGATGTTGCTTCTTGATACCTTGGGTAAGAACGAACGCATTTTGCGCACCAATTGCGATAATAAGGCTGGCTCCAGTTGCCATACCAGTGAAGTAAGGGAGTTCCATGGCATACAGCGTATACAGAAGTGGCATGGTATGCAAAGCAGGAAAGCTCTATCTTAAGTGAAAAGATGTAGAATTTGGATACCTCATCATTTCTGAATGGGTAGAGGTGATGGGCAATGGTAGTATATGCTAAAACTTCCTAAATACAGACGGTTGCTTCCGGTTCTGCTCATAACTCCTTCCATGTACGAACAAGAGCTCGCATTTCCATGATAGATAGATTGAGCATTTCACCAGCCCGGCGCATCGATATAATCTCCCTCTCATAAGCTTCTCACACAAAACGAGCGAAACGCTCCTCCATAAGGTCGCTGAAATCAATCCCATGAGGGTCCTCTTTTGCAACCAAGTCTGGAGATTCTGCTCTCAAGGAATCTGGTTCAAAATATCCTTTTAAATCATGTTTATACTTAGCAGAATATTCCTGTCGAAATCTGATAATAAGATTGGTATAGGAAGAGGCTTCTCTAATCTGAAACAGCCTATAGAGAATTGTCATATAGCTTACTATAAAGATTCTCTTAACCTTCAGCACTCTATCAACATAAGCAAGGCCCCTAAAATGATCTGTTGCTCAGAAACAACACGAAACGGGATAAACCTTCCTCTTTCCCATACTCCAGACTTTTTCATGAATTGGCTACACGATCTTCCCATCCCAAAGAAGCTGTAGGAAATATTTCCAAGGCATGACTTCAATACCATTTCCCAACTTCCTTGGCCGCTCTTCGCAGCATACCAGAATGTATCGACCGCATATCCCTTCCTCCATGAAAGCCTTCAGTCCTCGGTAATCTTTGGAATCTGCCTTTTTGGTGGTTTTGGTCTCAATTGCTACTTTCTCTCCTAGCACAAATTCAACCTCAAAGTTGCTTGTGGTCCTCCAATAGCTAAGGACTTCTTTGCTCTGGATGTAATCGAGGTAGGAACGTAGCTCCATGAACACATAGTGCTCGAAAAATGCACCATATTCTGTCTGGATTGAGGTGGGGACAGGAGCATTCTGCAGCGCTCTGGCTACTCCAAGGTCAAAGAAATAGAACTTTGGCATCCCATAGGTCTTTCTCTTCTTTCCATTGGTGAAGGAAGGGAGTTCATACCCGATCAGGGTGTCAACGAGGACCTGGTACCAACCGGTAACGGCTTGTCTGGAGACACCAACATCGCTGGCAATATTGGTAAAGTTGATCATCTGTGTGTTTGATAGGGCGGCTACCTCTAGAAATCGTGAGAATTGGGGAAGTTTCCTTGTAACTCCCTCTGCCTGGATCTCCTCGTTGAGGTACAAAGCAACATAGTCGTTAAGTTCCTCATCAGGATGTTCAGAGCAGAAGGCTGAGGGCAATAAGCCTGACTGGAAAATCCTTTCCAAAGTATAGTTGGTGTCTTGTATCTCTGGGAATACCAAAGGATGCATGGTGATATGACCGGCTCTTCCTCCCAATAGATTGACCCCGCCTGAACGAAGTTTTCTTGCGCTTGAACCGGTGAGCAGGAACCGGATATTCCTCTCTTCAATGAGAAATTGCACTTCCTCCAGCAGCAGTGGCGCTTTCTGAATCTCATCGATCACCACGAGGCAATCATGCAAGTCGCGAGCTTCAATTTCTTCCTTGAGTATGCCTGGATCGGAGAGTACTCTCATCCGAAGCCTACCGTCAAGCAAGTTCCAGCTAAGGCTCACCCTGTCTTGCAATTCATTGCGTATGTAGGTGGTCTTTCCTGTCATACGAGGGCCTAAAAGGAATTGCGACTTGGTAGCGAGTCTTTTATTCAACCTCAGGGTACGTTTGATATATGCATCTCTTTTCATTGGAATTGCCACTCCAAATTAACATATATCATGATATACGCTATTAGTGTTTGCGTCAAATAGAAACTTTCCGTATCCATATCGGAGAGTAGGGGTTGGTATCACAAGAGATTTCGAGGAATGGTGTCAACCATTCTTTGGGTACATCCATATATGGTACAAGGATTGCTGAGACGGGGGGGGGTATTGGGTTGCCTGATAACCTTGTCGGGAAAAATGGGAGTATCCTATAGAGCGACAACGCAAAATCCGAATGGTGGATTTGTCATTTTTTTACACGGCTGGAAATACTGAAGATACTCCCCTGTTCACCAGATCCTATTACCATGAGGGTAGGACAGCTGAAGTTGGCAGTTTACTTACCGCCCAAGACAGAAAAAACCTCCCTAAGGAGGCAATATATATAGAAGACTTCCAAGAAAGTCGGCCTTGAATAAAATCGGGCAAGTGCCCTCATTCCTAGGTATGTGTTCTGGATGGAAGCCCTGTACCCAAAGATGAGGGAGAAACGACAACGTCTATTCCTGTTTCCCAGATCCGGTACAAAGATCCTGTCTTTCAGAACCATTCCCAAACAAACCCTTGGAAGGAAGAGGCCTCTCAGAGGAAGCGTTCCATCCGCTCTATGGTCTGTTGCTTTAATTTAACCCCGAAGACATGAAGAAAGTATGAAAGAGGTATGAAACAAGCATGAATTGTTGCTGATCATAGAATGCAGATACTAATCCTCCCAACTTTATTCTACTTTTTGGGTCAATTTATATTTACTAATCCTCCCAATTATTTTCTACTTTTTGGGTCAGTTTTAGTTGTTTGATACGATTTAATGGTTTAGAATTCCAGATTTTCTCATGGTTCTGACAGGAACAGGATTTGCTCACCGTAGAGAAGATGGCGTGTATGTTGTACCGACTGGATGTTTGAAGCCTTGATACTGAATTCGCTTCCAGCAGAAGAGTAGCTTCCTGAAAGCATATACTCACGTGTTCATACCACCCTCTATTCTTTTGCTTCTATTTCCCAGTAGCCATAGCGCTTACCGCCTTTACGTGTAAGCACATTGGCCTGTATCATTCCGGTCATAACGCGCTTAATTGTAGACAGAGAGGTTGCAAGCTGATCAGAAAGCTCACGTTGATTGATTCGGGGGTTCTTTTGTATCAGCGAAAGTATTTTTAGCTCCAAAGTGTCATCCAAAGTGTCATCATGAGACTTTGGAACTTTAGTAGGACCAACCACAATGGTAGCAGCCTCATGTAGCTAGTTTCAGCATAAATACGATCTTTCTCAATCACCAACTTTGCCACATAGGCATTAACATGATTCCTATGATCTAGGACATGATTACAAGACTTTGGATAGTAATCCGAGGCAATCTAGTTTTTGGATCTGCACCAGAAAGCACTCAGGTTATCCAGACCCAGCAGGGACTTCACCAGCCTAACTCTTACCTGACTGAACAGCCTAATGCTCTTAGTTGAGACCCGCAAAAACCCTCAACCACCAATCGGACGTAGCACAGGAATCGGCTGCCAAGTGATAAAGGGAGTGACCCTTCGCTTGTACCGGCCAAGTTCCTTGTAATGCATTACCTCAAATACATCCTCATCTTTTCTGAATCGTTGGTTTGCACGATGAAACCAAACATATTCAGGTATGATTCCAATATTATCCTGGGCAAGGAGTCTTTTTCTGACAGACTCAGGATTTGTAATCGTAATAGGAAGACCTTCCTCATGGATAGCAAGTAACATACGCAATGTCTCTTCCATTCTCCCCAGCGATTCTCCACTCAATTGGATGACATACCCCTCTTCCCTGTACATTGGGCGATACACAGCGAGAGAAATGTGTGTGGTATTTCCTCCTCGTTTAATCTCCCATGGGTGTCCTCCCATGGACCGCAAGGGGTGTTTATTGTCAATCCAATCGGCAAATTCCTCCGGGGAGTCTCCATCAATCTTGAGCAGGCCCTCATCACGTCCATCAGCAAATTGACGATATAGTTCCCTACCTGATAGGGAGGTATCTATTACTTCATCGTCCCTCTTGGCTGCAAGATATGCAATTTTGCAGTAAGCAAAGTACTCGTTGGCGGTGAATGTTTTCACTTCTGCATCTGCCTGCCTATGGAAATAGAGAGATTCAACAAGATCCACTATTTTCTTCGTCTTGTCCAAACCAATTGCTTCATCCAGACGGTAGTCATCCGGAAAGGCCGATCGAATGACCGCATGAGGAGCAATCCCCTGTCGTAATTCCAGGGGATACTCTCTCTGAATACGCTTATTGGCTGCAATCCAATCCTTTTTGACCAGCTTCAAGCAAGCACGGGCAGCATTCAGATAGGTAATCCAAACTTTGGTATCCGGATACTCACGAGGTATCTCCAGAGGCTTGATATCACTACGGTCTTCGAACTCGTAGCCACCCTGCTTGCCACTCATATCAACGAGAGCGATGTGCTTACGATAAGAAACAACTCTGATCAAATGCCAAGAACCATTCTGGTCAGGAAACGGTATCTCCCAGATGTGATCCAGAGCACTTATTGAGTAATGAAATGACTGAATTTCGTCAACAAAACAGAGAATCATATGGTCAAGCGTAGCCTTTTCATCCATGGGCAATTACTCCTTTACAAGGAAATATATGTAAGAATAACTCTACACTCTTGTATGTATAATGATATGTCAAGCTTATTTATATACAAGAACAAAGATTGGTGATTTATAGACAATCCTATAAAACCATATCCAAACAGCTCTACCTTCATAGAGCAAGTCCTCTTGGTCTCGTGTATGGCTGGAAACACATTTCCAATTTTTCGTCATGACAGCATACAGGCTTACCCTGCTGAGGTAGCATCACTATTTCTCAGAGTCTGTCTGCTACTGCCCATATGTGAACAAAAATGAGAGCCCTGGGATAAGACCAATCAGATCATGCTCATCCCGTATGCACCAAGTCTGCAGCCATCCTCGCGGTCATGATACACGTAGGAAGGCCAGCCGGGCTGACCGTCCACTGCCCTGCACGATAGACATCAGGGATGGGGGTAAGCACAGCCTTCTTCATATTGAGCATGCCTGCGTCTATGGGAATATCCTGTTCAAATGACCAGCCGACAATAGCGCCTTCACTGCTGTGAATATTTCTCTCAATGCTCAGAGGACTCGCGGTAAACGAGAACAAGATATGTTCTTTCAGCTCTGGATAGACTGACTCAGAAAGGGAGGCAATCATCATCTCCTTGATACGGCTTTCAAACTCCTCATACCAACGGCCTTCTTCAATCCTTCGTGTAAGTTCGTAGTCAAAGAGGAAACTGACAATGAGTCCACTCTTTCCCTCTGGGGCCGCACTGCTGTCATTAAGCACAGGGATTGCAATCTCATAGGTATTCAAGCGACAGAATGCAGAGAGCCAGGTATAGAAGGCTTCTCTATCCAGATCCTCCCATCCTTCCAGTATGGCAGCAAGCTCAGAGTGGTTGATTTCCCCAAGGCCTTGCTTTGACGGGGTATAGAAGAAATGTCCCTCTGAAATACCTGCAAAGTACGAAGGAGGTAAGTCCACTGCAAGGAAGAGGGTAAATACTGACTCTGCCCCATGGCTGGAGAGCACCTTCTCTTGCTCTCTGGTAATTCCACTCATCTCCTTCTCGGCAAAACCATCCACGGAGACCATCCGGTAGAGATGCTTAAGATCGGCACACCAGATGAGCTTCTTATAGCTGTACTTGTTCCCCTTCCCATCGGTGAGCGTCTTACCGAATGCATCCACATGAGTCACCTCAGTCTCTGTCCTTACCTCTGAGCCGAGCGCCAAGAGGCGCTCAGTCAAAGCCTTAGGAATACTGCCCACTCCTCCCTTTGGATAGAAGTAATCAGGATAGAGGGAGAAGTAACTCATGGCAAAAAAGGCAGGAGTTTTCTTGAAGAAGTGCTGGGAGACGATATCGATGAGGGCTTTATTCTCAAGAAGATCAGAGAGGAACTGCTCCATCGGCATTCGCATGCGCATAATTGCTGCCCCGGTTGCAAGGAAGCGCATAAACCAGAGAGGGAACGTAGTGAAATAATAAGGAAGATTTCGCTTTGCATCCTTGAAGAACGGACTGTCACTCCCAAAGAGAACCTGCATATACACATCAAACTTTCCAATAACCTTGATGACCTTATCTACATCATCCCTGCTCTCAGGATAGAGCTCCAGAAGAAGATTCCTATATGCCTCCAAGCTACCCTTGGAATTTGCATTGATGATCTTATCCTCAACCCCGAGAGAAACATTGCTTGGCAGAAGAGGAAGATCAATCTCCAGCTCTTGGAGCATGGGCTTAAGCATGCCAGCATTCTCCAGGGCTCTCACTCCCCCATCGAAGAGGAACCCCTCTCGAGTGAATGAGTTCACCAGCCCTCCAGGGACCTTTCCCTTCTCCAGAAGCAAGACAGAGTGCCCTTTCCTGGCAAGGGAGGTTGCCGCGGTTAGTCCAGAAATTCCTGCACCTACAATAATAATATCTCTGTGTTCAGCCATCTAAGCGTACCTCCAAGGAAAAGGTTGCTGGTAATGGAGATTAGTATATCATGGGTGATTCTGCTTAGGTGTATTGGTTGTAAAAAATATCCTGTCATTTGATGATATCAATTTCTTCTATGAACAAAAGACACAGAGAAGTATGCTAGAATATTTCTTGCTACCTTGTCTTATGTAAAACTGATTGGAATCTGCTATTACATTTCCACCTCCCATCAACTTCCAGGAGAATTACATGAAATGCTATGAGACTGAACGTTTGTCACTGAAAATCATTACCCTTCCTGATATAAAAAATTTCCAAGCGTTTCTGGTAAAGAATAGAACGTTTCTTGGCCCTTGGGAGCCCCTGCATGATGATGTATACTACAGCGAAGAAGCAATCCTCCAGAGAATTGAGCAGGAGCTTCTCCTCGACTCCCAAGAGAAACAACTGAGCCTCTATCTCACAAGAAAGGGAGAAGAGAGAATCATTGGGAATGTCACCTTGTCAAATATTGTACGTGGACCATTCCAGTCATGTTTTCTTGGATACAAATTGGATGAAGAAGCCACCGGCCACGGATACATGAGTGAAGCAGTTGCGAAAGTAGTAGAAATTGCCTTCAACGACCTCCACCTTCATCGAATTGAAGCGAACATCATGCCGAGGAATAAGAGGTCACTCCAAGTTGTGAAGAAGAACGGATTCTTCTATGAGGGAGTAAGCAAGAACTATTTGAAAATCAATGGAAAGTGGGAAGATCATGCCCACTACGTGTTGTTGAATGAGGGATTGGAATAGTACAAGAAAGACTCCTTTTGGAAAGCACCAGATATACTTCTACGGTACTAGTTGTAAAGAATCTCCTTTGCAGAACAAGCAAACGTTATATTTCTTGAATTCCCATTCATGCATATAAGGGGCTTTCTTCATTGCCTCGTGTTTCAACTTGCGCGAACAGATAAATATGTGTATAGTGATAGTTGTTTAATATATGTGTCCCAAAAATAAGTTATTCTGTCCATAGATAATTATGAAGAGTTCTGTAAGAGCAGGAATAAATACAATGAAAAAGAAGAATGTAATCAACTTGATAAAGTATTATACCGAAAGAAATGACGGAGCTTTCCGTGATGAAGCATATGAGATAGCTGTAGATTTCAACAGGAACAACGATAGTGAACTTGGTGACTATATCATGGCGTTATTATCCGACAAGAATACCTTTGTACCACAAGTACTGAATGGGAAATTGGACTATCTTAGAAAGGTTGAATGTCCACCTACTACGCTACCACTCCCTGAATGCATCAAGGAGGACCTGATGGGCATTGTCAATGCCGTCAGCTATGGTGCAGGAGTTAATAAGTTTTTGTTTCAAGGGGCCCCAGGAACTGGGAAAACTGAAAGTGCAAAGCAGCTTGCCAGAATTCTAAACCGACAACTCTTTGTAGTAGATTTTGATTTGCTTGTAGACAGCAAGATGGGACAAACTTCGAAAAATATTGCAGAACTGTTTGCTGAAATAAACAATGTTCCCTATCCAGAACAAATCATTATCCTCTTCGATGAACTGGATTCAATTGCTCTTGACAGAACGAGTACACGTGATTTGCGAGAAATGGGCAGAGCTACATCCGCTGTGCTGAAAGGACTTGATAGTCTTAGTAGTCGAACTGTATTGCTGGCAACGACAAATTTGTATGAATCATTTGACAAGGCTCTCATCCGTCGATTTGACAAAGTAATTGATTTTGCTCGTTACACAAATACAGACCTAAGGGAAATCGCCGAGACTATTCTTGAGGATCTATTACAGCAATTCAAGTTTAAAGGAAGAAATATTCGGCTGTTTAGGAAAATCATTGCACTGATGGCCCCGCTTCCCTACCCCGGTGAATTGAAAAATCTCATTAAGACTGCCATTGCATTCAGCAACCCCCATGAGGATTTTGACTATCTGGCACGATTGTTCAAACAGATAAAACCCGGTTTTACAGGAGATTATAAAGAGCTCAAAATGATGGGATTCTCTGTACGTGATATAGAAATCCTTACAAAAGTATCGAAGAGCCAAGTATCACGAGAACTGCTGGGAGTAACACAATGAACAAAATTCTGGAACTAAAAGGAACATTCAATCACGCTCCCAATCCTAGCCGTCCAGGACCTGCTGCGCTCCCCGCAAGAAGTAGCGTTACCGTCTCAGATATATACAGACTGACTCAGTCTCTTGAAGAGGTGCACCGCTACTGGAAAGAAATTCACAGTCCGTTCAAGCCACTTGTCTCTATCTACTATAAAGATATCGTAGCAAAAAGTAATAGGATGGGCAAAATTCTTACCAATGGATCGGAATCACCCAACAGGACTATTGTAGGTGCCAAATTTACCGAAACCATTCCTCCCAAACACATTATTACACATTGTGTGAATATTCATGCCATTGAGCAGGGTTTGGAAAAACTTCTGAAAGTTTCCCAATTACTAGCAGAGGAATTCAACAACACAATCACGGCTGAAGAGATAAATATCCTGAACAATAACGAACAAAAGCTCAAGAGAAAAATTTCAAGGGAGGAGCTTTCCTGGAAAACCCAGAAAGAACGTGCAATAACTGCACAGAGCCTGAGTAAATCCGCTTTTTGTCAGATCTTAAAGGATGCTTGGTACCTTGATTCCTTTAACGTTGAAGAACGAAATATTCCCATTTCGGGGAGTCAAATTATCACGCTTTACGATACCGGTATAAATCGGGCAGAAATCCTCAAGAATCTTGGATTGCAACAAGAACCCATCAGAACTCTGGACGATCTTACCTGGATGGTGACACCTGAACAGTATTACAAGATTATTAGCAAAGCCCCCTATCTTGTTGCCATGACAGTCTCCGATTTTGGAAGAATTGATGCACGTTCTCTTGATGGAATAGGGAACCTTTCATCAGGATTCTCTATCCCTGAACCTACAAATGAACCAGTAATTGGCGTCATCGACACGCTCTTCGACCAATCCTCATATTTCTCTTCATGGGTAGAGTATCACTGTATGATATCCCCAGACCTTGTTGAAGACGAAGATTATGCACACGGAACGGCTGTCTCATCCATTCTTGTCGATGGACCTACTCTCAATAAGCATCTTGATGATGGATGTGGACGTTTTCGTGTGCGACATTTTGGCGTTGCCAAGCATGCACGAAACAGTTCTGCCTATCTGATGAATGCAATACGGTCTATCGTAGAAACGAACAAAGATATTAAGGTATGGAACATATCCCTCGGATCATCACTGGAAACTGACCAGAATTTCATCTCTCCCGAAGCAGCACTCCTTGATGAGCTCCAATTCTTGTATGACATCATTTTCGTGGTAGCCGGCACAAATAATAGAAACCGTCGTTTAGATCGTCCAAGAATTGGTTCTCCCGCCGATTCCGTCAACTCTGTTGTGGTAAATGCAGTGACTCTGGCAGGAGATCCTGTGGAATATGCATGCAAGGGTCCTGTATTACATTTCTTCAACAAACCTGATGTCGCGGTATTTGGTGGAGACAGCCAAGATGGCATGATAGTCTACTCAAACCGTGGAAGGGTTAAGGAATTGGGCACTTCGTTTGCAGCTCCTTGGATCACCCGAAAATTGGCCTATCTCATACATGTAATGGGATTCCCAAGAGAGATTGCAAAAGCATTACTACTTGATTCTGCCGCAGGCTGGAAGGTCGATTCTAACAGCCAGAATCTAAAAGGCTTCGGTGTTGTTCCAACCAAAATACAGGATATTTTGTCATCACCAAATGAAGAAATACGCTTTGTAGTACACGGGGTGGTGGAAGCATATGAAACCTATGCGTATACCATTCCAGTCCCCCTTTGCAAAGACCAGTTCCCCTATATTGCAAAAGCCACTCTCTGTTATTTCCCAAAATGTTCTCGTTCCCAAGGAGTTGACTATACCGATACCGAAATGGACATACATCTAGGAAGGATGAACAAAAAGGGCAAGATCACGGCAATTAATGCTAATGCTCAGGGAGACGACGAACCCCACAGATTGTTTGAAAAAGAGGTACGGCGGGATTACCGAAAATGGGATACCGTGAAACATTTTCATGAAGAGATAAAGGCCCGAAACCGTCCCAGAATACGACTTAGCGAATCGTCACCCAATTGGGGCATCAACATCAAGACCAAGGAACGTTTGGAAACCAAGTCAGGCAAAGGCTTACATTTCGGTGTTGTAATAACACTACATGAAATCACAGGAGTAAACCGAATTTCTGAATTCGTGCAGCTTTGTCGTGCAAACAACTGGTTTGTCAATGAAGTTGACATCCATGCCAGGGTTGAAATTCATGAGAAAGCTGAAGCAGAAGTGGAATTTGATGAGGATGAAATGTAAGAAGATGCATTCTTACATAACACAATCCCTGACCAGGAATAGGAAGCAAGGCAGAAATTGAAAATCCCTGCCTTGCACCACATACCATCAGATCTTCATGGGAACAAGATCCAGATACTCCTGGAGTGTTCCATCACGTAAACAGGTTTCAATGATGCTCCTACCCAAAGGATCCAAAGCTGGGGTGAGGAACTTCTCAAGTTCCTTCTTGAAGAAGTTTGAGAGAATCTGTGCCCCTGCATCAAAACCTTCCGTTCCCACCTCTACCTGTCGGTTTACTTCGAGCAACTCCTTGGGGATATACTCCCCGTCCACCTTCACACTATCGAGAGAATACCCGAGAAGCGGACTTCTGGATGGCTTCAATTGGTGTGGCTGGAACTTTGCACTTCCCCGTCTTGAGAGATACTCTCTTGCTATCCATTGGGGCATGAACCCAACCTTGTAGACTCCTATATGCTGATTGGGAACCAGGATATACCGGGTACCAGGAAAGTCAACAATCTGCTTAAGCAGAAGATTGGCCTGGTCAACCATCCTTCCCGTAGCAAAAGGCCAGTAGGAACCAACCCCCTCACTGCTCATACCCTCAGTGTCATTGATACTTGGGTTATCGTGCCCTCTTGGAGCAACCAATCGCCATAGCCATGCAAGAGAAGGAGGCAGCATATGGAACATGCCGATAATCCCGTAGGTGGGATTCTCTTTCGAGCAGGGGGGTGTTCTCACCCCGAAGCTGCGAATATCAACTTCAACCGGTTCATTGACAATATTGGGGATCAGCCTTCTTGGCATAATCACTCGGGGATTGGGACAGGGTTTTCCTGGTGCATCCATCGTATGCTCCCAGATAAGACAGGTTGAAAGAGGAACGGTCTCATAGTTCAGGAAGATAAGGGGTTCCTGAGGATGGACACACAGCTCCTCAAGATATGGGTCTGTACCATACTTGGTGATGTGGTTTGTCCGAAGGAACCAACCAGCTTCAGCATCCTTCACGACCAGCTTTCCACTCGAATTCTGCAGATCTGGATGACATAGTGCCATATCATCAGTAACCGGGCGGAGCTCACAAGGCTCTTTCAGGGCAAGATAGGTTTTCTCTTTCGTTTCTGTATGGGTGCTGAGCAGGATCTTTCCATCCATCTCTCGATGAATTTTCTCGATCATCTCGCTCTTGCCACCACCACTTGCCCCTCATGCATGATCGTAATGATATTGTCGTAGGGAGTAATGACCCTGACAGTGGAACCGTGGGCGGTAACCCACCCTTCCTTCTCCCCGGTGGTCAGCAAGAGTCCATATACCCCTTTCTTTGCACTTGGGCCAGGATAGAGGTTGTATGCGAACATTTCGTAGAGGTTCTCCAACCTGTTATGGACAACCATCTGCTTCCCATTGAAATGGGTGTGTCTGAATGTGGGGGCAAGATAGATAATTGCCTCAGGGGTGAATCCTTCCGGAATGTTTTCGGCTGGGATAAATTTCTGCAAATCCGCAAGTCCACCTGCAAAAAACCCAGCATTGCTCGGAGCTACCAGAAGGGAGGGAATCTCCTTGGTATCAAGGCCGGTAGCAAACGGCATCAGGATCAGATCTGTAGTTGCAAGCCACGCAAAGGTCTCTTCCCTGAGTGAAGAGAAGTCTTTCTTATACCTATCCTTGTAACGAGGCTTACCATACCGATAACACAGATATGTTGGATTTAGATTCTAAAATGACGAATGAACAAACATAAAATCCGATGGAGTCATCATACGAGGGTGATCTATCCCAGACTCAAGGAAGTCTTTATCTCCTGTCAAAATAATATCCACGTCAGAGACAACCGCACTACGCAATATCGGTCTGTCCATCATGTCGCGCATCAACCTTTCCTCTTTCACAGGTCTTTCGGGGGTATCAACTATCTCAATTGAAAGAAGAGAGTTAGAGATGAACGATTCTAGGGCTGGCAGCTTATTTGGAAATTTTCTTGTAAAAATACGCTTCATCTCGTCAAGGTTCTGCTCACAAATAACAGCTTGGAATGGATACATATTGGCTTTCCAAAAAGCCTTTGCTGGCGTACTGTGGGGAAACAGTGCTGCTGAAATCAAAACGTTGGTGTCGATAAGAACTTTCATTCAGTATTCTCAGAGCGGAGATTTCTAACAAGAGCCATCACATCCTCATCATCTTCTAAGCCTGCCTTTTGTGCTTCCCCTACCATCTTATTTTGCAGAATCTCCATGGCGTAGAGGGCTGAGTTAATAATCCTCACGTTGCCTCCATCCACTAAAAAAGTCACACGGTCCCCGGTCCCGATGCCCAAGGCTGTCCTAACGTCCTTGGGGATGGTCACCTGACCTTTGGCCATCACTTTTGCATTATCTATAAATTGTTGTGCCATTCTATTCCTCCAAAGTAGGGAAATCCCTACTTTTAATCTACCATGAGCGGACCATATTGACAAGACCTCTTCTCAGAAGTATGTGTCATATGAAGACCAAGGAGCCTTCAATCTTGCTGACTATTGCTGATCCTCTGGCTCCGATTCTCTTGGGGCTACACGCTCCATGAAGAGATTGGTATAGGCGAAGAGGACAGCTACAAGGGGAGAGAGCCAGCAGAATACTGCATAGGGAGCATAGGCTCCAGCTGACACACCCAAAGCGGAATATACAAATACAGCACTGCTGTTCCATGGGATCAAGGGAGCTGTAAGGGTACCTCCAGCTTCCAAGGTACGGGTGAGGTTCTTCAATTTAAGCTTCTGTTTACGATAGTTCTCCTCATACATTTGCCCTGGGAGTATGACCGCGAGGTATTGGTTTGCACTAAATATATTTATCAAGATTGAGGTAAAGATGACGGTCACCGTCAGATTACCGACCGTGTCAACAAACCGGGATAGTTTCAGGACAATACTGTGGAGCATCCCTGTCCGGTCCATGATTCCGCCGAGGGCAAGAGAGATGAGGGCAAGGATGACCACGTTATACATGCTCTCCATGCCTCCTCGGGAGAACAATGTATCGATTTCCTCACTCCCGGTGTTACTCACATAACCGCTATGGATGGTTTCAAAGAGTTGCTCCAGACTACCTCCCTGGAATAGAAGCGTAGCAACTCCTCCAAGAATGAGCCCTGTTATGAGGCAAGGGATGGCAGGTACCTTAAGAAAAATGAGGGCAATAACTGCTAGTGGGGGTATGAACAACCAGAACGTGAAGTGGAAGTGTTCCTGGATACTTTCTGTATAGGTTGCCACCTCCCCCATCGCTCCACCTTCAGAGACAGTGAATCCCAAGATGGTGAACGCAATCAAAGAAAGAACCATTGCAGGAACAGTGGTATAAAGCATATGCCGGATATGATCAAAGAGATTAACACCAAGCACTGAAGAGGTCAGGTTGGTGGAATCAGACATGGGAGAAATCTTGTCACCAAAAAAGGCTCCAGAAACGATAGCACCGGCTGTCATGGCAACTGGGATTCCCAGTCCTTCACCGACACCAACAGCAGCTACTCCGATGGTTCCGATTGTTGTCCAGGAACTCCCGGTGATCAAGGACATCAAACCACAGAAAAGGAAGATGAGCGGGAGGAACCATCGGGCTGTTAGTACCTTAAATCCAAAATACATCAGCGCCGGGACAATACCACTGGAAATCCAAACCCCTATGAGCATCCCTATAATCAACAGAATCAACAACGCGGGTATCGTCCTGCTGATCGCCCCCTTGAATCCTTCCCTGATTATTTCCCAAGAACAACCACTTGCATATGCACATATTCCGGCTGTAGTCGCACCAAGAAACAGTGCAAAATGGGGTTGGGTGTCCAATACAAAGACAGACACCCATAAGGCTAAGCCTGTAATGACAAGAGGAATCAGGGATACATAAATCGATGGCAATGGAGCTTCTTTCTTATACATGAAATGACATCTCCCAAGGTGTTGTATGCATACTACAGAGAATAGAAAGCAATATACTCAAGTTTACGTAAAACCTTATAATATCAATGCTTTCTAATCTGGTACGCTTAGTATCACCTTACCAGCAGGAGATATAATGTCAACCGCCATCCATGTAGTTATTCTGGGGAAGATAGTTCCAGATAATTTAGCTGTGCAATAAGGACAGAACCTTTTCCTTCGACTAGAATCCTCTAATGAGAGATATCGCAAGTACCCATACTTTTTATTATGCATCTGCAAACTTCATCATCTTTCGTCCACATAGAATTTTGCTTCCAATTCATGTTTCTTATCTTTGACTGAGAAACGCTTCCCTTGCGTGATACCCGCATAAAGGAGTATCTGCTATATTCCGGCATGTATATACTATTTTTTTATAAATTTCTAAATTTATGCCGATAGTATGCTATGCTATTACTAGGGAGGATCTTATGCGGTATTACTCAGTCGCAGAAATTGCTCAAAGATGGTCCATGAGCGAACGAGGGGTGAGGAATTATTGTGCTCAAGGCAGAATTGAGGGAGCATTCCTGAAAGGGAAAACCTGGATGATTCCTGATGGAGCTACCAAGCCTGAAAAAGAAACGACATCGCAGAGAACTTCCTCTTCTCTGTTGGCTCGCCTGAAGGAAGAGAAGCACTCCAGGAGGAAGGGAGGTATTTACCAGAAACTCCAGATAGACATGACCTATAATTCAAACCACATGGAAGGAAGCCAGCTCACGTATGAACAAACTCGGTATATCTATGAAACCAATACCATCGGCCTTGAGAATACCATCTTGCAAGTCGACGACATTGTAGAGACAGCGAACCATTTTCGTTGCATTGACCTGATGATTGATCGAGCAACATTCACGCTTAGTGAGGCGTTTATCAAACAACTGCATGCCACCTTGAAGACAGGTACCAGTGATAGCCGAAAGGATTGGATTGGCATAGGATCATACAAAAAACTCCCCAATGAGGTTGGAGGTCTTGAAACAGTGCCTCCTGAGCAGGTTGCAGAACAGATGCAAGCTTTGCTTGCCTCCTATCACTCAATCGAGGAAAAGACACTTGATGATATCCTTGAATTCCATGTTCACTTTGAGCTCATTCATCCATTCCAAGATGGTAATGGACGGGTCGGAAGATTGATTATGTTCAAGGAGTGCCTCCGTTCAAACATCACTCCCTTTATCATAACCGATGATATGAAGCTCTATTATTATAGGGGTCTCAGTGAATGGAAGAGAGAAAGAGGAAACCTTCGCGATACATGCCTTGCTGCGCAGGATACGTTTAGGCAGTACTTGGACTACTTCAGGATTCCCTATGATACGAAATCCTGATATATGGAAGGCTGGGTGCCCAGAAAAAGGCACCCTCCTTCTATCCTCTTATCGGCAGAACACCTGTACCGTAGACTCATCAGAGTCCACGTCGATGCTCATCAGCTCAAGGGCTTCCATGATCTCCTGCATGTTCTGGCTATCAATTGCCCCGAAATCAAAGGGGATGCCGCTCTCATGCATGGACTCCTGGATCTTGTCCTGTGCCTCGGCGGGAATCAGCTTGGAGATGTTCAGCCCAGCCTTCACCAAGGCAAGGGGAACCTTGACCGAGACCCGCTCACTGGACTTTCCCTCCTTGGGTTCCACTTTCACATAGAGATACTTCCCCCTGATATCCCCTGGCTGGGTTTCCTTGATTGTTTCTCCTTGCACGGATTCCTTCTCCATGGCCTGCAGGAGTTTTTCTGCTTCATCGGGAGTAAGTTTTCCCTCACTGAGCATATGCAATATTCTTAGTCTTTCTTCACTCATTTTTTTCTTCTCCTAGATTATGTGAATCTCTATATCTTTGTCTTTCGATCGAAATGCAAGTTCCGTTCCAATGGTGGCACTCAGCAGTGATGGCAGCGCCTTGATCAAGGGAAAGTAAGAGCGAGCCTGCCTCGCTGTCCCTGGAATAAGTAGAAGGATGAAATATGCAACCGCACCAAGTATAAGGACAGGAACAAACAGCAAGTAGATGAGTCCCAAGGGAAACCAGAATCTATGGGGTCTTTTCTCCCCCTTTACCCTGCAATCTAAAAGCATAGGTAGCATTATTCCATCTCCTTCAGTGCATCACTGGCAGTAATCTCACCCCGCTCAATCCGGTCCAGGACACTTGATATCGGACTGGAAACCTTCACCGTGACATCCACGATATCAAGCTGGTTAGCAATGCGATTTAGGCGGTTCTTCACCGTTGGGTAGCTGATATTGAAGATCGACTCCATCTGTTTGATCGATCCATTGGTCTTGATGAACGCTGCAATGAAAATCTGGTCTTCCATGCTGAGCTCCGCAAAGGGAGGCAGCTGGAAATTTCCTTCTATGGTTATGTTGTCCTCTGGTACCCGTACCTGGGTTATTACGAACTTCTTTCCCCCGGTCATCGAGAGCAACTTTTGCCAACTGTGTTCCATAACGACTCCTTAGATGTATTCAATCTAAGAGGGAATAACATAAAAGTCAATATCCATATATTAACTTTTTTAATATTTTTGATGGATATTATTAAGATTATTAATTTTTATGTACATAATATAGAATATTAGTCTATTCTCGCTGTACCAATTCTACGAATACGACATCAAGCAGTTTCCTCTCTGATACACTGCCATGCCTATCCTTGGTTACCTTGAGCAGTTCCTGCAAACCCTCCGGGCCTACTGGTATGATCATGATGCCCTCAGGAGCAAGCTGATCAAGCAGTGGTTTTGGGATGTTTTTTGGTGCTGCGGTTACCATGATCCGGTCAAACGGGGCATGCTCAGGCCAGCCAAGGTTGCCATCGGCCACTCGGTAGTGGATGTTCCTATATCCCAAAGAGCTTAGTCTCTCTTCTGCCTTCTTGCTTAATTCGCTGATTCGTTCAACCGTATACAGCTCACCAGAAAACTCAGCAAGGAAGGCACTCTGGTAGCCACTGCCCGTTCCGATCTCCAGTACTGTTTGGGTTTTGTTCAGTTCAAGTTGCTCGGTCATATAGGCAACCAAGCTTGGCTGGCTGATGGTCTGTCCATGTCCGATGGGAAGTGGACGGTCAAGGGGAGAGAGGGCTTTGTAGGGTTCATCCACAAAGCGGGAACGGTCCAAAGAGGAAAAGAACTGCAAGAGCTTCTCATCCATATATACAAGCATACCACCGGAGTAAGACAATGATAAGAGACGAAAGAGTCAGAGGGTCTCCAGAATACTTGGATTGAGGAAGTATCCTGTCTTTGGGCCGGTCTCTCCAGAGGGTACCAACAATCTTTCAATGAGAAGTTGCTGAATATCTCTTGAGGCTGCAGCTGGAGAGCATTTGTTCATTTTTGCCCATTTATCGGTTGAAAGCTTACCCTCAAACGATCCATCGGCAAGCTTGAACAACATCGACAACTGCCGTGAGTTATAGATGGACGGATCCAGGTTTTTCATAAACCGTGTAAGCTTTACACTCCTCTCATAGGTATGTAGTGCTTCCAGTTTTGCCTTGATTGCTATTTCAATATTCCAAAGGAGCCACTTGGTACAATCCAGCGATTCTGCCTGTGAGCTGAACTCCCGCAAGAGGCGATAATAGTCATTTCGATTCTTCAGAATTAAGGATGACATACTGTATACCCTGTGGGTCTCATGAAAACCTTTTGAGAGTACATACTCTGCAATCGCCCTGGAGATTCTTCCATTTCCATCCCCAAAGGGGTGAATACAAAGAAACCATAAGGATGCAATGGCACTCTTTATGAGTGGCTTTTTCTCATTCTCCTCATTAATGAATGCAATGAGCTGTTCCATCTCTCTTGGAATCCTTTCAAAGGGAAGTCCCTCGTACACAAGTTCTTCCTTCCTCCCATTTCCTTTGCTGATGTATACGGGACCGCTACGGTATTCACCAATATGCCTTGGCTTAATCCCAGCCATCTGGGAGAAGAGAAGGGAGTGCCACCCTTGTATCCTGTCAGTAGAGAGCGCATCCAGATTTCCTGTTGCATCAAGGACAAGCATTGAAATACTTTCGGCGTATCGGTCACTTTTCGCCTTCTTCTCGAGATGAATATCAAGATGCTTGCATATTGAGGAATATACGGAATCGTAGGAGATGGATACTCCTTCAATCTCCAGACTGGCTCGTATCTCATCGGTAAGGGCTTGCGCATGCATCCTGTCTCTCATATCTGGATCGATCATTGCAAACACAATATCAGTTGCTTTTTTCTGCAATATATACGCTTCGTATTGCTTTATAATCTGTTCTTCATCATAGGTAAATGACGGCCATTCAAGATTATTCCAGATATATGCCATTGTTCTACTCCTACTCAATGTTCGTTCATGAACCATAAATAGTCCATCATTTTTGATGGGGTAAACGGATTTCTCTGTTATTCCTATCCTTTTTGAGGGAGTAGACCGTTACTTCCTCATTTCTGAAAGGGTATCACCAGGTATACGAAAGGTACCCATATCCTTAAAAGCAGAAGAACTATATATACCCATTGAACGGCTTCTTGTGTTCAATCAGAACCATGTGGAGTGCAGGGTATATCAGTTAGAAAATTTTTCCATGCTTTCATAAATTTGCGTCATATTATGGCATGCCTTCTTAGTACATCGATTATCAACTGTCATATTGATACTTGAATTTTGAATAGCTCAATATTTATCTTTAAATCACTTCTGCAGAAAAGAACACAAAAAACTTCTGTCAAATAGAAATCAATCAGGAACAATGTAAGCTCTTTGGGGGGTATTGGTTGATTTGTTAACTCGAATTATAACACGAACTCATTGAAATAAAAGTATTTTATTTAGATATTTTTTCCATACAACTCATTACATCTGAATCTCTTATATCATCCGCATATTATGCTAATTTTTCGTCACAGTTAATATGATATGATAAATATCTACCACTCAATTTTAGGGTATATGCTAGAGGGAATCTTTCTGAGCACTTTTCAATTCCTCTGGATTTAAAATTGGGAAATACATACATCTACCCCCTGAATTGTTGAGAAAGATACTCACTTAACAGCAGCTTCTGCTTGGTAGAAATATTTGAAAAATACGCAAGTGATTTAAGTGGATCAGGAATCTCAGAAATATCGTCTTTCTCTACCCTATTTCGTTTCTTCAGCTCATTGAGGACCATCACGAACGCTTCATCAAGAGGAATCTCAGCAAACCTTTCATAGCTCGCTTCATAGTAAAACACTGGAGTAGCTGAAGGGAGTTCTCTGTAGTACGCAAGGAGTATGTTCTCGTACTCCTTCTTTCGTAACAAAGAAAATAGAGAATGATGATTAATGTTTGATGCATCTCTTATTGGGTCTTTCTTGATTTTATTACTCAACCGATTCTGCTTGTTCAAAACGTATATACCTACAGGAGTATCAGATAGTTCAGAATCAAGCTTAGAGAAGGAAGATTCCGATGTAACCACGCACACACGGTCAAAAGCTTTGTAATAGTCTTCTAGCTGTCCTCTCAGTCTATTGAATGTGTCCAATTCTGTTTTAATCTCATACACAACAGCTTTGCCGTTAATCAGGACAAAGTCTGCAATTGAATTTCCTATGGGTATCTGTGTCAAAGCTGTCGTAGTACGTACGCTATGCTTCCCCAAAAGCAATTTCATAAGCAGTGTATTCTGATAGAAATATTCATTTCTGTAGGATTGAGACATGAATTGATACATTTGAGATAGTATTTCACCGTTACTCAAAGCTTCTAGAGAAGGTATGTACCGATGAGCAACTTGAGCAAGTGTAGGAGGTGTTTTTTGGTTTAGTAAGTCTTTGAATACATTTTGGGTAAAGAGCTTATTGATGATTGCATTATTTGTAGTCAATAGATGCCCTCCCTTATTGTACCCTCAATACTATTGTTGAATAATTTGGAATACTTGAATTCGAAAAACACATAACTAATTGAAATCACGGGGGACATCGCAACCCTCCAGGATGTTCTTCACAATCTCTCCGACAGAGAGAGCAGGGTTGACTGTATAATACTCATATCCACAATGGCGCTGTAAAGGAAACCCGTTCTCCCTGTTTCTTTCCATGATTCTTTCAGCCCTATCAACAGCAACCCATACGTCAGCCAGAGTCAGTTTCCCCAACAATCTCTTAAAATTATCTTCCTTCTTGTACTCTTTCATACTTGGAAACTGTTCATTAAAAGCTCTATTAATCGGCTCAAGGTATTGATGCCGATAGTTCAATGCCCTATTACAATCTGCTTTGTGTAGTATCATCCAAAGATCAAAGGCAAAATTACTATAACCCAACTTGTAGGTTATGGCTTTCCCAATATATTGAGCCTTTTTCATTCGCTCCAAAGTCGTTGAAAATTGCTGCACATGCACAAGTTCCTCGCTTTCCCGATCGAAAATATGAGAAACTATGGTCTTGCCTAAAACACTCATGCCCTTCGGCCCGGGAGAGTGGATCTTTTTCTATCTTGCAATCAAATGATGCTTTGAACGTTGCTCTTTCCGATGCATTAATACTACGGCTCAACCATTGAAAATACCACAACTCCGTCTCACCTTCGACTGAGAAGAAGAATTGTTTTGAGAGTCTCATCTTCACCTACTCCTTATTGTTATCGTTCATCAAGGTTCGGATGATTGGTGCTAGATCAATACTCTTGATTGCCCCATAGCGGTCCACGAAATAGTTTTTCATATAGTCCTCACTCAAGCGAACACCCTTTGCACCTGCAGTACCAAAGTCAGACAAGGAATAATGTGTACTGCAATGAGTCTCATCATCACGATCTACGAACTTGATCTCGTCCCTTCTGAACAGATTTGAATTCAGGAAAATAGGATTGTGTGTATTGAACACCAACTGGGCATTGTGTGTGTTCAACTCATCATTATGGAACAGTGTGATGATATTCATCAAAGCCATCGGATGGATGGAAGCATCAAACTCATCGACGACCAAGATACCACCTTCCCTCAAGGTCCTGAGAACAAGTGGGAACAGGTTGATGAAACGGATAGTCCCGTATGATTCAAACAATTCCACTGGGATAGCAGCATGTTTGGAATTCCTGTTGAAGATTGAGCAAAGCTGAGCTTCTTCATGCTCTCCATCCAAGACATATCCCAAGGCATTGGAATTTACCCCAAACAATGCAGCTGCTTCATTCAATGTCTTTTCGATGAAGACCGACCGTTTCTTAGGTTCGGAAAACTTCCGAACCAACTGCATCGAATCAGAGCGGTAGATGACAACGAAGCACTTATCCAGCCACTGGGTAATCGCTGAAGGGAGCTTTGCACTGAACATAGTCTTGAAACCATTGGCAAGGAATAACTCCTCATCATGGAGGCTACTCTCAGCCAAGGCTGCCGCACCCTTCGCATTCTGAATATACGCAGAAACCAAGTACGGTTCTACAACAGTCATGTCCCCAATTTCCAATGTTGCAGCCTCGCGGACAAAGAGGGTGGTATTGCTCACACGAAGAGTCTCTTTGAGAACTTTCCTCTCATGGTCCCGATCCAGGAATCGTCCAAGATCAAGGGACATTGCATACTCAAAGAGAAGCCCCCCATCAGTGAATGCGATGGACAGATCTACTGGCTCAACAGTATTTAGTGTATTGTTCGGAATCAGCTCAAGTGCGCTGGAGGCAGCATTGGGAGAATCTTTCACCTCAGCATTTCGAATATTTCCGCGAAGCACGATATGCTTGAAGGTTTCCATTGCTCCGATGATGTTGGTCTTGCCTGAGGCGTTAGGACCGTAAATAATCGCCGAACTTAAACCTTTATAGACATTCCTCCCGATTTTCTCAGAAAGGATACTGTAATCCAGACCCTTCTGTTTCGGGGCGACCTTCATGGAGAACACACATTCATCCTTGAAGGATTTGTAGTTCTTCATCTTAAATTCCAACAACATAGTAAAACCTCCATTTTGCAATATTTCTGCAAAATCATATACTTTATATACCACTTTAAGCATCTTTAGTCAAATATTATAGATCTATTTTGCAGTTATTAGACAAAAGTTAAAACAACCTAGTAAGCTCAGTATATGATACCAAGAACTATATCCGGATACTACATCGATTGGGCTTATGTTAGGCGAGGCAGCAGTACTACTTGGATGTGTGATAGTCATTCCTAGCTCCAATACCCTGGGAGAGAATCCCCGAAGCATAGGACTTTCTTGTCTTGTTCGTGGCATCCTGCTTCCAAGACAAAAGAAGGGATACTCCCTCCCATCCCAAGACAAACAACATTGAAAAACATCCGTTAAGCCGTTATCCTATACTTAATGGTTGATTAGCGAAGAAAACAAAGTCGAAGAGATTGTATTGTATGGTGAAAACAACATATCCCGTATCCCCTGCTGTGGTTGATTGGGTAATCAACCAACTTGGGACACATACAACTCCAGTCGACTCTCTACCTCTCCTGAAGGATTGGCAAACAGGAGTCAAGACACCTACTTTCAGTGAAATTGAAACCGTAAGCAAGAAAACTCGCATACCCCTCGGCTATTTCTTCTTACAAACTCCTCCCAAAGAAGAAATCAAACTCATGGAATTTAGAACTATTGCTAGCACTGGTTCTAAGAATCCAAGCAGGGAATTGATCGATACAATCGAGGACATGGAACAGATTGTCGATTGGACACGAGAATGTCTGATCACTGAGGGCTCTAAAGTTAATCCAATAGTTGGTAAGCTCAAGCATGAAACCAATATCGAAGTCATCACCAGCTATATCCGAAAAGTCCTTGGGTTATCCACCAACTGGTTTGAGACACAAGAACCCTCTTTCAACTATCTCAGAACCAGGATGAGTGAAGCCGGGATCATCGTGATGATGAATGGTGTCGTTAGAAACAATACCCACAGACCGCTCAACATCGATGAATTCCGTGCCTTTACAATCGTTGATACGTTCGCGCCATTGATTTTTATCAATGCGACTGACTCCAAGAGCGGAAGGTTGTTCTCTTTACTTCACGAGCTCATTCATATCTGCCTTGGTGTAGACGACCTATTCAATGATAGGCACAGCACAGTAAAAGGCATCAGCAAACTTGAGATTCTCTGCAATGCGGTAGCAGCGGAAATTCTTGTTCCAACCAATCTATTTTACAGCACATGGGAGAGCTTCATCTCTCGATCTAATTCTGCCGAGGAGACCATCCATAAAGTTTCCCATTTTTTCAAGTGTGGAACTATCGTCGTTGCACGTAAGGCACTGGATACAGGAAAGATTAGTCATGTAACCTACGATACCATCGTACAGAATGCCTTAGAGCACTACATTGAAAATAGAAAGAGTAAAGATTCTGGGGGGAATTTTTACAATACGAAGGGAAGTCGCATAGATAAACGTTTCTTAACATTTGTCGTGGATAGTGTTTCTCGGGGAACAACCCTCTATAGCGAGGCATTCAGACTTACCGATACAAACAGGCATACATTTTCGAAACTAGTAGAAAGGATGAATGATTAATGCCTGGTGAAACCATCTACCTGATTGATACCAATTCCTTAGTCAGACCAAAAGCAACTTACTATCCGTTGGATCTTGCCCCAACATTTGGGCTTCAATGGCTGAAAAAACCCAAGATGGTTCAATAGCAATCCTGGACCTTGTGAAGAAGGAAATCCTCAAGCCAAAAGAAAAGGATGACTTAGCCCTTTGGATTACTGAACTAAACATCGGACAATATATCAACCATAGACAACAAGAGATAGTCACCACCTACGCCAACGTTCTCCAATCAATCCAAGATGATCCCTGTTATTCGGGAAAAGCACTTCGTGCATGGGCTGACCAATCAGTTGCTGACCCTTGGTTGATTGCAACAGTAGCAGTGTATGGCTATACCATTGTCACATTTGAGAAATTTGTAAATGTTAATACAGGTAATCCAAGTGGAACTCCAAAGATACCAAACATCGCAGAGAAATTCCATGTAAGAACAACCGATTTATTCCATATGATCAGGGACTTGGGTGTCAGATTATAGAAATTGGTCAGCAACATCGACAACCATTCAGTAATCCTGAATTGCTTTCTGCTAGCCAATGGACAGCTGATTGCTTTGACGACGAACCTTGTCATCTTAGCGCTCAGTAGTGAATAGCTCTATTTAGGAAATGTTACTGGCAAAGTACTTTCAGGAGCATAAGCATTTAGCTATCCATCAAATAATTATCAGTCTTCAAGGTTTCCACTTACCATCAACAGGTATATTTATACGTATAAATAATGCTATATATTATAGGTTGAATATATCCTACTATATCATTATTATTGAAGTATAGAATATTGGAGGTATTCAAGATGTTGATAGATATGAAGAACCTGGTATCCATCACTGAGGCTAATCGGAATTTCTCGAAGATTGCTCGGGCCGTCGATGAAAACGGATCCGTGGTGGTATTGAAGAACAATGCTCCCAAGTATGTGATCATTTCCTACGAACAGATTACGGCCGACGAACAAGTATCAGATGAACAGTTGCTTGCTATATCGAGAAAGTTGTTCAAGCGCCACGAGGCAGCTTATAAAGAACTCGCAAAATGATCCGCTTATCTATAGAACAAACCCTGCTCATCCATTCATACCTCATCGAAGTATCGGGAGGTTCAATAGGATTGAGAGATAAAGCTGCTTTAGAATCGGCACTCAGCACTCCTTTCCAAACCTTTGGAGGGGAAGATCTATATCCCGGGAAAGTACGAAAGGCTGCAGCACTGTGTTTTGGATTGATCCAAAATCATCCTTTCATTGATGGTAACAAACGGATAGGAGTTCACCTCTGTGATGTTTTCCTTGAACTCAATGGAATCAGGCTGGACTATACAGATGATGATTTGGTAAAACTCGGGTTATCTGTTGCAAACGGGTCTTGGAAAATACCTGATATTCTTGCATGGATTGTACGGCACCAAGTCTTGTAATATCTCTCGACATGTCAAGCTTACATCGAACAGTTGCTACATAGATGAAAGTAGATTTCACCATGCATGAGAATATCTGTTTGATCACGGCATACACATAAGCAGAAAAGGACAACCTTTCAGAGAATGAAAGGATCTTCCCCGAACAGGAAGACCCTTCTGTCATGCTATGAATTTATAAATACTAAGCTCTTACCGATTTATCCAATGTGCGGATCGTGTCCATCATGATATTCCGCATTCTATCCACATCCACTGCAATAGCAACCTCTGTATTTGGCTTCCTACCGGTTACCCTATAGACATCGGTTACCGTTTGCCCCAAGGTGAATTCACCCCGAGTCTCTATTGAGACATTCAGGAACTCAGTAGTGACAACATCCGGCCAGATAGCTGTAGCAACAGCCAGAGCGTCATGTACCGGTGCTCCATTGATCCCGAAGTTTTGCTTATTCATGTCAGCAAAAAACTTCAGCAATGGTCCAACATAGGAGGATATTGGCCCCTTCATTGCGGTTATGGTTTCTATGTCCTCGTAAGTAAGAAGCGTTTTATTGGTGACATCAAGCCCCACCTGGGTCAAAGGAATATTTGATTCAAATACGATCCGCGCGGCTTCAGGATCCACCAAAATATTGAACTCGGCACCAGGGGTTACATTCGAATCCCGAATACCACCTCCTATAAGCACAATTCGCTCAATTTTATCTAAAACTTCAGGAGCTGAACGAATGACAGTGGCAATATTGGTAAGTGGACCGGTAGGAACCAGAATTACTTTTTCATCTGCATTACGTAGTGTATCCACAATAAAATCCCGTGCCGACACATCCAAAACTGGACCCTTAGGCTCAGGCAACTCTACCCCCTCCAATCCAGACTCCCCATGAATAAACGCTGCTGTCACCAATTCCCGAACTAAAGGAACCATTGCACCTTTAGCAAGAGGAACGTCCTGTCGTCCTATCATGGTGAGGACTTTTCTTGCATTCAGATACGTTTTGTCCCCAGTTTGGTTTCCAGCAACAGTGGTAATACCAAGAACCTCAACATCCTTGGCGGCTAAAGCAACCATAATTGCTATCATATCGTCATGGCCAGGGTCACAGTCGATAATTATTTTTTTCATGTACGCTCCTCAACTCTCTAGAGTGTTTTAGTTTTCTTTCGTATCGAAAATATGGTAAGTGCAAGAACAGTCATCACATACGGTATACTCTGAATAATCTCCGAAGGAATATTCAACGAAGAGATGTAAATGGAAACTGCATTTACAAATCCAAACAACAATGAAGATATGAAAATTCCCACTGGAGTCAGATTTCCTAATGTAGAAGCCGCAATTGCAATAAAACCTCTACCGGCAGTCATATCTCGTGAAAACCATGAAACATATCCCATGGAAAGATACATCCCAGCCAGTGCTCCAAACATTCCCGATAGCATGAGAGCATACAACTTGATCCTATTTACATTGATCCCAACCGATTCTGCTGCATGTGGATTTTGTCCGACAGCTCGTATTCTCAGTCCAAGAGGTGTTTTATGAACAATAACCCAATAGAGAATTACTGCTAGAATAGAGAGATATGTAATTAGATTATGCCCACTAAAAATTTCGCCAATTATTGGAATGGAATGAATAATCGGGATGGTTATTTCAGGAAACACCAAGCTCTGCAATGAATTTGAACTTCCTTTATCACCAGTAAACAAGAACAAAAGGAAAATGGTAAAACCCGAAGCAAACATATTGAGTGCAATTGCAGAAAGGATTATGTCTGCCTTCAACCGCAAATGGAAGAAACCAAGAAGTGCACCAACAAGGACTCCTGCAGCAATTCCTGCAAAAAAGGCAATCCAGAGGCTTCCAGTATAGGCGCTTACAACCACACCAGTGAAAGCTGCGATAAGCATTATTCCTTCCAGTGCAATATTTGCTGCTCCTGAGAGCTCCGATATGGCAACACCTAGAGCTGGAAGCAAAAGAGGTGTCGTAACGCGAATCACTGAATACCCAAACTGTGGAGTAAGAACATTTTCTAAAAATGGATTCATTTGGTACCTCCTTCTGCGAGTTTCCTATTCATGGTTGCCTTCCAGTTACCCAGGAATGCTTCAGCGGTAATCAGGAGGATAATAATTGACTGAATAACTGAAACCATCTCACTAGGAACGTCGGACATGAGGTTGAGCACCTGCCCTCCAACTTTTAGATATGAGAGAAATAATGAGGCTACAATGATTAGGAGTGGATGATTCCTTCCAATAATCGCAACAATCACCCCGTCCCACCCATAGCCTGGGAGAGATTGCCAATTAAATCGTTGGTGAATTCCCATCACCTCGATTGCACCACCTACACCGGCTAACATGCCGCTGATCACCTGGGAGAACAGCACAATCTTGAAAATATTGATACCTGCAAACCGAGCGAACTTTTCGTTCTGACCACTGACTCTCAACTCATACCCAAATTTAGTCTTATAAATCACCAAGTAGGCTACCAGTGCAATCAGAAGTGCAATAATTATACCCAGATGGAAACGTGTTCCTGGTATCAAACGTGGCAAAAGTGCAGAAGGGAGTAGCTTTTCACTGGTAAGGTATCCTGCCTGCCTATCGCGGAAATGGTGATTGATGAGATACAACCCAAGAAAGTAGGCAACATAGTTAAGCATCAAGGATGAAACCAGTTCGCTTGCGTTCCATTTTGCTTTCAAAAATCCTGAAATACCATTCCAGAGCCCCCCTGCTAAACCGGAAACCAGTATGATTGCTGGAATATGGAGCAAAGGATGCATCTGTGTTGATACTGCAAAGGCAGTGCCTATGGCAGCACTGATAAAGAATGATCCTTCAGCTCCAACATTAAACTGAGAAGCCTGGAATGAGAAAGCAATGGCAACTCCACAAATGATCAAGGGTGCAGCATTCTCAAAAATATTGGAAAATCTACCCTTGGAAGCGAACGGACCAAGAAAAAATTGGCTCAATGAATACCCTGCATCGGCACTTATAAGCACAATCAGGAAGATTGTCACAAAAACTCCTATGAGAATGGCGACAAGAGTCCGTATCATTGTGAAATGTTTAACGAGAAATTTTTCCATCACTTTCCTCCTGCCGTTCCACCCCTAGCATATACGGGCCAAGATCTTTATCTGTTACATGATCAACTTGAGGAAAGTGAGCAACGATCTTTCCTTCATACATCACTACTATTCGATCTGAGAGTTTCAATATCTCATCCAAGTCAGCGGAGATAAGCAGGATACCTTTGCCATCATCTCGCATTTTTCGAATCAAATCATGAATCATCACCTCTGATCCTATATCTACCCCACGCGTTGGTTGGGCTGCAATAATTACCGATATATTGGAAGTCAGTTCACGAGCGACAACAGCTTTCTGGATATTACCACCAGACAAGGATCCAATGGGAGTATCCGTAGCTTGTGTTGAAATATTGAAATCCTTGATCAATGCCTTCGCATGTTCTGTCACCTTCCGGGAAGAAAGAAAACCCTTTCTCCCAAAGGCTTCCTTGTAATACCTGTCAGCAATAAGATTCTCATCCAACCCCATCGTAGCGGCAATACCGTTCTCCATTCTGTCTTCTGGAATATGGCAGATTCCAGATTCCCGAATTTGCCTGGTGTTAAAACTTGTCATTTCCTGCGATCTATGAATTACTGTTCCACTCGAAGGCTTAAGTAATCCAGTGATGAGACGAGACAACTCTGACTGACCGTTACCCTCAACTCCTGCCACCCCAAGTATTTCACCCGCTCGTACGTCCAGACTAATACTATCCAACGTCTTGATGCCTTCGGCATCCACATAACTTAGTGTATCTGCAGACAACAAAACTTCCCCTACTTTTTTAGTGGCAGGGACTCGTGTGACACTCACATCTCTTCCTACCATTAATCGGGCAATCTCACGCTCACTCAGTTCACTTGCATCCTGAGTAGTAACGACTTTTGTATCTTTCATCACAGTAATTCGATCACTGATTTCTTTGACTTCATGGAGTTTGTGAGAGATGAATAAAATTGTTTTCCCTTCGTCTCGTAATGTCTTCAAAGTCTTGAATAAGATCTCGACTTCTTGGGGCGTAAGTACTGCCGTTGGCTCATCAAGAATCAAGATTTGTGCATTACGTAGCAGAGCCTTTAGAATCTCAACACGTTGGCGTATTCCAATTGGAATATCCTTTACAAGTTTCGTGACATCAACATGAAGCCCGTATTGTTCTGATACTTGCTGCGCATGGGAAACCATTGCCTTGTGGTCAATAAACACTCCACGTTTCCGAGGTTCCATTCCCAACAACATATTCTCAGCAACGGTTAATTCCGGTGCAAGCATAAGATGCTGGTGAACCATGCCAATCCCAACAGCAATTGCATCATTTGGTGTATTGAAGGCAATCTCATTACCTTTGAAAAATATTTTACCAGAAGTTGGGCGATGTACCCCAAATATCATATTCACAAGCGTTGATTTCCCGGCTCCATTCTCTCCTACGATTGCATGGATGGTATTCTCTTCAATATCAATGGATATTTCACGATTTGCAATTTTCCCGTTTGGATAGATTTTACTAATCTTGTCTATTGACAGTATATGTGCCATGGCTCTTCCCAATATTGACGGGGGAGCGGGATGCTCCCCCGTAGTGAACAAATGCCCAATTACTAGAATGCAGTTTCAACCTTAATTTCGCCAGACTGAATCTTCTTCTCAGCATCCTTAATCTTATCAATGAATTCTTGGGGTGCAATAGCGCGGAAGTTCTCATTATCGGCGAGTCCGACACCCTTCTCTTCAATACCAAGATTCTCCACTTCACCGTACGGAAGAGTACCTGCGATATGCATTTCTATAGCACGATACAAAGTCTCCCCTACATTTTTCAGCATCGATGTGACAATGAATTTTGCTCGGTCAGGATTACTTTCTTTGTACAGCAGATACTGATCGGAATCTACACCAATGGTATAGCGTTCCTTGATTGCTCCAGCATCCAACAATCCCAGACCGGCCTGTGCTGCGCCATTGAAAGCAATATCGACACCCTGGTCAAACATTGCCAAGGAGAGTTCCTTTGCTTTGGCGGGATCATTGAAATCACCAACATAAGCAACCAAAGTCTCGATTGCTGGATCCACAGATTTGGCACCTTGTCTGAAACCAACCATGAAGTCATTGATTACTGGGATATCCATGCCTCCGATGAACCCAATCTTCTTCTCTGGGTTTGCGTAAGGCAGATCACTTGTGGTGATGAGTCCAGCAAGTACTCCTGTAAGGTAAGAACCTTCATTCTGCTTGTAGAGAATTGAGTACACATTATCGAGATTCCCTAACGAGTAATCGACTGAGGTGTCATATACGAAGAATTTCTTCTCTGGATATTGTGGAGCCAAATCCTGGATGATTTCCTGAAGCTGCCAGGTACCAGCAATAATTATATCCCAATCACCCTGACACAGCTGCTCGATATCCGGAGCCCAGTTTGATGGATCATATCCACCTTCAATTGCGCGTACAGAAATACCAAGATTCTCCTTCGCTTTCATCACTCCTGCATTGGCAGAATCGAAGAATGATTTATCTCCAAGATTTCCGTTCATGTAGAGCACTACCTTGAGTTGGTCAGAAGTCGTTCCAGCCACCTCTGCTTTACCTGCTGCGGTTAAGGGCATTGTAAAACCTACCAACAACACAACCAGTAGAGTAACCAAGAGAACAGTATTCTTTTTCATGTTCTCCCTCCTTTTTTGTTTTCTAATTCCTATTCTAGGCTAGCAATTCCCACAAGTCAAATAATAAATAAATAATTTTAGTTTTCATTCGAATTCTAATTATTCTTTTTTATAAAAGTAATTATATATAGTTTTAGCAGAATTTTTACCATTCTGCATAATTAATGATAAACTAAATTTTAATAAACTATTTGACACAGTATTAGGGAACGGATATGCTTCACTCATGGGCATCAAAGAAATTGCCGAGAAGGCTAATGTATCTAAAACGACTGTCTCACTTGCACTCAATGGGCACAAGGGAGTAGGTCATGAAACGCGGATGCGAATTATTGCTCTTGCAAAAGAGATGAATTATCGGGTCCCGACTGAAAGAACTACCAGTCATCCAAGTCACGGATATATCATGTTTGCCCGAATCATAAAGCATGGCTCAATTCTCAATGAAGATCAGAATATCTTTATCATGCACTATATAGATGGTATGAATAAGGTTGTTCGTGAGTCAGGTTACACTTTCGAGATTTTTGACCATCGACTCAAATCCATCGATATATTAGTAGACTCAATCCAAGAACGCCAGCCAAAAGGTGTAATCATCCTTGGTACAGAATTGGACGTAGAAGATATAAAAGCTCTGGAAACACTTTCTATACCGTATGTGGTAATCGATACCTATTTTGAACAGATTGCCTGTGATTTTGTTGATATGGCAAATACAGGAGCTGTTTATAATGTAGTGGAACATTTGGCTTCTACAGGACATAAAAAGATTTGTATGATTACCAGTACGGTTAAATCTGGTAATGTACTCATGAGAGAACGCGGATTTGCCTTGGCAATGAACGAATATAAACTGGAAATGGATGCTGATTCACTTCTTGCGGTACGCCCCGGATTTACTGGTGCATATGAAGATATGAAAAGATACATACAGAAAGGATTCTCTCTACCTGAGGGAATATTCTGTTTCAATGATGTGGCAGCATTTGGAGTTATAAAGGCATTGAAAGAGTCTGGCAAAAAGGTCCCCAGGGACATCTCAGTGGTAGGGTTTGACGATTTACCAATGTCCTCAATGATGGAACCTCATCTAACATCCTATAAAGTTTCCAATCGTCAGATTGGTAGTTCAGCAGCACGACTGTTATTGGATCGGTTGCAAACAAAGAAAATCCTTGCTCCTACGGGAACGCTCGTGAGCGGGACGTTGATGATTCGTGACAGCGTCGCAGGACGTTGATGACAAGGAGGTGTCACATATGAGTAAGTATTCGATAATTTTGGGCAATCTGGGTAATACATGCGACCGATTTCTCTCTTCAGGGTACAAGGATGAATTGCCCAAAGAAACGCTCATCCGACAAGCTTCAGAGATAGAAGGGGTAACAGGTGTCGAATTGGTGGGTACATGGGATGTCTCGCCAGATAACGTCGACAAAGTCGGAGAGTTATTGGATAAATATGGATTGCAATGTGTCTCAATCATTCCTGACCACTTCAGCCAGAAGCGCTGGGGAAGAGGAAGCTTGGCGGCAAAGGATCCAGAAATTCGTAAACAGTCACTTGAATACACCTTTGAGTGTGTCGAGATGGCTCGGAAGCTTGGTTGCGGGACCCTAAACATTTGGCCGGGACAAGATGGATATGATTATGTACTGCAATCAAATCTCGTACAAGAGAGAAACTATTTGATGGAAAACATCAAGAAGGTTGCGGCTTCCGCTCCCGATATCAAATTTGCCCTTGAGTACAAGCCCAAGGAACCTAGAAACTTCTCCTTCATGGCTCGTGCTTCAGACACCCTTCTACTGGCAAAGGAGACTGGACTGGATAATGTTGGGGTGTGTATAGACACAGGCCACGCATTTGTTGCCGGTGAAAATGTTGCTGAATCGGTAGTCATCTTGCAGGAATACGGACGGAAGCTTTTTCACATGCATTTCAATGACAACTATGGGTCCTGGGACGATGACATGATTGTAGGATCGGTCCATTTCCCGCTCTATGTGGAGACCTTGTTCTGGCTCAAGGAGACTGGATACAACGGATGGTTCTCTATGGACCAATATCCCTACCGAGAGGATGGGCAAGGTGCACTGAGGGAAAGTGTTGAGTTCCTTCTGATGATAGAGAATAGACTGACCCCTACAGTGATGGAAGAGATAAGAGAACTAGTTGCAACGGGAGATGCAGTAAAAACACAACGCTGGCTTCGTCATACGTTCTTCAAGTAAAACTCTCCATACAGAGAAGAACCCCGGAATTCCAGTACCATCAGGTAAAGGAAACACCGGGGTTTTATTTTCTGTGCAAGATCATTATCCCATCACAATCTGAGGATAACGACTAACCTTCCCTACTGAATCAAGCTTCCATGAATCTGAATCGGGTTGGATGCTGGTTTTGGCCTTTAGCTGAGAGAAGGAACCTAGAGAGTATCGGAATTGGCGTGTCCGTAACTATTTTGGTGTTTCACTAAAGCTTAATCAAGGCTAGGAACCTTTCTTTGAATAGAAGAGGCTCCTAGCCTTCTTTATACTGAAAACTTACACCTAAATGAAAGGACTTCTGTTTATGGATTCCTCTCTTGCTCCCCCATATTCATGAGAAAGACCTGGAGATTAACACCCTTATTCTTCAGGCCAAGCTTCTCCCTGAGATTATTTCTATGGTTTTCTACTGTCTTCTGGGTGATCTCAAGAGTATTGGCAATATCCTTGCTGGACATACCCATACGAATGAACTCAGCTACTTTTACCTCAGATGGAGTAAGCACCTTATAGAGTTTGCCCATAGTACCAGAAGCATCAACAATCTCATCAAGGTTCTTCTTGATGATGTCAAGACAAATGAGGGTAAGAGGATCCTTAACCAACTCCTGCTGCTTCTCAAGTTCTGGAAGAAAATATTCTTTGACCTTCTTTCGGTTCTCTTCTGAAGGCTCAATGGTTTCGAGCTCTTTCAACTCCAATAAGAAGCCTTGTACCATCTGCATATCCTGAATCTCTTGTTCTGTCTGTTCCCTACTCTCCTCACCAACAGGCTGTACCAGAGGAGTCGATTCAACAGCAGGATGCATCTTTACCTGGAGAAAAAACTTCCCAGGCAGTGAAGCTTGAGAAAAAAGAATAAATTCCAAGAAACCATCATGGGTGGTAATCTCAATATCATCATCGATAGAGAGTTCCATTAGCTTCCGGATCTTGTCGATATTCTTCTGTTGAAGCAGATACGTAAGATCCTCGATCCGTTTGATTCTATTACCGTTGGGAATGTTCTGAAAGAGAATGGTCCCTGTATGATCAAAAACCAAGAAGAAAATATTGTTCTTCTCTATCAATGTTTCTAGAATCGAAACATATACCGCCCCCTGTGGGGGCACATGACTTGTATCTAGAGAAGGTTCTTTCTTCATATGCTCTCTTTCACTAAACATATCCACAGTATAGTTGTTGGAACAAACCAACTGCAAGGCGTTTTATGCGAATTCCGATTCATCAATCCTGATGGTAACCGGAGTTCTGTTCTGTTGAGCTTGCAACGATCCTTCTAGGAGGACTTGTGCAGTCGCTTTTGCAGAACAGGTTCTGCTTGAATAGGCACAAAGATAGGTAACCTGTTTTGGATAGAGAGCGAGCTCATAAGGGCTTCTCAGACCTACAATAACAATTTTTCCTAGATATCTTGCACACAAATCTTGTACCAACTGTTGTTGCTCCTGCTTCATGAAATCTTCTCCAGGAAGCGGATAATCCTCCGTAACCACAATAAGAGCTGTAGCTGCTTTCAGAGAAGCCTCTTTCTCTTGTACCTGTTCATAGGAGACTATCTGTATCCTACGGTAGGCCTCAAGCTCATGAACAAAACTATCAAAAGCAGGAGTCTCCTGATTAGGTCCAATGCCTCGGCTGTTTACCATGTTTCGGTAACTGGAAACAGGTGTCGCATTGATGCAAATAATCTCACCTTCGGGAGGAATAGGCCAAAATCCTGTTTGAAGTAAGGACACGGCCTGTTTGGCTAGACCTAGTTCAATTTGTGCATGTTCCTGAAAACGCTGACTTGGTATTCTAGGAGTACGCACCTGCATTTTGTTGAACTTATAATCAAGAATCCTCATAAGCTTATCCGTCACCAGACTGTCATTGAGAATACCGGTCTCAATAGCTTCCTCCACAAGATGAAGACTACGAAGTTGTTTACTTAAATAGTCACCTGTCTCGAAATCATAATGCTCTTCACTGAGCATCACGATATCGACACCAGCTTGTAGAGCGAGTAGCGTTGACTGGGCAGGATCATAGGTTTTCCTGATTGCTCCCATGTTCATGCTATCAGAGAGTATCAACCCAGAGAAACCAAGATCCTTTCTTAGGATATCCTGTAAGATTTTCTCTGAGAGGGTTGCTGGGTTGTCCTTATCAATTTGTGGATACCGAATATGACTGGTCATGACTATCTCTGCACCGGCCTCAATACCAGCCTTGAATGGCACGAGGTCGGAGGAAAGTAAGGCCTCATACGGTTTATCAATATAAGGGATCTCACGGTGGGTATCGCCACTGGTGGCTCCATGGCCAGGGAAGTGTTTCAGACAAGTAAGAATGCCTTGCTTCCTTGCTCCCCTAACAGCTAGAGACACGGACTTAGCCACTTGTTCAGGATATTCGCCAAAGGATCGAGTGCCGATAATGGGAGAACTGGGATCGCTGTTCACATCAGCGCAAGGGCCGAGCACTGTATTATACCCAACACTTAGCATCTCTGTTGCGATGATTCCATACATGGAAGCAACAGCCTCAATATCTTCAATTGCATTGAGTGCCATGTTTCCAGGCCCAGGGTGGGATTCAGGAAGCAGCACCCCCCAAGCACCCTCCTGATCAACTCCCAGCAAAAGGGGAATTCCATGCTTCTCCATACTCATCGTCTGAAGTTTCGTCGTTATTGTTTCAGCCTCATCGAAGGTCTGGGCATTGTCCTGGCTGATATAACATCCACAGATTCCATATTGCTCTACAAGAGGACGAATAACTTCAGGGTCCTTACCAGGGTAGGCAAGAAGAAAGAGCTGTCCAGCTTTCTGTGCAGGACTCATGGATTGGATAATTTGCTCAATTTCTGCTTTGGTTTTCTTCATTTTGCTTTCTCCCTCATCGTTAATGCCACTGAAACAATGATGATCAAACCGCGGAAAATCATCTGTTGGTCGACGGAGAATCCCATAAGTATCAAACCATTGTTCAGGATGCCCATAATGAGGGCCCCAAGGAGAGATCCTATAACAGATCCTTTACCACCGTTCATGCTGGTTCCACCAATGATGACTGCAGCAATGACGATCATTACATCGTTTTCCCCCAAGGTATATCGGGCACCGTGCAACCTTCCTGAATAGAGAATACCAGCAAGTGCAGCCATGACAGAGTTCAACAGCATGACAGAAATCTTGATGTTGGGCACCTTGATGCCTGAATACATGGCAGATATCTTGTTGCCACCAGTTGCAAGAACCCTTCTTCCGTATGGGGTCTTCTTCAGCAAAAGATGCCCAATTATCGTTAGACTGATTGTCCAGACAAAGAGAATTGGCAGCGGTCCTATATCCCCTGAACCAAAGATAAAGGTAAAAACATCGTTGTTAATCGGGATTGACTGCAAATTACTTACCCAGCGGGCAAGTCCCAACACGATTCCATTCATGCCCAAGGTCACCAGGAATGACGGAATATTCATCTTGGCAACCAACAGCCCATTAATTAGCCCGATGAGAGCTCCGATGGCAAGCCCACAGACTATGGCCAGTAGAATGCTACCAGTACTGTTGAGGATTTTTGCAGTGATGATAGCTGAAAGAGCTACCACCGAACCGAAGGAGAGATCAATCTCACCGGTAGAGAGAACAAACGTCATTCCGATCGCCATGATGGAAGTCATAGCAGTCTGGCGAGCGATGTTCATAAGATTGGATCCTGAGAGGAACCCCTTGTCAAAGAGTAGCACAGAAAAAAGAAGAATCACCCCGAGAAAGATGTAATAGATGACCAGCTCTCTCCATTTTACCTGTTTCATTTTTTGCGATAGCATCGTATTCATTCGTAGTTCCTCACATCACTGGACCATATATAGGAGATTGTCTTCGGTTGTTGAACCGGACATACATTCTGAAAGCTTTCCGCGCTTCATAACATAGATGGAATCGCAGTAGTCTGCCAATTCGTTGAACTCAGAGGACACCATCAAAACGGCATTGCCCTTTGCAGCATAGGCATGGATTATTTTCATAATCTCATGCTTCGCTTGCAGGTCGACACCAAAGGTGGGGTCATCAAGCAAGAGTACACGAGAATCACTTGCAAGACATTTTGCAACCACAATCTTCTGTTGGTTTCCCCCTGAAAGATACCTTACCACTTGCTCAGGACCCTGAGTCTTAACACCAAGCTGTTTGATATATTGCTTGGAGATGGAGTCTTTCTTCCTCTCATCAACAAACAGGAGCCTTTTTATCCTATGGACAATTGGCATCACCAGGTTTTCAGAAACTGGATAGTCCAGTACCAGTCCCTGCTCCCTTCTATTCTCCGGAACAAGAGCAATCCCATGTTCTATAGCATCAGAGGTGGAATGCAAGACGATGGGTTTACCATCAAGACGAATCTCTCCTTTTAGTAGTGTATCTATACCAAAAAGAGCTCTCAGCAATTCTGTACGCCCACTTCCCAAAAGACCAGCAATCCCCACAATCTCACCTGGGTACACGGCAAGGGAAACGCCATTGATGGAATGGGTGGTAATATTCACAGCTTCTAATAGTGGTTTTGCTTCTCGTAGACCTTGTACATGTTCCCAAGAGACTTTTCCACCTTGATCATTGGTCATTGCTGCAACAAGTTCTTCCAAAGTGATTGCTTTTGTTGACTTGGAGAAGACAACTCTCCCATCACGAATCATGGTCACCCCGTCACAGATCTTAAAAATATCCTGCAGGTAGTGAGTGATATAGATGATGGTAATTCCCTTCTTCTTCAGAGTATTGATGACTGAAAAAAGCCTTTCAATTTCAGATGTAGACAGAGAGGCAGTCGGTTCATCAAGGATGAGAATCTTGGGATCATTTGAAAGAGCCTTGGCAATCTCCACCAGCTGTTGCTGCCCAATGCTCAGATCAGAGACGAGGTCATCCGGTCTAATTTCTGCATTCACACCAATGCGCTCGAGCAACTGTAGGGCGTGTGCTGCACTGACTTTGTCATTGATGAAAGGGCCATATCGGAATGGAATAGATTTGAGAAAGATATTCTGTGCCACTGTCATAGTTGGAACCAGACTGAGGTCCTGGAAAACCATTGCAATGCCAGCCTGGAGAGCTTCCTCTGGGCTGTGATAATCGCGCTCTTCTCCATATAAGGAGATAGTTCCTGCATCCTTGGTATACACACCATTGAGAATTTTTACCAAAGTCGACTTCCCTGCTCCATTCGGACCCACCAAGGCATGCACTTCCCCTTTCTGTACAGAGAAGTCAACATTGTGAAGTATCTGGATTCCGTTGAAGCCAATGCCAATTCCTTTGGCTTCGATTGCATAATCATTCATGTCTCTTACAGTCCTTTCAAAGTATGTGCTTGCCAAAGTTTCCTTCGGCAAGCACGGTTATGGTTACTTCAATGCCTGAGAAATCTCAGAAGGAAGGTCTCTATTCAGGGACTGCTTCCATGCTTGCGAAATATTCTCCTTTGTGATGGAGATAGCGGGTACGGTTACAAATGCAGGGGTTTCTTTACCGAGCATACTCAGAGCCCCCATCTTTACCAGACTCTCTCCCAGGACGAAGGGAAGATCTGCAACTACACCCTTCATGTTTCCACCCTTTGCCATATCCATGACGTTATTTGCACCAAGGTCGATAGTGAATACTCCCACGTCTTTATTTCCAGCAGTTCTCGCTGCTGCAACAACACCTTCAGCAAGAACATCCCACGGTGCATAGATTGCATCCACTCCTGGGTATTGGGTAAGAATGGCGGAAGCCAAAGTCTCAGAGTCATTTGCATTTACAATACCACGCTTGGCGACAATCTTGATTCCAGGATAATCCCTTCTGAGGACAGCCTCAACAGCCTGATCGCGTTGATTGGTAACATAGTAGTTTGCATCATGGAACATGAGTGCAACCTCTCCTTTTCCATCCAAGTAGGTACCGATCATGTCAGCAACACTTTTTCCCATCTGGAAGAGATCATCGGTAACGATACCAGCATAATCTTTTCCATGAGTGAAGTTGCTCGGCAAGTTACTGATAAGTACGACATTAACTCCCTTGTCGATAGCCTGCTTAAGAGCTACGGACCCGCTGACCGGGTCAAGAACCAGGGTGATGATAATATCCGGATTGAGTGCAAGCGTCGTCTCAATATCAGTGCGTTGCTTATTCGGGTCCTGTCCGGCATCTGTAACAGCAACAACATTCATATTAAGTTCCCGGCTCATAGAGCGAGCACCTGCGATTACTGCATTTACCCAGTCAGAAGATTCGTGCATGAGAATGGCTACTTTATAGCCTGACTGCTTAACAGTCGCTTTCTCTTCATCACTGAGTACTACGTTTGAGTAATCCGTCGGAGCTTCCCCATTAGGACCTTGTGTCTCATAGACATACTGAGAGGTATCGACAGCAGCTTCCTTTGTTCCCTGTGAATAGAGAGGAAGAGTCATCGAAATGGTAAGCAAGATTGCTAGAATCAGAACGATAGATTTTTTCATTCGTTTCTCCTTTTGTTTGGTTGATATCTCTATGCTACCCTGCTTTTTTCTATCCGTCAAACTTTTTCTAGGTATTTTCTAGGTACTACCTAAGCATCACTACTCACAGTTACTACCCAGTACAAAGAGAGTATTTTCAATGAGATGAGTGAATCATCAGTAGTGTATCTGTCACGTATTCTTCAAGTAAGACTCTCCATACAGAGAAGAACCCCGGAATTCCAGTACCATCAGGTAAAGGAAACACCGGGGTTTTATTTTCTGTGCAAGATCATTACTAGAAGCTGATAAAATCAAATACCCCATCCTCAACACCTATCGTGATGACTTTGCTAAATATCAGACACGGATAGATATTTCAAAACTACAGGAAGTGTTTGACAAACTGGGAAGCACTGTCGGGAAGAAAATCAAATATGTAGAGCTGCTCCCCCAATGCCGAAGCACGGTCACTGACAGGATACTGACCTTGTTCGAGTATGCAAGGATTTTGTATAGAACCTATCATTCGAGTGCAAACAACCTCCCCTTGAAGACAGAGATCAATCAGAAGTATGCCAAAGGCATCCTACTAGATATCGGCCTCTATCTGACACTGCAAGGATTATCAATCGCAGATATTGTCCAAGACAAGGGTCTGTTTTTCTCATGCCAGGGAGCCCTGGCAGAGCAGTTCATCGGACAACACCTGCTCTACAGCCAGCCTGGCTACATGAACCCCGAGCTCTATTATTGGAACCGGGAGAAAACCCAGTCCAATGCAGAAGTTGATTTTCTCATCCAACAGGGTAATACCCTCCTTCCCATCGAGGTAAAATCCGGGAAAACAGGTACTTTGAAATCCTTGCATGTGTTCATGGAAACAAAACAACGTTCCATGGCTTTACGATTTTCCACCAATACCCCGGTAGTAGAGACGGTGAAATCTCCCCTACCAAAGTCCGACTACCGCTATACCTTGGTGACGCTACCACTTTACCTGGTAGGGCAGACCAGACGTCTCATGAAAACAGCATTGGGTTAGGAATGAAAGATCTCAATGGAGAGTACAGTCATTGGAGAAGCGTAGAGGAAGGCTCCAGGGCCGAGAATTTCTCCACTTCCTGGCAGGAAGAGGCTAAACGCATATAAGCACCACCAGTAAGAATCCCTACTGTTGCAGTTGCTCTAGTTCTGCAACAATCTTATCGGGGATGTCATGCAATGGAACACCTTCAATGCTGACTCTCAGGTCAGCACGCTCGTATGAGCTCTTGAAGTAGTTGTAGTCTGCCTTGATTTCCCGTAGATATCGCTTTCTTTTTTCTGGAGTCATAGGTTCATCGATAGGGTTTGAATCTATGTCGTAAAACGTCAACCTGTTCAGTACATTCTCGCAGGTATCGAATAGATGAATTGAGTAGAGTTCCTTGTCCTTCTTATGCCGCTTGTAGACACTGTTATAGGCGAATTTCAAACCTGCTGGGGTCCCTGCAACCACACAATCAATGTTCCCGGAAAAAAGTTGGTCCAAGACCACACTGGCTTTTTCCCTGAACCCATACAGCGTCAGGAACTCGTTCTGTATTCTCTCTATCGGCTTCTGGTAGAATTTCTCGACTTCATTATCCAAATCAAAGAATGTAAAACCAAGCTTCTCAGCCAGCAACCTTCCTATTGTTGTCTTTCCTACACAGCCCATACCGACCAGATAGATGATCATGCTCTCCTCCCAACGTAATAACTTTCAGCTCTCATGGTTAGTTTTGTACCATTTCTTATCCTGAAAAGAAATGGAGGCAATCCTCATATAATCCTTTTTTTCTTACAAAACTAGGAGCTTTGCTAAGATGAGACAAAGGCCAATGGCCCAAATGATTTCTGATCAAATGGTGCATTGGCCTTCTTAGGATGAATTTCTTATTCTCAGAAACATCCATGAACTATTCACTTCTAGATGCTAGAAGCTCTGTTGCATCAGCATCAGTTAGATTCAAACTTGAAGCTCATCTTCCAGCCTTCATAGGTGGAAAGCATATCGATGAACTGAGATGCACTGATTCGCTTGTCATCAATAATGAACTGAACTTCACTATCCCCATATTCGTGTTCATCTACGGTAATTCTGGCACACCCCAGAGAACCTAAACTATACGTACGCCCTTTGTAGACAACCCCACTACCACTGGAGACCCAATCACCTTCGATGGCACGGACCGGACTTGGAGACAAGGATTTACCACCAACCCCAGATCGTATGAGTTGCTTGAAGCGTTCAAATTCGGCCTCCCTATCTATCGTGCCATCTGATAGATACACATTCCTATCGGGTGAAAGCTTGTCGACGATTGGATCGCCACAGTCCTTCGGGATCGGCAAACCGTTATAGAGTGCTATCTCCTTTGCTTCCCTGTATCGATAGATATCACCAACTCTTCCATATTCAGTATCCAAAAAATCATATGGGGAGAACATCCTGAAAGCATATGGCACAAACAGGCAGGTATCCTTTGCCGTCTGTCTGGGGTTGTATTTTCTCCCCATCTTCTCCAACCGCTTCCTGAACTCAATCTCTGTATGTGGATCTTCCATTTTTTCAAGATTAGATTCACTACGTTTCACCTCAGTTGCAACCCACTCATACCCAGAGGGTATGCACTCAACTGAAATAGAAAAAGTATATGATGTGGTTGGATAGAGCTGGTCATCAGTATGCAGAATACTGTCAATATCCCTCATTTCATTGACCGTGAATGAATATTCATAATTACAGGCTTGAAGAATTTTCTTTATCTGCTTGTTTGAGCTAGCGATGGAATCAGCCTGATCCAATGAAAAACCGGAGAATTCGTCGGAATGACTCTTTGGAACGGTAGTCGTCGACGAAGTTATCCCCAGGGGCTTTGCTTTCACTCCATAGAGAAGATACTCCTTGGTGGTATTGAACTTCTCAGCGATCAGATCACAGAGAGCAGCAGATATGATTGCACCTTTTTCCACCCTGGAGAGATGCCCCTGAGACATATTCAGCCTATGAGCGAAATCTTTCTGACTGAGGTCATGAGAGACCCTCAATTCCTTGATCCTTTTACCTACTTCTTCATAGTTGATAACTTGAGCATTACCAGTTTTCTGCATAGACGATTCTCCTTATAGAGTGACTTCAGTAATCTATAAGTTTATTTACGCATGCACTGATTATAATGTCAAGAATATTAATAATATTCTTTAGTAATATTATATTACCATACCTACCTTCTTTTCCCGCACTCCAGTAGCTGTCAGGTTCCTTCCCGTAGAATATTCAGATATTCCTTGTAACTGAATGTTCTGTTCCTCTTATCCCCGCCAGATTGTATCAAGATACCGATGTCGACCAGACGCTTGACCGAACTTGCGACGGTATTGAATGAAAGGCTCAAGAACTGGGCAGTTTGATTGATTTCCATAATGGGATTACGTTCCAGGTAAGAGAACAGCTGAAGAGCCGTAAGTCTTGCACGTCCCAAGGTATTGATACGAGCCACATGCTCATCGTGGAGTCTTACCAGGCGCATTATGTTCTCATAGGCATCCTGTGCCGATTCAGAGACAGCGCTCAGGAAAAACTTGATCCACTGTTCATATTCTCCCTTCGAGCGAACCAGAGTCAATCGATCAAAATACTCCATCCTGTTCTTCTTCAAAAAGTAGGAGATGTACAGGGCGGGAGTCGTCAGGCATTTCTGCTCGATGAGAAACAGGGTGATCAATAAGCGTCCTATGCGCCCATTCCCGTCCAGGAATGGATGGATAGTCTCGAATTGGTAATGGATCAAAGACGCCCTTACCAGCACATCAAGATTATCAGGAGCATTCATATATTTCTCCAGATCAGACATTGCAACAACCATATCATCCGGATGAGGGGGTATGAATCGCGCATTCTTCAAAGAAACCCCTTCTCCGCCGATCCAATTCTGCGAGGTACGAAACTCCCCGGGGCTCTTTTCTTGTCCTCGTACCCCTTTCATCAACACTGCATGGGTTTCCCTGATCAAACGATTGCAAAGTGGCAACTCCCCTAAACGATTGATCGCGTAATCGGTGGCCTTGATATAGTTGATGACATCCGCAACATCTCGATTCGCGTTTGAATCCACCGTCGGATCGAGTACATCCTCCAGTGTGCACTGGGTACCTTCAATCTGGGATGACATCAAGGCTTCCTTACGTACATACATTGACACGAACAATGCGATATGCGGGATCAGCGATGCAATGCTTTCCAGTTTGGCGATCCATGTGTGCGCCCTGACCAGCAATTGTGTCATCTCATGGTCGTTCATGATTGCAGGACTCGGTGGAAGGGGGGAAGGAAGGAACGACTGGTACGCCAATTCCCCATACAGCTTTGAAGCAAACGACCCTGCCCTGCTCTCCATTGTTCTCTCTCCTCCACAGTATATTGAAATAACACACCTTACAGTAGCATGATTATTTCAATATGTAAATCTATTTTGAAATAAGGAGCGAAAATCATGGTCGTTATTGCAAGATAGTTTTTCTCATCGATTAAGGAAACATACGAGAAAGCTGATCAGCATTTCACTTTTCCGTGTACTTTTACAACCCATACTGGTACGTTAGCAGTAGCTGTCACCTGTCTGGAACATTAGGCCCACTTGGAATAGAACAGATAGCCCTATGTCCTTCTCCCCTTTTATTATCCTTCCAACAACTCTATAGCTTGAACCGCATACGCAAAAGCCTCAGCGTCAAACTTTCTCAGCGACGATAATTTGGCATGCTTGGTATTCCTGATGTTTGCTCCACTGAAACTTGATGGATCAGTAACCCTGTTGAACCTATCTCTTTTCAACAGGCATGCTCACGTGTAAAACAGTCAGGTTTCACCATACATCACCCCTAAACCATAAGTTCAATCGTAGTCTTGTCTCTAAGGAAGTCAAACACAGTCTTCACCTTATTCCTCCTTCGTGCATAACGAAGCATTGAGACCTGGTCGATGCGGTATTTCGTGAACATCAGCTCGATTGCAGCGGGATAATCACCTTTGGAGAGCATCAGATTCTTGTTTGCAACCAGATCAACTAGTAATTTTTCCAAAGGCACCTGATACCGTTCGCCGTCAGACTTGGGAGCCTCTGTGACCAGATGGTTGATGATGATCCCATCATCAGTACCGTACCGCAGTATCTCTTGGGCTTTGGGTTTCAATAACACCTTGCCTGGGAATTTTTCTGTAAGCATGGAGAACACAAAATCACCACTGTCCTTCTCCACTTCGAGGAAGATCTGATTATGTGCCAACTGGTGATTGAAGAACTCGTTTAGCCAAGACAGTTCAAAACCCTGTAGGAAAGCAGGGGGAACTGCTCTTGCATGTACCCGATCACCTGCTGGGCTGCATGAGAATATACCCCGGTGAATACACCTTTCTCTTGTGAGGGAACCCAGCAGCCTGGAGACCTTCGAGTCGCTGTAGATCCTCATGTTGTGTGAGAACAGGGGATGGGAGAAGGCAAAGTCCGGATAGTATTGCGCTGCATTGTCCTCATTGATGATGGAGAAACAGGCGAGGTCGAGCAGCAGGCCGCCATCCTTGCCGAGATGTCTCTCGAGCATGTGGGTGAGCCCATACTCCCGGGCCACCTTGTCAATGACCAGGTAGGCCCCGATCCTCAGGCAGCAGCTCCTGTAGGCCTGGGGTCTCTCCTCTGGAAGGACCGCAGAGGGGAAGTGGGTCTGGTAGTTCTCATTCGGGTACATCAGGGAGGCATCTTCCTTGCTGACCTTGCCGATGATCGCCCGCCTGGGGATGTTGAACTTACGGGCCGGGTCATATACCCGCTCATATTCGAACAGCACGAAGGAAGAACCACCTTTCCTCTTGATGGTGATCTTGCCCTTTATCTCAGGGATATTGATGGTGAAATCGTGGTACATGCTGCCTCCTGTACGAGTTTAACGGTTACACTCAATCTTGTACAAGAATCATCGGTGAATTGCAACAAAAAAAGCCCGGAATTCGTTATGAAACCGAGCATTATTCAACGAGAATGGAGTATTTCAGGGGTTTGAGTGTAACAAATCAGCAGAGCTCACATTTCTTCGAATCCTTCCCAACTTTCTTGTATTGATTGCGTCCAACCCTAACTATCAGTCTGGAATTGTGCAAGGTTCCCATTAAATATCTGAGCTGCGTCTCCTTGAAGGAGGGCTCGACAATCCTAGCTGCACGTAGAATCTGCTGTCTCGTACACGTGCCATCAGGTAAATTTCGAATGATTGCATGCTTGTTCATACTCACCACCTCCTGAGCCATTTCGGCAAATTTTTTATTTTTTTGCCGTTCTGGCTTTTTTTGACAGAATTATCTGGGTTCTTCCTCGAATACCTGATATAACCATGCACCTATAATTACACTTGATACAAAACTGTAATTACAAATGCTAGTACAAATGGAGGTCGTTGACAGGTTGAGTGTAATACGAAACATTATAGACACGTGTAAAGAATTTATGGACATATGATTGTCATCATCGTCCTTCGTTGCAAAGGGGGGCGTGTTCATCTACAGGAGGATCAACCATGAGAACAAAAGATTCCTTCACACCATGGGACAAGCTGTATCCCTATAAGGGCACGATGTACCATGCAACGTGGCCTACCCTCAAGGAACTTTTTGAGATAACCGTCGAACGCTTTGGCAGTCGGGTCTGTTGGAAAGAGTTCGTTCCAAAACCTGTTTCCTATACCTATAGTGAAGCCCTTCCCATCGTGAAAGGAATTGCCTCTTGGCTCCTCGGTTCCGGCATCAGAAAGGGAGACAAGGTCATTGTCAGTGGAAAGAACAGCGTGGCATGGGGATTCGGATATTTTGCTGTCATATTCGCAGGAGCCACTGTGGTACCCTTGGACAATGCATTAAGCGACGAGGACTTTATACGACTCGCAAAGTTCTCCGATTCTGTCGCGATGCTTACCGATAGCAACAGACTGAAGAACGTTGCTTCAGAACTTCCCATGAAGGCAGTTGCATGTCTTGAGGAGAACGGGCCGGCTGAATGGATCATGCACAAGAGCGCCGAATATGTCGAGCCTGAACCATGTGGTGAGGATGATATTGCACAGATTCTCTTTACCTCCGGGACAACCGGGACTCCGAAGGGAGTCATGTTGACCCATAAGAATCTTGTCTCAGACATCTTCCTCTCGCAGGCAAACATGAATATCTTCGAGACAGACGTGTTCTATGCAATTCTGCCGATACACCATGCCTATACGCTCCTTGCGGTATTTCTTGAAGCTGTGGGTGTTGGGGCATCCGTGGTATTCGGCAAGAAACTTGTTGTATCGCAGATGCTCAAGGATCTGAAGGAAGGAGAGGTAACCATGTTCCTCGGCGTTCCAATGCTCTTCAACAAGATGTATGGAGCTGTTATGGCTGGGTTGAAACAAAAAGGCAGGCTTGTATACGGAACCATACGGGGCCTTATGGGCATCTCTGGGTGGCTCAAGAGAACGTTTGGCCTCAACGTGGGAAAGCATTGGTTCAAGTTCCTGCTCAAGAGACTCTCGCTCGACACCAACAGGATCTGTATTTGCGGGGGTGGACCGCTTCCTGCATCGACGTTCAGGGGATTCAACGAACTCGGTATTGATTTCGTACAAGGGTATGGTCTTACCGAGACCTCGCCCATCACACATCTCAATCCCATCTATGCGTTCAAGGAATCCTCTGTCGGGAAGGTGGTTGCAGGTACCAAGTGCAAGATAGTCGACCCTGACGAGGATGGAAACGGACTGATCTTCATTCGTGGCCCCCAGGTGATGAAAGGATACTACAAGCATCCCGAGGCCACAGCTGAGGTTCTTGACCAGGATGGATGGCTCAATACAGGGGATATTGGACAGGTGGATGAGGAGAACTACCTTTTCCTGAGTGGGAGGGCAAAATCAGTGATTGTGAGCGAGGGAGGGAAGAACATTTTCCCAGAAGAGATTGAGGACAAATTCCAGCTCTACACAGAGATTGAGCAGCTGTGTGTCATTGGGTACATCAAGGACAAGCAAAGCGCCGGTGAGCATGTGAGGGTCATCATCTTCCCCTCCCAGGCATTTGCCGAAGGAAAGACTGCCGAAGCGATACAGGAGAGAATGGAGCAGATAGTCAAAGAGGTCAACGCTACCCTTCTTCCCTATAAGAGGATAGAGATGGTCTCGGTGGCTGATGAACCGCTATCCATGACCTCTTCCAAGAAGGTCCGTCGTGCTGAGGTCTCGAAGCGATATGAGATTGCCTGAAGGTGAAGTGAAGGAAAACACAGAGATACTTTCCGCCAGGGCATGGAAGATAGCCGAGGTTCTGGAGCAACGTTTTCCTGGTTGGGACTCCCGTCGATACATCATTGCAATGCTTATCTATCGGTATCTCTCCCAGGAAATGGAGCAGTTCGCAGAAGATCAACCGGAACTGGTGTTGCATCAGAAGCGATACAGAACCATGGATGACGAGGAGGTAGAAGCGCTTGCAGATGAGGCGTCTTCCACGATTGGGTTCTTCATTCCTCCAAGTGGACTCTTCTGCAATGTGTACCGGGATGCCCCAAGAGATGGGAATCTGGGGAAGACCTTGGAATGGGTCTTTTCCGATATTGAGGAATCAGCGGTCGGATACGCAAGTGAGAGCGTCTTCAGGAACCTCTCAAGTCATCTTGCTAAAGATGAAATTGAACTGGGTGCTGTTCCCAGAACAAGAAAGCAGAAGCTATACAGCCTGATGAAGGCCGTCTCCAGTATCAGTCCAGAGGCCATTTTCGATATGACGAGTACCTTTGAGCACCTGCTTGACCAGTATTCCAGGCCTCAGGCAACAGGAGACGGGATATTCGAAGCACGGCTTGTACCTGACTTGCTTATACTCCTTGTGAGCAGGGGAAGTAAGTCCATACAGTCATTCTATGACCCCTACTGTGGAACAGGTGTGCTCTTATCCCATGCACGCTTCCGCCTTGCCGAGGGGGGCTGTTTGTATGGCCAGAGCGAAATGATACCAGAGTACAACATGGCCCGTTTCTTCATGTTTCTCATCCATCTCGACCCAACTCGTTTCTCATTGGCCTATGGCGACTCACTGACGTCTTTCGAATCCTTTGGAGGACGTACGTTTGACGCAATCGCCAGCATACTCCCTGTGAGGAAGCTATGGGCCAGAGATGAGGATTCCTCTCTTGTAAAGGACAGCCGTTTCAGTCCTGCAGGAGTCCTGGCTCCGAAGGCAAAGACTGACCTGGCATACGTCATGCACTCAGTGTCATGCCTCAGTGAGAGAGGAACGGCAGCCTTTGCCCTGGGCGAAGGGGCCCTGAGCCGGGAAAGGGCTGAGAAGACAATACGAAGCTGGCTTCTGGATAACAACCTTGTCGATGCCGTCATCAGAATCCCGGCCTATGGCCATCATGCAGACACGATGCATCGCCATGTGCTTGTCATACGAAAGGGAAGAAGGGAGGACACCATTCTTTTCATCGATGCATCTTCACAAACTAGAGACAAGAGGCCTTCCTTCATACTGATCAGTGAGATATCCCACATATACAACGAGAGACGGGAAGTGCCCCACTATGCTTGCCTTGTGGACAGGAAAGAGGTCATGGAAAACAGGTGTGATCTCAGGCCTTTCCACTATGTTGAGAGTAATCACCCTTGTGAAGGGGAATCAGAGGCATCGCTTGAAAAAGCCATTGAGAAGACAGGGAATGATCTTGCATCGTTGGCTGTCTCCCCTACCGTGCTTGCTTCGTTGGCTAAGAAGCTTGATCAGGCGCCTTTCCTGCCTGTTGGCAAAGTGGCGGCCATCAAAGGGGGCAAGAACATAAGGTCCTATGCATTCACAGATTCCCCTACAGGGATTGGGTATGTGAGGACATCAGATCTTGCATGCAAATCCAGTGATTGCCTCCTCGTCAGTTCGTCCGTGCTCAGGATCTCACCGAAGGTAACCACTGCAAGGATGTTTGACAGGGATACGGTGCTTATTCCCAAATATGCCACAAGCATCAAATCGGGCAGGAGGGGGATCCTGGCTAAGAGTTCGGCTGTAGATGGAAACCTGTTGAGCCTTGTCCCACAGGAAGGGGTACGAGAAGAGTACCTGCTACATGCATTCGGGGCTTGGGCCCGCGGGGTATGGCTCAAGAGAACCAACCACAAGGGAGTACTGCGCTGCAGCGATGCCAATGATGCCATGATCAGGGTTCCCCCTATGGGAGTACAGAAGCAGGTAAGTGAGACAATACGTTCCCTTGAAGCGTCTGAGCGCTTGTTGGGAAAGAGGATTTCCCTATTGAGAAAACACTTTGAGAAGCGTCTGTGTGAGCTCATGATGTCCATTCATGATGCGCCCCGCTTCCCTGTTTCTGCTGTTGCTGAAGTCTCGAAGATTCCTGGTTACCAGTATAACAAGTTTGTGAGGTATGCTGACTCGGGTGCATGTATTGCCCTGAGAGGGTGCAATGTGAAGAACGGTCGTCTCGATTTGTCAGATGCCAAACGTCTTGATGATACGGTCCTGCATGAGATCAGCTGTGCGCGTCTCCATGCTGGGGATATCCTGTTCACCTATGTCGGCTCCCTGGGTCATGCCGCTGTGATAGATTGCGATGATCTCTACTATCTGGAGCCAGGGGTAGCCCTGATCAGGGTTGATAAGACAAAGGCGCTTCCTGCATATCTGTACTACTGGTACCTGAACAGCCCTGATTACAGGGTACGTGAGGAAAGGTATGTGAGCAGGAGAAACATTCCTTTCGACCGTATACGAAATTTCAAAGTTGGTCTTCCTCCGCTGGAGCGGCAACGAGACATTGTCGAGGAGCTCGAGCGTGAGTACATGGCAAGGATTATTGAGTCGGAAAGAGCATTGTCAGAAGTTCATACGAATCTTGAGATGCTTGTTTCAAAGCTGGCTTTGTGAATTGGAAGGTGAGTATATGGATATTGATGCCAATAATATAGGGTATGGGAATGATCGGGTACGGGTTGTCGATTGTGATACGTTCTACCGTGTGAAGCCAGTGAAGTACTTTGCGATCAACCAGGAAATGTCTGCAATACATGCCGATATGTTTGGTTGCGGGCATAGAGCGCTCTTGGACGGTGAACATCGGGCTTGGATGATCTTCAGGACCAGGATGTACATACACAATCTTGCTTCCTGGAGGACTGGATTCGAGGCTGAGACGTGGTGTCAAGAAGGGCATAGGCTCTTCTTCCCTCGTGCTGTTACGGCTAAGGAGGTGGGTGGAGAGCCTCTTTTTGAGGCATACAACCATTGGATTGTCCTGGACATGGAACAGGGAAGACCCGAAAAGCCATCATACCTTAAGAGCAGGTTGCTCTTTCCACCTACAAACGAGAGGTGGTTCGATCCTGCTTTTCCGAAGTTCCCTCGACAAGAGGATTTCTCCAAAGGGGTTGTGAGCAGGGACAAGGTGCACATGGACTACTATGACTATGATTACAACAGGCATGTGAACAACCTGAGCTACATTGACTGGATGATGGCCTCCTTTCCCTTTGAGCATATGGATACGTACTACCCTTCTTTCATCGATGTCGAGTGGAAAAGGCAGTGCCACCATGGGGATGCACTCGTGGTGGAAACGAGAAGCAAGGATGCAAATCAGTTTCTGACCTGTATCAAGAGAATTGATGCTACTGGCATCGAGGAAGTGGTGTTTCATGCAGTCACGCACTGGAAGAAGAGGCAAACAGTTGTTTGAGAGATACCAATAAGATTACCTTGCCTCTTGCTTGCTGATCCTCCTTACGGTCTCATGGCTTACATGGAGAAAGCTGGCGATGTCCCTGAGGGCATGGCCGTCAGTAACTGCAGCATGAACAAATTGGTTCCTGAGTTCCCTGGAGAGTGGTGATTTTGCTCCTGAGACAACCATGGCACGAAGATCCTCAAGGTTCCGCTTTGCGAGTGTCCGATCCAGAAGACAGGAGAGCCGTTCCCTGGTTTCCTCTCTCTTGTCGATGATGGTGGCAAAGCCTACTTGAGGAGTCCAGTTCTCATGTTCTGTGCACTCCCTGTAGCGATCCAGTGCCAAGGAGGGATCAGGAGAGAAGAGGGAGAGCAAGGTTGTCCTTGCAATTATATGGATGTTTCCAGTGCACACTTCCGTGTGACCACTCCATCGGTATGCAGAGGGGGTGGCAGCAAGGCCGGCCTTGACGGGGTTCTGGACAATGTAGCGGATGATGCTGAAGAGCTTATGGGTTTCACTCACAAGGTAGCTCTTGTAGCGGTCTCCATAGATGGTTCCGGTGCGGTTGTACCGGCTGTTGTAGTAGAGACTGTAATGACGGTTGAGAAACCAGATGATGGAAGAGAGGGGAACACTACCAACCTTGATGAGGAGGTGGTAGTGGTTGTCCATGAGGGCGTACTGGAGCAGGAGTGCACCGTGGGTGGTCAGTGCTGTCGAGAGAAGACTGAGAAACTCCTTTTTGTCACGGGTGTTCTCGTAGATGTAGTTCCTGTTGTTGCCTCGCTGGATGACGTGATGAATGGTCCCTGGGGTGTCGTTCCTCTTCCTCCTGGGCATATGATCAAAGGCCTCCTACCAGATGCCACCTGCCATCCGGGCGAAATACAATCCTCCCTGAGAGTTCCATTTCTGTAAGGCACTCCATGACAGAGAGGCTCAGATCAGGGACCATGTCCACAATCTCGCTGGTGGTGAGGGGGTTGCCATTCAGGGCCAGTATGACGTCCTCCTCATCGGGATGGGAGGTGGGTATGCTGTTGTAGCAGCCACCGAATTGCAGTTGGTCGTCATAGTAGGCCTTGGCTCCTTCAGTGAGCAGGAGGTTAGTGCCTGAGCTTCTTGGTTCAAGCAGGGTGTTGGGGACGGCCAGTACCTGTTTCCCCTTTTTCAGGGCACTGCGGGCAGTATGCATGCTGCCACTCCGCTTCCGGGCTTCAACGACCAGGAGGGTGTCACACCAGGTGGCAAGTACGGCATTCCTTCCGATGAAGCGGAAGGGCAAGGCTTCCTTGCCATAGGCATAGGGGGTGATGACTGCCCCGGTATCTGCTATCTGCTCCATGAGTTCACTGTGTGATGCCGGCTGTGCTTTGTGCAGGCCGCAAGGGATGAAGGCGTAGGTAATACCGTTGTATTCAAGTGTGGTCTGATGGGCAAGGGCATCAATACCGAATGAGAGCCCTGAGGCAACAATGGTCCCCTTTTCAACCAAGGTTGCTACTGCGGCCTTGGTCACCAGGTTCCCGTAGGATGTGCTTGCACGAGACCCGATGACACCTGTGATGGGTATTTCAGGTGGGGAGAGCCTGCCTTTGTAGTAAAGCACCAGGGGTGCCTTGGTATCATTTGTATAGATTGAATGGTAGTGCTGGTGATCAGGGGAGAGGAGATGGATGGAGTGCTGTTCATTGTTGGCAAGGATGGTTTCAGCATCGGCAAGGCTGCGTGTATTCCAGACGGCCCCATAGGGTTCCCTCCTGCTTTCAGCGACGGAACCATTCCTTTGTTTCTTTGTTTCCAATATGTCGGCAATAGTGGTGGTTGATTCGTGGAAGATGTTCTCAGGAGTGGAGAGAACTGAGATGAGTTTCCGTTTATCCCTGAGGGTGATCCCCCGCATTTCATTGAGCCAGATCCAGTAGATTGTTTGGTCATGCATGATGATTCATCTCCTTTTCGAGGTCACGGGAAAAGAGTGCGTGGATGAGATGGGCTCTCTCAATGGTGGCACTTCCCTGTATGTCGGCGAAGGTTCGGGCAAGCTTGAGGGTCTTGTAGCGGGCGCGGACCGAGAGTTGGTCCTTTTCATAGGTTTTCTGGAGGAGAGCGGCACATTTGTCGTCGAGGGTGCAGTACCTTCGAAGCTGGGAGCTGTTCATCTGGGAGTTGGTGGTAATAGGCTCCCCTCCTTTCAGAAAGCGGTGTCTCTGGCGCTCACGCGCCTCCATGACCGAGTCCCTGAGGTCCTTGGAGCTGGTATTGCCTTTCATGAGATGACCGTCCTTGAACTCCACCCTACCGACGTACTTCTGCATGTCGATGCGGTCGAGGATGGGGCCTGATATGCGTTGGCGGTAGGTCCTGATGGCATAGGGGGTGCATTCACAACGTGAGGTGCCTGCGTAGCCACAGGGGCAGGGGTTCATGGCTGCTACAAGCATGAAGTCGGAGGGATAGCGGTTGGTCTGGTTTACCCGGCTGATGGTAACGCGTTTGTCCTCAAGGGGGAGGCGAAGGGATTCGAGGGTTTTCCGTCCAAATTCGGGCAGTTCATCGAGAAAGAGGATACCTCGGTGGGCAAGGGTCACTTCCCCTGGTTTTGCCTGTGGGCCCCCTCCTATGAGGGCATGGGAGGACATGTTGTAGTGGGGGCACCTGAAGGGTCTGTTTCTCTTGAGCTCATGGCCGTCAAGTTCCCCTGCTATGCTGTAAATTGAGGAGACTTCCAATATTTCCTGCTCATTCATTGGGGGGAGGATGGTGGGGAGCAACCGGGCCATGAGCGTCTTCCCAGCTCCAGGTATACCTACCAAGAGAAGGTTGTGGTTCCCTGCAACAGCTGCTGCAAGGTAAGGGAGGATGTCGTCATGTCCGACGACGTCGATGAAATCGCCGTCCTTGCTGGCATTTTTCTGAAGGATGGGGTCCTGGTCTGTTTTATGGGGGGAGAGATGCAACCGGCCTTCCAGGTATTGGATTACCTCTGTGATGGTCTCACAGGCGATGATCTCCAGTCCCGTGACCAGGGAAGCCTCATTGGCACAATCAAGCGGTACGATGAGTTTCTTCCATCCCATGCGGTGTGCCTGGATTGCCATGGGCAGTACACCGTTGAAGCCGACGAGGGTTCCTGTGGTGCTGATTCCCCCAACACAGGCTATTTCCTGCCAGTCCTCAATCCTTGGCCTGACCTGCTTCGATTCAACCAGGAGGCCGAGGAGCATGGGGAGATCGAGATAGGCTCCCCTCTTGGGGATGTCACTGGGGCTAAGATTTACCACGACCTTCTTTGATGGATAGGCATAGGAGAGTTCTTCTGTGCATGCTTCCATCCTGTCCTTTGCTTCCTTCACTGCTGCATCACCAAGGCCAACGATGGTGGTTGCCTGCAGGCCTGCTATGATCGCTACTTCCACTGCAAGTGGGTATCCTTCTATTCCGTTGATTCCGAGACTTCTGATGACTGTTGCCACTGTGTTGGCTCCTTTAATTCAGATACAGGAAAAGAGCAGGATAGTTGGCTTTTGCTTCAGAGAATGGAAAATGGGGTTTTCCTAGTGTCGATAATCCTGATGACATACATTTTCCTCTTTGCTATACTCCTTCCAAAAGGAGGAATACGATATGCTCTGCATTGCTTCATCTCCATGCAAGGTCTGACAAGGACGAAGCTGCATGGAGTCGTAACCTCTCTCGTCCAAAGGACTTTGCATTTTCCTACCAAATTCAACAAGTAAGGAAGCAAAGTCAATATGAACATAAAAACACTCATTCACCGGGATTTACAGGCATTTCTCATGCTCTGGATTACCCAGTCATGCTCTCAACTCGGGAGCTCGATGACCAGTTTTGCACTGGTTCTCTATCTGTACGAGAAAAGTGGTTCTGCGTTATCGACAGCACTGCTGTCTGTGTGCTCGTATGCACCGTACATTCTTCTCAGTATGTTCGCAGGGGCGCTCAGCGACACCTGGAACAAGAAACGGACCATGCTCGTTTGTGATAGCCTGGCGGCAATCAGCACGATTGTTGTGTTTGTACTGCTGCAGACAGGTCAACTGCAAATCTGGCATCTCTATGGTCTGAATGTGATAAATGGGATGATGAACACGGTGCAACAACCGGCTTCGGAGGTTGCAATGAGCCTGATAACCCCCCGTAGGTTCTATCAGAAAGTCAGTGGTCTGAAATCCTTTTCCAATGCCCTGAATACCATGCTTACACCAATAATCGCCACTGCTCTCTATGCCTTTGCAGGCATGCAGGCGATTATTCTTGTGGATGTCTCAACGTTTCTCTTCTCTTTCATCATCCTCTTGTCCTGTATCAGGATCCCGCAGCAGGATGCTGTTTCCAAGACTGATAAAGAATCGGTTCTGAAGGCCACAGGGGAAGGAATTCGCTATCTCAAACAGAATCGCGGCATCCTGAACCTGATACTGTTCCTCTCTGCCATCAACCTGACCGTTTCTCTCTACAATGCAGCACTTCCTGCCATGTTGCTCTCTCGAGCAGGAGGCGGTGCAACAGCACTTGGTTGGGTTACCATGGTGACCGGTTTTGCAACACTGGTGGGGAGTATCGTAGCTTCTGCCATCAGGGCACCCAAAAGCAGGGTGAAAGTCATCTATTGGTCGCTGTTGTTCTCGATGAGTGCCGAGAATTTCATGCTTGCTTTCGGGAAATCAATTCCTGTGTGGTGTATAGGTGCAATACTTGGTTGGATTGCCATACCTCTTATGGGTACGAACCTGGGTGCCATCCTGAGGCTCCATATTCCTATCGAGATGCAAGGCCGTGTGTATGCTACAAGGAATACGTTGCAATTCTGCACCATACCAGTAGGGTATTTGCTGGGGGGATTTCTGGTCGACAAGGTATTCGAGCCTTTTGTATCAGAACATGCTACGAATGACCTTTTAATTTTCCTGTTTGGTTCGGGCAAGGGTTCAGGAGCGGCTTTTCTTTTTGCAGTGATGGGCGTCATTGGTGTAGCAACGTGTCTGGTTTTCGGCAAGAACCGAGCAATATGGAGTCTTGAACAGAAAGAACCGATGGATGAGAAACAATAATGTCACTTCACTTTGGAGGATGGGCCTTGGTGGCTCATCCCCCAGGTATGAATGGCTTGGATGATGGGTTGGAGAGGTGAATGCTGGGGGGAGTGTTTTTCTTGGAACCCTAAATTACCCCGATAATACGAAAATACACACAATTTTTTTATTGACACACATAATGTGTGTATTTATAATTCATGTATCCAGGAGGCTAAGCATGAACAGAATTAAAGATTACCGCAAGCAATCCCGTCTTACCCAGAAACAGTTAGCTGATCTGATGCATACAACACAGCAAACAATTGGAAGATGGGAAAACGGGAATCCAGAACCCAGCATTGCAAACTTACGTGATCTGGCTTATGCCTTAAGAACAACAGTAGGAGCATTACTTGGAGACCCTTGGACATCGAACCAAAGTTCAAATTATCATTTGATGCTCAAAGAGGATGAGAATGGAATGGATGGACTTTGGGGCAATCTTGGCATTTTGCCCAGCGGTAGGCCTAAATCGATTTGGTATCCCATCACTTTGGGGACATTTGAAAGCATCCCTTCTTCACTTAAGCATAATGAACCTTTTTATTTTGAAACTCTGAATAACAAACTCGTCTTGGTAAATCCGAAGCACGTAAAGCGATTTGTCACGCTTGACGAGGCATCTGATGAGTTTCCTGATGATTGGGATTTGGAGTGGCATGAGTCCGGCTATGAGTCCCTTGAGATTTATGATGCTCTAGAAGCATACCAAAATGAATCATACTATCCAGATACAGAAAAACAGCTTTCAGAGAACCTGAGGGAAACGATAAAAAAAATAATATCTGATAGGAATCTCGATGATGACGATATTTTAAAGCTTACATCCAATATCCGAATTTTTTTCAACGATGGAAAGCTTGAGTCCTACAGTCTCTCAGACTTTGATTTTATTGATGACATCATGTTTTCGATATTTAGTTCAGATGAATTCCCAAAAACCATCACTATCGATCATGATGATTTCTCCATGTACATTCCAACAGATTCTATATCCCTGATTGAATTTCCCCTCCTGAAAGCCAATGAGGTGATGAAGCGGCTTAACTCTGAATGATTTGAGTTAATCCTGAATTCTGTAGCTTTGGATTATGTGATAGTTCTTCCTGTGAACTGATAATATTCAACAGCCACTGCTATAGAGATTGACATTTGGAATGACATATTTCTTGCATCGATTATGGTAGGGTTTCATGATCAGTATAATCTGTGCATAGCTTGGTAGACTGATGAAGTTTTCCAGTGAACCAAACCTCGATTATGGTCAGCTCAAAAGCAAGCTCGAAAACCAATGGAAACAGTAGAAACTTCTTCCTCTTTCCTGCAGAATTCACAGAAGCTTTGACTCGCTCCTGGAGAGATATATGCCTGATAACCGTAAACAGAAACTGATGGACCTTGGCCTTGAGACTCTTGTTGATACCCTGTTGGAGTTGGCAGGCCATATTTCCCAAGTCGATGACAGGATCAACATGCTCATAGCAAACGAGCAAGAGAATCTCGAAAGATTCAGACGAAAGTTAGCAGCATTGAAAAACTCCACCCAATTCATTGATTCCAGGATGACTTATTCCTTTGCAAAGGTTCTGGAGAGAATGCTTGCAGACATTGAAGAAAGGATAACAGATCCCTCTAACGGATTGGATCTGATTGCACAGTTCATTGAGACCGATGAATTTGTCTTCGAGACGTGCGACGATTCCTATGGCACTGTTGCTGAAGTCTATCTGCAAACTGCCAAGGATCTGTTTTTCCAATATGCTTCATCCTGTCAGGACAAAGAGAAGGTGGCAACCCTGTTTTTGCGAGTGTCCGAAAAGGATGCCTACGGTGCGCGATCTTCCCTCATGGAGAATCTCACAGATTTCCTTGGAGACCCGGTGTTGACCCTCATACTGGATAAATTGCAGGTATTGGAGGCAGATGAGAAAGAAGAGAAGAGAAAGATATCCTATGCAAGGATGATTGCATCCATATGCAACCAGCAAGAGGAAGCAAATCTCTTTGCAGCTGCCCTGCAAGGCAAGCAGGTAGAACTGCCAATACCCAGGATGCTTGCACTAGCACGTGTTTTCTGTGAGAAGCAGGATGCTGAGTCGGCACTTGCTTGGATCAAGAGGATTCCTGCAAACGATTCTTCCAATCGTTATAAGGTTGAAGAAATCCTGAAGTAAATCTATGCAATGCAAGGCGACCGTGAAAGCCTCATCGCCCTTCTCTATAAGAACTTCAAGTCCTATCGTACACTCGATGCCTTGGAAAAGCTCCTGCTCGTGATGGGTCAAGAGAAGCGGGAAGAGGTCCTGGCAAACGAGGTGACCTCCATTTGTCAGAATCCTTCCTTCGATGACCAGGATGCGCAGTTTTTGTCGGACGTAGGAATGATGGATGTGTTGGAAACCTATGTATTGGACAGGACACAGACGTTGGATGGGGGAAATTACTATACCTTGCCTTGCATAGCGCAAAAGCTGGGAGAGAGTGGACGCTATCTTGCAGCCACATTGCTCTATCGCAGCCTGCTGGATTCCATGATGGAACGTGCGTATGCAAAGAGCTATCACCATGGGGTGGATTACCTCAATGCAATGGATGCCTTTGCCCCTCTCGTCAAAGATTGGAAAACCTTCCCTACCCATAATACATACAAGAGGGACCTCTCGCTGGATCATAAGAGAAAAAGAAGCTTCTGGGACCAATACAGGAGAAGCAAAGGGATGTGATGCCTATGATAGTAGGGATGAGAAAACAAAGCTGAACTTTGCTGTGATGCTGTACCAAGACTTTTGCGCTGTTTCATCGGATACTTGTTCCAGTCAAGAATGGTACAAAAACAGTTTTCCTTCACTCTTCCCTTTTTCAGAGTCGTCATCATCAGCTGTCACAATAGTTGATCTGAGTACGGTATGGTATACACTTTCTGATTGGTGCCATTTGGAGACAGAAGAGGGATCCATGAAAACTATAATGGCCAATAATACAGTAGAAATTTCTTTACGTTCACAATATTAATATTGATTAATATGGTCCAAAAAAAATCAACTCTCAGCCGACGTGGAAAATGTGACAGTTCTACCCGGTACCTCAAATCGCCAAATCACGCTTCCAGTGCCCTAAAACGCCGTTTTTTGTGGAAAATGTGACAGGTCTTCCTGGTACCGATATACTCAAGGATGGATGGCAAGTGTCTTGAACTTAATCAAGACTGGTGTTACTGTTTTCATGGTTGTTGATGAAGAGGAAGTCTTTGAAAGTGCCAACAAACAATGGGCTTCCTCTTCTCTTCTCCTTCGGGGATGCTCTCCCCAGTCCTTCCCCCATTAAACCACAGCTTTCCCCCTACTGGAATATTTCATTTGCGGTAGGAGTGGGAGTTTTCATATTCGAGACAGTGAACCTATAGTATTCCCGAAACTGTTCTTGGTAAGAATTAATAATAGTTTTATACTTGTCAGCAATACAACAATCAACAAATTGATCAATGAACTCCCAAAAGGAATTTAACATAGTAAATGTGTTCTTTTTGTAAACATCTGAAGTATTCGGAACATTATCAATAATAATAATTGTGTCAAAATCGGCAATCTTATATTGTAGAGTTCCAGTGCTTAAATTGATGCCAAAGAAAAAGGCATCTTCACACAGCCCAAGACCATTTTCTGTAGCCATCTTCATTTCTTGGGGTATCGAATGCAAAAATTGAGTAAAATTTGATAATTTTTGTATGGGATTGTCTTTCAAATATTGCTCTACATTGAAATTATTCTTCTCAAATTGCTCACTCTGAGCTCTCCCCAGATAGTAGTCAACTAGATTCGATGAATATGTAGGGAGTGATCTTGCCGTATTTGGTGATACAAATATTGTTTCGGAACCTTCTGGATTCAAATCCTCTGCAATAATGATTTCTGATGAATTTGATGAAAAAGAATCATAGAAACGTAATGTATTAAGATTTGTATCCTTTATCTTCAAATATTTAGCAATATTCTGTTTAATATCTCCTCTTCCTTCCTTACTAACCTTAACAACAATTTTAGATTGATATTTTCTCTCAATCAAAAAACAAGTATTACGCTTTGGGCGGTAGACATCCCAATGTGCCCCATTTCCGATTTTTTCAAAGTTTGCTAAATCAATTTGCATAATCACACTCACTGCGGAGACAATGTAAACACAAAAAAAGACTCTGAGAGCTCCAAAATGAATTTTTTCAGATTGTTTCTGTTTGACTCAAGCTCTATCTAGAAATCCCTGAAAACGGGGTAATCTACGCACAGTGTCGTAGACACTTTCTGAATGGATGCGCTTACCATTGTTCCTTCAAATGTGGAAAATGTGACTGTTCTTCCTGCGAACCGGTACCCGTACCGGTTCCTTCTTCATCTCATGATCTACGCACGCTTTGGCAGACACTTTTTGATCAAGTCTCACAAGAGCCATCTCTCAAACTGTGTGGAAAATGTGACAGTTCTACCCGGTACCTCAAATCGCCAAATCACGCTTCCAGTGGCCTAAAAGGTCGATTTTTGTGGAAAATGTGACAATTCTTCCTGGTACCGATATACATACTGGATAAATTGCAGGTATTGGTGGCAGATGAGAAAGAAGAAAAGAAACAGAGATCCTATGCAAGGATGATTGCATCCATACGCAACCAGCAAGAGGAAGCAAATCTCTTTGCAGCTGCCCTGCAAGGCAAGCAGGTAGAACTGCCGACACCCAGGATGCTTGCACTAGCACGTGTTTTCTGTGAGAAGCAGGATGCTGAGTCGGCACTTGCTTGGATCAAGAGGATTCCTACAAACGATTCTTCCAATCGTTATGAGGTTGAAGAAATCCTGAAGGAAATCTATGCAATGCAAGGCGATCGTGAAAGCCTCATCGCCCTTCTCTATAAGAACTTCAAGTCCTATCGTACACTCGATGCCTTGGAAGAACTCCTGCTCGTGATGGGTCAAGAGAAGCGGGAGGAGGTCCTGGCAAACGAGGTGACCTCAATTTGTCAGAATCCTTCCTTCGATGACCAGGATGCGCAGTTTTTGTTGGACGTGGGAATGATAAACGAGTTGGAAACCTATGTATTGGACAGGACACAGACGTTGGATGGGGGAAATTACTATACCTTGCCTCGCATAGCGCAAAAGCTGGGGGAAAGTGGATGCTATCTCGCAGCCTCATTGCTCTATCGCAGCCTGCTGGATTCCATGATGGAACGTGCTTATACAAAGAGCTATCACCATGGGGTGGATTATCTCAATGCAATGGATGCTTTTGCCCCTCTGGTCAAAGATTGGCAAACCTTCCCTACCCATAACTCATACAAGATGCACCTCTTGCTGGAAAATAAGAGAAAAAGAAGCTTCTGGGACCTATATAGGAGAAGCAAAGGGCTGTGATGCCTGTGATAGTTGGGATGAGAAAACAAAGCTGCACTTTGCTATGATGCTGGACCAAGACTTTTGCGCTGCTTCAACGGAGACTTGTTCCAGTCAAGAATGGTACAAAAAGTCCCCCTTCGCTTTTTCATTTTTTTAGAATAGCCATCATCAGCTGTCACAATAGTTGATCTGAGTACGGTATGGTATACACCTTCTGCTTGGTGCCATTTGGAGACAGAAGAGGGCTCCATGAAAACTATAATGACCAATAAGACAGTAGAAATTTCTTTACGTTAACAATATTAATATTGATTTTAGCTGTCCAAAAAAAATTAACTTTCAGACGATGTGGAAAATGTGACAGTTCTACCCGGTACCTCAAATCGCCAAATCACGCTTCCAGTGGCTTAAAATACCGGTTTTTGTGGAAAATGTGACAATTCTTCCTGGTACCGATATATTGCTCAGGCTTCTTGTTGGTTTCCATTTTGCACCTCCGGATACGAGTCTATCGGTGCTGGGACCTCCACATCAGTGCGTTGTTGGTTTGACTGTTACGTTGGTTTGACTGTTACGAGGTACAGGATGTGTTCCTTGCATCGTTTGATGAGTATAGGTCAAGCCATTTCGTTCCCTTGCAAGCCCAAAAGATAGCCAAGGCGATCATGGAATGCCGTACCGGGGCTCTCGGCGGCCACAGTGATGTCTGCACGGATTGCGGGTACTCCCACCAGTCCTACAACTCCTGCCGCAACCGCCACTGCCCCAAGTGCCAGACGGTGAAGAAGGAGCAATGGATCGGCAGGAGGAAGCAGGATGTACTGGATGTGAAACACTTCCATACCGTGTTCACCATCCCCGCACAGCTCAATGCGTTGGTGATGCAGAACCCGCGCAAGCTCTACGAGCTGCTCTTCAGGGCTTCCAGCGAGACGGTCAAGGAGCTCACCACAGACCCCAAGTACCTTGGGGCGACGGTGGGGTTCATGTCCATCCTCCATTCCTGGGGCAGCAACATGAGCTTCCATCCCCACATCCACATGGTCGTCACCGCAGGCGGCATTGCCCCCGACGGTCGGTGGAAGCCCTCAAGGGGTAGGTTCTTCCTCCCGGTCAAGGTACTCTCCAGCCTGTTCAGGGGCAAGTTCCTTTCCGGTTGCAGGGACCTGCATGACAAGGGTGAGCTTTCTCTCAAGGGAGAAAACGGCAATGCAGTCTCCAGAAACGCATTCTCATCCCTGGTCGATGCCTGCTACAAGAAGGACTGGGTCGTATACTCCAAGGAACCGTTCCACGGTGCAGAGGGGGTGTTCGAGTATCTGGGACGATACACCCACCGTCTGGTGATCAGCAACAACAGGATCCTCTCGGTTGAGAAGGGGATGACCAGTTTCCTGTGGAAGGATTACAAGGATGAATCCAAGCTGAAGGAGACGACGGTCTCCAATGAGGAATTCATCAGGAGATTCCTGTTGCATGTGCTTCCCCACGGCTTCACCAGGATACGCCATTATGGGTTGTACTCATCACGCAACAAGAGCCTGAGGCTCGGGCTCTACCACATGGCACTGGCTGCAAGGTATCGCAATAAACCACGCAAGAGGAAAGACAGGCAGATCGAGACACCCTTCGAGATCGTCGCCAGGATTCTCGGGAGAGACCCAAGAACCTGTCCCCGGTGCGGGAGTCTGCTAAACCAGCAATCCCTGGCCAGGGCCTCACCGGCCTGACCAACTCTCACATCACCAAGTCCATGTTCATTGCCCCCACCCCTGGGGGTAAGGGGGAGTCTGTCCAAATCCCCTCCATCACACCTCGATCCATGCCGGTTCAGGCAACATTGGTACTTCTTCCCCCCAAGAATCTTACAAGGATGGATGATAGTTTCCCCATAGCATGAGGGACACGGTTCAGTTCAAAAAAATTATCCATGACCAGCCAAAGTGAGCTGAAAGCCCTTCGCCTGGGCTCTTCACCTGTGGCAACTTTTTAGTTGGCTGATCATGATAATTTACTATTCATTTTGTGGAAAATGTGACAATTCTTCCTGGTACCGATATACTGCCAGAGGAGAAGAGCATCACACAAACTCAGGGGGAGACAATTTTTTAGGTAGGGGTTGTCAATAGATTTGCGTAATTGATTTTCTATAGTTGTTCGCCTCCATTGATGAGAGGCTATTGGTTTTCAGACAGGATTTGAATAGCGATTTATAGTGCGCTTACTGTGGAAAATGTGACAGTTCTACCTGGTACCTCAAATCGCCAAATTACGCTTCCAGTGGCCTAAAACGCCGGTTTTTGTGGAAAATGTGACAATTCTTCCTGGTACCGATTAATAATGTCTCAAAACCCTTTGGCTAACACCTCAGCAATTTGAAAATCTAATAAATCATCAATATCAATCGAATGTCTCTTATCCATTTTTGAGGCAAAACACCCATAATCATATATTGTCTGGCAAGACAACAAATATGAAACATTGACAAGATATATCGCTCCGTTGATTCGATAATAGGTTTCCAGTTTTTGTCTATTCTTTATTATCAAATCTTTCGGCAAAAACTTATCCATTGAATTATTCTTAGGCAAGGTATTACACCAAAGAGGTGAATGATCAACCTCACATACTGACACTATAGCATTTGCTTTTTGATTTTGCATTTCAATAAAAGCATTCCTAATATCTTGTGCTGTTCTAAGTGGCGATGTGGGCTGCAACAAAGTAACTGTATCGAAATGCATGTCTATATATGTATATTGTAATAATACTTCCTTCACCACATCCCATGAAGATGCTGTATCGGATGATTGTGTACTACTTCTCAGGAATGGTACGTTTGCTCCATGCTTACACGCAATGTCAGCATAAGCCTCTGAATCAGTTGATACCATTACTTCACTAAACATACCACAATCAAGAGCGGCATTAATCGTATATGCAATAAGCGGCTTACCATCAAGGAGTTTGATATTCTTATCCTTCAGCCCCTTTGAACCACTTCTAGCTGGAATAATTGCAAGATTATTCATACTATTTTACATCTCGCTGATATCTAGTTACTATCATAAAACGCTTTCTTTACATCTATACAGTTGCTTGAAAGAAATTTATTAATCTCTTTAACAATATTCTTTGAAGTTTCACTTTTTTCATACGGGTTGGATATTATCGATATCCTATTTCTATATTTCTGTGAAAAAACCATCTCAAGAGCTTGAACAATAGATTCTTGTGAGGGTGAACATGAAACAACACTTTCCGCCATCAATCTTCCTTTCTGCCTATCTCCAATATTTATAGTTGGAACATGAAAACTTGGTACCTCAATAATCCCACTAGAAGAGTTACCTATTACAGCGGCACAGTATTTCACTGCAGAAAGGTATCGTTTCATGCCAAGGGAAGCCACAGCAATTGCGTTTGAGTGGTTTGAAACATATGTATTCAACATTTCATTGATGATCCTACCATCTGCATCAGCATTAGCTTTTGTAAATATAATCCGAAGATCTGGGAATGTGTCTAATGCATCAAGGAGCGCTTGGACTCCAATCTCACTTGGCGTTGATTCCATTGTGACAGAATGATAGGTGACCACAACATACTGATCACTCAAATTAAATTGCAATGACTTCTCTAGCTCATCTTTTTCTAGGAGAGGTACGCTGAGTACATTCTCTACACCCAATGCTCCAACATTAAAAACTCTAGAAGGATGCTCACCCAACTGAATGACACGCTTCCTATACATCTCCGTACTCGTAAAATGCAAATAACTGAGTTTAGTTATTGCATGTCTGAACGCTTCATCCACAGCTCCCTCGGTTGTCTCACCGCCATATAGATGAGCAATAGGGATCCGTTCATTCATTGCAGTACAACAGACCGCTAGGGTCTCATATCGATCTCCAAGAACCAGTAACAAATCAGGCTTTGACTCGGAAAAGTAATCAGCAAACCCTAATAAGGCCAGTCCCATGGATTTTGATATTGACCCAGGAGTATCAGAACTTAAGAGAATTTCAATCTTTTTATCAATCGGAAAATTATCATCCTCAATTTCTTTATAGGTAAGTCCGAATTCTGGAGAAAGATGTGCACCTGTTACAACAATCCTCACATCGAAGAGATTGTCTTCCCTGAGACGTTTGATCACTGGCCGCAGTAATCCATATTCTGCTCTTGTCGCAGTTAAAATACAAATCTTTTTTTTCATAATTCAATCAGCTCATCTTCTTCAAACGAACGTTTAGCATACTGTCCAATCACCTCACTCCATCGCATAGGGCTGATACCAGTTCCAGGCCGTTTGGTAGCAATATTCTCTTCTGAAAATTTCTCTCCTGCCTTTATTGATTGTGCAGCTACAATACTTTTACGTGCAATTCTCATATTTTTCAATTCTGAATTTGTTGGTCTTTTAACTCCATCACCCATCGATACTTCAACACACCTAATAGCTTCTACCATGGCCTTTAGCTCATCAGGTTCCAAGCTAGCCTTATGATCGGGCCCTTCCATGTTCCTATCAAGGGTAAAGTGTTTCTCAATAACAACAGCACCTAAAGCGACAGCTGCAATTGGAATAGTAATGCCTTGCGTATGGTCAGAATATCCAATAGGAAGGTGGAAAATATGCTTCAATGTAGTAAGCACATTCAAATTGACCTCATCATAGGGAGCTGGATACTCAGTAGTGCAATGAAGAAGCGTGATAGGACCAGCTCCTTTTGTTTGCAAGACCTTTACTGCATCCTCGACATCTTGCACTGTGCTCATCCCAGTAGACAGAATTATTGGTTTATGCGTTTGGGCAATTTTGATAAGATAGGGATAATTCGTTATCTCTCCTGAAGGTATTTTCCATTTTTCAATTTCCAATCGATCAAGAAAATCGATACTCTCATGATCAAATGGAGTTGAAAGAAAAATAATCCCCTTCTTTTTGCAATACGTTGCAATCTTAGAAAAATCATCGTAAGAGAGCTCCAACCGCTGCAACATTGATAATTGGCTCTCTTCTTGACTGATTTGCTTATTCTGGTACTCTGCTTTCTCTGCTGTTCTTGTTACAAGATTCTTAGCTTTAAAAGTTTGAAATTTTATACAATCAACCCCAGCCTGAGCAGCTGCATCCACCAACTTTTTAGCAATCTCGATGTTGCCGTTATGATTTACTCCAGCTTCAGCAATGATAAAGCACTTCATAGTTCTCTTATTACCTTACAGGGATTCCCATACGCTAGGGTTGCATCCGTGATTGAGTGAAGTACCACACTTCCCATACCAATCATAGAATTCTGCCCTATATGGACATCTTGCTTGACCACACTGCCCGCACCAATATGGGTTCTCTGTCCAACTGAAACACCACCACTGAGAACTGCTCCAGGAGCAATGTGAGCAAATGATCCGATTGCTGAGTCATGCTCAACAATTGCTCCTGTATTGATGATTGCACAATTACCAATCTTTGATCCTACATTGACAACTGTATTATTACCAATAAAGATACCTCTACCTAATATAACATACTTACTGATCCATGCGCTTGGAGAAATAATATTCGGGATGAAAAATCCCTCGTCTAACGCAATACTGAAAAGATTTTCTCTACCTCTTGTATTGCCAATACTCCCGAGAGCAATGAAAGCGTCTGTAAAACCTTCTGCATGTAACTTGTGGAGATCTTCATCAAACCCAACAACCGGAACTCCCAGGACATCGTTCGTTTTTGATCCTCTTCTTTCGATAATCCCAATCTCATTGAATTCTCCCAGAGAGAGTACTACATCCAAAATTGATTTACAGTGCCCTCCTCCTCCAAGCAACAATAAGTTTCGGCTCATGGTGTTTCCATTCTTTGTCTCATCACTTCGAGTTCTTCGAGCTGTCCCATATCCATCCACGATTTCTCGCTTACTGGATAGACTCCCACTTTCTTTCCTTCGGACCGGTATCGATCCATGATTTCTGGAAAACTTATCGACTGGTTATCTTCTAATCTATCGATAACCTCAGGCTCTACCACATACAAGCCTGTATTTGTTAGGAATGAAAACTGAGGCTTTTCTGAGAAAGAGAGAATAGTACCTTCATCTGACATATTCACAACACCGTAGGGTATCACAACATTCTTTAAAGCACAGACCATGGTTATTACATTCCCATCTCGTTTATGTTGCCGGTACATGCTTCCGTAATCAGCATCTATGAGAATATCACAGTTGGAGAAGAAGAATGTACCATCTATCTTCCCCTTCATCAGTGACAACCCTCCCCCCGTACCTAAAGGAATATTTTCATCCACAAACTGTACAGAGTATTGGGTAGGATAATCAGCAAAGAAGGCCTTTATGAGATTCTTCTTGTGATTCACAATTACATGAAAATCGTTACATCCATATTTCTTAAACTTTCCCATGATCAATGAAAGAATTGGCTCATCACCAATGGGGATAAGAGGTTTTGGAAGTATCTTTGTGTATGGATAGAGTCTAGTTCCAAGCCCTCCTGCATTAATAATTACAGGAAGATCTAAGTGTGATTCTTTCACAAGTTCAACATCATCAGCAAACAACAATGACTCTACTAACCCGTTTTCATTCAATAACGGTATAGCGATGATTGAATGTTCTCGCATGATTGTTTTTGCTTGTGTACGTGTTTCTTGGGTAACATATTTAGGATGGTATGTAGCAATCTTTCTTACAGGTTCGTCTATACTACCATTCTTGATCAGGTGTCGTCTAATATCACCATCTGTGAGTACTGCCTTCAATCTTCCCTCTGGTGCAACAAGAAGAATTCTTAATGCTGTTTCATCCAAACGCTCCATGGCAGAGCGAATTGAATCATTTTCCTCAATGAAGAGTCTTTCTAAGGGCACCATAAAATCAAACCATCCTTTGTAAACATTCTACTACTCGATCGATTTCTTGCTTCGTCAAATTGGAGCTACAAGGAACATTGACAATATGCTCCTGATACGTGTTTGCTTTCGCTATATTAAATGCTCTACTTCCCAAATATGGTTTTTGCTCATGGATCAGACCCCAAATTGGTCTCGTCTGGATATTGCATTTGTTAAACTCAGCGATAACCTGATCTCTTGATAAAGGGAAATCATCTTCAAGGTAAAGTGAGTAAAACCAGTAGTTCGGTCGAATATCTGACCTAAAAGGAAGCAATCGCACATGGTTAATTGCTTCAATCTTCTCTTTGTAATATAGATAATTCGTTTTCTTAGTATCAATAAACGTTTCGATCTGTTCCATTTGTGCAAGACCTAAAGCAGCCTGTAGATTCGTTAATCTGTAATTATATCCAATTTCATCATGAAAAAAGTTTACTACATCACTCTTGGCTTGCGTGGTAAGATGCTTTGCGTGTGCGAGTAGATTAGTATCATTTGACACCATCATTCCCCCTCCACCTGTAGTGATTATCTTGTTCCCATTGAAGGAGAATATACCCATATATCCCAATGTACCTGCATATCGTCCCTGGAAAGGCCCATCGAGAAAATATGTTCCGATGGCCTCTGTTGCATCCTCAATTACCTTTATGTTATAGGTTTTAGCAATAGCAAGAATTTTCTTGAGATTCGCCATATTCCCAAACACATGGACAACAATAAGTGCCGTTACATGTTTTCCTGTAGCAGTATCTATGAGTTTACCTGCTACCATGGAACATTGTGTTTCACAGAATTCTTCTAGTTTTTCAGCGTCCAAACATAATGAATCATCACAGTCCATGAATATTGGCTCAGCACCTACATACTTCACAGGGTTTACTGCTGCAATAAAAGTAAGAGTTGGTACCAGTACAATGTCCTCTGAAGTGACTCCTGTAAGAAGCAGTGCTGTATGAATCCCTGATGTACCATTCTGACAGGAGACAGCGCCTGGAGCATGTACATATTCGGCTACAGCACTCTCAAAGTCATTGACATAGGGCCCACCTGTTGAAACCCATTCGGTTTCAACAGCTTTTGAGACATAGGCAAGCTCATTGCCTTTAAGATTGGGGACTGATAGAGGGATAAAAGATTCTGACATAACGTACCTCTAGATATTATAGATATCTGTTTTGTAATCCTTAAGATTTTTTCTGAGGAACTCAATAGTTTCAGCCAATCCTTCAGAGAGAGAATATTTTGGTTCCCAATGTGTCAGTTTCCTAATTTTATCATTTGAACCCAATAATCGATTGACTTCACTTTTCTCTGGTCTTAAGCGTTCTTCATCACAGATGATTCTCGCCTTCGGATTGATCTGCTTAATCAATTCATCAGCAAGTTGTCCGATTGAGATTTCCTGTTGTGTAGCTATGTTTATCTCTTCACCAATAGTCTTCTCAGATTTTGCTATCTCAATAAAGCCTTGAACTGTATCTTTTACATAATTGAAGTCTCTAGTAGGAGATAATGCTCCAAGCTTGATTTCTTCCTTTCCTGCTAAGAGTTGCGTAATGATTGTAGGAATTACTGCTCTTGCAGATTGCCTAGGACCATATGTGTTGAACGGCCTAACTATTGAGACAGGTAGTTCAAAACTCCTATAGAATGATTCAGCAAGTCTATCTGCCCCAATCTTTGTTGCAGAATAAGGTGATTGTCCCTGGAAGGGATGTTTCTCATCAATAGGAACATACTTGGCAGTACCATACACCTCAGAGGTTGATGTTACCAATATCCTGGAAGTACTCAACTCTCTAGCCGCCTGCAAAACATTCAGAGTTCCTTTGATGTTGGTATCAACATAGGTATCAGGAGAATGATAACTAAAGGGAATAGCAATAAGGGCAGCAAGATGAAATACTTCATCCATACCCATCATTGCTTGTTTAACTCCATTGGGATCTCTAATATCTCCCTGAAAGATTTCTATCTCTGAAAGAATCTCTGAAGGTAGAGAATCAAGCCATCCCCAAGTATTAAATGAATTATATAACACAAAAGCGCGTACTACATGGCCTTCTCTGACTAGAGTTTCTGTAAGATGGCTACCAATGAAACCATCAGATCCAGTAACTATTATTTTTTTCATTTTAGCTCTCTTTCCACGCAATCATTTCTTCGATCTAAATTTTGAATAGTCATTTGAAGCCAAGCTAGTCTGAAATCCATGTTTTTAGCCTGTTCTTCAGTAGAGCTCATTCCTACTATTGAATTATCTACATCTCTATCTCTAAGAAATTCCTTTGCTTTATTTTTTAATTGAGACATCTCCCCACACTTGTCCAAACTCTCATATATGCTTCTAAAATAAGTAATTTCGTCATTAATCATATCAACATCATTATCATAGGTAAGGTGTTTTTTAATTTTATCATATTTCAAAAATTTATTTATATATTGATGCAATAAGCGTTTTGGCCGCACAACATCTCGAATATCTAAATTATTCAGTCCAAAAAAGGAAATCAATGGAGCAGAAGTGAAAATCTGGATATTATCAACCCCTACATTTTTTGACCATTCTGTTATACAGCGAACATCTCTCCCTTGACAATGGCCAATTAACTTTGATCGTATTAGTATCATTCTCAATGTCTCGCCTTTTTCATATAATTGTAAAAGATCTTCAATTTTTTTGTAGCTTTCTCTCAATAACATAGTATCTTGTGATTTTATTGGATCATCTATTAAACTCATCACTTCTGGAAAAAGAAAATGTAATAAGAGATTTTGTACATTTAACACATAATTGGGAAAAAGTCTTTTCCACATAATGCTCACTAAAGCATTAGGTTTACCACGTTGTATGGATTTCAATATTTCTCCAGTTTGTAATAATCTGTCAAATAGAATTGTAAGACCCATCCCATGTAATTGCAAATGCATTAAACATTTGAATGATTCACTGAATTTAATTACCGATGTATTTCCGTAATTATAGATAGAATCAGCATTCTGGCCTGTAATAAGTATTTTTATTTTTTGTTGCTTTGCATATTTTGAAAGAAATAATTGAAAAACTGAAATATGGAATTCAAAAGGCAACATCCTAACAGTCTCTTTAAATGTATCATCCATTAATCTATAAACGTTATCAAGATCAATAATACTTACTCGTCTTTTCCCCAAGCTCAATTTTTTTGCTAATGCCACATCTTCCTGCACAACCCACAACTTTGGATCTTTAATATTACATGTCAAAGATTCAATATTGATTCCTTTTTGATAAGCAACCTCTCTTATATAAGTTGAATCAATACCACTAGAAAACATAAGTGCTAAAGAATTTTCATTATTCTTCGCTAGACCTAATAAAGTATCAGCCATTATATCATGAATTCTTTCGCCTCGATTAATAATTCTCGGAAAAGGAAGGTATGATTTCTCAACCCTTGTTTTACCTTCTACAGTGATAAACCTATACTTAACACTAGGTGTGATAATTTTCAAGTTTTGAAAAAAGGTTCCACCTTCCCAAGTATACCCTTTTTCCAAAAATAGTTGAATTTGAAAATCGTCATAATCCTCATATTCAGAGAAATTGATTTTGCTTAAATCATCAGTCACTAATATCTTAGTGGACTCAAATAACAAATATACCCTCGCATGCCCATAAAAATCTGATGATAGATGAATAATCTTATTATTAGCTATTTCTACAGCTAAAAAATTCCCAGTCATTTTGGGAATCAATAAGTCAAAATCTATATCGAGTACTTCTTTGAATAGCTCAGTATCAAAAGAATCTCGTTCAAACAACAACACATAACCCCAAATTAGTATTTGATTTCCGTTCTTTTTAAAAAAACTAAAATCAGGATTAGTCATCTGCTCAATATAGGGCTGTTTGATTCCTATTTTTATTAACATATTTTCCTCTCTTTTAGGGGTACAGCTGATGCTCCTACCATTAATCCCTGAAGACTAGAAATGTAGTGGTACTAACATATAAAAGAGAATCAACGATTGGACTATTACTGTACGATTAAGTACAAAATTTATTTAATCCGATATTTTGAGTGTTTTCTCTTACGCACTTCAAGAAATAAAGAGATTTTAGCTAGTAATTCCCAGACGGTTTTACGGTAAATAATTGATCCAATAATAATACAAACTATCATAGAAATAATTGTCGTAACAGTATCCTTTATAACAACACCAAAAATAGCAATAGCGCACAAATTGATACAACCAAAAATCAGCCTTCGTGGATTGCTAATAGATTTATAATAATGTTGCCCTATTATTGTAGCTAACAAGAAAGATATTAAGCCTGCAAACGAATTTCCAAAAGCAATTCCAAGAAGTCCAATTCTAATCGACATCAAGTATCCTATCATAATATTTGAGAATAATGAAACGATAGCAATAATTGTAATAATATATGTCTTATTAGATAATTGTATACCATACTTTGTAGTTTCTCCAGCAATCTGAAGTATTGGATAAAGAAGTATTAATGAAAAGAAGTATTTACTTGCTTGATATTCACTACCAATAAGAAGATATATAATATCTCGACAACCAATCATTCCAGCAAATATCACTATAAGAAAATATATCACACTATCATGTGCATTAATAATTTTTTCTTTCTGAGTGGTATGATATGCATAAATATATGCAGACCAAAAAGTAGTAAAACCGCCTAATACCGTTGATAATATTGCAGAAAATATTGATGCAGATGAATACACTCCTACAGCCCCCACACCAATAATATTTTTGATAAGAATTTGTGAACTTAATGGATAAAAATGGAGTACAATATTCGCAGGGGCTCCAAACAAACCAAATTTAAAAACATTTTTATAACCTGCTAGATTAAAACTGCATCCAGTTTGTTTTGATATAAATTCATTCTTTTGTAAGAATACATATATAATCGCTAATAGGGTCAATAACACAGTAGTTGAAACTATTGCAGTTTTGGCTGATTTATTTACAATAACTCCACCGATTACACCAAAGCGTAAAGTAACATTAATTAGTATATTTTGCACATTATATTTTTTGCTATCCATACGCATTCGATATGTAAAATTCAGAAACCTGAGAATAACTTGATCAAGCACTGCTACAAAAATACTTACACTCAATAAACTACTCTTGATTCCTAAGAAGTATTCAGAGAACCATAATGGGTCAATAGAAAACACTACGCCACCGAAAATTACTACAACAATTGAACAGAACAATATTGAGTTCCTAAGATAACTTTTAATATCTCCTTGTGGCGGTGAATGATAGAACCGCAAATAGCTCGAATCCAAGCCAAAACACACAATACTTAACAAAGAAGTAACACTGCTACTATATAGATTCACTGAGCCTAAGACCTCAGGGGCTAGAATTCGAGTTAATATAAAAGTGGATAAAAAACCTAAAAAAAAATTAACCCATGTGGAAATAGAATAGCTCAGTATTCCTTTAGATAAACTAGTATTAGTCTTATTCATACAAAAAAGTTTTTTCGAAAATATTTGTATATTTCATAATAATCGTATTAATGCTTTTCTTCTCTTTTCTCATTTTCTGATGGAATACCTCATATCTACCAAGATTTACCTTTTCTGGAATTATCCCACAAAAAGAGGCGAAAATATCTAGTAAGAATCGCTTAATTTTATATCCTTTAGGATAAACAACTTTGAGAGGACAATCATCTAAAGCATCAACGCATACATCAGCTACTCGACGATGTATTTTTCCACATAAAGACTTTTCTCCATAAAAATTTTCTATTGTTTCGCTCTTAATGGGAAATTCATCATACCTTAATTTTCCTGATTTTAAATAATAAAAATAATCCTCCTTTGTATTCGTAAAAATGGCACCAATTGTCAATACTGGTTCTAAGTCAGCAGGTATCTTTATTGGACGAACAATACAACAATTCTTATTTGCATAAAACGCATCAACTATAGAGGTACTAATCCATAGAGTTATGGTATCGCAGACTGAAATCCATTGTCTTATAGATAATTCCCCTACATAATAAAAATTCGGGCATTCCTTTTTCATCTCAATTAATTCCTGGGATAGCTTTTCATTTGGATGAGGTCTATAAATTAATGAATCATTTTTGTTGTTTTTAAGGAACTCCTTTACCCATTTCAGATATTCTATTTTGGTCTCATTTGAGAGCCTATAAAATTCTTTCCCAGATCCTATTTTCTTTTCTATAGAAATCAGTTCTTTTTTGGATAAAGTAGTATATGAAAAACTTGAAATAAACAAATGCCACTTTGTATTATTCTTTATCCCATATATATTAGATAATTCTTCTCGACTATATAATGTTTTCCGAAAAACATCAGAATTCATATCTACACTAGGATGACCGGTAGTTTTGAGACGTGAAGCAGAAATGCCATTTTTAAGTAACCTATCATAAGAATATTGACCCCAACAAATTTGAATTGCATGTGCAGCCAGACCACTGGGGACAAAAAAATCTGAACTAATTCCCTTTTGATTGAAAATTTGTTCAAACTGGAGATTAACCATCTTAGGACTTCTTTGCAATAAAAACGTACTCATTTCGAAAACATCATTATCATGATACAAATATGGAACAATTATGACTTTTGGCCTATAGTACATGCGCCTTAATGAGTAAATATTTGTTATTTTAACAGTATAACCTCTTCTACGTAGCTCAACAGCCAAAAGGCATGCTGTTTCAATTTCGCGAGCTATATGTTCATAATAAATCAAAAAATCCATTCTACTGATTATATCCTAAAATTCATATTTATTGTTTTAAATTTTTTTTTCCAATCACATCAATTTGCCATCTTTAAATTTTTCTATCAAGTAAAATCTATTTTACTTAGCATTAGCAATCAACATTGAATATACGCACATAAATAACTTTGGGAAATTTAACAGCACTCCCTCAACTTTATGTTTGAAAGATCGAGACCCAAGAAAACAATGTATATACATTTTGTTTCCAGAAATCTTACTTATTATAGAAGTTAAATCTTCTACATTACAATTGCTATTGTGCAAAGAGGAATTTAACGCCGTAGTGATTCGGGCATTCATACTTGCCAGCAATCTAGGAGTCACGGAATTTTTTTTATAAAAAAATTCTATCAAATTATCTGCAACTATTAATAAATCTTCACTTTTCTTAGGGATATAAGAACGTGTAATTGAGCCTTCACGTTCATTCACACAATATAAATTTTGATCTAACAGATATACAGATTCAGCTTCAAACAGTGCACGAGGAATGAATTCTGCATCTTCATGATAGATATCTGGATAAAAATTTAGATCATTTCTTTTCAAAAAATCTCTTGAATAAAGATAAAACGTTGAACATGTCTGAAAGGTATTCATCTCAATAAGGTCTACTCCTGAATACATCTTCTTACCCTTAATAGTAATTGGTCTTTCTCGAGTAATCATATCTGCAACAAAATTTTTAGCTCCAAACGCAATAATATCTGGATGATTATTAATACAAATCTTATACAATTTTTCTAAACTATAACTTTCAACCCAATCATCAGAATCTACAAACCAGATATATTGACCACGTGCTATCTCTATACCATTATTCCTTGTCTGACTTAGCCCTTGGTTTTCTTGTATAATACATTGGATGTTCTCATATTCTTGAACATATTTATCAATAGCTATCTGACTCTTATCTGTAGACCCATCATTTATTAGTATAATTTCATAACTTTCTATGTTAAACGATTGATTTACACAAGAATCTATACATTTCTCAAGATGCTCTTGAGTATTATAAATAGGAATTATGATTGAAAAGAATACTTTATTCGTTTTTTTTTCCATTTCTTATTTAGCCCTGTCTATACTAATATATTTACATTCTCTTAAAAGACAACCTTATACATGCATCATATTGTGTGACGTTTTACGACGCGATTGATATAATAGAAGGATAGCCATTGTCCAGGTAGTCCTTTCGGAATAAAGGCTAAGAGTCAATGAATATAAGATAAAGATTAGTAAAATTGCTAACCCAAAAAACTGGGACAATTCTTTTCTTTTATTCTTAAAATATCTGTAATATATAATCACTAATGAAACAAAGTAAAAAACAAACCCAATTATTCCTGTCTCAACAAGCACATCCACCCAGAAGTTATGGGTGTAAGCAATTATTCCGTATTTATCACGAAATATTGTAAGCGATGATCCAAATAATTTATCTATAAGAGATTGTTGATTGAAACTCTGAAAATATTGCGACCATATTCCTGCCCGACCAGTTGTGAACGTATTTACATCACCAGTATTTAAAAATCCCAATATTGTCTGAACAAGCCTTGAGTTGTTTATTATGGAAATACCTATATCAGGTACTACCAACAATCCTATCATACCAAAAACCAAAACACTTAGAAGCTTAATTAGTTTGGTTTGATCCTTATTCGAAAAATCAGACAAAATTTTTATTGTATAGATGCTCAGCAGAGTAAGTATTCCTGTATTACTACGTACCAATAGAACTAGTAAAGAAGAGATAATGATTAAAAATGCTTTAAAGAAAAATTTCATACTAGCTTTAGAAAAAAGTATCACAGCCAAGAAAGTATTTAGATAGAGTGAATAATAATTCGGTTCATATGTACCACTCAGTTGTGTTTTAAGAGCATTACCCGCATATCTTATACCAACACCATTCCCAGTAAACAATTGAAGTATTCCAAAAGCTATAATTACAATACCGTAGGGGATGAATTCATTCACAAGTGTATTATACCTTATATTATTCTTAATAATTATTCCAATCATTATAATAGAAATCATAAATGTCAAATCGCGAAATGAAGTATATACAACAATATTCTTAACACTTATCAGAACTAGAAACAACATGAGCCAAAAGGAAAAATCTAAATGCACTTTTGAGATAGAGAATACTCCATATTTTAATATGGTATATAATAAGCTAAACAGAAGACAATACAACATAACAGAATTTCCAAATGCTGCTGTACTAGTATTAAATGGAAGAAACACCAAACAAAACTGTATTATTGTTATATTTCTTGTTAGAACAAATAGGAAACTTATAATAATCAAACTTAATATAATTAAGTCACTCTCAAAATAGTATTTTGTAACAAAAATAACACTGGCAACGATTAAGGCAATTAAAGTGGGGGCAAAACCCAAGCCTACCTTCTTGCTTCTTACATCAAACACATATGCACCAATAGATGAATGGTGTCCACTTTTTATTTTAGTAGTTTCTATCATATAATCTCTTTGCTCAGAGCCTCTTGCAAAATAGCAAAAGTTTGGTAATTTCTCCTATCCCAAGCGCTCGGGAGAGCCCTTGGGTGCACAAAATTGTCCAAAACAGGCCCAAGTTGGCCAAAATATATGGAAATGGACCTGGCAATCCTCTATAACGTTATTAGCTACAAAAACATAAGGGGGAGAGCAGGTCCATGAAAAGCATAACAGAAATCCTGGGCGGTTGCCAGATGGTATTCGGCATTTCCTACGACATCCAGGAGATTTTCGAGGGATATGTGACCAACGAGCACCGCACATTCATCCAACTGCTGCAAGTGATCGAGGAATTCCTGCCCGCATGCGACCGCCCCGGTAGCCTGCTCGGACGCAAATCGTATGATGAGATGGCGATGATCCGTTCTTGCTTGGCCAAACAATTCTTCAATATTGCCACGGTCACCTCGCTACGCAACCGGTTACTCAGCGATCCTGCGTTGAGGCAAATATGTGGGTTTTCCACCGTTCCCAGCGAAGCCACCTTCAGCAGAAGATACGCCTCCTATGCTCAGAATCGACTCATGGAACAAACTCTCGGTCCATTAGTATCGTCGTATCTGGGTGGGCACATCGTGGGACACATCAGTCGTGACTCAACGGCGATCGAGACACGCGAAAAGGCAACCAATACCAAGAAGGAAGTGAAGCCCAAGGGCAAACGTGACAGACCGAAGAAAGGTACTGAACCGAGGGATAAGAAACAATCCGTTCTGGAGAAGCAACTTGCACAGTCATCCGAACAGGCGATCGGTGAGCTGAACACCTTGTGCAGCTGGGGATGCAAGCGAAACAGCCAGGGCAACAACAATTATTGGAAGGGCTACAAGCTGCATCTGGATGGTACTGACAGCGGCATTCCCATCAGTGCCATCGTCACCGGTGCGAATGTTCATGACAGCCAAGCGGCCATTCCCTTGGAGCGGATGTCCAGTGAACGGGTTACCCATCTGTATTCACTGATGGATAGTGCCTATGATGCGAAACCCATCAAGGATTTCATCATCACAAGTGGCAGGATCCCCATCATCGATCCGAACAAGCGGCGCAAGCAGCAACGCGTTCTCTCTCCCGCTGAGAAGCAACGCTTCAAGATACGCTCCACCGTCGAACGGTCCAATGCCCATCTGAAGGATTGGCTGATCCCCTCGAAGATCATGGTACGGGGACCTGATAAGGTAGCCCATTGCCTGATGACCGGTGTGTTGTGTCTTGCGGCGATCAAGATACTGCAGTATTGCATCCTTCCAGGCTTACAGAAGACAGCGTAGCACCATACAGACGATAGCAATTCCACCTGTCGTGGGACAGGTGTGCCTTCTCATGCTCGACCGACAGCAGATTTGGCGTGACTTTTCGCTCAAAGCCATAATTCAGCCAGTTTGACACTTTTGTTTGACGATAATGAATCAGACCAGGCAAGTCGATTTACAATGGCCGTTCATTTTGCAAGAGGCTCCTCATATATGGATTATTTTTCGTTATACGAGGAATGATCTACCCTCCAAAAAGGTGACACATCAGGGGCCACTGCCCCCCATTCCGGTGATAACTATAGGAGGGTTTATGCCGAAAGAGTCAAAGAAGAAGAATCTTCCTCGCTTACATCAAGATGCATGCAATCATGGACTACAGCGAAGGTATACTAAGCCCAAATCTTGGACAGGAGTGGCCAGAAAGATACGAATAGAGTTGCCCACGATGCGCAAGATGCGTATGGTGGATACCTTGTTGGCAAACGTGATCGTGATCTGTCCTTTCTTGGCCGGTCCATGTGTTTCCTGGGTGAAGGTCGGTGCCGGACGCTCGGAATACGAGGAGCTCTTCACCTCGAAGAACCCTTCCTCCGTTTTCTCCCTTGGATATCCCTGGACGTTGTATACATAGTCCTGTGCTTCCTTTGGGGAAAGATTCCTCCCGGAAACATTGATCTTGCAGTATTGGTTGCGCCTGTCGTTCATCGATTCCTCCTGCCCATCATTGTGCAGAAGGTGGTCTCCCTTTCATAGGACCGACGAGATGATGATTACTGCTTGTCAGTTGGATTTATCTCAATTCATGACTTTATCATATACTAGTATTTGAGTAGGGTTTAAGAGAATATTATCGAATCTTTTTCAAATACCCTCATAAACTGCTTTATACTGCTCAGCAATTCGTCTCCAATCAAACTTCTCAACGGATGAAACACAATTGCTTGATAAGTGTTCATAATTATTAAGAACTAATTTGATTTTTTCTGCAATATCAGCAGGGTCTTTGGGATAAACATGATATCCTACATGCCCTTCCTCGAATTGACCATCAAATCCTTGACCTTTGGTATAAATTACTGGCAAACCTTGAGATAATGATTCTCCATATACTAATCCAAAGGTTTCGGTTATTGAAGGTAACACAAATACATGTGAATCACGATAATATTCAATTAACTTATCTTTACTTAAATGATTAATATATTGAACAAATGGATATGTGAGAATTTCTGAAAGAATTCCATCATCAATGACCTTACCGATAATCTTATGAGAAATATTATACCCTTCCTGATGCAACATCTCCACAGCTTGGCAAGCTGTATTAAAGTTTTTTCTCCGACAAATCTGCCCTACAGTAATGATTTGAATATTTTTTTTATTGAGATTAGCTCGATGATTATCGGATAAATTATTCAACCAGAAATCATCAATTCCATTGGGGATAAGCTCACTTTTCTGCTTAATAGAAGACTCTTCTTTTTTAGAAAATAATAACTTGATTGTTTCTTCTCGATACCCTGGTGAAAGAAAGATTATTCTTGAAGCATCCGCTAATATTCTTTTTGCTAAAGGTTTAAGAAATCTAAATTTTTTTAAAAAGAAATTTAAATCAGTATCACGTACTGCCACAATATAAGGAATCCCTATTTTCTTTGACAATCCATGTGCAACAAATCCATTTGAAATCAATGAATGAGCATGAATCAAATCAAATGAATCAGCACTGTACCTTTTCTTAGACTCCTTCAATATTTTAAGGTGCTTGGGAATGAAAAACAATCTATCAAGGGTTCTATAACCTCTAAAAATATCAACATACTCTCCGTAATCGAATTTTAGCTTTTCATTTTTTAAGATAGGTAAAAAGACCTTTATTGTATAACCTAACTTAATTTGTTGATTATAAAGGTTTTCATAGAATCCATTAGCTGCATAATACGAATTAATATGTAAAATTTTCATTCTTTCTCCAAGCTATGAATAGCAAAAGATATATGTTCTTTCTTTTGGCCAAATGTAATATAATAACGATATCATTATTGTATAACTGAGGGCACCTCATGAATATATTCTCCCGTACCTGGTTCCATCGTTTTGTTGTTGCATTTGACAACCCAAACCTTCTCGCCAAGGCAAGAACAGAAGCCTTCCCCAGGGCTTTTACCCGTGAGCGCAAGTTGAACTTCAGACGTACAATCCTTACAATACTTGATGTCGGGCGTGAGTCCTCCAGCTTGAAGCAACACAGGCTGTCCGAATATTTCAGGAAGCCAGGGGAAGAGATGGAAGTGACGCAACAAGCCTTCATGTGAGCTCTGCTGATTTGTTACACTCAAACCCCTGAAATACTCCATTCTCGTTGAATAATGCTCGGTTTCATAACGAATTCCGGGCTTTTTTTGTTGCAATTCACCGATGATTCTTGTACAAGATTGAGTGTAACCGTTAAACTCGTACAGGAGGCAGCATGTACCACGATTTCACCATCAATATCCCTGAGATAAAGGGCAAGATCACCATCAAGAGGAAAGGTGGTTCTTCCTTCGTGCTGTTCGAATATGAGCGGGTATATGACCCGGCCCGTAAGTTCAACATCCCCAGGCGGGCGATCATCGGCAAGGTCAGCAAGGAAGATGCCTCCCTGATGTACCCGAATGAGAACTACCAGACCCACTTCCCCTCTGCGGTCCTTCCAGAGGAGAGACCCCAGGCCTACAGGAGCTGCTGCCTGAGGATCGGGGCCTACCTGGTCATTGACAAGGTGGCCCGGGAGTATGGGCTCACCCACATGCTCGAGAGACATCTCGGCAAGGATGGCGGCCTGCTGCTCGACCTCGCCTGTTTCTCCATCATCAATGAGGACAATGCAGCGCAATACTATCCGGACTTTGCCTTCTCCCATCCCCTGTTCTCACACAACATGAGGATCTACAGCGACTCGAAGGTCTCCAGGCTGCTGGGTTCCCTCACAAGGGACCATACCATTGGCTTCCTGGACAGCTGGAATGCCAGGCGGGACAGGAGACAGCGCCTGTACATCTCCTACGACTCGACCAACAAGAACTGCCAGGTGGGGGATGTCGACATCGTTGAGTTCGGCAAGGCCAAGGACGACAAGGGGCTCCCCATCTTCAATCTCGCCCTTGCCTTCGACAAGACCAACCAGGTCCCCCTGTTCTATGAGGAGTACCCGGGCTCAATCAATGATGTCTCCCAGTTCAGCTTCCTGGTCGACAAGGTGATCGAATACGGGTACAAGAGGATGGGCTTCATCCTGGACAGGGGGTACTTCAGCAAGGAGAACATCCGCTACATGGATGAGAACGGCTACAGCTTCATCATCATGGTCAAGGGCATGAAGGATCTCGTCTCGGCCCTGGTCACCAGCAGGATCCACACCTTCGAGACCTCCCGTGAATGTGCCATCCGCTCCTACAGGGTCTACGGGACCACGGTCAGGGCCCGGTTGTATGCGGACGACACCAGGGACCGCCATTTCCACATCTACTACAACAGTGGGCGCCAGGCAGCCGAGCGGGAGAAGCTGGAACAGAGGATCGAAGGCTACAAGAAGCTTCTCAGGCGTGTCGAGGGCCGGGCGGTCTCCTTCAGCAAGAACATCACGCATTATTTCGACATCTACTACGGCAAGGAAGATACGTTTCTTTACGCAAGAGAGAAGGCATCGGTCATTGAGGCTGAAATGGCCCTGTGCGGCTACTTCTGCATTGTCACTTCCGAGAGGATGGGTGCCGAGCAGGCGCTCATCCTGTACAAGGGAAGGGACGCCTCGGAGAAACTCTTCAGCTCAGACAAGACCTTCCTGGGAGGCAGGAGCATGCGGGTGCAGTCCCAGCAGGCACTCTCTTCCAAGATCTTCATCGAGTTCGTGGCCCTCATCATACGCAACAGGATCTACACCCTCCTGAAGGAGGAGCTGTTCAGGCTTGAGACAAAACCGAACTACATGACGGTTCCCGAGGCACTCAGGGAACTTGAGAAGATCGAGATGGTCAGGAGGAACAATGGGACCTACAGGCTGGATCATGCGGTGACCAAGAGGCAGAAAACAATCCTGGGTGCCTTCGGCCTGGATGAGAATTATGCAAGGCGCAAGGCAACCGAGATCGGCAGGCTGCTTGCTGATGGCAGGTCACTGATGGGATTGCCCGATTATGAAGGAGATGATGAAGATGGCGAGAACGAAGAGTATTGATTCAATTGAGGCACAGATCGCCAAGGCCCAGGAAGACCTGGTGAAGGCGAAAGCGAAATACGATGCCGTAGCTGACAATCTGGAGAACCTCATGGTGCAGAAGAAGGAGCATCAGGCCCGTCAGATAATGGAAGCGTTCATCAGGAGCGGCAAGAGTTTCCAGGAGATCATGAACTTCCTCGATGCTGGTCGAAACTGACCGCCAAGACGCTTGAGTGTAACTTTTATGCAGAGTTCACACTTCAGCAAGGCAAGGAACCAGATTTCCGAGTATCCGCTCAGGACGCTCTTCGAGCAACAGATCGAGGACGAGTATCAGGGTTTGATGGGTAGGCTTCCTGCCCGCAGTGACAGCGGATGGACATATCTTGCTGTTGACGGGACCAAGATAGCCCTTCCCAACCTTCCCGAGCTGAGGGAGAAATATTTCTGCACCGGCGCCAAAGCATCTTCCCCCACCGCCCTGGGCTCCTGTCTGTATGACATCAGCAATAACCGCCTGATAGATGCAGTGTTCTCATCCGAATACAATGAACGGTCCTGTGCGGTCTCCCATATGAAAAGGTATGAGAAATTACGTCCTGGGGACAGGAAAAGCATGTTTACCTTCGACAGGGGGTATCCCTCCATCGCTCTCATCCAGGAATTTGAGAAGATGGGGATGATATACCTCATGCGCTGCAGGACCAAGTTCAACTGTGAGATTGATGCTCTTCCCCTTGGATGTGATACAACAGTCACTAGTGAGGGATCAGTCATCCGGGTCATAAAGTTCGAGCTCAGCTCAGGCCAGGTAGAGACCCTGATCACCAATGACACCGAGCACGAGACTGAGGAATTCAAACGGCTGTACTTCATGAGGTGGGGCATCGAGGGCTCCTACCTGCTCTTGAAGAACCGATTCCAGCTGGAAAACTTCACCGGGAAAACAGAGAATACCCTCAAGCAGGACTTCTGGGCGACCATACTCGCCTCCACCATGCTCATGGTCCTTGAAGAGGACGTGGACGAGCAGATCAGCAAGGAGAGGGAAGACAAAGGCAACAAGTATGAGTATCAGGTTAACCGGAATATATTCGTCGGAATCATGCGTGACGACCTCATTTATGCGCTTACCGCAAAAACTCCGAAGACCCTGACATTGCGGATGAATAAGATTATCCAGAGGGCGGAAAAGTTTGTCTGCCCCATAAAACCAGGGCGGACAGTACCAAGGGCGGAAAACAAGCGAAAGACCAAATTCCATCATAATCACAAGTCAAATTGTTAAGATTTTGGGGGAGTTGGGCTTAAGTTGTGAACATTGATAAAAATATACTAAATCCAATATTTCTTCACCGCATTCAAAACAAACCCAATCACATTCAATGCAGCTGAACCTTTTCCAATCTTCTCATCTTGAGTCTGAATTTCCCAAACTTGTTTAATACTTTTTAACTTATTTGAAGATAAGGACCCACTGACTAACCGGTATTGGCTCATTACCTCATTAATTCCATAAGCAACTTCACCATTCCTAAGGAGCATCAACCAAGTTGCATAGTCTTGCCCACCTCTTCTGAGAGGCATTTTAAAATCACCTAGAATAATTCTATCAATTATTACAGTAGATGTTGCAATAATCGTATTGCGTAAAAGATAGTGATAGTCACAAGTTTCTTTTATCTTACGTTTAGTCTTAACTATTTGATTATTCTCGTCTATCATTTCAATCGCAGCATAACAAAACCCAGTTCTTTTCTCTTTCATCAGGCTTATTTGACGTTCAATCTTTTCAAACAACCAAATATCATCACTATCCAAGAATGCAACATACTGCCCCCTAGCCAGTTCTAAAGCCTTGTTTCTAGCAGCTCCAGCTCCTCTATTTTTATCCTGCAAATAATACACAATCTCTATTTGATTAGAAATAAAATGTCTTATTATCTCTGCAGAATTATCAGTAGAACAATCATCAACTATAACAATTTCGATATTTTTATAGGTTTGATTGATAACAGAATGCAAAGTCGCTTGAAGAAATTTCTCAGCATTATAAACGGGTATAATTACAGAAACCAAATCCTTAACAAAGTCCATAAAACCATCCGATTATTAATAAATTGGTGTTATCCATTCATGATTCCCCCCATTTACAGCTGTTAAGTAAGCATCATGTAAACCCTCTGTGATACTTCCAACTCCCCCAATTCCAACAGTATATTGATCAATACTGAGAATGGGTGTTAGTTCCATAGCAGAACCACACAGAAAAGCTTCATCGCATGTATAGAGTTCTGTTCGATCAATACTCCGTTCCAAAACCTCTATGCCCTGCTTTGTTGCTAACTTAATTACAGTATCTCTCGTTATACTCTCAAGTACAGAATCCGTCAGTGGAGGAGTAATGAGAACGCCATTTTTTACCATAAAGAAACAAGAACCAGGTCCTTCTGAAATTTTCCCAGCTTCATTTAGAAATATACATGTATCATACCCATTACGCATTGCTTCTCTTTGCCCCATACGACTATTAATATAATTCGCTCCACATTTGATTCTCGGAGAAAGACTGTTGTCGTTGATCCGGGTCCAGGATGTAATACAACAATGCAAACCTTTCTTATTATACTCTGAGCTTGTCTTCCCTTTAGGGATAGGCGCTATGAACATATCAACGGGTCCTTCAGAACCCCAAGAACCAAATCCATCAACAAATAATGTCTGTCTAACAGAAATATTCTCTGAATACTCATTTGCTCTTACCACATCGATGAGAGATTTTTTCATTTCTTCTTCGGTGTATGGACAATCCAACTGCAATAGCCTTGCAGATCTCAATAATCGTGCATAGTGATCACGAAGTCGGAATGCATATAGCTGCTTCTCTTCATCATTCCAATAACAAGGGATACCTTCAAATACATTCAAACCAAATTGAGAGGTGGGTGAAAGAATATTTATCTTTGCATCATTTACATTTAGTATTTCACCCATAAACCAGATGAATCTGTTACTCACTTCTGTTTTCATAAATCATTTTCCTTTTGAGCTACACTTAATCAGGCAAATGTGCGATTCGAATAATCTCCTCTTCGGCAATCTTGGCAGCTTCTGCATCGCTCATATAATCATTGATTTTTGACTCGTAGATTTCATCCTTTTTAAAAACCTTGAGAATGGAGAGGAAAATCAACTTAAAATCAATCAAAATACCATACTTCCTAAAATTATCGATGTATTGATTGTCAAATGTAACCTTTTCATCCCAAATAATATCATTACGTCCTTTCACCTGAGCCAATCCAGTTAATCCCGCTTTCATAAGGAACCGCTTTTTGTATCTCTTATTCAAAGTTGGAAAATCCCCCAACTCATTCACTACGCAAGGCCTTGGGCCAATAACAGACATATCACCTTTAAAGATATTAAAAAGTTGAGGAAGTTCATCAATACTGCTATTGCGTAAAAATCTACCTAACTTAGTCACTCTTGGGTCATCTCTAAAATTAAAAAGTCCAGCCTCCATCTTATCAGCATTTACTACCATCGAACGAAACTTATACATTTCAAAAACTCTTCCATCTTTTGTTAATCTTTTTTGCTTAAACAATACAGGACCCTTTGAATCCCTCTTGATGACAATAGGAATAATTATCCAAAGGGGTATTAGAAAAATTATTACAAGAAGAGAGCTTACAATATCGAATATACGTTTAATGGCAAGATTTATCATATGGCCCCTAAAATTCAAATGTATGGAAAATATCGTCAAATGTTTCTGCATGTTTTAATACTTCAATCTTTCCTTCGCTAGTATCAAGTATAGGAAAATTGGGAAGAATAAAAGGGGGTTTAAGCACTACAGAGTATGACCCCGCATTTCCAAATACGAGCAGATCACCGACTGCAAGTTTGCCCTGATAATGACGATAAATATAGTCAGATTCAATACAAGTGTATCCTCCAAAATCCAAATCTTCAAAATATTCTTGGATTGCTCCAGAATTCACTACTCTCAATGGGGGATTCTTCTTGTTAAGAGTGGGATTAATATTGTAGATACTTCCGAGAACAGTTGCTATTTTTTTTCCTCTAATATCTTTGACATTCTCAACGACAGTTACAAATTGCATACAATCACCAACTAGCGCGCTCCCAGGTTCAAGCAGGAGTGTCGGACCATTACTACGGCCATATCGCTCTACAAAAAGAAAGGCAACCTCTGATGCATACTCTTCATATGTTGGAATTTTTGATTCAAATTGGGCTTGTAAAGAACTATCCATCTTGCCGAATAAACCTCCACCTAGGTCAATAATTTCAGGAACTATCCCCAAGGAATCAAAAATACTAATCATTCTTTCAGCCCTAGGCCTCCAAGTGTCAAGTCTTCTCGTAGCAAAATGGCATTGCACCCCGTATAGATGAATATTATGAATTTTGGTTAACTCAAAAACTTTCTTAAATTCGTCAGAGTCAACATCAAAGCCAAATCTTGAAACTACACCATCATTTATTTCAAAGTTCACCCTGATTCCAATATTTAATCGATTATGCGGATACTTTTCTGCAATAGATTTAATTAGGGAGACTTCATACAGAGAATCAAGATTGACTTTCCCCCCATCCAAAAGAAAATGCTCAACTTTTTCATAGTTCTTGATTGGCCCATTCCAGATTATGGCTTCTGGCTTTACTCCTACTCGAAGAGCTATTTCCATTTCCATATCAGAAACCACTTCTGCATAACCTCCAAGTTCATTTACTATTTTGCAAAGCTTTGGAGTATAATTTGTCTTATATGAATACGCTATATTGAATTTTGGATATATTGACGAAAAGGCTTCTGCCAATTCTTTATAATTTTTTCTAAACTGTACCGAATCTAGCAAATAAAAAGCTTTTCCAAAATCCTTTTGCAACGTAAGCAATTGTTTATCATTCATGAATACTTGCCCTTTTTATCTTTTCAACAATAGCTTCCACGCCAACCAAGACCTCTGCTTGATTTTTCAATAGAGTCTTTTCATTTTGACGCACAGCGTATTTTTCGAATTTCCTAAGATTCTTCATATTCAATTCAAATAATTTTCTGATCTCTTCAATATCCTGGATATGAACAGTATCGCAAAATGTTCTTGACAGAATTGCTCTTGTTGAACCAAGACGATAATGTTCCAAAATAATCTTTTCAGCAGGCAACAATCCTTCACCAATCTTTGCTATTCCTCCAAAACCATAAGGAATTCCTGCTCTTTGTATTTTTTTGCAAAGTACCTCTACAGTACCATTTGCCAATAATTCAAACATGAAGGTCAGCCCTAAAGCAAGATGAAGGTCATTCAAACCAATATGTATCTCGTCTATTCCAGGGAGAGAAAGAACATCGTCTAGGCATTCAACAGCCTCCTCTGTTTCAAGAAGTAAAACTGTCTTTGCTCTACATCCAACTGCATCAATAAAGGACTTAACCTCAACTTTATTTCTCCACATTGGGAGCATTATCAATTCAGCACCAGCCTGTATTACCTGATCAACTTCCTTTAAAGATTTTAAATTCCATGGATTAACTCTAACAAGCATCTCAGCAGTTGTAAGTCTTTTTGAAATTAATGCAATATCTGAAATCGAGTGATTTGACTTTACTGAATTCAACCCCTTCTGGCGTTCTTCTTTCCCAAGAGTCTCTAGATCAATCCAAATTCTATCAACACCATATTGTTCTGCAATTAGTGCAATTTGTGGGCTATTTGTAATATACATAAGTTTCAAAGGCATTTTTCATCCAAATATTTATGTTTGATTTTCATCAATTATTCTTTCTATCTATTTTATAAGCCTTGAAAAATAGCTAATTGATGATATGATAACAATATTAGTGATTAGAAATCTAATTAGTAATATTGCAAACCTTTATCAAATAAGGAAGGTAGTATGCCAGAACAAGAACTTGATTTAATGGTAGCAAAAATCCAAGAAGATGACTCTGCAACATTTGATATTACTCCCAGAATGCTTCTCAACTCTCTCGGTTGTCAGAAGAGAACAAGAAACAATATACGAATTGTCGATACGTTTCTTTCTTCGCATCAATTAGAAGTAACACCCGATTATTCTAATGGATGGATTGATGGGAAAATTATCTTGAGACATAAAAAAAGAGCAACATCAAAAGTTGGAAAGGACCCAATAAGAAAACTTGCAGTGTTAGAAGCTGCCAATCAAGTACCTATGACTATCAATAATGATGCGCCTTTACAAGAAGCCGTCACAAAGATGATATACTATGACTATTCTCAGTTGCCTGTTACTACAGGAGGAAGAACACCAATAGGTTTTATTTCATGGAAGACTATCGGATCAGCTGTTGCTCATGGAAATGAATCAAAACTAGTCAGAGATTATGTAAACAAGAATCTCAAGATTCTCCCATTAGATACTCCCCTCTTATCGGCTGTTGAAGTAATTTACAAAAATGATTTCATAGTAGTTCATAAGCCGGATAGAACTCTTTGTGGTATAGTTACAACTGCCGATTTATCATCACAATTCTTATTAGTAACGGAACCTTTCCTTTTGTTAGAGCAGATTGAAAAACATATTCGTAGAATACTCGACGGCAAATTTCTTGTTGAAGAATTGGCACAATTTAAAAATCAAGATGATAAAAGAACAATAGAATGTATCGATGATTTGACATTTGGTGAGTATTTGATACTTATGCAAACAGAAGATAATTGGAAGAAGCTAGAATTATGCATTGATCGTAATCACTTTTTGCAGAATCTAGAAGATATTCGACAAATACGCAATGATGTAATGCATTTCAGCCCTGAAGGGATTGATGATGACCAAAGAAACAAGCTTCTTCGGATGGCTGAGTTCCTTGCCAAAATTTATAAATGCTAAGATTTTAGTGTTTTCCAAGCAACCAATTCATCGACATTCTTCCCCAGTGGAGCTACCCAGTTGGTATCGAATGCTTCTTGTATGTATTTCATCTCCAAGTCATGCATGGTTGGAGATGAAAGATAGACTCGTTTATTCATCTATAATCCCCTAGTTATCATGAAGGATACAAGCCTCTCGGTCGGAGCCAGTTGGTGCTCTAAGAGGAGCCAGGTATAGGAAACCTGGCACCAGCTGGCTCCTCTTCTGGCACCGATTAGACATCCAAGGATTGCATTATATTCATCCACGAATACCCAGAACCTTCCAATGCTTCGGCGTATTCATGGTCCCAAATAAGAATGGGAACTTTCTTCGAATACTCCAGAAGATCTTTCTCTTCATGAACAATCTTGATTGCTGGACCATCACTACTATCTAGCCTGATAAAGGCAGATATCATGGCAGCAAACTCATCGTTAGGTCCAAAGAAGTATACAGCATCGACCGTATGCTTCTTGGCAATCTGCTCAGCAACCATAATGACTCTCGCCTTATAGCTCTCGAGCTCCCTATACGTCCTCACGATATACCCATACGTCCTCTCCAGCTTGCTGGCGATACCCTGGGGAGTGAGGAAGTACTTGACTGAATTGGGCTGGAGTCGCTCAATTTTTACCAAACCCTTCTTCACCAAACGCTTCAACAAAATGTTGATCATCCCCAAGGACACACCAACATGCTCAGACAGCTGTCGTTGGGTAGCATCTGAGTTTTGCTCAATGTAGGATAGGATGGAGAATTCCTTGGTTGTTGGTTCGCTTTGCATACAGTTATGTCAGAACAATTTGTTCATTTTTTGAACGTAGAGCATGGGTAGCTCTGTTTCGAAGGGGGAACCCTTCGAAAAAAGGCTTTCGATTTAATTGCCTTAGTATTGAAGTGAAACAGCAGGGAACAGGATGCACAGCTTCGCCACAACATACCACTTGAGGGTAATGCAGGAACCAGTAATGCCATCCCGTTATATACCGGCTGCCGTAACATACTCGGTATATATCTTCGATTCAGGAAGAAAAACTTCCTTCAAGAAGAAAAACCTGCAAGGGAAGCAGAACGTTACAGCTATGACACAAGAAGTCTCTCGTTATTACCCGTTCCCACTTCACACGCTTGAAACCATACTAGCACTACTTCTTGTTACCATCAACTCAGAATTGGGATTTTCTTTACAATTTTGACGTAAATTTGTCACTATCTTCTGCTTATAAGACAGAGAATCTTGCCATAAGCAAAGACATGTCAGTTTTTTCTTACAAATTACATACAAAATGTAAATTTACTGAAAACTGGAGAAAAAACCATTTCACCTCTACCGTTATAAAAAAAATCATTTCCCCAATTCTCTGAAGCAATACCAAACCTTATCCCCCTTAGGAGGTACCTAACAAATTTGGAGGTTACGTATATGCAATTCCAAGAAGCACTCGTATGGGCAATGCAAGAAAGCAGAGTAGACGAAACAACGCTTGCCGCGCGAACCGGATCGAATCCCAGGTGGATTACCGAAATCACCACAAATCCCGACTGGCGACCAAAGCTGGATACGATCCTACGACTCTGCCATGCACTGAAATTCAACGTGCTGACCTTTCTGGACTACGCAGAGGTCGGTTCGCGCGGCCAACACCCAACACCCAACACCCAACACCCAACACCCAACACCCAACACCCAACACCCAACACCCAACAGAAAACAGAGAAATAGAGCAGCAGATGAAGTTAATCTTAGATGTGATGCCCTCTCATGTGGCAATGACGCTTAAGCTACTTCGTAAGGAGTGTGGGATAAGCCAAGATAGACTGGAAGAGATTACATCATTCAGCAAGAGCACGATCAGCTTGAGAGAAGGACGAAGAAACAAGAACTACCCAACGACTACAACGCTTGGCATCTATTGCCAGGCATATGGGATTCGACTGACGGAGTTTGTCGCTCGGTTGTTCCTGGAAGTAGAATTGGAGACGTTGCCGGTTAAGCAACGCTACGCTGAAACATCGCTCTACTATTATTAATAGTAATGGCCCAGCCGAAAAGACGACTGGGCCGATACTCCTGCGCTTGCTTCTACGAAGTAGAATCTTTTTTAGTGCCAAGCAAGGAAGCTTGCAGCATTGTCTGCAGTGACCATCTCACAATCAGTGTAGATGACTGGGTCAATTGAATCCCCACTCATGTACTTGATAATGTAGTCAACAGCAGTCTTGCCCATAAGTCTGGGCTGCTGCGCGACAGTAGCATCCATAATACCGTCAATGATTGCCTGTGCTCCGTCGGGTGAACCGTCGAAACCACAGACAGTCACAGAAGAGCTAAGGTTACGAGCCTTTACAGCCTGTCCAGCGCCCTGAGCCATCTGGTCGTCACAGGCAAAGATACCTGAGAGACCTGGGTAGGCAGTCAAGAAGTTCTCAGCAACAGTCATGGAAGTTCCCATGTCTCCATTACCGTAGTCAGCTGTTACAACTTCAATTTCAGGATAGTCACCGATCGTGTCCATGAAGCCATTGAATCGTGCAGTGGTTGCAGCATTTCCTGCAGCACCATCGATAATTGCAACCTGACCGGTTACATTCTCACCGAACCATTCAGCAGCCAAGGCACCACCAGCGTAGTTGTCAGTACCAATGTAGGAAACATAGTCTGACTCATCTGCACCGGAGTCTACCAAGAATACACCAATGTCCTGCTTTGCAGCATCATTGATGACATTCACAATTGCCGTTGCATCATTGGGGATCAAGACGAGGAAGTCGACACCCTGGGCAATGAAAGCCTCAACAATACCAATCTGCTTGTCTACCTCAATGGAGGAGTCAGGGGCATTTGCCTTGAACTCAAATCCATTAGCCAGAGAAGCCTCTTCCACTGCATCCTTTACCGCAACGAAGTACGGGTTGCCAAGCTGCTTGGGAACAAAGGCAATGGTTTTCCCTGCACCAACGCCATCCCCTGCTACGGTCTGTTCCTTACTTCCCTGTGCAAACACAGAAGAACCCGCGATCATCAAGATGATCAACAACACTACCACCACGTTCGTTTTCTTCATACACTTTCTCCTTTTTCTTGGGACAACGTCCCAGTTTCTTACTATCCCTATCTGTTACTTGCGAATCGTCTTCTCATAACATCCAGGGTTACGGCTAACACAATGATCAGTCCGACAACAATCTTCGTGAAATAACTACCTACACCGATGATTACCAAGCCATTCCTGATGACAGCAATGATGACCGCACCGATCAAGGTACCAAGCACACCACCTTCTCCACCGGCGAGACTTGTCCCACCGACAACGGCTGCGGCAATGGACTCCAGCTCATAGCCTTCCCCTGCGGTAGGCTGAGCAGCGGTTAGGCGGGCAAGATAGACAACACCAGCCAAGGCAACACAGACAGAAGAGAGAATATAAGCAACCACCAGTGTCTTCTCTACCTTCACGCCAGAGAGACGCGCTGAGACCACGTTGGAGCCAACGGCAAAGATATGACGGCCGGTTGAGGTGTAGCAGAGGAAGATAACAGCGAGGATTCCGATCCCGATGAATAGGTAGACAGGGAAGGGAATACCAAGCAGGAAGCCCTGTCCGATAAAGGAGAACAGCTCTGCACCTTTGACGTTGACCTGGGTGGAGTTGGTAATGTAGAGCGTTATACCCCTGACCATGTAGAGAGAACCCAGGGTCATGATAAAGGCAGGGAGCCTGACGTAGGCGATCATAACGCCGTTGATGCCGCCAATGACAACTCCGACTGCAACAGCAGAGAGAATGCCAAGCCACATGTTCCCGGTGGCATTGATGACCTTTGCACAGACAACGGCGGCAAGTGCAAGCACTGAACCCTGCCCAAGGTCGATACCGCCGGTGAGGATGACAAAGGTCATACCGGTTGCCATAATGGCATATACGGAGGCTTGTCTGAGAATGTTCATCACATTGTAGGAGTTCAGAAAATTATCAGACATGATGGTGAAAAAGATTACCACGATCGCCAAGGGCAGGAGTGCACTCACTCCCTGAGCTCTTGAGAGCTCCTTGTAGACCTTGAACACCTTGGACTTATTATCAAGCAATTTCATTACTATCTCCCCCCATTGCGTAATACATGATTTTCTCTTGTGTCGCCTCTTCCCGGTCCAAGGTGACGGCAATTGTCCCCTCATGGAAAACTGCGATGCGATCGCACACACCTAATACCTCAGGCAGCTCGGAGGAGATGACGATAATCGCATTCCCCTGCTCTGCGAGCGTGTTGATCAGCTTGTAGACCTCTGTCTTCGCCCCCACATCAATGCCTCGTGTCGGTTCATCAAAGATGTACACATCAGAGCCGGCACAGAGCCACTTGGCAAAGACAACCTTCTGCTGGTTTCCACCAGAGAGGTATTTGACCGCTCTGTCTATTCCAGGGAGCTTGATCCTCAGTTTCTGCACATACTCATTGACCAAGTCTCTCTCAATCTTCTTATTCAGGAATCCATGCTTCTTCAGTTTCTCGACAGAAGCAGAAACCACATTCCAGGAAACAGCCTTTGAGAGGAAGAGACCTTCTTCCTTCCGATTCTCTGTAAGCAAGCCAATCCCTGCATTGATTGCATCATTGGGATTACGGATAACCAGTTCCTTTCCACTCTTGAAGAGGGTACCAGCAGACCGCTTGAGCTCCCCGAAAATGGCCTTGGCTGTCTCGGTCCTTCCAGAACCGACAAGGCCGGAGAACCCAAGGACTTCTCCCCGACGCACAAACAGGTCAACGTCATACACAAGGTTTGGAACACAAATTCCTTTTGCCTCCAGAAGCACCTCCCCGATCTCAGCGTTTCGCTCTGGAAATATCTGGAGCAAAGGTCTTCCTACGACGAAGGAGATAATCTCATTGATATCGACCTGCTTCACATCCTCTATGCTGGTAATGAACTTGCCATCACGGAGGACGGAGCCTCCGTTTCCAATTTCCTTGATCTCTTCCATGCGGTGGGAGATGTAGATGAAGGTCACACCCTTCTTCTGCATCGTCTTGATGATGGCAAAGAGTTTCCTGATCTCATTGCCTGAAAGGGATGAGGTTGGCTCATCGAGAATGACGAACTTCGGGTTCTGGCTGAACATCTTGACGATCTCGACTATCTGCTGCTCAGCAATAGAGAGATGTTTCACCAGTGCCTTGGGATCGAGATCGATACCAAGTTCCTTTCCTCGTCGGACCGTCTCAGCTTCCATCTGCTTGAAATCGAGAAACTTGCTCTTTCCTCGTAGTTCCCTAGTCAAGAACACGTTCTCAGCAACACTCAGGTGAGGAACCAAGCTGTTCTCCTGGAACACCGTCCCGATCCCTTTCTCTCGAGCCTGCCAGATATCCTTGTTGTGGATCTTCTCTCCATTGAAATAAATCTCACCGGAGTCTTCCTTCTCCACGCCTGTCAGTATCTTGATCAAGGTCGACTTACCAGCTCCATTTTCACCAAGAAGACAGTGCACCTCTCCGCGCTTGATGGAGAAGGAGACATCATCAAGTGCCTTGACCCCAGAGAATGCTTTCGTGATATTTCTGAATTCAACAATCGGAATCTCTTGTTCGTCATGTCCCATGATCTCTCCTCCTTTGGCCTAGGAATCAGTTTCCAAACCAGACTTTGTCAGCAGTCTTTCCTACCAGGTTCTCCACCTCTTCATCAGAGAGGAAATCGATATAGTTCACCACTGCATCCACATGTTGCTTGTAGGTACAGGCAACCAAGACCGTAGGAGCATCAGATCCCCACATAACCCGGTCGATGGCACCCATCTGCTTCGCTACCTTCAGGGCATCAGTCATGACCGGCCAGGGATACTCCTGCCCTGCCTTGGTTGCAAGCATGGGAATACCGGAACAGTCAAAGTAGACATTGGTGTTATGTTCGAGAATTGAGAGGGTCTTCTTCAGACTATTCAGTGTCTTTGTTTCCTCCGGGTCCCACATCTTGCTGATGCCAAGGTGAGGAAGCACGATGGTCAAATCTGGATAGCGTTTTGCAATCTCGATCAGATCATCGATGGGGTAATCATAGGGACCATCACCCCAGCCAAGGTCGATGACAAAGTACGCATCTCGCTTCAGGATCTCCTCAAAGACAAACTGATTCTCAGTTGCAAGCATGTCGAAGGGGATATCAGGTGACTCAAACTTCAAACCTTTGTACTTATATCGGTCCAGGCAGAGAGCAGCAGTTTCAATATAAGACTGCTTGTCCTGGGGGTTAGGAATACCCACAGTGACATACCGATCGGGTTCCTTGCTCATGAAAGCATTGATGTACTCGTACTGCTCCCCATAACACGGGGTCTGCAGTACCACGACCTTGTCAAAGCCCAAGTGCTGCTCATAGGTCTTCAATACTTCAATAGGGAATACGTCATCCCTGACTTCAGGAGGAAGGAATTGGATTACCTTCTCGCCAATCTGTACCTTACCATTCTCGAGTGGGATCACACGGTCTGTGTCAAACCGTCTTCCGTGCAGCTTCTCCCAAACATGTCCATGGGCCTCAATGAACAACATATCCTTACCGCGCAGATGTATCATATAAATACGTTCTCCTTACAAATTTTTTTCTGATTATGCTTCTCTGAACCGAGAAGCCCTAGACGACCCGTGTTGACTCACGAGCTACATACTCAAACGGAAGCAATATCTTCCTTTCCTCAAGTTCTTCATTCTTCATCATCTTGTAGAGCAACTTCATGGCTGCTTCTCCCATCTCGAACTTTGGCTGTCTGATGGTGGTCAGGGAGGGTTTGATAATATTGGAGATGTAGATGTCATCGAATCCGGCAATACTCAGATCACCAGGGACATCAATCTTCAGGGTGGAGGCAGTTTTGATACACTCGATGGCATCCATGTCACCACCAGGGGTAAAGAGGGCAGTATGCCCCTCCCCTGACTCCCAGATGCTTTGCATGGTCTGGTAGAGAGATCCAAACTCTTTTGCATCGAATGAGTAGCAGGAGCTTTCAAGCCCATGTTTCTCCATGGCACTTAGATAGCCTTTGCGCCGCTCAGATACAATGTAGACAGGGTTCTTTGGTGCAAGACAACAGATTTTCTTATGGCCTGCCTTGATGAACTTTTCGGTAATGTAGTAGCCGGCATGGTAATTATCAATACCGACAAATGGACATGTTTCATTGGCGTTATATCGGTCAAAACGAACGACTGGAATGTCCATAGAGTTTAATCGTTTTATCACTTCCAATTCGCGTTCATCTGTGGAGTAAACACCACACATGGCAACCCCTGCAACCCGCATTCTGATCAAGGCATCTGCAAATACTTGCTCCTGGTCTATGCTGTTGTCTGAGTTCAAAAGGATAACATTATAACCCAGTGCATTGGCTTGCTTGGAGAACCCAGTGGTAACCTCAGGATAGAAGTGATTCATGAGGTCAGGGATAATCAATCCTATTACTGAAAGGTGTTTACCTTTCATTTGTTGGGCGAACAATGCCGGTTGATACTGCAAGGCTTCTGCTGCAGCGAGAACTTTCTTAACGGTCTTCTCTGAGAACCGATTGTTCTTGGGATCCTTGAGAATGATGGACACAGTTGCAACAGAGACCTTAGCATATTCTGCTACATCCGTGATTTTAGCCCGTTGGTTCTTTTTCTCCTCTGGCAGCATGTTTCCCCCACAAAAGTTAAAACGTTTAACTAACTGGATTATAGCACGCATTATTTTGCTGTCAACAGAAATTTAAAAATATTCAGCTAGAGGGAATTGAAGAGGTAATCAACCTACAGGGTGTCAAGTTCCCCTACTCCACCGGCTCAACAAACACATAGACCGTTGAGGTGTACAACCCCATGGGAGGGTTTTTGGTCTGGTAGCCAGCAGCTCATTCTGTCCGGATTTTTCTGTTTTTTACGTGGGGCAATCCTACCACCACTGACTCATTATCACTCTACCCGAAAAGAGGTATTTCTTGCAATCGGTATCAAGCCGACACTGATTGCACCTAGACTACAAGAATTTCAGAGAATGAGAAATTCCTCTTTCAGGTAATCATCTACCTTAATGACCTACTACTCAGCTTCCTTTTTCCGATACAATACCGTCTTCAAATAGTCCTCATTGGCGTCAAACACAGGTTCAACTGTATTCTGTGCTTTCATCAAAGGAATCACTTTTGTTCTCACCCCCATCCCACGATTATCCACATACCCATAGTCCCTTAACACCTCCGCAATTATCAGGTTGCGTGGAAGTCTCTGACCAGAAATCATTTTTTCAATTGTCATGGAGTTAGGTAAGGCACCAGGACTGATCACCTCCAATCTGTCAATATAGATACCGATTTCGATTTCTACAAATCTTGTCCAATCGCGATGAGCCAAAGCATTAATGAAAACTTCGCGTATAGCTTCCAAAGGATAGAACCAGTGAGTATTCCTCCGAAGCGTTTGATCGACAGAATCAGATTCTTCAGATATAAAGGGCCTAATCACTTCAATGCATCGTTCAATGAGCCCAGGATCAATCAGCGTCCTCTCAGAACCTGTCATATCCCAACGGCCGACTAAGGGAGCATCCAAGATCTGATCGAAAAGAGCTTTAAATTCCTTATCTTCACTTGCAAAGCCGAATATCCGCAAACCAGCTTGTCTCAGAAATCTTCTTGGTGTTTTACCAAACAGAACCAGACCTGCTATGGTACAATACCTTTCTCCTGAAGCCTCTGTCAGGAAGCCTAAGCCCATTGCACGATTAATCCAGGCTTCCCGGGTCTCAGGTATCATTGGATCTTTAATGATATCCCTGAGATAATTCTCCAATCTGCTCAAATCCAGATTTTCAAAACTCGTGCCTGGAACAGGGAGTACTTCTGTATGAAGCATTTCTCCAGATTGATTAATGAGCATTTGATGTTCACGTGTTGCAATCTGTGAGGTTGAACCAACTCTGATATAGATATCCTCTCTCCCGGAATAACGAACAACATAAGGTTTTGAGATTCCCGGAAAAAAGGTTAACACTGCAATATAGTGCTCTTCATCAATTTTGACTTTCTCATAGTTGGGAAGTACGGAAGGATGCACTTTGTCTCGGACAACATTCATAACCCATTCTTCCGCATTCTCTCGTTGGACTCCAGAAATCGCACCATCATCCTCAACTCCCAAAAGAATACGTCCTCCCTGGAAATTCACCAGAGCGACAATTTCTTTGGCGAGTTGTTCCGGCCTAATATCATCTCTTTTAAACTCAATCCCAGAATTCTCACCATTGGAAATAATTTCCAATATCTCTGATTTCAGCATAACAATACCTCAAGACTTGTACTTCTTAAAAATTCGATAAATCAAATGAACTTGTAAAAGTGTATACGGAACAGGAAGAAGTAACTACTTATACGTACCGTCTGATTTACTTCCCCCCTACTCCACCGGCTCAACAAACACATAGACCGTTGAAGTGTACAATCCCATGGGAGGGTTCTGGTAGCTGGGTAGATAAGCTTTGACCCCACCTTCCAGGACATGCATCTGGTGGGTAGAGTTGCCATCAATGGGAGAAGTCACTGACTGCACCGCTGTCTCAAACGTCTGGGACGAGGTAATAGGCACTACCGTTCGATTCGGCTTTGAGGCATCAAAGGCCAAGGAGAACGGAAAGACATCCCCATACTGGTTCCTGAAAAAGAACTGCGATTGGTAACCTGCAGCATCAGAAGCAAAGCGAATGGAAGCAGCAGAATCCTCCGCACGGTAGATTACCTTGGCAATCTCCAAGGCATTGTACATGGTGCTGGTCTGCTGCAACCAGGAGAAGGAAAACCCATCCTCCACAGTCTTCTCGATACTGAAGGAAAAGGATTCAGGCATCTGCCCCCAACCCCATCCCCTGCTGTCCTCTCCCGAGAGCGTAAGGAGAACTGAAGCCTCTTCATCCGACTGGATGCAGAGCGCAGACTCATAATACCTAATCCAGCGGCTCCTGTTGGCAGTACGTGTGCGAATAATGGTCAGGTCAATCCAGATATGACTATAGGGATACCGGTACTGGTAACCGTTGTTTCCAGTATACTGACCATATTGCCCCTGGGTATTATACCCCCATTGGCCGACTGTAACCAACGCATCCCCTGCCCCATAGGGGATGTCAACCATCTGCCCAGGACCGGTAATAACCGTATTGGACTGTGAAAAGTCATGTTGAGCATTGGACGGGCTATGGCGAAGCCCCTTTGCCCTAGCGACAACGAAAAACTCCCTGTAGTAACTGGTATTGCTCTGAGCTGACCAATCGGTACCGGTAAAGTAAAAGCGAGAACCGCCGGTAGTTGGCCCATGATTGAAAACCGTAAGCTGGGTTGGCTCTCCTGTGTAGATCAGACGACCAAGGAAACCCGGGTGGTCCCAAACCGGTGTACCATTCATATAGGCAGAAGGATCTTCAGGATTATCGTTGTAGTTTATAGCAAAATCCGTCAACGTACCCGTTGCTATGTCATAGGTTATTGCATTCCCCAAGAGAGAAAATGTGGAAGATATCATAAAAATTAGGCAAAAAACCCATGTTTTTTGGTAAATGCGCATAGTAGCCTCTAACAGTATTGTAAATTTACCTAATTCTTATGACATATCTCTGGAATTGAGTCAAGCCATACACCTGTCTATTTTTTCTATTGACGTTTTTCTCTCTCAACTACCATATTATCTCTATGTCCAACTCCCAGATTACCAAACATGCCTTAGCTGTCTCCCTGAAGCAGATCATGCAGCACACCCCGTTTGAGAAAATCACCATCAAAGATATCTGCGAGAGCTGTGATCTGAATCGCAAGAGCTTCTACTACCACTTCCAGAACAAGTATGAGCTGGTCATCTGGATCTTCGAGGAAGAGATTGGCAAACCGATCAAGCAGAAAGTAGAGAGCCAGAGGCTTTCAATCCCCCTGGCTCTTGAACTCTGTGAGGCACTCGCCTCAGAGCGAGACTTCTATGCAAATGCATTACATGCAACCGGCCCAGGGTCCTACCGGGAATACCTAGCCCATCAGATGCAACCAATGGTACTGCGCTCCCTGTCCATGGAGCAGGGATCCTCGCTTGACCTGGATGAGACGACCTACCTGGTCAGTGAGTTTTTTCTCTCCTCACTGTACAGATGGCTGGAGCGCACCCCTCCAACAAGCGCTGAGACATTTCTTCAAAGCTTCTGCTCAGCTTCACTGGCACTGACGAAGCGTATACAGCGCCTGCTGGATAGACCGACAGATTAACATATATGTCAAGCTTTGGGACAGATTCCTAATTCTGACCATACCCTGCTAGGAAAAACCTTCCATCTTATAGTGTATGACAAACTTACTGAAACGTCGTGGAACCGAGATGATCGCCCAGATGGCTTGGCGCTACCTGGAAGGCGACCCGGAAGAAAACCTGCCCAAGCTCCTGAAGTTCATTGAATCAGTGGATAGGGCCGAGTCCTCAAAGGAACTCCGGGAGAAAGTACAGGGTATTCTCGATACCAAGGAATCTCCTTGGTATGAATACCTGCTCTCTTTCTGGCAGGACATCGACACCTCAGTTTTCAGGCGGTTCTTCAATACCTGTATCCTGAATGCATATCTGGCAAGAAAGAAGAAAGAAGCAGAACAGGATTGCACCATTCCCTGGTTGATCAGAATGGACAATATCTGTGACGATGCCATCAGGCAGGGGAAGCTCGCCGGCACGTATGTATACTGCTTAACAGAAAAGCCAACTAACCAGAAACCCAAAAATATGAAAATAGACAAAAGAGCGCTCATCGCGCTGTGCTTAGAACACCCCGACTGCGCATTCTTCGCTCCTTTTCCTGATGGTGTCATTGATGAAGCATTTGCTTCCGAGCTTCTCAGCGTACAGAACCTCTACCCCGTAGTTAAAGCAGATGATGAGCGTACACAGAAGCTCCTAAGAGAGAAGAGACTGCTCTTTGGATTGCAGGATGCACCAGAGATGGGAGCCTTGGTAGCAACAGGGGCAAAGTTCATCTGGTCATGCTCTGAGAATACCCGCCCCTGCCACCCCTTGGATATGGGAAAAGAAACTGTAACTTTCTTCAGTAGTGCACGGTAAAAACAATGAGTTACAACTCTTCTCTTGAAATCTCACGGTTCTTATACTTTGATTACTGCACCTTCGTTCGCTGAGGAAGCAAAAGCTCTGAATTTTCTTAAAACGGGGGAAGTTGTATTCAGTGAAGGTTTTTTCCATCGCTCACGACGCTGCTCTAATTCGTCTTCTGATACATGCAAAGTGATACTGTGATCAGCAATATCAATCGTGATGAGATCAGAATCCTCTACAAGGGCGATAGGCCCCCCTTCAAAAGCCTCTGGAGAAACATGTCCTACAAAACAACCATTATTTGACCCTGAAAAACGTCCATCAGTTACCAAAGCAACCGTAGCCCCTAAACCAGCACCAACCAGTAATTTCATGGTTCGTGCCATTTCACGCATACCCGGACCTCCTTTCGGCCCTTCGTATCTGATAACAATAACACTTCCCTTGGTAATGCTATTATTCAAAATGGCATTCATGGTGTCTTCTTCTGAATCGAATACAATTGCTTGCCCCGAAAAGCAATGCATATTCTGAGCAATAGCAGCAGGCTTGGTTACTGCTGACAAAGGAGCCAAGTTACCCCAAAGAATAGCAGTACCACCTGATGGAGCAAATGGATCACCTAGGTTGCGAAGCACTTCAGAATCTTGCGGTGCCTCAATTTCTCCATAGATTTCACCAATCGTTTTACCTGTAATAGTCAATGCATCTGCATGGAGAAGCGGTAGCAGCATATGCATCACAGCAGGGACCCCTCCGGCAACATCGAAGTCATAGATATTCTTACTATTTGCAGGATACATTTGAGCCAGAATTGGGGTCTCTCTAGAGAGACGATCGATATCATCAACCGTAAAGCTTATGTTACCTGCATAAGCGATAGCTAGAGCATGCAACACAAGATTCGTTGACCCCCCTATGGCAAGATTCAATCGAAAGGCATTTTCCAGACTTTTCTTTGTGATGATCTGCTTAACGCTTATATTATCCTTAATCAGACGCATTATCATAGTACCGGTATCATGGGCAATACGATATCGCTCTGCATGTACGGCTGGGACCAGCGCACTACCAGGAAGAGACATTCCAAGAGCTTCTGTAAAACATGCCATGGAGTTCGCTGTCCCCAAGAAAGAACAGGAACCAACACTTGGGCAACTGTAATCCTCCAATTCATAGTACGTCTTTTCATCAATACTATGCTGGTTCAACATGGAATAGGCCTCAGCAACTGAGGAGTTATCACTCTTTCTTCCATCAAAATTCATGCCACTAAGCATAGGCCCACCGGTTACCATGACCACAGGGATGTCTAATCGAGCAGCAGCCATCAGCATACCAGGAACAATCTTGTCGCATCCGCCAATCAAAACAAGGCCATCCAAATGATTGCCTTCTACCATGCACTCAATACTATCGGCTATGATCTCCCGACTGGGGAGCATATATTTCATTCCGGCATGCCCATTGGAAATACCATCACATGCCCCAATAACTCCAAATTCCAAAGGATACCCTCCTGCTTGGAGTATTCCGTACTTAACCCGTTCACAAAGTTCCCCGAAGTGTTTATGCCCAGGTACTAGATCACTGTAAGCATTTGCTATACCAACGAGAGGACGATCGATATCAGAATCGGTCATGCCCATTGATTTGTAGAGACTACGAATTACAGACCATTCGGGTTTTGCTACGATTGCGGCACTCCTATGCATAGAATGTTACTCCTGTATTGTGTTTTACAATCTCAATAAAGTCCGGCAAATTCCCCTCATCATCTACTGAAATACTTATTCCTTCGGCAATCACCTCCCATGTCTTTGGACAAGAACAATTCGTCAGGATGTAACGCAAGTCCGAAGTATTGCGAATCCAGACAAGGCTAGGTTCTTCCTCCGCTGTATGTCCAGAAAGACGAAGGAGGGCTTCCCAAGCTTCTGTATCGCTGGAATATGTTATTGGTATCTTCACTGAACCAGGGGATAAAGAGGTCTCAGCATTTATGTACGATGCAGGAAAATCCACTTGGGCAACCAACTGAGAATGCACTACGTCAGCAAGTCCCATACCAACTGCGTTCCCTGCACTTCCATCTGCTAGTCTCCTTGCATAGATACATTTAGGGAGGAAAGAGAATATGTCTCGTTTTTTTCCTATGATGTTGGTATCCATTCCACTCCCACTCACGCCTTTCCCAATTTCATCAACGATGAGAAGGTCAGACTTTGAAATGGGGATAGAAGGCATTTGCTCAATAGCCATTGCCAATAACCCTGGCTCCTTTTCTAGAAATCGATTAGCTTGCAGAACTGCAATATGGGCGATATCACCGACTCCGTTTTCTACCAAAGCTAAACCACCAAGAATAGGGGCTTTTGCTATTACTTCTTCAACGATCAGAGGAAGAGCCTTTGAAAACCCCAACACATCAAATACCCGGTGATATGCCGCAGCCCCCTTTGCCTTGCCAAGGCCGATACAGCACATCTTACATAAACCACTCTGTATTCGGCCATTAAAACTGGTATGAGGCTTAACTCTGTTGATTAGAATTATGCCATCTGCATGCATGGCATGATGGTCAACATACAATTCCTTCAAGCCTGCTTTTCTCAACAATGGACTGTCAATAGGAATTGCATCCGGTACAATCTCTGAGATAACCGGTACTCCCATCGCTTGCTCTGTAATCCCGTAGGATGCTAGAACCTGCTGTTGGCCAATTGAGGTAGCTCCTCCATGACTTCCCATAGCAGGAACAACAAACACTTGAGCTGATAGTGTTCGTAAATATCTAATTAGATGTTTTAAAACAGGTACTTGTTGCTCTATATGGCGACTTCCCACGCAAATACAAATGCGCTTATTTTCCACCATGAGAGGAGGTATCTCACTCATAAGCATCAGTGGGAGTTGCCTATCTATATCAAAAATTCTTTTCTGGAGTATTACATTCCTCAACAATCTTAACGTAGGTAATTGGCTATCCATATCAAGTACCTTTCTCACATACCTGTTTATTCAATACACTACTTGGACATTTTCCCATTGCGCCAAGTATTGACGTTTCAGCTGCCTTCCATCGCACATCCTTCTCTGCTGTAAGAGAGCACCATCCACAATGTGGGGTGATGAGTACATCTGATCTTGAAAGAAATAGTTTTGTGAACTCAGATGAAAAATCAGGAGGTTCTGGCCAGAATGTATCAGCTCCAAAAAATACAAGGTTTTCATTCTCAAGACCTTTAATGACTGCTTTGGGGTCAATTACATCGGAGCGAGAAGTGTTTACAAGAATAGCCTTACGTGCCTGTGAAATCAGATTCCAATCAATCATGTGCTTTGTTTTTTCCATCAATGGAGTATGCACCGAGATAATTGTACAGAGAGAGAAGAGCTCTTCAAGTGTTTCAACTTTTTCAGCATTTCCTTCCTGGTCATTTTCAATAAAAGGGTCATAATAATATACATTCTTGAAGATTGATTTTGCATATTTTGCGAGCGTTCTTGCTATCCTACCATAGCTCACCAACCCAATAGAGATCTCTGATGGTCTATATAGAATTTTATCATTTGGTTGCCTTACCCATTCTTGCTCTTGCATTTTCCGATCAAAAAAGGGAGTTTGCTTGAGTCCATTCATGATTAACATGAGAGCATGACTCGCTACTTCTTCCAAACAGTAATCAGGAACGTTTGCAACCATAACGTTATTCTCTGTAGCTGCCTGTACATCGATATTATCCACCCCGATTCCATATTTTACCACTATCTTCAGGTTTGGTAAGGATTGTAGTACCTTTCTCGTGATCTGGGAATACGAGACAAGAAATGCATCCGCATCTTGACCGTACCTGATGAGTTCCTCCTCATCATGACAGAACGTGGTATCCAAGTCGAAACCATATTTTTTACATACAGCCAGTTCCTGCTCCACTGAAGAATGGAGCATATCAGTGATTAATACTTTCATGTTTTTTATCCTTTGACGGAACCCATCGTAAGACCAGTAACGATATGCTTTGATGCAAAGATATATACAATCATTATGGGAAGAGCACAAATTACAGCTCCAGCTGACAACGACCCCCAAGGAATGATATCGGCAACGAGCATGGAGGAAAGAGCAACGGTTATTGTCCTTTCAAATTTGTCATTGATGAGAACCAGAGCATAGATATATTCCGACCAACACAACGTGAAGGAGAAGATGAGTGTAGAAACAAGAGATGGTTTAGCAATTGGAAATATTACCAACCAAATAATCTGTCTCCGTGTTGCACCATCCACTTCTGCAGCTTCCTCCATCTCCCTTGGAGTTCCCTGGAAATAGGAAATCAGCACCCAAGTAGCATAGGGGATCGTTATGGTTGGATACACAAGCATCAAGCCCCAAATGGAATTGAGCATTCCCATCCTCGCAAGCAAAAGATATATAGGGATGAATAGGATTGTTCGTGGAATGAGATATGCCATCAGGAACAACTGTGGCATCAGTGTTTTTCCAATAAACTGCATTCGTGAAACTGCGTATGCACAGTACAATGAGATGACAATTGTTCCAACAGCAACTACAGACGATACAACTATGCTGTTGATCATTGCTGGTCCAAATGTATACTTAGTAAACAACTCTGAATAATTCGACCATCGTAATTGCTCTGGGATCAATGTAGGTATTAGGCTATACACTTCTTGGAAGGATTTAAACGAAGTCACCAGCATCCAGTAGATGGGAAACATGGTACCAAGCAAGAAGATTGCAATAATTATTATCCAAATGGTATTCCGTTGTTTTTTCATAGCAATCCTCTACTTCTTGAATATTTGCTTCATGATGACAATCAATAAAATGATTGAGAATGGTAGAATGCTCATTGAAATAGCCACGCCACGTGCCAACTGTAGATTCTGAAATGCTGAAATATAGCTCAATGTCGAGAATACATGCGTGGAATTCGCAGGGCCACCACGGGTCATCAGCCAGATTACCGAGAAATCACCCAACGTCCATATTGTTGATATCAATGTCACCAACAGAACTACACTCATCGATTGTGGCAAGGTGATGTATCTGAATTTCTGAAAACTATTAGCACCCTCAATATCACCCACCTCATACAGTGAAGAAGGGATTGCTTGGAGAGCTGCGAGAATGCTAATCCCAAAAAACGGAGTACCGCGCCACACATTCACCATAACCACCGACCATTTGGCGAGTGCCGGTTCGCCCAACCAGCCGACAGGTGCATCAATAAGGTTTAAACTCATCAATAGATGGTTAACAATACCTCCGACATCACCAAGCATCCACCGCCAGGAGAGAACCGAAGTCAACGTAGGTAAAGCCCAGGGCAGAAAGAGCAAGGCACGGATTACGGCTCTCCCTTTGATGGGTTTATTGAGAGCGATAGCCATCAAAAAACCCAAGACCAGTTTGAGTCCAACGCTGAATACCGCATATACGGCAGTAAACCACATGGCTCCCCTGTAGGTTCCGTTCGCAAAAAGCTTGAGGTAGTTGCCAAACCCGATAAATTTGGAGCTTCCACCTATTGTTTTGTTTGTTGTTGATATCCCAAGAGACCAGAGTGTTGTAATTCCCTGAAATACTAATAGATACAAAGTTGTTATCAATAGAATGATCAGAGGAAGATTTTCCCATGAAAAGAATCTGGTCTTTGAGAGTTTTGGGGTTGTGACCTTCATTGCCTCTCCAGTAGTTATCTTGTGTCTTAATTAATGAGAGATACAGCGGGAAATCGAATAAGATTCCCGCCATATCTACAATAGAAGAACTATTCGATCAAGTTCTTGGCTTCACTGGTGAAATTCTTGATTGCGGTATCAAGCGGAGTGTTCGCGGCAATAATTGACTCGAACATAGTGTTGATCAAACGCATATTGTAAATCTTACCAGCATTCGGGGTGTAATCACCCTTATACCCAAGATACTTGAAGGTTTTCATGGATTCGATGAAAGGCCTAAAGTATTCATTGTCCCAGATGGATGAAGAAGCAAGCTCTTCATATACAGGCAATCCAAGAGGTGCACCTGCTTCAATCCAGGTAGCATACCAAGTAGGTTCGTACAGGTATTCCATCAACTCTGCAGCTAAATCTTTATTCTTTGCATTTTTGAAGATACCCATATTGTTCGCAATTCCTACGGTGAACTGACCAGCAGGACCAGCTGGCAACAATGCTAGACCAGTCTTTGCTTTCAATTCAGGGTTCGAACCCAAGGCATTTACAATGCTTCCAGTATTGAAGGTCATTGCAACCTGTCCACTGATATAGGCAGAGTTATTTCCTCCATCATTCCAACCAATTGCTGTTGGAGGTGTCAAACCTTCTTCAAACAAGCTAATGATGTACTCAAAAGCCGCCCTGTTCTCAGGAGTATCAAACGCAAGATTCTTGTTTGCATCGAATATAGAACCACCATGTGCAAACATCATGGAGCGAGTCAGGAATTCAGCATCAGAGTTACCAGCTCCATATCCTAGTCCAGCACCGTAGATACCTTTAGAAGGATTGGTTACAGCCTTTGCGATTTCCTTAAACTCTGCCCAAGTCTTTGGAGGTCCCTGATACCCTGCTGCACTCAGGAGGTCTTTACGATAATACAAAGCTGTACCTTCTCCCCAAACTGGGAAGGCATAGGTTTTTCCATCAAACGTAACAGCTTCCTTCGAGCTCTCGTAGATGGCTCCGTATTTCGATTCCACTTCGCTCAGGATGTCGGTTACATCCATTAATAGTCCCTGCTGGTAGAATTGTCCAACTTCCTGATACCCAAAATAACACAGATCAGGCAATACATTCGATTGGATTGCTGCTGTCCATTTGGGGAAGAAGTCTTCATAGGCAATCAACTCTACTACTACATCTACATTCTTCTCTGCTGCAAATTCCTTGACTCTCTTCTCGAATTCTACGTTCTGATCTTCAACGAACTGCTTCTTCATCCATACCGTTAAAACGGGCTTTTTTGCACTCTCTGCTTGACCTTGTGCAGATAAAACACCCACACCTATTGTTGCCAATAACACGAGAGCTATAACAAAAACTCTTCCTTTCTTCATGGACTACCTCCTTATGTAGTTACATGCAATATTTTCACCCGATCTCACTTGATCAGGTTATACGCTTCTTGAACTCGACTTTGCCAATCCTTTAATGCATCAAGAAACTGGCTCCTTTCCTTTTCTGTCATATTTCTGAGAGGATGCTTTACAACGCTTTTCGGAAGTCCTCTTAGCTCAAGAGCTGCCTTGAACATGGAAAGATTTCCTCCATGGTGCATAATGCATCCCAATTCATACGCATAAGTCTCCAGCTCGATGGCAGCTTGGATTTTTCCTTCGTTGTACAGTCTGTTAATCTCAACAAAAATTTCAGGATATGCAGAAGATAGGCCAGAGACTGTTCCCACAGCCCCCACTACCATTGATTCCACCATTTGGACATCAGCACCAACTAAGACTTCGATACCATCAATAGCTACATACTCTTTCAATCTGTTGAAATCACTGAAACTGTATTTGACACCCATCAAGTTAGGATATTTATTCTTCAGCTCCCTTACCGTTGCAGGCTTAAGATCATTACCACTCAGTTGGGGGATGTTGTAGACATAGAGAGGAAAGTCTGAAGAGACTTGAGAGAAAACCAGATCATAGAATTCATACAATGCCTGATCATCCAGCTTATGATACCAAGGAGTAACAACACCCGCTCCATCAGCTCCAATACTATGTGCATGCTGGATAAGCTCGACAGTATCATCAACTCTCGCGGCTCCGGCATGAATATATACGAGTGCATTAGAATGCATCTCATTCCTCTTCGACACTATTACCTCTGCGATACGCTTTCTCTCTTCAACAGTGAGATACAACATTTCGCCAGTCGTCCCACAGGGATACAGCCCATCAACCTCTCCATTCAATATGAATTGAGCCAAAGAAGCCATCCAATCGTCCCTTACAACCTGATGTTCATCAATCATGGTTGGGACTGCTGTGACTACACCTTTTAATTTTCGCATCTTTACACATCGCCTCCAATGCCTAAAGTGTAAAATGACATATCATATATGTCAACTATTTTTTTTAATCTTGACACTTGTCACCTATATAGGCATCATTAGAGCATGTTAGAAAACGTAACCCCAGTGGATCGCTTAAGCAGGACTGATCACATAACGAGAGAACTTGAAAGGATTGTTCTTAGTGAGGCAATGAAGGATGGGGAACGTTTGCCTTCCCAAAAGGAATTGGCTGACCAATTCAATGTTGGCACACGTACAGTTCGTGAAGCCCTGAAGAACCTGGAAACAAAAGGACTCGTCTCAATACAACAGGGAAGAGGTATTTTCGTAAAGAAGCAAGGTCTCGATTTCTACTTCGAATCAATTGCTAATACATTTAGTAACGAGCTCTCTTATAACAAGGCAATACTTCTTGATTTGACTAAAACACGTGAGCTTATTGAATTATCTGCAATTTCAAAATATTTCGAGCATCCAAATATAGAAATCATTAATAGATTAGAAGCCCTTGCAGATAGAATGGAAAAAGCCCGAACAACCGGAGAGCTTGATCTTTACAGAAAACTTGATATCAAATTTCACCAGATGCTTGTTACTGCCATGGGAAATGTAGTCATTGATTATCTTTACAAACATCTTACAAAGCTTATGCTGTACAGTATTGCCAAAACTGAAAAACTCTATAACTTTCAAGGCTTTTCAGAACATAAGGAACTTATTACTGCCATGAAGGACCTAAATAAGGAACGAGCAATCCAGCTTATAAAGATTCATTTGGAGCATACCTATCAGACAATTGAAAAACTAAATTAATTTCATTCAGGTCTACCCTTCTTTGAGAGCAAGCTCTTCTTTATCCAATATTAATCATACGAGTTCCATACATTCCTATAATGATTAGACACAAAAGAAGACCTTATCAACATCTCTCTTTCCCTTGCATTTCCTAAATCTGATAGTAAATGCAAAGTAGAGAAAACTCCAAGTGTAGGATAATTTTACACCTATAGTCCCCCTGCTTCAGCAATCATGGCTATAAGCAGGTAGGAAGTCCTCTGGGAGTGTGTATAATAGAAAGAGTATCACGCACTATCGGAGGGGATGACGATCCATGAGAGAACACTACCTTCACAGAGAGCTATACGCACTGGTTAAATCAGATACCAGCATTTTTGAGTTCATTCAATCAGGATCACTGGACGGTATGTGGTACTGGGACTTGGAGCAGATGGAAAACGAATGGATGAGTCCCAAGTTCTGGGAAACTCTTGGCTATGACCCAGCAGAGAAGCAGCACCTTGCTGCTGAGTGGCAGGACATCATCAACCCAGAAGACCTGGCACTGGCAAAAGAGAACATCACCAAACACCTTGCCGACCCTCAGTACCCCTATGACCAGGTGGTACGCTATACCCACAAGAATGGTTCCACAGTCTGGATTCGTTGTAGAGGTCTTGCGATCAGGGACAAGAACGGAAAACCCTTGAGAATGCTCGGAGCACACACAGACATCACTGCCTTGAAGCAAACAGAGCAGGAACTCATGCGACTGGCAGATGAGTATGAGAAAGTGTTCAATGGCACGCAAGATGCCATGTTCCTTATGCGTGTCACAGAGGACGGCATTTTCCGCTTCATCCGTAACAACAGTGCTCACCAGATCAAGACAGGTATTACGCAGGAGGCAATCAGGGATAAGAGCCCCCAAGATCTCCTTGGCAAGGAGATGGGGGACGTGGTAGCAAGCAACTACCAGAAGTGCGTCAATGCTGAACACTCCATCACCTATGAGGAAACCTTAGTGCTCCCAGAAGGAAAACGGTTCTGGTTGACCACCCTTACCCCGATCATGAAGGAAGGACGAGTAGCCTATATCGTAGGATCGGCAAGGGACCTGACCAAGCGAAAGACCCTCGAACTCCAGCTGGAGCAGTACGCCAACTATGATACGCTCACAGGGTTGCCCAACCGAAGGGTGTTCTACGAACGACTGGAACAGTTGGTAACAGAGCGAGCAGAGGGAGGCCCCTCCATTGCCCTGCTCTACATTGATCTGGATGGGTTCAAGGAGATAAACGATACCTACGGCCATGAGGCCGGGGACGAGGTCCTCACCACCGTAGGGAATCGTTTGGTGAAGTTCATCGGTCCCTCAGATTTCGTTGCACGCCTGGGCGGTGATGAGTTTGCCCTGGTCCTTCCAGAAGTAAAGGAAAGAACCGATGTCGATAGGCTTGCTGCATCCATTCACACATCCCTCCAGGAGGCTATGAGTATCAAATCCGGGACTTATCAGGTAGGAGCGAGTATTGGTATTGCCCTCTACCCTGAGAGTTGCAGCGACAGTGAATCATTGGTCCGTAATGCCGATAGTGCGATGTATGAAGTAAAGAGGAATGGAAAAGGTGGGGTGAGGATGTACCGGATCACTCCATAGTATCCTTCATGCCCAAGTATGCATTCATGAAAGAAGTTCCCTCCTGTTTATATGGTCTCATCCTTAGGTAAGGGCAGTGTTATTCCCTTGTCATCACGCTATGGTGTGTTTCACTACTGGACAAGCTTCCCAGAACCAAGCACCATGGGAAGGCAAGGAGGTGCCGATGCACAAGCACAAAGGTTCATGTCTCTGTGGAAAAGTAACATTTGAGGTAGAAGGCGACTTTGAGTCTTTCTTTCTCTGCCATTGCAACCTATGCCGTAAGGATACAGGTTCAGCCCATGCAGCCAATCTGTTCTCCTCTTCCGCTCATCTCAGGTGGCTCACCGGAGAGAACCTGGTGAAAACCTTTGACTTTCAGGGAAGCGGGCATATCAAGAGCTTCTGCACCGAATGCGGGTCAGCACTCCCCAATCTCCAGATGGGGGGAAAGTTGCTGGTAGTACCAGCCGGATCGCTCGACAGCGAGCTATCCCTTCGTCCCAATGCCCATATCTTCAACTCCGATAAGGCCTCCTGGGATCATGATCTGGAGCATATCCACCGTTTTGAGGGGTTGCCTGAATAGGCAAATACAGATTAGTCGCCATCAATTAACTGTGATATCGCTTATCTAGATAGATTTTTTGTCTATCTAGGGAGCAAACATATCCTCTGACCCTAGTAATGTATGGGCATTTTTCTAAAATAGTATACAATTGCTATATCTAATATAATTATTCATTTCCTTTATTAGCATCATTTTATATACACTAATTGGAGTAATTAATCAGTTTATGCAATTAATTCTTGCAAATTGGATACAAGCATGCTAGCATCTCAATTAACAAATGCAAGACATTTGTACCAATTTCTATCGGAGGATTGTATGAAGAAACTCGCTATGTTCTTACTTATTGCAGTCGTACTGCTCCCCTCTGCTTTTGCCCAAGGTGGCGAAGAGAAAGCAGCTGGAGCAAAGTCCTATACGGTGAACGTTGCCTCGGCATTTGCACCAGAAGGACCTATTCATGAAGTTATCACCAATTTCAAGAAGCAGGTTGAGTCCGAGAGTGATGGCAGGATCAAGGTGGTCATCCACTCCAGTGGCTCACTTGGTGGGGAAAGAGAGATTGTTGAAGGCCTCTCTGCAGGTACCATTGAGATGGGTGCACAGGGAATCATGGACCTTACCTTGTATGCTCCACAGTTCACTGTCTTTGAAGAACCGTTCGTTATCCGTGACCTTGACCACCTGAACAAGTTCTGGAACACCATCGGTGTTGACTTGAACAACCAGGCAAGTGAGAAGACTGGAATCATCACCGCAGGGTATATGATTCGCGGAGCACGCATGATTACGGCAAACAAGGCCATTGAATCACCAGAGGATCTGAAGGGCTTGAAGTTCAGACTTCCTTCCATGCCTGTCCGTATCAAGGTATTCGAAGCAATGGGAGCCATCCCAACCGTTGTCGATTTCCCTGAGGTATATATGGCACTGAAGACCGGTACGGTCGATGCACAGGAGAACCCCCCTGAGACCATCTACAGCTACAAGTACTACGAGGCACAGGATTACTTGATTCTCTCCCGCCACGTATGGTCAACTGCTCGCTACCAGATTTCCAAGAAGTGGTTCGACAAACTCTCTACAGAAGACCAGGCTTTGATCCTCAAGGCATGGACTGATGCTTCCGAGAAAGTGCGCGCCGAAGTTCCCGATCCAGATGCTGTATACATTGAGAAACTCAAGGAAGCTGGCATGAAGGTTGTTGAGCCCAACATGGAAGAGTTCCGCAAACTTGCAGACCCTGTCATGGCTGAATTCGATGACTCAATGTGGCTGCCCGGACTCCGCCAGGAGATCATGGCACTGTAAGTCGCCTACGTTTATGAACGCTAATTGGCATATGCACGTCTGTGCATATGCCTCACTTATGAGGACACCATGGTAAAAAAACTTGAAAAATTTCTCGATATGCTTGGAGCCATCATGATAGCAGTACTCTTTGCTACCATTATCATCCAAGTAGCTGCAAGAGTGATATTCTCTATACCCTCCACGTGGACAGTTGAAGTAGGACGCGCTCTCTTTCTTGCAGTTGTATTCCTCTTGACCCCAGTTGTCTTGCTGAATAACAGCTTGATGATGATCAACTCACTGCACGACATGACCAAAGGCAAAGGACGATTTGTCCTGGACCTCATCAATGATCTCTTTGTTGATTTCATCCTTGTGACCCTTGCACTCGGAAGCTATGAACGAACCGTTGAGACCTGGGCCATAGAGATCCCCACCGTTGAATGGATGAAATCAGGATACCTCTACTTGGTAATGCTCATTGGAACGGTGCTGATGCTGGGTTTCTCCCTCTATAACACTGCCTCACGAATTAGGAAAGGACTGTAACCATGTTATATGCTATTCTCACACTTGGCTTGATCATACTCCTGGCAATGGGAATCCCTGTAGGGTTTTCCTTGTTGCTCACTGGTGCTATTGGCTATATGGTCAATATTGGCGACATCGGAGCCTGGATGGAAATGACCATCTTACCAATGAAAATGTCCTATAGCCTGCAGAACTTCCTGCTGCTCTCCATTCCCTTGTTCATCCTTGCTGCAAAGGTGATGAACGGCTCGAGCATCACAAAAAAACTCTTTGGGTTTGCAAATGTCTGTGTAGGCTGGTTGCCCGGTGGTCTAGGTCACGCAAACATCTTTGCAAGCCTGTTGTTTGCTGGAATGTCCGGTACTGCTACCTCTGATGCGGCTGGACTTGGCCAGATTGAGATTGAGGCAATGAAACAGAACGGATATGATGCTGACTTCAGCGCAGCTGTCACTGCTGCTTCAACTACGATAGGACCGATTTTCCCGCCCAGCGTCCCCATGGTCATGTACTCCACGATCAGCGGGGTCTCTGTTGGAAAGTTGTTCCTTGGCGGTATCGTTCCTGGTATTCTCCTGACAATTATCCTCATGGTAATGGTGTACTTCTATGCAAGGAAGAGGAATTACCCACGAGAGGCCTTCCCCACCTGGGCGCGTTTCTGGGATAGCTTCAAGTCAGCTATTTTCCCCATCCTTACCCCGATCATCCTGCTCTCGGGTATTTGGAGTGGTATGTTCACCGCGACCGAAGCAGCTGCAATTGCCGCGCTTTATGCTTTGCTGGTCAGTGTATTCATCTTCAAGGAGATGACATGGAAGCTGCTCCTGCAGATCCTGAAGGAGACTGCACGCGATACAGCCTCCATTGGCTTGGTGGTAGCTGCAGCAGCGTTTTACGGCTGGGTACTTGCTCGCTCGGGTCTTACGGTTGCTTTCGCTGATTGGATTCTTGGGCTCACCTCCAACCGCATCCTGTTCATGTTGCTGGTAAACCTGTTCTTCCTGGTCATCGGTTGTTTCCTGGAGTCGATTGCAGCCATTACCATTTTTGGACCCGTTATGCTTGCTCCAGCTATCCAGCTAGGTATTGACCCTCTGTTCTTCGGAGTTATCATGGTATTCAACCTGATGATCGGATTGGTCACCCCACCGTTTGGGATTGTACTGTTCATCACCGCAGACCAGGCGAAAATCAGTTTCCATAAGATGGTCAAAGCGACTACACCGTTCCTGATCCCTCTCTTGGTGATGCTGGTCCTGATGTCAGTAATTCCTGGAATTGTAACAGGACTGCCCAACCTTCTTATGTGATACAATATTGCTACTGTTAGATACCAATACCCTGAGAAAAGGATGTTTACATGAACAATACGTTGATAATTCCAAGAAACCTTGAGCGAAAACCGTATGAACTCAACCGGTTCTATGTACAGCGAATTCTGGAATACAACATTGTCACATTGAACCTTCTCCCAGGGCAGTTGGTAAGCGCGAATGAATTGGCACAGGAACTGAACACCAGCAGAACCCCTGTGCATGATGCCTTCATTGAATTGTCGAAAAAATCTCTTATGACCATTATTCCACAGGTTGGTACCAAAATCTCTCATATTAATGTTGAGAAGGTTAAGGCAGTGAGCTTCCTACGCTTTTCTGCAGAGATCAAGATGTTGGAGAGAGCCTGTGGAAGTATTACAGAACATGAATTCAGCGCGCTGCATAGATGTGTTGAGATGCAGAAGGTTTCTGCAAAAGAGAAAGACTACCTACAATTCCTTGAAGACGATAATGCCTTTCATTCGCTCTTATTTGAAGGAGCAGGTCTCACAGAGGTCGGATTGCTCATTGACCCCTACATGCCAATTTTCAATAGAGTACGTATGCTGATTTACAAGAACCTTGATATTCCAAGGATCATACAAGAACACACTGATCTTCTAGCATTTTTGGAGGAACAGAACCTAGTTGAAGCAACCAAGGTTCTCAGTAAGCATCTTGCGTATGATGTAAGCAGGGACGTGGAACTGCTCAAAGAAAAATTTCCCGAGTATTTCTTATCCAACGGACAGCAACTCTATTGAAGTATTGATATGTAGGTAACGCTTCCAATGCAAGGATACCTGTATGGTCCATGCATTCATAAGGATGTACTTACATGAAATATACACATATCTCTCCCTTTTCCTATGGTCTTAACCATCTGGTAATAGACTCAGCAAATCCTGAACTGATGGGCTTGAACTTCTCCATTGCAAAGGTCAATGCAGACCATGTCCTCGTACTGGATTCCCACCAAGAAATGTTGGTGGTCCTCCTCACCGGCTCGGTTACCTTCCACTGGGATGGACAGAAAGAGATTGTCGAACGCACTGATCCTTTCTACGAATCCCCTACGGTACTGCATCTAAACAGCAAGAGTATCTGCACCATACAGGGAGGAAAGGAAGACGCTGAACTAATCGTGGTTGCAACAGAGAACCCGGCACACTTCGAATCCAGGCTTTATAAGCCTGAGGATCTCGCTTCAGTGGAAGTGGTGGGGGAAGAAGTACTTGATGGCAAGACAAAACGGATCAAGCGGGTGTTCTTTGACCGAACCACGTGCCCAGAAACAAATCTGTTCTGTGGTGAACTGGTGAATTACCCAGGGTGCTGGGCTTGTTTCCCTCCCCACCTCCATGCTGAGCCGGAGATATACTACTACCGCTTCCTACCTGAGCCAGGATATGGATTTTCCGAACAGGGAGATGAGGTATTCAAGGTTAAGCACAATGATCTGGTAGGCATCGAAGATGGAAAGATCCATTCCCAAGTCACCGCTCCAGGGTATGCTGGATTTATTTTCTGGGCACAGAAGCTCCAGGATAATGGGAAAAACATTGATTACCGTCTGGTGAAGGAGCATGCATGGCTGGATGACCCTGCTGCAACATTCTTCCCGGAGAAACCTAGTATCTGATTCATAACAAACTCTAGGAGTAGTACTACGATGCAAACCAAAAAGATTCTTTGCCCTTCCCTGCTTAATCTCCCGATCATGCATATTGCAGAGGAAGTGAAAAAACTTGATGCAACTGATATGGATATCTTCCATGTCGACATCATGGATGGGACGTTTGTCCCCAACTTCGGCATGTCGGTAAGAGAGCTGCAGATGGTACGGGAAATTACCGATGCAGGAAACAAGAAACTCATCGACTGCCATATGATGGTCATGAATCCGCACCGATATATCCAGATGATTGCTGAAGCTGGTGCTGATATCATCTACATCCACCCTGAGAGTGAATTGATACCATCGGCTACTCTTGAGCTTATCCAAAGACAGGGTAAGAAAACGGGCCTAATCCTCAACCCCTCAACAAGCCTTGAGATGGTGAAGGACATGCTTCCCATCACTGACTATGTGATGATCATGGCGGTAAACCCAGGATTTGCCGGCCGCTCGTTCATGCCCTATACCAGACAGAAGTTTATTGATCTTCACTCCTACCGCGTGGAGCACAACCTCTCCTACCATCTCGTCTTGGACGGGGGTGCAACCAAGGAGGTCATCTCTGACCTATACCACCATTGCGGAGTTGAAGGCTTTGTCTTGGGAAAGCAGGAACTGTTCTTCCAGGAAGATGACTATGAGACTTGTATCAATAGGATTCGATTGTACTGATCAATTCTGAAAGCATTCATCACTACCCATCATTGATTACCTGCTAATCCAAAATATTCTGTAAGCTTATTCACCATTCGTTGCCTCTCTGACGAATCAACCCTTATAAGGTTATGCATCTTCCACCTAACAGCTGGAAGATGCTGAATATGAGGAACACTGAAATAGGACCAGTCAGGATGTCCTTCTTTAAGACCAATGGGAAATTACTTATCGCGTTCATCAAGCATATTATGAACAGTCCTAGTTAAGACATATCCCGGTAAATCAAGTTGATTGCTGTCCCTCCTTTCAGTGCAAAGCATGGATATCTGCCTATGGGGGGCAAGAGACGGACCAAGAGTTCAACTTGCCTAAAATATAGGTTCTTGTTGTCCATCCTGGGCCTCCTTGGGGACTGTGATTAGAAACTCTGCATCAAGCTTACCGCCTGGCACAATCTGACGCTTGCCTACACCCAGATCTGTCTTGGATTTATCAATATGCCGATACCAAGCATGCGCTATAGCCTTGGGCTACGATTGGCAGCTGTTCAGCTACCCTGTCGATTACTCTTGGCAACTACACATGATTTTTGCTTGCACTTTCTTCCATCATTCAAGATTCAAGATGGTGAGAGGAAATTACCATTACCCCAGCGCTTTCTCTAGCAGCGTGATCTGGTCATAGAATTTCTGCAGGTTTGTTTGTTTCAGTCTCTGAAGATTCAATTGTTTCCAACGCAATGCTGGTAGCCTACTGACATTGGGTATTACTTCATGCTCGCTTTTGTTTGATAAAGAAAAGAAATCCAACAGGAATTGTCTCTGCTTGTCGGTAAGGTTTTTCTTTATTGTATTGGTCATTGCAGAGAATGTTCGATTACAATCCTCTGTTGTAAATGCAATTTCACTCATCCCAGTAAATTCCTTCTCGAGTATTGAAGCATACTCTTGTCTATTTGGAGAGATAAGCTCATAGGGAGGCCTATTATGTCCACATAATGCAACAACAAACCCATCCAAGATTTGTTCAGAAATACCTTCTGAGTTCATGAGCAACATGATATCAAACAGATCTCTTGGATGCTGTCGATCCAAACCTGCACAGAGCTTACCCCCATATAAATCAGGCAATGACATGACAGGGAGAGACGCAAATCCGAGAGAGGAGGCAGCCTTACATATTCTCATGCTCACAGGTTCATACACATATCCTCGTAATGTATAATTTGGTTCTATCTTTATCTGTGAACTACCATCACTACAAATCACCTTACGGCCATTATCACGATAATTTCTGATCACCGCCTTGATCCCAAGTTTCTGCATCCCCGACATAATACTATCCAAAGAAGCGTTAATATTGTGAATAGCCACATCACGATCTTCAAAACCAACGTACGTCAGATCGATATCCACAGAGAGACGCGGAAGATCCCGCACGAATAGGTTAATAGCGGTTCCCCCTTTCAAAGCAAAACATGATTCCTTACATATGATCGGTAACACCTTAACCAGCAAATTGACCTGGTCCAAATACGCTTCCTTAAACATTCTCAACATCCCTCAAGCTGATTCTATACTTGGAATCATATACCCCATTAGGCTCAATGACTCTTTTCCCTTGCCCAAGATCAAACCTTGTTACATCAAGATAGTCAAACCAAGCATGCCCGAGCTTCTCGGCCATGTATAAGAACAATCTCTTCACCTTTACAGAAGAGCAATGCTCAAGCAATGCTTGGAGGCTATCAGGCCTCAGGCCAACCATCATCTCAAGCATCTGATATGCCACTTTCAGGCTACCTCTTTCTGGACAAAGAAACAGGTATTCGAGAATAGCCCTTTCAGCAGAAGCAATTGGATAGGTAAAATCGCGGTGCTTCTGTTTTTCCAAGGCTAATCCACCACTCAGAAACGAAGTAGAGACTATCTCCATGTTTCTCTGCAGATTTGACGTATTAAACCAAGCAGGCAGCCGATCCTGACTGGGTTTATACACATATTCAACAATGCGACTTTCATCAGGTTGTATGAAATGAAGGTACCCATGTAACCTTAAGGCAGATAATCCACCCAAATGCATTTCAAGATTACTTTGGTTAGAGAGACATGACAAAGCTCCTTCAAGCGTGGGCTCATCTGAGAAAAACATGAAAACACCTCTGTCTATGCGTTTCAACCAGCCATTTTTTACATACGCTTGCTGAAGATCATTTGAAATCCCCAGGTCTTTGAGATACGAAGAGAGGATAAGGGCTCCTCTGGGAATGCTCTCTATTAGATGTTTTATTTTAGTACCATTTATCGTATTCATACTACGATAAATATACTTTTTTTAAACCATAATTACAAGAGATCGCATTACTTTATAGTTATCCGGGTTCAATCATACAACTTGTGGGATTCCCTCAGCTGAAGACTTCCTTTGGAGATTGGCAAAATCACATTCCTCTTAAATTGAATTTTATACGTTTTTCTGTTTCAAATTGCCATATTATAATGCAATAATACGTATGTAATAGTATTTTTAACCGTATTTATGAGCCAATTGCAAAATAGGTTTTCAGGAACCTCGTAATGCATGAATATACAAAACCAACACTCACATACCCCATACCTGCTGCTGGCCCATGTGACTGACAGGAATCTGTCTCGATTTCGTTGTTAATTGATTGTTGGATATAGAAAAAAAGAGCCCCCTTCTGCTATTGTTTAGTCACGACAAAAAAACAAACAGGAGGAGCTCTTTTATATGACATATTCTACACGAAACACCCCATTCCTTCAATCCCTGCTCTTCTCCCATGAAGACTTTTCACCCTGCCTGTTCCGGGAACCCTCAGAGAGGGAGCTTGAGTTCCTGCAATATTATCATGGGGTGCAGTCCCTGCTCACCCCCGATGAATTGCACAGGTTGCACAGAAGCCACCGCAAGGGAAGGCTCGGCTACGACCTGCTGCCGATACTGGGCATCATGCTGCTCAAGCTTCACCACCAGGTACGGACGGTGAAAGGAACACTGTCGCTCCTTCGTGAGAACGGGAACCTGAAGGACATGCTTGGAATCACCAGGGTACCCAGTGAGGCGAGTGTGAGCAGGCTTTCCAGGGAAGTGGAGAGGATCGTCGACCCCTCACTCCTCCATGAACGGGTGATACAGGCGTATACATCATCAATGGACAGGCTGGCAATCGGGCACCTGAGCATAGACAGCACCACCATCGGGGCACGGGAGAAGCCCATCAAGACCAGGGCACCGGAAGCCAAGGCCAACGAGAAGCGAGGACGCAAGGCGAAGGGATCGCTGGAGGAACAACAGTATCGTGAGCGTCAGGCCAGGCTGGAGCAAGAACGGATTGCCTATCTGCAGGAATCCTCCGGGGAGTCGCTGGCAAGACTGGAAATGCGCTGTTCCATCACCGCGAAACAGAATTCCAAGGGGAAGAAACAATGGTTCATCGGCTACAAGGCCCATCTTGCCACTGATGATTATGGGGTGCCCGTAAGCTTCGCGGTGACCGGGGCCTCGGTCCATGACAGCAAGGTCGCAGTCCCCCTCATGAAAAAGGCAAGGAAGACCACCGATTTCTTGTATGCACTGCTCGACAAGGGGTACATCAGCCCTGTGATCAACGACTATGTCGACATGATAGGAAGGAAGGCGATCATCGACCGCAGGGCCTACAAGGGGGGTGGTCGCCGACCCCCTGGACCCCGCTTCCCAGAGGCGGTATGCGGCAAGGACCACCGTGGAGAGGACCAACGGCGAGCTCAAGGACGGGTTCCTTCCCGATACCATCTATAAAAGGGGAGCCCACGCCCGGTATGAGATCGCTCTGGCCATTCTCCTCACCACCATGAAGAAGGTGCGGAATGTGCTGATCCTGTATGAGCAACACAAGGCACACAGGGTATCCTAGCCACAATCAAGCGGAATTGAAGACACCCCTCCAACGAAGAAGTGGTTGCCTTGGTGCGTCTATCGACTTGCCTTGGGGGTGATTCTCTCCGTCATCCTGGAGGGAAAATCATTTGGTTGAATGTCGTGCCACCTGGTATGAATGGTTATGCATAATTCCGTGTATATTCATACGCATTGCTTAGCATTGTCGAGTAGACACATGAAGGTGGCAATCTCCAGTACCACCAGCCTTCATATGCCCCTCTCAGAACCGTACGTGCGCTACTAACGCATACGGCTCTTCATTCCATTCTTCGGGTCAGTGCCAGATGTCCACACAAATTCTAGGCTTTGCAATTCCATAGGCATTGATTATTCTATTATAGGTTGTCCAGTTGATTTTCCTCTTCTGCCCCCTACGTCTCAATACCCTAAACAAAGTCGTAACACAGTAATAGTGATACTTGTCCAAACTCTTGCTGTTACCGCTAATGCCATAGTACCTATAGTGTCCCAAAAGCCTCAAATTAAGACCTCTGATGATATCACTGACAGGACTGTGCATGTTCAGTCTCAGCCATTGTTTCATAGCCTTTCGTTTGGCAATCAACTTCTTCTTGCTTGTCCGATGCATTACACGGTAGCATCCCTTTCGGCTTTTCCCATTGATATGGGTGAAACCAAGGAAATCAAAGGTCTCCTTTGAATCCGAGTTCCTTCCAAAAGGAATCAGTCTGGTCTTTTCTTGGGCAACCTCAAGGTTGAATTTGCCCAATCTCATAGGCAGTACATCGTAGTACTTACGGGCATCATCCTCAAACTCAAACAGAGCCAAAAAATCATCGGCATAGCGAAACAAGTACGCTTTGCCCTTCATCCGAGGTTTCACCACCTTCTCAAACCAGATATCCAGCACATAATGCAGATATACATTGGCAAGAATAGGTGAAATGAGGCCTCCTTGAGGTGAACCGCTCTCGCTGTCGAGGTATTGCCCGTCCTCCATGATTTCTGCCTTGAGGAACCTGACAATGTAACGGAGAAAGTTCTTGTCCTGAATGTCATGCTCTAGGAATTTCATCAGCCATGAATGGTCGATGTTATCGAAATATCCCTTGATGTCGGCCTCCACCACCCAGCCGATTGGCTGTCTACCAATGGTGGAGTTGATTTCCCTAATCACGTCATGACAACTTCTATTGGGACGGAACCCGTACGAACAGTCCATGAACCTAGGCTCATACACACCGTTCAGCACCTTCGCCATCACACCCTGTACCAGCTTGTCCTCATAGGATGGAATTCCCAGTGGACGCATCTTGCCGCCTAGCTTGGGAATATAGGTTCTCCTTGCCGGTTTCGGCCGGTATGAGAAGGACTTCATCCTCTTCAGAAGGTCATCGATGTTATCATCGAGGTTCCTTGAGTACTCAGCCTTCGTCATCCCATCGATACCAGAGGCCTTGCTCCCGCTCTGACGCTGGTGCTCCTCTTTCAGACTGTCCTTGTTCACATAGTGAATAAGGGTCTGCAACCGCTTATGGGTGCCGGACAGCTCCCATATCTCCTTCTCTTCGTTTTCCACTTTTACCAGGGCCTCCAGTGTCCCAAGTGTTTCATCAAAGGAAACGAACGAAATGTCTTCCCCTTCGCTCCACCTGCTTTCACAGGCTTCATCACTACTATGAGAAGATCCGACTACTTGCATCCACCCTTGGCCTTGGCCTTCCAAAGCCTTGTACCAATGGCTTCCACCCTTAGGTGGCAAGATGCAAGCCCTCCCAGGTACACCATACATACCTTGCACACTCGCCATGCCTTAAAACCCCGGAGGAATTTCCCAATCCTTACCAATACGGGTTGTTCTTGCTGCCTACTGTCTTTCAAACAACATCGGCTTCCTCTTGTTGGAATTACGTGGCTAATACGGCTTCAGAAACCTCCTTACGGCTCTTGTGCTTTCCTGCCTACGCTTAAACCTAATCTCACGGTTTCGGCTCCAAGGCTGGATACTGACTGTTGGTCAGACTTTGTCAGGTCGGGAGTTTTACCCGACTATATGTACAGCGCCGAACTGGCGCACTTGCAATTTGCTCCTATAATTAAACATTAACCTGTCAGTTCATTCACAACTCGATAGAAAGAACCTAAGCTTTTTCTATGGGACAGAAAACGATCACGCTGTTACCCTCAGCACAGCGAAAACTCACTCAGATGGGTGTACAGATAAAACTAGCCAGACTACGAAGAGAACTCCCTGTAACCCTGGTTGCAGAGAGGGCGGGGATCAGCCGGGCAACACTCTGGGCAATCGAGAAGGGCTCACCTTCCGTCTCGATGAGAGCATATGTACAAGTACTCCTTGCCATCGGTCTTGTTGATGATTTGCTTCTCATTGCCAAGGATGATGTACTGGGGAGAACACTTCAGGATATGAAGCTTCCCGTAGACAAGCGCGCAACCAAGAGGAAGCCTCATGGCAAACACGATTGAAGACCTTGTGCCCGGCAATTGATGATGCAGATCACTAGGTTCATACAATTCTCAGGAACTCCCGGGTAATGGAGGTAAAGAATGCTTCATCCCATAGTTCAAGAGAATTGGTGGTATGAAGAAACGGAATAACATCCTCTTTGATCCCTCTGTAGTCAACAGCAGCAAACCGTTCATTAAGCAGGCTTAAAAGGGTTTCATATGAAAGCAACTGGCTTCCTTGCCAATGCCCTGATTGCCTCATACGTGCTTCTAGATGTGTGATATTTACAGGAATTTGATTCTGAAGATACCATATGTAATCATAGAAATCTCTTCCCTTATCCCTGGATTTCCAGTTTCTACAGAGGAGAGCATGCAACTTTCCGGCAAAGAGAGAAGGTTTATCATAGAGATATACTGAATATGGTTGCGGTAATAGTCGATATTTTCTTTCATATGCTGCACCAATGGGCGGATTGCTGTCTATTTCTATCTTGATTTTAATCAATTCATTACTTGGCACACCCGAAACGGGAGGAGAAAGAGCAGCAATTTGTAGTAGATGAATGAGGGTATTTCCTTTCAAAAATGCCGACTGAATATTCGTAGGTTGCATTTTGACTTTCTGAACCGCCTCCATTTCAAACCCATATGAATTTAAGCCACGCTCAAGGAAGGGAAGATACCTCCCCAAAGAAAAATCTACATTTTTATTCTTCAATGAAAAATCCAAATCTTCAGAATAACGATCCAACCCATAAAATATTCTCAATGCTGTTCTCCCATAGAAAGCAGCATGAGCAAAGAAATCTGTCTGCGAAAGGACTTGTAAGACCACTTCCTGAATAATTTCCTTCAAAGCATTAACCGAATCTCTAGGAGAATTAACATGATAGAATTCCAGCATCTTCTCTATTTCTTTCTTCATATATGTTCTTTCCATCGTAACAAGGTCTGCAAGGTAGTACTGTGATACAGAGGGACCAAGGAGGCCATCATCTCCCAATCAAGTGCATGTACTTGGTCTTCAGAAAGCCGCAAATCATCAAACAACAAATCTTGGATAGCATTGTTACCCTGAATCTTGCGAATTTTATAGAGTGTATCAAGCAATGCTTTCTCCGGTGTTGCCAGACGAAACCCATGGCCTTGCTCCTGAGCTGGCTCCAACGCCCAAGGGAAGACAGATTCAGGTATATACAAGAAACTATATCGTCCGAATGGAGTCTCATAGTGTTTTTCCTTGTTCAAGCGAAACCCTGCACTTTTCATCTCATACACCCTTTCAGGTATCATCTGATGATATGCCAACGCTGTTTCAAAGGAGATATAGCTCGGACTATAGATCATACCACCAACAGGGAAATGTGGATCAGAAAGGCTATCAGCATACACTCCACGGACAATCTGAATTATCTCACCCTTTTTTATCATTTGAGTGAGTTTTGCCTTCGGGGAGGCATATGAGGACAGCTCATACATCACATACTCCCGTGTTTTTAACACTACTCTATCTCCTATAAGTATGATTATATCATACTTTACGGAGGTAGAAAGCATAATTTGGATACTATTCTGAAAACAGTACTATCAAGCAAATAGAGTAGCCCTTGAATGTGAATCTACTGACAATATGCAGAGTATTGACTCACTTCACCTCGACACATGGGTGACTGCCTCCCCTTTTCGTTTAGCAGGACACTAAGTAGCCTAAAAGAGACAAAAGAACATATAGGAGGGGACCCTATAGCCATCGTCTACAATCTGAAATGTCTTGGGATGCACAACATATGATACACCTATCTTCTTTCCAAATTTTGCTTTAAAAGCATCATATGATACAGTTGTATAGTTTTTTGAAGACTTCACTTCTATAGGGTACAGCTTTATTCTTGTATCACCCTCATCTGAAACAAGGAAATCAATCTCAATGTCATTTCTTCGTTTCTCTGGGGAATAGTGCGTATAAAAATAGAGGTCCTTACCCTTTGCGACAAGCGCTTGTGCAATGGCATTTTCATGTATCATCCCCTCATTTATGGACAACTTACCATCCATAATTTGCTTATAGAGATTCATCGAGGAAATCTGGTTTTCAGAAAACGCCAAGCTAACCAATAGACCAGTATCACCCATATAGCATTTAACAGATGACGTATCCTTATGCAATGACATACCTACATCTGGGTCTGTACATTTGTAGCATATATTACAAATCATTGAGTCACCAAGCCAGAACAGCGGGTCATCATACTGGTCAAATGTCTTATTACCATCGATTTTGCGCAATACCACTTTCTTATCATGTGTTGAAAGAAATCCAGGCAAGTTTTCAAATAAGCCAGAAACCTTTGATTTATATTTTCTTGCCGCTTTCTTTATATCATCCCGGTAAAGGGATAAGATTTGGCGTTTGGCTTTATCAGCCTTATGGAAATCCTTATTGTTTTCATAATAAGCCACAACACTCTGTGGCATACCTCCCACAAGCAAGTATTCACGAAACAGCCTTGCCGCCTTACGATGGAATTTTTCATCAAGAGGGGTTTTCTTTTCGTAACACTCTTTGATATATCCTAACAAGACAGTTTCCTGTGCTGCCATCAAAAACTCTTCAAAGTCCAATGGATACATTTTCAATTTCTCTTCTTCGGAAGGAATAAGAATATCTTCCACATTTTCCTTGATTGAAATCAAAGATCCTGTTTCCAAATAATCATATCTTCCATCCGCAACCAGATATTTAATTGCTTCTCTCGCCTTTGGAAATTTTTGTATTTCATCGAAGATGATCAAGGTTTTTCTCTTAAAAAGCTGAACATTATATTCGAGGGAGATAATCTGAAAGAACGTATCGAGGTCATTCAGGTTCTCATGGAAGTTATCTTTAATCTTTTTAGATGCAATCGCAAAATCCAATAAAACATATGAGTCATAGTTCTCTTTCCCAAATTTACTTGCGATGGTAGATTTGCCGGTTCTACGAGCACCTTCAATCAATAGAGCAGTCTTTCCATTCGAAGTATGTTTCCATGCAAGTAATTTATCATATATCTTTCTTTCTAGTTCCATTGCATTACCCTCTATAGATTAATATACCAGAATGATGATAATACGCAAAGTATTTTTCACGCTATATGGTTACAATACGCAGAGTAATTTTCCCCTTCTACATTGACAATACGCAGAGTATCGAGTCACTTCACCCAGACACATGGGCAACTGCCTCCCAGCTTCGCTTGAGCAAGGCACTAACAGTTGTGTGACGTCGGGCAAGGATCATGGTGTAAATCAGGTCCACCACCAGGAGTTGGGCGAATCGGGATAGAGTTGCCCCTTCCCGAAAGAGCGACTCACTGTTCACGACATTGAGCGTGTAGTCTGCCTGGCGGGAGAGTGAGTTCCCCCCGATACGGGTAATGGCAATGACGAGTGCCCCATTCTTCTTTGCCTCCCTGGCTACCTTGAGCACACTGCTCGACTCACCTGAGTAGGATATGGCGATCAAGACTCCTTCACTTCTCAGGGCACAGGCTTCCACGATCTGCATATCACTGTCAGCAGTATAGACTGCATGGAGCCCGAGACGGGCAAGCTTCTGCTGGAAGTCATAGGCTACAATCCCTGATGCCCCGATACCTGCAATAAGCACATGACTTGCTCCAAGAATTCCCTCAACAGAGGCTTCCAAAGCCCTGGGATCCACCACATCCTCAATACCAGAGAGACTTTCGCAGGTGGATGAGACCACCATATGGACCAGCTCCCCAGTGGTGGTCTGCTCGGTAATCTTCTCGGTGGTTGTCTGTTCACTTGGCCGCTCTGAGGAGAAGACCTCCTTGGCCAAGGCCATGCGAAGGTCAGTAAACCCCTTGTAGCCGAGACGGTTGGCCAGGCGCACACAGGCAGCTGCACTGCTTGTGCTGCTGCTGGCAACCTCCTGGATTCCCATGGAAACCACCTGCATCGGATTTGCCAAGAGAAACTGGGCAACCTTCCGTTCACTCGGTGCCAGATTAGGCAGCACCTGTTTGATCACATATAAACATCCACTCATGGGAAAAGCATATCATACTTCCAGGCAATGTGAAAATATTTTTCAGAAATGAAATAAAATACATGAAAATTCTTTTTGATTTTTCTTGACAACAGCCCAAACCAGGCTGAACATGAAAGAGGAAGCAACTACTTTGCTTACAACACAAAAGGAGATTTCTATGAAAAAACACGCACTGTTGGTACTCTGCATTGTCTTGGTTACCACTGGCATGCTCTTCGGCGCAGGAACCAAAGAAGCTGCAGCCGCAGAAACAGAGAAAACCGTACTGGAGTTCTGGACCTGGAGACCAGAGGATGTAGACTTCTATGAAGGGCAAATCGCCCGCTTTGAAGCAGCAAACCCCGACATCGAAGTTGTCCAGACAGCCCACAAGAACACTGAATACAACACCATCCTGGCAGCCTCCCTCTCCGGAGGAGCTGGACCTGATGTATTCCAGGGAAGAGCCTATGGTGGCTTGGCGACCTTTGCGGACAGCGGGTTCCTCGAACCCCTCGAGCAGTGGATGCCAGAGCTGAAGAACTACTCAGCGACAGCCCTCCTGGGTGCTACCAGCCCAACCGATGGCAAGATCTATGGAAGCCCTGCTGTCAGCCAGACTGTCTTCATGTACTACAACAAGGACATCTACAAAGAACTCGGTCTCTCCATCCCTAAGACCTGGGCACAGCTGATCAACAACTTCGAGGCAGCAAAGAAAGCCGGCTATATCCCCTTAGGCAATGGAGCAAAGGACGGATGGTGCCTGGAAACCATGCTTGGTGGCATGGGCCCCAGCTGGTATGGTGGAACTGACTTCTACAATGCAGTGATCAAGGGAGATAAGGATTTCCTCGACCCCGCATTCATCCGCATGGTGGAAGAGATGAAAGCACTCTCCAAATACCTCCCAGACATGTACATGGGAATCGGATATGAGGACATGAGATCGAACTTCTTCAACGAGATGTCCCCCCACTTGATCGCTGGATCCTATGAAGCAGCTTACTTCAATGCACAGAATCCTGACCTGGATTGGGGCGTCTTTGCAGTACCTGGACAGAAAGAGTCCGACCCTGCCTATGTCTCGGTCTATGCTGACATGAACTTTGCGATGAATGCCAATTCCAAGAACAAAGAAGCAGCAGTCAAGTTCCTGAAGTTCCTCTCCTCCAAGGAGTTTGGTGGCGCCATGGTCAGTGAACTGAAGATGGTCAGCTCCGTTCCTGGAGTGGATGCAACCTCTGAGCCCTTCATCGCCCGTGTCCTGGAACTGCAGGAACACGCAACCCCGTACTTGTTCCTCGTTGGATTCCGCTATCAGCAGCCAACCGGCAGCTCCCTCTGGCAGGCAGCAGCCCAAGGCGTGATGGCTGGCACGCTTGCTCCACGTGAAGCTGCAAAGCAAATTCAGGATGGAATTGCCTCCTACTACGAGCCATTCCAGAAATAACACATTCCTTCTCCTACAGGGGCGTAAGCCTCTGTAGGGGTTCCTTCTTTCTCTTGTATTACCCAACCAAGGAACTCCCATGCACCAAATACAGCGTAGCAAGACACTTTGGATCATTTTCTTCATTACCCCAGGACTGATGGTTGTGGGCGTTTTTATCCTGCTCCCCTTATTCATGTCGCTCTTCAACAGCCTTTTCTCCTGGAAGCAGCTGGTTCGACTCGACTTCGTAGGACTGGACAACTTCAAGCGACTGCTTACCACCTTCCCCTACCAGGAACGCTTCTTCAATGCACTGGGAAACAACCTTACCTGGTTTCTCTCCACCACGCTCATCCAAAACACGCTCGGGCTCATGTTCGGCTATCTCTTGAGCCGCAATCTCCCTGGTGCCCAGTTCTTCAAACGGGTATTCTTCATTCCCGTTCTCTTCTCCATCGTAGCGGTAGGGTTCCTCTGGGGTATGTACCTCAAGCCGTCGGGCTTGGTGAACAGTTTCCTGAAACTGGCCGGTCTTGCCTCACTCCAACGCCCCTGGCTGGGTCTTGAGCATCTGGCAACACCATCGATCATTATGGTGAATATCTGGAGGTGGGTCGGATTCCCCTCCCTCGTCTTCCTTGCTGCCATCGACAACGTCCCCCAGGAGTGCATGGAGGCTGCATACCTGGAAGGAACTGGAGAGTGGAAGCTCTTCTGGAAGATTATCTTCCCCCTGATCATTCCCTCCATCACCATCATTACGGTACTGACCATTATCGGGAGTCTCAATGTATTCGAGCAGATCTATACGATGACAGGTTTGGACGGAGCACCGAACTACTCCACTGACACCATCGGGACGCTGTTCTACCGAACGGCCTTTGGCTCGATCGACGCAGGAAGCCCTGAGATTGGGATTGGCTCGGCGATTGGATTGGTCATCTACATGCTGACATTCACGGTCTCACTCCTCTCCATCTTTGTAACCAGGAAACGGGAGGTACAGCTATGATCACCGACTTCCGCTACCGTGGAGCCTCCACAGGAAAAAAGCTCTTCATCTCCATAGCCATCTTTGTGATGTCGCTCTATGTACTGCTCATCCTCTACCCCCTGATCAACATGGTGCTCTCCTCATTCAAGGACAACCGTGCCATCCTCACCACCCCATTCTCCCTGCCTGAGGAGTTCAGTCTCTCCACCTATAAGACGGTGTGGATCGACAAGGGATTCTCCAGGTACTTCACCAACAGTTTATTGGTGACCACCATATCGATGACCTTGGTACTCCTCTTCGGCTCCATGGCCTCCTACGGGATAAGCCGCTACACCTACCGACTCAACACCTTGGTCTACATGCTCTTCCTGAGTGGGATCATGCTACCATTGAAGGCAGCGATCATCCCCCTCTTCCTCTTGATCAAGACCTTGGGGCTTATCAACAAACCACTTTCTGTAATCTTGATCTTCATGGCGATGGGACTTCCCTCAACTGTCTTTATCCTGGCTGGGTTCATGAAGGGAATACCCTTGGAACTTGAGTATGCTGCCAAGATTGATGGGTGCAATGACTTTGCCATCTATCGGCGTGTGGTGATGCCGATGGTTGCCCCGGCTATTGCCTTGGTAACCATCTACAACGCAGTACCGATCTGGAACGACTTCTTCTTCCCCTTGGTGTTCCTGCAGTCGGACAAGGTAAAGACCTTGCCTGTTGGACTTTCGACATTCTTTGGCCAGCACAGCACCAACTGGAGCCTGCTCTTTACCGGCCTATCCATAGCAATACTGCCCATGTTGGTCCTGTACTTGTTCATGTCCAAGTACTTCATCAAGGGAATGACCGCAGGCGCGGTCAAATAGGAGAATCCATGTCCCATACCAATCTACCTACCACAGAGATGAGAAACCCAGCATCCTACCGAATCGACACCAAGAGCACGCTTGAGATACTCACCATCATCAACAAGGAAGACCAGAAGGTCCCCCTCGCCGTTGCCCAAAAACTACCTGAAATCGCTGCCTTGGTGGATGATGTAGTTATCTCCTTCAAGAAGGGGGGAAGGCTCTTTTACATCGGAGCCGGAACTTCAGGGAGGCTTGGGGTACTGGATGCCTCCGAGTGTCCTCCGACCTTTGGGGTGAAGCCCACGATGGTCCAGGGGGTTATCGCAGGAGGGCTTCCCGCCCTCACCACTGCCATTGAGTCGGCTGAGGATAATCCAGAGGCAGGTATTGAGGAGTTAAAGAAAAGAGTATTTACCAAGGATGATGTCCTGGTCGGTATTACTGCAAGTGGCCAGGCACCGTATGTCATCGGGGCGATGGCATGGGCGCAGGAATTGGGTGCAAAGGTTGGAGCGATCAGCTGCAACGAGTTCTCAGCGGTGTTCGACCATGCTGACCATAAGTTATATATAGCAGTCGATGCTGAGATCATCACCGGCTCAACGAGGATGAAATCGGGAACCGCCCAAAAACTGGTCCTGAATATGATCACCACTACGGCGATGATTAGAATCGGAAAGGTGTATAATAACTTGATGGTTGACCTACTTCCCCTGAACTCAAAGCTGGTTGACCGAGCCAAGCGCCTGATCAGCGAGGTGACTGCCTGCAGCAGGGAGGAAGCGGAAACACTCTATGAGACGAGCAACGGCAGTATCCGTGTCGCCATCCTCATGCATCTGCTCTCCGTCAATGCAGAGGAAGCCAAAAACTTGCTTGAGAAGAGTGATGGTAGCTTGAACCGGGCACTGGACAGCAGAGGAGTGGTACATTGAGAGAAGGCTTTACTTTTGGTATAGATGGAGGGGCAACACGCTCACGTCTTGCCATCCAGGATGCAGAGGGGAATCGGGTACGTGTTATAACCGGTGGACCGACCAACCTCTATACAGGAAGACCTGAAGAGGCTGCACTGCACCTACGCGAGCTCTTTGACCAGGTTAAGGAGTTTGGCCCGTTCAAGGCAGGATGTATCGGCTCGGCAGGACTGGGAAGGGAGAGCGAGAAAAACACTTTTTCCAGCATCCTGGAGACACTGCTTCCCTCTGTTCCTGTTATGCTCTGCAGCGATGGGGAAATTCTCCTGGCCGGTGGCCTTGGTGGCCCTGAGGGATATGCCTTGATCAGCGGGACAGGCAGTATTGCTTTAAGCAGGACAAAGGACGGAAAGACCATGCGATCAGGTGGCTATGGCTACCTCCTCGGGGATGAGGGCTCTGCCTACTGGATCGCTCACCAGGCATTGAAGCGGTCCCTCCGCTCCCTCGAGAGGAGAGACCTTCCCACAAGCATGCTGGAGAGTCTCCTCGAAGCCTGTACCCTGCAAAAGAGCGAGGAGTTGGTCTCCTATGTACACCATCAGGCAAGCAAAGCTGATATTGCCTCCCTCGCCCCGATCGTAACCACGTTTGCGATACAGGAAGACCCCCTGGCCCTTGCAATTCTCGAACAAGCTGCAAGGGAGTTGTCCACCTTAATCGAGGCAGTGCAGAATCCAGAGATCAGAAACAATGAACTAGTGGTAGCGGGCGGTGTTTTGGAACACGACCCAATCGTGCGTCCACTGTTCGAAACCTTTCTTTCTGAGCGATTGGAACACCTTGTCCTCATTGAACGCAGAGGAACGGCCCTCGATGGAGCGTGCCTGCTGGCAAGGGAGTTGAAGAGATAAGGAAAATCAATATCAAGTTATTTACTTATATAAAGATAGAAATACATAACTAGCAGTTCAAGTCCAACATTTCTTTGCTAGTATGCCTTGCATATGTGTAAAGTATGATGTAAAGTGTGGTTGGAAGATAGGTATGAACAGCACGAAAATGACGTTATCGAATGGCCCACTTACCGCCGTGCTCATCCAACTAAAGTTCTCACCAATTATGCAAATTGCAGAATATATCCCAAAAGTACAAGATCTGTTGAGGAGAAAAGATTTTCCTCTATTTGATGTGCTGCAAGGGGAGAACTTTCAAACAGGTCCACATGGCGAAATTAAAACAGAGAAGTTAGAGCAATGGGTTTTTTCATCCAATGATTATTCTGAGAATATTCTCATCGACAAGGATACCCTCACCTACCAAATCACTGACTGCAGTGGGTATGATTACCAAGCATTCATTGGAAAATTTATCGAGGCTGTGAATAGTTTCGATTCCATTGTTGATATTTCAGCCGTCACTCGTCTTGGTCTAAGGTATATTAATGCAATTCCAGAGAAAGAGAACCTTTCTTGGAAAGAAGTATTACATGAGCATTTTCATGGAATGCAATTTCCAGAATCGGTATCATGGAGTGACAATGCCTTATTTGCTTACTCTACACAACGTGGTATTCAAATAGAGTCTATAAAAATGTTGAGCAATTTTCAATTGAGGATTATGCAAAACCTCAATGGATATAAATATCCCCAGGATATCATCAAATTCCCATTGGGAGCTCCGGAAGTTTTTAAGGATATAAACCTCGTCACCTTTGTTGATATTGATCACTACATTCTCCTGAAAGCAGCAAAAAAGCATGAGGTCATTGAACAATTGGACTCCATCTTTGGGGAATTGCATGCAGCCATAGAAGAGGTATTCTTTACTAGTGTAATTTCAGAAAAGGCAAAAGAAGTATGGAAGTAATAGTAGCTTATAAAGAAATGTATCCAAATACTCTGCTCGATCGCTGGCAATCCTCTGTTGCTGAATATGGAAGATATTCGCAAAAACAGGTTTCCTCAACAGGTTACGACCAAATCCAAATTACCAATTCGATTATTACAACCAGCACGTATAGTAACGAGATTATTAGATGGTATGCGGGTAGTTCTCATTTCCCAAGGTTCTGTATCTCAAATAGTTTCATTTTCGAGAATACCATTGAAAATGAAAATTGCTCTGGACTTGAGTCTATTGAAACGAAAGACTATCGAGAGCAATTTGCACAGATCAGCAGTTTCTTCTCTTTCAATAAATCTGAATGGGCGCGAATCTTTTCTGTATCAAGAGTGAGTATCTATGACTGGTTAAGCGGAAAAACAACACCAACTGGAGAGAAGGTATACAAGATCAGTAGTATCTACAAATTAATAGGCACCCTACCTGATTCGAGCATTCCGATTTCCCGCACATACCTGTATCAAAATATCCAGAAGTATAATAAATCATTATTAGACATATTCTTAACAAGTACAGATATTAGTAAGGATTATGAAGATTTATCTGATATCTTAGCAATTCTGATCCGGCGATCAAAAAATACCCATGACAGATTAGCCAGACTCGCAAAAGACAGGAAGCCAAATGAAGCAACCTTAGATTATAATCTTAGTAAGTTGCGCTTCTAGACCACGGTATTTCATTGGATGAGTGAGCTGAACCTTAACAGAATTCAAGACAATAATTGGAAGCAGGGCGTCATTATTGAGAATGATCTTAAAGACCAACTGCTTTCCTCCTCTGAGTTCTTTTCATATATCAAAGATTCAGACGTATTGGTTCTATATTCCCAGGACTGCGACCTCATCAATCCAAGCCTAGACAAGGAACCGTTTGCTGAATTCTTCTGCGCAAAGAAGATTGAATCCATAGAGTCAAATTTCGCTTTTGGGAAAAACCCAAGAAAGCTACAGCAAAGAATGCCCACCGGAGACATTCTAGAGTTTGATATAAACAGAAGACTTACGATTGAAAGAAGCCGATTAGCAGATATCCCGTTGCAGACAGACAACCCATCAATACCTAGAGATCAGATGGACATAATTCTGAATTGGTACTCCAAAAAGTATACGCGACCCGCGTTCCCCGATACATTCAACAAGATTCTCAAGACCAAGTGAAATATCGACCAGAAATTGACACACCTCAATAACGAGTTTCCATGTATTAAGAGACTCTTCTTCTTACTAGACCCTGAAGAAGAAATTGCACCTACTGAAAAATATAAGCTTAAGATCATCATTCTATTATCTGGCTTATCACTGGAATCAGATGAAACAGTTAAAGACACAATACACCATAAATTTGAAGCCTTGTTCCAAATCGAGCGTATTGCACTTGAAGAGATGTACTGTTTATTTGAAGATGAGATGACACTGTATGAGTTGGGAATCTATAAGGTTTGGGATAAAGAATACATAACCTTACGAAGTGGATGCCAAGAATGATCTGTTTGCCACTCAATATGGTATATTTCTGACCTTCTGGAAACATGGTTTACATACCAACAAATGTACAAACATACCTTCAGTCACACCAAGATATATCTCATTATATTTTAAAATTTTAGAATTTTTTGCGTTATTCCACCGGAGACTTTTGCGCTGTTCCACCGGAGACTTTTGCGCTGTTTCACCGGAGACTTTTGCGCTGTTTCACCGGAGACTTTTGCGCTGTTTCACCGGAGACTTTTGCGCTGTTTCACCGGAGACTTTTGCGCTGTTTCACCGGAGACTTTTGCGCTGTTTCACCGGAGACTTTTGCGCTGTTTCACCGGAGACTTTTGCGCTGTTTTACCGGAGACTTTTGCGCTATTCCACCGGAGATTTTTGCGCTATTCCACCGGAGATTTTTGCGCTATTCCACCGGAGACTTTTGCGTTATTCCACCGGAGACTTTTGCGTTATTCCACCGGAGACTTTTGCGTTATTCCACCGGAGACTTTTGCGTTATTCCACCGGAGACTTTTGCGTTATTCCACCGGAGACTTTTGCGTTATTCCACCGGAGACTTTTGCGCTATTCCACCGGAGACTTTTGCGCTATTCCACCGGAGACTTTCATCACCATGCTACAGATATACCTATTTGCAATTTAGGGAATTACGAGTATAATACTCATAAGTATATTATATAAACAGGAGAGCACCACTATGTTTATAGGAAGAGAGAAAGAGTTAGGATTGCTTGAAGAATTGCATGCTTCCGGAAACTTCGAGTATCTTGTTCTCTATGGTAGACGCCGCGTTGGAAAAACCTCGCTCCTGAATGAATTTAGCAAGAAAAGAAATGTGATATTCTATTCTGCACAAGCCAAAAATGACAGGCTGAACCTCTCAGACTTCTCAAAGACACTGCAACTCCATTTTTCAGGATCATCCTATGGGGCGTTCGAAGATTGGAATGCAGCATTATCCTATGTATTTGATCAAGCATCTGAGGAACGGGTTACCCTGATTATTGATGAATTTCCTTATATTGCTGAAGAAAACCCCTCAATCAAATCCATTCTTCAACATGCAATTGATAAGAAATGGAAGCATAAGAATATTTTTCTAATACTATGTGGTTCAAGTATTAGCTTCATGGAAACTGAAGTCATGGGTGCAAAAAGCCCTCTCTACGGAAGGGCTACCAGTAGCTTGGAACTACAATGTTTTAATTATATAGAGAGTGCTCGCTTCTTCCCTAACTACCCCATAGAGGAAAAACTCCTGTGTTACGGCATTCTAGGAGGCGTCCCCTGTTATCTTGCTGCCTTCAATGATAAGAAAACCATTACAAAGAATATTGAGAAAAACATTCTTCGAACAGGATCATTCCTTAAGGAGGAAACCCAGAATCTCCTAAAAATGGAACTGAGAGAACCTGGAGTATATAACAGCATCTTTGAGGCTATCGCTACAGGTGCAAGCCGACTTAACGAAATTGCCCAGAAAATCCACGAGGAACAAACCAAATGTTCCAAGTACATCAAAACCTTAAAGAACATGCGATTGGTTGATAAGGTAACTCCAAGCGGTGAGAAAGACTCCAGTAAAAAGAGCATCTATCAAATTAGTGACAATTTCTTTCTGTTCTGGTACCACTTCATATTTTCAAACAAGAGCTACTATGAGCTATTGGGTGAGGAGGAAGCAGCACAGGAGATATTTGAACATCTCTCCCACTATATGGGTAATGTGTTTGAGAAAATATGCATGCAATACCTAACCATACTCGCAAAGCAAAGAAAACTACCCTTTGTCCCCCACACTATGGGAAGGTGGTGGGGAGGTAATCCTAACACAAAAAAGGAGGATGACATAGATATCCTTGCTTTTGACGCTCACAAGCGATCAGCAATATTGTGCGAATGTAAATATCGTAACAAACTGTTTGGAATGAATGAATATAAAGACTTCCTCCGCTCGGCAGAACTATTCCACAACATTGAGAACCGTTACTATTACTTATTTAGCAAATCAGGCTTCACCGATGAGGTGAAAGCCAATGCCCTGAGAGAGGGGATTACGCTTGTTGCACTGAAAGATCTATTCCTTGTTGACTGAGTGGATACAATAACAGAGGGTCACCATCATGTGGTGACCCTCCCATTGATAATAATCTACTTGTTTCTAGAATACAGAACCTGCATCGTAGTGATCCATTACATTGCTCTTGTCAACCAAGACAGAGGGGAGCACTACAGAAGTAGGCTTGCTAGCAGTGTGGAATGCATCAGACTTTCTGCCTTCTGCAACATCCAGACAGTACATGATGGCATCATAGACCATTGACGGGTGGTAGGTGGCTGTAGCCTTTACCAACGGGTCATCGTTCATGATCATCTCGTACGCTGCCTTGGAACCTGCACCACCAAATACCAGCTTGATATCCTTTCGGCCACTTTCCTTGATGGCCTGAAGAACACCGGTCATGACATCATCGTCCTGGCAGAATACAGCATGGATCTCAGGATACTTCTGGATGTAGTTTTCCATCAGCTCCAGGCCCTTCTGGGTCGACCAGTCAGCGAAGTCATAGTTTCTTCCACCGGCGAGGTTGACCAGAGAGGGTTCCTTCTGCATCTCGTCAAAGAATGCATTCATTCTCTCGCCATCAATTACTACCGGCATACCACCCATAGCAACATACTTGGTAAGACCGTTTTTCTTCATGTAATCTCTCACGAAGATACCGGAAACCTTTCCCATCTCAGAGTTGTTACCAGCGAGGTTGATGTAGCCGAAGGATGTATCGGTCAGACCACGGTCTACAACGATACACTTTACGCCAGATGCGTGTGCTTCCTTTACCACGGGGGTAAGGGGAGCTGACTCATGAGGAAGGATTACCAGATAATCCATGCCCCAGACCATGAGGTCTTCGACATCGGAAATCTGCTTTGCATACCCGTCAGCATGCAATACCTTGAACTCATACTTTCCAGGATACTGCTCCTTCAGTTCCTCGACAGCCTTGTCTGCCCACCAGCCGACGCCTCCTGTCCAGCCGTGGTCAGGAGAGGGAACCGCAATACCGATCTTGGGAACTCCAGCCTCTGAAACACCCTGAGCGAAGACCATACCGGCTACAAAGATCATACAGAGAGCGATAATCGTAACTCTTCTCATTTCCAATCCTCCTTGATTGAACCTTTATTTGTTACCGTTGTTGTACTGCAAGAGTACCGCAACAATAATGACAAACCCTTTTACTGCCTGCTGCAGGAAGGCACTGATACCTCCCATGACAAGCATGTTGTTGATGATTCCAAGCATCACCGCACCCATCATGGTACCGATGATGCTTCCCTTTCCTCCACTCATCAGGGTTCCCCCGATGACTACAGCTGCGATGGCGTCCATCTCATAGCCAGCACCGTCGCTTGGGTTGATACAGTTAAGCCTGCTCGACCACATCACAGCGGTCATACCTACCGTAAATCCCGTAATGATATAGGGGAGCCACTTCACAATGGTTATATTGATCGCTGAATACTTCGCTACCTGCTCATTGCTTCCTGTTGCACAGAGATAGCGCCCAAAACTTGTATGGTTCAGTATAATATGCAGCAAGATTCCCACGATAAGGAAGCCCCAAACAGGAATAGGTAGGCCAAGAAAAATACCACTGCCAAGCTTCCCGTAGTCCATATTCTCCGAGAGAATGGTACCTGCATTGGAGATATACTGGATCAGGGAGCGGAAGATCGACATGGTACCCAGGGTGACGATAAAGGGGGCCATCTTGAACTTGGCCACCATGATCCCATTAAGCGCACCGCAGAGGGATCCCAGCACCAGGGCGAAGAGGAAGGTCAGGACAATACCCCATACCGAACTTGGACCGAAGAGATTGAGGAAGTAGATTGCAATACCTCCTACAAAAGCGGTCATGGAGCCTACCGAAAGATCGATACCCCCACTGATGATTACCAGTGTCATCCCCAAGCCAATGATCCCTGTATAGGAAATCTGCCTGAGAATGTTCGTCAGGTTCCTCATTTTCAGGAAGTTGGGCCACCCGAGAATGGTGGCGATCACCACAAGGATAAGGAACGCCATCCCCAGGGAGTGGTCCTTAAACTTGAACTTTTTCACAGAAGACAGCAGTTTATTTTCACCCATCTTTTTCTACACCTTTCTTGATTCCTGTCGCATTGAATACAATATTTTCCTCAGTAATCTGATTCTCATCCAAGCAGCTTGCTACCTTTCCTTCCCGCATAACGTAAGCCCGGTTGCACATCCCAATAATCTCCTCCATCTCGGATGAGATAATGATGCAACTGATCCTCGCCTCGGAAAGCTGGTGAATGAACTCATAGATCTCCCGCTTTGCATTGATATCGATTCCCCTGGTAGGCTCATCAAGGATGAGAATCTCAGGATCGGTATCCATCCACCGAGCAAGATACACCTTCTGCTGGTTTCCCCCGCTAAAGAACCGCAGCTCCGATTTCTTCGAAGCAGCCACAATGTTGAACTCATCGATATAATGATCGCTGGCAGCTGTCTCAGCCTTCTTGTCGATCAGAAGCCCTTTGAGATATTTATCCTTTAGGGAGATCAGGCTGACGTTCTTGGTAATGTCATAGTTCATGACAATACCCTTTCCCTGCCTGTCTTCACTGATGTAGCCAAGGCCAAGGGAGACGGCATCCTTCGCACTGCGGATCCTCGCCGGTTTTCCCTTGACGTGAATCTCCCCACCCTCCATTCTCCTAAGCCCCATCACCGTCTCCATCGTCTCAGTGCGACCTGAGCCGACAAGCCCGGCAAATCCCAGGACCTCTCCACGATGGAGGGAGAATGAAACATCCTTGACCATGGGCCCACTCTTCAGGTTCTTGACCTCAAGCACAAGCTCCTCAGCCCTTCTGTCCTTCTTGGGAGGAAAGACTTGGCTGAAATCACGCCCAACCATCTTCTTTGCAAGCGTATTTGCATCAAGGTTCTTTACCTCATCCACACTTACCAGCTTCCCATCCCGGAGCACGGTTACCCTGTCACAGATGGTCATGACCTCCTGGAGCTTGTGACTCACAAAGAGCATGGTGACCTTCTTCTCCTTGAGCTTCCGCATCAGGGAGAACAGGGTCCTTACCTCAACGGGGGTAAGGGTGGTGGTCGGTTCATCAAAGATCAGGACCCTGGTATCGAGGATCATGGCCTTTGCAATCTCCACCATCTGTTTCTCAGCCACAGAGAGCTCACTGATGTACTTGTTCACATCAAGGGGCATCTTTAAAAGCTCAAGCTGAGCCCTCGCTTCCTCCCGCATCTTTGCTTTATCCAGGAGAAGCCCCTTATGAATCTCATTTCCGAGGAAGATGTTCTCGAATACCGTCAGGTAATTGATCAGGTTGAACTCCTGGGGAACGATACCGATCCCCAGTTTCTTTGCCGTGATATAGTCGGGAATATTGGTGGGTTGGCCATCCAAGAGGATAGTACCCTCAGTTTTTTGGTAGATCCCGCTGAGAATCTTCATCAACGTGGATTTACCAGCCCCATTCTCCCCGATAAGCCCCATGACCTCTCCTTCCCGTATGGAGAAGGAGACCCGGTCTAGGACACGGACAGATGAGAATTCCTTGACTATACCTTCCAGACTGAGAAGGATCTTGGATTCGTCCATCAATTCTCCATTGCTCCATCGAAATCAACATTCGAGGGTTCGAAATCTACTCTTCTCACCAGTTCAAGTGCTTCACTCGCACCAAACAACCTATCCATGCCATTGTCTTCCCATTCAACGGACAAGGGCCCGTGGTATCCTGCGGCATTTGCCTCACGGATGATCATGTCAAAATCGACATCCCCATGACCAGGGGAGACGAAATTCCACCCTCTTCTCAAATCACCGAAGGCCAGGTGGGATCCAAGAATACCGCTCCTGCCGTCCAGCTTCACCAAGCTGTCCTTGATATGCACATGATAGATATGGGAAGCGAAATCACGGAAGAAAAGTGCGGGATCGAGCCCCTGCCACTGCAGGTGACTTGGATCGAAATTGATGCCCAGAGCCTCTCTCTTCTTGAACTTCTCCAGGAGACGCTGGGTGCTGTAATAGTCATAGGCGATCTCAGAGGGGTGTACCTCAAGGGCAAACTTCACGCCCTGCTTGTCAAACTCATCAAGGATCGGAGTCCAGAGGTCGTAGATCTCCTGGTAGCCATCCTCGATCAACTGTTCACTGTTGGCAGGGAATGAGTAGAAATACTTCCAGATCGGGCTCCCCATAAAACCGGTAACCACCGAGCAACCCATGTTCTTTGCTGCCTGGGCGGTGTACTTCATCTGGTCGATTCCCCACTGGCGGATTGCCTTGTCATCACCCTTGAGGCTCTTGGGGGCAAAACCGGCGAGACGGGGGTCACCAAAGGCATCTCCGACGCACTGCCCGGCAAGGTGGTTTCCCAGGGCATAGCAACCAAGGTTGTACTTCTTCAGGATTGCTTTCTTGTCAGCTACATAGGAAGGATCCTTTGCAGCCTTCTCAACATTCATGTGATCACCCCAACAGGCAATCTCAACCCCGTCATACCCCATTTCACTTACGGTCTCACACATCTTCTCAAAGGGAAGATCTGCCCACTGTCCGGTAAAAATTGTCACCATTCTAGCCATGGATTTGCTCCTTTTTATGATTTCTTATAGGTCGACCCAAACAGAGCCTTGCTTGCTGCTCTCCAGACACCGATTAATGAATTTCACACCATCGAGGCCCTCCTCAACTCCGGGAAAATCCAGATCTGTCTTATCCAGTTTCTCTCCACGAAGTTGCTTTCCAAGCGCCAGGATGAAGGGTTTGTAGATATTGGCAAATGCCTCGTAGAGACCCTCGGGGTGTCCTGCCGGCACACGGGAGTATTGCTGGGCTACCGGGTCGAATGCCTCACGCCCGCGGCTCCACCTTTGCTTGGGGCCATCACACGGGGTAAAGAAGAAGTAATCAGGGGCCTCCTGCAGCCACTCTAAGCTCCCTTTCTCACCGAAGATGCGGATACGAAGGGCGTTGTCATACCCAAAGGCAATCTGGCTTGACCAGTACAGGCCCTTGCCTCCCCCCTCATACTCAACCATCACCGAGGCATTATCATCCAACGTCCTGCCCTCAACCAAGCTGTCAAGGCGTGCACAGACCTTCTTGATCTTCATCCCGGTAACCGTGGCCACCATGTTCTCGATATGGCTTCCAATATCGCCAAGGCAGTTTGTTGCCCCCGATACCTTGGGGTCCATTCTCCAGGGAGCAATGGAGCTATGTTCATCGACGGGATTACCAAGCCAGTCCTGCGGATACTCGGCATTCACAAACCTGATCTCCCCAAGCAGGCCATCCTGGACCATCTTTCTCATCTGCTTCACAGCAGGGTATCCAGTGTAGGTGTAGGTAACACCAAAGAGCAGGTTCTTCTTCTTGCAGATTGCAACCAGCTCTTCACTCTGTTCAATTGTCCAGGTTAGGGGCTTGTCACAAACAACATGAATCCCCTGGGAGAGGAAGGCCTTGCATATGTCAAAGTGGGAAGCGTTTGGTGTAACGCAAACAGCAAAGGCAATGCCGTCTTCCCTGCTTGCTTCCTTCTCCGCCATCTCGTGGTAGTCGGTATAGAGACGATCACTCGCAATGCCGAGTTCTGCCCCAAATGCTTTTGACTTCTCCACATCCCGCGAAAAACAACCAGCTTTCAAGACGGCAAGATCATCGAGACGGATAGCTTTACGATGTACATCCCCGATAAAGGCTCCTTTTCCACCGCCAATCATTCCATAGGCAATTCGATCCATGTTTTCCTCCTATGCACGTGCGTGCATAACATCCCGAAAAGCATCGCACGTCTGTGTTTCGCACGTGATAATCGTAGCATGTTTTGTGAGTTTTGCAAGGGAGAGTATGGACTATCGGAGATTGTTACGACACTTTTTAAGATAGCCAAGGGATGCAACTTTCTCCTTAAAATCAGTGAAAAACGAGGTTCCTCTCGCCTCTATCTCAATGCTTCCCTGGTACCCTCCGTCCACAAGGATTTGCATCAGTGCTTGCCAATCGGTATCGCCACAACCAGGCAAGGTAGCTTTGATCGCCTTCTCTGGGGCATAGAGACCGATCTCACTGAGGAGGGCATGATCAACATGGGCGTCCTTGCCATGTACATGCAAAACCCTCTCTTTGCAACGTCTTAGCTGGGCAAGAGGCTCGATCAGAGCCTCCACCTGATGACACGGTTCCCACTCAAGGCCAAGGAGGGGATCATCGAGGGTGGAGAAGATCAAAGACCAGGCAGCATCATTGATGGCAATATTCCAAGCACCACGCTTCCAGAGGTCTCCCATCCTACAGTTTTCCAGGAGCAAGCCCCTACAATCATGGCGGTGGACCTGATCCAATAATTTACTGAACACTTCCTTGAACAAGGGAAGCGATGCCTCAACACTTCGAGACGGAACACGACCTGCAAACGTTGAGATAAAAGGTTTGCCGAAACGATATGCTTGATCTATGAGTGTCTGTACACCACGGAGAGTCTCTTCATTGGCCAAGGGATTGCCCCAAACTGAGATTGCGTTGACTGGAAGCCCGGCCTCCCGCGTGACGCGAGCAAGACTGGTAAGATCAGTTTCTCCAAGGGTCTCCCAGAAGCAGATACTGAGGGTTTCAAACCCTGCATCCTTCAGCTTCAAAAGATTGTCACAGGTAACCTCATTGGCAAAGAGCAGTGCCCCAAGCTGTATGTTCTTCATTGCATCTCCTCCAAGAGTTTCTGGACCCGGTATCCATCCTCAAAAGAAGGAGGAAGAGAATTTCCACTTCCAACAGCATCAAAAAACTTCTGGTAGGTCGAAATAGGACGATTTCCCTGCAGCTTCGTGATAGTACCTTCCTTGCTGGTTATGACCACCTGCTTTCTATCGAGAGAGGTATTCATCGTGAGCGTAGCTTCACTGCCCTCTATGGTAAGTTGCAATGAATCATCCCAAGTAGGATCCTGGTAGGAACAGTGTAATGTACAGGGGGTGTTATCCCCCACTCTCAGCAAGGCACCATACTCAACCAAGGCTGAGGCAGTGACTTCGAGGGTCTTCTTCTCAAAGTGGACGTTTCCAAAGAGAAGGAAAAGCAGATCAAGGAGGTGGCTGCCGAGGTCGGAGAGACAGCCTCCCTGATTATACTCAGGCAATAGTCTCCACTTCCACCGAAAAATCTCCTCAGGGTCTCCCCAGACATGACTCTTGTACCAGCTCTGCAGGTAGGAGATGGTGACATTCTCCAACGTACCGAGCAAACCACGGGAGAGAGCATCCTGGACTGCAGAGAGAGAGGGAGTATGACGTTTTGAGAAATTGACCATGAACGGTCGGCTCTTAGGGAGCCTTGCCAAGAATTCAGCCTCTTCTTGGGTTGAGGTGAGAGGTTTCTCACAGAAGATTGCCAGATTTGCTCTCATTGCTGCCTCGCAGCAGAGAGCGTGGAAACAGTCAGGGAGACAACAACTGAGGGCATCGGCCTTGGCGGAGAAGCGGGAGATCATATTGAGACTTTTGTAGCTCTCTTCCACCCCAAAGGTTTCGCAGAAACCCCTCAGGTGCTCCTCATTATGATCGATTGCTCCTACTATCTGGGCTCCCAGGTCCTGGAACTTCTGCGCTTGGTACGTCCCCATTCCCCCACAGCCCACTATGACTAGTTTCATCGTTCATTCCCCCAATGCCCGGGTGGACTTTCTTACCACGAAACCAGTCTCTGCCCATCGCTGTTCGGCTGCAGTCCCATGCTCGATCATACCGATCAACATCTGCACTGCTTCCGCTCCCATCTCCATGATCGGATGATCGACGGTAGTCAGGGGAGGAGTACTGGTACCAGCGGGCTGGAAGTTGTCATATCCGATGAGAGAGATATCTTGGGGAACCTTCTTGGAGTGTTCACTACAGGCCTGGAGAAAGCCGAAGGCTTGCCGGTCACTGGCCGTCATGATCAGTGACTCCTTCTTACCAAACTGCCTGAATGCATTGAAACCTGAGTTCCTGGAGAAGTTTCCTTCGACAATCGTTGTCTGTAAGTGGTAGTGAGAGGCAAGCTCCTCGAAGGCCTGGAGTCTGTCCTTGCCGTTCTTGAACTGAAGGTCCCCCGTCACATACCCGATGTGGTTATGTCCTAGCTCATGGGCATGGGCAAACGCCTTCCTCATACCTTCATCAGGACGAGCATAGATGCTTGCAGCCCCCTCTCGGTAGTTGTTCACCAACACAAAGGGAAGGTTGTGCTCGATGAGCGGATCGATCTCGGGAAACTGGTCCTTGGTAATGGCAAAAATCAGTCCATCATAGCTATGGCTGGTGATAAGATCCCGGTAACTGCGGTACTTTCCCAGGTAGTTCTCAAAGATAATCCCAACATTGTAGTTGTGGTTCAGTGTTCCAAGCAACAATCCATCAAGGAGGGCTGGAAAATAGGAACGGGTAAAGGGTAAGATTTTCTTGTAGTAGGGAACCACAAAGCCAATGGCAAAGCTTCTATTGCTTGCAAAGAGTGTAGCAGTCCGTGAAGGTACATACCCCAGTTCTTCTGCCACCAGGCGTACCTTCTTCTTGATCTCATCACTAATAAGGGGCGAGTCATTGAGTGCACGGGAGACCGTGGACTCCGCTACCCCCGCTGCACGAGCTACATCAGCCCTTCCTACAAGCTTCTCCATGTAGGCCAGTGTATCATCTTTGCAGAGTGTATGGTACGGCTTTCTTGTAGATGAGAGGCAAGAATACTTGGCCTTAGAACCGATATCTGAGGCTTACCTGAGGATACATGTTAATATCCAGTGTCCCGCTGTTTGTCTCATACATACCTACATATACAAACTCTGTGCTGATTGCAAAATGTTTGAAGAAGATGGTCTCTACCCCTATTCCTCCTCCAACACCGATGTTGAGTATGAGTGGTCCAGAGCGATATACTTCAGGATCCATAGTTACAAGCTCTGCTTCCTTGTATCCCTGATGATGCACACCACCAACCACATAGAGCGTTCCTGCAAGCCAGGAGTTTGCCTCGTGGTACACCAACGGGTATTGCAACTCAAGCCCGATGTTGTAGACCAGCTCGTCATCGCCATATTCCATCTCTGGGTGGTAGAGCAAACCACCCGCTACCTGGTAGCCAAAGTCATCCAACCACCTCTGGTAGCTGATACCAACCCCGGCCAAGCGTCCACCTTGGACACCCAAGGCCTGAGAGTACTCACTTCCCACCGCAAACAGAGGGGTAGAGAGAGAGGCCAGCAAGACAAACAGGACAACCAAGGAACGAATAGGTGTTTTCATACAGAGATATTACTACAATCCTGCATTTCTGTCTGGTAGCTGACCATGAAAATGGACTGAATTATGCAGTTCTTGAGATACTTTTTACTGGTTCAAAATATTCTTGATGTATTGAGGATCCACGGATGCCACTTTTAGAAGAGCCAAAGCAGGCCCCTCTGGAGTTCTCCTACCTTGTTCCCAATTCCTTAGTGTAGCTACGCTGACACCAATCATTGAAGCAAATTCAATCTGTGTTGCCTTTGCCTTATTACGTATATTTCTTATATCAGGGGGTGAGAATATAAAAGTTCGAGCAGGTTTCTTTTCCTTTCTCAGAATTTTCCCACCTTCTTGTATACTCTCTACCAACAATCAAAAATCTTTTTCATTCATATGTAGCCTAACACCCTACATCTTTGGATCCTTGAACTCAGGAACCAATTCATGGAGCATTTTCAGCATCACCTCAGGAGCGGACTTCTCGAAGGATGTGAGGTAGTGATTCAGGAAGGAGAGTTCACTGATGGTGTGGTTGTTCACCTTTGCCTTGAAGACTAGCTTCTCCTCGGTGGGGATGGTGGTGTCCTTGTTGGCAAGGAGCTCCTCATAGAGCTTCTCACCCGGACGGAGACCGGTTACGATGACCTGGCTCCTGCTATCGCCATAGTACTTCACGAGCTTCTCTGCAAAGTCATAGATCTTGACTGGCTGGCCCATATCCAGGACCATCACCTCTCCACCCTTTGCCATACTGGCTGCCTTGAACACCAAGCCAACTGCCTCAGGGATTGCCATGAAGTAACGGATAATGTCCTTATGGGTAACGGTTATGGGAACCCCTGCCTTGATCTGGTCCATGAAGAGAGGAAGCATGCTCCCGCGGCTTCCCAGCACATTGCCAAAGCGTACACAGACAATTTCTGTCTCCTTGCTATTAAGCATGCCGGCCATCAACTCGACCACCCGCTTGGTAGCCCCCATCACATTGGTCGGGTTTACCGCCTTGTCGGTGGAGATGACCACGACCTTCTCAACCTGGTGCTCCTTGGCACTCTTGAGCACCGCATAGGAGCCATTGATGTTGGTGGTAATAGCCTCCTCCGGATACAGTTCCTGAAGCGGCACATGCTTGTAGGCTGCAGCATGGAAAACCAACTGTGGTTTGAACTGGGTCATGATACGGTCAATCTTCTTTCGGTTCTTGATATCACAGACAATGGGAATGACCAGGTCACTCCACTCCTTCTGGTAATTATGCAATCGTAGGGAAAGGTCATGGAGCTCTGTCTCATCAACATCGAGCAAGAGGAGTTGCTCAGGACCATAGGTAAGCAACTGCCGGCAGATCTCGCTGCCGATGCTTCCCCCTGCTCCCGTTACCAGAACACGTTTTCCACGGACCATCTGTCTGATCGGCTCCTTGTCGATGCTGATCAGGGGACGCCCAAGCAGGTCTGCATAATCAAGGTTTCTGAGGTCCAGCTCTTTCTGGCCCTCCTGCATCTCGAAGAGAGAGGGAATCACCTTTATGTCACACTTCGCTTCTTTTGCAGCATCGACTGCGAGGAGCATCCGCTCCTGGTCAATCTGGGTAATGGCAATGATGAGGGTCTTGGCTTTCAGGTTCTGGAGCACCTGAGGCAAATCCTTCACACTCCCGTAGACCTTCACCCCGAGCATGTATGTACCGTGTAAATGCACCTCATCATCAACAAATCCTACAATATGGTAGGAGAGCTTTCCCTTTTGGTACTGTCTTACCAAGGTATTTCCCAACTCCCCTGCCCCATAGATGACTGCTCGAGGATGCTGGTTGTTGCTCTGCTTGTTTTTGAACACCAAGACAGACCGGTAAAAAACACGAAAGCCCATCACCAGGAGAAAGCCGAATATGTCAGTACTTACTATGAATGGAATCCAATCACTATGGAACCCAAGGTAAAAGCCAATAAGCAGAACACCAAGGATGGTTACGGGAATAAACGCGGTTAAACCACGACCGAGCAGGTCGAGGGAACTCTCACTGATTCTGATATGATAAAAACGAACGGCGAAAAGAAGAAGGATGGTGGCAAGAATATTAAAATAGAGTATCGAATCGAAATTGAAAGGCAAGGTCTGAAAAACCACCCAAGAAGCCAGAAGTCCGGCAGCAAACAAGAAAAGTGCATCCATTGCCATCAGGACAACCCAGCGTATATAACGACTCTTCACCATTTCACTCATGCAACATCACCCCTGGTCTGTATCATCTTCTGCTCCCATGCAGAACGTGTAGCACAAATTTTCATGTGACACAGGAGCTCGGGTAGCGCTACTATACCATGCTGCTCATGCCCTGTAAATGAATCGTACAGAAAAGTCTCTGGTCACCTACCTGCTCACTTCGACAAACTCCACCGGCATACTCACCTTTCGTATTACTTCGGCGAACTGGAACTCAACCATGACCCTGCTGTGGCGATAATCGACCTTTACGATGGTCCCCATGAAGTCCTTCATAGGACCTTCAATGATCCTGATCGGCTCCCCTTTCTTATAGACAACCTTCGATGGCGTGATGGTCCCCTTGTTGTGCATGATCCAAGCAGCATACTCATAATCAGGGCCTTGCAGTTCGATGGTCTTGTTCAGATTCCTAAGAAATCCATAACACCCAGGAAGCTTCAGTACATCACGACTAAAGTCCTGCAGAGAAATTTCACAGGAGAGCAACAGATACCCAGGAAGGATGGGATGGTCATTCATGATCTTCTTGCCCTTGCGACGGTCAATCATACGACGCATGGGAATGAAGGCCATCACCTCATCCTCCTCCAGTTCCCGACTAAAGAATTTGAGCAAGTGTGCCTTCACATACTCTTCTCGTCCTGTCCTGCAAGCAATGAAGTAGTAGTTCATAGTCGCCCATAGTACAGTATTTGGTATCTGTTTGTCATCAGAGTGAAAAGGCCTCTGTCAGTGCTGATCTCATTACCAGAGGATCAGCCTTTCTTCCGGTCCAATTCTCAATGCCAAGCACCCCCTGATTCACCAACATACCTAGTCCATCAAGGGTAGCTGCCCCCGCTTTCCTTGCGCGTTTCAGAAAGGCTGTATCGGTCGGGTTAAACACCACATCACAGGCAATGACATCCCGGAGGCCCTGGGAGAATGCAACATCGATACAACCCTTTTCATCAAACAACCCAACACTGGTTGCCTGTACTACCACCAAACCATCTTCTTCTATTTGATAGGTACCCTCCCAAGCTTGAGTGGATACCCTGGTTCTTGTGATACCCTGCAACCGCTCTGCAAGTCTCTCTGCTTTTTCTCTGGTACGATTTACCAGAATGACTTCTTCCACCTCAGCGAGGACCAACTCAACGGCAATGGCAGAGGCAGCCCCCCCTGATCCAAAAAGCACAAAGCGCCTTTTACTAAGATCATCTACCAGATCCTTCAATGACTGCAGAAAACCTTTCCCGTCGGTATTATCTCCTTGGTAGGTTCCGTCATCGAGTCGGGTGATACAGTTCACCGCATTGCTGAGTCGCGCACTCTCAGTGAAACTGTCCAGGTAGGGAAAGACCTGTTGCTTGAAGGGTGCGGTGACATTACCTCCCGCAACCTTCAGGGCTTTCAACCCCTCAAGCGCTGTCTGCAACTGGTCACTCTCCACCTCACAGGTGATGTATTGACCAGGAAAGTCCATATCCAGAAAGGCTTTCTCCATCATATATTGGGTGGGGTTTCCCACCACTGGGTTGCCAATGCAGAAAAACAAGGAAGGGAGCTGTCCCTTCATCAGTGCATGTAGTGTGTTCATTACCATCTCCTTCTTTGTATCGTAGTACAGCTTTATCTTTCTGTCTAATGCTTATACGGATTACTCATACTATACTCATATCTGGTAACTATACGCTCATGGGCGTATACTGGTGCCTATAAGAGGTATAAATGGAACTTGAAGAGCAACGATATACAGAACAGACAGCACTCCTTGATTATACACATCCTACAATCGTAGCACTCATCAAAAAGCAGGGATGGCTTACCCTTCCTACTCTCGGTAGTCGTATTGCCGCAGTCTATACCTTTGTTCGTGATGCCATCCCCTTTGGGTATGCAGAGCACTTTGCTGTGACTGCTTCACAGGTACTTGCCCAAGGTATGGGAAACTGCCTAACAAAAACCACGCTTCTCATGGCACTGCTTCGTGCAGTAGGAGCCCCTTGCCGGCTGAAAGCGGCCATGATCAGCAAGGTAATCCATCGTGGATTGCTCGGCGAGGTCTCTTTCCTTTTCAGCCCACGACATCTGCACCATGCATGGGCGGAAGTAAGGTACCAAGATCAGTGGATTGAGGTCGGTGGACATATTGTTGACCGCCCCTATCTGGAAAAGCTCCAGCAGAAATTTTCCAATTTCATCGGGAGCTTCTATGGCTACGGGATTGCCGTTTCCCACTTTCGAAATCCCCCTATTCGTTGGGATGAAGAGGAGACGGAAATCCAGAGCAAGGCGATCAGGGAGAGCCTTCACTCCTTCAATGATCCCGATTCTTTTTTCAGCGCCCATCCGGAGGCAGAGCGAAGAACCCACTGCTTGACCTATCGCCTGATCCTTCGTCCGAAGCTCAACCGTTCGATAAGAAAACTGCGAAACAGCTGAATGGATTCACTCCTTGGATTGTTCTTTCTCCACCAATGTTGGAACAAAATGCTTGATGAATCCAGCGCGTTTTGACCTATATTTCAGATAGAAATACCCGGCGAAACTGAACGCAAGCGCTCCGATGAAATTGACAAACAGATCTTCCATGGTATCGAAGAGCCCAATGTCCAAGTACCCTCCTACTCCCAATGGCTTTCCATTGACCACAACCTCTTCAATACCGCTGATGGTAATGATCTTCTGACTGTTTGTTGGGTCGAGGGAGACTGATCGGATGGTGGTAAGCACTGTATCCTTTTGCATATCCAAGCGAAAGACCACATCCATGAAGAACTCAAAGAACTCCCAGATTACTCCAATGGTCATGGAGAAGCAGAAGGCAACAATGGCAACAAAGAAGGGAGAGAGCCGAATGGAGAATCGCTCATTCTGGTTGAGAATATCCACCAAGGAAAAACCAATTGCTGCTGCCAAGAAACCGTTGAACGTATGCAGTAGAGTATCCCAGAAAGGGAAGGTCACGTAGTAGGAGCGCATCTCCCCGAGTATCTCGGCTGCAAAAATGAAGAAGAGGATGATATTCTCCAATGTGTCCGGTATGTCGATACGGGTGTTGGTTTCAATCAGGGAAGGGATGGCAAACAGGATAAGGGTAAGTACACAAAGAAAAACATTCTCATAGTTGCCATTGAAGAGCTGGGCAACCAGCACTAAAACCACAATGAAACGGAGGACATAGTGCACGATTCGTGCACTATCCTTTTCCCTCAAGGCCTGTCGGAATGACTTCTTCTCTGGGGCTTTCCACTTCTTCATGAGTAGCATTGTGAACGCTGAATGTATGCCGGTCAATAGTGTTTGGCGCTGCTTGGCTGGAAGCAGTTTACTTATCTTTTAGGGTGGTTTTCCAATACAAAGCTATACATTTTAAGTAATTTGGCAACTAATCGTTTTTCTAATCTATATTTACTTTCACCCCTGTACATGCTATCGTTTAATGGTTTAAGGGATCACTCTAGCAACAGGTTACTATGCACACCTTCGTACCGTACACCCAGTATGCTTGTTGGCAGAGCAATTCTTGCACAAGAGAGAATTTCGTCGGGAAAGCGAGATTGTCTCACAAATTTTGCATAGGAAAATGGGGACCCAGGTATGGAAGAAACGTTGTACGAGGACGAAGGCATCAGCATAAGTGAACTTATTGGCATTGTATTGAAGCATTTTAAACTGCTTCTGATTGTATTTGGTATCATCGTTCTTGCCTGTGTGGGATATATCTTGATGAATGATCCCACCTATACAGCAACAACCACGGTAAGCGTGGAATCGATCAAGAATCTTACTGCTTGGAACTCAGCAAGAGGAGATGTCAGGAACATTACTACTGAACTCCAATTCCTCACCCGTGATGAAACAGTACGTGGGGCCTTGGAGAAGCTGAACCTTGCCTCCTACATACGTAAGGATGGCACCTCCTACGAAGACCTGCTCACTGACAAGAAGAAACTCAAAGGATTGCAGGATGCTATAGCTGTCAGCGAGATAAAGGACACCAATTCAGTCTCTATCTCCCTTGAACACTCCAACCCTGTATTTGCCCAAGATTTTCTGGGTGCTCTTACCAGTGAATTCTCTGCATCCCTCCTTGCCTTTGCAAACACAGACCTTGCCTCGCAGCATGATGCCTTGAACAGGCAATTGGAAGAGAGTACTACCCTTCTTGAATCAAGCAAGGCAGCATTGGCGGCATTCCAGGAAGAGACAGACATTCTCTCTTTGGAAGCAAATAAATCTGCATATCAGCGAATTCTCTCCCTTATTCAGCTTCAGCTTGGTGAGGTAGCGGAAATCGCTCCTGCAACATCATTGGAAGCAGCGCTCCAATCTCTTGGGGTACAGAATGAGCAGGTACTTCTCCTCTCCTCCAGGTATTCAGATGCTTACAGACAGTATCTATATGATGAAATCGCACGATTGCTGGTACAATCAAATACATCTGAAGAGACTACACGTCGCAATCCTGAGCTTGAAGCGGCATTGACGACCTTGAAATCCAAAATCAATGAAATCTTCCTTTCTGACGGGTATGATGAACTATCAGCTCAAAATCAGACCCAAGCTATTACATCTAGTGCTGAGTTTGAGATTCTCAAGAATCAAGAAAATGACTACCTTGGCAAACTAAAGGCTGTTACAAGCCTTGAGTTGAAACATACAGAGTATATTGACACAATAGAGAGAGAAACGGAAACATCTAATGAATATGCATCGAGTCTACGTGCTCTCAACCTCTTCCTTGCCTCAGAGCGTACTGCCATGCAGGAAGTGGAACCAGTGAAACTGGTGAATGAGGATGGAGAATCAAACAACCTCCTTATCCTGGCAGTTGGAGTACTGCTGGGATCAGCACTTGCCCTGCTCGCGACCCTGCTTGCTGAATACCTCTCTGACACAATTGATGACGAACAGTCCCTCACCAGAATACTGGGCAAGGAAGGGAAGTTGCTTACCACCATCCCCCCGGGAAGCAAGGATATCAATACCGAGATGGAAATACTCGAACATCCTGATTCGGATGCAGGAAGTGCCTACACTCACCTTGCTGGTATCTTGATGTATGCCCCGAACACCAATGTGTTTACCCTGGGAAGCTTGAGTTACGGGGAAGGGACCTCCTATACCACACTCAATACAGCACTATCCATGGTTAAGAGCGGCAAAAAGGTACTTGTCATTGGCACGGCGAATGAGGGAATGAACTACCAACGCCTCTATGCAAAGATTACCAGCCATGTGGAAATCGCTGCAGCGGCCCACCTGAAAACCTTCTCCCTCGACAAGCCATGCAAACCGGTTGGAGATGAACCTGAACTTACCATTGCATCTATAGATGCAGGTCCAAAGGAGCTGGGGCAGATCCTAAATAGCCCACAGTTTGTAGAGTACCTTGGCAGTGTTTCTGCTGTCTTTGATGTGGTCCTCATCGACGGACCAACCTTCCGCTCTGCTTCTAATCTGCTTGCAGTTTCGAGAGCCACCAATGGATTGATCCTGAACATCCGTAGCTTTGTAGGATCGCGTAGGATGCTCAAGGCATTGCTGCACACGTTTGGACTCTGCAACCTGCCTCTCTCTGGTGTTGTCCTGAACAATATTGCAGGAAAACCTTCCTACCAGGAGCGGCAAGCGATCAAGGCACACGACAAGGCCTTGACCGCACTCATGTCCGGTAATGGGAGTGGTCGAGAAGTCAAGCTGTTGACAAAAGCCTCATCCCGTTAAAGATATACTGTCCCTCCTCAAGAGAGGAGGGAACAGGAGAGCGTGCATGAAATACAGACTGTTGATGCAGGAACCTGAGAACACACTTCCCTCTACTCCCTTGCTGCTACAGGTGTTGCTTCCCTCCTATCTATTGCTTCTATTGCTTGATATCATTTTCACTATCCCCAATATAGCGATCATCTCTTTCGCTCTGGCTTCCCTGTGTACCATCATTACTGTGGCCACCCAACGAAAAGCCATGGAATTGGTCGATTATCTCATCGGTGGTACGTTGGTCCTTCTACTGATCTATGGAAAGGTCACCCAAGGACCAGGAGTATCCCTCCTGAGTGGATTGGGCTATACACTGGCGGGGTTCAGTATCGGCGTACTGCTCGTATACTCCAGCTGGTCCAAGAAAACCTTCCGGATTTTCTTCATCATCACCTCGGTGCTACTTGCCGTAGCGGTCTGTACGATTATGACAGATATCCCCACACTGAGTGGCATCAAGGAGGCTCCCCTTACCTACATAGCAAGCATCATGTTCCTGGGAGAGGGGCTACTCTACATCTCGGACTTCTACAACAAACGATACCGACCTGCTATCTGGCCGGCCATTGTTTCAGCGGTACTCTCCTACTGTGCCAGAGGACGGGCTGCAATCATCATATCAATGTTGTTTCTGGTGGTAATCATCATTATCAATATTCGCTTCATCGCCTATTACTATGTCGATTCTGGAACCCACTGGCTGAAGTACTATCGTCTCCCGCTTCTGCTTGCGTTGATCATGATCATCATAGCACTTGCGCTCCTTGTTCCCCACCTCTACCGCTACTCCCAATTTGGAAAATTGGGTTTTACCAATACAGGAAGACTTAGTGCTGCAACAAGGTTCCTGAATGAACTGACACCCAAGAAACTGCTTAGTGGGTTCACCCCGTCCTTCCTGGCAAGCAGAGGCCTTCCAAACTCATACCTGTGGATGATTGCAGCATTCGGAATCTTCGCTGCAATTCCCTTCCTGGCAATCCTCTTCAGCCTCTACCGCCTGCTGCCTACCTCATCGCTGCTTTTCAGCCTTATGGTAATCCTATCAGCATACTTCCTCGGAGAGATGCTCTACCCCTTCCGCTACGGCGACCTCCTCTTCATTCCCTTGGTCATCAGTGCTCTTCACTCAGATAGGATCTACATCCCTGGGAAGCATGACGAACCACCCTTCTGGGAACGGTATTGAGGATTATTGATTCTTTAAGGACTTTTTGACAAACCTGGGGAAACAGTATTCCCCTCGGTAGTTGGATGCATTGTACATGGGGTACTTCAGTGGAACATACCGCTCTTCACGAGCAGGCTGTTCCCTGTCCTGGGTATAGATCCACAGTTCCTTTTGGTCCCAGACAATGATTTCATCTCGCTCATCACCGGTTACATCAAGTACTTCACAGCAAAGCTCAGGATGCCCATCATCAGGGAAGGAAACAACAACATCCCCATCTCCATCCATCAAGCCCCCACTCTTCACGCTTGCACTGAGCAGTACCAAATCCTGGGAAGAACCATCCCAATTAACCGGAGCAATAACCGCTCCATTACTACGCATTTCACGATGCCATAGCTCTTCACCTTTACAGTTGTGCATATACACAATCCCTTGGCTGCCCCAGTAGGTGGTAGTACAAATTTCCAATCCTCGCTGGGCAGGCAGGAAGTTTCCTACACTGATTCGCTGTCCGTGACCGTTGATGGTCCGCTTGAGGATGGTTCCGTCACGGCGAAGCAACATAAACCCTTCCCAGCCTGAAACAATTGCCAACAGGTCATCTTCTTCCGGGTCAATTGGGCCGATGACGATCTCATCGGTGTGGTCGGTGGAGATGGGAAGCTCCCAGAGGAGGTTCCCCTTACTATCGATCATATTGTAACAGCTGAAAATTTCGTCCTTGCCGTCTTTGTTGAAATCATAGGCGTAGGGGAAGTGACCGGTGTTGTTGTGGGAGAATGCCCAGAGAAGATTTCCTTGGTTGTCATAAATCCAGAGACGGGCATACCGATCCTTGATAAGCAAGTCACTGGGACGGTCCTTCCCTGATACATTCACAATCCTGATGGAATCGACATTAAGCCGGTCAAATGCATGATGACCGAATTCTACACCGCAAAGCTCATCAGCAGGTTCACTGTTGAAAGGCGTGTCCATCTGGAACTTAACAGAGCCTGTCTTGCCATCAAGAAAGAAAATCTTGAAATCCCAACTTGCAATGACCTCATCGGCGCCATCACCATCAATATCATAGATCTGGAAAGGAAGGTCGGTAGTGAGGTGGATGACATCCTCATCCTCTCTGCTTTCTCCTACCTGCCAGAGCACTTCTCCAGTCTCAAGGCTGACTGCAGTCAGGCAGCTGATGAATGGGTAACGATCCTTATAAACACGTCGCTGATGCTGTGCAATGACAAAGAACCGTTCATCGGTTCCCGTAAGGTGTCCAAAACGAATCTGCCTTCCGGCACCAAAGGACCCCAAACTGATTTTCTTGACCAACTGCATTCCTGGAAACTGTGTTCTCTTCTGCTCCAAACGTGTCTTCAGAGAACGTTTCTCCTCTTCGAGAATCCGTAGTGCCTTCTCATTCGTGTGTACACGAATACTCTTGTATTGGGTAGGCATACACCCACAAAGGGCAATGGCACCACGCTCATAGCGACCATCTTCTGCGGTCAGGACAAGCACACCTTCATGGAAAATGGAAATGGCCTTTTCTTCCAATGTAATGACAAGGTGTTGAAAATCATCAGGGGACCAGGATAGCAGGCAACTGCCTATAACCGTCCTCTCAAGCAAATCTACACGATGAAGCTCAAGGCCCTCACGTGTGAAAAACAGTCCATAGTGACGTAAACTGCTTTGGTATCGAAATAAGACCCCACTAAATAAGTCTGTGGAGAGTGGGCGTAGCGTTACCGTCAGCTGGTAATCGCGCCAATCGGTATCACCTGATACCAGCGTAGGGAGCGTTCCCTTGGCCTCTGGCTCCTGAATTCGTGAAAGCTCCATGACATGGCTGCTATTCATGGCAGGGTTGGTAACCATCCAGGTAGGCCCTTTGTAGGTATAATTGGCAACCGGGTCATGCCATACCCCTTTATACCCTTCATCTGGGTAGTAGTGATACTCTCCCATGGCGGAGTGCTCTCTATCATAGGGGAAGGGGCCGAGAGGAAAAGAAGAGAAATCCTCTTCGAACAGTAGTATATCGTTCACTTGAATCTCCTAATTTACCAATGAAGCAGGGCATCTACATCAACAGGAAGCCCACTGGCGATTGACTTGTTTGCTGCTATGCCGGTAAGAATCGAGCGGATACCATCATTGTGGTCTGCACTCCTGAATAGGGGGTCGTGGGGAGGGTTCTCCAGGAAAATATCATCCAGCATCGCTGGATCTCCCCCTCCGTGTCCTCCTTCCCGGGTCTCGACCTCAACCTCGTAGGGGGTATCGAGCAAGGGGCAAACCCTGATCTTATGATAGACCGTAGCCCCTTCGTCACACTGTTTCCCACCTGCATTGATGTATGGCTTCTCCAGTGCGGTGTATTCAATTCTCCCCTTCGAACCGTTGATCGCCACATTGAATCCTTCCCAGGGAAGGTAGGTATTCAAAGAGTAGGAAAGCATAGCCCCGCTCTTGTAGCGAACAAGCGCAGCCATGGTATCCTCGATGCTGATATCATCGGAGAAGACAGAGCGGTCACGGATATAACCGCTCTCCTCTTCGGCATCCAGATAAAGCCCCTTGAGTGTGGGATTGCTCTCCAAATCGATGGCAAAGGGGTCATGCTTGGCCACCTCACTTCCATGACAACGATAATAGAACTGCTTAACACCCCGCTTCTCTGCAGCTGCCTGCCCATAGAAGTTCAAATCCCCGTATGCAAAGACGGTCTTTGGCTGGGTGCCCAACCAAAAATTGACCAAGTCGAAGTGATGGGTACTCTTGTGGACCAGCAAACCTCCGCTGTTTAGTTTGTTTCTATGCCAACGTCGGTAGTAGTCTGCCCCATGCTGGGTGTTGAGCAACCATTCAAAATGTACAGAAAAGACCTTTCCAATGGTCCCTTGGGTGATCAACTCCCTGATCTTCGAGTGATGGGGTGCGTAGCGATAGTTGAAGGTCACCCTGATTGTCTTGCCATACTGCTTTTGCGCATCAAGGATTGCCTGTGCTTTTTCACAATCCGTGGTTATGGGCTTTTCACTGATGACATCACATCCCAACTCCATCGCCTTGATGATGTACTGGTCATGGGTTCTGTCCACTGAGGTGACGATGATGACATCAGGCCTCTGTTCCTTGACCATCTGGGTGAATTGATCACTCTTGTAGGTCGGCACCGGTGGGTGCCCACATAGGTCCTTAAGGATGGTATTTGAGTAATCCATCCTCTTTTGGCTCATATCACAAAAAGCGACCAACTCGCTTGAATCTTGGTATCGAGTGGCGATTGCCTCGTAGAACATGCGGGCCCGTCCTCCGGTTCCCACCTGTGCATACCGTTTTTTCTTCATGCCATGACTCCTGTTTGCACAGAAGTATACGCCCTATACTACGCCTTGTCGTTGGCAGAATAAGAAGAGAATTTGTCTTTTTTCGTAGATTAGTAGTCAGTACGGGTTGTGAGTCGTACCTTGGATATATACTCCGAGGGAGCAATGCCACCATGTTGCTTGAAGAACCTGGAAAAGTACTGCAGATTCTCAAACCCCAGGCTGAAACCAATCTCACTGAGCGTCTGCTCCGTATTCTGAATCAAGAACAGGGCTTTTTCAAACTTCATCAGATTTATGTACTTGATTGCAGATAATCCTGTCTGCTTCTTGATCACACGGTAGAGATAATCCTGGTTATATCCACAACTCTGGGCCATCTCATGGACACTGAAAGAGTGATCAAGATGTGCATCGATATACTTATCCACCATATTCAGGAGCTCAGACTTACCGGAGAGAGAGCTCTCCCGCAGCTGGTGGATGGGACTTGATTCATAAATGGGCAAAGAGTGTTCGAGGCAGAGCCGGTTCATCGAGAGCAAGCACTCCATCAGCAAGGCAGAGGACATCGCTCGATAATGCAATGCTTTACGTTGTCCTTCCAGCACAATCCTGCTGAGCAAGCTGTAGATCTGGTTCTCCCTGTCCCGAAACTTGGTCTCAATACCCAACAACACTTCATCCACATGAGGGTCTGAGGCAGCAAACTTCACCTCAAGCATCTTTACCCCTTCCTTGCTGGTGGCTTGGAAGGCGTGGCGCCGGCCTTGCTTGCAGAACACAATATCCCCCGCTTCCAAGGCATAGGGCTTCCCATCGAACCAGTTTGTGGCGGTTCCTGCGTATACCAGCTGGACTTGGTAATCACTCACATGGTAGTGTTCATCCTTTCCTTCCCCCTGTTTGTAGTAGAACCGACCGGAGGATGTAATTCTTACATACATCAGGAACCTCTCTCTTTGCAATGTCTTTGCTCATTCTAGAAGAGGAGGCTCTTGTTAAACAAGACCGTACATACGAAAAAGGATAACTATTTTTCTCTTTATGCTAACGACTGGATAAAAAAGGACTCATATACTTTTCTACAAAGAGGCCGAATGTTTTTGGCCTTATCACCTTAAGGAGGATTCCTATGTTGCACACCAAGCGTTTCTTGCTGACCCTCGTAGCATTGCTCCTCTGTCTTGCATTCGTAAGCGCAGCAGGACAGAAGGACAGCCAGAGTGAGGGGAAAGCTACCATCACCCTTGCCACTGCAGACAATACCTATGGTTTGAGCACCGACCCTGAGCTGCAGGGCGCCATTACTGACTTGATCGAGTCAAAGACTGACACCATCATCGAACCGATCATTCCACCACTTGCCTCGTATACCGACAAGCTTGCCACCCTGGTAAACAGTGGGGATGTTCCCGACTTGTTTGTTGTTGCCCAGGCAATGACCAAGATCCCGACCATGGTTGCCCGTGAGCAGATTCTTGACCTCACTGACTACATTAAGAACAGCCCGGCACTCAGCCAGCTTGACCCTTCCCTGTTCAAGGACTTGCAGATTGATGGAAAGACCTATTTCGTACCGTACAACTACCCCAAGAGCAAGGCCATCTTCATCCGCAAGGACCTGATGGAGCAGTACGGAGTTGAACTCAGTTCGACCCCGACAGCTGAAGAATTCCGCCGTGAGATGGGTAAGTTTGTTGGTAGCGGGATCATCCCCTTCAACTTCCCCAAGTGGGTCGACAACTTCCAGTTCTTCTACAACTCATTCGGCGCATGGGGTGGTGTCTATGAAAAGGATGGCGTATTCATCGACGGTTTCCAGACTGAAGAGATGAAGAATGCCCTTACCTACCTCCGCCAGCTCTATAAGGATGGCGTTCTCAACCAGGAGTTCATCACAACCGAGAACAGTGGCATGAGAGAGAAGACCTATACTGCCCAGGCAGCGAGCTCAATCGACTATGTTACCAACTATATCAATTATGTACAGAACACCACCAATGCAAACAAGTACACCGAGATGCACCTGGTCTACAAGATTGTTGGCCCTGAGGGGTATGGTGGCAGCTTGAACGAGGCAACCCAGACTGCATTCGTTGTCTCCTCCAAGACCAAGAATCCCGAGGCGGTTGTTCGTGTCCTTGAGACCATCGTAACCGATCCTGAAGTGTATCCTGCTTTCTTCGGTATTGGTCTTGAAGGCAAGCACTACACATTGAATGCAGATGGTCAGATCGAAGCTACTCCCAAGGCAGCCAACAGTGGATACAAGTATACATTGAACTACCTCAGCGACTCCTTTGTTGATATCGACATCGAGAACCTGCCCTTCAAGCTCTCTCCTGCTCTTGAGCAGGGCTTGCCCAAGCAGATCGAGCACATCAAGGCAATGCAGGCCAACCTTGGCCCGAACCATGCTGCTGATGTACCGGTAGGCGTCTCTGTTGCATACGACCGTGTTGCTCCCTCCATCAAGAGCACCCGTGAGTCTGTTGCAACCAAGATCATCGTAGGCACCGTCTCTCTCGAACAAGGCTTGGCCGAATACGAGAACTTCTGGAACTCTATCAATGGGCCAACCATTCTTGAGGAACTGAATGCAGCTCGTTAACCTCATTTCTTGATGTTTCATATCGGTTTCCAGGCACCCCTGGAAACCGATTCTTTCGGACTCCCCCAGCGAGAACACCATGACTGATACTGCACAGACACTTGTACAACAGATGACCGTACCAGAAATGATAAGCCAACTCAGGCATGATGCTCCAGCAATTCCTCGCCTGGGGATACCTTCTTACAACTGGTGGAACGAGGGACTTCATGGAGCTGCCCGAAGCGGAACCGCCACCGTATTCCCCCAGGCGATTGGTCTGGCTGCCCTCTTTGACCCTGAGCTGGTCCTCTCTATAGCCGAGGTCATTTCCACTGAACAACGGGCAAAGTACAATCTCTACAACAGAGAGCATGATCATGACATTTACAAGGGTCTGACCGTCTGGTCTCCCAATATCAATATATTCCGCGACCCCAGATGGGGCCGTGGACAGGAAACATTTGGTGAAGATCCATACCTGACCTCCCGCTTGGCAGTCTCCTTCATACACGGCTTGCAAGGTTCAGAAGATATCCTCAAGACGGCAAGTTGCGTAAAACACCTGGCCGCCCACAGCGGGCCTGAACCGGAAAGGCACTCCTTCAACGCAGTGGTAAGCAAGAAGGACCTCAATGAAACGTATCTTCCAGCGTTCAAGGCTTCTGTCCAGGAAGCAGGGGTCGATGCAGTCATGGGTGCTTACAGCGCTGTTAATGGAGAGCCTTGCTGTGGAAGCCCAACCCTTATCAAACAGCTCTTGCGCGACACATGGGGTTTCAAGGGGATGTATATCTCTGACTGCTGGGCGATCAGGGATTTCCATCTCAACCACAAGGTCACCAAGAACGAAGAGGAATCGGCAGCTCTTGCATTGCATAGTGGCTGTGACCTGAATTGCGGATGTTCCTATCGCAGTCTTGAGAAGGCTTTCCAGAAAGGGTATGTCACCATGGAGGAGATCAGGACCGCTACTCAGAGGGTATTCAACACTCGCTTCCGTCTGGGAATGTTTGATGAACAAACTCCATACGACAACCTTGGCCTAAAGGACATCGATAGTGAGGAGCATGCACAGCTTGCCCTTGAAGCTTCCCGGCGCTCCTTGGTCCTGCTCAAGAATGATTCAATACTTCCCCTCAACCGGGAAAACACAAGAAGCATTGCAGTCATCGGACCGAATGCCGATAGCAGAAAAGTCCTGTGGGGCAACTACCATGGGACATCTTCCCGCTACACAACGGTCCTCGAAGGAATCCGTAACGTTGCAGGGAACACAATACGTATCAACTATAGCGAAGGCTCTTCACTCACCAAGGAGCGTGTTGAACGATTGGCAAAGGAAGACGACAGGCTCAGTGAGGCTGCGTTCATGGCACGTCAAAGCGATGTCACTGTCCTTTGTCTTGGTCTGGATGAGACGGTTGAAGGAGAGATGAGGGATGATGGAAATGGAGGCTGGGCAGGTGATAAAAAGGATCTCAGGCTTCCTCGCTGTCAACAAAAACTCCTGAAGGCTGTTGCTGGAACTGGGAAACCCGTCATCGTAGTGCTGCTCTCTGGAGGAGCGCTCGACCCAGAAATTGAGCAGTATGAAAACGTACAGGCTCTCATCCAGGCTTGGTATCCAGGACAGGAAGGAGGACGGGCAATTGCAGAGTTGCTCTTTGGTATGTTCAGTCCCTCAGGAAAGCTTCCTGTTACCTTCTACCGTAGCAGTGCCGTGCTCCCTCCATTCACTGACTACTCCATGCAGAAGAGGACCTACCGGTATTGCGACCAAGAGGATGTGCTCTATCCATTTGGATTCGGCCTCTCCTATGCTTTGTTTACGTACAGCATTCAACGTACAACGGTATTGAAGGATGGGACGGTGAGTGTGGAGATTGGTGTCACCAATACTTCTGACACCCCAAGCAGGACGGTACTTGAACTCTATCTGGAAAGTTCCCACCCTGATGTTCCCCCTCACCCAGTACTCTGTGGCATGAAAAGTGTGTTCTTGGAGTCTTTTGAACAGAAAGAGGTTGTACTTCTTCTGGAACAAAGCCAATATACTGCAGTGGACGCACAAGGCAATAGAAACGACATACACGGGACCTTCACACTCCATGTGGGTGGAAGCCAGCCTGGGTTAATCAGCCGGAACCTTGGAGCAGACAAGGTAGCCAGCACTACATTCGTATATTAAGGAGTCATAGTATGGCAAATAAACCGATGGTACTACGAACCAAGCCACCACTTTGGACAAGGATCAAGACACAGAAGTTCTTGCTCCTCATGTTGGTACCAGGGGTAATCTGGTACCTGGTGTTCAAGTACATTCCTCTCTTGGGTCTCAGTTTGGGATTCACTGATTATGGGTTCAGGTCGACGGTATCGTTTGTGGGCTTGGATAATTTCAAGCGACTGCTGTCTTCCACTATTTTCTGGAATGCATTTCGCAATACCCTGATCATCAGCTTGGCGAATGTGATTTTCTATTTTCCTGCCCCGTTGGTTGTAGCGTTGCTGATCAATGAGCTGAAGAGCTTGAAGATGAAGAGGACGATCCAGTTCCTGATCTATATCCCCTATTTCTTCAGTTGGGTTGTGGTAGGAAGTATTTTCGTAAACTTGCTCTCTCCGTCCTCAGGGCTGATAAACAACATCATCACCAAGTTTGGGGGAGAACCCATCTACTTCATGGCAAGTGCAAAGTTCTTCCGTCCTGTCCTGATCAGCTCCTACATCTGGCGGCAGATGGGATACGGGGCAGTCATCTATGTGGCAAGTCTTACCACGGTACAACCGGAGCTGTATGAGGCAGCCACCATTGATGGAGCAGGACATTGGGGAAGATTGGTCCATGTAACCCTTCCAGCGATTCGCTCCACCATTGTGACCATGTTGTTGCTCAATCTCAGTCATGTGTTGCTGATATTCGAACAGGTGCTGGTCATGTACAATGCAGCAGTCTATGATGTTGCAGATGTACTGCAGACCTACGTATTCCGTGAAGGAGTACTTGCAGGAGACTTGGGCTACTCCATTGCAGTGGGCATGTTCACGTCCATCGTAAGCCTTACGCTGGTGCTGTCAACCAACAAGGTAAGCGCGAAGTTCCTCGACGAACCCATCCTGTAGGAGAATCATCATGGCAAAGACTGTTCAGAATTCAATCAGAGAAACACGGGGAAGAAAAATCTTCCGTCTTATCAACGCACTCTTGCTTGCATTTATCTGCCTGATCTTCATCATCCCGATCTGGAACGTACTCATCACCTCGGTAGCAAAGGATGTGGATGTAATGGGAACCGATTATCTGTTGGTACCCCACTCGTTTACACTGCAGAACTATTGGCGGGTGCTCAACAGTGGCTACATGGGAGCTTTCAAGAACTCTCTCTTTGTTGCCTTCTTCGGCACGTTGGTCTCCATGGTAATCACCGTACCCATGGGTTTTGCACTTGCCCAGAAACATCTCATTGGTCGTTCAATCCTCATGAAGGCAATTGTTTTCACGATGGTATTTGATGCAGGTATCATGCCCTTCTACATTGTGGTACGGTCCCTTGGTCTTATCAACAGCATGGGAGCAATTATCTTCCCTGTGGCAATTTCCACGTTCAATTTGATCATCATCAAGAACTATATGGGCAGTATTCCAGTCTCACTGCTGGAAAGTGCTACCCTGGATGGGTGCAACGACCTCATGATTCTCCAGAAAATTGTCCTGCCGCTCTCAGTCTCCATCATTTCAGCGGTAACCCTGTTCTACTTTGTCAGCTACTGGAACCGATATTTCGAGGTGATCATGTTCATCAACGACAGCCGAAAGTACACCTTACAGGTGGTCTTGCGCTCCCTGATGTTCGAGTCTGATGAATCCCTTGGTGGTGGCCAGTATGTGTACAACAACCTGAAAATGGCAGTCATGGTCCTGGGAATGCTCCCCGTTCTCATCATCTATCCTTTCGTACAGAGACACTTCGTCTCAGGCTTGATGCTTGGTGGAGTGAAGGGTTAACCACAAGCGAGAAGCCCTACTGGTTCCCTAAGGGGACTGGTAGGGTAAAACTTTATTTCCCTAACAATTCAACAATCAGTTTATGAAGATTTGTACCAATTGACATTTTGATTTCTTCGAGTGACTGAGCATAAATCTCACAATTTTGTAATGCAGTGGAGATATATGATTCGAATTCAGAAAAAGAAAACTTGCTTTTATCGTAGTGTGAAACATGTTCCTTAAGCTTTTTTTCAATGTACGTAGTCTTCCCAATTTTTCGATTTCTTAGTATTTCTTCCACAGGATATTCGCTAGCATCGGTCTTGTGCAGAAGTAAGAAAAACTCAAAACATGGATTTGTGACAAAGAGCTGGAAATTTTCTGTCTTACACTTCTGGACTACCTCATCGTACTGTTCGCTGGTGAAACTTTGAGTATCCCTGTCAACAATAATACAAACAGAATCATCATCTTCTCTATAAGAAAGATCCTCAAACTTATATGAATCAAGCACTTCCTTAATTATGTTCAAACCATCCTGGCTTTTCAGTGGCAACAATAATACTTCTTGTATTTTTTCGAGGAAAGGTTCTAGAAATTCTCGAGATACCTTTGATTGCATCTGAATACGAGACCGCCCCAAGAATCGTTGAGCTCTACTGTAAGCAAGGTTCCGCCCATTCCTATTGATAGAATCTCCTACAACCTTGAAAACATAATCTTCAAATAACTCTTGATATGTTATATCCAAAGGAAAGGAGCCCGCTTGAACGGTTTCTATAGTATAGTTTACGACCTGACTAGGATTTGAATGTCCATTATGTTCATCTTTCCGAGCAAACAGGATAACTTCAACAAGCGGAAAACTTAGACTCTCTCGTTGAATTTTGCCTATGAGCCCCTTGAAATAGCGATGTTCAGTAATTTTCCCTTCGAATGCAAGAAAATATCTTCTTCTTGGATCTCTTATTCCACTCTTTCTTTCTCCGAATGCAATTCGTGATGCAACCCTCATAACTCTTCCTCATTCGGAAACAACGTTTCAAATAAAGGAACACCTCCGTATCTCCCATCTAAATACGCTTTATCAATTTTCCTGTCGCTACGTTCATTGAACTCTTCAAGTGAATAGAGTGAAGACTCACCCTTTCGTTTCTGTACAAACCATATCTCGTCTCTTCTAAGGAGATCCAAATTCAATAATCTTGATTCATGAGAAGTGACAATTACTTGAATTGGATACTTGGCAATATGCGAAAGCACTCTTTGAATGAATCGGTAACTCAACTGTGGATGCAAACATCTATCGAGTTCATCGATTACGAATACCCGTGGCTCGGTCGTGAGCAACACCTCTGCTAGATCCATAATTCTAACAGTTCCATCTGATTCCTCACCAATCGAATAAATTTGGCCATCAGTGTGACGGAATACAATTTTTTTAATAGAGAAATTATCTTCATTGTTACTTTTCGAAATACATAGAAAGCTCTGTGCATCCCTTAGAAGAACACTCATTCCATTTGTCTGAGGTTTTTTGGCAATCATTTCCAAGATGTCTTGTTTGGCATTTTCAACAGCCTTATGCATATAGGCAGGAAGGTCAACAATTTGCATGTCAATTTTCTCAATGCCATGGATATCAGTATCAAACCCCTCCAGTAAGCCTGTAAGTTCCTGGAGTTTTTCATCAATCAGATAACGATTACCACTTGTGATGGGTTCAAAAGGCTTACTTGCATTGAATGTTTTCGAGAACCACTGATATGTATCACGAAGAACCATCAATTCAGGATAATCCTTGTACAACTCTTTTTTCCCTGTGTTCATCATCGACAACAAGAGTGTAGTCTTATCCTTTCGCAAATCTTCTGCATACATGACTAAACGCTGTTTGGAATGGTTTGAGAGATTCCAAGCAATATCAGTCTCACCAGAGATCAGATTGCGGGTAAAAAGCGGTATTTCTTTTCCCTTTTGATCAATCTGAATCAGCCATTCTGATGTAAAAGTTCCCTTTGAAAGCAGAGCTTCAAAACCATAGGAGTAGAATGTATTGTTCAGAACCAAGATTGTTTCAAAATATGATTTACGATCTGTATTTTCAGCCTTCGTACGACAATAACTATGGAAACAATTCCTTGGCAATATCCCTCGTTCAATCGTCTTATCCATGAAGGCCATTGCTTCTGTTAGATTGGATTTCCCTGAGGCATTAGCCCCAAAAAGTGCTGCAAACTTGAGCAGGCTTTTTTCCTGGACTTGTTCAACGCGATCTTGATGAGCACGAGTTTTTCCAGCGAACAAGGAAAACTCTTGTCGGCTACCAAAGGAAAGAAAGTTATCTACTATAAATTGTGTAAGCATATTATCATACCTTTCGATTTTTTCGTTTCATATATAGTATAATACACTTATATGCAACTATCTATACATATTTTTTCGATATATTTACGATTTTTTCGATTATATATCAACAACCTCTACATATACCTATACACATGTAACCCAAAAATGAGATTAAGAAACTCAAATTCCCGTCCTAATTATATCTAGGTCTCCTCGTCTTCCTGTTCATCATCATCTATAGCCTTGTTGAGCTCCTCGACATTCATTGTCTCTCCCTTCCAATGGTACTTTATTGTGAGCTCTGCTGATTTGTTACACTCAAACCCCTGAAATACTCCATTCTCGTTGAATAATGCTCGGTTTCATAACGAATTCCGGGCTTTTTTTGTTGCAATTCACCGATGATTCTTGTACAAGATTGAGTGTAACCGTTAAACTCGTACAGGAGGCAGCATGTACCACGATTTCACCATCAATATCCCTGAGATAAAGGGCAAGATCACCATCAAGAGGAAAGGTGGTTCTTCCTTCGTGCTGTTCGAATATGAGCGGGTATATGACCCGGCCCGTAAGTTCAACATCCCCAGGCGGGCGATCATCGGCAAGGTCAGCAAGGAAGATGCCTCCCTGATGTACCCGAATGAGAACTACCAGACCCACTTCCCCTCTGCGGTCCTTCCAGAGGAGAGACCCCAGGCCTACAGGAGCTGCTGCCTGAGGATCGGGGCCTACCTGGTCATTGACAAGGTGGCCCGGGAGTATGGGCTCACCCACATGCTCGAGAGACATCTCGGCAAGGATGGCGGCCTGCTGCTCGACCTCGCCTGTTTCTCCATCATCAATGAGGACAATGCAGCGCAATACTATCCGGACTTTGCCTTCTCCCATCCCCTGTTCTCACACAACATGAGGATCTACAGCGACTCGAAGGTCTCCAGGCTGCTGGGTTCCCTCACAAGGGACCATACCATTGGCTTCCTGGACAGCTGGAATGCCAGGCGGGACAGGAGACAGCGCCTGTACATCTCCTACGACTCGACCAACAAGAACTGCCAGGTGGGGGATGTCGACATCGTTGAGTTCGGCAAGGCCAAGGACGACAAGGGGCTCCCCATCTTCAATCTCGCCCTTGCCTTCGACAAGACCAACCAGGTCCCCCTGTTCTATGAGGAGTACCCGGGCTCAATCAATGATGTCTCCCAGTTCAGCTTCCTGGTCGACAAGGTGATCGAATACGGGTACAAGAGGATGGGCTTCATCCTGGACAGGGGGTACTTCAGCAAGGAGAACATCCGCTACATGGATGAGAACGGCTACAGCTTCATCATCATGGTCAAGGGCATGAAGGATCTCGTCTCGGCCCTGGTCACCAGCAGGATCCACACCTTCGAGACCTCCCGTGAATGTGCCATCCGCTCCTACAGGGTCTACGGGACCACGGTCAGGGCCCGGTTGTATGCGGACGACACCAGGGACCGCCATTTCCACATCTACTACAACAGTGGGCGCCAGGCAGCCGAGCGGGAGAAGCTGGAACAGAGGATCGAAGGCTACAAGAAGCTTCTCAGGCGTGTCGAGGGCCGGGCGGTCTCCTTCAGCAAGAACATCACGCATTATTTCGACATCTACTACGGCAAGGAAGATACGTTTCTTTACGCAAGAGAGAAGGCATCGGTCATTGAGGCTGAAATGGCCCTGTGCGGCTACTTCTGCATTGTCACTTCCGAGAGGATGGGTGCCGAGCAGGCGCTCATCCTGTACAAGGGAAGGGACGCCTCGGAGAAACTCTTCAGCTCAGACAAGACCTTCCTGGGAGGCAGGAGCATGCGGGTGCAGTCCCAGCAGGCACTCTCTTCCAAGATCTTCATCGAGTTCGTGGCCCTCATCATACGCAACAGGATCTACACCCTCCTGAAGGAGGAGCTGTTCAGGCTTGAGACAAAACCGAACTACATGACGGTTCCCGAGGCACTCAGGGAACTTGAGAAGATCGAGATGGTCAGGAGGAACAATGGGACCTACAGGCTGGATCATGCGGTGACCAAGAGGCAGAAAACAATCCTGGGTGCCTTCGGCCTGGATGAGAATTATGCAAGGCGCAAGGCAACCGAGATCGGCAGGCTGCTTGCTGATGGCAGGTCACTGATGGGATTGCCCGATTATGAAGGAGATGATGAAGATGGCGAGAACGAAGAGTATTGATTCAATTGAGGCACAGATCGCCAAGGCCCAGGAAGACCTGGTGAAGGCGAAAGCGAAATACGATGCCGTAGCTGACAATCTGGAGAACCTCATGGTGCAGAAGAAGGAGCATCAGGCCCGTCAGATAATGGAAGCGTTCATCAGGAGCGGCAAGAGTTTCCAGGAGATCATGAACTTCCTCGATGCTGGTCGAAACTGACCGCCAAGACGCTTGAGTGTAACTTTTATGCAGAGTTCACATTTATCTTCAGGAGGTCGAAGACCAGCCTCTGTGCCTTGGTCGGCACCGTCCACAGGTCCTTGTAGGTGCCGGTGAAGTGGATTCTGGAATAGGTTGCCACCTTGTTCAACATGTCCTTCAGGTCCCAGTACTTCCTGTCCCTGGGCTTGATGGCCGAGACCTTGCCTCTCAGCTCATTGAGCAGGATGAGGGTGATGAAGTTGACGAACAGCCTCCCTTTCATGGTTTTCTCACCATGGACATTGAGCCTGTTGCAGTCCAACAGGTTCTTCATGTCGTCGAAGTGGAACTCGATGTCGCACCTGCGGTTGTAGTGTCCCAGGGCCTTCGATGCATCTTTCTCCGCATTGGTGAGGATGATCCAGAACCCGCTGTAGCCGTTGATGTAGGCATTGACGGCCTGTTCGTTCAGGCTGACTTTCCTTCCCCTCTTGGGGGTCTCCTTGACAGTGAAGTAGGTGTCGTACAGGTTCTTGTGCTTCTCGAAGGTATCCCCGCTTGCAAGCTCCTCCTCACACTTTCTCAGCTTGAGCATCAGCGATGCGATGTCCTGCTCCTTCCTGACGGGGTCGAAGTAGACATGCCTCCAGGTCCTGCCGTAGGACTCGGTCTTGTAGTCGGTGAGGCCATAGATGTAGGACTTGTCGTCCTCGGGATTGCGGATGATGTTGGCGGGTCTCCGGATTGAGTCCCTGACCTTGTCGATCAATTCTTTCTGCCACTTGAGGCTGGAGGGTACGGGGATGGTGAACTTTTGCCCCTTCCCTGCTATGTTCCTGAGGTTCGCCTCGCTGTAGAACCCCCGGTCCCCCACCAGGTTGATGTCCTTCACATCGAGCTTTTCCAGGCTGCCCAGCACATGGGCAAGCACGATGGAGTCCGCCATGCTTCCGGGCAGCTCCGAATACCAGAGAGGGACGTTCGACGAGTGTGCACTGAGCAGTCCTAGATTGATCTGTCTCAGGTTCTCGTGGTCCCGGTTGTACCCTCGTTCCACATAGGTATTGTTTTTCCCATAGGACGAAATCGAGGTTATATCGAACAACAGTGCCTTTTTCTTCGCCTGCTTGTTGATCCAAAGCTTGAAGAAGGTGTTGCGCCTGTCGTCGGATAAAGAGGCAAGCAACTCGCTGATGCGCTGTGAACACAGTGCGCTGCCGTTGAACCCACGGTCATTCAGCCAGTCCTCGGCTCTGCTGAGGGCCTTGCCCTCGCAGACGCTGTACCTTGCAAGCTGGAGGATGGCATCGGCGTCATAGGGTCCGAATGCTTCCTTGAGTACCCCCTTGATGCCGACGTCCTTGACCACCTTGTCTAGGATGAGGTTCTGTCCCATCAGGGTGGTTTTCGAGACAAGCGGATTCTCGGCCTTGACGGCTTGCTTTCTTGCCTGATAGTACTCGTTGTATATCTCTCTTCCATCCGGCCCGAGGCGGCCGATACACTTGCGCTTGTGCTCGCCGCGCTTCTTCTCGCTGTTCCAGAAGGCCTGGTCCTCGTAGAGGTAGGTGACACCGTTCTTTTTGTTGGTGACACGGATGATTTTCATCGGTTTTGCATTGGCATCTATCATAGATACAATTATATCTATGTTTAATGCTTTTGTCACGTACTTTCTGCCATTATCTGCAACTATTTAAAAGAATTATTCAAATCCTAGTTATAACTGAGACGGGAATTTGAGTAAGAAACTCTACCATGAAACCCTTTTCTACATATAACACTTCCTAAGAAGGCAAATTTTCTTTAGTTACCTTCTAAGGGAGAGACATGTGTTAAAGAAGGCCTTTCGCTGTCCAATTGTGGGTAAGAGCCGATAGAATATTCAAAACAGAAAGTTTTTCTGCTATGTCTTGAGCAAGGATTATAGCAAATGACCGACCTAACAAAGCCTAACCAGCAATCAGTTGTAGATGATGTAAGAGTCAGCTGAATTTTTGATTATGGGATTTTCTTGATCTTCAGTAATAATTGGCTGATTATCCTATGCAATGTATGTGCATTGTATTGCCTATATCACTTGGGAATGATAGAATTCCAATAGGGAGAAACTATATGGCTAGTACAACAATCAGTTTGAGAACGGATACGGAACTAAAGGCTCAGGCCGAGGAAATCCTCAATCAACTTGGAATGACACTGAATGGAACCTTCAACATGCTTCTTCATCAAATTGTGAGGGAAAAGTCAGTGCCATTGAGTTTGTCTCTGGCCTCCGAAAATTCATTGTATGCAGATTTGCTTGTTGCAGAAGATGAACGTATAAACGGGTATGTCGGCAGAAGTGGAGATGAAATACTTAAGGATTTTGACTTGATTGTGGCAGAGGCTGAAGCCAAATATGGGGTATGAAGTTATTGTCTCCAGAAAAGCCGATGAAATGCTTGTCAGTCACGTAAGATTCCTTGCCCAAGTGAGCATCCCTGCTGCCAAAGTATTGAGAAATGAGGTCTGTTCTGTTCTTGTTGCGTTGAAGGATAATCCCTTCCAATTCCAACTGGAAGAGGATCTTGGATTACCCAGCGGAAAATACAGACGGGTTGTTTTCGCTAAAAGGTACAAGGCGGTTTTCTCGGTTTTTGAGAATCGCGTGTTTATTGATGCCATCATTGATTGCAGACAATCAATAAGACCATGACATGCAGATGCAATACTACTCCCTTATGCGCTCCCTCTCCCTTCTCAGGATGAAAATGCAGAGCATCCGTCTTCATTGAGTGCAGAAAAGGAATCGAGTATACTCCTTTCAAGGGGAGAGAGATGAGCATACGCAACCTGAGAACTGAAGTTGTTACAGTATATATTATTATTGCAATCCTTTTTATGGGCACCTCCCTCATTGACTCCTATTTTGATCATCATATTGTCCGAAGGAATGGAGAGTTGCTTCAGAATTACGAACAAATAAACCAAGCAATTGTTGCTTACAACCACTCCAGCACATCATTCCGGCTTTATAACAGGAATAAGAATCTGCTTCACTATGAGGAATACCTAAAAACCTATGATGAGGTGGTACAGCTGCTCACCAGTCTCTCGGAAGCATTCAAGGAGAGTGAGCAAACAGTACTCTACTCACGTATCTCTCTGCATATGTTGCAAGAGCGGCACCAGTTGATAGAGGACTACGTTAATTATAAAAGTAATAAGGCAACTCTCTCAGAGGACTATGAGTGGATTACGCTCATGGGAAACTACATCACCGGCTTTTTAGGAGATTTACTCTCTGCATATCTGGAAAGAATCAACCAACAGCACTCTGAAGCACTAAGTCAGTTCAACACCTTCCAAGGCATCGTAAATGTACTGAAGATTGCCTTTTTGCTCATTCTAGCCTTTATACTCGAACGAATCGTGCATAAAAGCCGGCAAAAAATGCGGGAAGCAAGCCATGTAATGCAGGAGATCGGGAAACAGAATTTTGAGGTAGAAGATATAAGGCCCACCTCCTACAATGATATCAATGAATTCATCATAACCACCAATACCATGAAACGGGAAATCCATAAGCTCATTGCCCAAATTGAAACATTCAGCCAACAGAAAATTGAACACGAACAACAAAAGCGTCTTCTTGCTGAAAGCCGTTTCAAGGAGCTGCAGGTCCAGATAAATCCTCATTTCCTGTTCAATACACTGAGCATGATCATCCGACATATCCAATCTGATGATAAGCAGACCAGCATCCGACTGGTCAAGGAAACCAGCTCATTGCTTCGCAGCAGTCTAAACAACAAGATGACCATCGCGCTCGACGAAGAGCTGGAACTCCTGCGATCCTATCTATTTATCCAACAACTCCTTTTACAACAGCGAATAGATCTGGTTCTTGATATTCGTCGAGGATATGGTACCACCACGGCCTATGTACCTCCTCTGGTAATTCAACCTATCGTGGAAAATGCAGTCATCCATGGATTAAAAGACACCCGTTCAGGCGGTTTGATAGATATCCAAGTGGTAGAAAAGCAGGATCGATTCGAGGTTACAGTTGCAGACAATGGCATTGGCATGAATCCTGACCTTCTCGCCTCTGCTTTACAGGAAAAAGAAGGCCATGTTGGCTTGCACTCTGTCTATCAGCGCCTTTACCTGCTTTACCAACGTGAAGATGTCATGGAGGTTCAGAGCACACCCCGCAAAGGCACCCGTGTCTTACTGCGTCTTTACAAGGAGGCGTCATTATCTACACCCTCATTCTAGCCGACGACAATAGTGTGGAGAGGACCTACCTAAGTTCGTTCATTCAGAAAAATTATCCCCAAGACTTCCAAATTATCGGAGAAGCTCGCGATGGTTCTGAAGTGTTGGAACTATCAGAGAAAATGCAAGCTGACCTGTACCTATTGGATATCCATATGCCAAAACTTGATGGATTGGAAACAGCAGAACAACTGAGAGAACGACAGCCACACGCTTCCATCCTCTTTATTACCAGCTATGCCGAGTTCGCCTATGTCAAGAAAGCTCTTCAGTTGGGTGTAGTCGATTATCTCCTCAAGCCTTATGATGATGCAGAACTCCAAGAAGCCATGGAGAAAATCCTGGATACGCTTAATACACAACAAAGCAACATCTCCCTGTCCAAAGAGGAAGGGGAGGCAACGCAACTTACCTTCTTAAAGCACCACCAATTCCTTGATAAAATACTTCTGGATAATGAGAACTGGCATAATCCCCATGCACTCCTTTTATACCAACGGGGAAGACTGGATGCTTACAAATCAGTAATCCTCTTTCCCTGTTCAAAAGCAATAGCGTCTGACAAGCTGTTGCAGATTATCAGGGGTATCTTCTGTAAGCGAAACCTTCATGCACTGCTTAGTGTCAGGGGAGAAGAGGTTCTTCTCTTTCTCTTTGGGGATCGAATACGCGATTTCCAAGAACTGGAGACCAGTATCCAACGTGCTCGCTCTTTTCTTCGAGATGAGACAGGAATGGAGATATTCTCTGGACTCTCGTCTTTCTATACAGATACCCATTCACTCCTTGAAGCATATGAAGAAGCTTCCTCCTTTCTCCTTCAGATTGCTCCCCCCTCCCTTGTCGCTCGCTTTGACGAAAACCAAAAAGGGTATGAGCAGAGGTACCTCCGGGAAAAACAAATAGTACATGCAATCTCAGCACACAAAGACCAAGAACTTCCATCTCTTATCAATGAGTACTTGGATACAGAAAATAATAAAGATCCAGACCGCTACCTCCTGTTTCTCATACATATGACAAGAGCAGAAATTCTTGGGAACGAAGCAGAAGCAGAGAAAGCGTTTCTCTGTGACCTCTCCTCACTGGAAAAATTTGAGGGTTCAACCTCTCAAGATTTTCTTCATTCAGTTGCCTTCGATGTTGCGCAGGCATTAGGTGAAGGAGGGGCATATCACAATGTCCATCTCGTGAGAAAAACAATTCGTTTTATCCAACAACACTATAAAGACAAAATCACATTGCAGGAGATTGCCGACACCCTGGAAGTCAGCTACAGCCATCTGAGCAAGTGTTTCAAGCGGGTTGCAGGAACTTCCTTCAATGCTTTTCTTCTGGAAACCCGGATGGAAGAGGCAATTCACTTATTCAGCAGCACACCATTATCCATCGCAGAAGTAGGGAAACAGGTTGGAATTGATGATCCCTACTATTTTAGCAAGAGTTTCAAGAAATATTCTGGTGTCAGTCCACGAGAATTTGTGGCAATGCATGCCTTGTCACGCGAGAACTCATGACAAATTTTTACAAATTGTGACAGGAAATTCCATTTCTCTCTCTGATAAGCGCTTATAGACTACAGAAAAAGACTTGGAGGTCATACATGAAAAAAATGTTGCCTGTTCTTATGATTTTGGTTTTGCTCGGTGGAGCATTATTCGCACAAGGTTCTGATGAGAAGGCAGAAAAAGCTCCTTCCCAGATTGTACTTCGTTATGGTGATGTAAATCCACTTGGGCACGTCCTGCTTGACTCTGCTGAGTACTTTGCAGAGCAGGTAGCTGAGTTGAGTGAAGGAAGAATCAAGATTGAGATTTATCCTTCTGGACAGCTTGGTGATGACAACGAAGTATATCAGGCTATGCAGATGGGTGCTGTTGACCTGTACCGAGGAAATGCTTCTTCCATGAGCGACTTCGGCAAGATGCAGGTAACCGCTCTTGCACTCCCCTATATTTTCCGCGACCGCGACCACTTCTGGTCTGTATGTGCAGGATCCCTCGGGGATGAGATTCTCTCTGACATCCAGGCATCCGGTTCCCGGATGGTTGGTCTTTTCTACATGGATGAGGGTGCACGTAACTTCTTCACCACTGACGCTCCTGTCACCAAGATTGAAGACCTGAAGAATCTCAAGATTCGTGTACAGAGTAGTCAGCTGATGCTCGATACTGTCTCTGCCCTGGGTGCAAACCCCACCCCGATCGATTATGCTGAGCTGTACACAGCATTGCAGACAGGTGTTGTAGACGGTGCTGAGAACCCTCCAGCCAGCTACTTCTCCAACAAGTTCTATGAAGTTGCTCCCTACTATGTACTCGATGGTCACACATTTAGCCCTTCCATCGTCCTGATGAGCGAAATCGTATGGAATCGCTTGAGTGATACTGATAAGGATGTACTGATGAAGGCTGGACAGCTCACTGAGGAGTACAACCGAAAGGCTATCGAAGCTGCGGACCAGAAAGCTTATGACAACCTGAGAGAGGCTGGTGTTGAAATCACAAACCTCACAGATCCTGAAAAGTGGTCCAATGCAATGGACAGCGTGTATGCAAAGCATGGTGCTGACTACATTGATACCATCAACAAGGTCAAGGCTATCAACTAGCTTGATATCACTCCACGAAAGAGTCCGGGGACCTATGTTCCCGGACTTTCGGCCTATGGGAAGGAAACATTCATGAAAAAGATTCTGGAAACAGTCTTTCACTATGTGGAGGTGGTCTGCAAGGTACTGATGATCATCCAGGTCATCGCCGTCTCTATCGTAGTTATTGGAAGACAGGTATTCAGCAAGACCCCCGCTTGGGGAGAAGAGATTACTCTCTTTGCCCTCGTTTGGGTTGCGATGTTGGGTTCAGCTATCCTGCTGAAGAATGATGGACATATCTCTGTTACCGCTTTTGACCAGTGGCTCCCCAAAAAGGTTATTCGGGTCTTGGATCTCATATCATACCTATTCCTGATGTTCTTCGCCGTTATGATGGTCTTCTACGGTTTCAAATTGATAGAGCTGACCAGCCGTAATGTGTTGCCTGCATTACAAATTAAGTCCAGCTGGCTTTATGCCTCTGTCCCCATTTCCTCAATTGGTATGATCCTTATCTTGATTGAGAAGATCTATCTTCTACTTCGTCACAAAGACCCAATACTCAGCTAAGCAAGGGAGTTAGAATACTATGGTCAATCTTACTACAGCATCTATCCTGCTTATCGGCAGTTTCTTGCTCTTTATTTTCTTACGGTTTCCCATTGCTTACTCTTTGGGAATTTCATCAATTCTTACAGCAATGTATCTGAGAATGCCAGTTGAAATTGTCGCTCAGAATATCGTAAGGGGTATCAATGCTTTCTCATTGATGGCAGTTCCCTTCTTTATCATCGCAGGCGACCTGATGAGCAGTGGCGGTATCGCAACACGGTTGGTTAAGCTTGCTGATGCTCTGGTTGGCTGGATGCGTGGGGGCTTGGCAATTGTTAATATTGTAGCATCCATGTTCTTCGGAGGCATATCGGGCTCATCAGCTGCAGATACTGCATCCCTTGGCCCAATACTCATCCCTATGATGAACAAGCAAGGATATGACAATGAATTCTCAACTGGCATTACCTGTGCAAGTTCCGTACAAGGTATGTTAATTCCTCCAAGCCACAACATGGTCATCTATGCAATGGTTGCAGGAAGTGTATCTGTTGGAGCGCTCTTCTTGGCAGGGTTTGTCCCAGGGATGATCCTTGGCATTGCATTGATTATCTATAGCTTGATAGTTTCCAAGAAACGCAACTACCCCAAAGGGGATAAATTCCATATCAAGGCGGCCTGGAAAGCATTCAAGGAAGCTGTATGGGGACTTATCACCGTTCTTATCGTGGTAGTAGGTGTTATCAGTGGATTCTTCACCGCTACGGAAGCAGCAGGACTCTCTGTACTCTGGGCATTCTTTGTCACGTTCTTCATCTACAAGGAAATTCCCTTGAAGGAGTTCTGGACTATTCTGAGCCGTTCTCTCAAGACCGTTGCAATGGTTATGATCATCATCGGCACGTCGGCTGCTTTCGGTTGGCTTCTTGCATACCTGAAAGTACCCGAAATGGTGGCTGGAGGAATTCTGGGTGTTACTCAAAATCCAATTCTGGTGTTGTTGATCATTAACTTCATTCTCCTGATCTTTGGGATGCTGATGGACATGGCGGCCATTATCACCATCACCACACCAATTCTCCTGCCAATCGCAGTACAAGTTGGAATGGATCCTGTTCACTATGGAGCAATGATGGTCCTCAATCTGGGAATTGGAGTACTCACTCCTCCGGTAGGGACTACACTATTCATTGGTTCAGCCATTTCAGGACTCAAGATTGAACGGCTTGCCAAGAGTATGATCCCAATCTATATCGTTATGATTGTTACCTTACTTCTCATCACACAATTCCCTGCATTCACCATGACCCTTCCAGCGCTTCTTATGTAGCAAACAGAACTATAAAGTAAGGAAAGGCTGCTGCAACGATGATTGTGGCAGCCTTCTTTTATCTAAAAGCACTACCTTGCACTACCAGGCAATGGAGAACAACTAGGCAACAAGTATAAAAAGAGTAAAAGTCACATCACTTCAGCAACGCTTCAGCAAGAGAACTATCAATTAATAGGTGATTTGCATATTTATGTTTGAAAGCTATGGATACCTGGGAAGCCTTATGAGCACCCGCTGCAGCAATAATGGTCTTGCATCCGTGGTTTGCCTTATTACTGATTACATCCAAGCTGACTGCCTTTATCAACGAAGCATGGCTTTCACTTCCCATTTCTCCTACCAAATCCGGGACATGTATGATCTCACCATCACTATTCAATAGATAGTAGTTCAAGTCACCGATAGCGCCTCCATTGATGATTTCCCCCAGCCGCTCAGAGCCTAATGTTGCCCTGATCATCCGAGAATAGAGCCCTTCGGTCCGAAAGGTTCCTATTCCCATAATCACAGCATCAGCCAATTGCATTGCACTATAGACTTCCGGCTCTGTGATTGGGTTTGCCCTTGAACATCGCCCTTCGTTCTTATATCTGAATGAAGAGATCAAAGAGGTAGCCGTAATGGAGAAATCAGCAGGGGTCATGGTAAAATTCAAGGGAAAGAACTGAAAATTCGAAGCCTCTCCTCTCTCCAGATGGTCCATGATCCTGGCAATGGTATAGCCATTGCTGATTCCTACAGAAAACCGATCATGATGGGTAGCAATCTCCTGCAACCAAGCTGCTCCATGATAGCCAAGAATCATCTCTTTCAGAACTTGAAATTGTATTGCCCCTGTTTGTACCACACGTACATGATCGAGAGGTAGTTCCAGAATTGCGGCAACCCGTTGTTCCAATCCCTTGGAACGTTCTGTCTGTTTTATCTTACCTTCCATACTTCTATTGAAATATGCATCACGGATACAATTCGCTATCTGTTCGGATAGCGGTAAATTTGAATTGAACAGATGTTGATACTGACTTGCCAGATGCTTCTCTGTTGCACCTAAGAAGATTGCATCAACGCAATCGTTGCTCGGAAAAGAGATCATCTCCAAATCGGTATGATCATCTCCTGCAGCCAGACAGACTAATGATTCCAATGAGATTCCATACAACTGTCCGATACGTTCCAAATTTGCAATATTGCTTGCATACTCCCGCTCCCAGCTCTGATAGGTTCTCAGGGGAACGGACAATGCCTCAGCAACTTCCGCTTGCGAGTAGTGTCTTTTCTTCCGCAGTGCTTTGATGAGGTTCGTTATCCGTACTTCGATTGTTTCCATACTTGGATAGTATCATATCATGTATATATACGCAATAACTTGCGTATATAATATATTGATATACATTATTTTGTGTGTTAAACTCATAATTGTCATAAATCACTACCGGAAAAAGGAGAAATGTCATGAAAAAGAATGTAATCTTTGTAATGCTTCTTCTTGTCCCAGCACTTATCTTCTCCGCTGGTACAAAAGAAGCTTCAAAAGATGGACCAACAGTCCTGAAATGGTATTCACATGCTTCATCGCTCGGAGCAACAGAAGAAACAATTGTGGAGGCATTCAATGCCGAGAACCCCAACATCCGTGTTGAGATCATCGAACTGCCCGAAGCAACCAATGACAAGTTGCAGGCCCTGCTTATTGCACTACAGAGTGGTGACAGTTCCATCGACTTCTTCAATGCTGATGTAACGTGGACTGCAACCTTCGCCTCTGCGGGTTTGATCGAACCACTTGATACATATTTCAGCAAGGAAGAACAATCTGAATTCCTTCCAGGAACCATTCAGGCAGCAAGTTTCAGAGACAAGATTTGGGGAATGCCGTTCAGAACAGACGCAGGAGTATTGTACTATCGCGCTGACCTTCTGGAGAAATATGGCAAGGAAGTCCCAACAACCTACACAGAACTGTTTGCAACCGCCCAAGAGATTAGCGCAAGGGAAGGTGGAGACATGTATGCACTCGTCGGGTCACTTGCCAATGGGGAAGGCATGACCTGCAATGCAGTGGAATGGTTCTACTCCAACGGTGGAGAGGTTATCGATAGCAATGGTACCATCCTCATTGACTCACCCCAGAATGTTGAGATCCTGCAGATGATGACTGATGCCTATGAAGCAAACCTTTTACCTGAAGGTGTGCTCTCCTATGGAAGCGGCGATGCAAGGGCCTCCATGTTCCAGGGCAAACAGGTCTTCATGCGAGCATGGCCTAAAGCCTTTGCAATGGGACAGGATGCAAGCAAGTCTCAGGTAGCTGGAAAACTTGGGGTATCACCACTGCCACGTGGACCACAGGGAACCATGGGAAAGAGTGTTGTCGGTGGTTGGCAGCTGTTCTTGAATAAATATTCAGAGAACAAGGATGAAGCAGTCAAGTTCATGAAGTTCTATGCGAGTGAATATGCACAGAAACTCCATGCATTGAATGATTCGTACTTGCCTGCTCGTCGTGCACTGTATGAGGATGGAGCTATACTGGAGAAATATCCTCATTACAGTCAATTCCCAGCAATCCTTGAGACTGCAGTTGCAAGACCCCAGTCTCCCTACTATTCCGAAATCTCCTCTATCCTTTCTGCCGAAGTGCAGAACGCCATGAAGGGAAGCAAGAGCCCTGCCCTGGCTCTCGCTGATGCCCAGAAGGCAATGGAAGCAGTAGGAAAGTAACCAATGCAACCACTCCCTCCTCTCCAACGGATGGAGGGGAGGGTTTTTATTTGGAGTCTAGATGAAAACGTTGAATAGAACACAATTTGGATATCTCTGTATCGTACCAACCATTATCATATTCTTGGCATTTGCAGTATATCCAGTGGTTCGGACCATCACTTTAAGCTTGTTCCACTTCCGGTTGCAGACAGGGCCAACTATGACATTCCTTGGGATTGCAAACTACCTGAAGATGTTCTCTGACTCCCGGTTCTACAGTTCCCTAACTTTTACGCTCCTCTTTACCCTACTGACGGTTGGATGTGAGGTTCTGTTGGGGCTCTTGTTTGCACAAATGATGAACCTAACCATCAAAGGACAGGGGTTGCTTCGAGTCATCGTGTTGATTCCCTGGGCCATCCCCACAATGGTAAGCGGGTTCATGTGGAAGTTTATGGTGCACGACCAGTACGGTGTCTTTAACCAGATTCTCTCCTCTATCGGGGTACTCGATTCGTTTATTCCCTGGCTGAGTCAGGATAGAACCGCTCAGTTCATTCTGGTTCTCTCCGATATCTGGAAAACAAGCCCTTATGTGTCTCTTCTTATCCTTGCGGGTCTTCAGACTATTCCAGCATCCCTGATGGAAGCCGCTGAGATTGATGGAGCGGGTGCCTTCAGGAGATACTTTAGTATCACACTACCCTTGCTCAAGCCTGTCTTGGCAACAGCAATTCTCTTCAGAATCATATCATCATTCAAGGTATACACCGTCATCGTGGCACTCACCAATGGAGGACCGGGATATGCCACTGAGTCAATGACTATGTACACCATGCGTACCTATTTCGATGCAGGAAACTATGGATATGGATCAGCACTTGCAAGCTTTACTTTGGTGGTAACCTGCGCCATTGCATTATTCTTCACGGACGCAATACGAAGCAAGATTGATATTGGTAAAAAGGGAAAACGATGAAAGTAATCAAACAATCTACAAGAATATCATTCTATATATTCGCTGTCTTTTTTGTGGTGATCATTGGATTCCCCTTCTTCTGGCAGGTACTCAACTCATTCAAGTTCGAGCGGGACATCTTCTCTATGCTCTGGTTCCCTTCTGCCTACACCTTGGAAAACTACTATAAGGCATTCACCACCAGGCCCTTGTTGGAGTATTTGGGAAACAGTTTTATTATTGCAACCATTGCTACCATTTTTGCTCTCATGGTAGGAAGTCTGGCATCATATGCGATAGCCAGAACACCGATCAAGGGAAAAACCCCGTTGCTTTTGGTGGTGCTTTCGATTAGTCTCCTTCCACCCATCGTCATCATCAACCCGATCTATACCATTATCAGGACTTTGGGGCTATTGAACTCGTACGCAGGATTGATTCTGGTAAACACCCTCTTTACCCTGACCATTGTCATCTGGTTCCTTACTCCTTATCTCTCCTCGATACCGGTCGAAATTGAAGAGGCTGCAGAAATTGATGGAGCCTCACCTGCACAGACTTTCTCCAGGATCATCATCCCGCTTTTGGGACCAGGTGTATTTACCGTAGGAATCCTTGCATTCATACAAGTATGGAATGAGTACCTCTTCGCCCTGGTCCTCAACCCCATCCGCATCAAGACAGTAACCGTTGGACTCAAGATGTATGAGGCAGACAACTATATCCCATGGGGAACGATCATGGCAGCATCTGTCGTGATTGTTGTCCCATTGATTACGTTGGTACTCATGCTCCAGAAACGGATCATAGGTGGTCTTATGACCGGGGGAATGAAGGAATGAATCGACCATTACCCTGTCACTATACTGCATACAGAAAAACCCGATGGTATCGTCGTCTGGTAGCTGGAGAGTTTATTCTGCAGTTTGACCAATCTCCTGAACGTGAGGTGATCATCGATGCAATCGCTGAGTGTATGCTCAGTACAAATGACCTGGAAACATGGAAAAACAGAATCAGGGAACTGTGCATGGTGAATCGAACAACATGGGAGTCCTACTCTCCTGGTTCTCTACTCGCCCAGTTGCGCAGAGAAAGAAGGCATTATCTACAAGGGAAGGCCATCATACCATGGAGAACATCAGGATTTCATGAGGCGATCACCCTATGGAACCCAGAGGAATCAACACAATCATTGGTAATCATCCCTGACCTCTATGATTCTGCCCCGCTTGATGTACAGGTTCAAAGACTGAGAAGCCCTTGGGGAGCCCAAAGCAACTACATGGTCTGCCTTCCTGTTTCATGTACAAGCAAGCAGCAAATCACAGAGGAGACATATACCATTCCTGATGCAATCGAGATTCCTGCCCAGACACTTCAAAATCTTGCCGGGCGAGGACGGATAGTTTGTGCTGATATCTGGTATGCAATGGCATTCCTTCAAGAAGGTATAGATATCGTGGCATGTTTGGACCGTCGTGAATGGTTCACTGCTGCACTATACCAAGAGAGTGTGTTTGAAGCTCCAGAACACCATCTCCCTTCTGAAACGTTCTTTTCCAGTATTCTTCACCCCGTGAAGAGTCCTGGAACAATTAGGATGTTCAGGTACATGAAAAGTCAGAAGGAAAGATATGTTCCCTGTGGAGTTGAACGAACAATCACCATGGACGAGCAAACACCTCTTTGGCTGACCTCACTACAGAAATCCCAGAAACTCTCCATTGAGACAGGATATTACCTCCAGTCAGAATCGGGAGAATGGGTGAAGACCCCTGACTTACACGACGGGGCTATCCATGCAGCGATGGTAATGATGGATGCAGACATGGTTCATCTCGAACCTATGCTTTTCGAAGGGAAAGCCTCCCCTTTGGCTGTTTCATATTCAAATGGGGGCTTGTTTAGCAGCTTCAACTACTATTTCACGGAGAACCTCAAGGCATGGTATGCCTCCTATGATCCAAGGCCAATTCCCTGGAAGGATTTCATCCTCGACTACTATGCCATACGTGTTGGAGAGACGCTCAAGGAGAGTGTTCCCCTCTATCATAAAACATTACTGGGATACTCCACTGATGGTAGGCTTTTCTCCAGTGATGGAAATTGGACAGAAATTACTTTATCCATAGGGAGCTCCATATTCCATTTTGCCGAGGATGGGAAAGATTCCCAGACATCAGCCCAGTTGCATCGCCCAGACAATCCAGATCATATCATAGGAGAGGAAATGTGGTGTACGACATTCATCCATGACTACGTATGGGATGTAAGAAGAGGTCCGGTAATGGTACCTCCTTTTGGAGTTGTGGTTACCAGTACGCACAAACTATGTGAACCAGGAATAAAAGCAGTATGGAAGGTGACCTGGCAAAATCTTCCCGTCTCCAAGGAATCCATCGCTTGGATTAGCGGTGGTTTGAATGCTTTGGTCAAAAATGGAATAAATGTTGTGGAAACAATTGAAAAATCCTATCACCATCTCGTGTCAGAAGGATGGTATACGAAAGCATCCATCCTTACCCAAGAGACGCAACTCACACAACACGGCGTGCAACCGAGAACCTGTATTGGATCATTCAAGAACAAGATAGTGGTTGTTTCCATTACGGGTAGAGATCCTTGCTCAAAAGGAGCAACCTTCACGCAGGAGGCTTCACTCGCACAATATCTTGTAACAAAAAAAGATCCAGACGCTTCACTGGATTTTCTTGTTAACCTTGATGGAGGAGCATCGTCGGTTCTGGGGTGCAGTAAGGACCAGGAATCCTATTGCCTCCTCACCAAACCATCCCCATCAATCACAAATCCAGCAGGTCAGCCACGTTGTGTGCCCTCGCTGCTGAGTATCCATTTTAAGGAGAACCATCACAATGAAACCTGATGTATATATTGTAATCCCAACATACTGGCAAGGGACAAAGGATCGAAAAGGAGTCAAGGAAGACCTGATCTTCGACCACCCCACCTACCTGGATGGACCAGATACCCTGTCTGCATCATTGGAAAGCCTAGCAAATGCCGACCAATCATATTCATTCAGGGTACTGGTTCTCAGTGCACCCATTCACCCAGAGCTCGAGCCAGATGTAACAGCTCGAGTTGATTCCATAATAGAACAATATCGTGATCGCCTTGACATCGGGCATTTCCATGGGGACGCACTACGATTTCTACAACGTCATCTCCAACAGAAAGGTTTTAATCCCAACCACCTCTCCCTGAAAGGGTATGCAGCCATCAGGAATTGCCAGCTTGCCATTCCGGCAATTCTGGGAGCCTCATTAATTGCTGCAATCGATGACGATGAGGTAGTACCATATAATTACCCGACACAAATTCGTCTATATGCAGGAAAGAATGGGATTGATCTCATTGCAGGAAGATACCGCTATGATAATGGCAAGACCTTTGTACACGACCGCTCAGAAGGTATCAAGGATGCCGGACTATTCCTGAAGAAACAGCGGTATCAGAACATGGTGTACCAAGGAATTGAAGAAACTCACGAAGATCTGGTAGACACGTCTATCGTGCTGGGAGGGAACATGGTGTTCAGCCGGCCCCTCTTTACACATGTCCCCTTTGACCCCTTTATACGTAGGGGAGAGGATATCGACTACATGATCAATGCCGCCATGGCAGGTTTCTCTTGGAAGTGTGACAAGAATCTGTGGATTGACCATTATCCACCAGCCTGTGAGGAAAGAAGCAAGCTCCAGGAAGATGTAATCAGATTCCTGTATGAACGGGCAAAAATCAATGAAAGCAAGAGACAAGAAGGATTCAATTCCATCACAGCTGCAGATCTTGGCCCCTATCCGGGACTCTTCCTTCAGGACAATCTTGAGGAGGAGGCACTCCTGGCACTCCATGCTCGAGATACAGCCATCCAACAAGAACCATGGTATCTTACTCCAGAAGAAGTGCTGGAAGAAGGGTCACGATTGGCCACTCAGGTAACGGAGTTCTTCGACTTTGCACGAATCTGGCCATCCTTACTTACATCCCTTGAGCAAGACACAATTCTTGCCCAACAGCTCGAAGATTTGGTATTTTAGTTGACCAAGGCAGAGGAAATTCTCTGCCTTGCCTTGTAAAAGCTTTGACAAGCAAGGGTTTCCTTAATAGTATATATGATATATCATCTATATAATAAGGAGTACATCATGCATGAACCATTATCGCACTATATGAAAGTTGGCCTTATTCACTTCATGGCATATCCAGTAAGCAATGGAAAAGGACCAGTTGCAGAAACCTTCCGGAAGATCTGTCTGGACCCCTTCTTTGAAGTAGCAGAGATTACCTGGACCCAGGACCCGGATGTACGGGCACAAGTCAAGCAGATGAAAGAGGTCTCACACCTCTCAGTCACCTTTGGTGCTCAGCCATGTCTCCTCTCTCAGAAGATGAACATCAACGACCTGGATGAACAGAAACGGATGAAAGCCCTTCAGCAGCTGAAAGACAATGTTGATGAAGCCTATGAGATGGGAGCAACCGCTCTTGCCTTTCTTAGTGGACCCTATGCACAAGAAACACAGGAAGCGTCATACAAAGCACTGGTAGCTTCCACCAAAGAACTCTGCGCCTATGCTGCTTCAAAAGGATCTTTGAAAATTGCCCTTGAAGTTTTTGACTATGACATAGACAAGAAAAGTCTTATCGGACCTGCCGACTTGGCTTCCCGCTTTGCAAAAGAAATTCGCAAGGACTACCCTGAATTCGGACTCATGGTTGACCTGAGCCATATTCCACTCCTGCATGAAACCATCGAGGAATCACTTGATCCTGTGAAAGAGTACATAGTGCATGCCCATATGGGCAACTGTGTAATGAAAGATCCTTCCCTGCCAGGGTATGGGGATCAACACCCACGCTTTGGATTTCCAAACAGTGAAAACGACGTAAAAGAGTTGGCTGAGTATCTGGAGTATCTGCTTTCGATTGGCTTCTTGAATAAAGAGAACAGGCCAGTGGTCAGTTTTGAGGTAAAACCACAAGAGGGAAAAGACCCAGAATTGGTCATTGCGAACGCCAAACGAACGCTGCTTCGTGCTTGGGCTCATGTCACAACCAAAGATTAACTAGAAATATCTCCGGTTTGGCCTTATCATGGTAACGATACCTGAAGGAAGGAAAGGATGAGCAAATGATACGTAAAAGCGACCAATTGTACCAAACAGCAGCAGAAAAGGCTTATGAAGCGATAAGCGAAAAGATTATCAGCGGAGAGTATGAGCCAGGAAAGCGATTGGTCCGTCGTCAGCTCGCTCAAGAGCTCGGTATGAGTGCAATTCCCATCCTGGAGGCGATGAAACGCCTGGAACAGGATGGCTTGATCGAGTACCGGGCCCATTGGGGTTCCATTGTCACCATTCCTACCATTGAACGTGTCATGGATATGTTCACTATGAGAGAAGCCCTTGAATGCCAAGTTGCAAGGATCCTTGCAGTCAAAGCCACAGAAGAGCAGCAAGAACAACTCCTCTCCTTGGCAAAAGAGTTGGATAAAATCCGCTATGAAGCGACTGATCCAGAAGCGGTTACTAACCTTCATATCAAGTTCCACTTGCAGATGGCAGAATTCACTGGCTTCCCTTCGTTGCTGGCAGGATTAGAGAAGAACAACTTCCAGTGGCTGATCTTCAATGCCACACGAGCAAGGAGATTGCGTGCCAACATCCAACCCCATTGGCACACAACGCTCTTGGAACATATTTTCCAGCACGACCCTGACCTAGCAGAAAAGAAGATGCGGGAACATATCTATGATGCATATACCCCCATCCTTGAGGACCTGCAGCAGATTCATTGACAATTATGCGATGGACATAGTGCCTTCAACCAATCTTGCTTTCCACTATCTACATAATGACACGCAAGGAGCCCTTTAATGTCTATTGGGGAATATGACAGGTAGAGAAAGCCATTATATTTCAAACACTATTCGGAATAGCAATATCAACCGATATTACAATGCTATATGCGTTTATGTGTGAATAAATCTTCATTCCACTGAGATAACGGCACTCTCTCTATGAGGGCGAGTCTTTTACCCACTTGACAGACTGTTTGAACCCTTTTGAGGGAAAGACTATTTTCGTTGACAGGTGAAGATATACATGATATATCATATATATCTTATTTTTTCTCAAAAGGAGTTGTCATGAAAAACAGAACCCTAAGAACCAGTGTCATTGTTCTCGTTATAGCACTGTTCTCAAGTTGGAGCTTGTTTGCTGCAGGGCAGGCAGAAACAGCCAAAGTTGAAGATCCGAGTAGTAGCTATCCTTCCAAAGCGATTCAAATTATCGTCCCTGTAGGTGCAGGCGGTGATACTGACCTCAATGCCCGACTTTTCTCACGATACTTGGAAAAGGAACTGGGGCAATCTCTTGCCGTTGTCAATGTTTCAGGTGGAGGTGGAACAGTTGGTATGCAGAGAGTTCTTGACTCCAATGCTGATGGATACACTGCCCTCTTCTTCCATGGTGAGGCTATGATCCCAAAGATTGCTGGTTTAGTTGATTTTGGAATTGAAGCATTCGAGATGGTAGGCATTGGCGTTCTTGACGATACAACAGTACTCGCAACACACCCTGGTATGCCGTTCCAGACACTACCAGAGTTCATTTCCTATGCAAAGGCTAATCCAGGCGAAGTGGAATTTGGGATGATGACCGGTGGCTATCCTCACCTGGTTGGTATTGTATTGGAAGAGGAAGCTGGTATCGATTTGAACCTCGTTGATGTTGGTGGAAATGCTGCAAAGACCGTTGCCTTGATGGGAAGAAAAACTGAAGTGATCAACACCCAGTACGGTCTTGCATTGGACTATTTCAAATCAGGCGATTTTGTGGTCCTTGGCCTTACCAGTAAGGAACGCAACCCCTTGTTCCCTGAAGTTCCTACCACAGCAGAACAAGGTCTTGATCTTGAATTCAATAAGTTCTTCTTCGTTGGAATGCCCAAAGGAACACCCAAGAGCATTGTAGACAAATTCTCTGCTGCTATGAAGCGTGTTGTTGAGAATCCTGAATATCAGGCGGAAGCAGAAAAATATTTCGTGACTCCCACCTATATGAATCCTGAAGATGCTTCAGCACATGCGCAAGAAGTATTTGAGTACTTCTCCAAGTATCAGGATCTTTTTAGGGGTTCTTCACGATAACACAGCAGAATCAAGATGCAAGGTTCCAATAAAAGGTGCCTTGCATCCTTATGAAAGGAATCTCTCATGAACAGAAAAACCCTTGGCCTAGGAGTATTTAGTATACTCTTTGGCATCTTAATTTTTTTACTCAGTCTTGACATTCGAGATTTTGCAGCAGTTGGGGTAGGTGCAAAATTCTTTCCACGGATCGCTAGTTTGGGGTTCATCATCCTTGGACTGATCTTTATTGCAGGACAAGTCAGGATTCAAATCCAGATGAACACATACAAGGAATCAACAGAAAAACCTCAATTCACATTCTCCATCAATCCTGCCGTTTTTTCCATGCTGTTGTTGGTGGTGTATGTGGCTGCTATCAGCGTCTTGGGTTATATCATTTCATCAGTTATCTACATCTACTTCCAGATTTTGATCCTAAACAGAGGCAAGACAATGCATCATCTACGCTTTGTCATGATTGCCGTAGTCAGTTCAGCAACATCCTACTTTTTGTTTGTAAGAATTTTTGGGGTAATGATTACTGCAGGATTGCTGGGGTAAGGAGAACATATTCATATGATTATTGAAGGAATTATGTCAGTTTTAGGCCTGCAAACCATTTTATTGGTGTTTGGAGGTACTGTACTTGGGATACTCTTTGGTTCTATCCCGGGTATCACTGTCACCATGGGGGTTGCACTCTTTTTACCCGTTACATTTAGCATGACTCCCGTGAACGGTCTATCGCTACTGATGGGACTGTATATTGGAGGAACCAGTGGAGGGCTTATATCAGCAATACTCTTGAGCATCCCAGGTACGCCCGCATCAGTGTGTACCTGTTTTGATGGCACTCCGATGGCAAAAAGAGGAGAAGCTGGCAAGGCTTTAGGCCTTGGTATTGTATTCTCCTTCCTTGGTGGTATCTTCAGCTTGATCGTACTCTATTTCATCTCCCCTATCTTGGCAAAAGTAGCTTTGAATTTTGCTTCCTATGAATATTTTGCTATAGGAATATTCAGCCTAACCCTAGTCTCAACCATGTCGGGTAAATCACTGGCAAAAGGCTTATTCAGCACACTATTAGGGTTCTCCTTTACCTTCATCGGCATGGCCCCCATTACAGCATTCCCAAGGTTTACCTTTGGGATCAGTGCCCTCAATGGAGGAATTAGCCTTCTCCCAGCATTAATTGGGCTCTTTGCTGTATCGCAGCTGTTTGAGGAAACTGAGGTTGGCAACAAAATTATCGACAGACCAATAGCTCCAAGAATTCAGGGTTTTGGATTTTCCTTGAAAGAATTTTTGGCACAGAAATACAACTTCTTGAGAAGCGTAGTTCTTGGAACCGGTATTGGCATTTTACCGGGACTAGGTGGCGCTATTTGCTCAGTGGTTAGCTATGGAATAGCAAAAAAACAATCAAAGACACCTGAGCTCTTTGGTACTGGCTCACCAGAGGGACTGGTCGCAAGTGAGACTGCCAACAATGCTTCCACTGGAGGTGCCTTGGTGCCCTTGATGACACTAGGAATTCCTGGTGACAATACCACAGCCATACTCTTGGCTGGGTTCATGATACATGGAATAACGCCAGGGCCACTCCTATTCGAAAACAATGGTGTCTTGGTATATGGGATATTTACAGCACTGATGCTTGCAAATATTTTCATGCTGATCAGTTCATTCGGCGGAATGAGAATCTTTGTTAAGATTCTCGCAGTTCCAAAGCATGTGTTGCTCCCAATCGTCCTGACTCTATGTGTATTTGGTTCATATGGGTTGAACAATCGAATGTTCGATGTCTGGACCATGCTTTTCTTCGGCATCCTTGGTTTCATTATGAAGAAGTTTGAAATCCCAAATACTCCGCTGTTGCTTGGATTTATCCTTGGACCAATAATTGAAACAGAGCTTCGTCGGGGTTTGATGCGTAGTAAAGGTAGCTTTCTTCCTTTCTTCACTGAGCCGATAAGTGGTGTCATTATTGCGCTTACCATACTTATAGTAATTGCTTCAGTAGCAAAAACCGTTCGTCAACAAGCAAAAAAACGACAATCTAATATGTAAAGGACACATTATGAAAAAATCAGTTTTACTTAACCCCGAAAGTCTTGCTTACTGGGAAAAAACAGCTGATCTTGTCGATCAGTTCATCGACATTCCCCTCAACTATCGTCAGAGCGGGCACCCAGGAGGCTCTCGTTCAAAAGTCCACATGCTGCTCTCACTGATGCTCAGCGGAGCAATGCGCTGGGACATCAGAGATAGTGATAAACGTTTCTCTGATAAATTTATCCTTGGCTGTGGTCACACCATCCCCTTGGTCTATGCTACCCTTGCAGTGCTCAATGAAGCACTCAGGATTAAGTATGAGGAGACGAAGGATCCCAAGTACCTGGTCAAGGGAGGAAGCGAGAGAACCCTGCTCTGGGAAGACCTGCTTGGATTCAGGCACCATGGAGGACTCTCAGGACATGCTGAGGCAACAGGAAAAACATCCTTCCTGCAGACCAACACCGGACCATCTGGACATGGAACCCCTGTAGCAGCGGGAACTGCGTTTGCATTGAAGCGAGCCGGAGCTGGAGAAGTACAGGTATTCATCTTCGAGGGAGAGGGTGGACTTACTCCTGGAGCAACCCATGAGACGCTCAATACTGCCTGGGGACTGGCCTTGGACAACCTTCACTTCCTGGTTGATTGGAACGACTTTGGCATCGATGGCCATACTACGAGCAGTGTAGTTCCAGGAACCCCTGAAGACTGGTTTGCTCCCCATGGCTGGAGAGTATGTGGAACCGAACAAGGCTCTGACTTTGCCTCGGTTACCGAGGTACTGAAAACCCTAATTGCCGCTGATGAGCAGCAGAAACGCCCATCGATCGCTTGGTTCAAGACCCGCAAGGGAAGAGGCTACGGAAAGTATGATGCAGCATCCCACGGTGCTCCGCATGCAATGAACAGCCCTGCCTATTGGGAACTTAGAAAGTCTTTTGCCCAGAAGTATGGAGCTAAGTTTATCAACATCGATGGCTCCGCTCCATCAGACGAAAAAGCACTGCAAGAGGAATTCCGTTCCAACCTGGAGGCTGTCGTCGCTGTCATGAAGGCAGATACTGAGCTTACCAGCTACCTAGCCGATCGCCTGGTGGAGATCGGAAACTCTGTACCTGAAACACTCCCTACCTATCGTTTACAGGATAGCTCCCCCTTTGATGACCCACAATTCTGGGATGCAACGACTTACCCGGAAAGCCTCTGGGCAAAACCAGGAGAGAACAAGGCGAACAGGGCTGCAATGGGAGCTTGGGGCGCATACATCAATGCACTGGGAAGAAAGCAATACAATCGCCCGCTCTTCCTTGCAGCCTCTGCTGACCTCAGCGGTTCGACAAACCTCTCTGGTTTTGGCTCTGACTGGGAAGATACGAAAGGATATGGTTGGTATGAACGTGTTGGCAGTGATGAGGGAGTTATGGCTCCCACTGAGATTACCGAATTCACCAACGCAGGTATCATGGCAGCTGTTGCAGGCTTGAACTTAAGCGACTCCCCCAAGACCTCATTTGATGGTTTCTATGGGGCTGTTTCCACCTATGCCTCCTTCTCCTACCTGAAATATGGTCCGATGCGCCTGTTCAGTCAGTATGCACAGGACAGTGATGTGAAGGTGGGAAAGGTGCTTTGGGTTGGTGCCCACTCGGGTCCTGAGACTGCTGATGACAGCAGAACCCACTTCGGGATCTTCTCGGTAGGAGTACATCAACTGTTCCCAAAGAACCATATGATCACACTCCACCCCTGGGATTACAATGAGGTCCCCGTCCTCCTGGCTGAAGCATTCAAGAGTGACATCCCAATAATTTCTCTGTTTGTCACCCGCCCGGCATACCCCATCCCTGATCGTAAGAAACTCGGCATACCCTCTCACTTTGCAGCAGCAAAGGGAGCATACATCCTCAGGGATTATGAGGAAGGAAAAGAGAGAGGAGGAACCTTGTACGTACAGGGAACCAGTGCCGTGCACAGCATCCTCTCGCTCCTGCCTGTCCTGAAAGAGAAGCAGCTGAATGTGAAGATTGTCTGTGTAACAAGCACTGAGTTGTTTGCAATGCAAGACTCAGCCTATCGTGATACAATCATATCTCCTGCAGATCGTGTGGATTCCACCTTCATCACCACCCAGGCAAAACGGACAATGTCGGACTGGGTCTTCAATTCACTGAGTGAGCAATACTCGCTCTCCAGTGACCATGATGACCGCTGGAGAAGTGGTGGCAACCTGGAGGAAGTGCTTGATGAAGCACACCTGAGTCCCGATTGGGTCCTCAAGTATGTTGAGCGCTTCGCTTCAGAAAGATTGGAAAGGATGTCACAACTCACAAATCAGCTCAACCAGGCGTTGGGTAAATAATAAGGATTTTAACATGGCTGTAAAAGAATTACGGAATGGAGAAGCAGTAGTAGGTACCATGATTCGCATGGTTCGTAACCCTGGGATTGTCTTGCTGGCAGCAAATGCCGGTCTCGATTTTATCATGTTCGACATGGAACATGGCGCTTTCAATTTTGAGACCATTGCAGACGCTGCATCGATGGCAAGGACCCGGGGTATAGATTGCTTTGTACGAGTTCCTGAGCTTTCAAAGGGAAATGTTTCAAGGTGCTTGGACTGTGGTGTTACCGGCATCATGGTCCCCATGATCAGAAATGGGGAAGAAGCACAGAAGCTTGCCAATTGGGCAAAGTTCGCTCCAACCGGAGAGCGCGGCCTTGGAGGCAATGGAGCTCACACTGGATATCTGGATGCTTCCAAGGATCCCCTTTCCTTCATGGAAGAAGAGAATAAGAAGGTTCTTACCATAGCACAGATTGAACTGAAAGAAGCAATCGAACATATTGATGAGATTGCTGCTGTCGAGGGAATCGATGCACTCTTGATCGGACCGGCAGATCTTTCCAACTCCTACGGCATTAGCGGACAATTCAACCACCCTATCATGGATGAAGCTATCCAGAAAGTTGCTGATGCAGCAAAGAAGCACGGAAAAGTATTCGGCTTCCACGCTGGAGAAGCACTCACCAGAAAGTGGATTCCCTCTGGCCTGAGACTCAGGATGAGCAATATGGATATCAACCTATTGGCAAATGCCATGAAAGAGATCAACTCACTGAGAGATTAGTTCAAGACTCTAGCTCACAGAGAAAGCTGCTTTGCTTCCATGCAAGGCAGCTTTCTTATTAGTCTGTCTCGAAACTTACTAATTCATGAAATGACTCTTTCATATTGATAGTGTTGAAAGACAGAAGGTCGCCCAACTGGACGACCCCCTGCAATACACAATTACGTTCGTTTTATTCCACGACGTCGAAACCACCATCGATGAGGCTCTGCCTAAGGTTCTCCATCTGAGCGGCCGGGCTTGGCATCGTGGGAAGGTAGGGCCTGCCCACCTTGGTCCCCACCAGGTTCGCCAGGTCCTTCGTTGCAACCGGGAAGCTCGACTTGTCGGTCGCCAGGCGGATCGGGTTCAGCCTCAGCTGCGCCTCCAGCGATCCCTTGATGTCCCCGGCCACATACTTCTCGTAGATCGAGCACACCAACTCCGGCAGATAGTTCGCCGTCGAGCATACAGCACCGACCGCCCCGACCCCAAGGCCCGAGTAGATCAGCGTGTCCTTCCCGCTCAGCACCTTGAAGCCGATGTCCGCGTTCCGCCTCACGAACTCCATCGTCTGCGTCAGGTCCCCGCTCGAGTCCTTCATACCCACCAGGTTGGGGATGCTGTGCGCAAGCTCCTGGACCAGGTCCTGGCTCATCGCGTACCCGCACCTGCCCGGGTTGTTGTACAGCAGCACAGGCACCTCGCTCACTGCAGCGGCTATGGTGCGGAAGTGCTGCTCAAGCTCCTCCTCGGTCGGCTTCAGGAACATCGGCTGCAGGATCGACACGCTCCTTGCCCCAAGGCGCACACCCATACGGGCTAGGCGCACGCACTTGCTCGTGCGTATCGCCCCCACTCCCATGTAGATCGGCACCCGCCCTGCACACTGGTCCACCATGATGCCCAGGGCCTCTTCCATCTCGGCCTCTTCCATCATGTAGAACTCGCCGTTCGACCCGAAGGCAAGGATACCGGAGCATCCCCCCTCGATGACGTAGTCCACCACCTTCCTCAGCGACGCCTCGTCTATGCGCTCGTCCTCCGTGATCGGGGTCACGATCGGGGGGATGATCCCCTTGATGAAACTCGTATCCATGCCTCTCTCCTTTCTCACTCGCCGATCTTCGTACCGCTCACCTTCGCATAGAAGCGGGCCAGCGCACTGTGGTCGTCGCCCCCGAACCCGTCGGCGTGCAGCGTCTCCATCATCTCCCTCACATATGCGGTCAACGGCAGGGGCGATCCCACCCCGTGGCCCGTGTCCATCGCATTGGCAAGGTCCTTGATGTGCAGGTCGATCTTGAATCCCGGCTTGAAGTTGGAGTCCATCATCATTGGAGCCTTTGCATTCATGACCGTCGATCCTGCCAGACCACCCTTGATGGCATCAAAGACCAGGTGCGGGTCCACACCCGCCTTCTTCACCAGCGTGAACGCCTCACTGACCGCCGCTATGTTCAGGGCAACGATGATCTGGTTCGCAAGCTTGGTCGTGTTCCCGGCCCCGATGGGCCCGCAGTGCACCGCACTGGCCCCCATGACCAGCAGGATCTCCTTCAGCTCCTCGAACAGCTCCTTCTCCCCCCCGACCATGATCGCAAGGCTCCCGTCAATCGCCTTGGGCTCCCCGCCGGAGACCGGGGCGTCAAGCATTCTTACACCTTTCTCTGCACAGGCCTTCTCCACTTCCTGGCTTGCCAGAGGAGCGATCGAGCTCATGTCCACCAGCTTCAGGCCGGCCTTCGCCCCCTCAAGCACTCCCTGCTCTCCCAGCACCACGCTCTTCACATGCGGGCTGTTGGGCAGCATCGTGATCACCAGCGGCACCTGGCTTGCAACGTCCGCTGCTGAACTCCCCGCCGTCGCCCCGGCGGCAACCACTTCTTCCACACTCGCCTTGTTCAGGTCGAAACAGACAATCTCATGCCCTGCCTTCAGCAGATTCTTTGCCATGGGCTTGCCCATGATCCCCAGTCCGATAAATCCAATCTTCATTGTAGTATTCTCCAAATAATCACATGCGTTTACGCATTTCTCAGCGCAGCCATCTCTTTTCTCCAGACCTTCAACTGCGCAATTTCCAACTCCCCATCCTTCACGGTCTTACAACCATCAAGTACAGGGCCCTCAGCACGTTGCATCTGTCTGCATGCATCTGCAAGCTGGTCAGCTATCTCTCCAGGGATCACGATTGCTCCATGCTTGTCTGCATGAATCAGATCGCCTGGGTTAACGAGTAATCCACCCACTTCTACAGGGGTACCTGTCATCTCCATATGGATATATCCATGGGAGACCAGAACACAGGAAGCATGGTAGGTGAAACCAAGTTCATAGGCTTCATCCAAGTCCCGCACCCCGCCATTAGTCACAACTGCCATACATCCAAGAGCCTTATGGACCGTTGTCTGTACCTCTCCCCAGAAAGAGCCTACCGGCTCCTCATCAATATCCTGGATGACAGAGATAGGGACTGAGGGACAGTCGAGAAGGGACTGATAGTACTGGTAGAGTGTATCTTCATTCTCCTTGGTCCCGGGATACCGTGCACTGATCTTGGCAGTACAGGCGTAGCCTACCACAGGCTTCCTGTCAGGATAGATGGCTTTAATCTTGGGGGATGTGAACCCTTCTATTTTACTTCTTAGCTTGAACTTCTCTATTGCATTGCTGACTGTCGGAGTGTCAAACTGCCGTAGTTCCTCAATCTGTTCCTTTGATAAATAGTTCATACATCCTCCCTAACTCTGCGAGGATGTTCCGGCCTGTTCATAGGCCACGTTGGAACCTTCCCCGACAATACTTCATCAATGCCCTGTGCCGCGTGAAGCGACATACGAATCCTGCATTCTGCTGTCATTGCAGCATTGTGCGGTGTCAACAAGACATTCTCCATAGCCAACAGTGGGTTATCCCTTTTTGGGGGTTCTTCCTCAAAAACATCAAGCCCAGCCCCCGCTATCCTTCCCTCATTCAGTGCCTCAATCAGGTCAGACTCCACAACCAACTCGCCACGGGCAAGGTTCATGAAGTAGGCACTCGGTTTCATCAAGGAGAATTGCTCCTTGGTAATCGAATGATGGTTCTCTCCACCTGCAGGATAGTGAGCTGAGACAAAATCACCAACTGTGAAAGCTTCATTGAATGAACTGAGTTGCGTAACATAGGAAGGAAAAGGAAGATGAGCCTGGTTGGTATCATAGGCGACAATCTTCATTCCAAGCCCATAGTGGGCTTTCTGTGCAACGAGTTTACCGATTTTCCCCAGCCCGAGGAGCGCAAGCGTCTTACCCTCAAGCTCCATGGAGATAACACGGTCACGAAAATCATAGTCAGCTACATGAGCAGCCTCATTGCTTGCCACCAGATTTCGTCCCAATGCAATGATAAAGCCAAGAGTCATCTCTGCTACCGTATTGGAATTTGAAAGAGCTCCATTGGTTACCCAGATACCCAACTCTTCAGCTTTCTTCAGGTCAACCTTATCTACCCCAACCCCATGTCGGGCAAGCACTTTAACCCGCTTCGCTGCCTCAAGGACATCAGCATCGTAGGCTTCGTTGCGAAAGAGAACTGCATCAACATCTTGAATATCGGCAATCAAGGAAGCCTTATCGGTCCCTCTTCCCATTCGAATGGAATAACCCCGTTCGATGAGGTAGTTCTTACCCTCTTTAGCAACATCCTGGGGGATCAGTACAACGGGTTTCATCAGCCGCTCCTTTTATATTGTTATCGTAGAGAGGCAACCAATTCGACGGCACTCTCCCAAGAACGAATGAAACTATCCCTGAAATACATCACAGGACCATAGTGTTCAAACTCCTGAGCAGTCAAACCGCCTTCCTGGAAAGCCTGGTTAAACTGGGGAAGCGTCTTCTGCAACTGGTCAAGAACCATTGGCTGGACAGGATTGAAAAGACGGGAGATTACCGGCTTATCTTCCTTGATAAGCTCATCACAGCTGCCCTTCCAGTTCATTGTCACACAGACATCCCCACCAACCATCTCGTAGAAGTCATCAAGGGTACGTGCACCACCAGAGATGAAGCCCATCTTGTAATTACGGTCATGATTCAACTGGTAGACCTTCTTGGCAATAACCATACCTGCCTGATGCAACACATCGGCGTTGATATCGATTCCTTTTTCCTGTACATCCCCTCTCAACCACTCGTTGAAAATACCGGTGATCAGGGAGAAATACATGACAGGTCTCTTTCCTGTCTGCTCAAAGACACGCTGATAGATCTCGCCCAAGGCAATCACCTGATCGACTCCCATCACCTCTGTGGCGTTAATAGGAGTTCCTTCAGAGAGGAGAATCTCCAACGCTTTGAGACCACTCTCGGTTGCAGGAATCTTGATCATGATATTGGGATTCATCTCCCTGTTCAGGCGTGCTTCATCCAGTATGACCTGGTAGTCTTCTTCATGGATGGGATCACCCTGGATACTGACATACCCTGCCTCCCCATGGGTACGGTTGTACACATCCATGAAGATATCAGAGACTCCCTTGATCAACTTCCTCTGGAGTATGCAGATGACCTGATTATCATCATCGGTCTCCCGCATTGTCTCTTTGAGAAGTTTGGTCGCATACTCCTTCTCCTCTGGATGGTTGAGCATCTTCCAGACATAGGAAGGATTCTGCGTACACCCTGAAGCACCAGCTGAAATTCCCAGCTGAGCCTCCTCGCGGCTTACATTATTAACCCAGAACTTTGTAGGAGTCAGTGCTGCTACACGCTTGAAATAATCCATATCTTACCTCTTTCCTTAAAATCCTGCTTCCTTGAACTTCTTCACATTACTTCGGGCCAACGCTCCCAAGGAGAGTGTGTCTGACATGCAGGTTACGATATGCACACCCTGCTGCAGCTTTCTCTCAGCTGCATCCCAGTCTGCCCCGAGGGCCATCAGGTACTTGTCGGAGGCAAGGGTCTTTGCCTCAACCTCAGCCAAGGCAGCCTTCGCCTCTGGGGCTTGGGCATTACCGAGGAAGCCCAGATTGGTTGCAAGGTCCACAGGCCCCACCATAATCCCATCGAATCCATCAAGCTTGAGGATCTCATCAAGATTCTCCATTCCCTTGGGGGATTCGATCATCAGAAACAACATCACCAGGTCATTTGCCTTGGTAAAGTAGGAAAGCGTATCATTTCCGTAGTGTGCTGCACGTGTACTGCCAGCAACACCACGGATACCCGTCAAGGGATAGCGAACAGCTGCGATGGCCGCCTTTGCTTCTTCCACCGTCTCCACATTGGGCACAATTATCCCATAGGCACCTGCATCGAGGATTCGCTTGATCGTGACAAAATCGTTCCAAGGAGCCCGTACAAACGGAACAGCAGGATAGCCATTCATTGCCTGGAACTGGGTGACCAAGGTCGAGAGATCAACCGGAGAGTGCTCCATGTCAATCACAATTACATCCATACCTGCATCTGCCAACACCTCAGTTGTGATGTTGCTTGCAGCCTGTGCCCAGGCGGCAAGCACTTGCTTGCCAGCCTGGAGCTTTTCTTTTACGTCGTTACAGTTCTTCTTGATCATTTGTTCTCATCCATTGCCCGGTTCTTCTTCTCCAACTCAGCTGCTCGTCTGTTAGCCCGTGGGAGCAGAATTGCGAATGCAACGGTAAGAAGAAGGAAAAATAGGCTGTCGAAATTGGTAATAAACACCATCGGATTGCCACTGGAAAGTGTCAGGGAAGTCCTCAGATATTGCTCACAGAGGGGTCCAAGGATAACCGCCAGAATGAACGGTACATTGGGATAACCCTGCTTTTTCAGGAAGTACATGACAATACCGATAACCAAAGCCACACCCATCTGGAACGCAGAGTAGGTCGCTGCAAAGACGCCGAGTATTGCGATCAAGGCAATGGTACTGTAGAGCACCAGGCGATTGATCCGTACAATCTTCAGGTAGTAGGGTCCAAACAGGAACAGGGAGATTGGCATCAGTACTGCAGCACTTACAAACAGTGCCATATACATGGGTGCCATGACATGCATCTGCTTCACGAGCAAATCTGGACCAGGAACCACTCCATAGACCATCAAGACACCAAGGATGATTGCCGTTGTGCCGTCACCTGGAATACCCAATGAGAGCATGGGAACCAATGCACCACCACACATGGCATTGTTTGCAGTTTCCGCTGCAACAAGACCATCGATGGCATCTCCACCAAAACGCTCGGGATGCTTGCTGACTCGCTTTGCCTCAACATAGGAGACAAACCCAGCCATGGAAGCCCCTGCCCCTGGAAGGACACCAATGAGGTATCCCGTGAAAGCACTCTTTACGTAGGTAAGCCACCCAATTTCCCGCATCTCATGCAAGGAAGGGAAGAACTCCTTTCGCTTGAACTTGACGGCGTTTGCTATCGAGGTCATCTCACGATACTTCTCGTTGTTTACCGTGGACTGCACAAACAGCTCACTGATGGCAAAGGCACCGATGATCAAGGTAGTAAGGTCGATACCCTCGATCAGGTTCGGGTTTCCAAAGGTAAACCGGGAAACCGACTTGAGAGGATCCATACCCACAGTCGAGAGCATGATGCCCAGTGCCATGGTAAGAATGGCTTTTGTCCGCTTCTTCTCAACGATCACGATTACGATGAGAGCGAAGAGAATAAGGGAGAACTTTCCTGGGGTACGAATCTTCAGCGCAAGCTTGACCGCAAGAGGAGAGACAAAGATCAGGAGCAAGGCTCCGATCGCTCCACCGATGGCTGAACCAATGGTTGCGTGTCCTATTGCCTTTGCGCCTTTGCCTCTCTGCATCATGGGATGGCCCTCGATACAGGTCATCAATGCTGAAGGTGCACCAGGAATATTAATGGTAATAGCGGTAATACTCCCACTATAGATACCGGACATATACACGCCCATACACATGATAAGGGCGTAGGTCATCGGCATGGTATAGGTCATCGGGAGCAACAGGACAATTGCCAACATGGAGGTCAGTCCTGGAAGTGCTCCGAAGATGATTCCGATAAAGAATCCTATGGAAAGATACAACAGGGAGAGTGGCTGGAACACCACGGTGGTCCCTGCAAGAATTTGCAGTATTTGATCCATCATCTACCTCCAGATCTGCGGGAATCGAATATCAAAGGCGATAACATACATGATGTATACAAGGACTCCAATGATGAGGGAGTAAATGATCTTGCGGACAATGTGCTGTGGCTTATCATCAAAGATGAGCATGAATGCAAACACATACAGAGGAGCAAGCACCGTGAAACCAAGTATATCGAACAGGGCTACGAATACAGCCATGACGAGAACGGTAAGCAACGGTTTAATGCTCTTCTTCTGGTGCACTACCTCAGCTTTCTCCCCAATCTCCTTTTTCACTGCCTTAATGCCATCGTAGAGCTGTTTGATGGCTGCAGGTGTGGCGATCAAGAAGATGAAGAAAGGGAAGGATGATTCAGAGAGCAATCCTTTTACAACAGGGGGAGCTAACTGAAGGGCACTTATCACATAGACGATAAGGGCGATCTGCATGAGTAAGGGAACTAGTACCTTGCCTTGCAGATAGGGCTTGATGGTTTTCATAAGGAAGATACTCCTAACTAGGGCACGGCCTATGGCTCGTTGACGTAGACTTTTCATGGCCTACCGCATGGTTTAGGGCCATGCGGTAGGTACATTGTTTTTCAAAAAACTGAATTATTAGCTTAGATAATTCCCTGATCCTTCAATGCCTGGAGAGCAGCAGTTTCGCCGGCAATCTTGTTGTCGAGGAAGGTCTTCAACTCTGCACCACTCTTGAAGTCAGGAGAGACACCAACGGTGGCAGCCCAATCGCTGAACTCTTTGCTGGTTGCAGCTGCTTCGAAAGCAGATACGAGTTTAGCAATAGCATCTTCAGGGGTTCCAGCAGGAGCGGCAACAGTCAAGAATGAACCAGAGAGCAGGCTCTCATCAAGTCCGAGTTCCATGGCAGTTGGAACGGTGGGGAAGCCACCATTACGCTTGGTGCTGAACTCGATGATACCTACAGCATCACCACTCTGGAGCAGAGGAGCGAAGTCACCAAGGCTGGTGATTGCTGCATCAACTTCCCCGTTGAGGATTGCTTCACGCTGTGGAGCAGAACTCTGGTAGGAGATCAAATTGAACTGTACATCATAGGTGTCCTGAATCTTGAGAGCCAACAGGTTAACACGGCTGCCGATTCCCTGGTCAGCAATACGAATCTGTCCTGGATTTGCTTTTGCAGCAGCAATCAATGCATCAAAAGTCTGGTAAGGAGAATTCTTGCCAACCATGATTGCATCGGGCTCCTGGGTGATCAGAGCAAAGATCTGGAGTTTTGCCAAATCATAACCCTTGATCAAACCAGTGAAAGGAGCATTGATGATCGAACCATAGTTGAGGTTACCAATGGTATAGCCATTAGCTTTTGCACCCATCAACAAGTTCGGGCCTACTGCATCATCTGCACCTGGTTTGTTTACAAAGTAGATTGCAACACCAAGTTCTTTCTCTGCAAGCTGAGAGACCTTGCGACTGATAGCATCGGTACCGCCACCAGCACCAGAGCTTACGATGAACTCAATATCCTTACTCGGATATTCTTCTTTGGTACCTTCTGCAAACAGAGCAACTGTTGTGAGCAGCAGGCAAGCGAGTAGTACAAGCACTCTTTTTGTCGTCATAGAAACCTCCACATGACCCTGTACCTTTGTACAAGAGCAATTTGTTACTTTTCCCCAAACACTTGAGGACCAATCTGATAATCAGTGATTACCAGTCTTTCTATATCAAGTATACCATTGAACAACGCATTGTCAATAAAATTATACTTAAATTATAATTTGTAAGAAAAATGAATAAATAATTTAATTAATACTATGAGTATAGCTAGAATTTAACAAGAAAATATAAACCGTTTTAGTAATCTTGGGTTAACCGTCTCATCCGTCTATTGCTATGCCGCTCGGCAATATCCCCTGCTCTCTGTCCATCCTGATCTTTGATTGCTTCGAACAGATCGGTATGATCCTTCAAGGACTGAGGAAACTCAGAAACAAAATCTTTGTAACGGAACCGTGACGGGCGAAGAATGGAGTGGATGGCAGTTATGAGGCTGAAATAGAGAGGATTCCTACTTGCATTGGCAAGCTTGGCATGATATTCCTCATCAAGTCGAATCATATCGGCTTGTTCAGAAACGGTCGCCATCTGATCCAGGATGAATTTCATCTCTGCAAGATCCTCAACGGTCCTGATATCTGCCACTCGCTTGGCGATACCCCTCTCCAGCGTGGTTTTCAGTGCATAGATATGAAACAAAGGAGGTTGGTCGTTCATGTACATTGCCTCGAACAACAAGGCAAAAGGTCCCACAATTTTTGAGAGCCCCATATCGGCTACATAGCAACCTGAACGGGGAAGTATATTGATCAACCCCATCGATGCAGCCCTCAGGACTCCTGACCTAACCTGACTCTGCGATACACCCAGTTCAGTTGCAAACGCACGTATGGATGGCAGTTTATCACCAGCTTTCAAGTTCTTCTCACGAATATAGCGAATAAGAGAAAAAACCAGCTTATCTTCTTCATCTCTACAGAGTCCATCGATCAACACATCCATACTAACCTACCAAATCTGATTATCACTGATTATTAGATTTGCATACCTAGTTGGCGATGTCAAGAAAAACTTGTTTTTCCGGATTATATACATACGATAGTCACATGATTCATTGCGGGGATTTTGCTCAATATGTGATTCTCCTCACCCTTTCTACAGTAATTATGTGATTTGTTATCTGAATCTACCATATTCTCATACTAATAGTCAGCACAGAGCCCTGACTAACTCAACGGCAGCTACGGCAGCACCATATACTCATTCAATCAGGATGGAAGCCCTGTCAGGGGGTGGGCCCGATCGGAAACCGCCGAGAGGATCAGGGCGATACAGAAGGCCGTCTTGACAGGAATATGATCAATCCCGATATCCGATAACAGGCTGCGTATCTCAAGAGCGACAGGACTGTTGCTCACAGCAGCGAGATTCTCCAGTGTCCTGGTAAAATGGGGAAGCATCTGCTCCTGCCCCGCCATCTTGGCGAACAAGCTAATATCCTCTTTCCTGAAAGCAACACCGTCCAGATCGGAGATAAACTCGGTTGCCCCGACATACCGGTTTTTATTGTACTTCTGGAGAAAGTGGTACCACCGCTGCTCCAGCGATACGGTCGCCGCCGCGGCAGTAAGCACCTCGTCCACGACAGAGGCTGGGAGTTCGGGATCAATCGATTTACGGAGGATTACCGTCAGGGCCGACATACCTTCCATAAGCGAGAGGGCCTTGGCACCGTGAATGATAATCCTCGGATTATCTGATGATTTGAAGAGTGAGACAATCTGAGCATAGGAGTCAGTGTCCCCAAGCCGGACAAGGGCAACCATACACTTTCCCTGGAGAAAATGGTCTGAAGAGCCCAGTCCCCAGCGAAGCAGTTCTACACCCCGTTTGATCTGGTGCTTGCCGACAATTTCTGCCGCTATCCAAGCGGTGGTATGCTCGCCGCAGGAAAGCTGGTTGAGCACAGCATCTTCGGTCTTTCTCCCGAAGGAGATGTTCCCGAGCGCCTGCAAAGCATTAACGCGGACAGTAAGCAGCGGAGAATCGAGCTGCTCTCTGAGTTCGGTCTCCGGGATGGTCGAGCCGATGGTCCCGAGCCGTTTCACGGTCCGGGCATCCTCAGCGCTATCATCCTGGTTGCGTAGCCGATTGAGCACATGGATGGCGTAGAGGTCCCGAGGTGCCATGAAGAGACTGATAACATTCGTTAGCGGCCACTCATTGAGCTTCTCAAGCGATCGAACAAGAAAAATCATCACCACCAGCACCCCGATGATAATCCTGAAATAGAGACGGTAGCCGTCCATCCCGGTATACCCCGAGAATTCCAGCCAAGAGAGCAACCCCCCACCGATGACCGTCCCCGAAAGACCTGCAGCCACACCGGAGAAGACGCGGATGAATAGCGCGCTGCCGACCCGGTCGGCATCACCGATTGAAGAGAGAAAGTAGTGGTTCAGTCCAACAATGATGCCGAACTTGCAGTATCCGGCAATGAAGAAGGCCACTCCCACCAACAGAGGACTGAAAATCTCAGGAGCAAATGCCCACATTCCTGCTGGTAGCAGAAGGCCTGCTGTACTCAGCAAGAGAATCGGCCGAGGGCCTACCTGGTCTGCTATCATTCCATTGATCACCGACGAAGATACTCCCCCAATCAGTAGAATGAGCGAAAAGAGCAGGACTGTGGAGTCCTGGGTCCCATAACCGTTCTTCACCGCTATCATCATGAAGGGAATGACCATCATGAAACTCACCAGACCGCCGCTCCAAGCAAACAGCAATCCGCGAGCCTGTTTCTGACCCCACAGTCGCCTAAAGGATTGCCCCAACGGTATACGAGCGGATACCTGCGGCATCTGCGATTCAGGGATCCGAGCGAGCACCGTGGAGGCATAGAGGCCGATAAGGCAAGCGATGGCAATTAGCAGTTGATAAACCCAGATCTCTGCGGTGTAGCGGGTTATGAGGATAATCACCAGCATAGCAATAATCTGAGTCGTAGTGACCCGAAGGTGGTTGCCTGCGAGAAAAGCTCCCCGGTTCTCCGGCGTGGTTACCTCACCCTCAAGCGGCGAAGTCGCCACAACTCCCATGCTCCTGAAGAGCGCGAAACCGAAAGCAGCAACGAGTATGATTGCAGAAACTACAGCTTGGGGCACATAGGGAACAGCCATCGGGGCAACAATCAGAAAGGATGCAAACACGTAGCGGAGGAACCACCCCAGTGCCCAAGTGCGTGCCCCCCCGATCTTCGATACCAGGTGCTTGCCGACGATCATGAATGGCATAGTCAGATGGACAAAGGAAGAAAGCACGGCAATCAGGGGATCGGAGACAGCATTGGCAATGGCGTAGAGGATGAGGATATTCTCCATGAGAAATACAATGGAGATACCGTTGAGAGCATAGAATCTCTTAATAAGGGCCCTGCCTTTTACGCGCGCCCGTGTTGAGAGGGTAGGTGGAAACTCCCTGCCCTTGCCTGAGAAGAGGGCTGCCAGTCCGTGAAACAACTCCATGGTACTCCGCTCCTGTGCTTATATTGATTATATGTCATACCATAATAGCACAGGTACGTACATAACTGTAAAATCAGGTGGTAGGGTCAGCCGATTCATTTATCAGTGGGATGGGGCAATTCCCCTGACTTTTAGGCAGGCATTCTCCGAATCTGTACGTCCCACCAAGAGAATACAGCTCAAACGAACCATGTTACCCAGAATCCATTTTACTCGGTTTCCATCCCTAAAACCCTAGTTATGAGTTGCTCACTCCAGTCAGCCATAAACAGAGGAATATTAAGTATATCTCCATCAAACTTAAGATTCTGCAAAGAATACCGTACCCTCAGCGGAAAGGCATCTTCATGGAGTCGCTTTATCGCCTTCAACGAGGAACTCGAAATATTTTTATCAGCCTTCACTTCAATAGGAATAATAAGATTTTTGTATTGCAGAAGAAAATCAACTTCATAACGATTGTCGCTACTTGTCCAATACCTAAGAGGCACGGAGAAAGCAGCAGAGAGAGACTGCAAAATATAGTTCTCAGCAAAGGACCCTTTAAATTCTGAAAACAATTGGACTGGGTTAAGAAATGAGGAAATATCTAGTTGGGACAACCTTCTGAGCAAACCGATATCGGCGGAATAGAGCTTGAAAGAGGAAAGATCCTCGTAGGCTGACAAGGGCAGTGCAGGCTTGGTGCATCGTGTTACCTTGGTGACCACCTCCGCCGAAACCAACCAATACAATGCATTCTCGTACTCCCTGGCTCTTGCTCCCTGCTTAACGAGTTGATATAAGAATTTCTTATTTTCTCTTGACAACTGAGAGGGAAGAGAATGCCAAATATGCATCAGCTTTGGATACTCTCTAGGTTCAGGATGTTTTGCAAAATCTCTCTCATAGGCTTGGACAATCGACCAGAGAATTGAGTCTATGCTTTCACTCTTTCGCTCAATTACCCACCGCGAGACTACCTCAGGCATTCCTCCAAGCAGAATATACTTTTTAAAGTGATCTAGCAGTGGGTTGAAAAAAGCCTCAGGGATTGGATCACCATCTTCCTTGGCATCCAGATATGCCACCAAATCTTTCTCGTCCTCCGCAATGAGCATCTCCCTGAAAGTCATTGGGTGAATTTTCAGGAAATCAACCTGTCCAACTGGAAAAGAAGATGGTTTGGCAAGAGAGACCCCCAGCAAGGATCCAGCGCAAGCAACATGGTACCCATTCCCTTTCTCATGAAAATACTTCAATGCATTCAGGACATTCGGAGCGTCCTGGATCTCATCAAAGATAATCAACGTAGTGCCCTCAGTTATAGGAAATCCTGCAACGAATTGAAGATTGTTCAATATACGTTTGATATCTTTGGTGGACTCAAAAAATTGCCTATATTCAGGATGTTCATCAAAGTTGAAATATGCAACTCGCTCGTAGTGTTGTCTCCCAAACTCCTTGAGCAACCAGGTCTTACCCACCTGACGGATACCCTGCAGAAGCAATGGTTTACGATACAAAGAGTGTTTCCATGCCTCGAGAGACTTCATTGCAGTTCTTTCCATATAGGATCCCTCCTCTTTTTCTCCCCAAGTATAGACTGAATTTAGGTAGAAAGCAAAAGGATATCACATAATTTCTGCATATTATGTGATTTTTATCACACTTTTATCATATATTATGTGATTTATTACATCGTATTTCCATACATTTAATCAGTACATGGTTCCACCCAATTCCTGCCTCTTAGGCAGGATTGGGTAGTCTGGAGGTATCTTTTATGAAGGTAATTTTCAAATCCTGGAAGTGATTCTGGTGCCCCACTGACAACCTCAGATACAGGACAAGGGATCTCTCTCCTTGCTACCCTGCCTTGTAGCCAGGCAGGCGTTCTCAGAATCTGTACTTCCCACCAAGAGTTCTTCCGGGTAGATCCCTTGCCTCTTGGCTTCTGGCCATACTACACCATAGGGGTGTGAAGAAACCATTCGGAAAATATGAGAAAAGGATGAATACGAAAAAGACCCCTTTCAATACAGAAAGGGATCCTCTAAACAACTACATATAAATTATGTAATCGGAGCTGGATTGAAATAGCAGAGGAAATTGTTCAGCCCATACTGTTCACTGAACGGTTTCTTTCCACTTGCCACATCCAGGATCAGGTTGAACAAGCGCTTCCCAACCACTTCGACAGTCTCCTCACCGGTAGCAATGGAGCCTGCATCAAGATCGATCAGATCCTGCCACCTATTCATCATCGCATTACGGCTGGAAACCTTGATCACCGGTGCCTCCGCTAAACCATACGGGGTTCCACGTCCGGTCATGAAGACCTGGACGGTCATTCCGCTGGCAAGCTGGCTGGGACCGCAGACAATATCGCTCGCTGGGGTGGCAGCGAATATGAGCCCTTTCTTGGTAGGAAGCTCACCAGGGCCGAGCACCTCGACTATGGGAGCATGTCCACTCTTCACGATTGAACCCATCGCTTTCTCAACAATATTGGAAAGACCACCCTGCTTATTTCCAGGAGTAGGGTTTGCACTGCGATCCACACTTCCCTTTGCAAGGTATTCATCATACCAACCGATTTCAGTAACCAACTTCTTGAGAGCTTCCTCGTCCTTGCAACGCTCGGCAAGCAAATGCACCCCATCACGGACCTCAGTGACCTCACTGAACATCACCGTGGCACCACCTGAGACAAGAAGGTCACTGGCATAGCCCGCACTTGGATTGGCCGTCACACCGCTGAAAGCATCACTGCCACCACACTGCATGCCAACACAGAGTTTCTCGAGAGGCAAGGTGGTACGTTTACGCTTGTCAAGCTTCTTGAGCTTCTTCTCCGCCATAGCCAGCAGGGCATCCATCATCGGCTGAAACCCTGGATAGTCCTGAAGGATTATGACATTCTCTGGGGTATTCTCTTCATCACTAAGTAGCTTATCGACGGTGAGTTTCTCACAACCGAGCCCCACCACCATAATTTCACCCCCAAAGTTGGGATTCTTGATGGTGTTCTTAATCGATCGGATAGGAATGACTGCATCAGGTGCGTTGATTGCAACCCCACACCCGTAGGCGTGATTGATTGCAACCACTCCATCGACATTTGGATACTGAGGAAGCAATTCAGCCTGAATTCGTTTCACCAATTGATCCACCACCCCACTGACGCACTGTACCGTGGTGGTGATAGCAAGGATGTTGCGCGTCCCGGCATACCACCCATTTGGGTTCTCATATCCCAGGAAGGTGGTACGTTTTGGTTGGGGAAGCACTACCTCCTCAGGCTCTTTGAAGGAGAGTGCCTCCAAAGGCGGCTGAAGTGGTAACTCAAGGGAGTTTTCATTAATCCAAGCACCCTTCTTCACCCCTTCAAGCAAATAGCCAAGCACTACTCCGTAGCGGATAACCTCATCCCCTTTCTGCATATCCTGCAGGGCCACCTTATGACCCTGGGGAATATCAGAGAGGAGCGTGATACCATCAACCACATCACCCTTGCGGGAGGCTTCAGTGATAATGGCTACCGTATCTCTGGAATCGATCTTCAGGAGCAATGCATTCATTTCTTCGCCTTCCTTGCCAGTCTCTTTGTCTTCCACTCATCATAGAACGCATAGATTAGGGAAACAGCAATCAAGACCCAAATGACGTTCCCGATCGGGCGAGAGAAGAATGTCATCAAGTCCCCTCCAGATCCCTTGATTGAATCAACAAAGTACTTCTCCAGGTCACTACCAAGAATGAAACCGATGAGGAAGGAGGGAATGCTATACTTGAACTTTGCAAAGAAGTAACCAACCACACCAAAGAAGAGCATTGCCCAGACATCAAACATATTGCCGTTCTGCGTGGCGTAGCTGCCAACCGTACAGAGCAGGATGATGACAGGATAGATTCTCGCCTTCGGGAAGTTGATAACCTTAACAATGTACTTAATCGGATAGAACATCACAATGTACATGAAAATGTTTGCAACACCCATGGCAACCAGAATCGTTTTCCAGATATCAGGATTGTTTGTGATGAACAGTGGTCCAACCTGGATTCCCTGGAGCATAAAGGCTCCGATGAGTACCGCAGTGGTACTGTCACCGGGAATACCGAGCGAGAGCAAGGGGATCAAGGCACCACCGGTCAAACCGTTGTTGGCCCCTTCACTTGCAACCAATCCACCAATATAGCCGGTACCGAACTTCTCTGGATGCTTGCTCATGCTCTTAGCCTGTGAATAGGAGAGCAAGGAAGCCGCTGAGCCTCCAACACCAGGAAGGACACCAACAAAGGTTCCGATAAGACCACTACGAATCAGGTTGAGGCCCTGTCCCTTGAAATCCTTGAAGGAGAATTTTCTTGTTTCATGATTCAAATCGATATTTTGGTGCTCTTCCTTGATACCGGTCTCAGCCTCCTGGAAAATCTGTACCAAGGCAAAAAGACCGATCAGGACAGGTAGAAGCTGGAAGCCCATGCGGAGATCAACACGGAACAGCTTAGGGACCATACGCATCGTATTGTTGTCAGCAAATTGCCCAATGAGAGAGATCAGCACACCGGCAAACCCGGCAAAGATTCCCTTGATCATACTTCCCTTGCTCAAGGCAGCAATGATAGTCAGGGCAAATACAATGATGAGGAACTTCTCAATGGCAGAGAAGTTGATCGCCAGGCGTGCAAGAGGCGGGGTAAAGAACCAGAGGCTGGCAAGACTGATAAGGCCACCAATAAGACTTGCGGTGATACCAATCCTGAGAGCTCTGAGTCCCTCTCCACGCTTTGCCATGGGGAATCCGTCAAACCCAGTACAGATGGAAGAAGGAGTCCCTGGGATATTCAACAGGATTGCAGGGATTAACCCCCCTGAGATACCACCAACATAGAGTCCCAGCAAAAGGAACAGACTGGTGGTAAGACTATATGCATAGGTAAGGGGAAGGAAGATGGCAATCGCCATCGTCGCTGTCATGCCGGGAAGGGAGCCAAATACAACACCGATTACTACGCCCAAAAGAGACATCATAATCTGTAGCGGTCCGAATGCAAAAATTTCCATTATGTACCTCCTCTGTTACGGCAGGGTAATCTTGAAGACCTGGCCGAAAAAGAACCAGATTAGCAGCGAGGATACCACTGCAATAATCAGGGAGATCAGCAAGGACCTGAAGTCATGGTTCGACCAGAATTTCTTGGTCTTGAAGGCAATGGGAATGGAGGAGAGCTGGTGAATCCCTACAAACAAAACATTGAACAAGAAGATAAATATAATCGATGCAGGAAGAAACCCTAGCAGTTCCATAGAGGGAATGTATAGGACAAGAAGGATCAAGGTTCCCGGAAGTCGTACCTTATCCCAGTCCTTCTCAAAGAAATGATAGTTCTTGAAATTGAAGAACGGCGTTCCCTGTCTTTTGCACTTCAATGCACGCTGGATCAGCATGATGATGGCAAAGAAGGCCAAGATTCCCATGATGATCGGAGGGAAGATCCAGTGGGACGTTGAAAGTTTGTAATCAATATGCGGCATAGGTTTCTCCTCATAGACTGACTGCAGGGCATAGGTCCTGCAGTCAGTATACCATTAGGAATTAAAAGTATTACAGAACCAGATCGTCCAAGGACGGAGCTCTGTCAATCAAGCCCTGGAGGCTGTCACGCTTATCATAGATGAATGCTTTACTCTCTTCGACATTGAGGTACTTACCAGGGCGGAAGTTCATCTTGCCCAGGTCAGCCTTCAAGCCAGGATCAGCATTGACATTCTTCATAGCAGCTTCAAGCTCAGCTACCAATTCTGCTGGGAAATCCTTCGGCAGGTAGATCAGGAAGTCCTTGGCGAAGCGGAACTCTTTTCCATCAAGGGTGATGCCAAGATCAGCATAGCTAGCCTCATCAACGCCTTCGATGTTGTCCAAGAGACCCATATACTTCATAGCGAGCTTCGGATCATCAGTCTGGGTGTACTGCAAGAGACTGGTGTAGTCGGCGAAGATTACGTCAGCATTTCCGTCCCAGAGCATCTGGAGCTTATCACCGGTTGATCCACCGATTACTACGCGGATTCTGTCAGCAATGTCAGCACCATAGGTGTCCATGACCCACTGCCAGTATACGATGAACCCAACGTGGGAGACGCCACCAGCTTCACAAGCCATGCGGACTACTGCATTAGGATTCTTCTTCAGATACTCAGGAATCTCTGCAAGACTTTCATAGGGAGCCTCAACCTTTGCACCCCAAGCACTGCCAGGATTCTGTGCAATACGAGGACCAACGGTCATATTCTCAAGGCTGTACATCTCATCATATGCCCCGAAGGAGATACCAAGATAGGTCATGTCATGGAACATCATGATAGTGTTCCCATCGGGTTTGACGGTCTGCATTGCATCCAGTGCAACAGCTGCGCCTACAGCATCAACTTTCAGGTTTGCACCAAGTTCCTTGCCAAGATAGCGGCTGACCGTTTCTGCGATTAAATAGGAATCACCACCGGTTGATGTGGAACCAATAACAACACGAACATTCTTCCCTTCAAAAGTGGGAACAGCTTCCTCAGAGGCACCTGCTGCGAATAGTGCACCACCGGCCAACATCAAACAGAGCGAGAGAAGCAATAGTTTCTTCATACGATAATCTCCTTTCTAAACTAAACATCCCCGGAGGGGTTTCCAATATATGGATCCCTGCTAACAGCCCCAGATCCCTAACAGAGGAATAGGGACTGCTTCCAGGAAACATACCACTTCCTGGTTACAGCACCTTATCCATATCAATAGCCTAAGCTTGGATTTTCCATATGTCAACGAAAAAATTATATTTTTCAAAAACTTTTTGATTTTTCTATAATAATCTATGAAATAATCAACTAACTTGTGAAAGAATATACAACATTTGCATATGTACGAGTTCATCAGCATTGTTTGTAATATTTGCATCTTAGTAGTTGTTATACAAATAATTAAACATATCAATCATCAAGTTTTCATTAATGAATCACATTTTTACCAGTTGCTTAAAATCCAAAAACCATGAGGATATGCACCAGATTATGTATAATGGCATTAGAATTTTATAAAGCTCTCTATAATATATGAACTCTATAAAACCATTCCCCAAATCGGAATGGAGATCAGGGACAGAAAGGTACTAACAATAACCAACTTTGAAGCATATATGGTATCCCTCCCATATTTGGAGGCCAGGATCACCGTCGAAGACCCCCCAGGCATCGCTGCCAAGATGACAGAGACCCCGATAATCAGCGGATCGAGGCCAAGAAGCTTTGTCGCCACAAATGAGACCAAGGGAATAAAACCAAGACGCAACAAGGAAAAACCAACAAGATTCCGGTCTATTCGAAGGTGTTCCCTCTTCATCTCAGCAAAGAGGGAACCGATAAGCATCATGGACAAGGCTGTGGTGCAACCGGCAAGAGAGGAAAGCGTCATTTCCATGAACGAAGGAATCTTAACCGGGAACAACATCCAGAGCAGTCCAACGTACACCGCAACCATACAGGGGTGAAGGATGACTTTCAGCGCAGCCTGCTTCTTGTTGACTGCTGCCGGGCTGAAAATGGATAGACCGGCGGTCCACATGACAATTCGCTGCGGGATCAGGTAGATGGAAGCATACATGAACCCAGCTGCCCCAAAGAGTTCTCCTGCAATGGACAACCCGAGAAATCCTGCGTTGGAGACCAAAAGGCCATAGCGCAAGACACTCTTCTTTCCCTGCTCCTGCTTGCCATAGGTTACCTTGGATAGTAAGAAACAAAACAGTTGTATTCCTACTGACACAAAAAAGATAATGGAGAAGGAGAGCAGTATTTCCCTACTGACATCCATTCTGAAGGAGAGAATGATGCTGCTCGGCAAGGTCACATAGAGCACGAGGTCGGTCAGGAACCCTTTCGTGTGTTCACTGAACAACCCCACTTTTCGAAGCAACGCCCCTACCGCCAACAAGGCGAAGAGTTGCCCTTGCAGGTTCCACAGACTTGCGAGATCCATATGCAATTTCTTCCTTCAGTATACTGGTGACGGGACGGCAAGCATCCGTCCCGTCATGGATTGCCTCAGCGAACCAAGGCAGGACTTTTAGGGTCAAACTTCCAACCAGGGATCAGGAACTGCATACCCTCTGCATCATCCCGAGCACCAAGCTTCTGGTCGACATACAACTGGTGGGCTTTCTCAACCTGGGCCCGATCGACTTCGATACCCAAACCTGGTTTACCGGTGAGTGCAATATGCCCATCCTCAATCTTCATCGGATCGACACTCAGACGCTCAATCCCTTCCTGCCAGATCCAGTGGGTATCGATTGCCGTTGGATTGCCCGGTACGGCCGCCCCTACGTGGGCAATCATAGCAAGGGAGATATCAAAGTGGTTGTTGGAGTGCGAGCCCCAGGTAAGACCGAACTCATCACAGAGCTGGCCAACCCTGACAGCTCCACTCATCGTCCAGAAGTGACAATCGGCGAGAGGGATATCCACACTCTGCAACTCCAGGGAGTGACCAAACTGTCTCCAGTCGGTTGCAATCATGTTTGTAGCAGTGGGAAGACCGGTAGCACGACGGAACTCACTGAGCACCTCCCGTCCACTGTACCCATTCTCTGCACCACAAGGGTCCTCACAATAGGTAAGAATCCCGTGCATATCCTTGCAGAGGCTGATTGCCTCCTTGAGCGACCAGCCACCATTCGGGTCGAGGGTCATACGGGCATCAGGATAGGCTTTCTTCATGGCCTTGATTACCTCAATCTCCTTGCTACCCTCGAGCACGCCGCCCTTGAGCTTGAAGTCCTTGAAGCCATAGAGGTCCTGGCTTGAACGGGCAAGCTCAACCACTGCATCGGCATCCAGAGCTTCCTCATGGCGAAGACGATACCAATCCTCACTGTTCTTTTCATCAGAATAATAGGGAAGGGTTGTCTTCTTTCGATCTCCGATGAAGAAGAGATACCCGAGTACTTTTACACGGTCCCTGATCTTCCCATCCCCCAGAAGCGATGCAACAGGAACCTCAAGATACTTGCCCAGAAGGTCGAGAAGAGGAGCTTCTATTGCTGTAACGACATGGATCCCTGTACGCAAATCGAATGTTTGCAAACCACGTACGTCATTTTCATCATTCCCGAGCGCTTCCTTGACCTTCAGGAGTGTCTGCTTGTATTCACTGATCTTGGAACCCTCGACAACAGGCTTCACATCCTCAAGGGCCTTGGTGATCTTCTGGCCACCTGGGACCTCCCCTACGCCGGTGTTTCCCTGACTATCGGTCAAGATGACAATATTACGGGTAAAATATGGTGCATGGGCTCCACTGAGGTTCAGCAGCATGCTGTCCTTTCCTGCAACCGGAAAGACTTCCATTTTCTGAATATAGGGAATCATAATATCTCCTCCTAGCTTATAAGCATCTAGCATATGGTATTCTGTGTGCAGTATCTATTTCATGCTATAGTGCTTTTTCTCGTATGTCAATTTTTATTATAGATTTTATAATTTGTATTTAGTTTTTTATAAATATGTTTGAACATATTACTTGCAAGTCTGTCGCTTCATGTAATATACAGTACTCATTATATCTCACGTATCGATGTTATGGAGATGATCGTCGTATTTTCTTTGATAATTTCATAATTACATGCGATACTATAATTGTGTTATAATAATTTGCATATATTTCAAATAGGAAAGAGGACGTTATCATGCCGAATGACACTGACAAATACAACATCAAAGCTGTTTCTCGCTGCTTTCAGATACTCGACTATGCCGCTGAGCAAAGTGGCCCCATCTCCATCCAGGACGTCTGTACCGCCTTGGACACCAACAGCAATATGGCTTTTCGCCTGCTGGCAAGCTTACAGAGTTCCGGGTACATGACCAAAGACCCATACACCGGCTTGTATGCGATCAGCCTGAAGACGCTCAAACTCAGTCGAAGCGCACTTCACTCCCAGGAAATTCGGAAAGTCACCATGCCCTACCTTGAGCTTCTGTGGAATCAGTTCCCCAAGGCAAACGTCAATATGGCAGTCTTCTACAACGGGGAAGTACTTATGCTCGACCGAATTGACACCCAGAGCACTCCTCGTACCTATTTCACCCCAGGCAGGCAACTACCCATTCACTGTACGGCACTGGGGAAAGTGCTTACCAGCGAACTGGAAGAAAATCAGGTGGATGCCCTGCTTAAGGAAAAAGGCCTTACCAAGTACACTGAACAGACCATCACCGACCCAATTGCATTCAAGAAAGAGCTTGCAAAGGTTCGCAGTGAAGGTTGTGCCCGTGACCGCAATGAGTTCATCGACGGGGACAACTGCTCTGCTGTTCCGGTAAGAGGCAGGGACGGGAAGATCATTGCCGGCATCAGTGTAAGTGCCCTGGTATCCAATATGAGTGTGGAAGAGATTGAGAGAGCCATTCCGCGTCTCAAGGATACTGCTTCCAGAATCTCCTATATGATGGGATTCACCACAACTCCGGTCCTGTAATCTAAAGCAAAACATACAGTATTTTACAGAGGGTCATCGTTATTGATGACCCTCTCATTGTATACGCTAATTCTGGAAACGAGTTATTCCACGACGTCGAAGCCACCATCGATGAGACTCTGACGGAGGTTCTCCATCTGAGCGGCCGGGCTTGGCATCGTGGGAAGGTAGGGCCTGCCCACCTTTGTCCCCACCAGGTTCGCCAGGTCCTTCGTTGCAACCGGGAAGCTCGACTTGTCGGTCGCCAGGCGGATCGGATTCAGCCTCAGCTGCGCCTCCAGCGATCCCTTGATATCCCCGGCCACGTACTTCTCGTAGATCGAGCACACCAACTCCGGCAGGTAGTTCGCCGTCGAGCATACAGCCCCAACCGCCCCGACCCCAAGGCCCGAGTAGATCAGCGTGTCCTTCCCGCTCAGCACCTTGAAGCCGATGTCCGCGTTCCGCCTCACGAACTCCATCGTCTGCGTCAGGTCCCCGCTCGAGTCCTTCATACCCACCAGGTTGGGGATGCTGTGCGCAAGCTCCTGGACCAGGTCCTGGCTCATCGCGTACCCGCACCTGCCCGGGTTGTTGTACAGCAGCACAGGCACCTCGCTCACTGCAGCGGCTATGGTGCGGAAGTGCTGCTCAAGCTCCTCCTCGGTCGGCTTCAGGAACATCGGCTGCAGGATCGACACGCTCCTTGCCCCAAGGCGCACACCCATACGGGCTAGGCGCACGCACTTGCTCGTGCGTATCGCCCCCACCCCCATGTAGACAGGCACTCGCCCTGCACACTGGTCCACCATGATGCCCAGGGCCTCTTCCATCTCGGCCTCTTCCATCATGTAGAACTCGCCGTTCGACCCGAAGGCAAGGATACCGGAGCACCCCCCCTCGATGACAAAGTCCACCACCTTCCTCAGCGACGCCTCGTCTATGCGCTCGTCCTCCGTGATCGGGGTCACGATCGGGGGGATGATCCCCTTGATGAAACTCGTATCCATGCCTCTCTCCTTTCTCACTCGCCGATCTTCGTACCGCTCACCTTCGCATAGAAGCGGGCCAGCGCACTGTGGTCGTCGCCCCCGAACCCGTCGGCGTGCAGCGTCTCCATCATCTCCCTCACATATGCGGTCAACGGCAGGGGCGATCCCACCCCGTGGCCCGTGTCCATCGCATTGGCAAGGTCCTTGATGTGCAGGTCGATCTTGAATCCCGGCTTGAAGTTGGAGTCCATCATCATTGGAGCCTTTGCATTCATGACCGTCGATCCTGCCAGACCACCCTTGATGGCATCAAAGACCAGGTGCGGGTCCACACCCGCCTTCTTCACCAGCGTGAACGCCTCACTGACCGCCGCTATGTTCAGGGCAACGATGATCTGGTTCGCAAGCTTGGTCGTGTTCCCGGCCCCGATGGGCCCGCAGTGCACCGCACTGGCCCCCATGACCAGCAGGATCTCCTTCAGCTCCTCGAACAGCTCCTTCTCCCCCCCGACCATGATCGCAAGGCTCCCGTCAATCGCCTTGGGCTCCCCGCCGGAGACCGGGGCGTCAAGCATTCTTACACCTTTCTCTGCACAGGCCTTCTCCACTTCCTGGCTTGCCAGAGGAGCGATCGAGCTCATGTCCACCAGCTTCAGGCCGGCCTTCGCCCCCTCAAGCACTCCCTGCTCTCCCAGCACCACGCTCTTCACATGCGGGCTGTTGGGCAGCATCGTGATCACCAGCGGCACCTGGCTTGCAACGTCCGCTGCTGAACTCCCCGCCGTCGCCCCGGCGGCAACCACTTCTTCCACACTCGCCTTGTTCAGGTCGAAACAGACAATCTCATGCCCTGCCTTCAGCAGATTCTTTGCCATGGGCTTGCCCATGATCCCCAGTCCGATAAATCCAATCTTCATTGTATATCTCCTCATTACATATATATTGATCAGGTATAACGAAGATGGTATGCCGAAAGCCAACATGACGGGCACACCATTATCCCTAGAAGCACCAATAGCTCCTAGGGATAGAGTAAGGGGAGTCTTAAATTCTGTCAACTAAAATTATAGTTTCTTACTGTACTATTATATTTTTTAAACCCTGTTATATAAATTTCAAACTGCATTATACAGACAGGCTTTGAAGACTTCTCACGCTCTGCTAGCCTTCACAGGACGGCAAACAGAGCCCTGACGCTACTCATTCACCACATTCTGTCTTGCACCAGAGAGAAAGCCCCTCAGGTTTGCAACAGCGATATCCATCAATCTCTGACGGCTTTCCTTTGGCGCCCAGCTGATATGGGGTGTGATCAGGCAGTTCTTTGCCTGCAAGAGAGGGTTGTCCTCCCTGATCGGCTCAGATGAGACGACATCCAATCCAGCAGCAGCAATCTTTCCACTGTTCAATGCATCAACAAGGTCCTGTTCTACAATCAAGGGGCCTCTACTGTTATTGATCAAGATAACCCCATCCTTCATCTTGGCGATGCTTTCCTTGTTGATGATGCCCTCGGTTTCAGGGAAAAGAGGACAATGCAAGGCAATTACATCACTTTCAGACAACAAGGTATCCAGGGAGACATACTCATCTTTCAGCTCAGGATTCTGATAGGAATCATAGGCAATGACATTCATACCAAAAGCTTTGGCAATCCTGCCTGTCGCCTGCCCAATCCTTCCATAGCCGATGATTCCCATCGTCTTACCGACAAGCTCAATGAGTGGGTAGTCCCAGAAACAGAAATCAGGAGCCTTACTCCATCTCCCTTCCTTGACTGCATCACTGTGGTGTTGCACGTGATGACAGATTTCAAGCAACAGGGCAAACACAAACTGTGCCACGGCATCAGTTCCATAGGTTGGAATGTTGGTGACTACCACACCTCTCTCCTTGGCTGTCTGGACATCGATTACATTGTACCCGGTAGCCAGAACCCCGATATATTGCATCTTCTCTGCATTCTTTATGGTCTCTGCTGTGAGCGGGGTCTTGTTGGTAATGACAATATCAGCATCAGCGATTCGCTGCGCGATCAAATCAGATGGTGTACGGTCATACACCGTCAAATCTCCCAGTTCTGCAAATCCATCCCAGCTCAGGTCCCCTGGGTTCTCCGTATATCCATCCAGAATGACTATCTTATGTTTCATAGTGCCTCCTCATATGTATAGCTTAGCTCATATACTCCACTTTCCTCAATCGCTGTGGAATACATACCTTGTTGTTCATCTCCTAATGAAATCTTCTGTTTATGCAATGTATTCGTTGACTGGTTGAAGATTCCCTACCATACTGCCCTGCATGAAAGGCCGCCTCATCACCCCTGTCATGGTGCTCTATATCACAAAATGCTTGCTCGGAACCGTCATTTGCTATGGCTTCTACAAAGCATTTCCCCAGTACTATCTGCATTGGTCCATTATCAGTCTTCTCTTGGTGCTCGCCCCTGATAGGGACAACTCTATTGCACTTCCCATCGCGAGAATCAAGGCAAACATCACCGGTGCACTTGTCGGTCTCTTCTGCTTCATGCTCCCTTTTCACCAACTGCTGGGTCTCCTAATCGGAGTGATAGCCACCATTTCTATCTGCTCTTTGCTGAAATTTCCTGCAGCTACCCGTAGCGCTCTTGCGGCACTGGTAATTGTACTCTTGCAAGAAGGGGGAAAGCCCATGTGGTCGTACGCCCTGCAGCGTATTTTTGCTGTACTTCTGGGTTGTCTGGTTGGATTGGCACTGACAGTCTGCTTTCAAGCCTGTGAACAAACATATCTGCGAAAAAAAAGGTCCCCCTGACAAAGACCAAGGGGACTGAATAAGCAGGTTGAGACTACCGGACCACACCCTCAAATATTGGGTTACGGGGAGCAAGGCTTCCAGCAGAATAACCCCAGATGGAGGCATATTCAGCAGGATCCTCTCCCATTTTCTCCAACTGTCTTAGGTAGTGGGCTATCGACTTGGATTCTATGATGACCACAGAGCCCATCTCTTCGATCACCTTGCTGTGAGGCCTGGTGTGGTCGAACTCAAACTCCAGGATACGCCTCCCGTCATCGGTAATACCGATGGTCCTGAAGGTATTGCTCTTGCCCACACCCGGCAGGTTGATCGTATTCCGGTCCGTTGCAAGAAATGGGATCTCAGCCCCCTCACGAACCATGTTGATCTGTTCAACCATTTTCTCCGCCTCACTCATGAATGGACGAAGCGTGGCGAGATACCGCTGAGGAACCTGTCCGATGGAACTCTCCTCAAGCTGCTCCTGCATGCTCCTTGCATTGGTCGCAAACAACTCTCGGTTCTCCTTGAATCCCTTGACCGTGAAGGTATAGTAAGGAAGGACGCCGATATCATTGAGTACCTTTCGCAGTTTTGCCGTATGGCCACGTCTACTGGCCGCAACCGTGAAGACTTCCTGGTTGGTTACCGCCCAACCTGCATCAAGCAATCTCTTGATCGCCTTCCTGGTATCGGGAGTAATCTCCATGGCAGAGGAGATATGCGTCTGCACCACACACTGGTCAATGCCCAGGTTCTGAGCCTCGGCCTTGAAATCAGCGAGAATCTGGATGAGTTCCTTGGTAACTCGTTGGGGAAGATACACCGGAAGCTTCGTTCCAAGACGGACCCTGCGCATGGAAGCATACTGATCATCTTGTGGTCGTTGTTTGTTTTCTTCCAGTTTCTGCCTTGCCATCTCAAGTACTGCATCCAGAATTGAACGCAAGGACTTCACCGAGCTCATGAAGGCATCCCCACCGGTAATCAGGATATCCCAAAGGTATGGGTCATTACGGAAATACTCCATGTTGACGGCAAGCTGCTCTTCCCAGGTCCGCTTAGGACGCAACTTTTCCAGTTCAAAGTTGAATCGCCCGGCCTGGAAGTCATACATTCTCTGGCAGTACGAGCAGAGCCCACCGCAGGCTCTTCCCATGGTATCAGGAATAAAAATGGCTACTGTGGGATACCGACGGTGGATATTGTGGGAAGGAAGCAACCATCCTGCTGCATTAGGCTCCCCCGGTTTTGCAATGTCCTCTTTCTCCCAGGCAACGATTGAACCAAACTCCTCCAAAAGGTCCTGACTGTAGAAGAGATAAGCACGTAAGGCAAGGTCACTTCCTGGATGCTCCTGCATTTCAAGGGGTCGGGTATCGATAAGAGAGAGGAAATAGGGAGTAGCAAAGATGGGAATACCCTTCCTCTCCGACTCCTTCATGATTCTGAGCGTTTCAGCATCCAGGCTGCCATCAAGATAACGATTGAGCTCCTCAGTGCTTCTTAAGGCAAAGTGCAAGTGGAATCGGTCCTCCTTCCACCAAGCAAGCACCTGCTTGCGCTTTTGCTCATGACTCATATCATCCTTGAACTGATAAAAGGAGCTTTTTCTCCGTCTATCCTCGATACGCTTGATCAGGAGTTCAACAATTCGCTCCTTGTTCTTCGTCCTCCAGGCGATCACCTCAGGATCCAAGCCACTTGGATGGGAATCCATCCACTGCTCTACCTGACTTCTAGGAGGGATTATACGGTCCTCCACTCCACTCAGCTGGCCAATGAGATGAGCCATATCCTCAAGGAAATCAAGATGAACCGACGTCTCTTGTCCCATCAAGACGCGCCTCAAGAGGGCAATGGGACGCGAGACAACCGTCTCTCCATGGAGGTTCAGGTCTTCATAGACATCTCCCTCGTGGTCGAGATAGTCCATCATCCTAAGGTATGCCATCGAGGTGCTCATCAAGGTATAGTAGTCCTGCTCGGTCTTTCCTTCACCAGTATAATATGACCATGCTTTTGGGAATCTTTGTTGCATCGTTGCAGCCATCTCTTCGCGGAGCGTAGCTACCAAAGCCGCATCATCAAGCTTCTGGTCAAGGAACAAGGAGATAAGTTCTGGATTGTCTGCCTTCATCTTGGCGACAAGTTCAGTAATGCGATTGATAGATGTATTCATGTGCTAAAGATACAGGGATGGGTTATCGTATGTCAAGCATTCTACATAAGTTCTTATATTTTATATATTTATAATCATTCCAACCCCCATTATCATCTTCGGTACTCTCATTTTCTCTCTCTTGTTACATCGCCCAGAGCCCCAACAACCCTCTCAGAGCCCTTCCCGCCTTGACTATCATCAGAAAAGGACGTATGAATATATGCGAATACATTAGAGGTATCATGTTAGAATTTTATACACCGTCCCTCGCGGACAAACACCTGTTTCCTGATCACAGCAAGCACCTAGCCTATGAATATTACTACTCGTATGTTGCACTCTGGGCAGATGCAATCGGCATCACCATCTGCAAGACAGATACAGCCTTGTATATGCATCTTGAAGAGGACGATTGTTTCCTGCTTCCCATCACCGACGACCTTCCTGGGGCAATGAAAGAACTTGAAGATCACTGCGCAGAAACCGGCCAACGATTTCTCCTTGAATGTGTACCCACCGAAGAAGCAGAACAGTTGAAAGCGATGGGTTACCAGACTGAGCATGTCAGGAACCTTGATGACTATCTTTACGAGAGTGAGAAACTCATCAAGCTCTCCGGCAAGAAGTTGCAGAGTAAGCGCAATCATATCAACCAATTTGAAAAGCACTACACCTATTCAGTACGCCCCCTGAACACCAAGGAACTACGTGATGAGTGTTACAGGATGGCATCCACCACCTGGCTTGAAGGCAAGGATTGCACAACCAAGGAGATCAGGGATGAGCTGGGAGCCCTCAAACGGGCACTCGATGGCTGGGATGAACTCAATTTCAAAGGGATCCTTGTCTGTGTAGACCACAACCTCACCGCATTCACCATCGGGGAAATCATCGATGAGGAAATGGCCATCGTACACTTTGAGAAGGCCGATACCTCCTACAAGGGAATCTACTCAGTCATCAACCAGCTTTTTGTCAGCGAGTATCTCTCCAACGTTCATTATGTGAACAGGCAAGAGGACGCCGGCATTGCTGGACTCAGAAAAGCAAAACTCTCCTACAAACCCGACCTTATGGTCGAGAAATTTCGGGTAACAAAGCAAACATGATCATAGAGCGTGCAAAACCCAGTGACTACCAGGAACTCAAACAGCTCTGGCTCATCGTATTCGACGAAGAGCCAACATTCCTGGAACACTTTTTTGCAACGAGAATCTCATACCAGGATATCTTTGTCGCTCGAAAGGACGATAAGCTGGTCAGTGCACTGCATGCGCTCCCCCTGAATTATCACAAACAGGGGGAGGAACATCCAACAAGCTACATCGTTGGAGCTGCAACCTACAAGGAGTACCGAAGACAGGGAATCATGGGAAAACTCCTGGAAGCGACCAGAGAAGCCTATGACCACCCCATCACACTCTTTCCCGCCGTCAGGCCGTTCTATGAGGCAAACGGATACTTCACCACTTCAAGCGTACTCTCCTTCTCCATACCATCTGATACAAACACTCGAGAAAAACAAACCACACAACTCTCATACCAGGAACTGGATGCAATTTATCGAACAGCTACCAGTGAAGAAGGTGCCCTCCTACGTGATGAAGAGGCATGGTCCTTCCTCACCGATGGCTATGAAGTGCTCTCAGTGGAGGGTGGTTACGCCTTTATCAGCGAGGGAAAGGCTGTAGAGACCATGGTCCTGAACAATGATGGTGCTTCCAGCATGCTCTCACTTCTTAAAGGAAGAGGGATCACTGAGGTACGCACGCTCGAATCCTCCCCACTTGCCAACTTAATTGGGAGAGAAAAAGGAGAGCCCATCCCGATGGGGATGAGCACCTCAAAAGAACTACAAGGTGTGTATATAGCCGAGCAGTATTAGCGAACAACGCTCTCGAAATATTGTGTCCAAGTATCTCCCTTGTCATTTTTCACCTGTAAGGTGAAGGGAATAACAGTCCCTGATGGGGCATCAGATGCGATGACGAAGCGGAAGGTGTTGTTCTCCCCACGTACCTGTTGCTTACTGCTGGTTGCCCAACGGCTGTTGTTGGTACTCATCAACCCGGCATCCAATGAACCAAGATAGATTTCGTCAGAGAGAATACGGACATATTCGCTCTCACTGCTCAGTGTTGCGCGAAGCCCTGCAAGGTCGACGGTCCCGGTATTGGCATAGGAGAAGCCCATACTCATCTGGGTATTGGTGGGAAGGGCCTCCTTGTCATAATAGAGAACGGTGATATCCTCAATGGCAAGCCGCTTCCAAAGCGCCTCGAAGTAACCACCCTTTCCTAGCTTCTCATAGGAAGATGGGTCAGTGATCAAGGTACCGGTACTCTTGTCATACCAACCTGCAAATATGGCTGACGCATCATCGGCTACCGGGGTGGGGACCTCAACATCCTCACTTTCAATGAATACATCAGTCCCACTGAGTGGGTCGACAAAGCGAACCCCTTCCTGGTAAATGGCATAGAGGGTCTGGTTGGTATAGCTCATCTTGATCGTCTCTCCCGCTTGGTAGGTGACCTCATCAGGTGTCACTCCCCAACCGGCTAGCACACCAAGGCGAGCTGAGTTCATCCGCAGCTGTCCGCTGGATGGCAAGACAACCTCACTGCCAGGAACCTTGCGAATCTGCTGCCGATAGCTGTAACGGTAGTTTTCTCCCTCAGAGGAGAAGTCCAAGGTAAGGGTTGGACGATAGTATGGACTATGCTCATACAACCATGCCGCATATTCACTTTTCTTTGGCTCATCAAGAGACAGAATCTCTTCAAGAAGATAGTCACTCGTATTCTGGTCCATGTGGTAGGTGGACAGCAAACTCAGATGCTCCCGAGCTTCATAATAGGCTTCCCTGTCCCCTTTTGACCGAGCCTCGTACAGGCGCTTACGAGCCTGTTCTGCCTCATTGGCTACTGCCTCATTGAGCTTATCGTACGACTTGGTGATCGCCTCAAGACTCTGGCTACTCAGGTCCTTGCCCTGAATGGTAGCATACTGTTCTTCTGCTGTCGGAGTCGCTGCCACTGCAATCATCCCAACGGTAAACATAACAGTCATCAATACAAGTATACGTATTCGTTTCATAGGATTTCCTCCTCCCATCTGCATAATCTGTTGTTTCTACCTATTGTAATAGCAACACCAGAGTCTCAAGGCAACTAGGGAGATGCAATCTTCATACACTCTTTAATTCTGTGAAGAAATGTGAAGCACCACCCTTCGCCCTGAATAACTAAGCAGGCCTTCCTCCACCAAGGATGCCAGCTCCCGGCTGAGCGAGGTACGGGCGAATCCCAACCGCTCTGCAAGTTCTTTCTTTGAAGTTGGTAGGACAACTGTATTGCTTCCTTGGATAACCGACAGGTTCTGCAGATAGGCAAGCAGACTCTCCCTAAGGCTTTGTGCCGAGAGCTTGGTGACCGTCATGCTTAACTCATGGGCACGGTCGCTCACCAGTTCAAGCAGGGAGGAGAGGAACTCCACCCTTGCTTCACAGAGGTCAAGCACCAGTGCCTTGGGAAGGTGCAACACAGCCGAATTATCTTCACTGACTACCGTCATTGGGTAATGGTTGTACCGACTGAACAGCAGGGTCGCTCCCCATACATCTCCTGGTTCGAGTACCTGAACCTTGAAAACCTTCCCCTCCTCATCAACACTCTGGATGGAGACCTTGCCTGTTACCACCACATCGAGCGTGGTACACACCTGTCCTTGCAGATAAAGCATCTGGCCCTTGGAATAGGAACCCAGTCTTGCCCCACCTCCACTAAAAAGGGAGGAGAGCATTTCCATATCAAAGCCCTTAAACAGCCTAAGATTTTCAATTGAAGGAAAGAAATCCATGAAAACCCCCAAAAGTGTGACCTATGTAACAGTATAAAGGAGAAGATGCCGGTATGCTAGGAATACCAATCAATAAAAGGAGTCAAGAATGATTGAAACAGTATATACCTACACTAAAACCGACGAGAAAGTCATTGAAAAACTGGTTGGCGATGATCAGGTCATGATCAACCATGTGGTTCTGAACAATGGGGATGCACTCCCAGAGCACTACAGTGATTCCAATGTCTATCTCACCATAGCACGAGGAACACTCTCAGCCACCTTCAACGACCAAGAATCACACTACTACCAGGGAGCAATCGTGAACGTTCCGGCAAACACCAAGATGAACATTGCAAACACCAACGAAGAACCAGTTGAATTCTTCATTGTCAAAGCACCCCATCCAAGGGTATACAAGGAACAATAGGCCATGAAGAAAACCATCCAGCGGACAGTACAGGTTCTTTTTCTTGGGCTCTTCCTTTTCTTGCTCATCAGGGGCAAGGTACAGGTGTGGATGGGAATCTTCCTCCTCTCACTTGTCCTCTCTCTCTTCTTCTCCCGGTTCTACTGTGGATGGATCTGTCCCATAAACACCCTTGTGAAACCGATCACGTACCTGAAGAAGAAGTATCGTGTGGGCAGCCTGAAAACCCCCGCCTTCCTGAAGAACGGCGTGTTGAGAATATTATTGTTGGTTGCCTTTCTTTCACTCATGGCACTGGCCCTACGCTCGGGCAAGAAGCTTCCGGTGCTTCCGGTTTTGGTAGGAATGGGAGTCTTCCTCTCACTCTTCTTTGAGGAGGAACTCTGGCATCATTGGCTCTGTCCCTATGGAACCATTCTTTCGCTTCCCAGCAGGGCAGCAAAGAAACGGATGGTAATCGATCCTGATCTCTGCACCAACTGTGGCCGATGCAAGCGAGTTTGTCCTTCGGGGGCAATCGTGAAGGAAGAGAAACATCGCATCATCAAACACGAGTGTCTCGTCTGTCATGCGTGTGAGCAGGTGTGCACAAAGGGTGCTATCAGCTACAAGTAAACCGTCAAATACATGAGGACGAAAAAACAGGGAGAGCAATACAAGCTCTTCCTGTTTTTAACGCTCCACTAGTGTTGCAGGTTATTTCTTTTCCTTGCGGAAGCAGAGGAACCAGTCAAGGCAATATTGATTCTCATCCTTGCTTTCCATCCGCTCCTTGGCGGTACCGCATGAACCTGGGGTTGGTATGATGACATCCTGGCCTGGTCTCCAGTTTGCGGGAGTGGCGATATGCTCCTTGTCAGCCTTCTGCAAGGCAAGGACCACACGCTTGATCTCATCAAAGTTACGGCCGGTGGAAGCAGGATAGTACATGATGGTTCTCACCACACCTTCTCCATCGATGATGAATACAGCACGAACTGCCTGGGTGGAGGACTGTGACTGGACCATGCCATACTTCTTGGCAACATCCATCTTGATATCCTCTATTACCGGGAACTTGACCTCAATGTTCTTCATCCCATTCCATTCCAGTTCCTGAATCTTCCTGAGCCATGCTATGTGTGCATACAGGGAATCGATGGAGAGCCCGATAAGCTCAGTATTCATCGCCTTGAACTCATCAGCCATGGAAGCAAAGGTCATAAACTCCGTGGTACAGACAGGGGTAAAGTCAGCAGGGTGGCTGAAAAGGATTACCCATTTTCCCTTGTAATCTTCGGGAAAGTTGATATCGCCCTGGGTGGTCACTGCGTGAAAGGCGGGAGCCTTGTCTCCAATCAAAGGAAGCGTTGCGTTGTTCTGTACTTCGTCCATTTCAATAATCTCCTTGGTACGTGATAGGTTTGGTATATGCCTTAATAGTAATCATTCCTATTAATAATATCAAGTACTTATTGATAATTATTTTTATTAATAAAAATCTGTATTCTCCTCTCCCTTGAAAACAATACATTCATGATGATTCTTACCAATATGCTCTTTTCTCGTCATTAATTCCTTGTCATTTAAGCTAACTCATTAGTAGAATTGCAGTACCTATATGCGAAAAAGCAAACGAGTAAGTATTCGAGGCAGTTTCATCATAGGTCTCCTGCTTATCTGTGTTACCCTGATTTCCATTGGGTACATGAAAAACAGGCTGACTTCCCAAGCGGTTGAAACCAATCGCCTGGTTACCCATACCTATAAAGTCATCACAGAAACCAATGCCTTGAAACGCACATTCCAAAACATCCGCATCAATGAACGTGGGTACCTGCTTACCGGGGATCGATCCTACATGGAAAGCATCGGGGTCAGCACCTACTCCTTCGACCAGCGCCTCATGAAACTAAGGATTCTTCTGAAGGAAAATGCTGAGCAGAAGAGACGGCTTGACATCCTGAAAATCACCTTTGACACGTTGATCGATGAGAGTGTCCAACCCCTCTTGCAGTATCGTCAACCCATTCTTGAAGATTCAACCTTCTTAGCTGAGCAGGAGGAAATCCTTAAGCTATTTGAACGAAGTGAGACTATCTCCAAGACGTTGGAACAAATTCTCAATGACATAGAAAGTGAAGAGTATGCACTGCTGGAGATACGCCAGAAAGACGTAGAACGCTGGTCTGCCATTGACCAGAAAGTCACCTTCCTGGGGCCGGTATTGGTCATTATCATTGCATTTCTCTCTGGGATTGGGGCGATCAACAGACTGGATGCCTACCAGAGGCAGCAAGAGAGAGACCAGAGGGAACTGAGAGAAGCCCGTGACAGGCTTGCCAGCATTATAAAGGGCTCAAACCTAGGTTCGTGGGAGTGGAACCTGAAGGATGATACCATTAAGATCAATGACATGTGGGCAGAGATGCTCGGCTACACAAAAGCAGAGCTGGAACCAACCACGATGAAAACCTTTACCCAATTTGTCCACCCTGAGGATTTAGAGAAGTCCTTGCAGTTGCACGAAGAGCACCTTGCAGGCAAGAACGATTTCTATAGTTGCGATCTCAGGATGCAGCACAAAGATGGCCATTGGATATGGGTCTTCGATCGTGGACAAGTGATAAGCCGCGATGAGAATGGGAAAGCCTTGCTCATGAGCGGAACCCACGCAGACATCACTGAACGCGTCCTCCAGGCAGAGGCTCTTAAGCAAAGTGAGGAAGAGAGCCGGAGACTCTTTGAGGCAATGAACCAAGGTTTTGCATACTGCCAGATTCTCCTTGACGAGGAAGGGAACCCCAATGACTATCTCATCCTCAGGGTAAACAAGAACTTTGAGACACAGACCGGCCTCATTCCTGAGCTTTCAGTTGGAAAGCGAATCACAGAGCTCTTACCGCATGTAGAGCCTTACTGGTTCATTCACAATGGGGAGGTGGCACTCACAGGGAAATCAAAAACATTTGAGGCCTTCAACAGTGACTTGAACCGACTCTTCAGGATCTCTTCATTTAGCCCTTCATATGGCTACTTCGCCATGATCATCGATGACATCACTGCCCAAAAGCAGATGGAAAAACAGTTATACTTTGAGAAAACCCTGTTCGAAACCACTCTACTCTCTGTTGGTGATGGTGTCATTTCCACCGATGCGGAGGGAAATGTTCAATTCATGAACAAGGTTGCTGAACAGCTCACTGGCTGGCAGGCAGATGAAGCAAAAGGCCGGCCATTTGAAGAGGTATTCAAGATTCTTTGCGGTAGTGACCGCCACCCTTGTCCAAATCCAGTAAAACAAGTACTGGAGACCAAGAAGCAGGTTGAACTGGACGAGGACACCATCCTCATCGCACGCGATGGGGACGAGCGGTTCATCAATGACAGTGCAGCCCCTATACTCAGTACCTCCCAGAACGTTACCGGTGTTGTCCTTGTCTTCAGGGACAGCACCACCCAACGGATCAAGCAGGATGAGATTCGGACGCTGAGTGTGACAGACCCCCTGACCACACTCCCCAACCGACGCTACTATGAACAAGCGAAAGAAGAGTTGGATGAAGAACCCTACTACCCCCTTACCTTGGTACTTGCCGATGTGAACGGGCTCAAGCTTACCAACGATGCTTTTGGGCATGAGGCTGGTGATGAGCTGCTACGTAAGGTCTCTGAAATCATGCGCACAACCTGCAGGGATGGTGATATTGTCAGCAGGATTGGGGGTGATGAGTTCGTGCTCCTGCTTCCTCAAACAGATGCTCTTCATGCACAAGCCATCGTTAACCGTATCAACAAGGCCTTGGAGAAAGAAAAAATCAGGGGAATCCAGCTCTCTGTCTCCTTTGGTTATGCGATAAAGGAAAAGAGCAAGGAGAGCTATGAGGATGCTTTCAAGGTTGCAGAGGACTCAATGTATCGCAACAAGCTCAAGGAGAGCATGGCTTTCAAGAAACAGGTAATTGACACCCTGCTCTTCAGACTTTTTGAGCAGGAGGAAGGGGCAGAAGAACATAGCAATTTGGTCGCTTCCTTGACGAGTGCCTTTGCTGAGGTGCTTGGATATCGAGAGGAAGAGGTGAAAAACCTCAGACTTGCAGGGTTGTACCATGATCTGGGTAAGATTGCCATTACTCCCTCTCTTCTCTCCAAACCCAAAAATGAGCTGAGCCGAGCCCAAGTAATAGAATGGCAAAGACACGCTGAGATTGGATACAACATCCTTCGTTCTGTTGGGGAGTATGCCCCCTTTGCAGAGGCAGTATTGTATCATCACGAGAAGTGGGATGGCAGTGGATATCCACAGAGCCTGAAACAGGAGGATATCCCAGAGAGTGCCCAAATCCTTGCCATTGCAAACACCTATGCAGACAATCTTCCCTCACTAGGGTTGGAGAAAACCATTGCATTCATGCAGGAACGATCAAATACGTATTTCAGCCCCGTGTTGCTTGAAACATTCATAACCAAGGTAGTAAAGGCTTGATCTTAACGGAAATCAATCTATAAATTGAGAATAGTACGATCAGCTCTCCCTGGTTACACTACCCGTTTGATATGTTTTCTGTGTTGAACCATAGAGCAGGCCAACGACAGCAAGCAGAATTCCCGAAATAATCAACAGCCACTCCACAGGAACCCTGTCAGCTAGGGGGCCGAAGAGCAAGATTCCCAGCGGTATTGCACTGCCACTGAGCAGCTGCACGATGGAGAACACCCTTCCCATCTTGTCTTCATCGGTTATCTCCTGGATCATGACAATCTCAGCAGAGTTCAAGACGGGAACAAAGATACCGCCAAGTCCTAGGATTATGAGGTAGAGTAGGAATGTGGGAGCAACTCCCAGAAGGGCAAAACTTACCCCGAAGGCAACCAAGGAGAGTGCGATGGCACGAACCTTATTGGAAAAGGCCCCCTTCAGGGAGATGATCAGGCCACCCAACAAGGTCCCCGCAGTCCACACCATTTCATTTGCGGTAAGGAACCATACCTCACTACCAAAGCTTCGTTCCACCAACAAGGGAGTCAGGATTGCTGCAGGGGTGATGAGGAAAAAGGAGAAACCATAACAGATCAGAAGATTACGTAAGAGAACATTGTTGAATGTGTAGGAGATTCCCTTCTTGATATCCTGCATCATACTGGTCCCTTCCTCCGAGCGCTTCCTTGCTCCTACCTTGATAAAAGAAAAGATCACCACTGCAAAGACAGCAGTGACAACATCAAGCAAGAGTGTCCAGGTAAGGTCAAACAATCCAAGCATCATTCCACCAACAGCAGGAGAGAGGAGTAACAGCACTGAATTGATGCTCTGGTTCACCCCTTGGATTCGAACAAGATGTTCTTCACCCACCAATTGGGGAATGATGGCATTCACCGCAGGAGTCTGTACCCCGCTACCGAGTGACCGTACGACCGAAACAGCGAGCAGGGCTGTGATCGACTTTGCCCCAGTGGCATAGAAGAGGGCAAGCCCCAGCGTTGCAATGGCAATGAAACTGTCAGAGAGCATGATCAGACGCTTGCGGTTGTAGCGGTCTGCCCACACTCCACTAGAGAGACTGATCAAGAGATGGGGAACCATCTGGGCAAGGGTGGCATACATCAGGAATACTCCTGATGAGGTCTCAAGGGTGATGTACCAGATAATGGCATATCCAACAACTGAAGAGCCAAACAGTGAAAGATTTTGGCTGATCAGTAAGAGGACAACGGATGGAGTAAATAAAGCATTGTTGCTTTTTTGTTTCATTGTAGTACCACAGATATATGTAAGAACAGGGAATAGAGTATCCCTACCAGCCCTAGCACTGTAGCGAGCCTTGTAAACTTAGTCCAGTGGTGTACTTCTTATGCGGACACAATTCCGTCCAGCTTTTTTTGCCTCATAGAGGCAGGCATCAGCCTCCCGGTACAGCTCATCAAAACTGGAGGTTATTGCTGAAGAGACTCCCAAGGAAACTGTCAGACGAATGGAGTATTGTTCATGGGTGAATATATGCAGCTCAACATACTTCCTGAGATGTTCAGCACAAGCGATCATCTCATCCCTACTCTTATGAGAACTGAAAATGGCAAACTCCTCACCACCAAACCTACAGACGATGCAAGCCTCATCAACTTCTTCCTTAAGGATGGAGCCAACGGACTGTAGTACAGCATCGCCTGAACGATGTCCCCACTGATCGTTTATCTGCTTGAAGTGATCAAGATCAAAATAGATAAGATGAGATTCCCCTGTGGCTAGAGAAAGCTGCCTCTCCACCTTCTCGATAAAGGTCTGTCTATTATAGAGCCCTGTAAGCCCGTCAATCTCTGCCCGGTGTTGCAGCTCTTCTGCACGTTGTTTCAGCAGGGTGACATCCTGGATCAGGGTAATGGTACCGATTGTCTCTGTTGCTTTGGAGGTAATCGGATACAGTTCAGCAAAAAGAGACCTTCCTTTCAAGGCAAATTCGAGAGAGGTTCTTTCGCTTTGGCGCACAGCTCTACCCCATCGTGGAATCTGAAGATACATTTGCTCCTCAATTAATCCCATATCAGTACCCAGAAGCCCTTTTGCTGCAGGGTTCATGTCCACTACATGCCCTTGCCCATCACAGATGACAATTCCTTCCCCAAGAAACCGAAATGCCTGTTCCCTTGCCAAGGGGGCAAGCTTGAGTAGGTCAAATCGATAGATTCCAAGGAGGAGGAACAGCCCAGAGAGGGCAAAGACTCCACTGATGGGCAATATCTGGAGGAACTGCTCATTGCTCACCACCTTTGCCATGGCATACAAGAAGGGGATCACCATTCCAAGCAACAAAATGTATGCTTGTTTTCTCATGGAGGTACTGGTGGTGACAACAAAAACAATCACCAATACAAGAGAAAAAACCATGAGGAAGAAATTACCTGAAATCAGAAACTTAGCAAGCACCGTGGTTTCAACGACCAGCGTTGAAAATTGGGACGAGGTGACCAAGGAAACCGAGTGACGAATCCAGTGGTGCAGGAAATCTGTCCCTACCAAGATGATACCAACTCCTTGGTAGATATAGAGTATCCTCCCGATCTGTTTTTGTTTCTCTCTCCAATATCCTGTATATGCCAAAGAGAACAACAAGGTGGCAACAGGAGTATAGAATACGCCAATTTGGCAAATATTACGCCATAGTACTTTGAAGAAAAAGGTATAGCTGACCATCTCGGCGAACGAGGTCAGCGACCAGATAAGCATAAAGAGAACGGTAATGAACAACTCACTTGCTGCTCGCTTACTTCGCACCCTCCAAACTGCAATAAGCACTCCTAGAAGCATGCCAATGGAGAGCAGATTGAAGAATAAGACAGGAAAGCTAAGCATGCACAACTCCTTGCGATTCTCTGCATTGTACCAGAGAATATTGGAGAAATTAAGGCTCAATCATACATTTTGGCGAATTCTCTTAGTCGTAGATTTCCTGACATAGCCTTTCCTGCTTGCATAGAAGAGCTTGAGGAAGCAATAGTCGTCATCTGGATAACCATACCCTTGTCTCTTTTAGGCTTAAATTTCATTCCCCAACGGAGCGAGAGGAAAGGAGCCATCATACTAGTCCCTCTCCTGAGCGAGTGCAGGGAAAGCAAGGTGAGATACCCTGTCCCCTGGGGCGGAAAAGGAGGCAACGCCTGCTGAGTTCAGCTCTTGCCCTGAGGTTTTGATACCTTTCATTATTGATCCATTCAATCTTCCCATTCTTTGCCGGCGTCGTAAAATTTTTAGCCGGCATAGGTTGAAGGCGTCGCCGGCTTGGTGTAATGTATGGCTGATGAACAAAAAGATGCCGGCAAGGTATCTTTTATAGGAATGGATCCCGCCGTTTTACGGACAGATTCATTCCGATTTTTTTTTGCTCAAGACAGAATTCTGTGGGATTGATATCGACAGTAGGGTTTTCTGCTTGCTTTCATGATCTTGAGGAAGAAGTACTAAATATCTCGAAATCAGCAGAAAGAACCTAGCTAAGTAGCCAATTCATTGCCTTTTCTTCCTCATCCGTGAAATAGATTTCCTTCCCCTTATTACTTTCCAGGATAAACGAGCGCAAGCTTGAGCTACAACCTGAAGAGAAGTCCCCAACAATGGCAAGCCGCATCTGGTAGGTCACGAATTTCTGGAGCACATCACCGGCAATCTTTGTACTTAAATCGAAGAACTCAGGGTTGATATCCTTCTTGCCTACAACCATCCTACTGCATCCAGTCCCATAGCGAACGTTTGCCATCACATCCAAGGCTGAATCAACATCTGAGAAGAGCATCTCTTCACTGGAAACCTTGGCTACCTCGATTCCGTTCTTTTTTACATATTCAATCTGCATAGCTACCCACGTTCTCCTTGGAGGAATCTTACCATGACATAGGCATCCCCTCTCTCTTCAGCGACAAGAAAGCCCAGACTTTGGTAAAGCATATAAGCCCTACTCTCTTTCTGCACAGAGAGTGATACCTTCTCGTATCCTGCATGTAACAGAACCTTACACATCTCCTCAATGAGCTGTCTCCCGAGGCCCCTGTTACGGAAAGGCTCCTCTATTGCAATACACAGCTCAGGAGTTTCACTGGTAAAGTACCCGTATCCAGGGTCTTGGGGATCAAACAACCGTACCCACACAACACCTACCACCTTGTCATGGACCTCTGCTGCCAATGCATAATCCCCTACCCTGCCAAACTCCTGAATATAATGGCTTAGTGAAGGATCCTCCAGGATTGATAGTGGTGGAGGCGCTTCACCTTCAGCAACATAGATTGCTTCATACAAGAAATGCCCGATCAGCGGGTACTCTCTCCTCCAAAGCGGACGAATTGCTAGAACATGCTTCAACGAGGCTATTACATGCAAGTGGACACTATGTGGGTGCATATCAACACCTTGAATGACCTCTACCTGGTAGAATCCTCTCTGTACCAAGTACTGAAGATCCCGTTTCAGGGTACGCTCCTGCTTGCTGAGATAGATAATTCGCTCTGGCTTGATGGTAAGAACAGAGTCCAGAAGAGAGCGTTCACACCCCTCTTCAGATGGAGAGAGGAAGAGCGTATCACAGCGCTGTCCCCGTTTTGCAAGTTGACGAAGATGTTTCTCGTTGTTTCCCACAAAACGCTCCACATGTTCAATGCCATTGAGAGCTGCCTCATCACAATAAGGAGTATGTTCCTGAAGCAAATAACTCCGACTTGCTCCCCCTTTCATGGAGAGCAGGGTAAGTACACCATGGGTGGTACAGCAGTCGATCACAATATCTCCATCCTGCACCTGGGCAAGCTCCATCGCCTTCATATAGAGCACCTCTGCCTGGGATGGGCAGGAGGGAAAATCAGATGAGGGGGGAAGCGAAAATTTCAGGGAGCAAAGGGAATCCTCGATTGCTGGACGACCCCAGAATGTACTAGGTTTACTCTCCCCGTCACGCAGTACTATCCCAAATATCTCAGAATGTTCCCGTCTCAATGCATAGAGAAAAGAGGAAAAAGTGGCATCTATCCGCTCAGGATGCATAAAGCACAGCAACACCTGCTCCTGATTGCTCCTGATACGCAGTGTCAGCTTAGTTGCAGGGAAAGAGGTATCAATACCATGGGTAGAGGCAAGACGATTGATACTTCTCAGTATCCGCTCAGCCAAGGGATGTCTCAGCATACAAGTCCTCAAGGCAATGAATTGATTCTGTCTCGTACTGATTAACCCGGATGCAAACTTTCCACGCCAGTCCAGCCCAAAATGGACCTCCACATAGTGGAGGAATCCTTCCATCTGCTGCATCCCAATCACAGGCTCCACACAAGAGGTAAGCTCTGCAAACTGGGTACGCAAGTACGTACTCTGCAATTCCAGCTGCTTATGATACGGGTGTTCCATAAGTGGACAGTGACCGCAGACACGAAGCGCGGGACATTTGGCATAGGTTTCCATACTCCCTACGGTGCGGGTAAAAACGATGTTTGTCAATTGTGTTTGTCCACTCTCTTTGGTATGCTTATGCTATGAAATACGTACGATTCAAACACCAAGAAGAGGTCTCCTATGGCCTACTTAGCGATACCACCATCAAGGTGCTCGAGGGTTCACCCTTTACGAGCTACAGAGAAACCAGTGAGAAGTTCTCCTTGGAAGAGGTCGAATTACTTACTCCCTGTGACTATTCAAAAGCCATTTGCATTGGCTTGAACTATAGTGACCATGCCAAGGAGTTCCAGCTTCCCATTCCAACCGAACCAGTTGTATTCATGAAGCCATCCACAGCCGCCCTTGCTCCAAACAAGGAAATCATATACCCAGAGATGAGCAACCGTCTTGACTATGAGGCTGAGCTTGCCGTGGTAATCGGGAAGAAAGCCCGTTTTGTATCAGAAGCAGATGCATCATCTTACATACTTGGCTACACGTGTGCTAACGATATTACTGCCCGGGACATGCAACCAAAGCAAGGACAATGGACCGTGGCAAAGAGTTTTGACACCTTCTGCCCCTTTGGACCGTTTGTCAGCGATGAGGTCGATCCAGCAAACCTTGTTATTGAGAGCAGGGTCAATGGGAGGACCATGCAAAAATCCAATACCAGCAACTTGATCTTCTCCGTCCCCTTCCTGGTGAGCTACCTATCTAGAATCATGACCTTGCTCCCAGGAGACATCATTCTTACCGGTACACCGGGAGGGATCAGCGGTATGCACAAGGGTGATACAGTGGAGATACTGATCGAAGGACTGGGAGTGCTTCGCAATATCATAGCTTAGAAGGAGAGCCGATGGGACCAGTCCTATCGGCTCCTCTCTTACCCTATCTCCTTGATACTATTGTATGGTTGCCTCTCGCTCCTCACTGGAGAAGGAGGCAAGAGTACCCTTCTTCGTTTTCTCCAAAATCCCTATTGATGCAGTCTCTACATTGTATTCGTTGTGCAGGAACACGGTCCAAGGACCCAAGTTTCCTGTTACCTTCACATGATAGATCCCATCCTTACGAAGGATCATGCACTCTGCAACAATCGCTCCCTTCGCGTTATATATCTGAGACTCAACACTCCTGCCTTCATCCAAGGCAAAGAGATGGAAGGTAACATCACATGCAAAATCATAATCACATGACTGTGTCTCCTTTCCAATGGGAATAAGTGAATTGGGGCGTACAAAGAGCGGCAGACTGAAGTAATCATACGTCTCCCTGAAGTATCTCCCTCCTCTTACCTCTTCCCCACTGAGGAGATGGGTCCACCTGCCCTCTGGTAGATAGTAGGAAGCTGTACTGCGTTCATTGAAAATGGGGGCAACCAACAGGCTCTCTCCCAACAAGTACTGTCGGTCAAGATAGATGCATGCCGGGTCATCTGGGAATTCAAGCATCATGGAGCGCATCATGGGAAGGCCCTCATGATGGGTCTTGTTTGCCATTGCATAGAGGTAGGGCATCAGGGAACATTTCAGTTTTACAAAATACTTCAGAACCTCACAAGCCTCCTCCCCGAAATCCCAAGGCACACGATAGGACTCATTACCGTGCAATCGGCTATGGGACGAGAGCAGCCCAAAGGCCACCCAGCGTTTGAAAAGATCAGGTGTGGCAGTCTGCTCGAATCCTCCAATATCATGACTCCAGTAGCCGAAACCGGAGAGTGACAGCGACAAGCCTCCTCTCAGGCTCTCTGCCATTGATTCATAGGTAGCCGAGCAATCACCACCCCAATGCACGGGGAACTTCTGCCCGCCGACCGTTGCAGAGCGGGCAAAGACCAATGCTTCTCCTTTCCCACGTTTCTCTTCCAACAACGAAAAAACTGCCTCGTTATAGAGATAGGTGTAGTAGTTGTGCATCTTCTCAGGGTCACTTCCGTCGTAATACACAACCTCGGTTGGAATACGTTCGCCAAAGTCAGTCTTGAATGTATCAACGCCCATATCCAACAAGCTCTCCAACTTACTGCGAAACCAGGTGGCAGCCTCCGGATTAGTGAAATCCACCAAACCCATGCCCGCCTGCCAGCGGTCCCACTGCCAGATACTGCCATTCCTCTTCTTTACCAGATAGCCATGTTCCATACCTTCATCAAACATCTTCGATTTCTGGGCTACATATGGATTGATCCATACACAGACCTTCAACCCTCGCTCATGCAATCCTTTCAACATTGCCTTGGGATTGGAGAACTGCCTGTCATCCCAGGTAAAGTCCACCCACTGGAACTCCCGCATCCAAAAACAATCAAAATGGAATACCTGGAGAGGTATGTTTCGTTCAGCCATACCATCGATGAAATGGTGCACGGTTTTCTCATCATAGTCAGTGACAAAAGAAGTACTCAGCCAGAGGCCAAAGGACCAAGGGGGTACAAGTGCAGGTCTGCCGCTCAGCTGGGTATACCGCCTGAGAACTTCCTTGCCAGTATTGCCAGCGATCAGGTAGTAATCCAGGCACTCACCGGGTACTGAAAATTGCACAGAAGTAACGACCTCACTCCCTACCTCGAAGGATACCTTCCCAGGATTGGCAACCAACACTCCATACCCAAGAGAGGAGAGGTAAAAAGGAATATTCTTATAAGCTTGTTCGCTGCTTGTCCCCCCATCCTCGTTCCAGATATCAACCACCTGCCCATTTTTGACAAATGGCGTGAATCGCTCCCCCAGTCCATAGATTGCTTCACCGACCGATAGATTGAGATAGTCACTCTGGTAAGTTTTTCCGTCATCAGACTGAAAATGTCCACTGAGCTTTCCAGGAGAAGAGGTCAGGTACCGGCCATCATACTGGTAGGTCAGATCACAAGGGCCAAAGAGGGGAATGGTAGCCTGCAAAGAGCCAGAGATTACCGAAAGCTGTCCATCCTGCTCCTCTTTATAGGTAAGTAAGGCAGAATCGTCCTTCAACAGTTCAAAGAAGGGACCATCGTTTCTTGCTCCCTTGTAATGGTAGGTACGGATGTGCAGAACCCCTTCCATCGGACTGCTAATCTCTGTGGTGATCACAGGGGTGTTCAGCGTTGCTCCGCGAAACTCAATCGGTTTGACAGCTGCATAGATGACTATCTTTCCATCCAACTTCTGGATATCGACAATCTCCCGTTTGGGTAGATGCCGGATGTGTTTTTGTATGTTCCAGTACCCGTCTCTGAATTTCATAGTTTATCTCCCTATTTCTCGGTTATGGTCAGGTCTTGACCGCGCCTGCCACCATTCCCTTGATGATGTACCGCTGCAGACTCAGATAGAAAATGATGGCTGGAAGAATGGTCAGGAGTACCCCTGCCATCGCATAGTTCCAATCGACTTTATAGAGGCCAAAGAAGTTATATGCAGCCAATTGCAGTGTCAGTGATTTCTTTGAGCCACTGAGCACGAGCAATGGAAGCAAAAAGTCATTCCACATCCACATGGTGTTGATGACGACAACCGAGACCGTAACTGGCTGTAACAGCGGGAAAATTATCTGGAAAAATGCCCTAAGAGGAGAAGCCCCATCAATCATGGCACAGTCATCCAGTTCCTGGGGCACCGATTTAACTGCTCCATGATACATAAACAAGGCAAGAGAAGCTCCAAGTCCCCAATACAAGACACCCAAGCCAAGGGGAGAGCCGATGAGGTGGAGTTCTTTGGCGACTTTTACCAGAGAGATCATGAAGGAGTGAAACGGTATCATCATCGGAGCAATAAGAATCATGAAAATGACAAAACTGTATCGGGTCTTTGTCCTGCTGAGACGATACCCCGCAAGAGAGCTCACCAATACTACCCCACACACCCCTACAACCGTAGCGATCAACGTATTTACAAAATACTGAGGGTAATTCATGATCCTAAAGGCATTGGTGAAGTTCTCAAATACAAGTCGGGAGGGAAGGGCAAGTACATTGCTGGTAATCTCACTAAAGGTCTTGAACGAGTTGATTAAAACCAAGAACAAGGGATACAGATATCCCAATGCGATGATACTGAGTACCACGGTGGTAAGAGAGGATGCGAGAGACCTACGCTTCTTCATACTTCCACCTCCCTTTGCTTGAACATCCTGACCTGGAAGAGTGAGAGGATGAGAATGATCAGAAAGAGTATGACCGATTTGGCAGTACCATACCCAAAGCGGTTGATCACGAATGCTGTTCGGTAGATATCCAAGGCAATGGTAGTTGTGGAATTCCCTGGCCCACCGTTGGTTAGGCTGAATATGACATCAAATGCTTTCAAGCCATTTGAAAGTGAATGGAAAACACTTACCGTGATCGAAGGCATGATAAGTGGCAACGTAACCCTGAAGAACCGGCCTACCGCTGAAGCACCATCGATCATGGCAGCCTCGATAAGATCGCGGGGAACCGTCTGTAATCCAGCAATATATACCACCAGATAGAAGCCCAGGGAGTGCCACACAGAGACCATCAGGACGCTGAAATAGACTAACTTCACATCCCCAAGCCAACTGAACATGAAAAATTCCAAACCAGTGATCTGGTAGAAAGACTCAAACCCAGCTGAGAAGATAAATCGCCAGATATATCCGATGATGATCAAGCTGATGATATTCGGTACATAGTATGCTGCCCTCAAGGTATTCTTTCCTTTCAAATCACTATCGAGAAGGACTGCAAGCAGAAGAGCTGTGATATTCGTTACAATTACCGATCCCAGTGTCAGGCGGAGAGTAAACCCAAAGGCCTTCCACATATCCAGGTCATCAAGTATCAATTCCTTGTAGTTCTCCAATCCGATGAAGGACTGGGCTCGATCCAGCCCATTCCATTTGGTAAAGGAGGAGAACACACTCATCAGAAAAGGAATCTCAACAGAGATAAGTATCGCAACCAGGGCTGGCAGGGTAAATCCGGTAAAAACCATTGCCCTAGAGAGTTGTTTTCGCTTCAATGGTGTCATGTTGTATACCTAGTGGCCGGAAGGAAACCCTCCCGGCCAATGTCGATGATAAGGTTCTCTAGAAAGCCGCCTTGGCAATTTTGGTATAGGCAGCATCAAGAGCATCCAAGGTCTCTGCACGGTCAGTCAGACCTGCACAATATCCTTGGAGAATAGCACCAAGCTGTTGCTCGGTTCCGGTGGGGAACATCTGGTAGAACCAGGGGTATCCTGGAACTCCCTCACCCAGCATGGCGGTTGTAGATTCAGCAATCTGGGAGTCGGGAGCTGCTGCACCCTTGATCGGGGACAATTGCTTGACCTGACCAGGAATCCAGTTTCTTCCATACTCACTCGTGGTAAGCCACTGTAGCCAAGCAAGGGATTCCTCAAGATTCTCTCCATCCTTGGCAATACGGATTGTCTGGTTGGAATCAAACATAAGACCAGCAGTCACTGCATTGTTTCCGGTAGGACCAACCAAGAAACCAAGTTCCACTTCAGGATTGGTTTTTCTAATTGAGTCCTCAGCCCAGTTACCTTGGTGAATCATTGCTACCTTGCCGGTGGCAAGGGCAGAGGTCTGGTCATTGAAGTCTGATTCATTGGGCTTGGGGCCACCATACTCACCAATGAGGTCAAGTAGGTCAAAGACCTGACTCATCTCAGGGATATCCTTGAACTTGAGCTTGCCGGTATTCAGCATGCTTACAAAGTTCTCATATCCGCCATAATTCTCAACAGGAACGTTTGCAATGGCCTGCCATGCTGTTTGGGGAAGCACCCAGAACTCCTTGAAGCCGGTTGCAAAGGGCTGCACACCATTTGCCTGCAATTTCTTTGCAACAGCCTCAAACTCATCCAATGTCTTCGGGAGTGTGGTAATTCCATTCTCCTCAAACACCTGTTTGTTATAGATAAAAGAGTGGGATTGCACGAGGAATGGATAGCCAAGTACCCTGCCATCGACCGTGACACCCTGCAGAGCGGATGGTTCCAATTCCTGGATGAACGCTTCATCGGTTAGGTCATAGACATAGTCCTTGTATGTTGAGTTGTCTGCATAGGCACTACTCATAAAGATATCAGGGACATCGCCACTATTCAAACGACTGGTCAGTACTGAACGATAATCAGTCTGGAGAACAGTGATATCCAAGGTAACACCGGTCTCTGCCTTATAAGCAGCTACCATGTCATTGTACTGCTCAGCAAGCTCAGGGCTGTAGAACAGAACGTTGAGAGTCGGGGGTCCGGCCTTTTCTTCCTGCCCTGCTGCAATGAGCGGGGAGAAAGCAAGAAGCAGGACCAAGAGTGTGAACAATAATTTTTTCATGAAAATCTCCTTTTTTGGTTCCAAGGTCCAAATACTATGGTATGTTATACGTATAACACATGGATATATGGTTGTCAACAAAATCATTCTCGTGCGAATATGAGGAAAATCATTTTCCAAATTCGGGGAGCTATGGGCCTTACACAGAAAGAAATTGCACGGAACCTAGGAATTTCCTACATGACGGTTAACCGCGCATTGAACAATAATGGGTATGTCTCAAAGGAACTGCGGGAGAAAATTCTCTCCTATGCTAAGGAGATGGGCTATGAGCCCCACCGAGCAAGCCAAGTACTGGTTAGAAACACTACCAGAACCATTGCACTCTTCTCTTCCTCTCTCCCTGAGTATTTTTGGGAAGAAGTAGATAAGGGAGTAAGAGCAGCCGCAGCACAGTTGAGAGCGTTCAACTATGAAGTGCACTACCATAGAATTCCAGAGCTCGACACTGATGCATACATTAAGGAGTTGGAGAGAGAGATCAACCAAGGTGTTGATGGGATAGCATTGGTCAATCAACGTAAATATCGCATGGGAACCATTCTTCACAGGATTGAGGAAGCTGGAATTCCCTATGTCACCTTCAACGTCGATGCCCCAAAAAGCAAACGTCTTTGTTACATAGGTTCAGATTACCAGGCAGGAGGCAGACTTGCTGCAGACTTCATTGCAAGGACGCTTCAGCTCTCCCCCAAGAAAGAGGTTCTCGTCCTGCAATGTAATGAGGAACTCTACTCGCTGCATAAGGAGCCCGATATCAACAAGATGCGGCTTGAGGGGTTTCTCTCCCTCATGCAATCGGTCTTTCCTGAAATCACCATACACGTTGAGTATTTCGATACCCGTTTGCAGGTTGGGTACAAGGACAACCAAATCCTGAACCTGGTTCAACAGTACAAAGACAGGGTACAAGCAATGTATCTGATCCCTGCCTTCAATACTGACTTTGTCAAAGCTCTGGAAACCACCCAAACAAAGGGAATGATCACAGTCCTGCACGACCTGGATACCGTATCCATCCACCAACTACAAACAAGACTACTCTCAGCGGTAATACACCAGAGCCCTACCCTCCAGGGATATTACACAGTAAAAACATTGGAGCAGATCATTGAACAGAAAGTAGCAAGACCACTTCCTACTGTAGAAATCGACCACAACCTTGTCCTTACCGAAAATAGGGACCTTATCCAAGGAATCCTGGCAACACGCCTAGGACACTAATCAATAGTAGTACGTTATCTGGACATCCTTTCCATCAAAGTAAAGCAGATCACCTTGAGGGTAGTGCCATGTTGCCTTGAGCCGAGTGGGAACTCGCATACCATCCTGGATTACATACTCACCGCACTCGGCGCTCCAGGGAACCTGTTCAAGAGACCCGTCCATAGAGGCCGCCATTCTATCCTCGGTAGAGAAAACCAGCATCTCACCTGTTTCAGAGAAGGTAAAAATGCCCGATACCTCCATTCCGTAGGCTTTCATCGTTGCCTTTGCATGGGTTTCATCAATAGCCTCCCACGATACCATGTCACTGAGTGCAACAGTGGGAAGAAAGAAAGCCTCTGCAAGATAGGTCACCAAACAGGCTTTATCCATATGACCGCCCCTCTGGTTGAACAGCCTGATTCGTTTTGCAAGATACCCCTCCATGGAACCTCTTCCACCGGAGAAGGAATCCAATCCCTGGAAAGGAAGTCCATAGATATGGGAATTAATATACGCAAACCTCAGAGGCTCACTTGCATCATTGATCTGTGTATAATCGATTGAGATGGCAGGCTTATCCCTTCCAAGGGAAAAGGGCACATCAGAGAAGACAGCCTTGAGTCCACTCATCTTTTGCTTTCCAATAAATCCACCCTCAGTATAAAACCGCTGGACAGGAAGGGGATACCCTTCCAATTCCTCGAGGGTGAACACCTCTTCCTTTGATTCCAGGTTTTGTACGAACTCCTGCTCAATACCAGCAAAACGCTTCTGCAGTACAGAAGGCGGTAGCAATAGCACCAATAAAACCACCACAATTATCGCAACAATGCTCAAGACCACCTTACTCCTCCTTCCCATACGTATCCTCCATACGTCCTAAATTCTTCATCCATTGGGTAATGCTCCTGTGTACTACCGCAAGCATCTCAGTATCAAAATCGGCAAAGAAGGTGTCAACAAATGCACGTTCATCCCCTTGTCGTGTCTTCAGATGGGAAAGACAGGCCTGTGTCGGCGCCACCTCCACTGTTCTCTTGTCCAACTCTGATCTCGTAAGCTCAAGAAACCCACGCTTTTCGAGTATTGCAGCCATCTTTTTCACATTCTGGCGGCTACTCCCAGTCTTTTTTGAGAGTTCAGTCAGCGAACACTTCTGGTTCTCGCAGGAGAATAATACTGCCAACAACAACCACTGCTTAGTGGAAACCTGCTCATCGATGGAATCCCCCAACACCTGTAACCGATTAGCAACAAGAAAGAGTGAGCCGAATACATTTGCCTTTATCTCATCATCACTCATCTTCAACTCCTATTAGGTAACTGGTTACGCATTATAGGTAACTGGTTACGCATTATAGGTAACTGGTTACGTTTATGCAAGAGGGTTATGGAGATGATTAGTTTAATTCTTGCTGAATATCTGTATCGATGTAACAAATCTGTCTTTCTTCACTGAAAGAAAGGAATAATCAACTCCTGTATAATGATCCACGCTCCATTCAGCCCAACGAATGCGTAGACAAGTTTCTTGAAAATCTCAGTCTTCACACGCTTGAAGGCAATCAAGCCAAGTACAGTCCCCAATCCAACACCCAACCAACCAACAATAAGTAGTCCTATATGACTCAACTCAAATGCACCCTTCAGAATACGTGTGGTCAGATTCGTAATATTATTGAAGGTAAAATAGGCCTGGACTGTAGCCAGATAGGCAAGTTTTTCATTGATGGCAGGAAGCAGATATAACGCAGCGGGAGGTCCCCCAATACCAAACAAGCCATTTCCCACCCCAGAAATTGCACCCATGGCCATCCCTGTCTTGCGTGTTGGTTGTACATGAAAACTGTTCGAGAACCGAAAGAAATACAATGAGAGCAACAGGAGTACAAATCCCAACATCGCTTTCAGATACTGTGTTTCAAAAGAAAAGGAAACAAGTGTGAAGGCTATACCCAAAACCAATGTTGGTATGAGAAGGGGAATCATTATCTTCCACTGGATATATTTGTAGTAACGTATTGCAAGGTATGTTGTATTCAGGATTGCGATTGCTTGGCAAATTGCAATAGCCGTTCCGTAGGGAAGTACCATAGGAAGAAAGATCATTGCAAACACAGCGAACCCAAACCCGATACTGGTCTGCAGGAAGGTTGCAGCAATAGCTACAAGAAACACGAGAAGATACTGCATTTGCTCACTCCCTGTATGGCTGAAATTGAGACATGTCATCGAATATGGAAAATGCTGGAGAGGGAACAACAAATCGAATTGGATTTTCTCGCAGTTCCTTTGCTACGTGTTGCTGAAAAATACCAAAGCTTGCATCATCTGCCTCGGCAGGCTTCCGTCCATACGCAAGCCCTATATGAAACGTATAGGAGCCTTGGTTTGGAAACTTAATCCCCAACACCTGAGAACATGCATCCCGATAGGCTGATAGGGCTTGTTTCTCTTGTTTTGAACAAGGTTCCACCTGAATACTCACAGCCCCATCAATACGGAGCCCGACACACTGCATGGAGACTGATAGGAAATCCGGAATACCGAGAAACTTCTTGTGCAAGAGTTCTGTCACCGTTTCAAGAGAAGCATCTAATGGGGCCAATGAGGTCCAGTGCTTAGGCTCCCTTACCGGGTCACAAACCCCCTCAAAAACCGTCATATGAAAGCTGCCCGGAGGGAGGGGAATCAAGTACTGACTTCGTCCTCCAGCAAGCAGTGTATTCTGTAATTGCACAAGTTCCGTGTGTATCGGCTGGCCCGCCAACGATGAGATAATGGTATTTCCGGCAAAAGGTCGAAATGTTCCATCAGCATTGAACTTGCTTCCGATACAAGACCCAAAATTCTTAGTTATCATAGAGACCTCGAGATTGGATGGGAAGAAAAATAGGACATGTCATCAAAGAACGTTAGGGATGGCTCTGGCACAACAAAGGAAAAGGGAACGGCTTTACTCATCTGGTCAAACGAAGTTTTATACTGCTCAAGAAACTCCATTTGGGGTGTATTTGGCATTTTAATCCCATACGCAAGGCTGATATGAAAAGCGTACGAATCATGTCCCGGAAATCGAAGTCCCAAAGCTTCACCAACCAAATCCCTCCAGTCACGTATCAGCTTTTCATCCTGTTCTGTAGATGGGACCAAACCAATGCATATTCCATTATCTACCCTAAGATGGTCAACAGTCATACGAACCTCACCAAGAAGAGGTAGTGTATCCCACGTTTCCAAAAAAAAAGCATCTACTTGAGTAATATCTGAGTCAGTCGGTAGTTTTTGCGTCCAGAACCTTGGCTTTCGTACATGGTCACACACCCCTTCGATTGCGGTCATATGCAAACTCTCATCAGGTAGTGGAGCAAGACAAGAAGCTATTACGCTTGTCGTCAATTCCTCTCGAATAGACCTTGAGCGATCGAAAATCTCTGATGCATGGTCAAGAAGACATACAATTGTATTTCCAGGAAACCTACGAAACGTACCATCAGCATTGAATTTTTTCCCAACTGATGATCCAAATGATACATCTAACACGATAAACTCCTATTTAACTGCGCTATCCACAGTACCCTTAATGAAATATTTCTGAAGAAAGAGATAGAGAAGGACAACGGGCAATACAGCCAAGACTGCTGCAGCTGCAGCAGCAGGCAGGTTGGTCATTCCCTCAGAGAAGAAGGAAGACATAGCCAAGGTGATTGTCCTAAGTTTTGGTTTCTGTAGAATGTAGAGCTGAAAACTATAGTCATTCCATATGGAGACTCCAGTGAGAATAATCACAGAAGATACTACCGGCATCATATTAGGCAGTATGATACGGGGAAAAATTGCAAACTGGGAACAACCATCCAACAATGCTGCCTCGTCCAATTCCTTCGGAATGGTCGATATAAAGTTCGAGAACATGAATACTGACATAGGCAACCCGTAGGTAGTGGATAAGATAATGATTCCCCAAAACGTATTTATTCCACCAAGAGAGACCATCAACCGATAAATTGGCACCAAGACAGATAACGGAGGGACCATCATGACCCCGACAAATGCAGAAAGAATAAACTTATTGAGTTTTGACCGATGACGAGCCAAGGGGTAAGAGGCAATCGATCCAAACAATACAATCAGGACAACAGCGAATACGGTAACGATAAGCGTATTGACAATGGCTGTCCCAATATTCCCCTTGGTAAGCGCAACGAAGTAGGATTCTATCTTCGGAGATGAGGGAAACAACCAGTGACTTGACCTATCTCCCCGTACCTTAAACGAGAGAGAGATAATGATATAAAACGGAGCAAAGAAAAAAACACTGGTAACTACAGCGATACAATTCTTGATCCAATTATGACGTGCCTGTAAATTATTCTTTGCCTTAGCCATTGTATTGTTGATCCTTATGGTCGAGATATCGTCGAAGAAGAATACTTACCAGCATAATAAAGATAAAGCTGAAAATACCGATAGCGGCAGAGAACCCTGCCCGTTGGTTGGCAAAGTACATGGTGTTTATCAAGGAAGACAACGAGTGACTTGCATATCCAGGTCCTCCATCAGTCATTGCTATAACCAAGCCAAACATTTTTAACCCTCCAATGATATTTAACACGAGACTGGTCGTAAATGCAGGAAGAAGCAGTGGAATGGTAATATGACGAAAAGACTGCCACCCTGAGGCACCATCAATAGATGCAGCTTCATGGTACATGTTTGGAACTGACTCCAATCCAGCAATGAAAATTATCATTGTTTTCCCACAATACGCTATGGAGTTGATTAGCATGATAATAAGCACAGCCCTACTACCCTTGCTCATCCAATCAACTGGAGCTACCCCGAACAGTTGAATAATATCGTTGAGTGCGCCCCGTTCGTAGGTAACAATAAAATACCAGATATAGCCTATGACCAACTGGGCTACCATGGCTGGAATATAGACAATAGTCCTAGTTACGTTTCTCAAGAAGAATTTATCAACCAACAACATGGCAAGACCCAATCCAAGTACGGTCTGCACCAAGGTAGAACCAAATCCATAGACCAACGTATTACGAAAAGCTATCCACACCGATTCAGTACTAAAAACATCTAGGTAGTTCTGGAGTCCTACATAGGAATATGATTGTGAATACCCATTCCAGTTTGTAAATGAAATGTTCAGTCCCGAAATAATTGGGAATACCACAAATACTGAAAACAAAACGACAGCCGGAAGCGTAAGCAAGGTCAAGGCTCTAGGATCTGCGTATAAAAAGCGAGAAAAACGTTTCATAGTAGCTTCTGCCATCTTCTTACCCCTTATAAGGGGATGCCTGCACCTCATGGTACAGACATCCTCAATCATTCTTATTGCTGTTGAGAGAGTAGTGAGTAATAACTTTCGGCCATTAGGTCACAAGCCTGGTCAACCGTAATTTCACCTGCTGTAAGTGCTCCACCAGTGCTACGCATCGTAGCCCACATACCGGAAGGAAGCCACTCGCGATCAAAATATGGGAATGTCCGCAGGTTTTGGTACTGCTTGAAGTCACTGGATAGCCTAAGGTCAACATCTACGTCAACAAAGCCGGTAGGCATGCTTGTAGTCTCGCAGACATATTTAATATTTTCTGGCCTGGACATGAACTCCAGGAAAGCAATCGCAATTTCCTTATTCTCGGTATCTTTCCAGATACCATAACTCTCTCGTTCACCACCGATCATGATTGGATCGTCTTCTTCATGATATACGGGAACAGGCATCATGGAGAGATTCGCATTAGGGTTGATATCCCAAGCAGAGGCAATCTGTGCTTGGTTTTGGAACACATACATTGTTTCACCGTAGGCAAGCTTTTCTCCACGATATATAGGATCAGCAGTATTGGCATCCACATTCAGATATCCACGATCGGAGAGCGTTTTTAAAAATCTTGCAACACGACTCCAGTTCTTCCAATCAAACGTTCCATCGTACAAGGACTGAGAGAAGTCTTCCTCTTCATAGGTGGTAAGGAAGGTAGGAGCTGCAACATCCATGAGGTTTGCCTGACTTCTTGTATCCTTTCCTGCGATGTATACAGGAACAACACCAAGTGCCTTCACATCCTCACAGCTCTGCAAGAATTCATCCCATGTGCGGGGGACTCTGTCCCATCCTGCTTCCTTAAGAATATCCTTGTTGTAGATAATGCCACTCAACTCTGTGGTCACCGGCATGGTAACAATGTCACCTTCCGGGGTGGAGATGACATTCAAGATTGATTCCGTGAAGCGCTCTGCAAATGAAAGTTCATTCAAAGGCATAAGATACTCGGAATATCGTTTTACACCCCAACCGTGGGTTGCAAATACATCAGGAAGGTCATTTGCCGCCATTTTAGCTTTCATGAGGTTCTCGTAGTCCTTTGTATAGGATACATACTCTACTTCCACCCCAGGATTCGCTTCCATGAATCGGTTGACGATTTCATCAACGGCACTGAAGGTAGGGTCTTCAGTATTGGTAGCCACAGAAAGAGTACCGCGCAATCCGGTTTCATTGGAAGTACTTTCTTCCTTTTTTCCTGAAGCAAATACAGGAAAAACCAGAAGCAGGCTCAGTACAAGAGCCATGATCATGTTTCTTTTCATTTCAATCTCCTTGCAACCCATCCTACCCTCTAGAAGGGATGACAGAAATAATGATTTCTTTACATCCGATAACACTTTTTTGAGATATTCATCTTTTCACTTTGACAAAGGAAATAGCCTATGGTAGCTTGGCGTAGCATGAAAAGATATAGCAGGGACAAACTCGCTGCCAAGCTGATAAGATACTTTATTTCCAGTACATTTATCCCTTTTCTTCTCATCGTAACCATCAGCGCCAGCTTGATGGACTATCACTACAAACAAGACATACTTCTTGTTACAGATGGCTATCTAGAAAGCTTGGCTACTAATGTATCGCTCTACATCAAGGACTTACAGCAGGTAGCACTGCTTCCCTACTTCAGCAATGAGGTAATGACGCAAATACAGAGACTATCCAAAGAAGACTCAATCAGTTTTTCAGAGCAAGCAAGACTTGACTCGGCTTTGGACTCCCTCCTGAGCTCAGTTCGCTATACCCGAAACGATTTCTATAGTGCACTGATTGTAAAAGACCAAAATGTTCTGTATTCAAGTTCAAATTATATCAACTCTATCCCCATTCCAGACTATGATTGGGCAAAGGAACCGTGGTACCAAGAAGCAATAGAAGCCGAAGGAAAAGCTGTCTTCATGCCACCCCATGTTCCAGATTACTATGATTTTACCGACCAGAAAGAACGTTTCTCATATATAGGAACCATTCGCAACCTACTCACAAGAGAACCCTATGCAGTAATAAAGATAGATGCGCTTACAAGCAGTTTTGATCGATTCTTGAAAAATATGGACTTCCATGCCCCTTCATGCATCTACATCACTGACCAAGCTAATCGCTTGATCTATATAGCAGCATCAGAACCTTCCATGCTGAATCAATTAGATATTATAATGACTGGAGAGCATGAACAGAAGCTTGCTCAGGAGACAAGAAGCTCTTCTCATATTGAAAAACCTATTAAGAATACTGATTATACATTACATATCATCCTCGATAGCTTTACGATTTGGTTTAAATCAGCAAGGATTTATTTCATTGGAATCATTCTTTATGTAATCGCTTTTCTCACTGCCCTATTCCTCAACAAGCGTTTCTCCCGAAGGATTACTGATCCAATAGCACAATTGAGAAGTGTATTGGCATCGGTAGAAAAAGGCGATTTTTCTGTTCGCTATCTTCCTGAACCTCAGTGGGAACTACAAGAGCTTGGACTAAGAGTCAACCAAATGATTGAGGAATTAAATAAGACCATACAAAGAACCTATGTGGCCCAACTTGCACAAAGAGAAGCAGAGAACAGGGCTCTGTTGTCACAGATACAACCACATTTCTTGTTCAATACAATTAACGGGTTGATTGCTCTTACCTATGATCAGGATATTTCCAAGCTGGAAACAGGACTCTTCGGGTTATCCGACATGTTGCACTATGTTCTTCGTAAGGAAGAAACGGTAACACTGAGGGAAGAGCTGAAGTTTATCGCTGACTATCTACTCCTCCAGCAGATCAGGCACTCTGAAAAGTTGCTCTACAAGATTACCGTAGACTCTGCCTCCGAACATATTGTGGTCCCTCGGTTGATTCTCCAACCATTTGTGGAGAATGCCATCATCCACGGGATTGAACCAAAAACAGAAGCAAGTCACATAGAAATTCGGGTATACATCGCGAATCAGGCAACAGTAATCTCTTTGCAGGACGATGGAGTTGGGTTTGATGAGTCAACTACTGATGTAATGAGCTCAGTGGGGATTGCAAATTGCGTGCATAGGCTCTCATTGCTCTATCCTGATTCAAGCATAGACATCGCAAGTAGTATACACAGAGGATGCACTGTGGTAATCACAATCCCAAATACCAGTAAGGATACTATATGAGAATCTTAATTGCTGATGATGAGAAGCCTGTTTGTACCGTTTTGTTGCACCATCTTTCCCTCTATGGTTCTCCGTACCTTGAGACAAAAACAGTACATGATGGGAATGCACTAAGAGAAAGCCGTGATACGTGGTCACCACATGTAATCTTCACGGATATCTGCATGCCGGGCCTTTCCGGATTGGAAGCCATTAATGAGATCAGGCAGCACCAGTGCTCAGAGAGTACCTCAATCTACATTATGTCTGGATATAGTGACTTCGATTATGCAAGGCAGGCTCTTAAGCTGGGAGTTAAGGACTATTTGCTTAAGCCTGTACGGTACTCACAAGTGGAAGATATTATCAAATCAGAAGAGTCCAAAATTTATCGTGGGTTGTCACTCAAAGATGCGTATTCGCTCAAGTCTGAAGAGAGGGCACTGGAGATTTCCCTAAGTATCCAACAACTGGTGTCTGCGTTTGAATCCAAAGACATTGTCCAGATGATTGAAGCCTTGGATGCATGGAGAGAGTGTAATAACACAAGGTCCTTTCGTATTGATCCTGATTTCTTCAGCAATACATTCAAGGAGAGAATTGAAACTGTTGACGAGCAAAGAACCTTTATAGAACAAGCCATACGAGATCCGCAGTTTCAAGTGGTCAAAGATAAATCCATAGACTCTATTGTTACTTATATTACTACCCACTTCACCAATCCTTCTTTCTGTATGGATATGGTAGCCGACTACTTTGGTTATAGTACGCAGTATTTGAGTACGTTGTTCAAGAAGGAACTCTCTGAGAATTTTTCCCACTATCTTACAAGGCTCAGAATAGAGCGGGCTAAGGAGCTTCTCACCATACCGACGATGAAGGTAAAGGATGTAGGAACATCTTGTGGGTACCCTTATCCGAGCTATTTCATCAAGGTATTTAGGTGCGAGACAGGATTAACTCCATCTGAGTGGAAAAGAGAGAATCGAGCATGAGTTATTGAGGAAAGCGGTTTACCAACAAGAATCAACAGAGAGTCAAAAACTATCTTTAGAAACCCAAAGTGAAAATCGTTGGAACGTTCACAATGTAGCTGAATGAGCAAGAATCGATCAAGGAAATACTCTCTATTCTTCTAGTTTATCATCTTCGTTCCATAGATTGATCGTTACCAATAAGAACATTGCAATATTTCCCTTATTGATTGAACCTGGAGCAAGATACACAAAGACTTGTGGGAATATTTGCAAGCCGACAAGTCCTACAATCAGAAATACAAGCGGATTAAGGAGTGCAGTCCATCGTTTGAAGACACTCTTTCCTCTGATGATATGGATAAAGAGTATCACTGGTGCAACAACCCAGGTCACGAGATAATGAAACAGGAAAACAGGAAGGATGGCACTGGTTATGTTTCCTTCGATGAGAGAAACAAGAATCTCATGGGTCAAGCCCTGTTCTATACCATATGCATAGACAACACCATTGAGGCTCATCACACCATGAATCAAGGGGGATCCCATGACCACCCCGTAGGAGAACAACAAGGAGACAAACAGTGCAATGCCCTTGTTGTTCTTGCATAATGCTGTATAGAGAAGCCAGAATCCCGCAAGATAGAACGGTATCATGAATGCACACAGGGAGAGCGAAACAGTGAATCGCCATGTTGGCATGGTAGCCCAAGCGGTTTCGACAATAGAGGAAGAGACCCCGTACTCCTTCTGAAACTCCAAGAGGTAGTCAGCGATGGTGATCAACAAGGCAGCAACTACAGCACTGATTCCCATGATTCGATACAGGTATGGTTTCTGTGAAATGGCTTTGCTCACCTTGCACTCCTCCTTATATTCTGAACTCCGTTTTTTTTTACACCACCTTACCCCTACGGTCAATGTACGAAGTATTGGTACACACTGTATAAATAGCCAAGGCTCTCCCCAGTACCTACTCTCTAATCCTAAAAAGGACCTTGGCTATTACACCAAGGCCCAATGTCGTTGCTCATCTGAGCATGTTTATTTACTTCTCGTAGGCTGAATCATGCACTCCAGCTACTGCTCTTCCGCTCGGTTCATTCATTGCCTTGAATGCCCGGTCCCATTCCAGAGCTGTTGCTGTGGAACAAGCAACCGAGTCCTCACGGGGAACACAGCGTGCCGCACTCTCACTGGGGAAGTGGGAAGCAAAGAGGGTACGATAGTAGTACTCCTCCTTGGTAGCGGGGGTATGAATCGGATACCGCTTTGCCGCCAAGGCAAACTGTTCATCACTGACCAGAGAGCTGGTGAGCTGTTTCAGGGTATCAATCCAGTTGTAGCCCACCCCGTCACTGAACTGCTCCTTCTGCCTCCAGACAATCTCATCCGGCAGATACTCCTTGAACGCCTCACGAAGAATCCACTTCTCGATACGCTTATTCTCCCCAACAACCGGGCAGAGCTTCATATCGGGATTCAGGTTCATCGCTACATCCATGAACTCCTTGTCCAGGAACGGAACCCGTCCCTCAACACCCCAGGCGGCCAGTGACTTATTCGCCCTCAGGCAGTCATAGAGGTTGAGTTTGGAGAGCTTTCTGACCGTCTCCTCATGGAACTCCCTGGCATTGGGAGCCTTGTGGAAATAAAGATACCCACCAAAGAGCTCATCACTTCCTTCCCCGCTGAGCACCATCTTGATTCCCATCGAGCGAATGACGCGAGCAAGCAAGTACATCGGGGTTGCTGCCCTTACCGTGGTGATATCACTGGTTTCCAGATGATAGATGACATCACTGAGAGCATCAAGTGCCTCCTGGATGGTAAAATGTACCTCATGGTGGACAGTTTTCAGATGGGCGGCAGCAATTCGGGCTGCCTTCAAGTCAGGAGAACCCTCAAGCCCGATGGCAAAGGAGTGAAGACGTGGCCACCAAGCTTCCTCTGTGTCTGCACTTTCCACCCGCTTTTGGGCATATTTTGCAGTAATGGCTGCAATGATGGAACTATCCAAGCCACCTGAGAGCAATACCCCGTAGGGAACGTCACTCATCAACTGACGCTTCACGGCAGCTTCCAGGGCCTCCTTCACCATCTCAATCGTCCCTCCATGTTCCTTGACCACATCATAGCTGGTCCAGGAGCGCTCATACCACTTCCTGAGCTTTTTCTCAGGACTGTAATACAGGTGTCCAGGAGGAAAGAGTTCGATTGCACTACAGGTCCCTTCCAAGGCCTTCAATTCACTCGCCACAAAGAAATGTCCCTGGTCATCCCACCCCTGATAGAGAGGAATGATGCCTATATGGTCACGGGCAATGAGGTAGATATCCTTCTCTTGGTCATAAAGAGCGAAGGCAAAGATACCATTCAGGTCCTCAAGAAAATCTGGGCCCTTCTCCTGGTAGAGAGCAAGGATGACTTCACAGTCACTCTGTGTCTGGAACTCGTAGACACCCTCATACTCCTTCCTGATCTGCTGGTGGTTGTAGATTTCACCATTGACAGCCAACACCACATTCCTGTCTGCGCTATACAGCGGCTGACCTCCTGAGAGTGGGTCGACAATAGCTAGTCGTTCATGACTGATGATGGCCTTTTCCCCTTCATACACCCCCGACCAATCGGGACCACGGTGACGAATCTTCCCTGACATGGAAAGAATCTGGGAACGAAAGGCCTTTGCGCTGCGCTGGATGTCAAACATTCCTACAAATCCACACATCGTATACCTCCAAACGTAAAAAAGACGCTCCCCTCCCAGTACTTGGGTAGGAACGTCTTTGTTCTTGGAAGGATACTACCTGCTCTTTTACAAAGTTGCAAGTGCCTCATCCACTACAGAGAGTGCAGCATCGATATCTTTTTTCTCAACAACCAAGGGGGGAACAAAGCGCAGTACGTCGCTTCCAGCGCTTGCCACCAACACACCCTTGGCAAAACAGGCATCCACGACCTGCCGGGGAGGAACGGTAAGCACCAATCCATTAATCAGTCCCTTTCCCCTGACAGAAACGCAAAGGTCGGGATAGCGAACCACCAATTGAGAGAGTTTCTCCCTCAGGTACTCCCCCATCTCCTGGACATGGGAAGTGAAGGCTGGATCGCTGAGACGACGGACCATCTCTCTCACTGCGGCCATTGCCAAGGCATTGCCTCCGAAAGTGGAAGCATGATCTCCGGGAGTGAAGATATGACTTGCCTTTCCCGTGGTGAGCATCGCCCCGCAAGGAACACCACCAGCGAGAGCCTTTGCAGAGGTAAGTACATCGGGTTTCACGTCATAGACCTGATACGCGAAAGGCTTTCCACTGCGGCCCATTCCACACTGTACCTCATCATAGATGAGTAGAAGATTGTGCTCATCACAGAGAAAGCGGAGTCCCTGCAGGAAGGCTGGGTCAGCTGGAACAATACCTCCCTCCCCTTGGATAGGTTCCACGATAATTGCACAGGTTTTTTCTGTAATGAGCGCTTTCACGCTCTCCAGGTTGTTGAACTCTGCATAGCTGAATCCCTGGGGAAGCGGTGCAAAGTTCTTATGGTACTTCTTCTGCCCTGTTGCAGTAATAGCACCGTAGGTCCTCCCATGGAATGAATGCACCATGGAGATGATTTCGCTACGAGGGGTCTCACTCTGGTGTCCGAATTTCCTGGCAAGCTTGAGGGAAGCCTCTGTGGCTTCCGCCCCACTATTGCAGAAGAATACCCGCTCCATTCCGGCAAGCGAGCAAAGTTCCTTTGCCGCTTCCACCCCTACCTTGTTGTAGTAGAGGTTGGAACAGTGCAAAAGGCCTTCACTAACGACGTTATTAATAGCTTCTGAAAGGCCAGGGTCTCCGTAACCAAGGGCATTGACGGCAATGCCGCCGACAAAGTCGAGGTAGCGCTTACCCTCTTCATCTATGAGGTACATACCTTCTCCACCGGTAAACACCACGGGTACTTGGCTGTAGGTATCCAACAGGTACTGCTTGCCTGTCTGTATTGTTTCTTGCATGCTCATGAGCGTTCCTCCTTGGTGACCATGGTCCCGATTCCCCTTGTGGTGAATATCTCAAGCAGGATGGCGTGGGGAACCCTGCCATCAAGTACGTGAACACTGCTCACCCCTTTCTCCAATCCATCAAGACAACACTGCACCTTGGGGATCATACCGCCATTGATCGTACCATCCTGTATGTACTCTTCAGCTTGTCTTGTACTCAATGCGCGCATGATGGAGGAGGGATCATCCTTGTCCTTGAGAATACCTTCCACATCGGTGAGGAACACCAACTTCTGCGCAGAGAGGGAACCTGCAACAGCACTGGCCGCATAATCGGCATTGATATTGTAGGTATTACCTTCCTCATCAACCCCAACCGGGGAGACAACCGGTACGAAGTTGTTGGAAAGCAGGGTCTCAAGGAGACTGGTGTCTACCTTCTCCACATGGCCAACATACCCAAGATCTCGCCCCTTATCATCCAACTTCTTTGAACAGAGCAGGGTTCTTCCATCCTTGCCACTGATGCCAACGGCACTGATGCCTACCTGCTCCAGCTCACTGACCAGGCTCTTACCAATGGATCCACTGAGCACCATCTCAGCTACCTGTGCTGTCTCAGCATCGGTTACACGCAGTCCATCAAGGAACTCGCTCTTCTTACCCAGACGGTCGAGCAGGTTGGTAATCTCCTTGCCCCCGCCGTGGATTACCACAGGTTTCAAACCGATGTATTTGAGCATCGCAATATCTTGGATAACCGACTTCTTCAGTTGCTCATCAACCATGGCAGAACCACCATATTTGACCACGACAATACTGCCGGCGAATGTCCTGATGTAAGGAATCGCCTCGATAAGCACCTCAGCCTTGAGGATTTCGTTTGCCATCCTGTGTTTCATCAGCTTCTATAATCTCCATTGATCCGCACATATTCGTAGGAAAGGTCACAGCCCCAAGCTGTGCCTTCCCCTTCTCCGTCTGTCAAGGTTGCAAGTGTCTGCACATCCCTTTCCATCAGGATTCCCTTTGCTGTGTGCTCATCAAAGGCAAGGGGAGTCCCTGCTGAGACTACCTGTATCGTCCCCTTGGAAGAGGAAAAAAAGAGGTCAACAGCAAGTGGATTGAATTCAGCTCCACTATAGCCCATGGCACACAGAATCCGTCCCCAGTTTGCATCACTACCAAAAAAGGCCGTCTTTACCAGATTGCTGCTGATGATCGAGCGAGCAAGAATCTGGGCTGTTTCCTTGTCCTTTGCTCCCTTGACCGTTACCTCAAGGAACTTTCCAGCCCCTTCCCCATCACGAACAATTGCCTTTGCAAGTTCCTTATGCACATACAGGAAGGCTTCGGTGAAGGCCTCCCACTGGCTGTGGGATGGAGAGAGGGTGCTACACCCACTCTTTCCATTGGCAAGCACCAGGACAGTATCATTGGTGGAGGTATCCCCATCCACACTGATCATATTGTAGGTGTCACGGATGGAGGAGCCAAGCAGCTCCTGGAGAACCGCCTTGTCAATGGTTGCATCAGTGGTAATGAAGCTGAGCATGGTGGCCATGTTGGGATGAATCATCCCCGATCCTTTTGCCATACCCCCGATGGTTACCTGTTTCCCATCAATCTCAAGCGAAACTGTGACTTCTTTGGTGAAGGTATCGGTAGTTAGTATTGCCTTTGCCGCTTCCTCAGCTCCCGATCTCGAGGTATCGAGAACCTTTGCACAATCATCAATACCCTTAATGATTTTATCCATGGGCAAGGGAAGCCCTATAACACCGGTGGAACATACCAATACCTCCTCAGGTTGCAAACCCAAGGTCTTTGCCGTATGCACGGCCATGGCATGGGCATCCTTCTCTCCTTGCTCTGCAGTACATGCATTGGCATTCCCACTATTGATCACAATAGCTTGTGCCTGGAGGGAAGAGGAGACCAGCTTCTGGTCCCAGAGAACCGGGGCTGCTTTCACCAAGTTGGTGGTAAAAGATCCTGCAAAACTACAGGGAACCTCACTGTATACCAAGGCAAGGTCCTTTTTGCGTTTCTTGACACCGCAGGCTACGCCATTGGCTGAAAATCCAGAGGCAGCAGTAACGCCACCGTCTACTATTTGCATCACATGTTCCTCCTTACAGGGGGCTGGCAACCGTGGAGGCAAGAGCTGTCTCTTCACCCAGGTTGCACCGGATATTCATATTCTGCACGGCTTGGCCGGCAGCTCCTTTGACCAGGTTATCGATTGCTCCGATTGCAATAACACGATTGGTTCTCTCATCAACCTTCCAGCCGATAGCGCACATGTTAGTATTCTTTACAAATCGGGTCTCAGGAAGAGATGATCCCATCAAACGAACAAACCTCTCGTCAGCGTACCACTTCTGGTATGCCGAGGTTACCTCTGCTTCACTGACCCCATCCTTCAGGTTGGCATAGCAGGTAGAGAGAATCCCACGGTGCATGGGAACCAGATGAGGAGTGAATTGCACCATAAGTTCACTACCGCTCAGCTCGCTCAACTCCTGTTCAATCTCCGGGGTATGGCGGTGATTCGTCACCCCGTATGCCTTGTATGACTCGTTGACCTCACAAAAGAGTGAGCCAAGCTTCTCAGAGCGACCGGCACCACTGACACCACTGGCGCTGTCAATGATCAGGGAAGCTGGATCAACCAGCTTTTCAGCTACCAAGGGAGCCAAGGTGAGAATACTGCAGGTGGTATAGCAACCAGGATTGGCGATCAGATTTGCTGTTTCAATGCGCTCACGATGCAGTTCGCACAGTCCATAGACAGCCTCACTGAGCAAATCCTTGCTCCCGTGATTAGTCTTGTACCAGGATTCATAGACACTGCTGTCATTGAGTCGATAATCGGCTCCGAGGTCGATGATGATACAACGCTCCAGTATTTCCCGGTTTACCTTATGACTCGCCATCCCGTGGGGAAGGGCAAGAAACAGGACAGAGCACCGCTTGCTCGCTTCCTCAATATCTTCCTCTTCCAGGACCAGGTCACACCCTCCCTCAAGAGAGGGATATATCTCACTGAAACGCTTTCCGCTGTAGGAGTGTGAGGCAAGGTAGGTTATTTCCACGGAGGGATGATTTACCAAGAGGGCTACCAACTGTGACCCCGCATAGCCTGTAGCACCAATGACTCCAACTTGTAGCATACGTTCCTCCATATAAACAATATTAGTATAATTATACAAAAATATTCCGTTTTGACCAGACTATTTGCATATATTTTCACATATTTATGTATAAATATTAATTAAACCAATATATCAACTCTGAAGAAAATACCAATCCAAGCTTTTTCTGAAGTGATAGAGAGGCTTTATTTGCCACCTCAACGTGGCAATATGGGGTAGTTCCTTGAGCGATCAACCTATTGATATATGCTCTCTCCAATGCCTCCCCCACATGCCTCCTCCGGTACTGGGGCAACACTTCCAAGAGACCCATCGCACATTCGACATGCCTGCCCATGAACCCAGCTAGATTGCCATCGATCTCTGCAGCGATCATGACCCCTGCCTCGTATCGTTCACGGATATATTCTTCATCGCCATGTTTGTAGTGATGCAACACAACAGGTAGATCTCTCTCCTCAAGAGGGCGGATAAAGATGGACTCATCCTCGATAAGTGGTTGTGCCAAAAGATACACAGCCTGGACGCACTCCAGGGAGACACCAAGACCTCTCTTCTGAAGTGCAGGAACAATCGGTCCGCTATGCACTGAGATGGGCTCCTTGCAATGAGAGAGCGCCACTGCATAGGTGTCTGCCGCTGCTGGGTTGAACAATGCCACCGCATAGGTTGCATCCCGAACATGGAGCAATATTCCATCTTCATCTGCAATGAGGACTTCTGCTATACCCTCTTCCAGTGGCTCGATCAAATCGATATAGGTAGACCCCCCCTTCCTGGAGAGTGTCTTGATTACATCCATAGCCTACTGTAACGCAAGATGGCGCTGCTGTCAGTGTCGCAGGCTGTTGATTCCATGAAATGCCAATCCTATGAGACTAAGATTATAGAGAATCAGCATGAACCCAGCAAAAAAGGGACTCGGATCACTGAGTGCCATCAAGATAAAGAGCGTAACAAGCATCACAGGAAGAAAAATGAACAGCAACGTGGCAGGAATCCTTCTTGCCATGGTTCCGATGGTAAGGGAGAGGGCCCCAACACAGGCAACCAAACCAAGCTCGGCGGTAAGCAGGTAATCAAAGAGGAATTCTCCAGAAACCAACAAGGAAAACAGCGCAAGCAACAAGGGGGAAAGAAGCAACAGCAGAAGAATTGCAGTTCCCACGACCATCAAGATTGCACTGGGTGAGCGTTCTCTCATCTTGCCTCTCTGCCAAGCATCTTCTCAACGAGTTTGAGCAGTACATCATCAACCACAAGATCTGCTCGGCTGGTTTTTGCATCTATTCGTGGCCGTCTCATCAATTGCTGATAGGCATCAGCAATCCAAAGCGTCGCTGTCTCCGGTGGAACAATACCGGTATCAAGGACCAAATCAAAGAGAGAAACATCGCGTTGGTTATACTGCAGGTCGGACTGGACAAAGGATGTCCTCACCAGCTCCTGGTCAATAAGTGCCTTCCTTGCCTGCTCTTCAGTTCCACCCCGCTCTTTCTGTTTTCTCTGGACCCTCACCTCAAGCGGAGCCTTGATCCGTACATTCAGGACGTCAGTATAGCCTTGCAGGAGACCAAACCCTCCTCTACCGAGCATGACTACATTGCCAACCTTGGCAAATGCGCGCATGACTGCAAGCAGGAAATCTACTGTCCGGTATCGGTGTTGGTCAAATCGTTCCCAGAATGTGGGCAGACTGTCATAGACTTCGTCAAACCCACTAAAGCCATACTCATGCATGACTTTCTCGATATCTTGCTTGTCCACGAAGGAAAGCCCCAGTTGCTCGGCCACTTGCTTGGCGATGAAGGTTCCTTCACTACCAATCTGACGGGAAATAGTAATGACTCCCATAGGCACCTCCTCTGGTAATTTCATGGTAAGTCAGTACCTTTCTGCTGTCAAGGAACGGCCCCTAAAGCGGGTCATAGGAAAGAGCAAGTACCTGTTCGATAAAGAGTTTAGCGAGCAATGGATCAAACTGGGTCCCAGCGCATTTTTTGATCTCCTTTGCCGCTTCACCGGCGGAGACTGCCTTACGGTAGGTTCTTTCACTGGTCATCGCATCAAAGGCATCGGCAATTGCAATCATCCTGGATTGCAAGGGAATTGACTCCCCACGTATAGCCTTGGGATATCCAGTTCCATCAAAATGCTCATGATGGGCAAGCACATAGGGCGCCAATGCTTGCATATCCTCAACTGAGCTCAGTATACGGAAGCCGATCTCGGCATGCCGTTTCATCTCCTCCCATTCCAGAGGGGACAGCTTCCCATCCTTGTTGAGTATATTTTCAGCAATAGCAATTTTACCGATATCATGCAAAAGGCCTACCAGACGCAACTCGTTACACGAACGCTCACTGAGCCCATACGCTCTTCCCAGCTGTTCACTGAGTTCACTGACTCGCCTTGAATGAGCCTCTTCCCGCTTATTTTTCTCATGGAGCGTGTTGATGATGGCATAGACAGCTTTTCCCTGCATCTGGGGACTATCGAGCAATTTCTGGGTGGCTAGGTGTTTCTCAGCCAACTTCACCGCCTCATTCAGGTCAAACGAGGCATCCTCCACGACATAGAGCCCAAAACTGATCGAGGGTGCAACAGCATCCATAACCCTGAATGTTGATACCTTCTCTACTACATCCTCGAGACAGGGCTCACACTCATTTGCAGTATATCCAGGCAGCAAGAGTGCAAACTCATCGCCCCCTACCCTGAAAAGGTTTGGACAATCAGGGAAGGTTTCCCGCAACAGGATAGCGACCTGTTTCAGGATTCTGTTCCCTTGCTCCCTGCCGAAGGCCTCGTTGATGATCCTGAGACGATTCATATCAGCAAATACCACACTCAAAGGGAGATTCCCCTCTAGGGACATATTGCTGATAACCCGCTCGAACTCCACCCGGTCATACAGATCGGTGAGCGCATCATGGGTAGAGGCATAGAGAATCCTCTTCTCAGCAAGCTTTCTCTTGGTAATATCGACGGTCATGCAAAGACTGTTTCTATCAACAAACGCATCCTCAGGAAATACGCAGAGGGATAGATTGGCCCAGATGGTTGAACCATCCTTCTTCAGGAAGCGCTTATCGAAGACAAAGGAATCCTCTTCCCCACTGAACATCTTCTGCGTGATTTGATTACTCATCTGTACATCCTCAGGATGTGAGAATTCCGCCCACGTATGACCAAGCATCTCCTCTCTGGTATATCCCAGGATATCCAGATAACTCTGGTTGATACTCTGAATCCTCCCTGTCCTGAGATTGGTAAGGGACATCCCGATCGGTGCTTTTTCAAAGATGGTCTTGAATTGATGCTCGCTTTTTCTCAGAGAAGCAATATCTTCCAAACGGTAGACCTGGCTGAAGAGAAGGAGACAGAGCAGGTAGGTTCCTATCGGATAGAAAACCAAGATGGGAAAGGTCATCTCAGAGAAGACCTGGCTTCTAACCGGTAAAGGCATTAGCATCATGCAGAGCAGCATGATAAGATGATCTAAAACACCCACAAGATAGAACTCAATATTGATATGACTACGTCTCTCGACCACAACCGTATAACGGAAATGATGCCAAAGAACTCCAACAATCGTACTGGTTATGATGGTCGCCAAACCAGCATAGATGCCACTTCCCCCACTCAAAACCCTGAAGACGGCCATCATACTACTTCCGATAAGCGTCGGTATCAAACCAAAAACCATACCCGAGACAACGATGAGGATGGATCTTGAGTCGAACACAACACCTTCCTCGAGAATGAATGGGTTGAGCATCACCATGATGCCAACTACACCGATAACAATCCCGACCAGGATATGGTAGGAATAGAGTTTTCTTGGATTCTTGAATGGATAAGTAGCGAAAAAGACACTGAGGGTTAAGAGCATGGCAATGTTGAATAATACATTAACCATCATGATTCCCTCATTGAGGGGGTAAAGAGACACACGTGGTTTCTTCCCGACTCTTTTGCTTTATACAAAGCAATATCAGCTTTGCTGATAAGGGAGGAGGAATCCAAATCCGGTCCTTCTACCCGGGCAACACCGATTGAGATATGAACATTCAATGCAAGATCCTGGAAGAAGAATGCCGCTGAAGCCACCCTCATTCTCAGCTCTTCAGCGATTTGTACTGCCTCTTCATCACTCTTGTTTGTCACCGCGATGACAAACTCATCTCCACCATATCGCGCAATTGCCTTGCTGTGTTTGATAACTTCCTTGGAACGGGCTGCAAATTCCTGAAGCACCGCATCCCCTGCCAGGTGACCATGGGTGTCGTTGATCTCCTTGAAGTGGTCGATATCACAGATGAGGATGTGGGCTTTCCCCGCTTCCTGCAGATGCAGGGAAACACGTTGCAGGAAGTATCGACGATTATACAAACCGGTAAGGGGATCAACATTGGAGAGATCCCTGAGTTGTTTATGGAGGTTCCTTCTCTCCGTGATGTTGATGATCATCACGGTCACTGCCCGCTGTCCTTGATACGGTTTCTCCAATGGATACATGCGAGCCTCAAACCACTGATTCCCCCCCGGTCCATTCTTGGTGGTCAGGGTTACATCCTCGGTTTCCAATTGGTAGTCGAAGGAGTTGAGCATACCTGCTTCCAGGGTATGGTGTACTTGGTCCATGAAAAAGTCAGCAAAATCCTTGGGCATGAATGAATAGATATTCTTACCCTTGAGGGGAATTCCATCATCATAGAGCGAGCGCTCCGTTCCTCCGAGTACCTCAAGATACGTTCCATCCTCACCCACCACAATAAAAGGGTCTGGAATGGTGTTGAACAGCGACCTTGAAATGTCATCAAGAAGAGAAATACTCTGTTCTTGTTTCGCCTTCGTTTTCATACTCCTCATGGTAGTGTGCAAAGAGAAGGAATTCAATTGGCTTGTACGATAATTTGCATGAAAGAATACAAAGAAAAAATTACAAAGGGGGGGCTTCCCGACACAACTCAGAAAGCCCCCAGAGCGAAGCAACACAACGTATTACACTGAATACAGAAGTGACTCGTAGGTAGGAATCGGCCAATACTGCTGGTCTGTGAGAAGCTCGGCAGTATCACACAGGGAGCGGACCTGTGCCATCTGGGAGAGGACCGTATCATGATAGAAGTGGCTCTCACTGCTTATATCTTCCACCATCCTCGCTTCCAGAAGCTGCTGCTCCAACAGTGATACTTCCTTATCCAAACCATCAGCAAGATTACTCAGCTCAGTGATCAACCCAGCCTCATAAGAAAGGGAGAGGGAGGAGACTGCTGCTTTCTTATCCAGAAAGCTCTTCGCCAGCGTTCCGCTGAATGCGCTCAATGCAGGGAGCACTTGCTTTCTCATCATATCGACGAGCGTAAGTGCTTCGATGTTGATCGTCTTGCAGTAGTTTTCCAGAACTATTTCATATCGGCTATGCATCTCCGAGGAGGAGAGCACCCCAAACTTCTCAAAGAGCGCAACGTTTTTCGCATGGATGAAGGTAGGAAGGGCCTCAGGGGTACTAACCAGATTCAACAGCCCTCGCTTATTTGCCTCTTCAACCCACTCAGGTGCATAGTTGTTACCATTGAAGACGATTCTTCGGTGCTTGCTGTAGGTCTCTTTCACCAATGCAGAGAGGTCGCAGGCAAAATCCTTGGCCTTCTCCAACTGGTCGGCAAACCGGGAGAGCTGCTCTGCAATAATTGTATTGAGGACAAAGTTGGGACCAGAGACCGAGAACGAGGAACCAAGCATACGGAACTCGAACTTATTGCCGGTAAAGGCAAATGGACTGGTACGGTTTCGGTCGGTGGTATCCTTGGGAAATGGTGGAAGGAGGTTGACGCCTAGGAGCATGGAGGATCTTTCCTTGTTCGGGCAATCAGTTCCATCAGCAAGGGAATCGAGGATCTCAGTCAGTTCCTCGCCGAGGAACATGCTGACAATAGCCGGAGGGGCTTCGTTTGCACCGAGGCGGTGGTCATTCCCTGCACTGGCTACCGAAACACGAAGCAGATCCTGGTACTCATCCACAGCCGCGATTACCGCTACAAGAAAAAGGAGGAATTGTGCATTGTCCTTGGGATTGTCTCCCGGTTCCAGAAGATTCAGTCCTGTGTCGGTCGAAATTGACCAGTTGTTGTGCTTCCCTGAACCATTCACCCCGGCAAACGGTTTCTCGTGCAGCAAACAGACAAGACCATGCTTGTCGGCAATCTTCTTCATCATCTCCATGGTCAGCTGGTTCTGATCGACGGCAAGGTTGCTTGTGGTAAAGACTGGAGCAAGCTCATGCTGGCTGGGAGCGACCTCGTTATGCTCGGTCTTCGCAAAGATGCCAAGCTTCCAAAGCTCCTCATCCAGTTCCTGCATGAAGGCAGAGACGCGACTCTTGAGATTGCCGAAGTAGTGGTCCTCCAACTCTTGTCCCTTAGGTGGGCGTGCCCCTACAAGGGTACGACCGGTGTGAATCAAGTCCTTACGCTGTAGGTAGAGATCTTTATCCACCAAGAAGTACTCCTGCTCTGGACCTACAGTGGTCACCACACGCTTCACATCACTCCGTCCAAAAAGCTTCAGAATCCTGATGGCCTCACTGCTGATGACTTCCATCGAACGGAGTAAAGGAGTCTTCTTATCCAGTACTTCGCCGCTGTAGGAGCAGAATGCAGTAGGAATGCAGAGTGTATTCTCCTTGATGAAGGCATAGCTGGAAGGGTCCCAGGCGGTATACCCACGAGCCTCAAAAGTTGCCCTGAGACCACCGGAAGGGAACGAGGATGCGTCAGGTTCTCCCTTGATCAACTCTTTTCCACTGAACTCCATAAGGGCAGTACCTTCAGAGGAAGGAACCAAGAAACTCTCATGTTTCTCTGCGGTGATACTGGTCATGGGCTGGAACCAGTGACAGTAATGGGTAGCCCCTTCAGCCATAGCCCACTCCTTCATGGCATGGGCAACCTGGTTGGCAATCTCCAGATTCAGCTCCTTTCCAACCCTGATGGTCTCTTTCAGCTGCCGGTAGGTGTCCTTGGATAGATACTCCCTCATCTTCTCGTCCCCAAACACCATACTCCCAAAATACTGATCTGCTCGCTCTTTCATACGGTTCCTCCACTCTCGATAATTCATAAACGGGGTCTTCGGCGGCCAGGGCGCTTTGCCTGAGACATCGCCCCGACTGCCCACTTGCCCCAATCCGACAAGAATCCTTCTGCCGGAAACGCAAAAAAGGCGCTGTAGCCCAAACTGGACCACAGCGCCTTTGCTGATGATTCCTTTTACACCAGAGTCACCACTTCTGTCAATCAGTGCATCTTGGTTTCTCTTTTTTTCACAGGAATCCAAATTTCACTCTTCGCAGTATTTCCCTCGATATCGCTCCAGCTGAACGAAGGTAATTCGAGGAGTTCAAAATCTGAGGAAGGAAGCCAATGTGCATAAATTGATGCCATGGTCTGCTGCAACACGCGGGGAAATGCACCCTCACTAGGAAACACTGCCCAAAGCGATGCCGGAAGTGCAACCCATTCCAGCTGCTCGCTTATATCTTCCTTGGTAGTCAAAACCCCGATCATATGGGTCAGGCAACCTTCTTCTTTCATGAACTTGGCATCTGCCTCATAGGAAGCATTCAGTATATGATACGGTTCAATGTTCTGTAAGGAGTGCATCTCCTTCCTCTGTTCCTCGGTAATGCTTCTTGCCAATTCCACAATGGCATTATTCACTCCCTCAAACTGCATCGGCACCCGCCGACTCACGCCGACAATCTTACATGCCGGTTTCTCTTCAATTCGGTAGTCCATACGTTCTCCTCCCTCTACGGTAATCTTGAAAGTTACCTTTGGGTAAGCTTTGCTCACACCCTTCTTTCTTACTTCGGAAGGCAACATGCCGCTGAACGCTGTAAAGGCTCTGGTAAACCCATCCAAGGACTGGTATCCATAGGCATAGGCAACGTCGGTAACACTTTCTCCCTGGACCAGCGCCATCCCAGCCTGGGATAACCGTCTCCCCCTGATGTACTGGGAGAGGGAAATTCCACCGGAGAGATAGTAGAAGACCGTTCTAAAATGATAATCTCCAATACCAGAGGTCCGGGCAATATCTTCCGCCGTCAGCTCTTCAGAGAGGTGTTCCTCAATGTAATCCATGACCTTGTTCAACGTTCCAAGCATCTGTTTCCTTCCTTATCTGCCCCCATCCTATACGACCTGCCAGAGGAGTACTCGACATTATTGCAAAACTTATGTCGGATACCATGACACAAACCATGGTTATCGATGATAGAGAAAGGTCTGCATACCCATGTCTTGGGCAGCCTTGATATTGGGCTCTGAATCATCAATGAACAGAATGTGTCGGGGAGGTGTTTGTACAAGATCAATGGTGTGACGAAAGATTGGCTGTTCGGGCTTATTTTTGCCCAGAATTCCAGAGATGACAAATTGGTCGAAGCAGATATCTGCCCAGTACGCACCGTGTACCAGATGCTCATAGGTCTCTGAGGCCATATTTGATACCAATACTGTCTTGATCCCACTTCTACGCATATCATGTACCCACTTCACCATCTTGGGGCGGATATGTGAGAAACCCAGGATATCTATGGTAAAAAGCAATTCCAAGATCTCTTCATCATCCCCTAGTGGACTGCGACAATCAATCAACACCTGATGAAAGTAGGAATATGCGTCATATTCACCTGAATCGAGCTTATCACGCTTTTCCCAGTAAGGAATTTCAAATGCTGTAAGGGGTACCTGAGCAATATCTGATAGAAGCCCAAGGGTCTCCCTATCAATGAAGTCACTCATGACTCCTCCAAAATCGACAGCAAGCGCTTTTACCTGCATTGCAGGTAAATCCATTTGGACTAACTCATCTATGGTTCCCATCATTATCCCCTTCTTTCAACAATTCTAAACGAGTTTCACGATATTGTAGAGCCTTCTTTGCTTCCCTACTCAAATTGTATTCTGCATGAAACAGATGCTGAAATTGTGCCATTATCTCTCTTACTATTTTATCTATCATTAAGCACTTATCTACAAAAACATCTCATAATTCCCTCCCCTCGTGACAAACAAAAGCTTTTTCGCTATGATAAGGCATATTCAATTGGACAAAGGCGTCCATCAGAGGTACCTCGTATGCGTGAGGTGTCTGTGATGGGCGCCTTTTTTCGTATCCAAGGAGACGCCCTATGAACGGCTACCATCACACAACACCTTTGGAAGGAGAAGTCCGCATTCCCAGTGGTTGTGCCATCAGTGGCATCATATCACGGAGTGGAAAACGATTTTCCGGACGAGAAGCCATCTCCTCCATCGCTGTCATGCACGACCGCTCGAACGGACTGGGAGGGGGGTTTGCCGGTTATGGCATCTACCCTGAATATGCTGACTTCTATGCGCTGCATGTCTTCTACTACTCAAGTGAGGCAAAACGAAGCTGTGAGGAGTTCCTTGAAGAACACTTCGATTTGATCAACCTCTCCAAGATTCCTACCACCAAACAGCACGCAATCACTGATGAGCCGCTTATCTGGCGCTACTTCGTCACTCCTCTTCCCACCAAACTTGCCTCCAGCCAGCTGGATGAGAAAGAGTATACCTCAAGGTGTGTGATCAAGGTGAACAAGGAGATTGACGGAGCCTATGTCTTTTCATCAGGAAAGAACATGGGTGTCTTCAAGGCAGTGGGCTACCCTGAAGATGTTGGGGAGTTCTATCGCCTCGATGACTATGAAGGATACAGTTGGACAGTCCACGGTCGTTACCCAACCAATACCCCCGGATGGTGGGGAGGAGCACACCCATTCAGCCTGCTCGACTACAGCGTAGTACACAATGGGGAAATATCGAGCTATGACGCAAATAGACGTTTCATTGAGATGTTCGGCTACGCCTGTACTCTGATGACCGACACCGAGGTCATCACCTATATGATCGATTACCTCCACAGAAAACAAGGCTTGAGTTTTGAAGAGGTAGCCAATGTCATTGCAGCTCCCTTCTGGTCGACCATTGAAGGAAAATCCCAGGAAGAGAGAGAGGTATTCACCTATTTGAGAAATACCTTTGCAAGCATGCTTATCACCGGTCCGTTCTCCATCATCCTTGGCTTCAGCGGAGGGTTGATGGCACTCAACGACCGACTCAAACTCAGGAGCCTTGTGGCTGCAGAGAAAGACGACCGTGTCTACCTGGCAAGTGAGGAAGCAGCCATCAGGGTCATTTGCCCTGAACCCGACCGGCTCTGGTACCCAAGCGGAGGAAAGCCAGTCATCGTCACCCTGGATAGTCAGCAAGGAGGGCAATATGGGCATCAATTACCTGTATCCGGACTTTGAAGTAGTAAGAAACCAAGATAGATGTATAACCTGTAGGGTATGTGAGCGACAATGTGCGAATGAGGTCCACTCATTTGATGAAGCAACTGGCCGTATGAGAGCTGATGAGAGCAAGTGCGTCAACTGCCATCGCTGTGTCTCCCTCTGCCCCACCCATGCACTGAAAATCGTCAAGACTGACCATATCTTCAAGGAAAATGCAAACTGGAAGGGAGAGGTCATCCAGGATATCTATCGGCAGGCTGAGAGTGGCGGAGTCCTGCTGGCGTCCATGGGAACTCCCAAGGATTATCCCGTGTACTGGGACAAGATGCTGGTCAACGCAAGCCAGGTAACCAACCCATCCATCGACCCACTGAGAGAGCCAATGGAGACCAGGACCTACCTCGGGCAGAAAGCATCAGCTGTAGCCAGGGATGAGAAGGGAAGGATCATCACCAAGACCGCACCCCAGTTGAAACTGGAAATCCCGGTCATGTTTAGTGCCATGTCCTATGGTTCCATCTCCTACAATGCCCATAAGTCCCTTGCACTTGCAGCACAAGAACTCGGAATCTACTACAACACAGGGGAAGGTGGCCTCCATGAGGACTTCTACCAGTATGGGAAGAACACCATCGTCCAGGTAGCAAGTGGAAGGTTTGGGGTACATCCCGGCTACTTGAATGCAGGGGAAGCCATTGAGATCAAGATGGGACAGGGGGCAAAACCCGGTATCGGGGGACACCTGCCCGGCTCCAAGATTGGGGAAGATATCTCCAAGACCCGCATGATCCCGCTCCACAGTGATGCGATCAGCCCGGCACCCCACCATGACATCTACTCCATCGAAGACCTCCGCCAGCTGGTCTTTGCACTCAAGGAAGCGACTGCCTATACCAAACCGGTCATCGTAAAAGTGGCTGCCGTTCACAACATCAGTGCAATAGCCAGCGGGATTGCACGTAGTGGAGCAGACATCATCGCAATCGATGGGTTCAGAGGAGGAACTGGAGCAGCCCCAGCAAGGACAAGGGACAACGTTGGCATACCCATCGAATTGGCCTTGGCCAGTGTTGATGAGCGGCTGCGCAAGGAAGGAATACGAGGCAATGTCAGTCTGGTGGTAGGAGGATCAATCCGCAGCAGCAGTGATGTCCTGAAAGCCATAGCACTCGGTGCTGATGCAGTCTATGTGGCCACCAGTGCCTTGATCGCCCTTGGTTGCCACCTCTGCCGGACCTGTCATAGCGGAAAATGCAACTGGGGTATTGCCACCCAGAACCCAGAGCTGGTCAAACGACTCAATCCAGAGATTGGAAGTGAACGATTGGTAAATCTAATCACAGCCTGGAACCACGAACTCAAGGAGATGATGGGAGGGATGGGGATCAACTCCATCGAGGCGCTCAGAGGAAACCGGTTGATGCTCAGAGGCATTGGCCTGAACGAAACAGAGCTGCAAATCCTCGGCATCAAGCATGCCGGCGCATAGGAGGGATCGATGAAGAGAATCTATGTCAATGAACAATGGTGCTTAGCCTGCCATCTTTGTGAGTACTACTGTGCGTATGCCAACAGCGGGCTCCTTGATATGGTCCAGGCATTGAAGGACAAGCCTTTACATCCAAGGATACAGGTAGAACAGAAGGGAACCATCAGCTTTGCCGTGAACTGTCGTCACTGCAGTGAACCACTCTGCCTGAAGAGTTGCATTGCGGGAGCCATCAGGGAAAAGGATGGCCTGATCGTCATCGACCAGGAGAAGTGTGTCGGTTGCTACAGCTGCATCATGGCATGTCCCTACGGGGCCTTGATGCCAAGTGAAAGTGGAGTGATGCAAAAGTGCGAACTCTGTGCCACAAACAGCCATGGTCTCCCTGTTTGTGTACAAGGATGCCCCAATCAGGCCATCGTTTATGAGGAGCGCTAGTATGCAATATGTAATTATTGGAAATTCCATCACCAGTGTAGGCTGCATTGAGTCCATCAGGAAATATGACTCACAAGGGTCCATTACGGTCATCGGGGAAGAGAACCATCCTATCTATGCCAGGCCACTCATCTCCTACCTGCTCCAAGGAAAGACTGACGAGCAAAAAATGACCTACCGCGATGCAGGCTTCTATGAAAAGCATGGTGTGCGTCTCCTTATAGGAAGAAAAGTAGAGAAGATTGAAGCAAAGTCTCGACTACTCACCTTGGATGATGGGGTGGCCATGCAGTATGACAAGCTGCTGATCGCAACCGGCTCTCTTCCCTTCATTCCTCCAATGTTAAATCTTGAAGAGGTAGAAAAAAGACACACGTTTCTCTCCTTATCTGATGCCAAGGAGCTTGAAGCAGAACTGCATCCCACGAGCAGGGTGCTTATCATCGGTGCCGGCTTGATCGGACTGAAGTGTGCCGAAGGAATTCTTGAGCGCGTACAATCAGTAACTGTTGTCGATTTGGCAGGGAGAATTCTTTCCAGCATTCTTGATGAGGAAGGATCGCTTCGGGTGCAAGCACATCTGCAGCAAGCAGGAATTCGTTTCCATCTTGAAGACAGCGTACGAGAATTTTGCGGCCAGGAAGCACTCCTGAGCAGTGGAAAGGTTGTAGGATTCGATATCCTGGTCATGGCAGTTGGAGTCAAGCCAAACATACAGTTGGCAAAAGATGCAGGGCTTGCGGTAAACAAGGGAATTCTCATTGATCAAGCATGCCGAACCAGTGATGCACATATTTGGGCCGGAGGAGATTGCAGTGAAGGATGGGAGCTCCTAAGTGGAGAGAGACGGAATCTTGCCCTATTGCCGAATGCATACATGCAAGGCGAGAGTGCTGGATATTCCATGGTCGGCAGTGAGCAACGCTTTGAAAAAGCCATCGCCATGAATGCGATTGGGTTCTTCGGCTTGCACATCATCACAGCTGGGGTGTATGAGGGTGAGGATCTCCTAATTACCACAGAGAGTGGTTACAAGCGGCTCTTCATCAAGGACCATCACCTGGTTGGATGTATCCTGATCGGGGACCAGGTCTCACGCGGAGGCATCTACACTGACCTGATCAGAAACAGAACTGACCTCAGGAATCTAGACTTCGCCATGATCAGCGAGCAGCCAGCCTTGATGGCTTTTGCACAGAAGGTGAGAAGTGAACAACTTGGGAGGGCACAATGAAGCAGATAGACGTAGGAATGATGGAGTACCGGCATCTCAATGAACAAATACGAGAGAGTAAGGCAAAGCAGTTCACCCTTTCATCTGTTACCGGTCAGCGCTACATTGGCTGTGCCCAAAAGGATAAGATCATCACCATTAACGGTACAGCAGGCAATGGTCTTGGTTCCTATCTCGATGGTGCGACACTTATTGTGAATGGCAATGCCCAAGATGCAACCGGGGACACCATGAATGAGGGAGCAATCATTGTGCATGGCTCCTCAGGCGATGGGACAGGGTATGCAATGCGCGGGGGAAAACTCTATATCCGCGACAGTGCAGGATACCGCTGTGGCATCCACATGAAAGCATTTGAGGATAAGCAACCACTCCTAATCATCGGAGAGCGGGCAGGCAGCTTTCTTGGTGAGTATCAGGCAGGGGGAACCATCATTGTGTTGGGAAGGAACCAGGAGGGAAAGGCTCCTGTAGGTTATTTCTGTGGAACGGGGATGCATGGTGGCGCAATCTATTTACGCTGTGATACACTTCCTCAGGGGTTGCCACCACAGGTTGCAGTACGTGATGCCGATGAAGAAGATAAAGCACTTCTTTCCAATCTTCTGGATGAGTACTGTACCCTGTTCGAGTTTGACAAAGAACAGTTGCTTGTATCCCATTTTTTTGTACTGAGTGCAAACAGCACCACACCTTATCGGATGATGTATACCCATGTATGACAGAGGGAGGAGAAGGATGATGACCAATACCCAGCAAGAGGTGATGCAGTTCATCAAGGAACAGGATGTTCGGTTCGCCCGACTGGTATTCTGCGATATTTTCGGACAGATCAAGAATATTTCCATCTCGGCAAGTGAGCTGGAGCGGGCTTTTTCCAGTGGCATCAGTTTTGACGCATCCTCGGTGAAAGGATTCCTTGAAGTTGAAGAGAGCGACCTGTTGCTCTTTCCCGATCCTGCCACCCTCTCCATCCTTCCATGGCGTCCAGCCCAAGGCCGTGTGGTGCGATTCTTCTGCTCGATCAAGAAACCCGACGGAACCCTCTTTGAGGGAGACACGCGCTCCCTCCTGCAAGAGACAGTGAGAAAAGCCGCATTACAAGGTTACTCCTTTGGCGTGGGGCCTGAGTGTGAGTTCTATCTCTTCAAGACCGATGAGAACGGCAGGCCGACCTACCAACCCCTGGATGAAGGCACCTATCTTGATGTTGCACCCTTGGACAAGGGAGAGAATGTACGAAGGGAGATCTGCCTGACCCTAGAGCAGATGGGTTTCTACACTGAACGAAGTCATCATGAGTCAGGACCAGGACAGAATGAGATTGATTTCAAGTATGGAACCCCTGTTGAGGCGGCAGACGATTTCATCACGTTCAAATCAGTCGTAAAGACCATCTCCGACCGTAGTGGCTTGTTCGCTTCATTCCTCCCCAAGCCATTGCAGGGAGAGAGTGGGAGTGGGCTGCATTTCAACCTATCCATCAAGGCAGTGGGAGAGCAGTACAACAAGCTTGAGGCAGCGATGAGCGCTGGAATCCTAAATAGGATCCAGGAGATCTCCCTCTTTCTCAATCCACTTGCAAACTCCTTTGAGCGCCTCGGTTCTTTCGAAGCTCCCAAATATGTGGGATGGGGCCGGGCAAACCGCTCCCTGCTTATCCGCATTCCCTACACCAGTGGGGAATACCGCCGGATTGAGGTTCGTTCAGCCGACCCAGCCTGCAACCCATACCTTGCCATCACCCTACTGCTTAGTGCTGCCTTGGAAGGAATCAGGGGGAATCTTCCCCTTGAGGAAGAGTACCAGGGGTCAGCATACCAAAAGAAGACAGGTCGCCTGCTCCCCTCCTCCTTGGCCGAAGCCATGGAACTGGCAAAGAACAGCGATTTTGTGCGTTCCAACATCCCTGACCGTCTGCTCACCTGTTTCCTTGAGGCAAAGGGAGCGGAGTGGAGGTCCTATGAGACAGCTGTAGACCCGTTTGAGGCGAGTCGAAAAGCCTATTTCCTGACGACGTAAGAGGAGGGTCCATGCTTCGAGCGCTGGTTGTATCATCAACACAGAAAGGATGTGACTCATTGTGTTCGCTCATGCGAGAGCATGACCGATCCATTGAGCTCCTTCACTGTCTGAGCGCAGGAGAGGCCAGGCGTATGGTACTTGACCAGGAACTCGACTTGGTGGTCATCAATGCTCCTCTGTTGGATGAATCTGGAGAGGAACTGGCCGTCATGGTGGTACAGCAGAGCCTGGCAGGTTCCATCCTTGTAGTACGGAACCAGTACTTTGAACAGTGTGAGGCTCTATTCTCCGAGCAAGGGGTGCTTGTGGTCAGCAAGCCAGTAATTCGCCAAATGTTTTTCCAAGCGCTCTCTCTGGCACGCTCTATGCGTCGCCGGTTGACAGCAATGCATACAGAGAATGAGAAACTCCACAAGAAAATTGAAGAGATCAAGATCATCGACAAGGCAAAATGGGTCTTGATCGAAAACCTTGGTATGGATGAGCAGCAAGCACACCGTTACATGGAAAAGCAGGCAATGGATCTGCGTAAAAGTCGGTATGCCATTGCTCTTTCCCTACTGAAGACCTACCAGATGTGAAACAAGAGACAAGGAGAATGATACATATGGCCAAACACATTTTTGTGACGGGCGGGGTCGTTTCGGGCCTCGGGAAAGGCATTACCGCAGCATCACTGGGAAGACTTTTAAAAGCAAGAGGTCTGAAGATTGCAGCCCAGAAGCTCGACCCCTACATGAACGTGGACCCTGGAACAATGAGTCCTTACCAACATGGGGAGGTCTTCGTGACCGAGGATGGTTCAGAGACCGACCTCGACCTTGGACATTACGAGAGATTCATTGATGAGGACCTGAACAAGTACAGCAACCTCACCAGCGGAAGGGTGTACTGGAACGTACTGAGCAAGGAACGCAGCGGAGCCTACTTGGGATCCACCGTCCAGATCATTCCCCATGTAACCACGGAGATAAAAGAGGCAATCTATGCACTGGACAGGAAGACCGAAGCAGAGGTAATCATTACCGAAATCGGGGGAACCACTGGTGATATCGAGAGCCAACCATTCCTGGAGGCCATCAGACAGATAGGGCACGAGGTGGGACAAGACAACTGTATTTTCATCCACGTAACACTGGTTCCCTACCTGAAAAGCAGCGCTGAACACAAGAGCAAACCAACCCAGCACTCGGTGAAAGAGTTGATGGCAAGTGGTATCTTCCCCGATATCATTGTGACCCGCAGTGACGAACCGTTGGAGGAGAGCATCAAGGACAAGATTGCCCTGTTCTGCAATGTGAAGCGCGACTGTGTCATCGAGAACAAAACGGTACCGGTACTCTATGAGGCTCCAATGATGCTGAGAGCCGAAAAACTCGATGAGATTGTCTGCAGGGAGCTGAAACTGAAAACCAGGGAGCCTGACCTCTCTGAGTGGAAGACAATGCTTAAACGCATCGAAGGTGCAAAGAAACAGGTCCGCATCGCCTTGGTGGGAAAATATATCCAGTTGCACGACGCCTACCTCAGTGTGATGGAAGCGCTCAAGCATGGTGGGTGGGAACATGGGGCCGAAGTCCAGATCGACTGGGTGGACAGTGAAGAGGTGACCAAGGATACGGTAGAAAAGCTCCTGTGTGAGGCAGATGGAATCCTCGTTCCTGGAGGATTTGGAGACCGGGGCATTGAAGGAAAAATACTTGCAGCCCGGTATGCCAGGGAACAGAGAATCCCCTACCTTGGAATCTGTCTCGGGATGCAAATCGCCGTCATAGAATTTGCCCGCCATGTGGTAGGGTTCATCGACGCACACTCCTCAGAATTTGCACCCGATTCCAAGCATCCGGTTATCGCCCTGATGCCAGACCAGCGGGGTAACATCCCCAAAGGAGGTACCATGCGCCTGGGCACCTACCCCTGCATGGTGAGGCCGAATACACTCATGAGCAATGTGTACAAACAGACTGAGCAAATTGGAGAACGTCACCGCCACCGCTATGAGTTCAACAACGAGTTCAGGGATATCCTTCAGGAAAAAGGCCTGGTCATCAGTGGCACCAGTCCTGACGAAACCTTGGTGGAGGCTGTGGAGATTGCATCCCATCCATTCTTCATCGGAGTGCAATATCACCCCGAGTTCAAGAGCCGGCCAAACCGTCCACATCCGCTTTTCAGTGGCTTCATAGCCGCATCCCTCGGACAGCAGAGTTGACAGTTTGCCTTCTCTGCGATAATTTTGTGTATGCGTTCAGGGGGCCATAGCTCATCTGGTAGAGCGACTGGTTCGCAATCAGTAGGTAGAGGGTTCGAGTCCCTTTGGCTCCAGCATACAGACCCGTCTCATAAGAGGCGGGTTTGTTGTATCTTCCCGGAGTAAAAAACCCTTTCAGCCCCACTGTTTCTCGATTGCCTTTCTAAAAATATAATGGTAAAATGCAACCAATTGCAACACAGGATGGAATGAGAGACCCAATACATCCCCTGCTATCCTGGAAGCAAGGTTGCTTAGGAATTCGTTTACAGAAAAAGGAGTGTCGAGATGAAAAAACTACTGATGACGCTGGTAATCCTTCTTACATTGGGTCTCCTGTTTGCAGCAGGTGGAGCAGAAACCAAGACGGGAACAGAAGAAATCACATTGGAGTGGTGGACATGGGATCCTGAGCTGCTTGAACAGAACGAGCAGATCATCAGCGCCTTCGAGGCGGCCAACCCTGGGGTTACAATCAATAACACCATAGTGGGAACCAAGGAGTATTGGACCAAGATCCGCATTCAGGCCAACCAGAACAAACTCCCTGATGTCTTTACCATGAGCTCTGGTTATATTGAGGAGTGGGCGAAGGCCGGTCTTTTGTACAATCTTGATTCCTTTATCAAGAATGATGACACCTTCACAAACTTCTATCAATCCATATTCGACACCAGTAAAGAGATCAGCAACACAGAAAGTTACTACTCCATTCCCTTTGCATTGGTCACCACAGTGCTCTATTACAATAAGGATGCATTCGACGCAGCCGGTGTTGCCTACCCGAGTGATGACTGGACCTGGGATGACTTCAAGAAAGCAGCCAAGCAGCTCACCATCGACAAGAACGGGGACGGAAAAACCGACCAGTGGGGACACTGGTTCTATGGTCGCTATGCGCATATAGAGCCTTGGGTCTATGCAAACAATGGAAAACTCATTGATAAGAACACCATGCAGTTCAATCCTGACAAGAATGCCATGGATGCCATCAAGATGCTGACTGACCTTGTTCTCGTTGACAAGGTTGCCCCTCCCCAGAAGGACATGACCAGCTTCCAGCAGCAGGATGTATTCAGCCAGGGAGTAGCAGCGATGTGGGTTGATGGATCCTGGTTTGTCGATACACTCAGAAAGAATGTAGGCGATGACATGCGATGGGGCATTGCACGGGTTCCCAGTGGACCTGCGGGGCCAAGCAATCTAACCTATGGATGGCCAGACAGCTATGCTCTTGCACCAAACACCGAGCATCCTGAAATGGCCTGGAAGTTTGCCAAGTACGTTGCAGGAGAAGGAATCAACCTTGATGTCTACATGGCAGGAAAGATTCCCTCTGCAAAGAAACTTGCAGAAGATCCCCTGTTTGCCGATCCAAGCAAACAGCCAGGCGAGGAGATGAACCTCCTCAGAGAGCAGGCGAGCGGTCCAATGACCACAAGCTACACCATGGGGTGGAGTGAATGGAGAGGCTACGGCGGCTCAGAATCCCTTGGATTGAACGGTACCATTGATGCCATCATCAACAGTCATATGAGCTTTGACGAGGCATTTACAAAGGGAACTGAGAACATCAACTCCGTCTTGAAGCGGTACTACAAGTAGATTACAATTTTTATAGGTTGGTTGCCTGGAAGATCAGGCAACCACATTGTTAGTAAGGAAACCAATTGATGACCCACCCCCCATACCGATGGCACAGCAAGCTCACTCCCTGGGTGTTCATCATACCCACCGTAATCGGCATTCTGGTATTCCGTCTCATCCCTATCGTCTCTTCTCTCTACCTCAGCTTTACCGATTGGAATCTCTTGAGCTCCCCTGCATTCATCAAACTCGGAAATTATCAGGAACTCCTCACCAGTGAAGATTTCCTGTTGATTGTACGCAATACCTTGCAGTTCTCCCTGGTATACGTGGCAGGATCCATCGTGATAGGACTCGCCCTTGCAGTCCTAATAAATGTCCGAATCAAGGGAATTTCCTTCTTCCGCTCAGCCATCTACCTCCCCGTGGTAACCTCTGCTGTAGCAGTGGGAATCATCTGGAACTGGATGCTCGGCCCCACCTATGGGTTGGTGAACAACCTTATCGAGGCTATTGGGCTGACCCCACCCTACTGGCTTGGGGATACCCGTCTTGTGCTTAACACCGTAGCTTCGGTGCAAGTCTGGAAGATGAGCGGCTATTATATGATCATCTTCCTCGCAGGTTTGCAGGGTATCAACAGGGATACACTGGAATCAGCACGAGTTGATGGGGCCAATGCATTCCAGAGTTTCTTCAGGATTACCCTACCCATGCTGATGCCAACCCTGTTTTTCGTACTCACCATCACCATCATCGACTCGTTCAAGAACTTCGAGCTGATCTATGCCATGACCAAGGGAGGCCCACAGAACGCGAGCAACACCCTGGTCTATGATGTCTACCTCAATGCTTTCGTCTACTACCGGGTAGGCTATGCTTCAGCGATAGCCTATATCCTCCTGCTCTTCGTGGGACTGATGACCATTTTCAACTTCTACATCAAGAAGCATCTGGTCCAGAACTTGGATTGAGGAGAAAGACGATGAAACAGAAAAACGCAGACCGATATCGTCTCCTCCTGATTGCCGTTGTTGCGATTCTCTATATCTTTCCCTTCCTCTGGATGGTCTCCAACTCATTCATGTCGGAGAAGAACATCTTCTCTGTACCCCCGAAGTTCATCCCCGACCTTCTCTTCACCGACCAGGTGTTCGATAATTACCAGGAAGTCTTCACCCAGTACAACTTCGGTAGATACACCATCAACAGTCTTTGGGTTTATGCATTGGCAGCATTTGGACAGATCCTGGTCTGTTCACTTGCAGGATTCGCGCTATCAACCATGCAATTCAAGGGAAAGAATCTCATTTTCTCCCTCTTGATCTTTACGCTCATGATCCCCGTTCAGGTGACCATTATCCCCGAGTATTATCTCTTTCTCAAACTCAACTGGATGGACACCTATCTCCCCTTGATCGTACCCTCTTTCCTTGCTGGAGCCTTTGGGACCTTTATGCTCAAGGAATTCTTTGCCCAAGTACCCCGCCCGCTCTTTGATGCAGGGATCATAGATGGGGTGAATGCCTACCAGATGTTTGCACGCATCTACCTACCCCAAGCCTCCAGTCCTATCGCCACCCTCTTCATCATCGCATTCATGAACAACTGGAACGATTTGCTACGCCCCATGCTCTATATCTCGAGCAGGAAACTCTATACTGTGACCATTGCCCTCTCCCAGTTCCAGAACCAGTATGGTGTCAAATGGAACCTACTTTTAGCTGGAAGTGTACTCTCCGTTCTTCCCCTGCTCATCATCTTTGCGTTCAGCCAACGGTACATCATCGAGAGCACCATGAACTCAGGCATCAAGGGGTAGCATGAGAAACACCATCATTACTGAGACCCATCAAAACAAGGAAATTCAACGTTTCCAGGTAGTAGAAGCGTTTGCATGGAAAAACCTGCAATTCGCCTCTCCGGGTTTCGATGCAGGATCAATCAGGGAGATTGCAAGGCTTTACCGGCTCAACATCGTGGAGAAAGACCCCTCTGCCTATGGCAGACTGGTCTTCTTCCATGTACCAGAGAATATCGATCTTCCTTTTTCTCCTCATAGTGAAGATACGTGGTTTTTCTCCAGGAACATCACCGCCAAAGTGCAGCTCCAGAAGCTTGCAGATGAGGGTAGTCTCTACAGGGATGGAGCATGGATAAGCAAGGATACTTCTGCCAGGCTGTTCCTTAACCAGCTGGAGACAGAGCATCACCTTGAGATGGTTTCGGGTAAAAAGGATGAGATTACCTTCATCCCCATTGATGGGAAGGTAGGATTCCCCTCTTCCCTTGACTCTCCCCTTGTCGTAAACTCCCATTTCTTCCTGATGGATCCCACAGACCTCGACTCCCCGTTCTGTGAACTTGGGACCCCTCACGGTCTCGCGCTCAAGGATGGAGTGGTACTCAATCCACCACTGAACCATCGGCCTTGCCTCTTGGTGGATAGAGCAGGGACCAGCCATACGACACAGGTTGAACTGACTGATTTGGTGGTGGAAATCGACACTGTGCAGTACCGACATGAAAGAAATGCAATCTTTTACTTCCGCCCCGAAACCTGTATCACACCAAGTAGTGGTGGTACCGATATTGTCATTACCGGTAATAAGGTTGTAGCGGTGAAGCAGGGAGGAAATACGAGAGTGCCAATGGCTGGTTTTGTCCTCAGCTTGCGTGGAAATATCGCAATTCATGAGCCCTCTGTCCGGTATCTTGGATTGGAGGCGTACCAGTTCGGTATACAAGTAGGACCACCCATGATGAGGGGATCAAGCATGGTCGACACGCTCTGCTGTCCTTTTTTTAATCCACTCGTTGCTGAGACTTCATTTCCACCGACCGTCTATCCACTACCGTTCTCATCAGCTCGGGCTGCTCGTATCGCACTGGGAACAAATAGAGAGGGAAAGCCCGTACTGGTGTGGGCTGAAGGAGCTAGCAAGCGAAATTACCAGAGGGGAAAGGAGAGCTCAGGGGCTTCCTTGCTCGAGTTGGCACAGTTTTGTGACCGACAACACTACCAGGAGATCATCAACCTTGATGGTGGAGGGTCGTCACAGATTATCTATGAAGGAAAAAGATACCTGAAGATTGCCGATCGATATGAGGACAACAGCGAAGCCGAGCGCCCTGTCCCCCTTGCTCTGGTTTTTAGCGCTTCCTGTTCGCAGTAATCAGTACCAGCCCAGAGACAGACAACAGCACCAAACAGAGCATGATCGCCGTATTGTAGGAACCAGTGGTATCAGCAATCCAACCACCAATACCAGGGGCAATGATACCGGCAAGTCCGTAGGAGAGGAAAACCAGGGGATATCGCTTGGAAAACGATGTTACCCCATAGGTCTTGGAGAGATACCCTGCATACAGCACAAACTGTGAGCCAAACAAAAAGCCCAGAACAAGTACACTTGCCAGAAACATAAAGCCACCCGATGCAACTCGTACCAGTACATAGAAGAGCGAAGCGAGCAGGAGTGACCAAGGAATAACACGATAGCCCGTCCTGTCAAAGATATGCCCCCAAATAATCCTACCGCTCAGGTTCCCAAGCGAGAACAGGACAACCGAAAGCACGGTCATCTCCTCAGCAAGACCCTTGGAGAGAGCATAGGGAGCAAGGTTGCCTACAAGCAGCAGTCCAGCGAAGGTTCCACTAAACATCCCGAGGATGCTGAGCACCATAGGCTTCTCAGAATGGACTTGATGCACTTGCATCTCCCCTGACTTCTTTCCTGTGGTTGCGGGGGGGGAAGAGAGCAACAGCGCGGCAAGGAAGAGCAGCGATCCACTGACAAGACTATAGAAGAGGAAGAAACGATCCAGGGAAAGACCGGAGAGCTTACCTGCCTCAATGATGGAAGAAAGAATGATGGCCCCTCCTCCAAACCCTCCAACAGAGAGTCCGGTGATCAATCCCTTTTGGCGAGGGAACCACTGCATCCCAACCGACAGAGGGACAACATAGGCAAAGCCAATCCCAGACCCTGCAACAACTCCTACCGCAAGCAATAAGAGGGGAAAGGAACCATGGGAACAGGATGCCAGGGAATACCCTGCCATATAGAGGAGTGCACCAATGATGGCTGGGATTCTTGGGCCTTTCCTGGCCAACAGGTGCCCGGAGTACACCATGACCAATGTAAAGACAGCAATGCTCAAACCGAATACAAACCCACTCTCGCCGTTGCTGATACCATAACTCTCTGCAAGCCATGAGGTAAGGGTACTCCAAGCATAGATTCCCCCCAATATGGTTTGCATGATCAGTCCGGCAATCAGGACAATCCAACGGTTGTGCATCGGCACTCCTTAAGAAAAATTTTAGGCAGTATAAAAATTTTGTCTAGATGGTGCAAGCATCATGGCCTACTTTCTTACGTGGTACTGTATGCTCCCTGATGGAGATGGCGAAAGACCAAATACAGATTAAACAGAGCAGAGAGAAAGTTGGTAATGGGGAAGGCAAGATAGATCCCGTGTGCACCGAGGTAGTTTCCAAGCAGCAAGATCAGGGGAACCAAGAGAACAAACTGCCTCCCTACCCAGAGCAAGAGGGCTGGCAATGCCTTGCCTATTGCCTGAAAAAAGGCTGTCCCTACGCTCTGTATCCCCAAGAGCGGTAAACTGGCCAACAATAACCTGGCTGCAGGAACTGCCCTTTCCAGTAATCGTTCATCCTTGGTAAAAAGACGAAGGAACGTGACTGGAAACAGCGTAACAAGAAGCAGGAAGAAACATCCAATGAGAAAGGTAACAAGAAGAGAGGCTTTAAGTACACGCGAGACCTCCTCATTCCGCTTTGCTCCGGCGTGATAGCCAACGATTGGCTGAAATCCCTGAACAATACCTGAAATCGGCATATTGAAAAACATCAACAGTGTCCAGATGATCCCATAGGCAGCAATGGCAAGGGTATCACCATAGAGAAGCAGGCTTCGGTTGACTACGATGATCACTACACTGGTACCAAGCTGTCTCACCAGCGTGGGGGATCCAAGGGAGATAATCCGACCAAACAACAGAAAGAATGGAGCACCTTCCCCCTTACTGATAGAGAATGCAGAACGACGAGAGGAGAGGATGTAAAAGGCAAACAGAGCTGAGGATGATTGGCCAACCACGGTTGCAACAGCAGCCCCCATCACTCCCCAATCAAGGATAATGATCAGCAGGAAATCAAGTAGGATATTGCACCCATTTCCGATGATGCTGGCGACCATCGATGCTTTTACTTTTCCTTGGGAACGCAAAAGTGCATTCAGAACGGTGGAGAGGGTGAAGAGTGGAGATCCGGCAAGCAAAACTCCCAGGTAGCTTCGCACCAACGGGTAGGTCTCAGCATCAGAGCCTAGCATGGATGCAAGCTGTGGGAAAAACAGCAGGCCCATCACACCAAGAGTAGCTGAGATAAGGAGCATACCGCCCACACTGACGAAGGCAGTTTTTCCTGCCGCCTCTTTCTCTCCCGCTCCTAGCTGCCGGGAAACCAGGGAAGCTCCCCCAATGCCCATCATCAGTGCTGTTGCCGTAAGTATCAGGTAACCACCCATGGAAATCCCAAGAGCAGCAAGACCTACAGGGCCGACCGACCGACCGACGAACAACATATCAACCATCGTGTAGAGGGTATTCACCAGGAGCCCGATCATAGCTGGCAGGGATAGCTTGGAAAGAAGACGAATCACTCTTCGGTCATCCAACAGTATTTGCTGGCTATTCTTCCTTTCTCTCTGGTCTTCCTTGTACATTCTCTCCCCTACCTCATCATATGGATATGCATGGATGATACTGGAGAATAGGCTTTCCCACAACGTAGAAACCCGTTATGAGTGAAAGAATTGAAGAAAGATGTACGGTGGAATTGAAGGCTTTATTCACCCCAATCTGGACTCTGTCATGAGCCCATAATAAAACCCTCCGACCAGGAGGGTTCTTTGGCTACTCAGGGTTATTTCCTTCGGTTATTCCCCTTCTTCACCACCACAATCTCATCGTACCATCGTTCAGGAGAACCGTCAAATTTTTTCGTATCATGAATATACTTTGTTCTTGACAATACTGTGTGATACACACTATTGTGGAAGTACGAGGTTTCATATGGATAGTAGAGAGCTTCTTGCCAACTTTGTAACAGAACTCAACAGAGGTACCTTGACGCTCTGTGTTCTCAGCCAACTCACCACTCCTCAGTACGGATACTCCCTATTGCAGATACTTGCAGAGAAGCACATTGAGTTGGAAGCCAATACGCTCTACCCCATGCTCAGGAGACTGGAAACCCAAGGTGTCCTGGAGAGTAGCTGGAATACCAGCGAAAACAGACCAAGAAAGTTCTACCAACTCACTGAGGAAGGAAAGAGCATTTTCACAGCACTTACAAACCAATGGAGAGAGCAACAATCACACATTGAAGCGTTGCTCGGGGAGGAGAGCCATGCATGAACTTATCAACCGATATATTGCAGAGACAGTCCGTCACTTAAAACCTGCAGAAAGAATGGAAGTAGAGAAGGAACTTACGACAAACATTCTCGACATGTTGCCAGAAGACCCCAGTGATGAGGCAGTCGAACAGACACTCTTGTCAATGGGGTCCCCCTCTTCACTGGCCGCAAAATACCGTGGCAGGGAACAATACCTTATCGGACCTGCAACCTATGATACCTATATCATGGTACTCAAGATTGTTGCCTTGGTAGTCTCCCTGGTCACCTTGGTCTTCACCATATTCTCTTTCATCATTACCCCATCCAATCTGTCCATCTTTGAAATGATCGCAAAGGCTCTGGCATCAATCTTCAGCGGTGCATCAGGAGCATTCCTGTGGGTAACGATCACCTTTGCCATACTTGAAAGGTATCAGGTGAAGACAGATGTAAAGGATTGGAATCTCACTGAACTACGCAATCTTGAGGAAGTACCCACCAGAGAGATCAAGAAGAGAGACAGTATTGCTGACTTGGTAGGTTTGTCGCTCTTCTTCCTGTTTCTGGGATTCATGTACATGAGAGGCGATTTACTGGCAATCTATACCCAAGACAGGGAACCTATCCCTCTCTTTGTTGCAGACATCCTCCGTCCCTACCTCATAGGATGGATACTGACCACTGCCATCGCCTTCTTTGTTGCCATGTTCAAGATGGCTCGCGCAAGATGGACAAAAACAGTACTTGGCTTCAGTGCAGCCTCCGATCTATTGGGAGTCTTCTACTTCATCTTCGTTGCAACGCGATGGAACATCTACAACAATACGGCTTTGCTCTATTTCAACCTCTCACTTGAGTGGTGGCAGATCATCATCAAGGCCGCATGTGTGGTGTTACTCCTCCTGACCCTTATCAGTATTGGAGAAGACACCTACACCACACTCAGGAGAAACGAACCTGCCGAATCTGGGAAAGTACCTGCTCTGTGATCTGCTTTGACTCCTGAATGAATGGATTGTCATCAAGGCTGCCAAGTACCGCGTCCCGCTCCTCCACTGTACGATAGGTACTGAAGCGGAACCGGTTGTTGAAATCCTTCTCCTTGGTCTTGAAGACCTGGTTTTCGATTTCAAGGCGAATGGTGGCTACCTCATCAACCACCTGCTCCCACTGCCCTTCATTGACTGCATGGCAACCCATGACACTATGCAGTGTTGCAAGGGCATGCACTGCACGGTCCTCCTCATAGAGAGAAAACCAGTAACCATAGGCATCATGCACTTCGTCCCAAGAGGTGATGGAGCCTTCCTTCAAGCCATCTCTGAGAGCCTCAAAACGATGCTCAGGAACAAGTTGCCCTCCAATATTGATCCAAGGCTCGAGTACTGCATCATGGGCCTGCTGGAACTCACTGATGGTAACTTCATGGGTGGTGCAATACTCGCTGAGTGTCTTCACAGCATAGTAACGAAGCATCTGTTGATACGCTTGGTATGCCTCGACCGTCTTGAGTACCTCAACCGGCTCGTTGCTGTTCTCCAACTCCCAGACGTACATTTGCATTGACTGCACCTCGGATGGCTTCGTGGTGATCAAATTACGGCCTTGGGTGATCAGGTCACTTCTCTCCTGGGAGGTGGGCCGGGTCCTGTTGTAATTGATTCCTACCCATTCACAGAGCAGATCGCAGGCCGTAAAAATCTCATTCACTGTATCAGGAGCAAGGTAGTCTGTTTCTATCTGCTGACGGATGACCTTTCGCTTGTCACGCTTACGGTATTTGTAGCTATTGCGCTCCAGGGCATAGAGATTATACATCCACCAGTAAGCAGGCATTACCACCCTTCTCCCCTCCTTGGCGTCTGATCCCAGCAGACTGAATGGAAGGGGGATATTCAACTCATGGGGATAGTTCCCCTTGGCGATCAGAACATAGCTTGCGAACTTGCAGTCATACTTGAGCGTGCTGCTCAGAGCTGGCCAGAAGCCCCTGCCGGCAACCATCTCCCCGTCATTTCCACGGCTGTTGTGATTGGAGCCGATATTCGCACCGGCAGCCATATTCGACTGTCCCATGATCATACTTGCAATCAGGAAGGAGTTGTTGTGGTGTTGTTCGTGTCCTCCAAAGATAAGATTGCTCAGTAGCTCACAACAACTGACCGTTGAATTATCACCAAGGAAGGAGTGGATAAGACGGGCACCATACTTGAGATTACAGTTATCCCCCATGATGAAGCGGATTGCCTTGCATCCATAGAACACCCTGCTTCCTGCACCAATGATGCCGTTTACCAGCTCAACACCTTCACCAATCTGTATCGGTTCAGCCAAGGTTGAGCGAAGACGGAGATTCTTGAGTTTGTTGGCTCCCTTTATATAGGTACCTTCACCTACCCAGACATCCTTTACGGTATCACATGATTTGATAACAGATTGCTGGCCGACAAATCCGTAGTACCCACGACGTGCGTCGCAGGTCTTGTCAGTCAACGCCTCAAAGATCTTCATCAACGCATCATCATCGCGATAGGTACCCCAGAGGTAGGCATCGGAGGGAAGCATTCCATCAAAGGGTCTAACCGTCCTTCCTCCTGCTTCATTCATGATATCCATGGTGGTCAACACCTCTGGGTCTTCCCCATCCTTGAGAATACCGCTGCCGAACTTTGCATGGTTGGTGGTCTGCATCTCTCCGATGCGGTAGATGATGACATGATGGTCAAGAATATAGTGGCTGAGATAGCTGCAATCGAGAATGGCGCAACTGTCCCCGATATCACAGCTGACAATTCTGCTGTTGGTTATCCCTACAGGCACAGAGAAGTCATGAAAACTGACGATCTGACGTGCCATGCTTCCAATACGTACCAACCCATAGAATTCGCTGTTCTTGATTAAGGAAGGGTCAAAGGGATCACTCACCAATACATCGTCCCAACAGGGGGATGTGTTCAGGTTCTCCTCTAGCAGAGCTATTTCCTCTTCCTTCAGATGCCGATAGCTTCCTGGATCTTTCTTGTTCTGGATGTTCCTCAGATAATACTCATCCTTTCCCTCGGGAAGAAATTCCGGGGGAATGAACCCATAGCCGAACCGCACCTCTGGCAATACCATCACTTTGTCATTCATGCATGAAGTATAGCAACACCTTTCATGCATGCGCAATAAACTTGGACATCGCCATTGCTTGTTTCATTTTTTTCTTTTGGATACAGTACCGACATGCGACAAACAACTTCCTCACTTGGGACGGAATCGATAGGGAAACTGTTGCTTCGCCTAGCGGTCCCTACCATCCTGGCACAAGTGATCAATGCCCTCTATACCATCATTGATAGGATCTATATCGGTCATATCCCAGGTTCCGGTGCTCTTGCATTAAGTGGAATTGGGCTGAGCTTCCCGATCATCATGCTCCTGACTGCATTCAGCTTGCTTATAGGGTCAGGAGGAGCTCCACAGGCTTCCATCAAGCTGGGTCAGAACAAGAAAGAAGAAGCTGACACGCTACTCAGCCAGGCGATCGGCACCCTCTGTATCTTTGCAGCTGTTCTTATCCTCTTCTTTCAGCTCACAAAGCGCCCACTCCTTTTCTCCTTCGGTGCAAGCCCACAGACTATTGAGTACAGTATAGCCTACCTCTCCATATACCTTTGGGGAACCCCATTCGTCCTTTTCAGCCTTGGTCTCAACCCTTTCATAACAGCACAGGGGTTCAGCAGAACCAGCATGATGACCATGCTGCTGGGTTCCGCAGTGAACATTATCCTCGATCCAATTTTTATCTTTGCACTGGGCTGGGGTATCGAGGGGGCTGCACTTGCAACGGTTATCAGCCAGGCAGTCAGTGCAACATGGGTGTTGCATTTTCTCTCTTCAAAGCGTTCCACATTGACCATCAATTACAAGAAAATCCTGCCCACCAAGAAGGTGATGCTCCCGGTATTTGCATTGGGTATCTCCCCCTTCTTCATGATGTCCACCGAGAGCTTGGTAAACATCATACTCAACTCCACCTTGCAAAGGACAGGAGGAGATCTGGCCGTTGGTGCAATGTCGATTCTTTCATCAGTCATGCTTTTCAGCCTCGCCCCATTGCAAGGACTTACCCAAGGAGGACAACCAATTCTTTCCTATAATTATGGAGCAGGGAATACAGAGCGGGTGAAGGCAGCTTTCTCCAGGATTCTTATCAGCAGTGCTCTCTTCTCCACCACGGTCTGCCTTATCCTGGTATTTTTCCCGGAAGCGGTAGTCCGTTTGTTCACTCGTGAACCACTTCTTGTAGAAAAAACCAGTGAGGCAATGCGAATCTTCAGTGCAGGATTCTGGATGCTTGGTTTTCAGATTGCCTGCCAACAGGCATTCATCTCCTTCTCAAAAGCCAGAATTTCTCTATTCCTTGCACTCTTAAGAAAAATCATCCTGCTCATTCCCTTGGTATTTCTCCTCTCATCCCGTTTTGGTATGATCGGAGTGTTCCTGGCCGAACCTATTGCTGATGTCCTGGCAGGAGCAACTACTACACTGCTGTTCTTTCTGAATTTTAGGAAAATACTAGCGGAAAGTAACAATTAGTACACGGTTTGTGTTTGATAACTACCAATTGAATATACAAATGGCCCAACTGTACGGACTCGAATACTTGCGTCACACTGGTGGATATACTACCATGTGACCACTATGGCAGACTATGATTTGTCTCCGAAGATGAAACGTATGGTCGCCCTAATAAACAAGATCGCAATCAAAGATCCTGAAGGGCTGACACCAAAACGCATCGAGGAGCTTAACGATATATCGATTCCCAACAACTTGGTGATCCGCAAACTTCTTGGCAAGAGTGCGAAGAACATTACCACCAAGACCTTCATCATCCCGGTTACCGATGGGATGATCAGTGGGTATCTTTTTGAGAAGCAAGGCTCACGTGGCATCAGCGACCTTACCCCCTTGATCATCTTCTACCATGGTGGTGGTTGGGTGTGGGGGAACATGGATCTCTACAACTTCCTATGTGCCCATCTAGCCGATATTACTGGGGCAGCAGTACTCTCCGTGGATTATCGACTTGCGCCAAAGTACAAATTCCCTACAGCGGTTGAGGATTGTTATGATACATTGGTTTGGGCAGCAGCAGGATGCCGCTATTGGAAGACGGACCCAGATCGAATCTTCTTGATCGGAGACAGCGCAGGAGGAAACCTTGCTGCAGTGGTCAGTCGCCTTGCACGTGACCGAAAGGGTCCTGCCATTGCCGGTCAGGTCCTGCTCTATCCTGTAACTGACGGCCGGATGAGGACCAATAGTTATGAGAAGCATAAGGATGCTCCTTCGTTGACTGACAAACAGATGGCTTTCTTCATCAACAGCTACCAACGAGAACCAAAGGATATCCTCAATCCAAATTTCTCCCCACTGCTCGCAAAAGATCATAGCAGACTTCCCGAAACACTGATCATTGGTGCTGAGTACGACCCCCTCCATGATGATGGGATGCTCTATGCCGATGCATTGGCTTCAGCAGACACCCCGGTAAAATACCTTGAGGTGAAGAAGACCATCCATGGCTTCATCAACTACCCGAAGGCGACAGGGACAGAGGAAACAGAGAGTGCCATCATCCAGTTCATCAGTGGTAGGCCCGTTGCCCAAGTAGCGTTGATCAGTCGAAAAGAGTGGGTAAAGGCTCAGAAGAAAGAGCTGAAGAAAATCAAGAAACAGAGCAAGCATTATATTGATGCACGCGTGCAATAGATTAACGTTAATCCTATTTTTACTCTAAAAACACCCTCCTTATGGGTGTATTTCCTTGAATACCCTGTTCATCGTGTTAACCTTAACCTATGAGTGTACTCTTGAAGGATATCGCAAAGGCAACAGGATTCTCTATTAACACGGTCTCTCGTGCAATGCGCTCCGATCCAAAGATCTCAGAGCAAACCACACTTCTGATCAAGAAAACGGCACAGGAGATGGGGTATATCCCCAACACCGTTGCTGCCAGCATGCGCTCAAATTCCTCCAAAATGGTCGGTATCATCTCTGCCGATTCTGCTAACCCTTTTTTCAGCGAGGTGGTACGGGGCATCGAGGAAGCGGCAACCAAGGCAGAGTACCACATTCTTTTGGCAAGCACGGAAGAGTCGGTCAAGAAAGAAGCGGACCTGATAAAGATGTTCCTCTGCCGCAAGGTTGACGGGATCATCAGCATGCCGGTTCTCGACAACAGCCCCTCCCACCTTGAGCTGTACAGAAAGCTTCCAGTCCCATTCGTATTCCCTGGAAGGCGTCTTGAAGGATTGGTCGACCACAGTGTCCTGCACAGTGATCGTGACGGACAGAGAAAAGTGCTTGAACACCTCATCTCAAAGGGACATACCAAGATTCTCTATCTGGCTGGACCGAAGAAGGTGAGCAACACCATCGACCGCCTTGCAGGTGTTGCTGAAGCATATGCAAACAACGGAATGGAAGTAAATCCTGAGTACATTCTTGAAGCCTCTGGACATATTGAAGATGGTTACTCCTTGACCAACCAGGCCCTCAACAGAGGGTTGGGCTTCACTGCCGTGGCTTGCTTCAATGACATGCTCGCCATGGGTGTGCTCAAAAGCCTGGGAGAGAACAACCTAAAAGTCCCAGACGATATAGAAGTATTTGGCTATGACAACCTATATATGTCCCAGTTCATGCAACCCAGTCTCAGCACCGTGGATGTTCCTAAATATCGACTCGGTTACGTGGCTATGGAAACGTTACTATCCCATATTCAGGATCCAAACCTTGAATATGCCACAACGGACTTCCCTACGAGGTTGGTGTACAGAGAAACCACTCGTTAGGAATAACACTCTACCTTGTGTTCCAATAAGGAGGTACACATGAAAAACAAGATCTTATTGATCGCTTTGGTCGCCCTTTTGGCAACTGGCATGCTTTTTGCCCAAGGGACAAAAGAAGAGAAGGAAGGCCCTCTTGAGATTACCTTCTGGTCGCTGTTTACCGGAGGAGATGGGGAATTCTTCGATGCAATGGTTGACGAATTCAACGCTTCACAGGATGAGATTGTCATGAAGAATGACATGGTGAAGTTTGACAACTACTACACCAAACTCACTACCGCTCTTTCTGCAAAGACTGCTCCTGACGTAGTAGTGGTTCACCAGGGCAACCTCTTGAATTATGTACCGAGTGGATCCTTGCTGGCCCTCGACTCCTATGTCGATGCACAGACCCTTGAGGATTTCCAGGCAGCTCCTCTGGATGCCTGCCGTTTCGATGGCAAGCTCTACTCGCTCCCGTTCGATGTCCATCCGATCGTCATGTACTACAACACCGATTTGCTGGCTGAGGCTGGTATCACTGAAGTTCCCGAGAGTGCTCAGGATTTCATCGATGCGTCCTTGGCTGTGAAACAAGCTACCGGTAAGTGGGGTATGGCAATCGACAACACAACTGGTGTCTACAAGGCTTATACCTTGAGTCGTCTATTCATGTCTATGCTCGCACAGCAGGGCGGAAGTTTACTTACCGATGATGCATCAGCCCCTGCTTTCAATAATGCATATGGAGAAAAAGCACTCATTTGGTTGCAGGATCTGGTCCACAAGTACAAGGTAAATCCAACTGAGCTGGACTACGATGCTGCCATGAACACCTTCAAGCTAGGCGATGCCGCATTCTACTTCAATGGTGTATGGGCAACTGGAACCCTGGAGAAGCAGGATGGACTGAACTTTGCTGCCGCACCACTTCCTCCGATCATGGGCGGAGAGGCTGCATGGGCAGGTTCACACACCCTGGCTATCCCGGTACAGAAAAACCAGGATTCTGAACGCGTTGAAGCAGCAATGACCTTCATCAAGTGGATGACCAGCCATGGTGAGATGTGGGCGAAAGCAGGTCACATTCCTACCCGCAAGAGTGTAGCAGAGAAAGCAGAGATGCAGGCACTGCCCTATCGTGCAGATTATGCTGCAGCAGCAGCCTTTGCACTTCCTACTCCCCGCACAGCGGCATGGGAAGAGATTTATGGAACCTTGAGCGACAAGCTTGAGTATGCAGTGACCAAGAACCAGAACCCCAAGGCAGCACTTGCTGACATGGAGCAGACGGTTAAGGATATCATTGCTTCCTACTAAACCATTATACTTACGCACCCCCCCTCGCATGAGGGGGGAATCTCTATGGAGGGCCCTCCTATGATACCAGGAAATAAGGACACTCGAGACGGAATTGTATTCTCCATTCCCTTTCTCATCGTCTACCTAGCCTTCATGATCTATCCTCTTTTGTCGGGGCTCTACATCAGCTTCTTCAAATGGGACATTCTCTCTACAGCCAAATTCATTGGATGGGAGAACTATGTAACCCTGTTTTCCGATGACAAATTCTATTCTTCTCTCTGGCATACCTTGCAGTTTGTATTGATTACCACACCATCTCTTTTGGTCCTGGGCTTCTTGATGGCACTTGCAGTCACCGGCTCATCACCGTACAAGGGTATCATGGAGAATGTGTTCTTTTTCCCCTACATCTTCTCCATGACGGTAGTCAGTACACTTTGGGCTTGGCTGATGCAGAAGGATTGGGGAGTGTTCAACCAAGTATTGATGCAGATGGGTCAAGATCCAATAAGCTGGCTTACCAGCGAAAGCCTGGCCATGTGGTCTGTCTCCCTGACAACACTCTGGTGGACAGCCGGTTTCAACATGGTTCTTTTCAGCGCGGGCATAAAACAAATTCCCAAGGAAGTGTATGAGTCGGCGGCTATCGATGGGGCTTCCTATCTGCAAAGCGTACGACACATCACCATACCATTGGTCAGATCAACCACGGTTCTCTGTCTGATATTACAGATCATCGCCTCATTCAATGTATTCGGCCAAGTCTATGTCATGACTGGGGGAGGTCCCCATGGGACAACCAGGGTACTTGTTCAATACATCTATGAAACGGGCTTCAAGTACTTCAAGATGGGCTACAGTGCAGCAATGAGTTATATCCTCTTCATCATCATCCTGGGGATCAGCATCATGCAATACACCTTGCTTGGAAGGAAGGATCGCGCATGAGATACAACAAGAAAACACTTCTCAAACGAGCGCTGGAAATCCTTATTATCCTGATCTGGGTATTCCCCTTGATATGGATGGTGATCACCAGCTTGAAACTGGAAGAGGAAGTCATTACCAAGACATTCTCCTTCTGGCCACAGAACCCTACATTTGCAAACTATACCAAGGCCTTCACATCCACCTATATTCTCAACTGGATGGGAAACTCATTCATTGTAGCCATCGGGGCCATGTTGCTCACCCTGCTAGTGGATGCTCCCATTGCCTATGCCTTTGCAAAGATACGTTTCAAAGGACGTAATCTGCTGTTTTGGGCAGTCATGGGAGGTATGATGGTTCCCTTCCAGGTTTTGATAGTCCCACTCTACATGCAGTTCAACTCCTATGGAATGATCAACACCCTGGCCGCAGCATTTCTTCCCCGTGTTGCCCTTCCGATTGGAATCTTCATTCTGAAACAGTTCTACGAGGGTATTCCCAGCGACCTTGAGGAGGCTGCCTTTATTGATGGTGCCTCCAGATACCGTATCTTCCTCAAGATCATTCTCCCTTTGGGACAATCTGCAATGGCTACCGTAATCATCCTCTCCTTCATCAATGCTTGGAATGACTTTCTCTGGCCATTGATCGTGATCAACGATACGATCAAATACACAATTACCGTCGGTATTGCAAACTTCCAAGGAACCCATGGCACACAATATGCCTTGATCATGGCAGGAGCGGCTGTAGCTTCCATTCCCCAGATCCTCTTCTACATCTTCTTCAGGAAGAAGATCATCGCAGGAATTGCCACCAGTGGATTGAAGGGGTAGAGAGAAATGGTCTGTAAACAAATCTCATCATATGAAGTGTCATTGACACAAGACATCTCACAGATCATTCTCTCCTATTCCCTCACCTATGAAGGAAAACGGCAGAATCCATCAGAGATTACCATCACCAAGCATACGGTGACGGCAGTCTTCGACCAAACAGGAACGATCACTGACCGTATCAGGGAAGAGGGAGACCTTCTTGTGCTCAACCGCCATTGGAAGCTGAATAAGCCTGGCTCCTATAGACTCCAAGCTTCATTCAGCAGCAAAGAAGAGTCAGGAGAGGAGGAACTCTTCATTCCAGCTGTCTGGTATCGGGACAATAGTAATGGAAAAGGATGCTTTCCTTCAGCTGAGCAATCCAGTAACTGGTCATTCCTTGAAACCCGCATGAGCATTCCCAGCTGTGCCCAGCTTTCCAACGGAAGGCGGGTGTTCACCTGTGCGAGTGAGGCTGCAACAGAAGAGCGCTTTCTCTCCTCGGTGACTGCTGACCGCCACAGCCTGATCATCTCAATCCCAGGCAGTGAGTGGCCCTATAGCTATCGGGGCAAGCTCTCTCTTATCGATACATCAGATCAAGAGATGCCAGTACTCCACGTTGAGCAAGGTGGACTCTCCTATGAGAGGGCTTTCTACCTTGCTTCCCAAACTGAGAGCAACAGCATGCATGCCTTTACCCATTTTGTTGAACTTCTTCCCAAGCAGAAACAAAATACCGAACCTCATCGATTACCTTGGGATCAATGGATGGAGTATAAACTCACCCGTTTGATCAACATGATACACGTAAACGAGGATGGATTGGGATATCTCATTATGGGGAAGGGAAACAAGGAGGTACAGGATGTTTATCAATATACTTCTGCGTCTTTCCTGGTAAAGAGCCTTGAGGCTGCTTATGAACTTGCCCAATATACACAGTACATCCCGACTCTTCCTTGTTTGCAGAGAGCAAGAGCAGAACTGGCTCAAAGGTTCTCACTCGCTAATGATTCCTTGCTTTTTGCTCACGTTGCAAAGCGTATTGGTGATTTTTTCCTGCAAGCTGAGCAAAGTGAAGGGATTTTCCAGGACAACTATGATTTGGAGAAACATATATGGGGAGGTTATCTGGGAATTGGAGAGCATCCAGAATTCCAATATATGGTGAACAGTCGTTGCAATGGAGAGGCAATGAAGTATTATGTGCTCCTCTCACTCTCTCTCAGGTCGCTGGGAATTAATGAGGGACAGTACATCAGTCTTGCAAGAAGAGTTGCTCGCTTCTACTGCGAAGCACAGCTCTCATCCGGTTCATTTGGAAGATGGTGGACAGATAAGGGAAAACCAGGGGATATCCAAGGTACCAATGGGGCATATATTGGCTCCTTCTTTGCCACGTTGATCCCCCACCTCAATGACAATGATCCCTTGAAAAACGATATGCTCAGCGCAGTCCACCAAGCCTATACCTATTACGCAGAGCTTGCATTTGAAGGAGCCTTCTATGGGGACACCCTCGATGCAGACTCCTGTGACAAGGAAGCCGGTATTGCTCTTCTCTCTTTCTTCTTGGATCTCTATGAGTTGGAGCAGGACAAGCGTCATCTGGAGAGCGCCCAACTTGCAGCAGAATTCATCGTGCAGTGGATATGGCAACAGGACTCATACTTGCCTCCTGATAGCCCTCTTGGTCAGATTGGGTTTTCCACAATGGGCATGACCTCGGTTTCGGTCGCTCACCACCATCTCGATTTTTATGGATTGGCTATAGCGTATGAGTTTCTTCGCTTTGCAAAACATGCAAACAAGCCGTTCTACGAACAGCAAGCCAAGATTATGTTAAATGCCTGCCGCCAGTTGGTTGCAACAGAGAGACAACCACTGGGAAGGGATGAGTCATTCCTAGGCTGGCAACCTGAACAACTGAATCATACGTACTGGGAGTATTTCGATCGTCCAGAATTGATGAACGGGCATTTTGACATTGATATCGCTTGGGTCACGGTCTTGACGCTTGGATCTTATCAAATGATCCAAAAACATTTTCCACATCACCTTGAGGAGTAACCAATGGAACAATTCAGCCTGATCTCTCTGAATCTGTGGAATACAGAGCATTGGCAGGAGCGTGAGAGGTGTATCATCTCATTCCTGCAGACCTTTGATGCAGATGTATATTGTTTCCAGGAAGTTCGGCCACAGACGCTCTCTGTGCTGGATGCATCACTCACACGATACCAACGGGTGGAAGGAAAAGAGGCAGGTTGGAGAACGGAGAGCAGCATCTATATAAAACGTGAGATGTTTTCCATTCAGGAATTAGGACGGATTGATCTTGATATGCCTGAACGAGATCGTGGATTGTTTTGGGCCAAGCTGGAAACCAAGGGCGGAGAATCACTGATTGTGGCAACGATGCATCTGACCCATCAACTGAATGCCGATGAGATGGCAACAGGAAAGAACTACCGCCACCATGAAGCCCACAAGGCAGCAGAAGCATTGAAACATCTAGGGGAAGGAAAACGAATGGTCATCTGTGGTGATTTCAACGATCCCATACACCCTTCCAGGATTTTCCATGAACAGGCTGGCTTCCAAGACGTTTTCACGCTTCTCGGGCTTCCCGCTCCCATCACCTTCCCTTGCCCATTCCTCACTCATGAAACATTCCTTGTAGAGGCCATTGATAAGATCATGATACAAGGAGCGATACAGCCGGTCTTGGCAAGCAGCCCCCATTTTATGATCCCAGGACAGGTACTCTCTGACCACTGGCCGGTAGCGGTAGTGTTGAAAATCCTCCCTAGCGTTTGAAAAAAGGAAACTTGAGTGAGCGGGTAACCATACGCTCTTCCTTTTTCTCTTTGGGCTCCTCTTTCTGCACATCGAAATATGTGAGAATGAGAGAGGACAACCCCTCCCCAATGGCCTGATGGGACTCCCTGTCCATATGTAGCTGGTCAATACTGCTTGGAAAAGCAACACCGCTTGCATCGAAATAGAGTAGTTCATTCTCTTCAGCCATATCCTTTATGGCTGTAGCAAGGTGTTTACTTGTTATGACGGAGTTGGAGTTGAAACTGACAAACGGAGACTGTTCTATCTCATCTCCAATATGAATGGGAGAAACCACCAACACCTGGGGAATCGGATAGCCTTCTCCATAGGGGTGGGTCTTGATGAGAGAAGCCAATTGTTGCAGGGCTTTTGCGATAATCCGCCCATCGGCATTGAAGAACTTCTTGCAATCGTTGGTACCCAAGGAGAGGATCACCATGTCCAGTGGGCGATGACTGTGAAGGGCAACAGGCAAGAACTCCCGACCCGAGCGATGAGGCTCGAGTGGGTCATCAAACACGGTGGTCCGTCCACCGAGGCCTTCTTCAATGATCTGGAAATCGGGGCCAAGGAGAGAGGAGAGTATTCCCGTCCATCGCTGATCGTAGTGCCACCTACCCCCACTTGGGTTCGTCCCGAATGTATTTGAGTCACCATAACAGAGTATTCTTCGCATGGCATGCAGTATAATGAAGAGCGATGATCAACGAAAGTAGGTTGGATATTTCTCCCTGATTGCAGATTCATCGATCTTGTATCGGCTGAGATGTTCCTCCATTAGATGCCCTGCAAGCTCAGCATCCCTTTGCTTGATTGCCTCTGCAATTGCCTGATGGTCACTGACAATCTTGATGTCCTTGATAGCATTCAGACTCATAGCTCGTACCCGGTCAAAATGGATGGTAAGCCCCTCAATCATCCAACCATAACACTGGACTTTGTTTGCAAGTTGAAATAGCAAAGCATGGAACTGGTTGTCCAACTCCAACAGCTTTTCCGGATTGGAGTGTTCAATATAGAAACTCTGCAATCGAATGATCTCTTCCAGGAAAGAGAGATCAGGAATCTCTTCCATGGTACACAGGACCCGTGCTACTTCTCGTTCCAACACCAGACGTAGAAAACGGGACTCTTCAACCATGGCGTAGTCGATAAGCATAATCCTGCTCCCCTTTTGGGGAAGGATTTCCACAATATTTACCCGACTCAGTTCAATCAGGGCTTCACGAACCGGAGTACGGGAAATTCCCAGTTGGGCTGCAATCTCGTTCTCACTGACCATACTCCCAGGTTCCAATTGCAGCGAAATGATGTTTTCCTTCAGCTGACGAAGAGCATACTCCCGTGCTGTCTCTCTTCCCTGCCGAGGTTCAATATGCATAGTTTTTCTCCTACCACCAATTTACATTGTATCATTTTTGTCTATGTACTGAAACTATTATCTCTGTACGCAGTATGAATAGTCCCGTATTCCCAATCCCCAACTTGTTCAAGGATAGCAGCATGAGGAGACTATCCTCATGCTGCACCCTGGTTACATGGCAGGACCAAAGATTAGGTTTGGAATGAACAGACTGACCTGCGGGATAAGGGTGATAATTGCCACAACAATAAAGATGGCTACAAAGAACGGTGCCGATTCCCTTGCTGTCTCTTCTGGGGAGCACTCCATGATTGTGGACGTGGTATAGAGGGCTATACCCACAGGAGGAGTCATGATCCCCATCGTAGTCACCGTCATCATGATAATACCAAAATGCACTGGATCAATACCCAAAGATGTCACTACAGGGAGCAGAATGGGGGTCAACAACAATGCAACAACCGTTGTTTCAACAAACATTCCGCTGATGGTCAGCAGTACGATAATGATCAGGAGCATGAGTGTTGGATTACTGGTGATGCTCATCAAGGCACTTGCGATTACCTGTGGAACTCTGTCATAGACAATACCATAGCCAAATACACCACTCATTGCGAGGATGAGTGTGACCACGGCAATATCCTTGGAGCTGTCCTTCAGCGTCTTGTAAAAGACTTTCCAAGTAAGTTCCTTATAGATTACCGCTCCTACAAAGATTGCATATACTGCCGCAAATGCACCTGATTCAGAAGGAGTCATGATTCCAAAACGGATGAAGACAATCAACAATATGGGGAAGAGCAAGGCCCAGATACCATCAACCAATGCTTTTATGACTTCAGTGAAGGATGCATGCTTAGGGTTGTCCGGCAGATACTTTCGTTTCCTTGCGCTGATATCAACAGAAACCATCAAGGCAACCATCATGATGAACCCTGGCAACAACCCCCCAGCAAATAATCTACCGATGGAGACCTCACCAATGGACCCATAGATGATCAAACCCATGGAAGGAGGGATAGTGGCCACAATGAGGGAAGAAAGTCCATTGATGGCAGCTGACCAGCCCTTTGAGTACCCACGCTTGGTCATTTCAGGACCAAGGATTCTTGACTCCATCGCAGCATCCGCATTCGCTGACCCAGAGACACCACCCATCAAGGTGGACAATACACAAGATACTTGGGCGATATTGCCATGCATATGTCCTGTCAGGACATCAGCAAGCTTCATCAAACGCTTGGTAATCCCGGTGTTGTTCATAAGATTCCCTGCAAAGATAAAGAGGGGAATCGCCAACATGGTGAACGATTGTGTCGTTGCCAAAACCTTCTGCACCACAATGGTGTATGGAAGACTATCAGTTACCATAAAGAATGCCAGTCCAGAGATACCAATTGCAAACGCTACCGGCATACCCAACAACAAGAACATGATAAAAACAATTGTTGCTACACCCATACTACTCATCCCTCCGGCCTTGCTCCCAGAAGGAAGCTGGTTTCTTAATAATTTGAGACAATCGGATACTTGCTGAAATGATCATAAGGAATGATCCCACCGGAACGCTCAATGTTGCCCAGGAGTAACTGATAGGAAGCACCTGGAAGAGCCTCTTCCTGTTCTGGATCAGCAATGGGATACCAAAATAGACCAGAACAGCCAAGAAGATGATAATCATAATGAAAAAGACAATCTTGAGTCCTTTCTGAACCTTTCCTGGAAATTTATTTGCAAGCAACTCAACCCCAATAAGATTGGTATTTCTGACTGCAAGATCACCACCAATGAAAACCTGCCAAGCGAACAGCAACAGGGAGATATCAACCGCCCAGTTCAAGGGATGTCCCACTGTTCGTGATACGGCAGAGACAAAAACCAGGATGGTGATTGCTACCAGGAGCACACTGGAAACCAACTCCTCAAAGTCGCAAAACTTTTTATATCCTTTTTGTAAGATATTCATGTATTGAATCTCCCTCACGTCTAACATAATGATGGGATAGCTTTGGAGACCTCTGCTATCCCAACATTATCATGTTGCGGAGCTTAGCTCCTCTTTATGTTATTTGCCAATCTGAGCGTAGATTTCTTTTCTCAAATCGCCAAATCCGAGTTTCTCATACGCAGCATCACTTGCTTTGACAAATGCGTCAACATCTGGCTCAATGATTTTCACGCCATATTCAACAAGTTGTTTTTCTGTCTCAGTAATCTTGGACTGTACGTAACGAGCATTCTTCTCTCCAGCAGCCTTGGTTTCCTCGAGCAAAATCGTCTGTAGGTCTTCTGGCAAGGTCTGGAACCATCTCTCACCAACGATCAGACCATTGATCAGCTGGAAGTGCTCAGTGCGGATCATGTAATCCAGAACTTCATAGATTCTAGAACCAAGAGCAGCGGTAAGCTGGACCTCACACCCATCAACTGCTTTGGACTGTACAGCTGAATAGGTTTCACCCCAAGGCATAGCAACCGGAGTAGCCCCAAGTGCGGCGACACTCTCTGCCCATGCAGGAGCACCAGGAGTTCTGATCCTCTGTCCGCTCAGATCTGCAGGAGTATATGCTTCCTTGTTCAGGAAGAAGTGTCTTCCTCCATCATACCAGTTGAAGGAGAGGATACGAATCTCATTCTCTTCACTCAACTCCTTCTCCCATTCCGCAAACTTTGCGCTCTGGGTTACTGCAAGTACTTCATCGTAGTTGTTGGCAAAATAGGCCATTCCGATGATTGCAATATCATTCACATAGTTGCCCATGCGTCCACCATCGGTAAGGACTGCAACGTTAACACCCTGCAATGCCTGCTCGATGACATCTTCATCACTTCCCAACTGTGCAGAGGGATAGATCTCAACCACCAAGCGGCCTTCTGAGCGAGCTTTTACACTTTCTGCAAGCTGCTTGAAACCCTCAACCATGGGAGAAGTTTCATTCAACTGAGTGGAAAGCTTCAAGGTATATACCTTGTCACCTTTTTCCCCACCACCCTGGCCAAACACTGATGCAGTAGCTACAACCAGTACCAACAAGATTGTTACGAAAACTCTTGCTTTTTTCATAGATTCCTCCAATATCAAGTCGAAATTCTTTGACATACTAGTATACTAACCGCATATTTTTTATTCTGTCAACAAGAACTGGTAAGAATAAATACGTTATCCTTACCTGATTAAATACAATTTATTTGTTTTATAATAATTATTTAAAATATATATACAAAGAATTCGTCGCTATGAGTATTACCTACTGAAGGAGCCTCATGTCTCCCAGAAGGGCTTTCTCGAATCTTTTTCACTACATCAGGATAAGGACCAACCCTGTTCATACACCAAAAAGGCCAGTGGTCGGGAAAACCACTGGCCCAAGGGAGTCGCGTTGCTTGGCAATATAAGTAGAACCAAGATGTAGTACCGGACAATCGCGTAGGAGAAAAATACCCAACACCAAGTAGATCAAAGTAGTAGGACATCGCTGGGACTGAAGGGCTTTATCCCTGCCAGCTAACCTTCTATTCTTCTCCTAATCATATCCCTTCCTAGGTACAAGCATATGCTGGAATGTCTGAAATTGTCAAGATACCTAGGGAGTATACTATTTGCATATATAAATTTATCGATTTTCTTTAGCACTATTTATTTACTGGTGAAAAGTACTCGCTTCTGTCAGAACATATCTCGATTTTTATGTAAAATTTGCAGGTTTCTTATCGAGTACCAAATTATTCGCTCTCAGCTATGTCATAGCAGAAAAATAAGTCATTCTTTTTTTATCTACATATTGACCAAGAAGAGTACTTCCTCGTATATTTGTCCATGGCAATTATTGCTAAATAAAATTACTTATGGAGGTTTGCATGATTGATCTCTGCGCCATCCGAAAGTTGCAGACTTCCCTTCGCAACTTCGAAGACCAGTTGAAGCAGCAAACAGGACTCTCTTTCAACGATGCCTTGTTGCTCTGTGCGGTAAACAAGGGAATTTGCGAACCCAGTGCCTTGGCAAAGGAACTGGAACTTTCCCCATCCCGGCTTACCCGCATCTTGGATAGTCTGGAGAATCGTAAACTTGTTCAGAGAACCTTGAGTATCATGGACCGAAGAAGCCTTACCGTTGCTTTAACCGAAGCAGGTAGTGAAATGGTACAAACCTATAGTTGTTCAGAACTCAACCTTCCAAGCGAACTACAGTTCACTCAGTCACCCAATACCTAGGAGAACCTATGGAAAAGAAATACCTTATCATCGGAGGAGTCGCAGGAGGGGCAGGTACTGCCGCCAGACTCAGAAGAAGGGACGAAAAGGCCCAGATCATCATGTTTGAACGTGGTGAATACATCAGTTACGCGAACTGTGGTCTTCCCTATTACGCCGGAAATGTAATAACTGAACGCTCCAGATTGTTTGTCATGACCCCTGACAAGTTCATGGAATCGTTGAACGTGGAAGCTCGTATCCAAAGCGAAGTTGTAAGGATCGATCGTGAAGCAAAGACCATCCATGTAAAGGACCTGAAACACAACACCGAATATGATGAACGCTACGATGTACTCATTCTCTCCCCTGGGGCTAGCCCGGTTAAGCCTCCCATCCCAGGGATAGAGCACCCGGCAATCATGTCTCTTCGATCTGTCAGCGATATCGACAGCATAAAGGAAAAAGTTGACAGTCCAGCAACCAAACGTGCAGTGGTTGTAGGTGGTGGCTTTATCGGCATCGAGATGGCAGAGAACCTGAAGGAACGTGGCTTACAGGTATCGGTTGTGGAAGCGCTCGACCAAGTCATGAATATTATTGACTACGACATGGCAGCGGAAGTACAGCAACACCTCAGAGCAAAAGGGATCAATCTCTTCCTGAAGGATGGAGTAGCCTCCTTTGAGCATCATGGGTCACTAGTTAGTGTACGCCTGCAATCGGGTACCCTGATCGATGCAGATCTGGTAATCCTCTCCATTGGTGTGAGACCTGATACCGCATTCCTCAAGGATTCAGGTATTGAACTCGCAAAGAACGGGGCGATCAAGGTAGATGAATATTTCACCACCAACGACAAGGACATCAGGGCAGTAGGTGACGCCATTGTCTTTGAAAGTCCGCTCTCAGGGAGCCCGGTCACCATCCCTCTCGCCGGTCCTGCAAACAAGCAAGCCCGTCTCTGTGCAGACAACATCGTAGATGGGAACAAGAAGCCCTATACAGGGATCATTGGTACCAGTATCGCAAAGATTTTTGACCTGACGGTTGCTTCCACAGGTCTGACCGAGAAAAGCTTGAAAGCTGCCTCTCTCCCCTATCGTTGCGCTATCACCCATGTGGGCAATCATGCAGGATATTATCCCAATGTAAGACAACTCTCCTTGAAAGTGCTCTATCATCCAGAAACAGGGAAGATCTGGGGAGGACAGTCAGTAGGATATGGTGGGGTCGATAAACGTATCGACATCATCTCCGCCTTTATCGGGAAGGGTGGTACCGTCTATGACCTGGCAGAATTCGAACAAGCCTATGCTCCTCCCTTCTCAAGCGCCAAGGACCCGGTAAACATGGTCGGCTTCATTGCCGTCAATGTCCTCGAAGGCATGAGTGACACCATAACCTGGGATGAAGCAGAGCAGGCACGGAAGAACGGCACATTCATGCTTGATGTAAGAAGTGAAGAGGAGTTCGAACTCGGGGCAATTGAAGGGGCTGTGAATATCCCCAATATCGATCTCCGTGACCGATTGGAGGAAGTACCCAAGGACTGTGACATCATCCTTAACTGTGCCATAGGACTGCGAGGCTACTTTGCCGAACGCATCCTTCGCCAGAATGGCTTCACCCGTGTAAGGAATCTTACGGGAGGCTTCAAGACCTATGACAGCGCAATGCGCGAACGTGAATTGCTTGAGCATAAGACGGTACTGAACATCAAGGAAGAGAGTGCAACAATCGACAATCTCAACGAAGATGGCTCATTCCGTAGAAGAACAGAGAACAAAATCTTCAAGGTGGACGCCTGTGGATTGCAGTGCCCCGGTCCAATTATCCGACTCAAGAAGGAAATGGACAACCTCGAAGAGGGGGACCGCATAATCATCAAGGCTTCCGACCCTGGTTTCGGCGTTGATGTCCAATCCTGGAGCAAGCTTACCGGCAACAACCTTGTTTCGGTTACTACAACAGAAGGGGTTATTGAGGCCGTTGTTGAGAAGGGAAATGCAAATATTTGCTCAATGCCTGACTCAGCAGGTGAAAAACCTGCCATCTGCGCTCCCGATAATGGTGCAACGATGGTGGTATTCTCCAATGACTTGGACAAGGCACTCGCATCCTTTGTGCTTGCAAATGGAGCTGCTGCCTCAGGGAAACAGGTTACCATGTTCTTCACCTTCTGGGGTTTGAGTGTACTACGCAAGAAAAATGCACCACCGGTCAAGAAGGATTTCATGGGGAAGATGTTCTCCAGCATGCTTCCCAAGGGAATGGACGAGCTTGGACTCTCCAGCATGAATATGGGAGGACTAGGAGCAAAGATGATGAAAGGCCGCATGAAGAAGAAACATGTCGACCAAGTAACCCAGATGTTCCTAGATGCAAAGAGTTCAGGAGTCCGTATGGTGGCCTGCCAGATGTCTATGGATATCATGGGCATCACCAAAGAGGAACTGCTTGACGGCGTCGAGGTAGGAGGCGTTGCCACCTACATGGGTGCCGCATCCGAGAGCAAAGTCAATCTGTTTATCTAATTCCTAATAGTGGGGTGGCCTCTGGTCCGAAGGGGCTACGTCATCCCCCATTTCATCCACCACATCAGAGACACGCTTTTCCAATGCTTCAAGACGACTCTTCAGAAGTCCGATTTCTTTGGCTTGTTCAGTGACCACAGAATCGAGGGTTACGATCGTCTCTTCCGCATAGGCAAGTTTCATTTCAAGCTTCGTCAGACGTTCTTCCATAGTAGTCTCTCCTTAGTAAGCATATCCTATCATGAGTGTGTTTCCTCGACAACTCTCAGGTGATGTTGCAAAACCGTGTTCATTTGTGCAAATAAGCCTTGTAAGATAAGACATCCATGGTATACTGACTTGTATTTTGTTGCAGAATGGTGCAAATAAGAGGAAGTATTGAATGAAAGGCGAACGCGTTGCACAACTTGAGTTATTGCTTCACTCCCATCCGGAAGGACTGAGGAGAGCCGAGATTGCGCGCCGTCTTGGCGTCCATCGCTCAACGATCAGCAGATATGTTGATGAATTGAAACAGTATATCGACATCTATGAGGAAAACAACCTCATCAAGATAAGAAGCAGGGAAGATGACGATAATATTGCCCTCAGCGTCTATGAGAGCCTTGCTTTCAACCTCTCCGCGGAGATGCTTGCAACCAGCAGTGAGTACCAGAATCCCCATCTTGCATCGGGCCTGAGAAAGATTGCCATGAATATGCGATCCTATGCCCCGAAGATCAGTGAGAACGTCGTCAATCTCGCTGAGCAAATCGACAGGAAGATACAGGAGAAGAAGGAGTGCAGCAAGTTCAACTCTGTGTTGGAAGTGCTTATCGACTCCTGGGTATCGGGTCGTATTGTGAGAGTTGTACAGAGCCTGAAAGGCTTCGACCCCATTGAGACAGAGCTTGCCCCCTACTTCATAGGGTTCCGGGAAGAAGACACCGGAGGACGGCATCCTATCAGTGTGACGGGAAGATTACGCCACACCACTGAGATCATTACCATCGATATCAGCACCATCACCAGTGCAATCATCCTGGATGAGACCTACACCATCCCGGACAACCTCAAACCATTTAAGTTCCATGAAGCCGAGGAACACTACGAAGCTATCGATATGATTCCGCTAAGCCTGAGGCTTAAGGAACGATCAGCGATGAACGTCTTTCGCTCGGTAGTGCATGGAACCCCTGTGTTCGAAAAAACGGAGGGTGGGGATCTTATCTGCAACATGGATGCAGAGAACTCGATCGAACTCTATCTGAGAATCATCCAGTGTGGTGACTCAGTGGAGATATTGGGACCTGATAGTTTCAGGAAGAAATTCTGCAAGATGCTGAATAAAATCCTGGCACTCTATCAGTAATAATTATCTTGCCCCTTGGCATGAATGTCGTTATGCTATGGGGAGGAGGAAACAACTATGAAAGAGTACGAATGCGATCTTTGTGGGTATGTATATGACCCGAAAGTAGGTGATCCCGATAACGGAATCAAGCCCGGAACAGCCTTTGAAGATCTCCCCGAGGATTGGGTTTGCCCTCTCTGTGGAGCTCCTAAGTCTGACTTTTCACCCCGCGACTAATCACGTGGGTTTCTAAGAACGGGGATGGTACTGCCTTCCCCGTTTTTTCATATCCAGAGGAGAGCCTTTTATGTTCAGAGCGATGCGTAGGGCAAAGCAGCAACTCAATGAGAAAGAGACCATGGCCATACTTGGAGCAGGTTCCTATGGTACGCTTGCCTGCCTTGGTGACGATTCCTACCCATATGCAATTCCCCTCAATTACGTCTACCTTGACAATACGCTCTACATACATAGCGCCAAGCAAGGGCATAAAGTCGATGCTATTGAAAACCACAGGAAAGTGTCTTTCACCGTTGTAGGCCAGGACCAGATTGTAAGCAAGGAGTACACCACCTACTTTTCCAGTGTCATTGCTTTTGGGAAGGCACGATTGGCTGAAGGGGATGAGTATACAAGGGCCTTTACAGCCCTCACTGACAAATATGCGAGCGACAGACCGAAACAGGAACGTATAGAACAGGTCAGGGAATGTAGGCAGGCAATCATTATCGCCATTGACATTGAACATCTCTCAGGCAAACAAGCAAAAGAGTTGTCTCAGAAGTAACACATTATTGAAAACAAATAGTTGCCTCAGAAAGAAAAACCTTATTCCCTGTACACGGATAATGAAAACCATAGTACATTGAAAAGAGATGAAATGGAGGAATCTATGGCAATGTTAGAAGTTATTGAGAAGAGGAGAGCCTATCGTGCTCTCGATACAAAACCCATCAGTGATGACATCTTGGTCCGTCTTGCAGAAGCAGCACACACCGCCCCCTCATCCATGAACAACCAACCATGGAGACTGGTAACCGTATCTGATGAAACAGTACTGGATAAACTCAAGGAAGCACTGGCCCCTGGGAACTACTGGGCAAAGAAGGCTCCCGCGTTGGTAGCGGTGGTAACCAACAACTCCTGGGGAATGACCCTTGGGGAGCGCCATTATGCCCCATTTGAACTGGGTATGGCAGCGATGGCGTATCAGCTTCAGGCTGTACAGGAAGGACTGTATGTACACCCCATCGCAGGGTTCAATGCCGATCTGGCAAAAGAAGTGTTAGGCATTGCTGATGAAGACTCCATCATGGTACTGATGGTGGTAGGATACCCAGGAGACAGCTCCCACCTAAGCGAAAAACACATGGAGAGTGAAAACGGCAAACGCGATCGCCTCCCCTTGGAGAACGTGCATGCATTCAACCATTTTGATAAGCAGATGAAACCAAAGGGCAAATAGTCCTACTGAAGATGTACAATCTCCTGATTGATTGCCTCTTTGAGCCGCTCTTCCTCTGTGATGATCATCTTGCTCTCCTTAAGGAAGGTGCTGCCGATCATTGCAGCAGCGAGGAGAGCGGCCAAGGTGGCAAGCAACATGGGTGCATATTGTTCAGTTATCACCAGAGAGAAAACAAGAATGGCTGCACAGGCAGCTTGGCTATACAGTAAAAGCATTCCCTGTATGACCTCTTCACTGATCCCCTGCCCCAATTCAGCAGCATACTGCGTGCCGATGGGAATAGTTGAGAGCAAGGAGAGCCCTACAATCGAGGACCCGATCAAGGCAATTGCCTCACTGTTCAGCAGTACTGCACCAATTTGCTGGCAGAAAACCAGAAGCAGGATACCAGGGATCGAACAGACATTACAGAATACAAAGAAAAGTTTTCTCCTGCGAAAACGGTCTGAGAGGGCGGGCAGCACAATTGCTCCCACCATACCTCCTGCAAGCATTGCAATCCCCAAAAATCCATTTGAATCAGCAAAACCAAGAAACTCACTGATCTCATCAATCTTGATAAACAAGGTCATCAGAACACCCCAACCAATTGCAAAAATAATCATCAGCCCTCGGAGGGATGAAATAGCATTGATTGCCTTGAACGAGGAACGGTAGTGTACCTTGTTGTTGCTTGGCAAAGCTGAAGAAGGAGAGGGAGGGTTCTCTCGTATCAATAGGGCTGCAGCAAGGGCAAGGGTTGAACTGAGAATCGCATAGAAACGCATCAACTCCTCAAAACCGCTCCCCCACGAGGGATCATTCGCCTTGGTCACAACCAAGATCGGAGAGACAATCATTACCACTGCAAGTGACAGGTATTGGCTGGCACTGGTGATACCGACAGCCATACCACGCTCTCGGATGGGAAACCAACGGCTGACAATCTCAGTAATACTGGTCAGGACCAAGGCCTGACCAATCGCAAGGATGAACTGGCCAAGGAGAACCAGGGAAAAGGTCGAAAGATAGATCCACTTGGTCATGGAGCCGAATATGATCAAGCCGCTGGCTATCCAGGTGGCAGTGCGGATACCAAGACGGTGCAACAAGTAAGATGCAGGGATACTTGCCACCACAAACACAATGAGATATGTCAGTGAGAGCAAGTCCACCGGACGAGCGTAGGTAAGCGTTAACTGAGACGCATAATATTCATTTGCAACCCTACCAACAGGAGAGAGATTCAGCCAATGAACCTCCACCGAAAGGATCAGGAGTATCAAAGAGAGTAAAATCAACCATCGGTAGCGATATGCCTTCACACTTTTCATACCGTATAGGATAGACCATTCCACTTGATTTGTATATCTCCACTGGAAGAAGTGAAGACAGTACCGTATACTCTTTCCATGCAAGAAACATTGGAACTATTGAACAATCGACGAAGTGTCCGCGCCTTCCAGGAGCGACCCATCGAGGAGGAGCATCTCTCGCTCCTGAAACAGGCAACCCTCCGTGCCCCTACGGCAGGGAATATGGCTCTCTACTCAGTCGTTGAAGTCAGCGACAGCGAGAAGAAGAAAACCCTTGCTGGAATATGCGACAACCAGGAGATGATCAGTAAGGCACCCTTGGTCTGGGTATTCCTCGCCGACATGCAGAAGTGGGTGAATTATTTCCAAGAAAGCGGTGCTGTAGAGAGAGGAAAAGAGCAAATGAACGTCTCCTATCGTAAACCTGGCCTAGGTGATCTGCATCTCTGCATGCAGGACGCAATCATAGCAGCGCAGAACGCAGTGGTGGCTGCAGAAGCACTCGGCATAGGATCCTGTTACATCGGGGACGTCATCGAGCAGTTTGAGGACCTGAGAGACCTCCTGAAGCTGAAACAATACACCATCCCGGCATGTATGCTTATCTTTGGCTACCCCAAAGGAAAAGGTCCCATCAAATTGACCCCCCGTTGCCCAGCCCCCTCCGTCTTTATGGAAAATCGATATGAGGAGCCCCATATTGAGGAGTTGGCACATGCTTACCAGGAGCATGAACAGCAAAGAAGGGCAACACATTCGCTTCCGTATGAGAACATGGGAACACTCGCAGATTACTACTACCTGAGAAAACACACCAGTGCCTTTATGGAGGAGATGAACCGCTCAGTCAGTGTCATGTTCGACTGGTGGTGTGGAGACTAAAAAACTTGCTTACTCCCTCATTTCCCTCTACCATGATAGCTATGCCGTATTCAATACTTCTGGTTGATGATGAGTCTGCTGTGCGAGAAGGAATTCGCTCCCGTACCCCATGGGAGCGGTATAACTTTTCGGTGGTGGGAGAAGCTGGGAATGGAATAGAAGCCCTTGAACTGGTTGAGGACCTTCATCCCGATGTCGTTATCACTGATATCAGAATGCCCTACCTCGATGGTATGGACCTGATCAAGGAAATACGACTTGCCTATCCTGCAACCACACTCGTAATACTCAGCGGGTATGATGAGTTTACCTACGCCCAGCAGGCAATGCACTATGATGTGAGTGAATATGTCCTAAAACCAGTCTCTGTTGATGATCTTTGCGGGCTATTGGAACGTTTAGGCACTCGTTTGGATCAAGAGATCAAAAGAACACAGGACCAGAAAAGGCTGAAAGAGGTCTACCAGCAAGCACTCCCCCTTATCAGGGAAAAGTTTCTCCTCTCTCTTCTCACCACCACCCAAGCCACCAGTGACCAGAATCTGATCTCCAAGGCAAGGGAGTATGGCCTTGACCTGGAGAAGGATGAATTCATGGTAGCGCTCATCGAAAGTGACCACCTCCAGAATGATCCACTGCAGACATTGGCAATGTTCGAGGTAGTTGATGAGGTATGCAAGAAAGAGGAAGGGTCCCTGGTGTTTCAGTTCGAAAACCAAGTAGCCATAATCTTCAGTGCCAATAGCCACAGCCAAGCACACTATGATTCAGTGTTCAAAAAACAAACTTACCGTAAAGCTGAGCAGGTCCAGGCATATCTGGAGAAATACAACTTTCCTGTTGTTCTTGGAATAGGAAACCAGGTGCACAGACCATCAGCAATCTCCCAATCCTACAGACAGGCACTAAGGGCTCTCAACTATAGTTCTTGCTACCCTGAACAGTCTCTCTTATTTATCAGCGACCTGGAAAGCGAGTCCCCTGAAGAGCAACTCGGGGCCATCCAGGAGCTACAAGCCAATGTGGTACTTTCCGTAAAAACAGGAAATGACCAACAGGTAAGTGAAGCAGTTTCCAACCTGTTCGGAGAGGCCCTCGCATCGCTTAGCCTTACCCAGATTCAGGAACTCGTCCTCTCTTTGGCTGTCTCGCTCCAAGACTTGGCTCACAGCTATGGACATACCCTCTTCACCCTCTCAGAGGATGAAGGAAGAAACCTCTTTGCAGAGCTCGCATCTCTCACCACCCTGGGTAAAGCACGCCGTTGGTTCACGCATCTCTGTCTGGAGATCCGGGAGAAGATAGCCGGGCAAAGAGAGAACTCACACATCCAGTTCATAGGAAAGGCAAAATTCCTCATAACCAAGCACTTCACTGAATCTGGATTCGGCCTTGAGGAAATCTGTGAGATGATCGGGGTCAGCCCATCCTACTTCAGTTCCACCTTCAAGAAAGAAGTTGGATTGAGCTTCGTACAATACCTGACTGCGATGCGTATGGACCGTGCAAAAGAGTTATTGGTCAAGACTGAAGGAAAAACCTATGAAATCGCCCAGGCAGTCGGGTTCTCCGAACCCAACTACTTCAGTTTTAGTTTCAAGCGACATGTAGGATTATCCCCAAGCCAGTACAGACAGGCTAACCGATGAAGAAAGAGAAACAGCCGTACTCCATCATGACCCTCCTGACCTTTGCTATTGCGGTAGTTTCCATCTCCTTCACGCTCCTGATTTCTGCAATCCTTTACAGCCAGTTCTCATCCCAGATCAGGGAGAATGCAACCGTCTCAACAAGAGAGATTGTTCGGCAGGTAAATGCCAATCTGAGTTACTACACCAACGACATTCTCACCATCGCAACCTATGCCCGCGATCTTGCCAAACAAACCAATATACTTCCCAGGGAAGAGATTGAAAATCGTCTACGGTCCATCGTTGACAGCCGCCAGGACATTGTCTGCCTTGTCCTCTTCGACTTTGAAGGAGAGACACTGCTCTCCACCAGCGATGCCCCACGCCGTCCAACAGAGGAGATCATAGGCCAGACTTGGTTTACAAGGGCGATTGGAGGAGAAGGAAACTTCTACTTCACCGGCCCTCATGTGCAACAGCTGTTCACCTCCAGTTACCCATGGGTCATCACCTACAGCCAACAGATCAGCTACACCAACAAACAGGGAGAGCTCAGCCAAGGACTGCTCCTCATTGACATGAATTTCTGGGCGGTAAGTGAGCTTTGCCAAAGTGCAAAACTCGGGTCCAGTGGATATGTCTACTTCATAGACAATAATGGGAAAATCGTGTACCACCCCTTCCAACAATTAATTAATTCGGATCTGTTCAACGAAGATCTGGAGTCAGTCCAGGAACATATATTCGGAACCTTCACCAATACCTTTGAAGGAAGGGAACGCCTGGTAATCATAGATACCGTAAACAACGCTCGATGGAGAATAGTCGGGGTAGCGTATATGGATGAGTTGATGGCAGGACTCGAGCAGTACACCACCGTTATGTTCATCATCCTTGCCTTCTGTATCATCACCACCATTCTCATCGCCCGTACTGTTTCTGCCTATATCAGCCGACCGATCAAGGAGCTGGAAAGGTTGATGAACAGTGTGGAGCGTGGCGACTTCTCATCCCCACCTACGGTTGGGGGAAACCAGGAAGTTGCAGCGCTCAGCCAGACATTTGCCGTGATGGTGCAACGTATCAGGCAACTGATGGATGACATCGTCAAAAGCCAGGAGATGAAACGCAAGTTCGAGCTTGATGCACTCCAGGCAAAGATCAATCCACATTTCCTTTACAATACCCTCGACTCGGTGGTTTGGATGGCTGAACAGAATGATACCAATGGTGTCATTACCATGGTAACTGCACTGGCAAGACTCTTCAGGATATCAATCAGCAAGGGAAGGGACATCATCACCCTCGGTGAAGAGTTGGAACATGTGAGAAATTATCTCATCATCCAACAGATTCGTTATCGAGACAAATTCCAGTTCTCCATCGATCTGGAACCTGGAATTGAGAACCTTCCTACCATCAAGTTGATCATCCAGCCAATCGTGGAGAATGCCATCTATCATGGCATCAAGTACCTGCAGGAGATGGGATATATCGATATCAAGGTATTCAAGAAAAAACCAGGCGCGGTGATTATCGAAATCAGGGACAACGGAGTTGGTATGGATGAGCAGAGACTGAATACCATACTCAGCATGTCCAGTCCCTCGCAAAAGAATGGTGCCGGAATTGGGGTAAGAAATGTGCATCAAAGAATCCAACTGTACTATGGATCGGACTATGGTCTGGAAATATCCAGCGAACTGGACGAGGGAACACTGGTAAGACTGGTTATCCCTGAGCAGGATCCCATACAGCCAATCAAGGTGGTACACCGATGAAACGAACAATCCTTCTCCTGTTGATACCCTTGCTCCTGTTCTCAAGCTGTTCAAAGAAACAGCAGGACACCGATACGCCTTACCGTATTGCAGTGATTACCATGATGCAGGGAGGAGAATTCTGGGGGGCGCTGAAGAATGGAGCCCGTAGTGCAAGACTGGCGACAGGGGCGGTACTGGAGTTCTTTGCGCCGGTCAATGAATCAGATTACGCTGGCCAGGTAGCCTTCGTAGAGGAAGCAATCGAACAAGGATTCGATGCAATCATCCTTTCCCCGAGCCATCATACACAACTGGAGCAAGTGGTGAGCAAAGCTCGATCTGCCGGTATCAAGGTGGTGCTGGCAGACACCGGGCTCTTACAGGTAGACCCGGATTTCCTTATCACCGCTGATTACCAATTGATCGGAAAGCAAGTTGCTGAACACGCCTTCAGCCACTTCGGTGAAGAAGAACCCATCAATGCCCTGATCATCGGCTCCTTGCCGAATACCACCAGCATGAGAGATCTTATCGGTTCCCTTGAATCAGCATTCCTGCAAAGGAAGAACGCACACATCAACACAATTGCCTACAGCTTCTCTTCAGAGATTCTGGCACGCGATACTGTTGCAAATGCAATCGAAGCTGATCCCTCGATCAACCTCATATTTGCCTTGGAGGAGTATACAGCTCATGGTGTTGCTGCAGCACTCTCTCCAAAGCATGAGATTCATTTCATTGCCTTCGGCAATACCCAGCATGAGATACAACTCCTTGAGGCTGAGGTAATCGATGCCTTGGTTGTCGTAAACTCATTCAACCTGGGGTATCGCAGTGTCCTCTCAGCAGTGGAACTCTTGGAGGGCAAAAAGCCAGCACATAAGCTGGTGGACTTTGCACTCGTGACCAAGGAGTCCATGTTCAGTGAAGAGCACCAGCACCTACTTTTCCAGACATTCCAGTGAAAAAATAAGAGGCAGGTGTTACCCTGCCTCAGATGCGTAGAATACTTATGACTATTTCTTCTGTACGTACTTCCTGATATCAAAGGAGACCGCAGATACAATAATGATTCCCTTGATGATATTCTGCCAGTAGGGGTTCACACCAACGAAGGTCAGACCATAGTTGATGAAACTGAAGATAATGACACCGGCAATAACACCACTGACCGTTCCTACCCCTCCAGTAGTCGATACACCGCCAACAACACAACTTGCGATGGCATCAAGCTCATAGCCATTTCCATAGTTGTTGGTTGCTCCTCCGGTTCTTGCAGCTTCAAGTACACCTGAGAGGGAGATCAGGAAACCACACAAACCGAACAACCCAACCAAGGTCTTGGTGATGTTGATACCGGAAACCGCTGCAGCCTCTGGATTTCCACCTACTGCATAGACATTCTTTCCAAAGACTGTCTTGTTGAGTATGAACCAGACAATAATCGATACAATGGCGGCGAAGATGACAATCACCGGTATAAACCCGATGGACCCAGACCCGAGATAGGTGAAATCAGGACGTAGTCCGCCGATGGGCTGGCTGTTGTTCGGGGGCATATTGAAATAGATTGAGTTGACTCCATAGATGATCAACATCGACGAGAGCGTGGCAATAAAGGCAGGTACCTTGAACTTAGCCACAATCATTCCATTCATCATCCCAAAAATTGTCCCAACAATTACGGCCAACAGAATGGGTAGGAGCAAGGGAACCTGACCCATTTCTGGATAGAAACGCCTGACATAATCAGAAGTCTGGAGCATGGAGGCGGAGATTACCGCTGCCATACCCACCATACGCCCACCACCGAGGTCAACGCCACCAGTGAGGATTACGAACATCATGCCGAGGGCCATGATGATCTTGGTCGAGCTCATCATCAGGATATCCCTAAGTACCTGTACTCTCAGGATACGGGGATTGATGATGGCGATCACAATAACCAACATAAGCAGGACGAGGAAGATTGCCTTGTCCATCACAAACTCTTTCAAACTCTTTTTACCAAAGAGGAAACTACCTATCGCTTGCGTACGCATTTGCTTCACCCTCCTACCCGACATACTTTGTCGCCAGTTCCATTACCTGTTCCTGGTTTGTCTCTTTACTGTTCACCGTACCGGCAACACGCCCCTCACTCATTACCACGACCCTATCGGTCATACCCAAGAGTTCAGGCATCTCACTGCTGATCATGATTACACCCTTGCCCTGTGCAGCCAGCTCACGCATGATGACATAGATCTCATACTTGGCTCCTACATCGATTCCCCTGGTAGGCTCATCCAAGATGAGAATATCTGGGACGGTAAGCAACCAACGTGCAAAGAGGACCTTCTGCTGGTTTCCTCCACTCAAGCTCTTGATCAATGTCCTGGCTGAGGGAGTCTTTATATCGAGATCCTTGATACTTTTCTTTGTATCTACGGCCATCTTGGCTGAACTGAGTAATCCACTCTTATCCCGATATGCCCTGATATTTGCTATCACCAGGTTATCCTGGACAGACAGGACAGGGAAAATACCGGTAGCTCGCCTCTCTTCGGTCAACAAGGCCATTCCATACTTCTTGGCATCATAGGAATTGTTGATCGTTACTTCCTTCCCTCTCACGTATAGAGACCCTTCATTATGGAGTCTTAGGCCAAAGACTGCTTCCATCACCTCGGTTCTCTGGGCACCAACAAGGCCCCCGAGTCCCAAGATTTCTCCCTCATGCAGTGTCAGGGATACCTGCTTGAAACTCCTCGGATTTGGGGAGGTATAGTTCTCAACGCGGAGCAACTCCTTACCAATCTTGCTTTCTCCGGATGGGAACCGATGCGTAAGATCACGTCCCACCATACGTTTGATGATGGTTGCCGTGGTAAGCTCACTCGCTTCCCAGGTCCCTACATAGTGCCCGTCACGCATGATGGTCACTTCATCAGAGATCTTGAGGATCTCCTCCATCTTATGGGAAATATAGATGATCGCAACTCCACGCTGACGAAGAGAACGTATGATGGCAAACAGATGTTCCACCTCATTCTCCGTCAACGATGAGCTTGGCTCATCCATGATGATAATTTTCGAATCATAGGAGACTGCCTTCGCTATCTCAACACTCTGTGCCTTGGAGACACTCAAGGTCCGTAGTAAGTCAGTCGGTGTTATGCTGCTAAGATTCAGGTCTTTCAGCAACTGATCGGTCTTTTCAAACATGGTCTGGTGGTCAACCACAGGACTCTTGGATCCCCCAATTCTCGGGAACCTTCCCAACCAGATATTCTCCATCACAGAGCGGTAGGGGATGAGATGAAGTTCCTGGTGGATCATGGAAATACCCAAGGAAAGTGCTTCCTTTACGTTGTTGATTGCAACCGGCTCTCCATTGAAGCGAATTTCTCCCTCGTCCATGGAGTAGAGCCCAAAGAGGCACTTCATCAACGTGGATTTTCCTGCTCCGTTTTCGCCCATAAGAGCGTGTACCGTCCCAGGCTTTACCTTCAGGGTGACATCGTCCAGAGCCTTGACTCCAGGAAACGATTTGGAGACATGGTTCATTTCTAGTACATACATGACTTCCCTCGCCTCCCCGATTTGTATCGGGGGTGTAGTTTTCTTGAAAAAACCCTCCGGATCACTTTGCAACCCGGAGGGTATGTACTACATCTCAGCACTTACTTGAACTGCTGATAATTCTCCTTGGTAACCATCTGGTAAGGAACCCATACATACTTGCCATCAGTAATAGTGTAACCAATGGAAGCATCGGTGGGGGTGTTGCCCTTTGCAAGTTCATAGGAGAGAGCAAAGGTTGCACGACCCTGGTTGACTGCATCATTGAGTACGGTACCGAGCAGGGTGCCTTCCTCGAGTGCCTGCAATGCAGGAGCAGTTGCATCAACACCAACGACGGGCATGAACTTGCCATCCTTGAAGTAACCGGCAGCCTTGAGGGCTTCGATTGCACCAAGGGCCATGTCGTCATTGTTTGCGAACACTGCCTCAATTGCATCACCCTGGCTGGCGATGAAAGCAGCCATCTTTTCCTGGCCCTTTACACGGTCCCACATGCCGGTATCTTCAGCAAGTTTCTCAACCTTGATACCTGCATCCTGCAATGCCTTGATCGAATACTCGGTTCTCAGCTCTGCATCCTGGTGTCCGGGTTCGCCTTTCAGCATTACATACTGCAGGACTCCGTCGCCATTCTTGTCCATCTTGGGATTGGCTTTCCAGTAATCAACAACCAACTGACCACTCATGGTACCGGACTCTTCTGCGCGGGCTCCCACGTAGTAAATCTTGTCCCATTTAGCCATATCTTCAGCCAAAGGCTCGCGGTTGAAGAATACTACAGGGATGTCAGCCTTCTTGGCCTTGTCGATGATTACTCCAGCTGCGGTACGGTCAACAGGGTTGATCTGCATTGCATCCATACCTTTGGTGATGAACAGGTCGACTTTCTCATTCTGAGTAGCCTGAATGTTCATGGAGTCAACAACTTCGACCTTTGCATCTGTCTCTGCTGCTGCAGCGACGATTGCGTTACGAACACCTGTCATGAAGGTGTCGTCAAACTTGTAGATTGCACATCCGATTTCAATGGCTCCAGCCTCTGCCTGTCCTTGGGCAAAAACGGGAGTAACCAGAGCGAGTGCCAAGCACATGATAGCCGTAAACTTTTTCATAGAACCCTCCTAGTGGATTTTCTCTGTATTCAGTTTCACACGGCCTTGAGGAGTCGTACATGCAAATTTTTTTGGTTAATCTTGGTTTTTTTTGGATATCTACAACCATTTCTTATATACAAGAGATATTTCTCCCTCAATTAGGAGAAATATACAATTTATAAAATAACAAAGAGTTATATTAATGACTCGATTGCTATCACCAGGGAGTATGCCTCATTTTTTCCAAGATTTTCACGCTTAGAAGAGGAGCCTGGCCCTGTGCAAGCAGATTCATAGAACCGTGATTGCTCTGGTGTGAAGATCAACTCCCCACCTTCTGGAGGGAAGGCATGCATCTCAGTCCAGCCGGAGTCATGGATGTGTTTATCTAGGTAGCAATCGTATAAAAGGGCAAAGGATTCTATCGTAGGATCAGCCTTTGGATGCCAGGGCCTACCAAGATACACTGAATAATCCGGGACTCCTTCTTTCCTGAGGAACCGGCATCGGTGGAAACAGAAGCCCAATAGGTCGCCAGGGGTTGAGGGAGCGGTAACATACCCCTGTCCATTGGAGAGGATTGTACAATCGGTAAAGAGGGCAAGGCCACCCCCAAAGATGAAATCGATGTTTCCTTCAATCTGGCAATGGTTGAGTAGGTGCGTACCCTCATCAAGCAACAAGGTATCCTGGTATCCAAAGAAGGCACAATCCTCCAAGATCGTGGCATCAGCCCTATCCGTGGTTCTGAAAGCAACTGCCTGTAATCCCTTCACTTTCCCAGGATCCTGTTCCACAAGATGGCGAAAGGAAGGATAGTCAAAATCATTGGCAAACGTCAGATGTTCCGCCCTGAAATTCGCTTCCTTTACCGTGCAGGTTGCAGAGGCAAAGGTTCCCATCATATCGGTTCGTGCAGCATCACTGAAGCTAATCCGTGTCTTGTCACGCCCAGCTCCAACAAGGGTTACATCCGCCCGGTCAATAACCACTTTCTCGGTATAGGTACCCTTCTCAAGGGTGATAATGAGTGGCTTCCCATCTTCAGGGAATCTAACAAGAGCATCATTGATGCTGTCTTCTGGAGTGAGGGTAATGTGATGTGCTTTCATAGCTGTATCATACGATAAACACTTTGGAGTTTTAAGACGCTTATTTCTCTTTTTCCTTATACATTAAAAGGGCTGCCGCAATGCGACAGCCCCGAAATAGCGAACAATTTGCTGATGCTTACATCAACGGACCAAGTTTCTCAAAGAAGCTCATGCGCTTCTTTGCATCTTCCTCGGCCTTGGCGAAGAGTGCCTCAGCATTCTCAGGATTGGTCTTGTACAACGAAGTGTAGCGAACCTCTCCCTTGATGAACTCCTGGTAAGAACCAGTAGCTGCCTTGGTATCCCAGCTGAATCTCTTGCCTTCCTCGAGTGCGGGGTTGAAGCGGTAAAGCGGCCAGTAGCCAGCTTCCACTGCCTTCTTCTCCTCAACCTGGCTGAAACGCATGTTCATGCCGTGGTTGATACACGGGGAGTAACAGAAGATGATCGAAGGACCTTTCCAAGCAACTGCTTCCTGCAAAGCCTTCTGGGCATGCAAGCGGTTGGAACCAAGAGCGATGGATGCAACATAAGCATGTCCGTAGGTCATGCACATGAAGCCCATATTCTTCTTGCCAATCTCCTTACCAGCGTTTGCGAACTTCGCAACAGCTGCAATCGGAGTTGCCTTGGAAGCCTGTCCACCGGTGTTGGAGTATACCTCGGTATCGAGTACCAGGATGTTGACGTTTCTGCCGGAGGCAACAACGTGGTCAACACCACCGTAACCGATATCATAGGCCCATCCATCTCCACCCATGATGAAGACAACCTTGTCAGCGAAGTAGTCCTTCAACTCGTCAATCTTGGCGAGTACGTCCTTCTCCTCATCACTCTTTGCGGCAGCGATTGCTTCAGGAAGAGCTGCCTTAACAGCCTTCTGTGCATCGTTGGCGGCATCGGAGGACTCATCCCAGAGTTCAAGGGACTTCTCGATGGCACTCTTGAGCGCATCGGTGGTTCCCATTGCAAGGAGCTGGTCGATGTAGATCTTCAACTGCTCACGGTTGGAATCGACAGCGAGGCGCATACCCAGACCATACTCTGCATTGTCCTCGAAGAGGCTATTGCCCCAGGAAGGACCCTGACCGTCACTCTGGCGGACAGTGTAAGGAGTGGTTGGGAAGGTACCGCTGTAGATGGAAGAACAACCAGTTGCGTTTGCAACAATCATGCGATCGCCACAAATCTGGGAGACCATCTTGACGTAAGGAGTCTCACCACATCCGGCACAAGCACCACTGAACTCAAAGAGTGGCTGCTTGAACTGCAGACCCTTGACCGTGGTTTCCTTGGTACCATCAAGCACATCGTAGGGAAGATCTTCGAAGAACTCTGCATTTGCAATCTCACCAGCTTCACGCTCGGTTGCGATTGGGCTGAATACAAGGGACTTCTCCTTGCTTGGGCAGGTCTCAATACAGACACCACAACCCTGACAATCTTCGGTATACACCTGAATCTTGAACTGGAGATCCTTCTCGTTCTTGGTGTTGGACTTCAGCGTCTTGAAGGTTTCTGGAGCACCTTCGAGATGCTTGGGTTCAATCTGCTTTGCTCTAATTGCTGCGTGTGGGCAGGACTGTACACACTGGTTACACTGAATACAATTCTCAGCAATCCAGTGGGGAACGAAGGGAGCAACACCACGCTTCTCGAACTTTGCAGTAGCGGTAGGCAAGCTTCCGTCGAAAGACATCTTGGAAACAGGAATATCGTTACCCTTGAGGTGCATGATGGGTTCCATGATGTCCTTTGCGAAAGCGTCAGCATCCTCAGGAATCAAGCGAGCAGGATCATAGCTCTTGGTGATCTTCTCCGGAATAGCAACCTCATGAAGAGCCTCACTGGCACCATCAACTGCTGCCCAGTTCTTCTTAACAATGTCCTCGCCCTTCTTGAGGAAGGTCTTCTTGATGTACTGCTTGACCAAATCGATGGCTTCAGTCTCAGGAAGAACCTGACTAATCTTGAAGAATGCAGCCTGCATAACGGTATTGATACGGGTACCAAGACCTGCCTTCTCTGCAATCTCAAGTGCATTGATGTTGTAGAAACGGATCTTCTTCTCGATGATCTGTTCCTGCATTTCGCGAGTCAGGTGCTCGAAAATCTCGTCAGAGGAAATCTGGCTATTGAGCAAGAACACACCACCCTTCTTGAGAGGAGCAAGCATGTCATAGCGACCGATGTAGGCAGGGTTGTGACATGCGACAAAATCAGCATGGTCGATCAACCACGGCATGGTCAGCTGACCCTTACCAAAGCGAAGGTGGCTGACGGTGATACCGCCGCTCTTCTTCGAATCGTAAGAGAAGTATGCCTGGGCATTAAGATCGGTGTTGTCACCGATGATCTTAATTGAGTTCTTGTTTGCACCAACGGTACCGTCAGAGCCAAGACCCCAGAACATGCAGGAAACCACACCCTCTGGAGAAACGTCAATCATGTCCTGTACAGGAATAGATCTCTTGGTTACATCGTCATTGATACCAACGGTGAAGTTGTGGAACGCCTTGCCTGCAAGGTGATCAAAGACAGCCTTTGCGTGGGAAGGAGTGAAGTCCTTGCTGGAGAGACCATAGCGGCCGCCGTAGACCTTGATATCGCTCTTATCCATCTGGCTGAGAGCAGTGATGATATCCTGGTAGAGGGGCTCACCGAGGGAGCCAGGCTCCTTGGTGCGGTCAAGAACGGCAAGGCGCTTTACGGAAGAAGGAAGAGCTTCCAGGAAGTGCTTTGCACTGAATGGGCGATAGAGGCGAACCTTGAGAACACCGGTCTTGCCACCCTTCTTGTTGATGTAATCGCTAGCCCACTCCATGGTATCGGCACCAGAACCCATGATAACCACTACATCGGTTGCATCTTCTGCACCAACATAGTCGAAGAGGTGGTATGCCCTACCGGTAAGCTTCTCTACTTCATCCATGTACTTCTGGACCATCTCAGGCAGTACATCGTAATACTTGTTGACAGTCTCACGACCCTGGAAGTAGACGTCTTCGTTCTGTGCTGCAACCTTCAGCCTTGGCTGTTCTGGGCGCATTGCTCTTTCACGGAAACGGCGGATGTACTCTTCCTTGATCAACGGCTTGATGTCTTCATAAGAAATTTCCTCGACCTTCTGCAACTCGTGTGAAGTTCTGAAACCATCAAAGAAGCTGAGGAAGGGGACCTGGGACTCAAGTGTAGCCAAGTGTGCGACCAAGGCCATGTCCATGGTCTCCTGTACATTGTTTGCACAGGTCATGGCAAAGCCGGTATTGCGGCAGGACATGACGTCGGAGTGGTCACCAAAGATTGAGAGAGACTGTGCAGCAAGAGATCTTGCAGACACGTGGAAGACGGTTGGTGTCATCTCACCAGCGATCTTGTGCATATTCGGGATCATCAGAAGCAATCCCTGGCTAGCAGTAAACGTGGTGGTCAAAGCACCAGCAGCGAGAGCACCATGAACGGCACCAGCCGCACCAGCCTCAGACTGCATCTCCATGATTTCTACCGTCTTTCCCCAAAGGTTCTTACGCCCAGTACTGGACCAAGAATCCGCGAACTCTCCCATCGGGGAGGACGGGGTGATCGGATAGATTGCGGCTACTTCACTGAAGGCATAGGCAATATGCGCGGCAGCGGTGTTTCCGTCAATAGTAACCCTTTTTTTGTTACCCATTTTGACACTCCATAATAACAGTATTTGATGTAACCCTGAGTGGGCTACTCTTTGCGCGAACAAAAAAAAATCCAACCAGATTTTTTCAGATTCCAATCTTAAACCAATAAGGAATCGTTTGCAACCTTATCCAGATTGATTTCCATTTTTACCAAACTTTAGGTTATATATCAGCTCTTTAAGTATTTATTTAGTGCAATATAACCGCACCCAAGGAGAAAACAAAGCCCTGCCGATATACCCCAGAGCTGGCCATATCCGCTCACTGCCAGCAACAACCCCCCGCCTGTTGGGGCAATGGAGTGGCCCAAACTGGATGCAATCGTAAGTGATGAGTTACACCTCGAACGAAGAGAGGGAGGTGCATAGGCATTCACAAACACATTGGCATTGGTTGCCATCAGAATCTCCCCAAAGGTCCAGATACATGTTGCGACCAGGAAAAGAGGAAAGACAGTACAACCAGCGTACATCCCATACCCAACGACATAGAACAGCATGGCGATCGCCATGGAAGGGAGTTGTCCAAGTCTATGCGTCCATGTGGTGAGGAACGCGGTGGCCAGCAATACCGTGACGGCATTTACCGTCATCAACAATGCATAACGACTTGAACCAATCACCTCCCCATACAGGGAAGCAAACTGGAGGGGTAGGGTAAAGGTATTCTGGGCATAGGCAAGGCCGTAGAGGGCAAACAGTATAAAAAAGAGTATCAGGATGGGAGGCATCCCCAGCTTCTTGGAAGTAGTAGCAGTTTCCTTGGTATAGATGATTTCACTCTTCGGGATTCCACGCAATAACAGGAGTGTAGAGAAGAAAATCAGGAAAGAGGAGAATACGAAGAGCAATACGATCGAACGCGCATAGAGAAAGGAAGCTGCAACAGGACCAAGCGCAACCCCGATATTCGTCCCCAGATAGAGAAGACTGAACGACCGAGAAAGCTGATCACTCGGGCTGAAATCAGCAACCATGGTATTGGTGAGGGGAGAGGTCCCTCCACGGAAAGGACTGGAGAGAAGGATCAAATACGGTACCAGATGAGGAAATGAACCAAACATCACAGCACTTGCAAGATATGAGAGACTGACCACAGCCTGACAGATTACCAGAGGAGTCTTTCTTCCCCATCGGTCAGCAATATTCCCACTGGAGAACTGGCCAACCATGGTGGCAATAACGCTGAATGAGACAAAGAATCCCGCCTGGGCTGGAGAGAGCCCTAGTTTGCCGGTGAGAATGAGGACCAGGAGCAGCTGCACAAAATCCCCGAACCTATTGATGATTCGGATGATGAACAGAATATAAACATTCTTCTCCAGACCCCTGTACAAGGAAAAACCCGCCACAAGAGGACGGGTTATACGTGTATTTCCCATGCGCTCCCTACCCTCTAGTGAGAGTAGGGATTGCTGAATCTTTGGTCAACACTCACTATGGCCGCAAGAGAAACATTTCTTGCAACCTTCGATATTCACAAAAGTGACATTACCGCAGATCGGGCAGATATCGGGCTTCACCGAGCTACCGGAAGCAGGAAGGCCAAGGTCCAGCTGACCAACATCTTCATCCTCATCCTCCTCATCAGGAAGACGGGAGGCATCACGGTCGGAGTCGGTTGATCCGATATGCTGTTGCAGAACCTGTGCTACTGCATCAGGCAGGCTCATAACCCGGTTTCGTCCGAATCCCATAGAGCGACCACTTCCGATCCCCGAAAGCTGGCTGATGATCGCCTGGGCACGCTGGTCTGGGGTAAGGGGAGAAGGCATACGAAGCAGCAAGCTGATCAGTCTTCCAAGTCCCTCTGCATCGGCTGCCACATCACTTCCCACCTTTGCTACATTGATGAAAACCTCAAAAATATCACTCGGGTCCGGACCATCACAATTTACGGTTATGTAAGCTGTTCCGATCGGAGTGGCCTTTCGGTAGGTGGTTCCTCTCAGAACTGTGGAGCGTACCCGTGGCTTTGGTTCACTGGAGCGGGTAACCACAGGAGCTTCCTTCTTCTCCTCTTTCTTGACCGTCAAGACCTGTGTATCACGTGATCCATCACGATAGGTGGTACCACCCTTGCAACCAAGGTCGTAGAGCAACTCATAGAGATTGCCTGTCTGCTCTATCGTGTACTCCTTGGGAGTATTTCCAGTCTTGGAGATAGAGGAATCGACCCACTTCTGGATTGCTGCCTGCACCTTGACATGCCCTTCAGGAGCAAGGTCCATAGCAGAGACGAAGTAGTCAGGCTTCTTTTGCCCGGGATTATCCTTTACCCAATCATCATACACCTTTACCCGCTCGATGTTCGTTCCCATCCTTCCTGTTCTTTCCCACTCCCAGAAATAGTAGGGTTCGATTCCTGTGGAGGTATTGACCATCGTTCCGGTGGTTCCCGTTGGAGCCTGGGTCAGGAGGGTGACATTCCTCAAGCCCTGCTCACGGACTTTCTGGCGGATCTCTTCCGGCATCTGCTTCATAAAGCCGCTCTCAAGCAACTTTTCTGCATCAAAGAGAGAAAAGCTTCCCTTCTCCTTTGCAAGATCACAACTCTCAGCATAGGCTTCAACACAGATGAACTTGTACAGTTCCTCAATAAAGGTCAGGGACTCTTCGCTGCCATAGGCAAGCTCCATCTTGATCAACATATCGGCAAGACCCATGGTTCCTAGCCCGATACGACGCTCACTCTGCTGCTGTTTCTTGTTCTCCTCGAAGAAGTAAGGGGTGTCATCAATGACATCATCAAGGAAACGGACGGCCAAACGGACGGCCCTGCCCAGATCCTTGTAATTCACCTTCTTGTTCTTCACAAACCTGCTCAGGTTGATGGACCCAAGATTGCAGACACCCCAAGGAGGAAGACCCTGTTCCCCACAGGGATTGGTGCTCTGGATGGAGGAGTAGTACCAGGAGTTGGACATCTTGTTGTAGCGGTCGATAAAGAATACCCCAGGTTCGGCACTTGCCCATGCACTCTCTACAATGGCATCCCAAATCTTTCGTGCCTTCATTGTTTGATATACCTGGACCTTATGTCCACTCTTCTTCCATTTCTCGATATCACCGTCCCACTTTTCATTATAATCGGGGTCGGTGGTATCAGGGAAAAAGGTATTCCAATCCCCATCACTGCGTACTGCATCCATGAAATCGTCGGTAATTCCAACAGAGATGTTTGCATTGGTTATCTTGCCCATTTCCCGCTTTGACTCAATGAAATCGAGAATATCGGGATGCCAGACATTGAGAATCAACATCAAGGCACCACGACGAGAGCCGCCCTGTTCAATCAGACCGGTCACGAAGCTGAAGAGTCCGCCCCAGCTTACCGAGCCACTGGAACGGCCGTTTACGCCCTTGACGTAGCTGTGCCGTGGCCTGAGGGATGATATGTTCATACCGACTCCCCCCCCTCGGCTCATAATTTCGGTCATCTGGCCCAAAGAGGCTATGATGCCACCACGACTGTCCTTCGGGGAAGGGATCACGTAGCAGTTGAAATACGTTAGGTTCTGATCCGTTCCCGCACCGGTAAGAATCCTGCCTCCAGGGACGAACTTCCAGTCCTCCAGGAGCCAATTGAACTCTTTCTCCCATTGCTTTCGAACCTCCGGCTTCTCTTGGGAAGCAATACCTTTCGCTACACGAGCAAGCATCTGTGCAGGGTCGGTCTCAAGCGGCTTGTCAACATCCTCACGTTTGACATGCAAGATAGTACCTTCATCAAGCTTGACGGTAATGGCATCCCCATCGTTCAATTCGGTGACCACTCCAATCTCTCGCTGACCAGTCTTTGGGTTGCTTACTGCTACCACAACATCCCCAACCTGCAACGTCTCTTTCTGGACATCTTTCAGTGCATAACGGTCAAGGAAAATCTTACGACCCAACGGATTCAATTCATTCTTAGCAGCGCTCATGTAATCCCTCTATATATTTAAATTAATTCAAAATTCACAAAGACAAATGTGCCGTCTCTCCTGCCAGAAAACCACTACAAGAGAGCGGGCCGAACACAGTCGACCCTCGTCTACCATAGCATGGCGAAGTGAACTTGGCAAGCGGACAATACAACATTTATAGCGCTATGTAAAGTTACATAACGCTATATATAGTGTTATATAGGTTTTATAGCAATCATGTATCATCTCTTAAATAATGCGTATTGGTGCAGACAGAATAGGTCAAATAGAGAGTCGAAAATTTCTTCTTATTCCTTGCTGGTAATACGTGAACCACCGCATAATCACCCCCACATAGAGGATGGAAATCAGATGCATATTTCGTGCTTATCGAAGTACCATGACATATGATCAAATAAGAAATTTTGCCTGATGGCTAGTGCTGTTTAAAAAAGTGAAGGGCCCCCAAAACACTGAAGGCCCTCCTGATACACACCCCGATGGGGACAATACGATCAATAGCCGAGTTGCACCATGGTATCGGCAACCTTCTTGAAGCCAGCAATATTTGCTCCCTTCACGTAGTTGATATACCCATCATCTTCCCTGCCCTCGGTTATGCAAGACTGATGTATCTTTGCCATTATACCCTTGAGCTTCTCGTCAACCTCTTCAGAACTCCAAGAGAGATGCATGGCATTCTGACTCATCTCGAGTCCACTTACGGCAACCCCTCCTGCATTGGCAGCCTTGCCTGGGGCATAGGGTATACGTTGCTCAATGAAGTAGGTCGCTGCCTCATTTGTGCATCCCATATTCGATGTCTCAACAATATATTTGACTCCATTCGCAACGAGGGATTTTGCATCTTCCTTATCTAACTCGTTCTGGATGGCACAGGGGAATGCAAGATCTACAGGAACTTCCCAAGGCTTCTTTCCTGCAACGAATTTCGCTCCAAATCGTTCAGCATAGGGAGCAACCACATCATTGTTTGACGAACGTAGATACTGCATGAAGGCCCACTTCTCAGGAGTACCCACTCCCTCTTCGTCGTAGATATACCCATCAGGACCACTGATTGCAATTACCTTGGCTCCCAATTCAGTCGCCTTCATGGCAGCTCCCCAAGCAACGTTCCCGAATCCACTGAGGGAGATCCTTTTCCCTTCCAAGCTATCTTTATGTGTCTCAAGCATAGCCTGGGCAAAGTACATGGTTCCATAGCCTGTTGCTTCAGGGCGGACCAGAGACCCACCAAAGCCAAGGCCCTTGCCGGTCAAAACCCCCGTATTCTCTCCCCTGATACGCTTATACTGCCCATAGAGAAAACCAATCTCACGAGCTCCTACCCCAATATCCCCAGCAGGGACGTCTGTCTCAGGGCCAATATATTTCTGCAATTCAGTCATGAAAGAACGACAGAAGCGGAGAATTTCACTGTCGCTCTTGCCACGTGGATTGAAATCACTACCTCCCTTACCACCACCCATGGGGAGTGTGGTAAGGCTGTTCTTCAGTGTCTGTTCAAAACCAAGGAACTTCAGTGTACCAAGGGTAACACTGGAGTGAAAACGGAGACCTCCCTTATAAGGTCCGATTGCATTATTGAATTGAACACGATATCCACGATTTACTTGAAGATTTCCTTCATCATCCTCCCACTCGACTCGAAAGGTGTATACCCGGTCGGGTTCGGTCATTCTCTCGAGAATCCGATGCTTTTCATAAACAGGATTCTCATTGACTACGTCGAGGACACTTTCCACTACCTCGCTGACTGCCTGGATGAACTCAGGTTCGGCGGGATTCTTTCTCTCCAGTTCTTTCATTACTGATTCAAGGGTATACATACCTAGATTATTCTCCTTGGTCTGTGCTGCAACACGCTGTTGCTTGTCCAAAAAGCGTAAACCCGCTATATCGATATGTCAACGTCGAATTGCGAAAAACATGATTATATTTTTTATATTTACCCTATCGTACAAAAATATACATAAAAATTGAATTTTCAATCAATTTTATGAATATGCTGAAACAATATGCAAACTTCGTCTCTCATGATAAAATACCTGCTATGTATACACTTGACCCAACCTGGTTGCCATTCAGCAACCTGATGCTGAAACATATCTACAACGTGCTGCTCATCTGCAACGACTATGACCGTTTCCTTCTTGAGGAAGACGGACGGGTTGAGGAAGAGTTATACCTCGAATACACCCAGCTTGGGCTGAACAACCCCCCAAAGTTCACCCATACCAGCACCGCGGAAGAAGCGCTGAATCTCTTGAGCCAGAGGTCTTTTGACCTGGTTGTTACCATGCTCGACCTTGGGACTGACTCTGTTGAACAGTTGGCTACAACCATCAAGAAAAGCAATCCGCAAATGCCGGTTATCGCACTTTCCCCCTCCTCAAGCCACAAGAGAAATAAGATGATCAAGGGATCAGACTGTAAGGATATCGACTATTTCTTCTACTGGCAGGGCGATCCCACCATCTTCCTTGCCATGATCAAGCTGGTAGAGGATAGGATGAACCTTGACCATGACACACAGGAAGCAGATGTACAGCTGATCATCCTGGTAGAGGACTCAGTTCGGTTCTACTCATCCTACCTTCCCATGATGTACACCACGCTGATCCAACAGAATCGCTCAGCCATCCTTGAAGCACTGAACAACTGGGGAAAAACCCTCAGGATGCGTGGAAGGCCGAAGATTGCGCTTGCCAGGACCTATGAGGAGGCCCAGGAGCTCTATAGCAAGTATCAACACAATATCTTGGGGATCATCACCGACATGTCCTACCTCAAGGAGGGTGATCAGGACAAGTATGCGGGCCTATACCTCACAAAAATGGTTCACGCAAGAGACCCTGAGATTCCGATACTTATCCAAAGCAGTGACAACACTGCCCAGGAGATGGCAGAGGAAGCAGGAGCGTATTTTCTCTGGAAGAACAATTCAGCACTCCTTTTTGAACTGAATAAGTTCATGACCAAGCACTACGGATTCGGCCCCTTTATCTTCCGAGATCCTGATACGATGGAGGAGATCGCCCGCGCAGAGACCATGCGCGACCTGCAGAGAGTCCTTCCCAAGGTTCCCACAAAAAGCTTCGATTTCCACTCCAGGAGAAATGACTTTTCACGATGGCTCAGGGCACAGAGCCTCTATGCCATTGCTGCAAGGATCAAGGACTTGAAGATCCCAGCCAATGGGGATGCAAAGGTTGTACAGCAACAGATGACGGAGATCATCCGCAACTACCGCAAGGAGAGAACCAAGGGAGTCATCGCCCAATTCAGTAGGAACAATTATGACGAAACGCTCTTCTTCAGCCGAATCGGAGGGGGCTCCCTGGGAGGAAAAGGACGAGGACTTGCCTTCATCGATATGGTATTGCGTGCAGCGAAACTTCCAGAGAAATACCCTGATGTATACCTCTCCATCCCTCGTACGGTGGTCGTAACCACCGATCAGTTCACCCAGTTCCTCGAGGAAAATGATCTCAATGATATCGCTTCAGGAGATCTTCCCGATGAGACCTTACTAAAAATATTCCTCTCAAAACCATTGAGCAATGAGCTGGTCCTGAACCTCTCTGAAATCATCCAGGTCATCCATCAGCCGATTTGCGTGCGCTCTTCCAGCCTTCTGGAGGACTCCCACTTCCAACCGTTCGCCGGGGTATATGAAACATGCATGCTTCCCAACCAAGGGTCTGACGAGGCGAGGCTCCAGGAGCTCTGTGATGCGGTACGCGCGGTCTGGGCTTCCACCTTCTTCCGCAGTGCAAAGGAGTACCTCAAGGCAACCGAGCATATGCTCGAGGATGAGAAGATGGCTGTCATCATCCAGCAGGTCATAGGAAGCGACCATGGTCCATACTGGTATCCAAACATCAGTGGGGTTGCCCGATCCCTCAATTACTATCCCCTGGGAGGAGAGAAACCTGAGGATGGGGTTGGCATGCTCAGCTTTGGCTTCGGTAAATCGGTGGTGGACAATGGCTCTGCCCTGCGATTTAGCCCTACACACCCAAAACGGCCAGCACAATTCCTGGGGGGCAACCAGACAAGCAGCCAGAATACCTTCTACGCCCTGAATATGAAAAGTGGGTACCATCCACTTGAAGAAGGTGGTCTTGAGAACCTGGAACTGCTCAATTTCCGTGAATCCTGGGCTTATCCCGATGCCATCAGATACATTGCAAGTACCTATGACTTGACAAGCGGCATGCTGAGCGAGTCTGTCAGAACTGAAGGGGAGAAGGTAATCACCTTCAACGGAATCCTTAAGTATGACGCATTCCCCCTAGCCGCCATCGTCAGGGATGTCCTTCAGTTGGGTACAGAGGCAATGGGAAAACCAGTAGAAATTGAATTTGCAGTAAACCTGAACCGTGCAGCCCCAAAGATGAGGGAGTTCAGTCTTCTCCAGATTCGCCCTATTGCAGCAGGCAATGAGGAGAGCGATGTCTCAATCAGCAACCATGAAAGGGAAAACGCTGCCATCCATTCCCATGTGGTGATGGGAAACGGCAAAATTGACCATGTGCAGGACATCATCTACTTGAAAATCGACCAGTTCTCAGCTTCCTCGATGAAAAGCATGGCAAAGGAACTCGACAAACTCAATGCTGCAATGGTTATTGCAGAGAAAGACTATGTTTTGGTGGTAGCAGGGAGATTGGGAAGCTGTGACCCATGGCTGGGTATCCCCGTGACTTGGTCACAAATATCCAGGAGCAAGGTTATCGTTGAGACTGGGTTACAGGGATTTCAGGTTGAGCCAAGCCAAGGGACTCACTTCTTCCAGAACATGACAAGCCTGGGATGCCTCTACCTGACCATCAACCCGGCCTATCGATCTGGTTCAATGCGCTTCGAGAAACTCAAGGCCCTCCAGATTGTCTCAGAGACAGAACACTTCATTCATGCAAGAAGCGAAAAGCCATTGACCATTAAGGTCAACGGCTTCGATGGAGAGGGGATAGTACTGGTCGATTAGTGCTCTGGATGGGTCTCCTTATAGGCCCAGACCCAAATTGCAGTATGGGAACGCACTGCCTCCACTGCCTTTTCACCATCTCTATCCATAATTGCCTGATGCAATTGTTGGTGTACCTCATCAACACCCTCGTGGATAGGGTTGATGGTTTTGGTAAACAAATCAATCACAAAGGTGTAGATGTTTTCAACAATACTGTTATGGGAAAATCGAGCAAGCAAGCGATGATAATGCAAGTCCAGGGCGCCTGCTTTCTGGGCAGAAGCCTGATCTTTACCGAGCTCCCTCTGGAACTCCTTCATTGATTGATCGAGCAAAGCCAATTCCTCATCGCTCGCAGACTCAATGACCAATTTGACGATACCCTCTTCCAGCAACTGCCTGACCTGTGTCAATGATTTGTAATCACGGTCCTGTACAAGGATCTGAAACAGTTGTGGATCGAATAGGCGCTTGTTTGATGCGCTGGAAACAAATGTTCCATGCCCCTGCTTGATCTCAATAACCCCATAGGCAGAAAGAATCTTCAAGGCTTCACGTACCGTGCCACGCCCAACCTTCAGGCTCTCGGCAAGGGAGATTTCATTGGGAATCATATCCCCGGGAGAAAGCTTCTGGTCGATCAAGAGTTCCTTGATCTTCTCTATCACCCATTCAACCGCTGATGGACGGCCTTCGCGCACCCTGAACATGTCTTCCATGGAATTGAATCCCCCTGCATACAGCACTGTATCATACCAAGAGCCCTTGATGAAAGCAAGGAATCATCAATCCTTGTAATCATCCCTCGAGGGAGAGAAACACTCAATCAGTTCAGTATCCTCAAGTATCTTGGAGCCATGGGGATCCATGGAAGCAAAATAGTATGCATCTCCTGCATGAAGGTCCAAAACCTCGCCATCTCCCTTGATGAAATGGATATGCCCCTTTACCACGAACCCATTCTGGCTTTCAGGGTGGGTATGCATCTCAAGCGTGGACCCTTTCTCAAGGTAGAAATAGCAGATCATGCTGTCCTTGTCATAACTCAAGGTAACCCGCTCAATTCCTTTCGCCCTCTCCACTCTCTTGTCTGTATGCAAATTCCCTCTATGTTTCTTCTCGTCCATTATTTGGTTCCCCTTCTCTCAGCAATCAAGGCAAGCAAGGCATTCCATCCCTTCTGGAATGAGGTACGGAACAACTCTACCCCGCCATAATCGTAGTACTCTTCAACAGACATACCATCGGTCTCAAGGGCTCTCTGGTAGTCAGGAAGCTCCTTACAGAGCCTCTGGATCTGCTGTTCATCGAGCGTACTGTCTATCCGGTCAACTACTTCCTTGTCCTGTTGAATCAACACCTCGGCAGTTCCCTTCCAATTGATGGTGATACTCAGATCCCCACCTACCAGCTCAGTGAAGTCCTCAAGTTTTCTGGCTCCTCCACCAATCATGATTCCTGGATATCCCCTATCCTTCATCATCTCATACTCTTTCTTTGCAATGGAGAGCCCAGCATACCTGACCAACTCCTCATCAATGGAAAGCTGTTGCTCCTTGATGACACGTTTGAAATGATCGTCCAGGATTCCGGTGATGTGTGTGACATAGAAAGGAGGGGTGTTTCCATTTTTCTTGCTCACCTCCTGATAGGCTTCACAAATGGAAATGGTCTGACTCAGACTCATAACCTCTGTTGCCATTGTGGGGATATTATGCTCCACCATGGTGCTTATTGCCTCGATGCCCCACTTGGTTACCGGGATCTTTATACAGATATTCTCAGCAATCTCATGGTTCTCCAACCCTTCCTTTACAATCAAGCTGGTATCTGTCTCAGCAAACGGGTCACCCTGGATGGTAACCAGCCCCTCTGTGCCACCACTGGCCCTATAGAGGGGGAGGAACAAATCTGCAAGACGGCCGACCATCATCTGCTGAACCTTGGATGCAAGAACTGAATCGTCCTTCTCATAGGGGAGCAGGAGGTCAATCATCCGCCTCACTACACGCATGTCCTCTTCTGATTCAAAGAGCTTTGAAACATAACTCGGATTGGTGGTGCAACCAATTGCACCTTCTTCTATTGCCCGTTTGGCTTGTTCCATGGTTGGGTTGTTGATCCAGAAACGAGTTTTGGTTTGTTGATGCACACGGTGAAAATACGTAGATTTCATACACACACCTCTAATTGAATAGTAATGACGGTAGCCACAGGGAAATCTGTGGAACATAGGTGAGAACCACCAATGCAACCAGAAGGGAGAACAGATATGGAAGTACTGCCTTGAATACCTTCCCCACTGGAAGCTTCACGATTGGGCTGAGCATATACACACTCATGCCAACGGGAGGGGTGATCATTCCAATCATCAGGTTGAATACCATTACCAGGCCAAAATGGACAGGATTAACGCCACTGGCCACCAAAGGAGGCAACAGTATCGGGGTCAGAATCATAATCGCAGCAGTGGACTCCAGGAACATTCCTGCAATAAGGAGAATTACATTGGCAAGAATCAAGAGCACTACCGGATTGTCAGAAATACCAAGCATCAATGCCGATACCTGCTGAGGAAGCTGTTCTACCGTCAACACCCAGGCAAAGATGGCAGCAGAGGCAACGATAAACAATACACTTGCCGTTGATTGCAATGTCTCCTTGCATGTCTTGATAAACGATGCAAAGCTGAGCTCCTTGTATATTGCACTCAATACCAATGCATAGGCGACAGCAATTGCTGCAACTTCAGTCGGACTGAACAGGCCAGAGAGCATCCCTCCCATCATGATCAATGGCATGAACATGGAGGGAAGGCCTCGCTTTATGATGGTGAGAACCTCCGTTCTCGAATACTTTTTCTCCACTCCCTTGGGATAGTTGTACCGACGGGCAAAGAAGGAGACTTGGACCATCAAGGCAATGGCAATGATCAGTGCAGGCAGAATTCCTGCAATCAGGAGTTGCATGGAAGAAGTTTCAGCTGCAGCGCCATAGATGATCAAGGGGATGGATGGAGGGAAGATTGGGCCGATTACTGCAGAGGCTGCGGTAATAGCGGCAGCATGCGTCTTCGGGTACTTCTGCTTCTCCATCGCTTCTAGCTCAATGTTCCCTAGTCCCCCAACATCAGCGAGGGCTGCTCCTGAAATACCGCTGAAGATCAGTGAAGCTACAATATTTACCTGGGCTAAACCACCTTTCAAGCGGCCAACCAACAATTTTGCAAACTCAAACAACCGTTCGGTTATACCCGAACTATTCATCAACCCTGCTGCCAGGATAAACAGAGGAACGGCAAGCATGGGAAACGAATTGAGACTGGTAACCATTCTCTGGATCAACTGACTGGGAGGAATATTTGCCACAATCAGATACAAAGCAGATGGGATTCCCATACTAACGGCAATAGGGAGACCTGTAGCCAACAAGACCAGAAACATGAGCACTACCATGGAACCACTCATTTGACTACCTCCCTACCACGAAGTGTTATGATGACACCGGCGAGAGAGAAGATGCACATGGCAAGCACTCCCAGTGTTATGGGGATGTAAAACACCGCATTCGGCATTGCCAGGGCAGGTGTCCGGACATTCCAATTGAATTCCATGATGGTCACGATGGCATTAAGCACATACAGACCGAAGACCATGACCAGAAGCTGGGTAATAGCTGAAAACCAACGTTTCAAACGCTCTGGAAGGTACAAAATAACGATATCCACAATGATATGCTGGCCTCTCCAGGTCAATACCGGTATCATCAGAAATACCAACGAGACCAAGGAAAACCGAGCAAGCTCTTCCAATTGTATCGACCCGGAATTAAATATATTTCTCATGACAATCTGAATAAGCACTGAGAGGAACAGCATCAACAAGAAGAGGATGCCGAGCAGCTCATACAGACCAGCCATCTTTTTCAAGAACCTTTGCATAGGAGTATTCCTTGTATTAGAAGACATGTGTGGAAGCAGGAGATCATCCTGCCTCCACCACTGAAAACACTACTACTTGATTGCGTGGATCATCTCGTAGTACTTGCCCCAAGCTTCACCAAAGCGTTCATCAACGACTTTGCTGACGGAAGAACGGAACTCATCAACTTTCAGGCCATCAGCTGCTGTGATGATGGTCATACCCTTGTCCTTGAGAGTCTGGACGTCCTTGGCCTCATTCTCCTGTACATAGTTGGATGCCCAGTCACGTGTTTCACGAGCAACTTCTCTGAAGATCTGCTTATGCTCGTCACTCAGGGACTGCCATACCTTCTCGTTGATCACTACAGGTTCACTACCCATGATATGGTCGGTCATCATGGCATACTTCTGTACTTCATAGATATTGCTGGTTACCAGTGTACTTACTGGGTTCTCCTGTCCATCAGCGACTCCGGTGGAGAGGGCAACGGGAACTTCTGACCAATCGATGGGAACTGCTACCGCGCCCATACCTTCCACTGCTGCAAGATAGATGGGGGAAGGAATGGCACGAATCTTCTTTCCAGCCAAGTCAGCTGCGGAGTAGACAGGGAAGTTTGCTGTCAACTCACGGGTACCGAAGTAGAAAGAGTAGAGAATCCTGACGTTTCTGGTATCGATCAACTTCTGGTTCAACTCCATGAGTGCCGGACTGGTCTCAGGATCAGTTGCCTTGAGCAGGTGGTCGACATCCCGATAGAGATATGGGGTGTCAAACAGACCCAGGTCATTGAGCAACGGCTGCAATCCGCCATAGGTATTGTGGTGTAGCGCAATAGAGCCCATGGAAACAGCTTCAGCCATCTCACTAATGGATCCCAGCTGACTTGCCGGATACACTTCAATCTTGATGGCCCCACCGGTCTTCTCTGCTACCTTATCGGCAAAGTAGGTTGCCTGCAGTCCATTCGGGCTGGAAGCCGGATTCATGTGAGCATACCGCAATACCAACGGATTCTCAGAAGTCGGACCACTCTTTTCTGCTTGCCCCTGTGCAAACAGAGCCGTTGCCAGCAAGGTGACAAGCACCAGTACAACAATCTTCTTTTTCATGTGTTTCTATCTCCTTTTGTTTCTATCCTCAGGTAATCCTAAGGAATTATGCCTTTGTATGTTTGATGGCTTTCTTGGCTCCCTCGATAATATCCTCAACAGACATACCGTAGGCATCAAGCAGCTCATCAGGAAAGCCGGACTCACCGTACACATCCTGCAATCCCAAGCGTACCAAGTAGGCAGGGTTTCCCTCTGCAATCACCTCTGCAATTGCACTACCGAGACCATTGATGATGGTATGGTCTTCGATCGTTACCGCACAACCTGTTTTTCCAAGAATTGCTGCGATTCCTGCTCGATCCAATGGCTTGATGGTTGCAACCTCCACAACCTTCACGCCGATCCCCTGTTCCTTCAACTGTCTTGCAGCCTCTAAGACGCGATTAGTAACAAATCCATGGCAGAACAACGCCACATCATTTCCTTCATCAACAATGGTGCGTACCTTACCCAAGGGAAACGGTGTTCCATCGGGGAAGACTTTCTCTTCCCGACCACTGCCGATCCGAATATAAACCGGTCCCTCGATATCAGCACTTGCAAGCATCGCTTGATAAACCTGGTTTCCATCTGCAGGACAGAGAATGGTGAAATTGGGCATTGTCCTGAGAATTCCCACATCCTCAATGAACTGGTGGGAGACCCCTTCCCGGTTTCCTCCATGCAAGCCTCCGTTTGCACCAACAAAGCGGACTTTCAGTGCGGGATAGGAGACAAATGTCCGCATCTGTTCACAAGCGCGCATCGTCAAGAACCCTGCGTAGGTGCAGATGTAGGGCAACAGGCCACAGGAAGCAAGACCGCTGGAAACACCCACCCCGTTCTGCTCGGAGATCCCGAGTTCAATGACACGATCAGGATATGCTTCCAAGAATGGTTCACCCTTGACCACCTTCAGCGAGTCTGTGGAAACAAATACAATATCATCACGCTCTTTCGCCAAGTGCATCAGTGCGTCTCTAAATCCAATTCTCGTGCTGTCAACACTACTCATAGCACACCTCCCAGTTCCTTCATGGCAATATGGTATTCTTCATCGGTATAGACCCGTTTATGCCAGGAGTTTTCTCCCACCATGAAGGAAACACCGTTTCCCTTAACCGTCTTGCAGATGATTGCCGAAGGTCTCTCTGTTTCTGCTTTGGCTTTCTCAACCGCACTCAGAATCTGGGAAATATCATGCCCGTCAATGCTCTGGGTATGCCAGCCGAAGGCTTTCCACTTATCCTCAATAGGATAGGGACCCGATACTTCACCGACTGTCCCTCCACTCTGGTAGTTGTTGTTGTCTATGAATACCGTCAGATTTGCTGCCTTCTGATGGCTTGCAGCCATTGCTGCTTCCCAGAGCATTCCTTCACCAAGCTCACCATCACCGGTGATTACATACACCCGGTTTGTTTGCTTCTGGATTCGAGCGGCCAAGGCCATGCCCAATCCAATCGAGACTCCGTTTCCAAGCGAACCTGTGGTTGCATCAAGGCCTTTGGTCTTTGGTGCATAAGGATGTCCCTGTAACTTGGAATGTAGGTATCGCAGGGTATAGAGGTCGTCTACCGGGAAATAACCCCGCCTGGCGAGGGCAGCATACAATACAGGACAAGCGTGACCCTTGGAGAGTACAAAGCGATCACGATCGCTCTTATCAGGGTTGGATGGATCAATATTCATCACCTCAAAGTAGAGGGCGGTAATAATATCTGCAACTGAAAAACTCGGACTGGGATGGCCATCCTTTGTACGGTAAACCATCTCAACGACATCTCTCCTAAGCTGCAAAGACATTGCATGCAAAGCTTCAAGATCCATGGGTTCCTCCTTCTACAACAGTCCCTTGATCTGCTCAACACCAAGGCGAGGACTGCTGAGCACCGTCTTGCCGGTAAGCTCGGCAAGTGGCTTTTCCATTCTTGCCATCGAGCCCTGTGCAAGAAGAATCACATCACAGGAATCAGCTACCCGTTTTGCCGTCTCTGCAATCAGCCGGTCATGGGTTTCTGCATCCCCAGCAGTAATGGCAGGGAAAGCTCCCTCGGCCAAGGCACTGATGGTCCTAATTGATTTCCCTGCCTCCTGTGCACATCTCTCCAATAATCGGATGGTTGGATCCAAGGTGGTTGGAAGGGTGGCCAGAACAGCGATTGAATCAGTGAGCCCTATCGCCCGGCGAGCCATCGGCTCATCAATTCTTATGATGGGAATGGGGAAAAAGTCCCGAGCACCATATACTGCATCCCCGATTGAGGAGCAGGTATTGAGGATCAACTCAGCACCTGAAGCACAAGCAATCTCATAGTAGCCATAGAGCCGTCTCTTGACAGCCTTGGTCATCCCCCCGGCCTCGATGATGTCAGCAATCATGCTGTCATCGAGTATGTTCATCACCTTGTAGTCACCAAGGGTCTCTTTCATCAGATCCGACAGTGGTTTTACCAAGGCAGCTCCGGTATAGATTGCGGCAATCGTGTGTTCAGCCATGAATACTCCTCCCAATTCCTATAACATCATACATCATACATATGAAGAATAAGACGCATTCTCCAATCTGTCAAGAAATAATTAGGCAGACTTCATTGGGATAGAAATTAAGGACCCCTGAAAGGAGTCCTGATACAATCTATGAATGAGGAGTATTGGTTAATAGGGACCACGGATATGCTGGGCAACCTTCTCCTGATAGAACTTCTCCAATTGCTTATGCAGCTCATCTGAGAGAGGGGGAAGATCAGAGATTGCGGCATTGTCCAGCACCTGTGATGGCCGGCTGGCCCCAGGAATCACCACAGAGACAGCATCAAAGTCGAGAATCCAGCGAAGTGCCATCTGAGCAAGGGTCATTCCCTCTGGTTTCATTGTCTTGATCTCCTCAGCCAGTTCAACGCCCTTCTCAAAAGGAACACCTGCAAAGGTCTCACCAACATTGAATGAAGCTCCATCGCGATTGAAGTTACGGTGGTCACTCTCATCAAAGGTGGTATTTTTCGTCATCTTTCCCGAGAGCAGTCCACTTGCCAAAGGAACACGGGCAATGATGGAAACCTCTTTTTCCTTGGCTTTGGAGAAGAGGTCGGTGACCAGTTTCTGTCGGAATATATTGAAGATAACCTGCAGAGAGGCAATTCCCTCCTCTTTCAAGCAGATCAAGCCCTCTTCCACGGACTCAACACTTGCGCCAAAATCGGCAATCTTTCCTTGCTTTTTCAGATCTCTCAGGACATCAAAGACAGCCCCATCAGCCAGGACATCCTGGGGGATACAGTGCAACTGGATCAAATCCAAGCGTTCAACGCCCAAACGGGAGAGGGATGCATCGGTGTGGCGTATCATTGCCTCAGGGGTGAAATTCCCAGGCCAACCTGGATCTCCACCACGTCCCAATTTGGTAGCAACAAAGAAGGAGTCACGTTGGGATTTAAGAAATTTTCCAATGAACTTCTCGCTCCTCCCGTCTCCATACACGTCGGCTGTATCGAAAAAGGTAATACCTGCATCAGAGGCTGTCTGGAGGATTTTCATGGCAGTCTCATCCTCAACGGTACCCCATGATCCACCGATCTGCCAGGTTCCCAATCCAACCTCGGAAACCATGGTCTTGTTTGTACCAAACGGTCTTTTTTTCATACTTGATCCTCCATTTTTTGTGTATCTCTCTTCATCTTAGGAAGCTCTCATACAAAAAGCAAGGAATTCCTGCCTTAGAGCTGGGAGAGGAATGCATCCCATAAGGTATCTTGCGGGGGATCGGCAACAATGGTTATCTCTTCCTTGCGTACCGGGTGAACAAAGGAGATGGACCTCGCATGAAGGCAAATTCCCCCATCAGGGTTGGAACGAGGGAAACCATATTTAAGGTCCCCCTTGATATGCAAGCCAATTGCAGCAAGCTGCGCCCTGATCTGGTGATGTCTACCGGTATGCAGCAATACCTCAAGGAGAAAGTAGGTTTTGCTGACAGCGATAAGACGGTAATCCATCTTTGCAAGCTTCCCTTTCTGTCTCTCCACAGGGAGCGCAACACTCTTATTAGCCTTCGTATCACGGATGATGTAGTGAAGCAAGGTACCCTCTGTATCGTTGGGAACTTTATCCACAATCGCCCAGTAGGTTTTCTTCACGGTATTACCCTTGAAGAGCTCATTCATCCTGACCAGGGCCTTTTCAGTCTTGGCAAAAATCACCAAACCACTGGTTGGCCGGTCCAAGCGATGAGGGACGCCCAGATAGACATTCCCCTTCTTTTCATAGGTTACCTTCAGGTATTCCTTGACAAGATCCGCAAGTGTTTTATCTCCGGTCTTGTCTCCTTGTACCAACTCACCACCACGCTTGTTCACCACGATCAAGTGGTTGTCCTCATACAGGATCCGACCTTCAAGTTGCTCCATTATTCCCTCTCCATCTCGTCATCGAAGAGCGACGGTTCCCGCTGGTCTTCGTGTACCACTTCCTTTACTGCCCTGAGCCGTATGGAAGCCACTTCCTTGACAGCCAGGCGAACCCCGTTTGCTTTTACCCCTTTAGGTTTGTAATCGGAGAAGTAGAACTTCTCCTCCAGAATCCTGAGCCCTGGTTTCTTCTTATAGGTAAGGTTCATCTCAGCATTTTCGAAGGTGGACAGCTTGACTATCTTGAAATTCCCTTCCGGTACCAGAGGGTAGAGCTTCTTCAGCTGGTAGCTCGTAATCTGGCACCGCTTGATGAAGAGATACTTGTAGGTTTTCTCCTGGTAAATGACCGTAAAGACAATCTTGGCAAGCTCGTCCTTGTCAGCGAGCCCACAATAGAGCATTCCTTTCCCGACAAACTCCTTCTCAGGTGCATCAATCACCTGATAATTGCCATCCTTACGAATTACCAGGATGCGGTCAAAGGGACTGACGTCGAATAGGGTATTTCCTTTCTTTACATCATATCCAAGGTACCCAGCGGCAGCATCGTAGCGAAGTGGCAGATTGCGCTCAGCAACCTCTTTCACATCGACCATATCAAACTTCTTGATCGTACTTTTACGCTTATGCTCCTCATCGGACATAAGCTCCTTCAATTCTGATATGAACGAGAGCGCATAGCCGGTAAGATCCGCAAGTTTCTTCTCAATATCTGCAAGCTGATCGTTGATCGACTCAATCTCCTGATGGTTCTTCTCAATGTCAAACAAACTGATGCGTCGAATGGGTATCTTGAGCAGACGTTCAACATCCTCACCATCAAGCGGGCGGAGCAGTTCTTCAGTAAATGGCTTGAATCCACTGACAACCGCTTTGTTCACATCCTCAGCACTCTTTTTCTGTTCAATACGCTTATAGATCCGCTCTTCAATGAAGATTCTTTCCAGGGTCCTGTAGTGGAGCTTGTCCAACAGATGACCCTTCTCCAGCTTCAACTCTGCCTCCAGGACATCAACCAAGTGATGCGCATGGAAATCCAGTATCTCATGCACCCCCATGATGGTCGGGGTATTATCCCTGATTACAAGTGGATTGACGGAGAGCTTGGTCTCACATGCCGTATAGGCATATAAGGCATCCACAATTTCCTTTGAATAGGTGTTTCGGGCAAGGCTGATCTCGATGTTCACCTTCTCGGCGGTATAGTCAGTAATGGAGCTGATCTTCAGCTTCCCCTTCTTGGCTGCATCTTCGACCGAGCGAATCATCATCTCACTGGTGGTCCCATAGGGGAGTTCCTCAATGATTATTCGTTTTGGATCCTTGGTGTTCAGTTTTGCCCTGATGGATACCGAACCCCGTCCATCGTTATAGTCATCAACATCAACGATGCCTCCTCCAGGGAAATCGGGGTAGAGTTCGTATGACTCTCCCCGCAATGAGGCAGCCATTCCGTCAAACACCTCAATCGGGTTATGAGGAAGAATATAGGTACTCATACCTACAGCAATACCACTAACTCCTTGTATGAGGACTACAGGAATCTTGGCTGGGAATGCTACAGGTTCCTTGTTCCTTCCATCATAGGATTCCACAAACTCGGTAAGCTCAGGATTATACAACACCTTCTTGGCAAACGGGAGAAGACGGCATTCGATGTATCGTGCCGCAGCAGCCCTGTCCCCGGTCAAGATATTTCCGTAGTTACCCTGGCGCTCAATAAACAAGTCACAGTTGGCAAGGTTTACCAAGGCTTCGTAGATGGAAGAATCCCCATGCGGGTGATAGCGCATCGCCCACCCTACTACGTTTGCAACCTTGTGGAATTTGCCGTCATCCATCTCAAAGAGCGTATGGATGATTCTCCTTTGAACAGGCTTGAATCCATCCACAAGATCGGGGATTGCCCTCTCCTTGATGACATAACTTGCGTATTCCAGGAAGTTCTCTTTGAAAATTGCGTGTGCCTGGGTCATCAGATCAGATTCTCCATAATGAATTCGCGTCGTTCAGGCGTATTGCTGCCCATATAGAACTCCATGGTTTTATGCATCTCATTCATACCAGCAATGGAGACAGGAAGCAGACGCATATCCTCCCCGATAAATTGTCCGAACTCCTTCGGGTCTATCTCACCAAGCCCTTTGAACCGGGTCACCTCAGCATTTCTTATCTGGCTTGTGGCGTGGTTCCGTTCCTTCTCGCTGTAACAGTATACCGTCTGGGTCTTGTTTCGTACACGGAACAAGGGAGTCTCCAGGATATAGAGACGACCGGAGAGCACCAGATCCTCAAAATAGGTCAGGAAATAGGTCATCAACAGGTTACGGATATGGAAGCCATCAGTATCAGCATCGGTCGCAATGATAACTTTTCCGTACCGTAGCCCTTCCACTCCGTTCTCTATACCAAGCGCCACCATCATATTATAAAGTTCTGCGTTCTTGTATATTTCCGTTTTCTTCTTCCCGAATACGTTGACTATCTTTCCCCTGAGGCTGAATACCGCCTGTGTCATGACATCACGTGTCTTGGTAATCGTTCCGCTGGCACTATCTCCCTCGGTGAGGAAGATCATGGAGCTTTCACACTCCTCCTGATGTGCGCTGCTCTGCCCCAGGTGGTACTTGCAGTCCTTGAGTTTGGGAATATTCAGGCTGACCTTCTTGGCAGACTCCCTTGCACCCTTCTTTACCTCATTGAGCTCTTTGCGAAGTTTCTCGTTGTTGAGGATCTTCTGGTTGATTTTCTCCGCTTCTGTGGTGTTTTTCAACAGGAAGTCGACAATGGCGTCCTTTACTTCATTGACAATCCAGGTCCTGATTTCGGTATTGCTGAGTTTGTTTTTCGTCTGGGATTCAAATACCGGTTCCTTGATCTTGACAGCAATGGCTCCAACCACCCCTTCCCTCACATCCTGTGGTGCCCAGTTCTTCTTGAAGTACTCGTTTATACCCTTAAGAATACCTTCCTTGAAGGCACTCTGATGGGTTCCCCCATCGGTGGTATGCTGGCCATTCACATAGGAGAAGTAGTTCTCCCCGTAGGAGCCAGTTACATGGGTCAAGGCAAACTCAAGCTGTTTGCTCTGGTAGTGGATGATCGAATAGAGATTTTCCGTGCCCACCTCTTTATCGAGAAGGTCATACAGGCCATTGGATGATTTATAGGCACGATTATTGTAATTGATTGTGAGTCCTGTATTCAGATAGGCATAGCTCCAGATCCTGGAGATGACAAAATCCTCATTATAGGAGTACTCACCAAACAGTTCCGGGTCAGGGGTGAAGAGTACTTCAGTACCATCGGCTTCCTCTGACTTACCACTCTTTTCACTGACCAGAACACCTTTCTCGAAGATAGCCGTGCTGTATTTTCCTTCTCGATAGCTGGTAACCCGAAAATGCGAGGAGAGAGCATTCACTGCCTTGGTACCAACACCATTAAGGCCAACAGAGAACTGGAAGACATCATCACTATACTTTGCACCGGTATTGATGATTGAGACACAGTCAACCACTTTCCCAAGGGGAATACCGCGACCGAAGTCTCTCACCGACACCTCGCTCTCTTTCAGGCGGATGACGATGCGGCTACCATAGCCCATGATGAACTCGTCGATACTGTTATCCACCACCTCCTTGAGAAGGATGTAGATACCATCATCGACATGGGTACCGTTTCCCAACCGCCCGATATACATACCGGGACGTTTTCGAATATGTTCCAACGCGCTGAGCGTAAGGATTTTCGATTCATCATATGTTGTCTTCGCCATGACTGTGCATTATAACAGAATTCTACAATGATGGCAAAATAGTCGGTAGAATAATCGTTTTTTCACATACAGATCGATAAAAAATGCGGGAACCCGTTTCAAACCTGAGAAAAGAGTAAATCTTTAATCTGTGCAAGGATCTTTGAATAACTCAATCCATACTCCTCAAGCAATTCTTCTGGTGTTCCTGATTGTCCAAACCTGTCCTGAATGCCAATTTTTTTAAATCTAAGCGGACCAGTTCCAATCAATACTTCAGCAACTGCATCACCCAAACCGCCGATTACACTATGTTCTTCTAATGTCACAACAGTTTTGCACGTATGGGCATACGCAAGAATGCATTGCTCATCAATCGGTTTGATTGTATGCACATTGACGACTGCTACAGATACAAAATGTTCTGAGCTTAGTTCATCGGCACACATCAATGCAGTATCAACCATAATCCCACAAGCGAAGATTACTAAATCTTCTCCCTCACGTAGCACATTTGCTTTCCCAAGCTTGAATGGGTGCTTCTCTGCAAGGACAGGACTTGGCGATCTTGCCAATCGCAAATAGGCAGGGCCGTTATACTCAGCGATTGCAAAGACTGCTTCCCTTGCTTCATTTGCATCACAGGGAACCACAATGGTCATCCCTGGTATCACACGCATCAAGGCGATATCCTCGACACTCTGATGGCTCCCTCCATCTTCTCCTACCGTGACCCCTGCATGGGTACAACATACCTTCACATTGAAATTCGGATAGGCAATACTGTTACGAATTTGTTCGTAAGCCCTTCCTGCACCAAATAGAGCAAAGGTACTGCAAAAGGGGATGAATCCCATAGTAGACATACCAGCAGAAATACACATGAGGTTTGCTTCAGCAATCCCAATATTAAAGAACCTTTCTGGATATTTCTCGGCAAACTTATTAGTCATTGTTGCATGCGACAAATCTGCATCTAAAACAACAACATCCTTTTTCACTGCTCCCAGTTCAGCAAGAGCTTCTCCGTAAGCACTCCTGATCATTTTCTTTGTCTTAAACATGTGCTGTATCCTGTAATTCTTTCATTGCTGAAGACAGTTCCTCATCAGTAGGCACTCTTCCATGCCATCCAACCTGATTCTCTATAAAGGAAATTCCTTTTCCCTTGATGGTATGAGCAATTATACAAGTTGGCTTTCCCGGTACACTTGCTTGAAAAAGTCCAGTGATTACTGCATTTATATCATTACCATCTAGAAGATCGATTACATGAAACCCGAAAGCAGAAAATTTCGCATTCAAATCACCCATAGGTAAAATGTCATCACAGAATCCATCCAACTGAATTCCATTGTAATCAACTATCATCGTGAAATTATCCAATTTATATGCTGAAGCAGCCATGCAGGCTTCCCATACAAGACCTTCCTGCAATTCTCCATCTCCAAGCAAGGTATAGATATGTGCATCGCTATACTGTGCTTTTGCTGCCATTGCCATACCAACAGCTATGGAACAACCTTGCCCTAGAGACCCTGTAGATGCTTCTACACCCCGTACTTTTTTACTATCAGGATGTCCCTGCAGATTACTATGTAATTTCCTTAATGTGAGCAATTCGGAGGAATCAATAACACCAAGATCTGCAAGAATTGCGTAGAGAACAGGAGCAGCATGGCCTTTGCTTAAGACAAATCTATCGCGATTTGGATTATCCACATCAAGTGGATTAAAATTCATCTTTGAATAATATAAACCTACTAGAATTTCAATTGCAGAGAGAGAGCCTCCTGCATGACCACTTCCAGCTTTATTAAGCATATATAGCACATCTTTTCGAATGCTATTGCATTTTTCTTTGAGACTAGTCATTAATATTGTGTCCTTTGTTATATTCGAATTTAGGGGTTTTCTACCCCACAAAGATCGCGCAACGCAATTTTCATGTGATTGATACTTTCCCTCTCAGCAAGTACAAAATCACCTGTTTCTATTGCATCAATAATATTACGATGTGGCTGTATTGCATGCATTGCATGACTTTCGACCATGAAACTTGTCTGACGCAGTTGTTCAAAGTAATAGTTGACAATTTGGACTAATGCAATCAATAAATCATTCTTACTGATCTGGACAATAGCTTTATGCAATTCCGCATCTAGACTAGCCATCTTAATATTATCTCTTTCTGCAATTGACTTCTCAAACTCTTGCTGGATTGTTTTTAAATGTGTGATATCTTTTTCATTGCGGTTCTGAGCAGCTAGCTTACCAGCAAGCGGGTCAAGATACAAACGCACCTCTAGATAGCTTTGTAATTGTGCATCATGTTCCCTAAACCAGTTTGTAGCCCTTTGGAGAATATCCTGCTGCTTATTTTTTACAAAAGCACCCTTTCCATTTTTAATCTCCAGATATCCTTGGGATTGGAGCTTTCTATAAACTTCGCGCAGTGTAGCCCTACTGATATTAAGCAAATTACACATTTCATACTCAACAGGAAGCTTATCTCCGAGATTAATTTCATCACTCTTTAGATATTCAATAATTTGTTCTGAAGCAATGTCAACGACAGATTGTTTCTTTACTTGTTTCATCAGGTTACTCCCACTCTAGAATGAACTCCCTAAAAGCAACTTTGGAACTGCTAATGTGATTGAAGGAAACATATTGATTAGAATCAACACCACAATCAGCCCAATGTAGTAGGGTTTAACGGCCTTAAATGCTTGGTTAAAGGTAATTCCCCCAATTTTTGAAGTGAGAAACAAACACATTGCCATTGGTGGTGTCAACAAACCAATCATTAAGGCAAATATAAAAATAACACCAAATTGAATCGGATGCATCCCTATAGAATGTATTATTGGAAGCATTATTGGAGTTAGAATAAAAATACTCGCGTTTGTTTCCATGAACGTTCCCATGAAAAGTAAGACAAGATTTATCAGAAGAAGGATAATCACCTTGCTATCAGTGAGAGCAAATATGAAACTCGCTGCCAATTCTGCAATTTTCTCCATCCCTAGCACCCAGGCAAACAGTTTACCTGAAGCCATCAACAACATTACCATACCAAGGTTCTCTACAGCCACAGCAAGTACCTTAGGAAGATCCCTAAAAGAAAAATCCTTGTAGAGAAACACTCCTACGAACAAAGAGTAGAAGGCAGCAACTGTAGCGGCTTCTGTAGGTGTAAAATATCCAGAAAATATGCCGCCAATCAGCAGAACTGGTGCGAGCAATGCCGGCAAAGCTGACCAAAAGGCCTGCACTCTTGTTTTAAACGGGTACCTTTCATGGCGAGGATAATTTCGTTTCTTCGCAATGATATACACAGTAGTCATCATAAAGAGCCCCATGATAATGCCTACGGTAATTCCTCCCATAAATAATCCGCCGATCGAAATTCCAGCAGCAATACCAAATAGAACCATCGGACTACTAGGCGGGATGATTGGTCCAATAATCGATGACGCAGCCGTTACTCCGACAGCAAAATCTGCATCATAGTTCTGATCTTTCATTGCTTTTATTTCTATTGCACCAAGACCAGCTACATCTGCCACTGCGGCACCAGACATGCCTGCAAAAATCATACTGGAAAGTACATTCACATGCCCGAGTCCTCCAGTGATATGGCCGACTCCTGCATCAGCAAATTTAAAAATCCTTTTCGTAATCCCACTGCTATTCATCAATTCCCCAACAAGCATAAAAAATGGAATAGCAAGCATAGTATAGGAAGAAATACCACTCACCATCGCAGTAGGGATAAATGACATATTCACCACACCGGTAAACTTAACAAAGAAGAAGGCTACCAACACCATGGAATACCCTACAGGGACTCCTAGCAAAATCATTATCAAAAAGCTAATTATTACCCACATTAGTTAGCCTCCATTTCATCTTTTCTCGTTATTCCCAATATTCTTGATATCTCTTGCAACAAAGCATCAAGCAAGAAAAAACTTGTGAGTGCCATTCCTACAGGAAATGCTAAATACCACCAACCTGCGTTCATAGGAAGAATTGCAAGAGGTACATGGGCCTTCTTCATTGTTAGTTGCCATCCATACACAACCAAGCTTGATGAGGCATACAGCGTTAATGCAGTAATAAACATTGACAATACATGTTGAAAGGGTAAGGGGAATTTATTTGCAAAGACATCAATCCGTACATGTACTCTTTTCCTAGCAGCGAAAGAAAGAGTCAAGAACCCCAACCAAGCTGCCATCACAATTGAAAATTCTTCAATTTCGGTAAAGGAATTCCCTGTGATCATCCTTCTCACAACCTGAAAGAAAATCACACAAAGAAGTACAACCAAAACGGCCATTGCGGCAAATTTGACAACTGTTTCAAGTATTTCTGCAATACGGCTCACAATTGATGTTAATTTTTTAAACATACATTCCCCTTCCCTTCAGCATGAGACACTTATCTCAAGCTAGAGATTTTCTCATAAGCACCAGCTGGATATTTATCCTTGTTCTCTTCCAACAATACAGGTGTAATGGCCTTTTTAAATGACTCAATATCAATTTGGTCTTTTGTAATCAGGGTCATTCCTTTCTCTTGGAATTTCTTTAAGAATTCCATATCTTCAGCATTGACTTGCTCATTATGCCATGTAAACGCATTATCAATAGCTTCTGAAATAATAGCCTTGTGTGCGTCAGTTAGATCGGACCACCAATCATTTGCCATATAGATGAAATAATTAGTGTACTGATGCTCGGTCTGCATCAAATAATCCTGAACTTGATACATGCCTGCCTGATCAATATTTGCAAGAGGATTCTCCTGTGCATTTACGATACCATTCTGCAATGCTCCATACAGTTCACCCCAAGCAACCGGAGTAACATTTGCACCTGTAGCCTTCCAAGATGCAATTACTCCAGCATTATTAGGAGTTCTTAATTTGATACCTGCCATATCCGCAACACTCTTTACTGGAACATTAGCTGTAAGATAGCGAGGTCCCCTCAGGGCAATCGTATTCAAATACGCATAGACATTATATTTGTCTAGAAGAGTTTGTGCCAACTCTGCACCCACTTCACTATTCCAGAAATTTTGAAGATGTTGCTGGCTGTCAAAAATAAATGCCATATTGAACAACTCCATCCACTCAGGAACAGCCCAGTTAAAAAGCATTTCAGCATTCACAAGCATCTCATAGTTTCCTTCAGAGAGCCCTGTGTTTAAATCCTCATCATTGTCACCCAATTGTCCTTCAAGATACAAAACTGGCTTCAGTTCACCATTGGATTTGGATTCAATTTCAGCTGCCATCATTTTAGCAGCCTCAGTTACCAGTGCAGAAGAGTTATTTCCAACTACTTTGAATTCAATAACACCACTGTCTTCTTTGTTTCCCTGTGCTGAGATAAAAGAAAGACTCACCACTAGTAGAATTACAACGAAAATTTTTCTTTTCATTTCCCATACTCCTTTTTTTTGTCAGTTTGACTGATTGTCTGATGATTTTATATACCCTAAAAACCACCCTGTCAACAAATATTTAATTATCGATTAGTCTTTACAGTATTTGCAGAGTTATTTACCTTGCAGGATAACAGGTCAGTGCACTACCCTATGAATATGAACACCATCCTCTTGGTTTATCTTGGCATCTCTTTTGCTCACCTCAGCTTCCGCTCGGAAGGATACCAATTTCTTGGAAATTTGACAAAAGTTTTGTTGATGCCAACCCTGATGCTATTTCTCATGCAACAGGGGAACTATCCACTGCTTCTTGCTGCGCTTCTCTTTGCCACCATCGGGGATGCCTTGTTGACCAAGGGGAATCAAGGTACCCTGTTTCTCTGGGGTATGGCTAGTTTTGCAGTATGCCACATCTTCTACGGCATCCATATCCTATCGTTGGGAGTGGACTGGATTCTTACAGCCATTGCCTTTGCAGGCCTTATGATTCCCTATAGCATGTTGTATCGCCTGATCGGTAAGCAGAAGGGTTCAGTCAAATACCTCGCATATACTGTACTGCTTTTCATGCTTGCTTCCCTGTTGACCGGCCTTGCCTCATTACTCTGCATCATGGGAATATTGCTGTTCATAATAAGCGATACCATGATCGGATTGGACAGTCTTGCAATGAAACACGTAAATGATACCAGTATAATGGGAAGTTATATCCTCGCCCAACTCTTACTGGTTCTTGGATTCACCGCACTCTAGGAGAACACAATGAAACCTCATCACACGCACCAAACTCGCCAGCCCCTCCATAAGAAAAAGGAAGGACTGGCTGCTGGATCCCTTGTCTTTGTGGGAGATGGACAACCCGAGGCGACCAGAATTCGTACTCACCTCTACTCAGCAGGGTCATATGAGGTGGTAGAAGGGTTTGTACTACCGAAAGAGAACCAACGTTGCTGGGTGCAAATCAGTGGACTGTCCAATATCATGTCTATCGTCGAGGTTGCAAAGGCTTTTTCCCTTTCCACCCTCAGCCTTGAGGATGTATTCTCCACCGATCAACGCCTGAAACTCGACAGCTATGAGCAGTATCTGGCCATCACGCTGAGAATTCTTCCAACGGAAACCACCGAAGACCAGCAGCTCTCACTGTTCCTAGGAAAGCATTGGGTGCTTTCCATCACTGAGTATGCAAGTGAGGTATTCCTCCCTGCCATACGTCAGTTGGAAGATCCCCAGACCAAATTGCAGGGAGGAGACAGTAGTTTGCTCTTCCACACACTCATCGACCGGGTTGTTGACCAATACCTGGTGAGAGCTGATGAACTGGAGAATGAGACCGATGAGCTGGAACAGCTTGTGATTACTTCGCCGAGTTCCACAGATGCACCTACCATCCACAGGCATAAGGCGAAGATTCTCTCGCTGAGGAGGATGACCAGCCCCCTGAAAGATATCCTCGCCACCATGATCAGAGTGGAACACCCCTTTCTGGATAAGAATACCAAGATACTGCTCACCGACATCCAAGACCATGCTCTCTGGCTTGCTGAAGAGTGTGAGATGCTCAGGGAAACAGTCAGCAGTATCATGGAAGTCTATCTCTCCAGCCTCGATACCAAAATGAACTCAATCATGAAAGTACTGACAATTATCAGCACCATATTCATCCCCTTGACCTTTCTGACCGGTCTCTATGGGATGAATTTCTCATACATGCCCCTTGCAACCTATAGGTGGGGGTTCTATGGAATGTTGGTGTGTTGTATGCTGGTGGTCTTCGCGATGGCATACTATTTCTGGAGGAAACGCTGGTGGTAACATCCCCTCTCACCCACATATCTATTGAGACACTTGCCCAAGTCCTGAATGAGGCCTTCAGCAACTATGAGGTTCCCATCCATATGAACGAGGCACAACTGAAAGCACATCTTCATGCCCTGGGATACTCCCCTGAAGACTCCATCGGTCTTTTTGATGGGAGCACACTGGTGGGGTTTATCCTGGTCGCAATCAGGGGAACCTATGCATATGATGCTGGAACGGGTATCATTCCTTCCTATCAGGGGAATGGATATGCCCACCAATTGATCGATGCCACGCTTGCACATATCAAGCAACGTGGTTTCACCTCCTTCTTCCTGGAGGTTATCGACACAAATGAACGAGCAAAGAAATTGTATCTGAGTCACGGGTTTACCATCACAAGAAGCCTACTTTGCTACCAAATCAAGAAAGAAATGCTGGAAGACACATCCTCTGTCCAGTTGCAGAAACAGGAGCGCATCAATATCCCTTCTGGAGACTGTATCCCCAGCTGGCAGAACAGCGATGCATGTATTAGTCGTGGGGGATTTACCGCCTATGACATTGTGCAGGACTCTGTCAAACACGGGGTTATTTGCTTCAATCCCACTAAAGGTTCAATAGCCCAAATCTATATTAAACCACAATACCGAAGGCAAGGATTCGCCAAAAGAGCCATCATTGCAGCAAAAAACTGTACAGAAACGCCAACACTGGGAATCCTGAATATATCCAGTGATTGTGTGGACATCAATGGTCTATTGACTCACATGGGATTCTCCCTTCTCCTTACCCAGAGCGAGATGGTCTACACCCTATAAACCAAGGCATTTGGCTCGGAAAACCTTTTTCCTTCCCTCCTGGTCTATTCCACTTGTCTGGTGGGTGAAACTGTTGCTATACTGATTTCATTATGGAAGACCCGTTACCTAGTATGGGGTGCTCAATTGAACACCCGTTTTGTTTGTCAGTGGCTGGGAGGTGTACATGCACGTACAACTAACCGCCATCATCATCCTGTTGATCCTCTCTGGAGTCTTTTCTGCCACAGAGACGGCATTTACCTCACTCTCTTTTGTGCAACTCAAAATTCTGGATAACCGCAAGAAACGTGCGGCTAAATTGGTGTATAAACTTAGCCAAAAGCCTGAAGAGCTCATCACGACCGTTCTGGTGGGAAACAATGTAGTGAATATCACGGTATCATCCCTGGTCACCACGTTCTCCATCGAGTTCTTTTCCAGTCAGCCAGTTGGGTATGCTACCGGTTTACTTACCCTGGTTATCCTCATTTTTGGCGAGATCACACCAAAACAATTAGCGCTCACCCATAACATGAAAATTGCTGTTTTCATGGCATATCCATTGCGTTTCCTCGAAATAGTACTGTTTCCTGTGGTCTGGTTGCTTAGGCATTTCTCTGCGATTATCACCAGGGTCTTTGCCTCCCACGCTGAACCGACCATCACCACTGAAGGGGTGATGCATATGGTCGACGCAGCTGAGGATGTCGGTCTGGTGGATCGCTATGAATCGGATCTCATGCAACGGGCAATCCATTTCAGTGAAACCCAAGTAAGAACCATCATGACCCATAGGACCAATGTATTTTGCATCAGTGACGAGCTCACCATTCGTGATGCATTCCCTTCCATTGTAAAAGCGGGATTCAGTCGTATCCCTGTTTTTCATGGAAGCCCGGAGAATATCATCGGTATTGTACTGGTTCGTGACATTCTTCGCACGCAGCTGAAAAAACAGATGGGACGCCCGATCTCTTCCATTATCCGAGAACCAATTTTTGTCCCAGAACAAATGCATCTTGATGATGTCTTTTTCCGCTTCAAGAAAGCCAAGCTCCAGCAAGCAATCGTTCTGGATGAGTATGGTGGGTTCAGCGGTGTGGTCACCATGGAGGATGTAGCCGAGCAACTGTTTGGAGAGCTCTATGATGAGCATGAACGGAGGTATCCTGACCGTATCGTGGAGAGGGAGAAAAACCCGGGCACCTTCCTAGTTATGGCAGATACCCCATTCCAGCAACTAGTAGATGAACTGGACCTCGATACCGATGCATGCAAGCAGAAAACCAGTACGGTTGCTGCATACCTGCTTGACCAGATTGGGAACATCCCTGATGAAGGGGATGTGGTGCAGTCACAGCTCGGTACCTTCAGAATCATCTCCATGAAGGGAAACAGGATGGAAGCAGTGGAATTTTCTCCCACTGTGGATGATGGAACCCTCTGAGAAATGCTTTCATGCGTTGACTGAACAGCACTCCAAAGGTATGATTGCTCCCATGAGCAAATATCCCTTCAGTGAAATTGAGACAAAATGGCAAAAATACTGGGAAGACAACCAGAGTTTTGCCGTAACCGAGGACGAGAGCGTACCAGCCGATAAGCGTGTGTACGTTTTGGACATGTTCCCCTACCCATCCGGTGCAGGGTTGCACGTGGGACACCCAGAAGGGTACACCGCAACCGACATCTACTGCCGTTACCTACGTATGAACGGCTACAACGTCCTGCATCCGATGGGATTCGACTCATTCGGACTACCTGCTGAGAACTATGCGATCAAGACAGGCACCCATCCCAAGGTAACCACGGAGAAGAACATCGAGAACTTCCGAAAGCAGATCAAACGTCTGGGTTTCAGCTACGACTGGAATCGGGAAGTCTCTACCCATACAAGTGAATACTACCGCTGGACGCAGTGGATTTTCCTCCAGCTCTACAAGCAAGGACTGGCATATGAGTCCCATACCCCGATCAACTGGTGTGACAATTGCAAGACCGGCTTGGCTAATGAAGAGGTGAAGGACGGAAAGTGTGAACGTTGCGGAACTACGGTTGTACGGAAAAGCATCCGCCAGTGGGTTCTCAAGATTACTGAATATGCAGACAAGCTGCTCGCTGATCTGGACAGTGTAAACTGGCCCGAATCAGTGAAGCTCATGCAGCAAAACTGGATTGGAAGAAGTGAGGGTGCCTCAGTCGTCTTCCAGATTGATGGGATGGACGACAGCCTTGAAGTATATACCACCCGCCCTGACACACTCTTTGGAGCCACCTACATGGTTGTCGCCCCAGAACACCCCTTGGTAGACAAACTTACCAGCGGGGAGCAAAAGCGTGTGGTGGAGGAGTACCTTGAAGCCACTGCCAGAAAGAGTGACCTCGAGAGAACTGATCTGGCAAAGGACAAGACCGGTGTTTTCAGTGGCAGTTATGCGATCAACCCGGTAAATGGCAAGAAGATCCCCATCTGGATTGCTGATTATGTATTGATCAGCTACGGTACAGGTGCCATCATGGCAGTTCCCGCCCATGATACCCGTGACTGGGAGTTTGCCAAGAAATTCAATCTCCCGATCATTGAAGTGCTCAAGAGTGCTGTTGATGTTCAGGAAGAAGCATGGACTGAGGATGGAATCCACGTAAACAGTGACTTCATCGACGGTCTCAACAAAGAAGACGCCATCAACACCATGATTGCCTGGCTGGAAGAGAGGAATGTGGGTACCAAGTCCGTAAACTACAAGTTACGTGACTGGATCTTCAGTCGCCAGCGGTACTGGGGAGAACCAATTCCCTTGGTACACTGCCCAACCTGTGGAACGGTCCCCATTCCAGAGGATCAGCTACCACTGCTGCTGCCCGAGGTTTCCAGCTATGAACCAAGCGGCACTGGTGAAAGCCCGCTTGCCAAAATCGATGGTTGGGTACAAACCACATGCCCGGTTTGTGGTGGAGCAGCAAAACGAGAAACCAATACCATGCCCCAGTGGGCAGGCTCCTGCTGGTATTACCTGCGCTATCTTGACCCAAACAATGAAACAGAGTTTGTGAGCAAGGAGAAGGAACAGTATTGGATGCCGGTAGACCTCTATGTCGGAGGAGCTGAGCATGCAGTACTGCACCTGCTCTACGCCCGTTTCTGGCACAAGGTTCTCTTTGACCTTGGAATGGTTTCCACCAGTGAGCCATTCAAACGACTGGTCAACCAGGGAATGATTACCAGTTATGCATATCAGAGACCGGACAAGAGCCTTGTCCCAACCGATATGGTGGAAGAAGTCGAGACTGATGTCTTTGTCGAGAAGGAAACTGGGCAAAAGCTCGAGCGTGTCATTGCCAAGATGTCCAAGAGCCTGAAGAACGTCATCAACCCTGATGAGATCATCCAGGAATATGGAGCCGACTCCATGCGAATGTATGAGATGTTCATGGGCCCCCTTGAGGTTTCAAAGCCATGGGCAACCACAGGTTTGAACGGCATCTACCGCTTCCTGGATAGAGTTTGGAGACTCTATGAGGAGAGAACCATCACTGATGATGATCCCTCCAAAGAATTGAACAAGACCCTGCATAAGACCATCAAGAAGGTAACCCACGATACGGCAACACTGAACTTCAATACGGCCATCAGCCAGATGATGGTGTTGGTCAACGAGCTATACAAGGTCGATGAGTTCCCCCGTGTGGTAGCCGAGACCTTGGTAAAACTCCTTGGCCCGTATGTTCCACACATTGCTGAAGAACTCTGGGAGAAACTCGGCAACAAGGAGAGTCTCACCAAGGTGAGTTGGCCTACCTTTGAGGAGAAGCTGACCATCGATGATGAGATTGAGATGGTGTTCCAGGTAAACGGAAAGGTCCGAGACAAACAGACTGTCTCTAAAGGCATGGACAAGGCTTCAGCGCTTGCAATGGCCAAAGAGAGCGAGAAGATCCAGCAGTGGATTGAAGGAAAAACCATCGTCAAGGAGATTGTGGTTCCAGATAAGTTGGTGAATATTGTAGTTCGCTAGCATGGCAGGAGGCTTGAAGCCTCCTGTTTTTTTACAACTCAACAGAGAGATCAAGAATAATGGTGCTTAATAATTGGGTTTCCTCTTCCCGTAAGGAACGAGAGAGAAGGGCTTTTAGCGAACAGAGCCGGTAGGTCCTTCTCCGTTGATTACTTGCCTCGTATTCGGCACAAAAACCACTACCAATCTGCCTGTCATCATCTCCCACCATTTGATACAACACTGAGCTAGTTCCATCAGTCAGTGGAGAGTAAGAGATATGAACTCTCCCCTTTCCAATATGTTTTGCCTGGACATACAATTCAGCGATAAACACTTCTTTTGGAGAACTGCGTTCATTACCCTCAACCAGGATAAATGTTATATCTGTGGGGGAAGGGTCTTGCAATGAAATGGCAGCGCTAAGTGGATGAAATAGAATCATACAAGCAACAAAACAAGCACCAAAGCGAATTGCTTGGTTGCTCCTGGAGAGATTAAGGCATTGAATCCACCGTCTCATATCATACCTATGTCAGTTGTATCAATATTTTCCATCTTATTCTATACTTATAGACATGCATAAAACTATCTATATCAATTTAATAGAATAGATTAGTATATAAATATCTTATGACATAATAGCTCTATCCGAGCACTTTGGCAAGGCCGCCTTTGCTTGTTTCTCGATAGAGGGAAGGAAGTGCTTGTCCAGTTTCCATCATCACCTCGATGACACTGTCGAAAGAGACTTTATGGCGCCCATCACCAAGCAGGGCATAGGTGCAGTGGTCGATGGAACGCATGGTAGCAAGAGCATTTCGCTCAATGCACGGAATCTGCACAAGACCACGCATTGGATCACAGGTAAGGCCAAGATGATGCTCAAGACCCATCTCTGCAGCGTACTCTATCTGGAAGATGGAGCCACCAAGAAGTTGTGTAGCAGCAGCTCCAGCCATGGCACAGGCAACTCCTATCTCTCCTTGGCAACCAACCTCCGCCCCACTGATCGATCCATTGGTCTTTACCACATTGCCGATGATCCCAGCGGTGAGAAGCGCACGCAATATACGAATCTTGGGGAACTTGTACTGTTTAGCCAGGTAGTACAAAACCCCTGGGAGTACCCCACAGCTTCCACACGTTGGGGCTGTGACAATCTTGCCCCCACCTGCATTCTCCTCACTGACTGCAAGAGCGTAGCTGATGGCAAATGCAGGATTGCCCATTGCAGCGGTGAACTCACCAGCTTTGGAGTTGAATTGGCTTGCCTTCCTTGGAAGCTTCAAACCCCCAGGAAGCACTCCCTCTGCATTCACCCCACGCTCAATTGCATCACACATCACACTCCAAATTTCATCCATGTAGGTGAGAATGTCCGAATCCTCAAACTGGAGAGCAAACTCCCATATCTGCATCCCTTCATCCCCGCAGTAGTCAAGGATCTGGCGCATTCTGGAATATGCCTTGGGATAGACTTCTGCAGCCTGGTCAGCATCTTCGCCTTCCAGAACAATTTTCCCTCCTCCCACACTATAGTAGGTGTTCTCAAAGATGCTTTCTCCTGCATCAGAGAGGGAACGAATTGTAAGTGCATTGGGGTGGAAAGGTTTCTCAATTTCTGGGTACCAGACAATCTCAACATCTTTTCCCGCGGAGGAAAACACCTCTCGCAAGGCTTTATCGGTCAAGTGTCCCTTCCCGGTAGCAGCCAAACTTCCGTACAAATCAGCCTCAAACCGCTGACAGTCAGCATGCAGGGATAGGAAGTGTTGTGCCGCAGAGCGCGGGCCCATGGTATGACTACTCGAGGGGCCATACCCAATTCTGAAGAGTTCACGCAAGGATTCCATGTACAAACTCTATCGGTTTATAGTAAAAATGGGAAGCTCTTTTACCAGGGCGGCGCATTTGAAAGACTACTCAGGTACTCACCCTTTTTAAGATCAACATAGAGGGAGAGACATAGGGAGCCTTCCCTATTGAGAAAACGTTGCAATCCACCCTCCAGTTTCAAGGAAGTAGCCTCTCCCCATCTATTCCAAAAAGGTTCCTGGTTATGCCGCTCGGGTACCCAATAACCGGATGGTATATCAGATACAACTACCTCAAGTTTCTCATAGTGTCTCAGATCGGAAGGAATACCCTCCCCGTTGAGCAAGGAAACCACCAGAGCATTCCCGTCAAGAAGGGTTGCATCCCCCACTTCATCGGCCAGATAGGTAGCATTGATATGCTCCACTGCCTCAGGATTGAACTGATAGGAATCAAGAAGAAGCTTTGCAAGCTCTCCTTGTTCCTGGGTAAGTGTTACAGAATCGTCTGCTCCCGGATGATAGAAGCCACCATAAGGATGCAGAAAGGAGAGAGGATAGGCACAGAAAACAGTCAAGGAATCCCTTGGTACAGTGAGCGTGACACGCCTCTGCCCCTCTGTAAGATGCATGGAACTGCGAGTCCCCTCCCCATCTGTATACACCAAGGTATGCCACAGCGGACGATGGGAGGCTTCCCCCCAAGGATGGGAATCCTGTAATGTGACCGTTATACGTTGTTCGTGTAAAACATTTGCCTCACATCCAATACAGAGTATGAGAAGGAGGCAACAAATTACTACTCTCACACCTTATAAGCATTACAAGAGGCCTTCTTGCTTCAGCTGTCTTCGGTACCGCTCTCTCCAAGAGGCAAAGAGGAGTTTTACTTCCTCACTCGTATAATCTGCATAGGTCCAGGGAAAGCTTTGGAACTGCTTGTTTGCATACATCAATGTGAGTTCAGCATAGATGCCATCAGATAATGGAATACGGTGGGCACGATTTTTGGTAGTGGCAAGAACGAGATTGGCCTGACTCAGCAATCCGGGATCAAGATTGACTCTCCTCCCCCCATCCTTGGTAAATTCCGCCTCCAATGCATTGGTCTCTCGTTTGATCGTAGATAGCCGGGACGGATCGATGAGATGGGCAAAGCTCAGATAAAACCGCAAGGGTTTTCCTCCCATCTCATCGTCATAGTAATCGGTAAAGGCAAAGGAACTGGGCTCTGTACTATCCAAGATAGGCCCATACCGCGCAACAAGGAGCTCCTTCACGAGAGGAATCATCTCATGTTTTGAGACCAACACCCCCATCACCAACCGATGGGGCAGGAAAACCTGCTCCCTACCCATGTCAGAGTGTGCTGGAATAGGTCCCAAGGACCCGAATCGAGTGGCAAATGCCACCAAGCTCTTCAAGTGCAACCTTGAACGCACCTTCCTCCCCAAGCTCCGTCTCCACAAAGAAGGAGTACTCCCATGGCTTTCCAGGAATAGGACGGCTTTCCAGTTTCTTCATATTCAAGCCATGCTTGGTAAGGATAAGGAGGGCTTGAAAGAGAGATCCTGGGCGATCGGGAACAGTGAAACGCAAGGAAGCACGATTAACCTGGCTGGCAGACCGGAACACACTGCTTCGCTCTTCACGGCAGATAATGTAGAAGCGGGTGTAGTTGCTGGAATTGCTTTCGATAGCCTCTTCAAGGACCTCAAGTCCATGCACCTTGGCCGCAGGAAGGCCTGCAATGGCTGCTTTATGAATATCACCACACTCTTTTACATAGGCGACTGCACCAGCGGTGTCAAAGAAGGGTATTGCCTTGGCGTGTGCCATCTCCTTTGCAAGGTAGTCAGTACACTGGGCAAGACCCTGAGGGTGGGAGTAAATTTCCTTGATGTCCTCCTTCTTGGCCCCATGGAGTGCAATAAGGTTATGGATTATCCTGATCTGCTGCTCTCCCACTACCTCGATACCTGGATGCCTATCCAGAAGGTCCAGATTTTCATACAGCGTACCACCCAGGGTATTCTCCATGGGAATCATGCCATAGGAAGCTTTGCCTTCCATGACTGCCTCAAAGACATCTGCAAAACCTGTGCAGGGAAGAACCTTGGTACTTTCATCGAAGGCTCGCTGGATTGCAAGTTCGCTGTAAGCCCCTCTCTCTCCTTGGAAGGCAACCACCAACTGGTCCTTCTCCAAAACCTGTTCCTTTGTATGGGAAACCGTAATGGAGGCAAGGCGGGGGATACGTTCCAATGACTTTCCCACCACTGAACTCAGTGCCTGGATGTCACGCATCAACTTCTCAAATTGGGAAGGATAGAGGGATTGTGGACCATCACTGAAGGCTTTCTCAGGATGATTGTGTACTTCAACGATCAAACCAGAGGCTCCACTGGCAACCAACGCCAGGCTCATCGGGGAAACCATATCCCTCACCCCTGTTGCATGGCTTGGATCGCCGATGACCGGCAAGTGGGTCATCTTCTGCACCATGGGGATTGCTGAGATATCGAGGGTATTCCTTGTAGCCCGTTCATAGGTACGAATACCTCGTTCGCACAGAACCACCTGGTCGGTACCACTGCTCATCAGGTATTCAGCAGCCATCAGCCACTCCTCAATGGTGGCGCAAAGTCCTCGCTTCAGGAGAACCGGCATGCCGGTCTTGCCTACAGCCTTGAGGAGTTCAAAATTCTGCATATTCCTTGCCCCAATCTGGAACATGTCAATGTACTTTGCCATCATTGGTGCATCAGAAGGGTTCACTATTTCACTGGTTATCGGCATACCGAACGTTTCTCCAGCTTCCTTGAGGTACTGCAGTCCCTCTTCTCCCAAACCCTGGAAGGCATAGGGGCTGGTTCTTGGCTTGAATGCGCCTCCCCTGAGAATAACAGCACCCGCTTCTCGTACTGACTCAGCAATGCTCATGATCTGCTCACGTGATTCTATTGCACAGGGGCCGGCAAAAATGGCAATACGGTTTCCACCAATCTTCACTTTGCCAACGGACACAATGGTGTCCTCTTTCTTCAGTTCCCGTGAAGCAAGTTTATACGGTTTGCTGATGGGCACCACACTGGCCACTCCCTCAAGCATCTCCACTTCCCTGATATCAACAGTACTTTGGCCCACCGCACCAAAAACAGTTTCTTCCTGCCCAATGATTTCTTTGACGGTGTAGCCCTTTTCAACAAGGAAGGATCTGATCGCTTCCTTCTGTTTGTCCCCGATGTTCTTTTGCAGTACGATTATCATGAAAATACGCTAGAGTGTAATAGTAAAAAGGTCAAGTAATCATTGCCTATTTTGCCTTTCCATGGTAGGAGAATGCCTATGAATGATGCATATTGGGATTCAGTTTTTACACTATTCAAACAAGCAATCGAGAAGGAAGGTGGTATCCTACCCTCAGTTTCGGTAATTGCAGAGAGGGAAAATGACCCATTTCGGGTGCTTATAGCTACCCTCATTTCATTGAGAACCAAGGATGAAGTAACCCTCGATGCAAGCACAAGACTCTTTGCGCTCGCGAAGGACCCAGAGAGTATGCTTACTCTCAGTGAAGAGGAAATCCAGAAAGCTATCTACCCATCAGGGTTCTATAAAACCAAAGCAAAGAATATCAGGACCATCAGTAGAATACTCCTTGAACAATATGGGGGAGTTGTCCCAAATGACCAGGAAGCGCTGCTCTCCCTCCCTGGGGTAGGCATCAAGACCGCAAACCTCACCCTCAATCTGGGATTCCAGGTTGAGGCCATCTGCGTGGATTGTCATGTCCACCAGATTGCAAATCGAATGGGATGGGTGGAGACAAAAACCCCTGAGCAGACAGAGAAAGATCTTATGGGTATCATGCCAAGGAGATTCTGGATTCCTCTTAATGAACTATTGGTGCGATATGGACAGCTCATATGTACACCAATCAGCCCCTTCTGCAGCAAATGCCCTGAGGAGGAACGCTGCCCGAAGATGGGTGTGAAGCGTAGTCGTTAAAACACTTCCCTGACAATCTTGGCTACCCTGTCTGCCTTTCCTAGGGTGTAGAAATGCACACCAGGAACATCATGGGCGAGCAGATCCTTTGATTGCTTGATGCACCAATATTCGCCAATCTCCCTGATTTCAGCGAGCTTCGTTGCACCATTCAACAGAGAAACGAGCTCATCGGGGAAATCGACGTGGAACGTCTGGGGAATGGTGGCAAGATCTCGCTTACTGCCAATGGGCTTGATACCGGGAATGATGGGCACCGTGATACCTTCCTTCCTACAGGCATCAACAAAGCGATAGTACACACTATTGTCGAAGAACATCTGGGTGACAATATACTGGGCACCACTGTCCACCTTCTTCTTCAACATCTGGATATCATAGGTGAGATTTGGAGCTTCCCCATGCTTCTCCGGATAGCCTGCAACGCCAGTGCAGAAATGGGTTTTTTGAGCATTCTGGAGCTGTTCATCCAGATAGATTCCCTCGTTGAGGCGAGCAATCTGGGTTACCAGGTCACTTGAGTGATTATACCCACCTTTTACCGGCACGAACCGCTTCACCCCATTTGGAGGATCTCCTCTTAGGGCAAGGATATTCTCGATACCCAGGAAATTGAGCTCCACCAAGGCATCCTCAAGCTGGTCAGCATCCATCCCTCCACAGATCAGGTGTGCTACCACAGGAATACCGAAGGTGTATTGGATCAAGGCTGAGAGGGCGACAGTCCCAGGACGCTTGTGCACGGTACGCCGTTCCAAGAGCCCATCTTCCCGCTCCACATAGACCACCTCCTGCTGGTGGTTGGTCACATTGATGTAGGCTGGGTCAAATTCACTAAGTGTGCGAACAGATTCCAGAAGGGTTTGGACATCTCCGCCCTTCAAGGGTGGGACCAGTTCAAAGGTAAACAGGGGTTTCTTTGCCTCATTGAGGATGTCGATTACTTGCATGGCTTCAGTATTCCATACCACTGAGGAGCGTGGCAAGCATCTGCCTATCGATACTTTTCCGCTTTGCATAGAGGGAGAGCTGTTCTTCACTGACATGCTTGAGGGCAAAATACCGAAGATTCTCCCCTCCTATCAGCATCCCACATACAGAGGAGGGAGGATCCATGGCAAAACTTTCGGTAAGCTGTACCCCGATTCTCTCGGTCGCATCAAGCAAACTGAAGAGGGTCCCCTTCTCACTATGGTCATTCCAAGAAGGATATCCTGGGGCTGGACGAAGGTAGGAGAGGAGGCGCTCTCCCCACATGGAGACAATCAACTGTTGCGCTTTCTCTGCAAGTGCTTCGGCAAGGCGGTCGGCAAGAAGTTTAATAGAGAGGTGTCGCATGGTATCTCCCCGCTCCTCCAGCTCCTTCAGATAGGGAGCCAAGAAAAGGGAACTGGTAGTCACAAACAACCCGACAGTGTCCTTCTTTGCAATCATATCAGCAATACAGGAGCCACTCTTTTCATCACGCAGGAAGTAGAAGGTCTTTTCACCCACCTGTACCGCCAATCGGTCGCTCTTGGCAGGAAACACCCCATAAACAATCTTACATCCACTTTCGAAGAGAAGTCGGATTTTCTCCTCATCCAGAAGCGCTTTCGCTTGTTTGATGAGTCTTACGCCCTCTTCGCTGGAAGGAGGAACCTTCCATGCAGCGCAGTACATATTCCAGTTGATGAGCTCCAGCAAATCAGAGAGAGGAATGTCTTCAAGGGTGTTCACCCCATAGTTTTTCGCATTCGTTCCCACGCTCTTTTGCTCACTGCTTTCCAAGGAGGAAGCATATCCAACAGCAACAGAGGAATGCTTCACCTCTTTTGCATCCTGATGGTCCTTCCTGAGTTGGCAATAGCGCTCATCTACTTCATGAAAAAATGTGAGGCAGTTGGGACCTACCACCTCATTGGCCGCCAAGGCCATGGCAGAAGCATCCTTTGTCTGAATGACAGGATTCGAGTATCGTACCGAAAGCTTCACCGCTGTATGCAGCTCACTCGTAGTTGCCCCTCCCACAAAGATGGGGATGGTGGAGCCCCTCTCCTCGAATAGGGAGATGACTCCCTCCATCTCCTTCAAGGATGGTGTGATCAAACCACTCAGGCCTACGATGTCTGCCTGGTATTTGATGGCTGCATCATAAATATCGGCAGACGGGACCATCACCCCAAGATCGATGACTTCAAAGCCATTGCATGTGAGAATGAGCGCAACAATATTTTTGCCGATATCATGCACATCGCCCTTGACCGTAGCAAGGACAGCAAGCTTCTTTTGATTCCCTGTTCCATGCAAGTTCTTCTCTAAATAGGCAGTAATACGTGGCTGGAGGATATCAACCGCAATCTTCATCGTTCTCGCACTTCGTACCACCTGGGGTAGGAACAGCTTTCCTTTTCCAAAGAGCCGACCTACCTCCTTCATACCATCCATCAAGGGGCCTTCCACCAAGGAGAGAGGATTCTCTTCTTCCACTGCCTCCAAGTCCTGGGAAAGATAGGTATGGTCCCCAGAGACCACTGCATCATAGAGACGATCAGAAGCACTTCTCACAGAGCGAGGAGTCGTCTTCTTCTTGGGAGTATCCTCACTCTGCATGGTCAAGGCAAGATTGATGAGTTCAGCCCTGATATCTGCCAGATCACCACCCTCTGCCATCAGTGCCTTTTCAATGGTGGAATGAACATCCTTGTTCAATGTCTGAACATCAATGAGACTCGCTGGATTGATGATTGCCATATCAAGGTCAGCCAACTCCAACAAGAGGGCATGCATAGCTGAACGAAGTGCATCATTTCCACGAAACGAGAAAGAAAGATTGCTCACTCCTCCGCTGGTATGGCAACGTGGATAAAGCCGCTTAAGCTCCCGGGTGGCAAGAATGAAATCTCGGGCATAGGTATCGTGCTCTTCGATACCGGTGGCAATAGAGAGGACATTTGCATCAAAGATAATATCTTCATCCCTTATCCCTGCCTGACTAAGCAGGGAATAGCTCCTCTTTGCTATGGCAATCTTACGTTCATAGGTAGCAGCCTGTCCCTCCTCATCAAACAACATGACCACCATTGCATGACCGTAGCGGGCAATATGCTTGGCATGGGAAATGAAGGTTTCCTCTCCCTCTTTCAGACTGATTGAGTTAACGATCCCTCGTCCCTGGACCTCTCCCAGTGCAGAGGAGACAACCTCCCAATCTGAGGAGTCGATCATGATTGCTGCCTTTGCCACTGAGGGGTCACTTGCAATATGGCGTAGGAAGTTCTTCATACTCTTCTCTGCATCAAGCATGGATGCATCCATACAGAGATCCAAGACAGAAGAGCCATGGGCTACTTGCTCCCGTGCAATCTGAAGCGCCTCTTCCCACTTTTCTTCCTTGATCAGTCGGGCAAACTTTCTCGAACCTGCCACATTGGTTCTCTCTCCAACTAACAGCAGTTCACCCTCTTTCTCCTGCACAACATCCATCCCACTCAAGGCTAGGGAAGAAGCTATCGAAGGCAGCTGCCGAACCACAGCCTGAGTAGAGGCTTCCTTCAATGCCTTGATATGAAAGGGGGTGGTACCACAACATCCGCCGAGAATGTTCAGATACCCTTTTTGTAGGGCAGGGGCAAGATCTTTTGCCATCTGTTGTGCCTGCAGCTGATAATTTCCTTCCTTATCCGGGAAACCTGCATTGGGATGGGCACTAATATAGAATGGGCAGAGCCCAGAGAGCTTCTCGATAAGAGGAAGCATCTCATTTGGCCCGGTGGAACAGTTGAGTCCAAGGCTGAATAACGGAAAAGGTGCAAGGCTAGCTACAAAAGCCTCCAGGGTCTGACCACTGAGCGTCCTTCCACTCTGGTCACTGAAGGTTACACTCACCATCAGGGGAATGGTCCTCTGTTGTGCTTCCATCTCCTGAAGGCATGCAATAATGGCACTTTTTGCCACCAAGGTATCGAATACCGTTTCAATGAGGAGGAGGTCTACCCCTCCTTGCAGCAGCGAGCGAACTTGTTCACGGTACATCTCTAGGAAAGAGGAAAAGTCTTTTTGTCGATATGCTGGGTCTTCTACCTTCTCGGAGAAGGAGAGCGAACGGTTGGAAGGACCAAGAACCCCTGCAACAAAGGCATATCCGTCATGGGTTGCTTCATAGTCTGCAGCTGCCTCACGTGCTATTTCACAGGCAGCCAGGTTGATAGGTTCCACTTCTCCTGATAGACCATACTCTGCAAGGTTGAATGCATTCGCACAGAAGGTATTGGTCTCGATGATATCGGCACCAGAGGATAAGTACTCTTGGTGAATCTGATAAATGACATCACCCCTGCTGAGGTTGAGAAATTCATTACAGCCAGGTGCCGAAATATCCTCCAAGGTATAATCCTCGGCCTGCAATCCCTGCTTCTGGATCATGGTACCCATAGCCCCATCAAGGAGCACAATTCTCTTTTCAAGCAACACCTGCAAGTATTCTTTTCTATTCATGTCAGGTACCTACCTCCAAATGGCCACCCACGGCCAACGTGTCTTCAAAAACTACTACAGCGGAGAGGACTTCTTCCTGCCTTGTAAGCGCTTCGCATACCTTCTTCACATCCGCTTTCCCGGAGACACGGTTGCAGTATGCTGTCGCATACGCATCCGCAAGGGCAGCATCTTTGCATGCAACCATAACAGCATCAGCCCTACCGAAACTTATTGAGTGTCCAATTTTTCCTGAGCTGGTACAGACTCCCATCGGGCCATACGAAGGATCAACTATAATGGAAAGCTTCCCTGAAAGAGGACTCGTTGGTGCAAAAAGCTGCACAGAGAGAGGTTTTAGGACATCGATATATAAATCACCACCATTCTCAACAACAATCTCCGAGAGACCAAACTGGTCCTTGAGATGCCTTCCAAGGCGCTCTGCGATTGCCCCCGCTACACTGGAAAAAGGGCCAGTACCTGAACGTTTCCCTGCATCAAACATACGTTGCAACAATACAGAGAGGTCTCCCTTCGGTTGCAAGGGAACAAAGCTGGTAAACAGATCGGGATCCCCATAGTCAAGAAGCTCCCTTCTCAGTCGTCTTAAAAGGGTTGTCGTTTCAGCCTGTAGGGAGTTCTTATCGGCAGGTCCCTGAAACCCAATCCAAACATCACTCTCCCCAATAGAAAGGGAGAATGAAGAGAAACGGGAAGACCCCATGCTCTGGCGATAAGCTCTCCTCTGATACAATTCTATGCCTCCCGTTCGTGTGATACCTCAAACAGGCGCATTGGGCAGGCATGGACACAGAGCCCACACACAACACAATGTGATACATCAAATTGCAGCTTTGCCTCAGAATCCATCCATAAGGCACCGGAGGAACAGACAGCCGTGCAAGCACCACAGTCGATACACCCATCCTGGTTGAAGAGCAGCTCCTTGACCATCTCAGAGACGATAACTCCGATCTCTCCGAGATAAATGACACTCGCATCCAAGTCTTGCTCGGTTCCACTCAACTCAACAATGAGCTTTCCCCCACGGCCACTGGCAACATCTGCGTTGAGGATATTGATGTCCACATCGTATGATCGGGCAAGCTTGCTTACAATAGGTTGCTCCACCAAGGTGGGAGAGAATCGCAAGGCATATCGCTTTTTCATTTCTCACCTCCTTCGCGAGGAACCAAAGGTTTTACAAAACTGTCAGTAGGGAACGTATGGACTGGCTCAGAGAGGAAGAATCGTTTCTCCTTGATCCAGGAAGCCAAGACATCGGCAATCTCCCGTGCCTTGGCAAGGGAAGAGAGTGGAGCTGTCTTTACTTCCTTTCCATCACTCAAGGTGACTGCTCCACTGGCAAGCTGGGCATAGGAACAGGTTCCGACCGATGGGTGTCCATCCTGCCCATAGTCCAGAATATTGGTGGTGATCTTCTCATTTGAGATGGCTAGATGGGCTGCCATTTCCTCATCAAGTACCGGTATGGGGATACCGATACCGACAAACATCGAGATACCATACTTCTCATAGTAGGCAGAGCGGATATACTCCCTCGACATCTGTTTCGCATCCCCTATAACAGCAAGGGTTGCCCCAGGCAGGGTGGGAATACCTTCTGGGGTACGTTCCCGTCTGGTATTGAACTGGGTCCCGTTCCATACCACATACCCCTCTCCTCCACCAAGGAAGATCCGGGTTCCAAGACCAATGGTTCTGAGGTAGGGATCGTTCAAGAGGGGACTCAGTTCACCACTGGTGGAGTAGGTTACATTTGAGAATCTGGGAAGAAGACTGCCCATATAGGTGTACCTGATCCGGTTCGTGCTGTTGGTTGCTGCTGCATAGTTCTGGTAGGCGTTTCGGGGATTGAAGAGATAGAACTCGTTGATGGTATCCTTGTTGATATAGGTATCAATCTCCTTGGTGGGATAACAATCAGTTCCTTTTCCCCTGGCATGCAGACGGACATCCTTGCCATCGATCAACTCCTCGATAACATTCGCTCCACCGTAGGTAGCATCAAACTTGGATTCACTGGTTGCACCTATGTAGGTATCAACTGCAGCAAGCCCCTCGTAGGCATTCACCCCATTGAGGGTAATCTCTTCCATACGGATACCGGGAGACCAGTGTCCGAAATTGATGATTGCTCCACTGGAGCACATCGGACCAAAGGTGGCTGTGGTTACGATATCCACCTCTTCACTGAGTTCTTTGAGGTCCTTCTCTTTTGCCATCGCAGAAAATGCTTCTGCACTGACCACGACAACCGTACCTTTCTTGATTTTCTCATTGATCTGGGCAACTGTCTTTGCCATAGGGGGGGCTCCTATTCGTCACTCAACCCTTCAAGGGTCAAGACCGGGATCAGATGATAAGCAGGGACCTCGTAGGGATGACTCTCCAAGAGCGCCTCTACCGCTGGGGCAGCAAATTCTTCATCAACCACCAATTCTAGACGCCACTCCCGCTCTTGTGCAAGCTCTCCGACCTGCCCAATGAAGGGAGATGAGCCTTGCAGAGGACGAAATTGGCCGGTTCCTTGACTTTGGTAGCAACAAGAATCATAGGAGCCCATCTTTCCAGCTCCAGCTTTGAAGAGAGCCTCCTTTACTACCTCAAGATGAGAATCAGGAACATAGGTTACCAGTATGTACACCTTTTCTCTCCTTCTATTTGTCCGTATGATAGGGTATGGTAAAACTTCTGGTATTTCTCGGCAACCCTGGTAAAGCGTATGAGAAAACCCGGCACAATGTAGGCTGGATGGTTTGTGATCATATGTACCCGACACTCTCATGGTCACAGAAATTCAATGGGCTGATTGCCCAGGATGGGGGAACCAGGCTACTTAAGCCCCATACCTATATGAACGAAAGCGGAAAATCCGTTCGCTCTTGTATGGATTTCTTCTCCTATACAGCACAAGATGTCCTGGTCATCCATGACGATCTGGAGCTTCCCTTTGGGACAATCAGGATGCAGCGTGGTGGTGGCCTTCAGGGACACAATGGATTGAAGTCAATCAAGAGCCATATCAAGGACGACTTGTTCCTTCGACTTCGTATTGGAATCGGAAGACCAAAGCATGGAACCGTTTCCTCCTTTGTCTTACAACGCTTCTCCCCTGAAGAAGAGATTTCACTTCCCTTGATTCTTGATTCAGCGAAACAAATGCTAATAGACGATATTCCTACTCTTCCTGTCACAAATACATTAGTCTAACAGCGTCCAATTCCCAAGAAAGTGGTTACAACCATGGCCACTCGTGATATACTTGGAGTACCAATATCAGGGATATAACCACCCTCAGGGAGGCGTGATTTGATTACACGTGATTTTCGTATTTCAGTTCGCACAAGGACTGAAATTGATTTTTTTCCAGCGTTGTTTCCGTCAGATGCCGACCTTGGAGATCTCTATAAGCAGGCAACTGAACTCGCCTACCTTTTCAATACGAAAGTAAAAGCAAAGGGAGGGAATGACTGGATCTCCTCGGCAAAACTCCATGCCTCGGCCGTCCTGCATCAACTCTACCAGAGTGTTCTTTCCCACTACTTGAGCTACAGTGAACCTGATTTCTTTACCCGCCTGACCACATTGGTCAACAAGAACCATGCGGCCCAGGAAGTACTTGCCTTCTACATGAAGGAGTTCCCGTCCCCGCTCTTGATCGAGCAGGGACTGCCACTTGAATACTTCTATGAGGAGTCTCTCAGGGGCTATTTCATTCATCAGGTCATGCAGGAAAACCCAGCACTGATGAAGGCAACAAAGCCATTCCTAGCCCCGGAAGGACTCTCCTTCCCCAAGGCCGCCCAGGCTGTCACCGCTTTGATGGGGGGATATACCCTCTCCAGTGCATCAATGACCAACAGTGATGAGGACATCTTCTCATTCCTCACCAGACCGGCAAAACTCTACCCAGATTCCCTGACCGACCAGATCTCATTCATCATTGAGACCTGGGGGGAATTGATTCCCCAACGTTTGAAGGAGTTGCTCCTGAAAGCAATCGATATAGTAAAGGAAGAAGAGAAACCACACTTCCCGGGAGATGGGGGAAGCCCGGTTATGGTCGTACCCGACTATACCCTCTATGACCAGGAGTATGAGGCATTCACTACCGACAGGAATTGGATGCCCAATGTAATCATGCTTGCTAAATCCACCCTTGTATGGCTGGACCAGCTGACCAAGGAGTATGAATACCCTATTGATACCTTGGATAAGATTCCTGACCGAGAGCTCGATCATATTGCAACCAGGGGTTTTACCGCACTCTGGCTTATCGGGCTCTGGGAAAGAAGCACCGCAAGCAAGAAAATCAAGAACCTCTGTGGCAACCCTGATGCGGAAGCCTCCGCATACTCCTTGAAAAATTACGAGATTGCAGAGGTAATCGGAGGATGGCCTGCCTTGGACAACCTTCGAAAGAGGTGTGCCAGTCGAGGCATTCGGCTTGCCAGTGACATGGTTCCAAACCATTGTGGAATCGACGGAGATTGGGTCTTTGAACACAGCGACTTTTTCGTCCAGCAAAGTTATCCACCCTTCCCTTCCTATACCTATGATGGACCAAACCTTTCTTCACACCCGGATGTTGAGATCAAGCTGGAGGATCATTACTACGATCGCAGTGATGCTGCAGTAACCTTCAGGAGAAGGGATCTGAGAAATGGGGAAACCACCTACATTTTCCATGGCAATGATGGTACATCAATGCCCTGGAACGATACTGCACAGCTGGATTTCCTCAACCCGGTAACACGAGAGGCTGTCTATCAACTGATAAAGCATGTTGCCAGCAACTTTCCCATCATCCGCTTTGATGCTGCAATGACGTTGGCAAAGAAACACATCCAAAGGCTCTGGTATCCTAAACCGGGCCACGGAGGCGATATTGCCGGACGTGCCCAGTATGGTATGGATGAGGCTGAGTTCAACCGTCAAATCCCCAAGGAGTTCTGGAGAGAGGTGGTGGACAGGATCAATGAGGAGTTGCCTGATACACTGTTGCTTGCAGAAGCGTTCTGGATGATGGAAGGATACTTTGTCCGCACCTTGGGAATGCATCGCGTGTACAACAGCGCATTTATGAACATGCTCAAGAACCAGGAAAACCAGAAATACCGAGAGACCATTAAGAATACGCTCAACTTTGACCCTGAGATTCTTAAACGGTTCGTTAACTTCATGAATAACCCAGATGAAGAAACTGCCATCGCCCAGTTTGGGGATGGGGACAAGTACTTTGGTGTATGTACCTTGCTGGTAACCATGCCAGGGCTTCCCATGTTCGGGCACGGACAGGTTGAAGGGTACCGGGAAAAATACGGTATGGAATACCGCCGAGCATACTGGGACGAAAAACCCAACGAATACTTAATTGGGGAGCATTATCGAAGAATCTTCCCCCTCCTGAAGAAACGATACCTTTTCAGTGGTGTGGACAATTTCCAGCTCTTCGATCTTTATCGAGATGGGGAAGTGCAACAGTCTGCATTCTGCTACGTGAATGGAACAGAACATGAACGAGTCCTGGTTCTATACAACAACCAGTATGAAGTGGTGGAAGGATGGATTAAGTCCTCTGCCCAAAAAGTAAAGAAATCAAATGGGGACAAGTACCTTGAGGAAGTCAGCCTTGCTGAGGCTTTGAATCTGACGGTGGGAGGAAGGCGGTACGTTATCACGGACTCTTTCAGCGATGGCCTAACCTATATGAAACCTTCCCTCAAGGTCTTCGACGAAGGATTCTTTGTACACCTTCGAGGTTTTGAGACCAAGGTATACCTGAATATCCGGGAAGTTGAGGACACTGATGGTATCTACTCTGCTCTGTATGAACAGATGGGAGATTCAGGTATTGCAAACTTTGAACAGGAAATCCTTGCACTCAGGCTCAAACCAGTCTACAAGGCAATGGATCACTTCCTTTCTCCTTCCTTCCACAAGCAGGTCAAACGGCTGATGGAAGGAAAGGCAACCAGCAAAACAGAACGTACGCTCATTCTCTTGTTGGCAGAAGCATATACACACCTCTCGGCAGTTGTGGAAAACCTACACCCCGAGGCTCGTAAGTCACTACCTTCCATCCCCAGGGAAATAAGTCCAAGTTCCATGCTTGAGGAAATCCAGAGAATGAGTTCTCTCTTCAGCAAGGAAGAGAGCAGACTCTTCTTGCAAGGAACCAGGATTCTTGATGAGATGGAATCAGTCATGGCTGCAGCGCTCTTCCTGAAGCCTTTCCTCAGTGAGGATGCAACCATAAGCGATGCAATGGTGGCAAGTGATAAGCTGTTGCTCTCCCGTTTCTTCTCCAAACAACTGTGTGAGGCTGGTTTTGAACAAGAACTTGCAAGAAAGGCTTGCCACAGTGCGGCCATCCTAGCTGCCAGTGCGCATATGGTCGACGACAGCGAGGATGACCCAAAGAAAATTTTGGCCACACTGCTTGAAGATCCTTCTCTCAGGGCATACGCCCAAGTTAATGAACACCAAGGGGTGACATGGTACACCAAGGAGGCAATGCAAGAGATCATCTATCTTTCCGCTCTCTCCCTTGCAATTCATAAGGGAATGACCAATGTACAGGAATATGTAAAATCCTTGATGGAGGCAGAGACGGAAGCACTCTATAAACTTGATCGGCTTTTAGGGTAATCCCTACGGTTTGATTGACTTGCCAGAGTTGTTAAGATACTCTTGGAAACTATGAAGACGTGGATTAGTTATTTAGCTGCAACAGCCTTAGCGCTGGCTGCAACCCTATTATTCGGGGATTCGACTGTTTTTCAGCAGCTGATGTACACCATCACTGCCCTGTTGGTACAACTGGGCGGTTTTGTCTTGATTCCCTTGGTATTCTTTGGATTTTCTTCGGGTATTGCTTCCCTGAGAAAGGATAGTAAAGGATTTGTCTTCAGTCGGACAACCATCCTCTGGAGCCTATTCTCTACACTACTGCTCGCCATTTCTGGAGCAGTCGTGTTCAAGTTTTTCCCCACCTACTTCCCAGCAAGCAGCAGCGCAGGGACCGATGCAACGTCCCTTTCAGTCCTTGCTCCACAGTCCTTGTCCACACTCTTTGAGTCATTGCTCCCGATCAATCCATTTTACACATTGGCAAGTGCTGAAAGTTTCCTACTTCCAGTAATTATCATTGCCTTGGTTTTTGGATACTTCCTAAAGCCGAATGTTGAGGTAATCCGACCAGCCTATGTGACGATGAACTCCTTGAGTGAGACAATGTTCCGCTTGACCCGTTCGTTTGCCATCCTCGGCCATCTCTTTGTCTTCTTTGCTGCTTCCTACTGGTTCAGCCACCTGCAACAGGAAGGAACCATTTTTGTTGCTGGAAGATTCCTGCTGATGTTGCTGGGTTCCACGCTTGCCGTACTTGTTTTGATACTACCCTTGCTGTTTGCCATTGCCACACGATTCAAGGTAAATCCATACCAGGTTCTCTACCGTATGCTGGCTCCAGCATTAGCAGCGCTCTTTACTGGAAGTATTTTCTTCTCCACCCCAATCAGCATTCCACTCTCCAGGCATAATCTTGGATGTCAGAAACGGGTTAGTGCCACTGCCTTCCCACTCTACACATTAATTGGGAGAGGAGGGTCGGCTATGATCGCGACCTTGAGCATTCTCAGTCTGTTGTATGCCGCAACGGCAACAATGCCTACTGACAAGGTCATTCTCATCGTTGCACTCACCAGTGCAATGTTCTCTTTTGCCAGCCCTCTGTATCTTGGTTATGAAGTTTTCTTCATCTCCATTATAGCCCTGCAATTCCTAAAGATTGATCTTTATGGTGCAGAAATGACCTTGATAGCCCTTATGCCAATACTTAATGGCCTCGGAATTCTCATTGATTCCTACATTGCTGCTTTTGGAGCTACGTATACCTGTCACCGAATGGGGGTACTGCTTGAAAGTGCCTACCGGGATATCAAGTAAGACGCCATGGGAAAGAATCTACGTTTCGTATTTCTGGGAATCCAATCTGTCATTACCCTGATGCTCTCCATTACGATTATCCATGCAATGGTGAGCTCATTACAGCAACAACAAGGCGTATGGTCCACAGCCCAGTCCCATCTTCTTCCTTCCTTGATCCATCTCTGGGTTGCCTTGATAGCTGCGCTGTTGCTCTGTTTTTTTTATAGGGCAAATATTGGGGCTGAGGCACGGGTGCTCCCCCTGTTGCTTCTTACGATCAGTTTGGGGAATGTGAAAATTCTTCCTGCATATCAGGCACTCACGCAGATTTTTATCATCAGCCCAATGACCATCTCAGTCATCTACCACTTCTCTCTGCTATTCTCATCATTTCTCTTTCTTGCTTCCGGTATTTTCCAACAGACTATCAACCCAGTGAAGCTATGGCAGTACTCATTTTTCGGTGCTGCCAGTGCCTTGATGCTCTCTATCCTTGTCCCTGTATCGGTCAATAGCCCTTCCTATCTATGGGAAGCAAAAGTCACCAACAGTCTCTTCTTGGGAATCTGTATTCTGATCAACGTAATGGCAGTGATAACCTTTCTGATCGCAATGTTTGAAGAGCACTTCAGCAGACAGAATTTTTCACGCTGTCTGGCATTTATCTTGATGATCGTGGGAAACGCCATGGTAACCATTAGCCAGAACACCTTGTTCAACTTCCTTGGCCTAGCGCTCTATGTTGCAGGGACAAGCACCCTGATTCTGGTTACCAGGACGTACCACATCTGGACGTAGTTTCAGCTAAATAGCGGTGTTATTGCCTCTTTCTTCACCAAAGCTTCCATCTCTTCATCACTTGGCTTTCTGATCGTCTCCTGTGCTGCCTTAAGAATATGAGGCAAGATGCGAATATCACCAGTACTGTTCAGGAATACCTGTTCATTGGAAAGAACCCAATGGACTGCACTCTGGATGGAAGCCTCATCGGTAAGAGGATCATACCAGGTAGCATAAACCTTCTCCTTATTCCCAAGCTCTCCCCGCGCTAAGCTTTTGATGGTCTGCACTGCAATATCTCTCTCCTTACATACCTCAAAAAGCTTTTGGGTTTGTTCCCTGTAGAGTGAATTCTGCATCATGGTATAGTTGTAAGGAAGGAGGACTGAATCGAAATCATAGACTTCCAGACTCCTCAGATGTGCTGAAGGGGCTTCAACTCCATGGCCAGTTACGCCAATGAAACGGACCAATCCCTGTTCTTTTGCCTCAATGGCAGCCTCCAAGGCTCCCCCCTCGCTCATCGTGGTCTTCCACTCATCCGGTTCCACAAGATAGTGAAGTTGCCATAAATCAATGTAATCGGTCTGAAGACGGGTGAGGGTCTCCTTCAACTCAACCAGAGCCTCTTCCTTGGTTCGTTTATTGGTCTTTGAAGCCAGGAAAAAAGAGGAACGATGTTCTTTCATCCAGGGACCTATGCGTAACTCAGCATCTCCATAGCTCCTAGCGGTATCGATATGGTTGATCCCATTATCGAGCAAAAGGCCCAACGTCTTATCAGCTTCCTTTTGGCTTACATCCCAAAAAGCAGCAGCTCCAAAGAGCACCCTGCTTGATGTATGACCGGTTTTTCCGAATGCTTTGTATTCCATTGTTTCCTCCCTTTAAAAAACACAACAGGGCCCGTAGGCCCTGTTTCATGATACCACAGAAATACTTATTTCACAGTGATAATACTTGGGTCGTACTCACTTGGGGCCTCGAAGTCGAGCAGATTCATACAGGTCGCTGCAATACTGCTGATCCCAAGCCCACTCTTGAGCTCTGTCTCATACTCTCCCTGGTAGTTGCTGTCACAGATAATGCATGGAACAGGATTGAGTGAGTGACTGGTCTTGGACTGAGGATCACCATTCTCCTTGTATTTCACACTGCCATCCTTGGCATGCTCAAACATGTCATCAGCATTTCCATGATCGGCGGTGATCACCATCACGCCACCTGCTTCCATGACCGACTTGTAAATCCTGCCAATCTGCAGGTCAAGACCTTCCATCGAGCAAACAACAGCCTGATAGTTCCCGGTATGTCCAACCATGTCGCCATTGGGGAAATTCAGTTTGATGAAGTCCCACTTTCCGCTTTCAACCTCATCGATGACACGGTCAGCAATCTCAGCACACTTCATCCAAGGGCGTTCCTCGAAGGGGACGATATCACTAAGGATCTCAACATACTCCTCAAGGGAATCATTAAATTTACCACTCTTGTTTCCATTGAAGAAGTAGGTTACATGCCCAAACTTCTGGGTCTCACTGATGGAGAACTGCTTCACTTTTGAGGCACAAAGATACTCAGCAAGAGTCTTGTCTATTGCCGGAGGGCTTACCAGGAACTGGGCAGGGACATGCAAGTCCCCATCATACTCCATCATCCCTGCATACTCGACATCGGGTCGACGTTTGCGGTCAAATTCGGTAAGCTCCTCAGCCTCAAATGCCTTGGTAATCTCCAGAGCACGGTCTCCACGGAAGTTGAAGAGAATGACACTATCCCCATCCTCGATGGTTCCAACCGGCTTGCCGTCCTTTGCAACAACAAATGGAGGCAGGTCCTGGTCGATAGCCTTTGACTCTTCACGGAGTACTGTAATAGCCTCATGAGCACTGTCAAACATACGGCCTTCACCCAGTACATGGGTTTCCCAACCTTTCTTGACCATATTCCAGTTTGCATTGTAGCGGTCCATGGTGATAACCATTCTTCCACCACCACTGGCAATCTTAGCATCAAAACCTTCATCATTGATGCCTGCAAGGAACTCTTCAAAGGGATCGAAGTAATCGAGGGCACTCAGTTCACCAACATCTCTTCCATCGAGTAGTGCATGCACCCGAACCTTGGAAACACCTTCCTTTTTTGCCTGAAGGATCATTGCCTTGAGGTTGTCGATGTGGGAGTGTACATTCCCATCACTCAGCAAACCGATGAAATGAAGAGTAGATTGCTTCTCTTTTGCATTGTTGATCAGCTTCTTCCACGTAGGGCCCTCATACATGGCACCTGTGGATATGGAAGCATTGACCAGTTTTGCACCTTGGGCGAAAACCCTTCCACAACCCATTGCATTGTGGCCTACCTCACTGTTACCCATATCATCATCTGAAGGAAGGCCAACAGCAGTACCATGGGCCTTAAGCTTGGTCCAAGGATTTGCCTTGTACAGCTTGTTCAGTGTTCCTGTCAATGCAGAAGCAACCGCATCGCCTTCCTTGTATTTTCCAAAGCCTACGCCATCCATGATGACCAAGACTACTGGACCTTTGCGGGAAATCTTTCCCATTTTCTTCAATGCATCAACCATTATGTATAACTCCTTGTAATTTCCATTTCAATTCATGCCTAGAGGGGCTTTGTTGCACCCTTTAGATACTCCATCGCAGTTGTATCCACGAGATGTTTCAGCTCTTCATACACCCAGCGATGATATGCATCCACCATAGCTATCTCTTGGGCTGAAAGCAGGTTCTTATCTATCAATCTGCGTTCAAACGGACAAATGGTCAAGACCTCAAAGCTCAGGAATTGGCCAAATTCTGTTTTCACATCCTCTCTTACCGCTACAATGTTCTCAATTCGAATTCCATGCCGACCCTCTTTATAGAGGCCTGGTTCATCACTGACCACCATACCTTTTTTCAGAGGGACAGAGAGAGGTTTTGGACTGATGGAGTGAGGTCCCTCATGGACATTGAGACGGAATCCGATACCATGTCCGGTACCATGGAAATAACTCAATCCCTGCTGCCAAAGAAACTGCCTTGCCAGGACATCCAACTGATACCCGCAGGTTCCCTCAGGGAATCGTGCAGAGGCTATGGCAAGATTGCCTTTCAGCACCAGCGTATAATCCCTGATCTGCTCCTCAGTGGGTTCGCCGAAGAGAATCGTCCGGGTTACATCGGTCGTTCCAAAGGTATACATCCCTCCAGTGTCGAGGACGAGTAGCCCACTTCCCTCAACCACCGAATTACTCTCTTCTGTTGCACTGTAGTGACACATTGCACCATGCTCTGCCCATCCACTGATGGGCGAGAAAGATTCTCCAATACAATCAGGATTGCGCAACCTCTGTTCCTTAAGAAGGTCAGAGATGGCAATTTCCGTATAGCGTCCATGCTTGGTATCGAGACGGGCGAGAAAATTGACCAAGGCTGCTCCATCAAGCAGATGCGCCCTTCGCATCCCTTCCATCTCGGTATCATTCTTGCAAGCCTTCAAATCAGTGGTGAAATCAAGGCCGGTGATCGTTTCACAATCCCCGAAGGTCTCTGCAACAAGGAGGTTGATCTTCTCAGGATTGAAATAGAGAACATCATCCTCTTTGAGGACATTCCTGAGTGTGGTGGCCACATCCTCATAGGGATGAATGGTGAAATCTTCACTTATATCCTGGGTGAGTTCATCCGTAAACCTCCCTGGATTGGTGAACAGCCAAGCGTCAGTCTTCCCCACTACAAGATAGGCAAGGAAGACAGGGCTATAGGGAACATCATCTCCTCTGAGATTGGTTATCCAGGCAATGTCATCCAAGGAAGAAATAACGGTATAGGAGGCACCTTTCTGTACCATGGCATAGCGAACCATGGCGAGCTTCTGACTACGTGAGAACCCGGCAATATCATCAGGAAGAGAGGTCACCGGCTTTGCAGGCACCTCGCTTCTCTCCTGCCAGATAGAATCCAACAGATCATCTGAAGGAACCAGTGCCAAGTCTTCGCCGAAGGCTCTTTGCAAGTCTTTCTCACCCTGTATAGTCAACGTGGCTTTATCAATTCCTATCTTGCTGTCCTTCTGCAGATGTTCCTTCAAATAGGTACTGGGGTCAGGGAACGAAGGGGTGTCAATCTTCATCATCTGGAAACAGGTTCCCTCAATCTGCTGTTGAGCTTGAATGAAGTAGCGCGAATCGACCCAAAGAAGTGCATCCTTCTGGGTAATGATGACCGTTCCTGCGCTTCCGGTAAAGCCACTCATCCAAGCCCGGCTCCTCCATCGCTCACACACATATTCACTTTGATGTGGATCTGTCCCATTGATGATCCATCCATCAAGGTTGTGCTTATCCATGAGGGAACGGAGTTTTTCAACCCGTTCGTTAATTACTGACATGCTTGACTCCTTCTCGCCGTTTTAGGAAAACGGCAAAGATAATTGCTGAAACAATCATGGCCAGGCAGAAGAGCTGGCCCATGGAAAAATTGAAAAAGGATTGCAATAGGGCAATATTGTCTGACTCTCTCCCAAGGGCAATGATATACCCCAGGTTCTCATCAGGAGCCCTGAAATATTCAATGAAAAAGCGAACAAACCCATATCCTGCGGTATACCACACCAAGCCAAATCCTGCAGGATGCTTATCCCTTCTTGGCCTGATCACAAACCAGAGGAAAAGGAATAGCACAATTCCTTCGAACAAGGCTTCATAGAGTTGGCTGGGATGCCTGGGTAGGTTTACCATAGCCCCACTTTCATAGGCTATACCTAGCTGGTCAGCTATCTCACGTACCCATGCATAATTAGTCGAAAAGGATGGAGCATCAGGAAAGATCATTGCCCAAGGTTTGGTAGAGACCCTTCCAAAGAGTTCACCGTTGATAAAATTGCCCAAACGTCCAAAGGTATACCCAAGTGGAGCTGCATAGGCTACGGTATCGGCAATGGAAAAAAAGGAGAGCTTGTACCTCCTGCTATACAGCCATCCTCCGATAACAGCACCTACCAACCCGCCATGGTAACTCATGCCAGGAAGTCCGATAAATCTCCCTCCCCTAAAAGGCCAGAAGATCATCCATGGGTGCGTCCAATAATAAAAGGAACCATCGTAGAAGAGAACACTGAACAAACGCGCTCCCAGAATCAAGCCAATCACACAATACAACACCAGGTTCAGTGTTTGATCAGCATCGATCGCTATTTCACCCTTTCTTGCCTGGAAACGGATCATCAGGTAAGCAACACTGAAAGCGACCACGTACATCAGACCATACCATCTGAGGGGCAGACCGGGTATGATTTCCGGCGAAATCCAATTGGGAAATTCGATGAATAAGGTCATGGGGCAAGTGTAATGTGCCACGCTGGTGTGGTCAATACTCGATAACCTAGCCGATTTCCCTTCAATGCTGTATATTCTGTATATGAAAAGCATATATACCCGTAGGCTAAGCCTAAGTTTCATAGTACTGTTGATGATTCTTCCCCTCTTTGCAGGGGGCTCGGTGGAGCAGGTCCTTGCTTCTCCGCTGTCGGGTGGCTATACCTCCCAGGAATCAGGAGCAGACCAAATCTCATTTGATATGGCCTCCTTGGAGCGGTTGTACCGCTACGTGGATTCCATTTATATCAATGAAGTCGACAAAGAGAAAATGTTCAATGACCTTGCCACGGCACTGGTCGCCAGTCTCGATGATCCATATTCTTTCTATGTACCGCCTACCGAGGCGAAAGAATACCAGGAAGAAACATCTGGTGTGTATGGAGGCATCGGAACCTACCTCAACAAACCAGTTCCTGAAAACAAGGATCCCAGTGACCCATCCACCTACATGATCACCATTGTCTCTCCGTTCCCAGGTTCCCCTGCCCAACGGGCGGGCTTACGTGCCGGAGATCTGATCAGTCATATCGAGGGGGAAGCGGTAGATGCGTTAACCAGTTATGAAGCAAGTATGCTTCTTCGTGGTGAACCCAATACCCCTGTCACCATTACCGTCTATAGGAGTGGAACCTCTTTCGACCTGACCCTTGTAAGGGAGATGATCACTACCCCGACTGTGGATAGTGGCATCCTTGAAGGTGATATTGGGTACATTATTCTTTCCGAATTCACTCCCCAAACAGGGAAACAACTCCTTGAACATGTTCAGAAGCTTATGGAAGAGGACATCGTTGGCCTTATAATCGATGAGCGCAACAATGGAGGAGGGGCTGTGGATGGAACCATGCAAGCAGCAAACATCTTCCTAGAGGAAGGGAAGACATTGGTCACCATCCAAGGAAAGAAGGGAACAAGAAGGGACCAACGCTATATTTCCAGTGGGGATCCTGAAGTTCCGCTTGACCTCCCAATTGTCATCCTCACCAATAGAGGGTCGGCCTCCTCAGCAGAAATTTTTGCAGCTGCAATGAAGGACAATAATCGAGCCACCTTGGTTGGAACAAAAACCTTCGGCAAGGGTGTCGTGCAGGATGTCTTCCAGTTTGGAGAGGGTTTTGCACAGGTGACTACTGCACACTACTACACCCCCAATGGGGAGAATATCCATGAGAAAGGCATTGAACCCGATATTCTGGTGGATGATGTAGAACTCACCGATGAGGAGATTCCACTCTTTGAAACACTGATGACAGAGAATGCCCTATCCTCCTATGTGAAGGAGAACCCAGAACCAACAGATGAGAATATCAGGGCGTTTGCAGATCAGTACAAGGAGAGAGGAATCAATGAGGAGATTCTCCTTCTTTTGATCAGAAACGAGTATCTCTCCAAGATGCCTTATGAAGATCGTCCTATTGCAGACCCCGTTTTCGACCGGCAACTGAGACGAGCCGTCGAGTTCATCAGGAGTGGATCGTGAGGCAGTATGTCCTTCCGAAAACCTTCAAAGGGGAATCCTCTCTGACACTCAAGGGTAAAGAGAGCCAATACCTGAGCAAGGTATTAAGACTCAAGGAAGGCCAGCACATTCTTGGTCGTGGCCAGGATGGAAAGTCCTATCAACTGACCATTGAGAAAATCGAAAAACAGGAGTGCAGACTCTCCTGTATGGAAGTGAAAGAAGATGCATCGGTCCAAACAACCGATGCGCTTCCTTCCTATGCTGGGCCCTACCCAAACTTGACCCTTATGCAGTGTCTCTGCAAAGGAAAGAAGGAAGACCAGATAGTCAGGCAAGCAACAGAAATCGGAGTAAGGGAGATTGTACTTGTCCAAAGTCGGTACTGTGTTCCTGACCTTTCAAGCAAAAGTGAGAAAGCTTTAGGAAACAGGTTTGAGCGGCTGGATCGACAAGTAAAGGAGGCCCTGCAACAGAGTGGTTCCCCAATCTCCACGGAAATGGTTCCAGAGGTGATCACCCTCTCAGAACTTCCCAAGTGGTGGAACAATCGTGGTCCTGCACTATTCTTCCATCAAAGCAAACGTCAAGAGACTCAGAAAACACTCCATGATCTGGTTGAATCACTCCCTATGGAGACCCCAATTGCCCTACTAGTGGGTCCTGAAGGTGGCTTTAGCGAAGAAGAGTGTATATTCCTTGAGGACGCGGGATTTCATCCTGTACTCTTAAGGACTAATATCCTACGCAGCGAAACTGCTGGAATCTATGCTCTTTCAGCAATTCAAACCATCATGACAGAAAAGAAAAACTAAACCGGTACACCTCTCAAAGAGAGAGTAGAGAACGGTCATTACAGCTTTCAATATTACTCCAAGGAAAACACGAACCCATCTATGTTGAAGCTCCTATTGCTATTTCGGGTGTTCCTATGATTATGTATTGGGAGTCTCTGCATGTCTCTGTTCATCATCTCATCGGACTGGCGTTTCAAGGAGCATTTCAAGCACCATTTTACCCAAGAGTTTCTTCATGAATTTACTATTTCCCATAAACTTCTGGAAGCACTGGATAGCAGCTCGGTGAGCCCAAAACTACTCATCATAGACGAGCGGATGAGCAAGGGAAGCCAACGTTCAGTTCTTGAACAACTAACTTACCAAAACTGTACTATCCCTATCCTGCTCTTTACCAGCAACGAGCAACAACTCAATAAACAAGCGTTCAAACATCTCAATCTTCATATCATTCAAAGAAAAGGTGTTGACTTCGATTCCCTGTTTTCCCATCTGGATCCTTTCCTGGGAAAAACAGAAAGCCGAGAACAACAGAAACCATATATACCTTGTGGGTTGGTTGGAAATAGTTATTGTATGCAGAGGCTGAGAAATGATCTTTCTCACTATGCAAAGCAGAACTGCTCGATTCATCTGTATGGAGAAACAGGAACAGGAAAAGAACTGGCGGCTACCTATCTTCATCGCCTCAGCTTCCCCCATAGAAACATGGTATCGGTCAATTGCTCACTCCTCTCCAGTTCCTTAGGAAACTCCATGTTCTTTGGTCATGTAAAAGGAGCTTTTACAGACGGAAATACAGACCTCCCAGGGTTGGTCCATGAAGCCAACCAATCGACCTTGTTCCTCGACGAGTTAGAGACGCTCTCTCCTTCCTTCCAAGCCTATATGCTCAGGCTCCTGGAAAACGGACAATACCGACGTCTGGGAGATACACAATTGCATACCTCCCGTTTTCGCCTCATCACAGCCTCCAATGAAGACCTCGTGACACTCATGCAAGGAAACCGAATCCGTAAAGATTTCTTCTATCGCATCAATGAGGTATCTATCACCCTGCCTCCGCTAAGAGATCATCTTGAAGACATTCCTCAGCTCTGCGAACATTTCCTGCTTCACTGTAAAAGCAAGAAGCAGTTGGATGAACATGGACTGGAACTGCTTATGAGTTATCATTGGCCAGGAAATGTACGCCAGCTCTTCTCCACCATCAGGCGATGCCTGATCAACAGTGAAGAAGAACCGGTCATACTGGTTACACACGATGATATCTATCAGGATTGACAAACAGAACGACTGCCACAGGAAGCACAGCTTCCACTACAGAATGAAAGCATCTCCCCTGCCGCCTTAATCCTTCTTCTTCGCTTGATGTACCTTACCAACAATGACAAGAGGAAAATAGCAGCACCAAACCCAATTATGTAATTAATCATAGTCTCCTCCTACCAAACCAATGATCCGATCATATTGATCAATAATGCCACCAGGTATGCGGTCAGCATCTGAATTCCAACAGCTCCTGCTGTACGTCGGACTGTCTTCAATTCCCGCTTCATAGCACCGACTGCTGCAAAGCAAGGCATGCAAAGCAGGTTAAAGGCCATATAAGCCAAGGCAGCTTGCTTGGTTCGAATATCCTGACGAAGTGTACGTAGTCCTCCCTCATCACCGCCTTCCATCAATACCGATTCAGCATAGATATCGAAGGCCTCGTCTGCTGAGTACATCCCCTCAGAAAATCCCAGATCAGAAAGTTCACCTTCACTCATACCAGCAAAGTACTGCGTTAGGTACTCCTCATTCACATCCTCACTATAGAGCTGAGCCAGTGTCACCACGACCATCTCCTTCGCAATCCATCCTGTAGCTATACCTACAGTTGGTCTCCACTCCCCAAAACCCAAGGGCTTAAAAATAGGAGCAACAACCTTTCCCACAGAAGCAAGGAATGAGGTATCCATCTCTGAGAGGATCGTATCATTCTGTTCCAGGTTCTGGCCGTTGAACGATGCCATATTGAAGGAAGAAAGCACCCAGATCAGGATGGTTGCTGCGAGAATCACAGTACCTGCCTTCTGGATAAATCCCTTCACCTTCTCGTATCCATGGATCCACACTGACCTGAGGGTAGGCAGTCGGTATTGGGGAAGCTCCATCAGAAAATTGGAAACCTGACCCTTATAGGCAATCCTGTTGATCAGAAGGGAGACAAGGATCGACACCCCCAAGCTCAGTGCATACAGGAAGAAGAGTACCAATGTCTTGTTTCCATCGGCGAAGAAGATGGAGACAAACATAATGAAAATAGGTAATTTTGCTCCACAGGGCATAAACCCTGCAAGCAGGGTGGTAATCCTTCTATCCTTCTCACTGTCCAATGTTCTGGTAGCCATAATGGCGGGAACAGAACACCCAAAACCCATCAAGAGAGGGATGAAAGATCGTCCACTCAATCCAAACCTTCGAAAAATCCTGTCCATCACAAAGGCAACACGAGCCATATACCCGCTATCTTCCAGAAAGCTCATCAACAAATACAGCACCAAGATAAGAGGAAGGAACCCAAGGATTGCGCCCAGTCCTTCCAACACACCATCTACCACCAGGCTGTAAGCCCAAGGGGCAGCTCCAGCAGATACCAACCCAAGAGACACCAGTTCAGTGAGCCACCCCCAGAGAGACTCCACGACGGTTGCCAGCGCTACCCCAGGGCTGGGAAGGCCTTCAATGAAAAGAAAATTCTCACTGAAGGTGGCTGCAAAAAGAAAATACATCACCACCGCAAAAACAGGGAGGGCAAAGAAGCGGTGAGTCAGCACCCTATCCATCCTATCACTCCTGCTTTCCTTGATCTCCCCCGAAGAGGCACTTCTGAGGACAGCTTTCTCCACCAGTGATGTAATATACGTATACCTTTGGTCAGCCAGGGTGTCCTCGTCCACCGTCCCGTTTAGGCGGTAGATATCCAAGGGTTTTGGGCATCTTTTGGTCTCAATTGTATCCATTACCGCTTGCATCAATTGATCCAGACCCTTACCGGTTCTTGCCTCTATGGGGATGACAGCAACGCCAAGCTCTGCTTCCAGTCGCTTACAGTCAATAACATCGCCCTTGAGGCGAACTTCATCCATCATATTGATAGCTAAAACAGTAGGAACTCCCGTTTCCATGATTTGCAGAGCAAGATAGAGATTTCGCTCCAGACTGGTGCCATCGAGAACATCAATGACACATGCCGGTTTCTCTTCAACGATAAAGGTTCGGGTTATGATCTCCTCAGCGCTATAGGGGCTGAGTGAATAGGTCCCTGGAAGATCAAGGATGGCATACCTGGCATCCTTCTTATAGACACCTTCTTTCTTGTCTACGGTTACTCCCGGCCAGTTTCCTACATGCTGGCGAGATCCAGTTAGTGCATTGAATACCGTGGTCTTCCCTGAATTGGGGTTTCCGGCAAGTGCTATGGTTGTGGGCATGGTTACTCCTCTCTTTATTGTTAGCCATAACTAACTATATATGCAAAAAAAATGCTCCTAGATGATTTCAACCTCAATCAAAGAAGCTTCTTGCTTTCTCAGACTCAGTTGGTACCCCCGTACCGTCAGCTCCAGGGGGTCACCTAAAGGAGCAACCTTAATCAACTGCACAACCACACGTGGGGTAATCCCCATATCCAAAATTCTTCGGCGTAATGCACCCTGTGTTCCGATGGACAGCACTCTTGCCCTGTCCCCAGGACGTAATGATCCTAGTGTCATACTTCTATCTCCTCGTTATGTAACGATATTATGCAACGTTTATTCGGTGAGCCAACCCACGATTCAAGGCAAGACGGACACCTTTAATGGAAAGGACAATCCCTTGGTTACTGTTGCCCACAATTTTAATGACTTCTCCTGCAACAAATCCAAGATCAAGAAGATGTTGTTTTATTGCATCTTCCCCGTGCAGTCCTATAATTTTTCTTGTTTCTCCAACTTGGGCAAAGGAAAGTGGCATAGGTGCTCCTTATTTGTTAGAAAGAACTAACAACAATACCAGTTATACCGTTCCTTATCTTACTTGTCAAGCTGAGAATGAAAAAAATTAGAGAAGCGACACAAATCTGTTTCTTCCTGCTTCCTTCGCCTGGTAGAGCGCCCCGTCTGCTCTCTTGAATGTATCAATTTCAGATGTATCACTTGGCAGGAAGGAGACAAGGCCCAGTGATATGGTCAGTGTTATCTTGGTTGTCTCATGTTCCACTTCCACAGTTCTTGCTGCACTAAGCAATGACTCTGCCATCTGGTTAACCTGTTCAGCCGTAAGAGGGGGGCATACAATAAGGAACTCATCACCACCCCACCGGAAAAGGGCATCCTTTGAGCAGGCCAACTCCTGCAATGTTTTGGTTAGCTGTATCAGACACCTGTCTCCAGCATCATGTCCGAAGGTATCATTGATATGTTTGAAATAATCTATATCAAAGATTGACACCACCCCAGCGCCATTACCCTTCCTGCTCTCAAGATACGCTTTTTTCAAGGCAAGCAGACCACTTCTGCGATTTCCAATTCCGGTCAACAGATCCCTATATGCTTGATCCTCAAGGCTCTTTGCTTGCCTTCTATTTCGCTGATGTTCCAGCACTACCAGCAGAACAGAGTGAAGCACAAAGAGCAGAATAATTGCCCCAATGAATATCGGGGTAATCTGACCCACGATACCGGCACTCTTGTTTGCAGTCTCCTCTACATACATGGCAAGATCATCAAGATGGATACCCATTGCAACAATCCAGTCAAAATCCTTGTAGAGTCTTGCATAGGTAAATTTCTCCGAGATGACATCACTATCCAATTTTTTGAAGAAATAGGTAAAGAAGAGCTCCCCATCCTGGTTAATCCCCTCCAGCTCAGTCTTATAGGGTGTATTGCCCTGTACATCTGTCATATTGGTAGAGAGGTATACGCCCACAGAATCCCGGAGGTTGGGATGGATTCTCCTAATTGCATATTCGTCCCCACCCTCATAGTTGATTACCTCATTAACCCAGATATAGGAATTTTCCGGGTATTTACTCGCATATATCTCATCAGCGATATACTGTTTTACCTCTTCGTCAATCACCGCTTGGGGAATTCCGACAAAAAGTGTATAGGGAGCATATGAGTGCAATTCATACAACTGAAAACCATGCAGGGGGCTATTCACCACATCAATGGGAGGTTCTGATCCCACAATAACCCCTTTATTATCCACGATAACTTCACCCGTTTCCCGCTGCCAAAGTACAGCAGTCCAAGGGGAGGAAGAGTCCTGGGTAAAGAAGGATGCAACCACCTGTGGAAAGCTTTCAATATCCGCCTCATAGGAAGTATCCATATGCCAAGTGATATGATCCAGTTGCTTTTGGTATTCATTCTGGTGGATTGCTCGTTGTGTATCGATTCGCTTGATTTGGTTATTGACTGAATCATAGAGAAACTGCTGTTTCAACGCTTCGGTACCCAGGGCGGTCTGGTCCTTGTACACTCGTTCAATTTCAGCCAGGGTGCTCAACGAAAAAATCACCAACAACAAGGTTGAGAGGAACACCAGAGAGGTACTGAGTATCCATGAATTACTTTTCATCACCCCTCCTAGGGAAACTGTACCACAGCTAATCATCCTAAACAAGATTTTACACTGACAGCGGTATTTTATTGGACAAAACACATCATCACATATTCTGAGCTAAGTCACCTAAGAAGGTGAGTTACTGCATCAAAGTACAACGTGTACAGGTTGTGGATAACTTGTTGATAACTCGTTTATTTACCCTAAATACAAGTACCTTACTAAACAATAAAAAGTGCATTAAACCTATATAAAAATACGATCAAACCCGTTTGGTAAACTTATGTTTTATTTGTTCTAATATATATATTTGTCATAATAGCCAATACCGTATAAAAACCCATGGTTCTTATTAGAAATCTGTCTTAACTGCACCCGATATCAACATAGGTTCCACTTGCTTGTGGATAACTTGTGGATAACTTCTGGACAAGGGTGTGGATACGTGAGTGAACTCCAGTAAAAACAGAGAGTTACGTATCCCTTTCGATGGACAAACCTAAGGCTTGGAGCTTACCACAGAGATTTTCATAACCCCGTTCAATCTGATAGATATTCTGGATCACACTGACACCTTTAGCACAAGCAGCAGCAATGACGAGTGCCATTCCAGCTCGTACATCAGGACTGGATAACTCTGAACCCAGCAGTTGGCTGGGTCCATTGACCACTGCTCGATGTGGGTCACAAAGGATGATATCTGCACCCATCCTGATCAACCAATCAACGAAGAACATACGAGACTCAAACATCTTCTCATGGATCAGGATTGAACCTTCCATCTGGGTTGCGCATACAGTGATGATACTCAAGAGGTCAGCGGGAAAGCCAGGCCAGGGAGCATCATCAATCTTTGCTGTATGGCCTCCTACTTCCTTTGCAAGTATCCGTTTCTGCCGTTTGGGTACAAGGATGGAAGAAGGACCATCAACAACGAAGGTGATCCCAATTCGTTCAAAGCCCAGGCGAATCATTCTCAGATGCCCAGGGTCGACCCCCTTGAGCAACAGCTGGCCTCCAGTTGCACCGGCTAGGCCGATATAGGAACCAGCTTCCATATAATCAGCTGTGAGGCGGAACTCACAGCCATGAAGTTTTTTTTGGCCGGTTACATAGAGACGGTTGGAACCTATTCCCTCTATATGACATCCCATTCTGTTAAGCATCCTGCAAAGGTCCTGAACATGAGGCTCACTTGCGGCATTGCTGATAATGCTCTCTCCTTCGGCCAATGAAGAGGCCATGAGAACATTTTCTGTTGCTGTTACAGAGGCTTCATCAAGGAAGATGTCATTTGCCTGCAACCTACTTCCATTTGCCTTGATATGAATCTCCCCTTCCTCATTGATCAGGCAAGTGGACCCCAACGCAGAGAGGCCGATAAAGTGGGTGTCGAGTCTACGAAGCCCAATAACATCCCCTCCAGGAGGAGTTAGACGAACTTCATCAATGGTAGCCAATAATGGTCCCAAGAGAAGGATGGAACCCCTCACCGATTGGACCAGTTTCTTCTTGAGCTTACCGCTTCTCCCCCCACTCATAATGGTATAGGTATTGGAATCCTCTTTGATTACCTTGGAACCAAGGTTCTCCAAGAGCTTGACCATAACCTGAACATCCTCGATATCGGGAACGTTCAACAATCGAACAGGCTCATCAGTCAGCAAGGTGGCAGCAAGACACGGTAGTGCACCATTCTTGTTTCCACTGATCTGCACCTCTCCGCTCGCAGGGTTTCCCCCGGTTATTCGATATGCACCCATTGCTGCCTCCTCGTTCATCCTACCCTTGGTACGATAGTTTCGCAAGCTTCTTGTTGAATACAGGTGGAAAGCAATGGTAGAATACCCATACATGAAAGAAAGTGAGCACATGGTCTATGGCATAGGGAACCCCCTCATCGACATCATTGTCAGTGTTGAGGAAGATGATATTACCGCACTTGGAATCCACAAGGGTACCATGGCCTTGATCGGCCCACAGAGAATGGAAGAGCTCATGCTCCTCTCCAAGGAACGCAAAACAACCTACAGCTGTGGAGGCTCCTGTCCCAACACAATCATCGCCCTTGCCTCACTAGGTGTAAAGACAACATTGGCAGGAAAGATTGGTAGCGATGAGAATGGCCACATCTATCAACAGCGTCTCAAGGAACTTGGGGTTGCTGACCAGCTTGCTATAACCGACAAGGAAATGACTGGTTCTACGGTCATCCTTATTACTCCAGATAGTGAGCGAAGCATGAATACATTCCTGGGAGCAAACCGGCTCTATGAGATGGCCGATGTAGACGAGGACACCGTGAAAAAAGCCTCCTTCTTCCACTTTACTGGCTATATGTGGGATACCAAAAGCCAGCAAGAAGCCATCAAGAAGGCCTTGCACATTGCAAAGGAACATAAAACAGTTGTCTCTTTTGATCTCGCAGACCCGTTTGCTGTTGGCCGTTACAGGGAGCCCTTCCTCAACCTCATCAGCCAAGAGTGTGACATTGTGTTTGCAAACCGGGAGGAGGCAAGGATTCTCTTTGACAACTATGACCCTTATGAGTGTTGTCGTTCCATGGGTAAGCTCTGTAGGACAGCCATTGTAAAGAATGGGAAAAAAGGTTCCTACATCAGCCACGAAGGAAAGATCATCAATATTCCGGTCAAGGGACCAGTAGTTCCTACCGATACCACAGGTGCTGGGGATGTGTACGCCGCAGGATTCCTCTATGGACTGTACCATGACTACTCAATACAAGAATCGGGAACAATCGCCTCCATCCTTGCCGGTGAGATAATCAGGCAACGTGGGGCCCAGTTCAGCAAGGAGAAAGCAAAAGAACTCAGAGATCTCTTTGCTTCAGGATCTTGGAAATCGCTGTAGCATCGGCTTGGTCAGGAACAGGATTCCCATGATTCCCACGAAGGCAGAGACTCTCCAGAACAAACCAATTCCTCCAACAAGGAACAGGGAGGTTGCAAACAGGTTGGCAAGGACTCCCCCTGCTTGCAGGCTGAAAGAGGAGAGACTTAACATGCTTGTCCTCACCGTATCCTCTGAGACCTTGTTCAACACATAGGTTCCAACCACAGAGAGAACCCCAAGCAAAAGATAGATCAGGGAGAACACACCCAAGAACCATACCATGCTCGTGGTCATGGAGAGTAGAACTTGCAGCAGGTAGACAAGGATGAAAAGTATGCTATAGATACCTACAGGACGCTTATACTTCACAAGCTTCTTGCCGAATACCGATCCAAGGATGCTGATGGAGAATATGATGGCTGTCGTCATCCCCAGCACCCAAAGCATGGAATCATCCAGAAGCAACCTTTTCAGGTATGGCTGCCAATAGCTTTCAAGGGAGGCCAACAACATTCCCTGAAAGAGAACACTCACGCAATATAGGACAAGAAAGGGAGAGGAGCGTAGCGTGGATACGAACAAGCGAAACTGCTCTTTATAGGAGATACGCTTCATATCCTGGGAGACCTCTTCCCTGATGGAAAAGATTACCAGTAGCAAGGCCCCTACCAACAACACCATACGGACCAGAAGAAGTGGTTGTGTCAGGGATGGTCCCTCTTTGCCAAGGGTAAGTAGCCAACCTCCCAGCAGAGCTCCCAAACTAAGGGAAATTCCTGAATTGATCTCCAGTGCATATACCAGGTCCTCAAGCTTGTTTCCGTTTCTTTGTCCGTCTTCAATATATTTCGCGTCAAGACTCCCACTTCCAAAGGCTCTTCCCAACCCGGAAAGCAAAAAACCCAACCCAAGGAGTATAAGGGAATCAAACAGAATACAGAGGGTACCCAACAGAGAGAAGGCAAGGCCAAGGAGAAAACTCGCCTTTCTTCCGCAGGTATCGGCAAACACACCACTGGGAACTTCAGCTGCCATTACCGCTACCGAATAGATGACCATGATCACAGCCAGATACTCAAGCGGATATCCTTTACTTATGACAATCAGGCTCATGGCGGGTAGCGTCACGCCCAATGCAAGATAAGAGGCAGACAAGCTAGCCATGTAAGCAGCAGGGTGGAACATACTGCTATGCATGATAGGCCATCAGGGAGAAGACAAAGGGCTCAGTCCCTTCCTCTTTCTTCTCTTTCTCATCTATGAACGCTCTGATTCGCTTATAAAGCTCATCAGCCTCATCTTTACTAAGATGTACGACTCCCGAAATCTGGTCCGCCTGGAAATGACCATCTCCATCGGTAAAGGATTGAGCCTTCTTGTAGAAGTCATCGTGGATTTGTTTGGTCACCATATCGGAAGCAAGCTTTCTTTTCTCTTCAGCGAGAGAGCTGAAACTCACCGTCACCAATCGTTTTCGATAATAGGTTGCGGTAATACCATGGATCAATTCCGTGTGGTCCACCTCGACTACCTGTAACTCCATCAATCGGGAAACATGATGTTTTGCACTGGAGGGGGTCATTTCGAGAGCATCACTGAGCATCTTGGCTGTCATCGGTCCCTGCACACTCAACTCATGTAAAATCTGCTGCCGCTTAGGGTGCATGTAGATTTCCAACTGTTTTCCATCTTGTATATATACCATCTTCATAACATTATATATATCATAACAATTATTGTTATGTAAACCCCTACCATTGTCTTGTAAAAAACCGTGTTTCTTGGTACTATCTTTTTCAATGACGTCGATTTGTCAGCCTCCCGGCTTGCGGGCGTCAATAAAGAAACTTGCTAAAAGGGGAGCGTATCAATCTATTTGAGTTGAGTTCCCCCTTCCGCAGTTCCATAAGGAAGGGTGTAGTATGTTAACACACGGTTCACACATTTTTACTTCAGAATCAGTCAGTGAGGGACATCCGGACAAGGTCTGCGATCAGATCTCCGATGCCGTATTGGATGCTTGTCTTGCCCAGGACCCACAGAGCAGGGTTGCCTGTGAAGTCTTCGCAACGACTGACAGGGTTGTGGTTGGAGGAGAGCTTTCCACCAATGCAACAATCGACATAGACAACATTGTTAGATCCACGGTAAAGGAAATTGGATATACTGATGAGGGAATCGGTTTTGATTACCATTCCCTCAAGGTAATGGATTTTACCAATACCCAATCACCGGATATCTCCATGGGAGTTACTGCTGAAACATCCCTGTACGGCCAACAAGGTGCTGGCGACCAGGGCATGATGTTCGGGTATGCCTGCAATGAGACAGAGACTCTCATGCCAGCCCCAATCTACTGGGCACATCAACTCCTGGAAAGGGCGAGCAAGCTGAGAAAAAGTGGCGAAGCTCCCTTCTTGAGACCCGATGCAAAGAGCCAGGTATCACTGTTGTACCAAGATGGGAAACCAGTACACATAGATTCGGTGGTCATCAGTCACCAACATTCCGAACAAGCCCGTCGTGATACCCTTATCTCTTATCTTACAAAGGAAGTCATTGAAACCGTGCTGGGACCTACCGGCCTGTTGAACGATAAAACCAAGGTGTACATTAATCCAACTGGTAGATTTGTCACGGGAGGTCCTGCAGGGGACACTGGACTAACAGGAAGAAAAATCATTGTTGATACCTATGGTGGAATGGGTCGTCATGGAGGCGGGGCATTCAGCGGGAAAGATCCCTCAAAGGTTGACCGAAGCGGTGCTTACATGGCTCGCTACGTTGCAAAGAACCTGGTAGCAAATGGTTTTTGTACAACCTGTGAGGTCCAACTCTCCTATGCAATTGGTGTTCCCTATCCCATCTCCGTGTATGTCGATACCTTTGGGACAGGAACAGAGGACGATGAACAGTTGGAAAAGCTGGTAAGGGAGAAGTTCGACCTCACCCCAGCTGGCATCATAAAGACATTGGATCTAAAAAGGCCGATCTACCAGAAGACCATGAACTATGGTCACTTCGGCAAGAGCGACCTTCCCTGGGAACAGATTATCTCACTCGCTTGAGATTCGGCTGCAAGAGAAGCAATCTCTCTTGCATGCAAGCAACCTCCCGCTCGCTCAGGGCGGGTTGGTTGATCCTCATTCCATCCTCTTCCTTGTAATCCTTCGGTGTGCGATAGAAATTCAGTACCCAACGGTTTACTTCTGGCAGCATTCCAGCAATCTCCAATAAATCCTCTTCCATTAAGGTTGGAGCCAATGTGGTTCTCACCTCCCATTGGAAGGAAGGATGCATCACTTGATACTCCTGAAGTAAAGACACACATCGCTGCACATTCGCTGGATCAGCTCCTTTTCCCGCAATTTCCCGATACCTTGCCCAAGGTGCTTTCACATCCAATGCAACATAGTCGATTAGGCCTGCTTCCAACAATTCCAAAAGCACTTCCGGCCGACTCCCATTGGTATCAAGCTTGGTAAGATAGCCTAGGCTTTTTGCCAAGGAGAAATACTGAGGAAGGCTACCGTGCAAAGTAGGCTCCCCTCCACTGATGACAACCGCTTGTAGAAAACCCACTCGTTTTTTCAGAAAACTCTCTATCTCTTGATAGCCTATAACACCATTCTTATATCCAATTAATGCACGATTATGACAATAAAAGCAGTCATAATTGCACCCTTGGGTAAAGAGAACACAGCTCAACATCCCTGGATAGTCCAGGAATGATGAGCCTTCAATACCACTGACAATCATGATACTTTTACCGCGTAAGACTTTCTCTGGCGATGTTCCTCTTGCTTTCCAGGATGGAAATCTTCCTTTGGCCTGAGATAGCCAACCACCCTGGTCCATACCTCGGTCTTTTCCCCGCAATACGGGCAATACTCAACCTCTCCATCGAGATATCCATGGTTCTTGCAGGTAGAGAAGGTAGGGGTAAGGGAGACATAGGGAAGTTTGTAACGGGTACATACATTCCTTACCAACTGCTTGGCAAGCTTTGGGTCCTCTATTCTCTGGGCAAGATAGAGATGAAGGACTGTTCCTCCTGTGTATTGGCACTGTAGTTCGTCCTGCTTCTCCAGTGTCTCATAGAGATCATCGGTATAGCCTACAGGGAGCTGGGAGGAGTTGGTATAGTAAGCAACATCTTCGCCGGCGGTAATGATATCTCCAAAGGCTTTCTTATCGAGGTTTGCCAATCGGTAGCTGGCTCCCTCGGCGGGGGTCGCCTCAAGGTTGTAGAAGTTACCTGTATCTCTCTGGAAGCCTTGTATAATTTCCCGTAACGTTGAGAGTACCCGAAGGGCAAAGGACTGTCCTTTCTCGGTTGTAAGGGATCCTTCCTTACCGAATAGGTTGAGACAAGCCTCTTCCATCCCCACGATTCCGATGGTACTGAAGTGGTTTGCCCAATAGCACCCATTACGTTGTTTTACCGTTTCCAAGGAGAACCGGCTAAAGGGATACATACCACGTTCGGTCTGCTTCTCAATGACGTTTCGCTTGATCTCAAGGCTCTTTTTAGCTAGGTGGGAAAGATCATGGAGTGCAGACATGAATTGTTTCTCATCCTTGCTCTCATAGGCAAGCCTGGGAAGGTTCAATGTCACCACACCGATCGAACCAGTAAGGGGATTAGACCCAAAGAGCCCCCCACCTCGCTTCTTCAGCTCAGAGGTATCGAGTCTAAGTCGACAGCACATTGAGAGCGCATCCTCAGGGGATAAATCACTGTTCACATAATTTGAGAAGTAAGGAATCCCATATTTTGCGGTCATGGCAAAAATGGAATCAACAACCTTCGAGTCCCAGGGAAACTGCTTGGTTACATTATAGGTAGGGATGGGGAATGTGAACACTCTTCCTGAAGCATCCCCTTCCTCCATGACCTCACAGAAGGCTTGGTTGATCATATCCATCTCATCCTGGAACTCCCCATAGGTCTCTTTTTGCAGCTCTCCTCCCCGGATCACCGAGACATCCCGTAAGCTGGAGGGAATGGTGATGTCAAAGGTCAGATTGGAGAAGGGGCACTGGAAACCTACTCGTGTAGGGACATTGAGATTGAAAATGAACTCCTGCATTGCTTGCTTGACCTCACGAAAGGTAAGGCCATCATATCTGATAAATGGTGCACAGTAAGTGTCAAAAGAAGACCAGGCCTGAGCTCCTGCGCACTCACCCTGGAAGGTGAAGGTTGCATTCACCACCTGTCCAAGCAGGGACCGAAAATGTTTTGCCGGCTTACTGGAAACTTTACCATCAACACCTCCAAAGCCAGAGGTTAGCAGCTGGCGAAGGTCCCAGCCACAACAGTATGGGCCAAAGAAGCCAAGATCATGGAGATGCAGTGATCCACTCTGGTGGGCTTCACGGATAGTCTCAGGATAGATTTCATGCAACCAGTACTGCTCAGTGAATCGTTCTCGGATGTAGTTGTTCATACCATTGACAGAACGCCTGGTATTGGCATTTTCCTTGACTCTCCAGGTTGTATCATCAAGGTAGGCACTGAACATCTCATTCGTTGCCTTGATGAGGGCCTTGCCCTCTCTTACCCGTTCCCTTCCCTTACGGTAGAGGATGTATGCTTTTGCAGTTGCTTGATAGCTCTGCTCCATCAGGGATTCTTCAACAAGATCCTGGATATACTCCACCTCTACCTTGTCCTTTCCCTTTGTCTTGGACAAAACGGTGGCAGCGACCATCTTGGCATCCACTTTTTGTCCTGCAGCATTCGCTGCTTTTTCGATTGCATCAATGATTTTCTGAACCTCGCAGAGAACCACCTGCCCGTCTCTTTTGACCACTTGCTGTTGCATGGTTTCCTCCTCGCGGAGACAAGACGTATAAAGAGGGTGCTCTGAGGCACACGCCTTATGTCATTCTCCGTGACGGCGTGTCTGTACAGGCAAGGTCTTCTGGCTTAGGTTCTTCATCCCAGGCTCCTTCCCAGATTTCTCCAGTGGATATTGCCCGGAACTCCCCATCACAGCGGCGGGACCGCGTGGGCTTCTACACCCAACTTCCCTTTTCCTATACACACAAGATATAGTGTTTTGTGCCATACGGCACACTAGCAACAGTAGGTCTGTTCTGAATATTTGTCAAGCATTAAAAACGGGAACCTTGATTGGCTCCCGTTGTTGGGTTAGTTTCTCTCGTTGGAGATTCGTATCTGTTTATACAGCCCGTCTCCCTCACTCTTGGTCTCTACCCCACCAAAGTCATTGAGTGCAGTATGGACAAGCCTTCTCTCATACGGATTCATGGGCTCAAGCAACTTGCTTCTTCCACTCCTTCGTACCTGTTCAGCTGTCTTGAAAGCCATTCTGATCAGCTGCTCTTCATGCCTCATGCGATAGTTTTCACTATCAACGATGACCTTCATGTCAGGATCGAGTTGGCCAGCATACACATTGGCAATAAGCTGGATGGCATCAAGGTTCTTACCTTTACGCCCAATGATAATATTTGAGTTGTCACTCTCAATATTCAATCCAAGCTTACGCTCCTTCCTGAACCCAATGGAAACCCTGCCTTCATAGCCCATCTTGTCCAAGATTGTAGCCACAAAGGTAAGCAACTTGTCCTCAAGTTCGCTGTTGATAGGCTGTTCCAGTTCTCTCTCATCATCTTCAAATGTATCCGGTTCCAGATTGCTTCCATCATCAAAATGAATCCTGATCTTTACATTGCTCTTCTTGAAGAGCCCTTTTTTGACCGGTTCAACGATTTCAACATCGAAATCTTCACGCTCAATATGCAGTTCCTCAATTGCCTTTGCAATTGCTTCCTGCTCAGTACGTCCTTCGAATTCTTTCATCATATGCTACTCCGTTCGGGGGAAAATCCCCCGCAGTTGAATTTCTATTTGCGTCCCTTTCCCTTTGGACCTGGGAACTGCTGCACGTTGGTCTGTGCTTCCTCATTTGCCTCACGCTGTTTCTTCTTGTTTGTATGCAGCTGCTGGAGGATGGATAGGGCATTCATCACTGACCAGTAGAGGATCAAACCAGAAGGAGCATTGTACAACACAAAGAAGAACATCAACGGCATTCCGTAGGTCATGAATTTCATCATGCCCTGCTGACTACCTGCAGTTGAGGCGTTCTGGGTTATTTTCATTGAGAAAATCATACTTACTGTATAGAAAATGGGAAGCAAGTGCAGCTCATTGCCTAGGAATGGCAGGTTGAACGGCAAGCTCGCAACCGTATCTGGACGGCTCAAGTCAGGAATCCATCCTGGGATAAACATCGCTCCTCTCAACTCAAAGTGCTTATTGAGCAGTCCGTAGAAGGCAATAAGGATGGGGAACTGCAACAACATCGGAAGACATCCACCCATTGGGTTGATCTTCTCTTTCTTGTACAGGGTCGCCATCTCTTCGTTCTGCTTGGTTGGATTGTCAGGATACTTTTCCTTGATCTCCTGCATCTTTGGGGAGAGGGATGCCATCTTTGCAGTTGACTCCATACCCTTCTTGGTAATCGGGTAGAGTACCAGCTTAAGAAGGAAAGTAAGGATGATGATTCCAATACCATAGTTAGGGATCACCCGGTAAAGCAAATTCAAGATTGTCTTCAGTATTGTCTCCAGCCATCCAAGCCATGAACTGCTGTCCAGCGCTGCTTCAAGCTGCAATCCCGATACCCCAAAGCTATTCAGGGAAGCATCGTTGTAGATGACCATATCACCCTTGAGCTGCGGACCGGCATAGAACCTGAATGTATCCGTCTGGGCTGCACTCTTGATCGTTGGTCTGCTCAGATAGATGCTCGACTGAAGAGGAAGACCTTCATCTGAAACTTCACTCAAGCTGACCATATAGTTGGTTGCATCAGGAATGGCAATCATAGAGAAATACTTACCGACAAGTGCTACCCAGGAAAGAGGCTTGGTTGTTGCGTATGCACCATTGCTCAACTTGACCTGATCCTTCTTGGAAGATCCGTCTTCCTTGATATAAAAACGACGATAGTTGTAGTTATTATCGAGGGAGGAGAAAGAGGGGCCAATCTGTGGTTCAAAGGCGAGCGTATAGGCATAATTCTCAAAGGAGAGAGGAATGGCCTTGTTCTCACTGTTTCTGGTCTCCACATCAATTTCAAAGAGATAATCCTCTTCTCCAAACGTGTAGGTCTTTGTGATGGAGAATGGGGCGCCAGGGGTCTTTCCATCTTCCTCGAGAAGGGCAAAATCCTGGGTGAATTGCACCTGGTTACCAATGATCTGGTAACGGAAGGTTGCATCGATGGGATTGGTCTTGTCATTTCCTGCATACATCAAGAAAGCATCATTGGATGATGCATCCTTGAACAACAGTTCAACAGGCTCCCCTTCATCAAGGTGCTCTTTCAGCTTAAAGGAAGCAATTGAGGCACCACTGGGATTGAATTCAATCAAGAAATAGTTTGTCTCAAATGTGAAGGGAGTCTTATTGCCTTCGCTGCCAACAGCAACCATTGAACCTGGGAGACTACTGTCCCATGCAATATTGGCTGAAACCTGACTCGATTGGGCTGGCTCCAGATAGGTACTCTGACCTGAAGTGTTGCTCGAGGTTTCAACTTGTTCAGTGGTCGGCACCATTTCAGGGGTGGCCGGCGCGAAGAAAGTGGCTTGGATGGTCATTCCGAGGGTAATGACCAATACGGATAGAACAATGGCTAGAATGGTATTTTTATCCATATCTGCTCCTGATGGGGGGATGTGTAGAGAAGAAAGCAATCACAGGAAAGATAGGACAGAACAACAGAATGAGGAGTGTTATGAAAGCGTTTTAAGACTGGTTAAACACCCCAGCCTTATCGCAGAGAGAGAGTATTTGTTCCTTTTGGAATGCATAATCAAGAACCTTTCCTGGATAAACGACAAATGCAAAATCGTAACCGGGGACCATCCTAGGCTTTTCTGTACGCCAAATTTCCTTGATTTGTCTACGGATCCTGTTTCTTTGGACAGCATTACCGTAATGACGGACCGGAATTACCACAATCCTATCAATATCTAGTTGGTTCTGACTTACAATAAGTTTCAATCCACGGCAGGAATAATGCCTGCCGGTCTTGAAAATTCGGTCAATCTCCGGTTTACGTTTTACAATTTCTTGTTTAGAAAGGCTTCTTCTCATCACATACGGACAGCTTATGTCTGCCTTTGGCTCTTCTGCGGGCCAAGACCAGGCGACCGCCCTTTGTTGCCATACGAGCCCTAAAACCAAACTTTCTGTTTCTCTTCACTCTACTGGGCTGGTAGGTTCTTTTTCCTTTGTAACTCATGAGATAATCTCCAATTTTTACATCGCTTTACGCGGATATTTTCTACTTAATTCAGAGGATACTCCCCCGAGTGGTGCAGTATATAGACTGCCCGTATTTACGTCAAGTAACTAAGAGCTTAGCATCTGAATGCTCTTAATGCCTAGGGATGGATACTTCTTTGCGAGCAGAGAAAGAATCTTTTTTTGCTGCATCATGGTAATTTGTGCCCAAGAAGGATGGTCTGCTTTCAAAACCAATGTGGTGTGCTTGATTTCCACAATTTTCACGTGAGGATACAAGCGGTTTCCAATGATTTTCTGCCACTCAAATCCAACAGCTGCTTTTGGGTTATCAGGACGAATATCAAGTCTTCTCAAGACATAGTCAAGCACTGCTTTTGCTTCCAGTGGTTCTCCTTCCTTGCACAGTCTTGTTTTCTTATCCTTCATGGCTGATAAATCTTCCTTGATCGACAGTATACACCAATGCGTTCTCATCTGCCAGAGAGGAGAAATACTGCTCTTCTGGTAAAAATGTAAAGAAAGCTTGGCTGTAGGATTGCATCAACCTCAGAAATTCCGCTCGTCTGGTATGATCAAGCTCGAGCAGGACATCATCAACCAGTATCAAGGGCTTTCCTCCGGTTTTTTTCTCAAAAAATGCCATCTGTGCAGTACGAAAAATGAGTGAAGCGAGCCTCATTTGGCCGGTAGATCCTGTTTGCGAAAAATTTTGAGAACCTTCCATCACTTGGAATCTGTCACGATGAATTCCACTGGTAGTGGTTAACAGGTTCATATCCCGTCCTCTTTTCTGTTCCAGGTAAGCAATCACCTCATCCTTGGTTGCACAGGTGTTCCAGGACGGTTGGTACTCGATATGTATATCAATGTCCTGACCAGAAACAGAGCGATACATCTCAGGAAAAATCTGGTCAAACTCGAATACAGCACGTGTTCTTTCCTGCTGGATTGCAATGCCATAGGTGGCGAGCTGGATGTCATAGACGGGAAGCAGTTCAAAGCGTTGTTCTTTGATCGCCAGATTTCGTTGTCTCAATACCAACCTATACCTGCGCATATCATCAAAAAACAGGGGATTGTACATACTCATGATCTGGTCGAAAAATCTTCTTCGCTGTTCAGGTTCTCCCTTGATGAAAAAAATATCGTCATGGCTGAAAACAATACAGGGGATGTTGTAGATCAACTCCTTCCTGTCCTTGATTTCCCGTCCATCGAGCAGCACTGTTCGTTTTGCGTCTTTGTATTCGAGTACAAGGGTATGATGTTGTTCATCATCTGTTACGTATATTCCTTCAAGCTTGAAGTTTTTTTCTTTGTCAGTAGCGAGTTCCTTCAATTGGTTTGTACGAAACGAAGATCCATAACAGAGTGTATATACCGCTTCAAGAAGATTGGTTTTTCCTTGTCCGTTTGGTCCAATGAGGAATACCTGTCGGTTATCGACAGGTATTTTCTCGCTGGCCAGATTTCTGAATTGGTTTGTCCAAAGCTGGGTAAAACGCATCAGGCATTCGGTTGCATTGGCATAATGATATGAAAGTAATCCCTATTACTATCGGGTTTTACTGTCATTGCACGAGTAGGTTCAGTAAAGTTGATGGAGAAATATTCTCCCTCCATGGCTTTCAATGGATTTACCAAGTATGTGTAGTTCAAGGAAACCTTGCTGTCAGGACCTTCATACTGGCATGCAATGATTTCTTTCGCTTCTCCAACTTCACTCTCATCACTGGTAAGCAGCACGCCAGCCTCACTGATATCCAGGAAGATTCGTTTTGCCTTGTTTTCAACCAAGAGAGAAACTCTCTTCAAGGCATCAAGCATATCTTGGATTCTCATCGTACAGGTATAGGTTTGCACATCTGGAATTACCCTACGATAGTTTGGATATTGTCCTTTGATGAGGGTCGTATAGAATGTCCTGTTACCTATTTTTGCAAAAAGAATATTTTCTGTTATTGAAAGATCAAGCATTCCCTCATCTGTTGAGAGTTTTTTCAATTCTGTAAAGAATTTTGGTGGAATGATAATTGAGGGGAACATGGGAAGATCTTCTTCAAATGTTCTCTCCACAATGGAAAGTCTTCTTCCATCTGTGGCAACCATGTTCATGCCACTTGCATTTCTTTCGAGATACAGGCCACAGAGGAAATATCTTGTTTCATCCTCGCTGATGGCAAACATGGTTTGGTTTGCCATATCGGTGAAGGTTTTCTGAGGAATCGTGAAATACGAAGATGATTCTGAATTCTCCAGGGAGGGAAATTCATCAGCACCTATGGTTCTTAGTTTGAAATCAATGTTCTGCTCTTCAGGCTTGATTGTAAGCATTCCATCTTCCAATGAGAAATCAATTCTGGTGTTTGGAAGGCTTCTGAGAATATTCAGGAGTTTTTCGCAGAAAACAGTGGTTCTTCCTTCTTGCAGTGTCTCGACTGCAATCTCAGTGTTGAATCCCAATTTCTGATCTGTTGCTTTGATGATGAGTCGTCCATCAAATGTCTCTAGATAGACGTTGCTGGTGATCGAAAGAGAGTTTCTCTGACTGGTAAAATCCATTGAATATATTATCTCGTTGAGGATGTCATCTTTGTTGCAGACGAATTTCATATTAATACTCCTAGATTATTAAAAAATATAGTAATAATAGTAATAATAGCACAGATTCTGTGGATAACTTTCTAATTTCTTGTCCAATCACTGCTTAATTTTTGTCATCTTGTGGATAACTTGTCCAGTTGCCCACATTTCATCCACAAGGAAAAAAGCTGTATCCACAGGTTTTGGCAGTTATCCACAAGGTATCCAGTGGTTGTCCACAAGATATTACCGCTTACCATTTGTTAAGTCCCTCTTCAATTTCACGATGGTGTTTGCAAACGATTCATCCCCTTTCATCAAGGACTCAATCCGGTCATGTGCATGCATGACAGTGGTATGATCCCTGCCTCCAAATTCTGTACCGATTTCTGTAGTGGAGTATTCGGTAATATCCCTTGCCAGGAACATGGCAATCTGTCTTGGTTGTATGAGCGATTTGTTCTTCTTTTTCCCCTTGATCTCGAAGCTGCTTACATTGAAGTACTCTCCCACTACCTTAATGATGGTATCAATGGAGAGGGTCTGGTTTGAATTGGCAGCCAAGGAGGGGAGAATGCCAAGGAGTTCCCGTGCCTTGTCAAATGATATTTCCTGTCCAAGTAGTTCGCTATAGGCAATAAGCTTGGTAAGTGATGATTCAAGATCCCTTACATTTGTACATACATTGGTTGCTATGTAGTTGAGAATCTCCTCGCTCATTGAACCGCCCCTTTCCACAAGTTTTTTCTTGAGGATTGCCATTCTTGTTTCATAGTTTGGTGGTTGCAGATCTACGTTCAATCCCCTCTCAAACCTGGAACTCAGGCGATCGGTTATGTTTTTCAGTTCACTGATAGGTCGGTCACAGGTGAATACCATCTGTTTCTTTGACTCGTACAGGTTGTTGAATGTATGGAACAGTTCTTCCTGTGTGCTGTCCTTTCCTTGCAGGAAGTGTATGTCATCGATAAGCAGCACATCCACTTTACGGAACTTGTTCTTGAACTGCTGTGTTCTTTGTGAACCGATTGATTCAATGAATTCATTGGTAAACATCTCGGCTGTCACATACATAACCTTCAGCTCAGGGGTGTTGTTGATGATGTGATTTCCGATGGAGTTCAACAGGTGTGTTTTACCAAGCCCTACACCACCATAGATGAGGCAAGGGTTGTAACTGACTCCTGGATTCTTTGCAATGGCGAGGCTTGCATTATAGGCAAATGCGGAGTTGTCCCCGATCACAAATGTATGAAACTCATAGGAAGGGTTCAGATTACAATCCTTTTTCATTTTCAAGGTCTTTTCTTCACTGACCTGTGGCTTTGGTTGGATGGTAACAATGGGGGTTTCCTTTGGTGTTTCCTTGTGTTCTTTTGATGGTTGTTGTATTTGTTCAATTTTTGAACGTGCTACTACCTCAAAACCAATATCGATGTCCTCTCCAGTTAGTTCAATCATCGTATTGCGTATCATATCCCTGTAACGGGCTATTACTGTGTCCAGAATAAACTGGCTTGCTACAGCCAGTACTACCTTATGACTATCTGATCGTAGGTAGGCAATTCGATTGAACCAGGTATGGTATTCCTGTTCTGGAAGGGTCTCCTTGATACGGGAGGCAGTTTCCTGCCAGAACTCATAGTATATGTTTTGTGCTTCGCTCATGCGGCCATTTTACCTTGTAGTGTCAGACGGTGCAAGTATTGTACAGCTAAGTGAATCTGTTGTTTGTAAAATCTTGTAATAAAAGAAGTAATAAATTGGCTTGAATTCGTGTGCAAGCTTGCAACTCCCCCATAATTTTGGTATACTTGATAAGAATTGATACAGGTATTTTTTTTATTATTACATAAGGATATAACGAATGAGTGAAGGGAGCTTTGACAACGGAACGTTGGAGCCATCATTGCACCAAGATGGTGTAGAGATGGCTTCCGTTTCCCATGGTTATTCTGCCGGGAGTATTCAGGTCCTCAAGGGTCTTGAGGCTGTTCGAAAACGACCTGGTATGTACATTGGATCCACAGGCATTGATGGATTGCATCATCTCGTATATGAGGTGGTTGATAATAGCATCGATGAAGCGATGGCTGGTTATTGTTCAGAAATCCGTGTCTACCTCGATATTGATAAAGAGGGAAGAGAGGTTTGTACAGTTGAAGACAATGGCCGCGGAATTCCTGTCGATCCACACCCAATTGAGAAGAAAAGCTCGCTGGAAATTGCACTTACCCAACTGCATGCCGGAGGAAAATTCGATAAGAACTCCTATAAGGTTTCCGGCGGATTGCATGGAGTGGGTGTCTCCTGTGTGAATGCCCTCTCGGTTTGGATGGAAGTTACCATCTATCGGGATGGGGGGATTTACCGACAGCTCTACAGTTGTGGTTTGCCCAAGAGCGAAGTACTACGCATCGGAGATACCGATCGAAGTGGCACCGTGGTTAAATTCTCACCCGACTACTCCATCATGGAACAGAATGCTTTCAGTTATGAGGTATTGGTTAATAGATTCAGGGAGCTTTCCTTCCTGAACAAGGGTGTTTCAATCTCCCTGTCTGACCGCAGAGGAGATGAGGTAAAAGAACAAACATTCCACTCTGAGGGTGGAATTTCCCACTTTGTAAGTTACCTTAACGAATTCAAGCGTGTCTTGGTTGATCCTCCCATCTCCATTGAAGGGGAAAGAGACAACATCAAGGTTGAAATTGGTCTGCAGTACAATGATAAGTACGATGAGAAGGTGATTACCTTTGTCAACAATATCAACACTCGCGAGGGTGGTACCCACCTTACTGGTTTCAGGACTGGATTGAGCCGGGTTATCAACCTTCAATTACAGAAGAACCCAAAACTCTTGAAGAAGTATGAGGAAAAACTCGAACAGAGTGATATCTCAGAAGGTTTGACCGCTGTTATTTCTGTCAAGGTTCCTGAACCCCAGTTTGAGGGGCAGACCAAGATGAAATTGGGCAACTCCGCTGTTACCGGCGTTGTTTTCTCCATGGTATATGAGAAGCTGGGAAACTATTTTGATGAATTCCCTGCCCAGACAGAAACCATTCTGCAGAAAATCATCAGTGCTGCACTTGGGAGGGTTGCCGCCCGTAAGGCACGAGAGCAGATCAGAAAGAAGAGTGAAGGTGGCGGCCTACCAGGCAAGCTGGCTGACTGTTCTGAAAAGGATCCTGCAAAGTGTGAGGTATTCATTGTTGAGGGTGACTCGGCAGGTGGATCCGCAAAACAGGGCCGTGACCGCAAATTCCAGGCAATTCTTCCTCTCTGGGGTAAGATGCTCAATGTTGAGAAAGCCCAGGAGTTCAAGGTATTGGGAAATGATAAGCTGCAGCCGGTTATTTCTTCCATTGGTGCCGGTATTACTCGGTACAACAATATGGGGAAGGATGAAGATTTCGACAATGATGTTACCTTTGACCTCTCTAAAACGAGATATCACAAGATTATCATCATGGCAGACGCAGACGTTGATGGATCACATATCAGGACATTGCTGCTGACGTTCTTCTTTAGGTATATGAGACCTCTCATTGAAGCCGGGTATATCTATTTTGCAATGCCTCCCTTGTACAAGATCACCATAGGGAAGAAGGTTTTCTATGCCTATGATGAGGAAGCGAGGACCAAGATTCTCGAAGAACACAATGTAAAAGATGAAAACAAGGTCGGGCTCCAGCGGTATAAAGGTCTTGGTGAGATGAACCCCGATCAGCTTTGGGAAACAACCATGAATCCTGAGACACGCATGATCAGCCAAATCTCGCTTGAAGATGCAGAGGAAGCTGATAGGGTTTTCAGTATGCTCATGGGTGAAGAAGTTGAGCCGCGAAGGGCTTTCATTGACGCAAATGCAGTCTATGTTTCGAATTTGGATATCTAGTATAAGGACATAATCGTGGAAGAAGTAAACGAAAATAGGACAATAATTGTAGACGTGGCAAAGGAGATGCGAACCTCGTATCTCAACTATGCCATGTCCGTCATTGTCAGCAGGGCCCTCCCTGATGTACGTGACGGTCTCAAGCCGGTCCACAGAAGAATCCTCTTTGATATGTATGAGATGGGCCTGAGAGCCAACTCCTCATATAAGAAATGTGCTCGTATTGTTGGTGATGTGCTTGGTAAGTACCATCCCCATGGGGATGGATCGGTATATGATGCATTGGTACGTCTTGCACAGGATTTCTCCTTACGCTACCCGGTGGTAAACCCCCAGGGTAACTTTGGTTCCATTGACGGTGACCCGGCAGCAGCAATGCGATATACCGAGGCTAAGATGAGCCGAATCGGCGAGGAGATGTTGCAGGATATCCAGAAAGAGACGGTTGATTTCGGGCCGAACTATGATGACTCGATGACAGAACCTCTGGTTCTTCCTGGTTCATTCCCTTTCCTGTTGGCAAACGGAAGTAGTGGAATTGCAGTTGGAATGGCCACCAATATGGCTCCACATAACCTGCAGGAAATCTCTGATGCTATCTGTGCAGTCATTGAAAACCCTGATATCACCATTGATGAGTTAATGGAACATATCAAGGGTCCTGACTTTCCCTCAGGTGGAGTCATTTGTGGCATGCAGGGAATCAAGGATGCCTTTACCACCGGACGTGGCAAGATTGTCATGCGCTCTGTATATGAGATTGAGGAGAGTGATCGTGGTCATGACCAGATCGTATTCACCGAGATACCTTACCAGGTCAACAAAGCTGATTTGGTGAAGAAAATTGACGATCTCCGTAAGGATGGTGCAATCCCTATGATCAGCACAATACGCGACGAGTCTGACCGTAACGGTATCAGGATCGTGGTGGAGCTGAAGATGGGATCCGAGCCGATGGTGGTACTCAATCAGTTGTTCAGCCGAACAGCCCTACAGTCAAACTTCAATGTAAACAATCTCGCACTGGTGAAGGGAAGGCCTCAGTTGCTCACGCTCAAAGAGATGTTGGTTTATTATATTGAGCATCGAACTGAGGTGGTGACAAGGCGGACAAAGTATGACTTGCGCAAGGCACAAGAGCGTGCACATATCCTCAGGGGCTTGAAAATTGGTCTTGATAACATCGATGAGGTAATTAAGATCATCAAGGAGTCTGAAGATAACACGATAGCTGCAAATCGTCTTGTCCAGCGTTTTGGTTTGGATGATATCCAGGCTCAGGCGATCATCGATATGAAACTTGGTCGATTGAGTCATCTTGAGACTTCAAAGATATTGGATGAATTGGCAGAGCTTGAACAGAAGATAGCCTACTATCAGGAATTGCTTGCTGACGACCAGAAAATATTGGGTGTTGTCAAATCCGAAGTTCGCTCCCTTCCCTCCTCTCTTGTTCCAAAGGATCGTAGACTTACAAGAATTGCTCGAGAAGAGTTGGGTCAGGCAACAGATGAGGATTTCATCAAGGAAGAATCTGTCGTTGTGTTGATCAGCAATAAGGGCTTTGCAAAGCGAATTCCCGTCGAGGAGTATGATGCTCACGGACGCGCAGGCAAGGGAACCAGGACAACCAAGCTACAGGACGGCGATTTCGTTGACCATATGTTTGTTGCCTCAACCCATGAATACGTAATGTTCGTCAGTAATGCAGGTAAGGCTTACTATATCAAGGGATTCCAGATTCCTGAAGCTACCAAAACTGCAAAGGGGACCAGTATCAAGAATATTCTTCAGCTGGAAACCACCGAGAAGATCACTTCGATCATTGCATTCAAGGAATTCAGTGAAGATAAGTACCTGATGATGGCTACCCGTCAGGGTGTTGTGAAAAAGGTATCTTTGTCCAACTTCGTGAATGCAAGGGTTCGTGGTATCAGGGCCTTGTTCCTTGATGAAGGTGATGAACTACTGAGCTGTGACCTGGTTGAAGAAGGTGACGAAGTCATGCTGATCACCAAGAATGGTCGAGGACTCAGGTTCCGTCAAAGTGATGTACGAGCAATGGGAAGAGCTAGCCGTGGTGTTCGTGGTATCCGCCTGATTGGAGATGACCAGGTTGCTGGACTGTTGAAGGTAGATGATTCCCATAGAATTCTCATGATTACTGAAAATGGGCAGGGCAAACAGGTAACCTTTGACAGCTTCAATGTGCATGGTAGAGGAACACAAGGACAGAAGATCTTCCGTCTTGGAACTAAGGCAACCTTTATCGTGGGTGTGCTGAGTGTGAATGATGAGAATGATGTTGTGTGTGTCACCATGATGGGACAGACACTGAGAGTTCATTGTGATGCCATCTCGGTACAAGGGAGAAATGCTGCCGGAGTCCGTGTGGTATCGATGAAGTGGAAAAATGACTCCATCGTAGCCATTGCTTCTACTGAGAAAGATGAAGAGGAAGAAGTAGAGATTCCTGAAGCACCAAATCCAGAGGAAGTGGTACAAGACGAGGATGTTGATGATGAATCTGATGATGTGGTAACTGACGATTCAGATAACGAATAAAACATCTGTTAAGTAGTATATCGGGCTGTTTTCCATTGAGAAAACAGCCTATTTTATTGCCAAAATTTCCCTCCATTTCCCACACAAATCTGTATCGTTATATAGAAACATTGGCCAAATAACCTGCAAATAGCGCTCTGATTTGCTGTTTTTAGTACATTTGAAAAACATTTAAAAATCGAAGGTGAAAAACCAACCAAGGTGAATATTACTCACTCAAAAGAAGAGTATAGCCATACTAAAGCCAACCCCGTATTACATGAAACATAGAGTGAATAATGCACCAAATCTTAGGATGTGCTTACCTTCAATAGATAGAGGATCCAGAAGAGAAAGAGGGTAGGGTAGGGGATAGTATCGGTATGCATATATCCTTTGGTACTTCAAATAGTGTTCTAGTGTTTCACGTGAAACATCTAGTAGAAGGAAATAGTAATTGGACGGCATGGCTATCTTAGGGGTATGTATAGTTGAATACGGGGAGTGAGCTATTTACTGTAATACATTCTTAGAACGAACTCCTTGTATATGGAGTTTGATTGGTAGAAGAAGTGTTATCGTGGTTCGACTAAAAATAATAAGAATTGTATGAGGTTTTTTATGATTGTTTCACGTGAAACAATCAATTATCTTGGTAGAGAGTTGATTCGAATAGAATGCGTATTTCGAAACATAATTCAGGGTATAAAAAATACGTTCCACGCGAATGTTTCACGTGAAACGCCTCATACTTGATTCTCTGAATTCTAAAGATCTGGGCTATTTACCACAGTTAGATTCGGATCAACAAAGTTGCGAAGGTAGCGTTCTACACCACCTTTCAGGGTCATCTGGGACATCGGGCAGCCAGCACATGCGCCAACAAGACGAACAGTTACATCATTGCCAACCAAACTGATAAACTCGATATCTCCACCGTCATTTTGCAAAGAGGGACGAATGTCCTCAAGTGCCTTTTTGACTTTATCTTCTATCATGTAAGTATCCTCCATACGGTATCTTGAAGATACTATACAGATGAAGAAGGGTCAAGTTAACAACCTTATTGGGTGACATGAAGTTAACAACCTTATTGGGTGACATGAAGTTAACAACCTTATTGGGTGACATGAATGAATTTATTACGTATAGTGAGTAGCATGAGTGCACAAACAATACTGTTTTTGAACCAAAAAGGTGGAGTAGGTAAAACTACCTCAGCAGTTAACTTGGGAGCTGCGTTGGCGGGGCTGGGTAAGAAGGTCCTGTTGATCGACTTGGATGCCCAGGGTAATCTCACTAGTGCTACCTCCATTGATGGAAGGCAACCTGGTATATATGAGGTAATAGCTGGTCAGCTTCCCGCTGAGGAAGCAGTTCAGCAGACTCCAGTCAAGAATCTCTACGCTATACCCAGCAATATCAACATGGCTGGTTTGAATATCGAGCTGGTTGAAGAGGAAGAGCGAGAGTTTTTTATCAAACGAGCCTTATCTTCATTGGAGGATTCCTGGGAGTACATCCTTGCAGATTGTCCTCCTTCATTAGGATTAGTCACGGTCAATGCAATGGCATGGGCCAAAAAAGTGATCATTCCAATGCAGTGTGAATACTTGGCAATGGAAGGGTTGAGCTTGTTGACAAGAACCGTGGGGAATATGAAGAAATCTATTAATCCTGATCTTGAAGTACTAGGAATTCTTTTTACTATGTACAGCAAGCGCACTAATCTGGCTAAAGAAGTAGTTGAAGATGTGAGTTCCTTTTTCCCTCAATTGGTCTTCAAGACGATGATTCCCAGAAATATTCGACTTGCAGAAGCTCCTTCACATGGACTACCTATTACGGTATACGATGGTTCAAGCAGTGGGGCAAAAGCATATAAGGCATTAGCCAAGGAGGTTACAAAACGTGTCGCAGGAAACCAATAAGAAACATGGATTGGGGAAAGGAATAGGTTCCTTGATGCAAGACTATTCATTCGATTCAGTTTTGGACTCCGCCCTTGGCCTAGCCTCATCAAAACCAGATGCAGAAAAAGGACAACGTGTTCTTGAAGTCCCTGTTGAACAAATTCGTGCAAACCCAAACCAGCCAAGAAAGGATTTCAACCAGGAAGCACTGGAAGAATTGAGTCAATCGATCCAAAGAGAAGGTGTGTTACAGCCTATACTGGTAGAGGAGATTGCTCCCGGTGTGTATAGTATTGTTGCAGGAGAGAGAAGATTCCGGGCAGCAAAAATTGCCGGACTCGAGCGAATGCCGGTACTGGTAAAAGATTTCACCCAGATGCAACGATTGGAAGTCTCTCTCATAGAGAATATTCAGAGGGAGAGCCTAAACCCTATTGAAGAAGCGAAGGCGTATGCTTACCTTATTCAAGAAGCAGGGATAACCCAAGAAGAGTTGGCGAAGAGACTGGGAAAGAATAGGTCCACCATTAGTAATAGCATTCGGCTTTTACAATTGAGCTCTTCCATGCAGCAGGATTTGTTGAATGGCAAATTTACTGCAGGTCAGGCGAGAGCAATCCTTTCTGTGGTGAATCCTGCTGATAGGGAAATTCTCTATCGTACCGTACTGGAGAAGGATCTTTCAGTACGGGCAACGGAACAGTTGGCTTCGCAGTTCAATATGGGTAAACGAGCTGCATATCAAAAGAAGAAACGAGCAAAGAAGAGTCTGGCTAAGGCTCCAGAGATTATAGCAATCGAAGATAAGTTCTTGCATGCAGTAGGATCGCAGGTGGAGATTAAAGGGTCACTGGAAAAAGGAAAGATTGAGATTCCCTTTACCAGTAGTGAAGAATTGGAAAGACTGTATCAGTTGCTGATGCCAAATCAGGGACTGTTTGAACTATAAGAAAGTAAGGAGATACAATGGATAAGAAAGAATTGAAAGACGGCTTGTATGCCGTATTGCATACCAGTAAGGGTGAGATCACACTATTCCTTGAGAGCAAGAAAGCTCCAATGACCACTGCAAACTTTGTAGGGCTTGCAGAGGGAGCTTTGAATGTGAATGGGGAAGGAAAACCTTTCTATAATAATCTCACGTTCCACCGGGTTATTGAAAACTTTATGATTCAGGGTGGATGCCCCAAAGGGAATGGGACCGGAGGTCCTGGATATACGTTTCCAGACGAGTTCGATGATTCATTGAAACATACCGAACCAGGTGTTCTCTCCATGGCGAACGCTGGACCCGGAACAAACGGAAGCCAATTTTTTATCACACATGTGGCGACTCCTTGGTTGGATGGTAAGCATTCCGTCTTTGGTCATGTTGTAGAAGGCATGGATGTGGTGAACTCCATTGCGCAAGGTGATAAGCTCAACCGTGTTGAGATTGTACGTGTAGGAAAGGATGCTGAGGCATTCGAAGTCTCTCGTGAGATCTTTACCCAGTACGTACTTGCAGCAGAGGAGAAGAACAAGAGCCGTGAAGCTAAGGAAAAAGAGAAGCTTGAGAAAGAGCTGAAGAATCGTTGGCCTGATGCAAAAGTGACAGAGACAGGTCTTCGGTATGTAGTAAAGAAGGACGGTGAAGGAAAGAAAAGCCCTAAACAAGGCCAGACTGTAACCGTTCACTATACTGGCTCCTTGCTTGATGGAAGGATTTTTGATAGTTCAGTGCAACGGGGGACCCCAGCACAGTTTGCAATCGGACAGGTAATTGAAGGTTGGAACGAGGCCTTGAAGACCATGACCGTAGGTGAGCAGCGGACCCTGATTATCCCCCCTGAACTCGGATACGGGACCATGGGATATCCCGGGGTTATCCCTCCAAACTCCTATTTGATTTTCGATGTGGAGTTGATAAAGTTTTAATTAGATATAATAAAAGGAGATACTAGTGAAAGAAAAGGCTGTTCATTACGTCTGTAGCCAATGTGGCAGGGTTGAGACAAAATGGTTGGGACGCTGTCCAGACTGCGGAAGTTGGAACACCTTTGAAGAGGAAGCGGTAAGTAAACCCTCCGATGGCAAACGTGCTGTGATCAGCACTGCCACCAAGCCTGTGAGTTTGGAGGAAGTTGAGATTGATCCGTTGTTCCGGTATGAGACAGGTATCAGTGAACTTGACCGGGTACTCGGTGGAGGAGTCATGCGTGGCTCTTCCATCCTCCTTGGGGGAGAGCCGGGTATCGGCAAGTCCACCTTAATGCTCCAGGTACTTGAGAAGTGCTCAAGTGGACGAAAAGTGCTCTACATTTCTGGTGAGGAGTCACCCAGTCAGGTTAAGCTTCGTGCACAACGGCTGGAACTCAATCTTTCATCCATCTCCATTTTTTGTGATACCAGGGTGGAAGTGGTGGTAAGTCTTTTAAGTGAAGAAAAGCCTGATGTAGTCGTTGTTGATTCATTACAGACGCTTACCAGTGATGAGATCCCTTCCCCTGCGGGGTCAGTGAACCAGATCCGGTCTTGTTCCACTACCTTGGTTGGTCTCTGTAAACAGTTGGGAATATCGTTGTTTCTTATCGGGCATGTGACGAAGGAAGGGGTATTGGCTGGTCCAAAAGTCATTGAGCATCTGGTTGATACCGTAATCTACTTTGAGCAGATTTCCAGTGGAATTCGGTTGATTCGAGCAGCAAAGAATCGGTTTGGCTCCGTTGATGAAATCGGTATTTTCAGTATGCATGAGAAAGGGCTCAGCCCTGTGGCAAATCCGTCCTCATTCTTTATCACCGATAGGCTCACAAAGGACATTCCCCCTGGAATATCCTATACCCCGGTTATCGAGGGTTCACGGACCTTTTTGGTGGAAATCCAGGCACTGACTACCAGTGCCAAGAATGGGTATACCCGCATCTATTCAGATCGAATTGATACAGCCAGGGTTACCCGCGTTGCTGCAATTTTGGAGCGACATGCAGGTCTACGGCTCAGTGACCAGGATATCTATGTCAATGTAGCAGGTGGGATGAAACTCAGCGAGGTATCCATCGAGTTGCCCCTTGCCCTTGCCCTCTGGTCTGCCCTGACCAACAAGAGTATACCCAAGGCCTTGGTCAGCTATGGGGAGCTTAGCCTTGCTGGAGAAGTAAGGGGTGTTGGGTTTCCAGAGAAGCGAGAAAAGGCTGCCAAGGAGCTGGGCTTCAAGCGTTCAATAGTACCCAGGATTGCTTCCCGTTCCCCGCTGGTGCAACATGCTTGCTCTACTATAAAGGAAGCTCTGGATCTCATGAATTCAATGAAGTGATTATATAGTAAGCAATACTAACAAATTAATAAAAACATACAATTAAAAGAAATAGATATATTCATAAAGAGTTGAAAAAAGGCCGTATCTAACGATACGACCTCTCTTGCTATGTTCGTTAGCTTTCCTTATGAACCAAGCATGCTGAGAAGAATGGGGAAAATGACAACATTTCCGATGGAGGCTCCTAGGCTGGTGTAGAGGAAGACAAGGAGGGTGTGTAATACACGGTTTCGATACCACCCTCTGAAGGATGCTGCATCCTCTCCCAGTTGCTCAAAATCACGAACCTTTGGCTTTCTGAGTGTTGCTTCCATCAATCCGCTCACCATTCCAACCCCAATCCCAGGATGGAGGCTTGTTAGGGGGGCTGACAATATACTCACCAATGTGTTGAGTGGATGGGCTAGAGCCAGGATGGCACCAATGGCAGTGAAGCTCATGTTCACTGCAAGCCAGTACCCAAACATCTTGATCCCTTCACTCTGGCCGAGGTTGAAGAAACCATACAAGAGGATTCCCACGATAAGGATGGGAAAGCCCCAGGAAAAAATCTTTCCGGCTTTGCCACCCTTTGGGGTGGTGCTGATGTCTGAAAGGTCGGTACCGATGGTGCCCTCTTCGATTGCCTTGATCGTCCTGATGATACCACCTTGGTGACCTGCACCAATGACGGCAAGCTTTTTATTACCAGGGGAGAGGAAGATACTGGTTGCAAGATAACGGTCGCGCTCGTCAATGAGCACTTCCTTGACCGAGGGTAGTTCCTTGGCCATCTCATCCATCATGCCTTGCATGACATCGGCTTTTTTGAGGGACTCCAGTTCCTCCTCTGAAATCTTTTCATTACTGAAAGCGGCACTGATGATGGTGGCAATGAGTTTTGCCTTGTTCCAGAGGTTGGACTTTCTCCATGCCCTGCTGAACGTGACCTGGATTTCCCGGTCACAGAGTGAGTAGGGGATCTCTTTTTCCTTGGCCAGCCTGGCTGCACTGAGGATTTCTTCTCCGGGGGCACTCCCTGATTGGTCTCCCATCCTCTTCTGGAAGGAGGAGAGAGCCATATTTGCAAGCAAGAGGAACCCCTTATTTTCTTTGAGGACCTTCTTGATGTCCATATCTGACCAAGAGGATTTCTCCTCCCTGTTTTTCATCCGTCCATCGTCAAGTTCAAGGCAGATATGGTCAGGTTGCTCACTCTCAATGAGCAGTGCAACTTCATCAACACTCTCTTTGGATACATGGGCTGTGCCCACAAGGAGAATCTCTCTTCCATCGTTGAGTGTAAGTCGGTGGAAGGTATCACTCATTTTTTCATCAGTCATGCAGTCAACTATACTGAAGGAAGAGCGGAGAAACAAGGGAATTTGACAGTCATGTGTGATTGATATACTGTTTGTCCACATGGAAACACTTCTCTATCTGGCGAAACTCGCCCTTGCATTAGTTCTCGGAATGGGTTCTGCACATCTTTTGGGCAAGGAGCGGTTTACCCATGTCTCTGCGTATGCACAGATGTTCTTGGTTTGGCTTCTGTTGTTTTTCATGGGGGTGAACACAGGTGGAATCGATGGAATCACCTCACAGTTTGGGACCATTGGCATTACTGCGTTGCTTATCACCCTTTTTGGAGTAGCCGGTACCATTCTAGTAGCTCTGCTTTTTTCCTTCATCCTGACACCCTCCTTGCGTTCTGAGCATATTGCCATTGCAAAGAGGAAGGAGCAGAGTCTCATCAGAAGACTATATGATATTATCAAGGAACCTCTGCTCTTGGTTTCCATTGTAATCCTTGGATTGGTATTGAGACTGGGGACGAATGCTTTCTCCTGGTTTGACAGTTCCTTGGTTACCTACCTGCTGTATGTGCTGTTGTTTTCTGTTGGTATGGGGATGGTTCATCGAAAGATAAGCTTCAAAGGGGTGTTTGCTGATAGAAGCCTGTTTTTCCTCCCTCTCTACACCATACTAGGCACCTATGTTGGAGCTTTTGGTGTTTTCCTTTTCACTCCCTATACCCTCTCACAAGTTATAGGGATGCTTAGTGGTTTTGGGTGGTACTCTCTCTCCGGTATACTGATCACCGATCTGGGGTATCCGGTTCTTGGTTCCATCTCATTCCTGTCCAATCTGCTGAGGGAGAGTTTCTCATTCTTTCTCATACCTCTGTTTGGGAGGTTGGGAAGGAGGTATTACTATCCTGCAGTCTGCACTGCTGGTGCAACCAGTATGGATGTCACCTTGGTCTTGCTTTCCTCTCACTTTGGGACGCGTACCATGGTAGGTTCGATCTACCATGGTGTGATCATGAGCTTGGTTGCTCCTCTTCTCATTCCTCTCTTTTTCTAACGCTGTGTCCAGAGCTGGGCAATGATGGTAAGAGGGTTCTCTTTCAGAAGCCTAAGGTAGATGACAGGTGGACCATCGAAGAGGTTTTCGATTGCTGAGGATAAGGAGGCGATGGAAGAAGGGGGAGAGAGTTGGGTGAATGTATAGCTTCCTTCTTCCAGATAGAAAGGAGCCTCTACCTTTGGCAGGGGGAGCCCTTTCTCAACAGCCTCTCGTGTTGCCTCATCTGGACTCTCCTGTACCCCAGCAAAGAGCAGGGAGAGAGTGGAAGAGAGTGCAAGGCATCCTTCACTGCCTACTGGTTGAGCATCGAGATGGGTAAGCATCTGTTGATAAGCATCCTCCGCATCAGAGGCAGAGAATGGAGCTGTTTGATAGGGAATCGCCTGGTTGAGGTGTAAAATCATGGACTTGCTTTGTTGCATGAGAGATACTGTAGCAGAATGAAAACAGACGGTAAAGTAGAAAACATACCATACACCCTTCTCTACAGAAGAGGAATTCGACATATAACAGTTCGGGTCAAGGCAGATGGGAAGGTGAAAGTAAGTGCCCCTTACGGAATATCGAAGGTTGCCGTAGAGAGGGTGATTCTCAGCAATAAGGATAAACTGCTCCATACAATCAATAAACAGCAACAGGCTCTGCATACCTATGAGAGTGGAGAGTTGTTTCCCTATGCAGGAAAACACTACACACTGATATTGGAGCCAGGATTGCATGCCGCAATTACAGTACATGATTCCTCTTTGCTCGTGACCTATGATCCAAAAAAGCCCTTGGACTCCTTTGGTATATGCCATCTGATCAAGGAACTCTACCAGGAAGAGGCACGCAAGAGGCTGACTCCCTTGGTTTCCTATTGGGCAGATATCCTGCATCTCCCCATCCCCCCTTTTTCGGTACGCGATTCAAAAAGTCGATGGGGTAGCTGTTCAGCAAAAGGCAGGCTGAATTTTTCCCTGCGATGCCAAGCCCTAAGCGAGAAGCAACTCTCCTACTTGGTACTGCATGAAATGGCTCACTTGGTACATTTCAATCATTCAAAAGAGTTCCATTCCCTGCTTCTGCATTATATGAGCGACTACAAACAGGTACAACGAACCATATTTTCCATGCAAAGGGAGACCCAGCTCTGCCTTTGATTCCCGAGTGAGTGCAGGGATTGTCCTAGGGCATTGATGTCTTTCATTCACAAATTTGGTATAATTGTGTATCTTTGTATGAAGAGGAGATTCAATACTATGAAACCTGATGTACTTGCAGATGGTGTCTACCGTGTGGCCGCAAAGGTTGGCAGTCGGGACCTATTTGAGGGAATATGGCCTATCCCTGATGGAGTGATGCTGAACTCTTATGTGGTGAAAGGCAGTGAGAAACGTGTTCTGGTCGATTTGGTCAAGGATTGGGATGGAGCGCTGAAAGCTGTTGGTGATCAGCTGGAGAGTCTTTCCCTCGGAGAAGGGAATCTGGACTACATCATCATCAATCATATGGAACCAGATCACACTGGAGCAATGGCTGAAATCGTCAAGCACTATCCTGATGTAGAAATCCTCTGCAGCGCAAAAGCTGTTCCCCTGATAAAGCATTTCTATAAGATTGATAAGAATGTACGAGCAGTAAGTGACGGGGAGACCCTCGACCTTGGGGGAAAGACTCTCAAGTTCTTCATGACGCCAAACATCCACTGGCCTGAGACCATGATGACGTATCTGGAAGAGGATGGGATCCTCTTCAGTTGTGATGCCTTTGGTTCCTTTGGTCGGTATGAGGGTTGCTTTGATGATGAACTGACTGAAGAGGATAAGGCAAAGCTTGCCAGTGAGACTGAACGCTACTATGCAAACATTGTCTCTTCCTTCTCATCCTTTGTGATTCGTGGAATTGCCAAGCTTGATGGGCTTTCCATCAAGATGGTTGCACCGAGTCATGGAGTTGTATGGCGCTCAGAACCTGAGAAGATTATTGAGTGGTACAAGACCCTGGCAACCTACATGCAAGGTCCCAGAGAGAAAGAGGTGGCGGTAGTCTGGTCGAGTATGTATGGGAACACCCAGGCCTTACTCTCTTCAATTGTCGATGGCCTGAAGAGTGAAGGTATTCCTGTCCATGTTCTACAGGTTCCCCAGACCCATGAGTCCTTTGTCCTGGAGAAGGTGTGGAGAAGTGAAGGCTTGATCATCGGTATGCCTACCTACGAATACAAGATGTTTCCCCCGATGTATCATGTTCTGGATATTCTTGAAAGAAGCCATGTACAGGGGAGGAAAACGTTGCGCTTTGGATCCTTTGGATGGTCTGGTGGAGCACAAAAACAGTTTGATGAGTTCTCTTCTGCCATGAAACTGGATTGTCGTGGTGTGATTGAATACCAAGGTTCCCCTACTGAGGAAGACAAGCAGAAAGCCTATGATCTGGCAAAGGCCTTGGCCAAGGATATAAAGGGCTGACCTGCAACCATACAAGAAAAGGTTGTTTCCTCAAGAACGAGAGACAACCTTTTCTTGTACTGTGATGCTCCTTCCTGTACGCTATGAACAGATACTTTTTGTTTGGGGTTCATATGCGTATAAAAATCTCTTCTCTTTGCATTATCAGTCTATTGGTTCTGTTTGTTAGTATTTCATGCAAGCAAGATATTCCTCTTTCTCCAGATCCACTCGCATTCTCCCAAGACGGAGGAACCTATTACCAGAAGGTGAGTATCTCCATTACCAGTAAGCATGCTTCAGCAATATACTACACGACCGATGGTTCTACCCCTACAAAAGAAAGCCCACGGTATCAGGATCCCATTGAGCTAAGCACTACCACCCGTCTCTCAGCAATCGCTCTTGATATCAATGGAGCGGTGAAGCATCAGAAGGTTTCTGATTATATAATTCCTTCCAAACCACTTTCTCCCCCATATCTGGATGTCCCGGAACGGACCATCTACCACGTCTCTCCGCTCTATGAGTACAGCAAGGATGGTGGAGCTTCTTGGCTCTCCTGTGAAGGACCGTCCCAAACATTGGAAACTATTAAGGCGGGAGACCATGTATGGGTACGCCACCAAATTGTATCGACAGATCTTCACGACCTTGGAAAAGTCCTGAGCACCGATGGATATGATTTGGTAGCAGGACGGGCATATGTAGCATATTTCAATGGTGCTGGAATTGCTGAAGAAGATACAGGAGTTCTTGATACAGACCTTTCTGACGGCGATGCGACGATTGTGGTCCCCACCATTATAAACAGAGGCACCCAAGATTTTTATGGATCCATCGACATGGATTTCTATGCATCAGAGGATCCTGTGATTACAGAGGATGATCATCTGTTTCTCTCTGTCTCTACCAATGAATTCCCACTAGCGGCAGGTGCTACCTATGGTGCATCAATAGATGGTTCTCCGCCGACGGATGCCTCCTGGTTTATGAGTTTGGTTAACTTTTCTACAATCTCCTACAATACATCCCTGGATATGGAGGGGCACTACTACATCGGGTATCGTATATCAGAGGGACAAGAGTTGCTCGTGCAGAACAACTGGACACCACCCCAGAGTGTAGACTCCATCTATTTCACTGCTGAAGAGGATGAAGAAATTAGAGGGGCTTTCAAAATTGTAAACTCTTGGGGAGTTGGTAACAGTTGGGAGCATATTCCTGACGGATCGTACTACCTTCCTTTCGATGCAGCTGTTCGGCTCAAATTGCAAGTCTACTACACATTGAACAACCCAGAGGAGGTGTACCATCCTTCTCTGCTTGCTTCATTCCAGATTGCACATCAAGATAGATCCTCCTGCCTTGTTTCGGTTGGGATTGGAGACCCAGAGCATCCAATCATGGAAAAGCGATTACAATCCATCTTTCTGAATCTTGAAATGGAATCATTGGTTGCCGGTACGCAAAATCCATATCCGGAACACCCCATCGTGATGGATATCAGTGAATTTGCCCCCTATCTCGATATGCACGATGTCTTTCTTCGCATAGTCAACACCAGTGATATCACTCATCCTGCTACTATCTCATCGTTTTCCATTGAGCTTTATGATGAGTACGAAGGCCCTGATTCTCCATCTGTTCAAACACTGGATGTGGAAGATGCCCTGCTTGGCACCGTTGAAAGTGGGGAGATGGAAACCTATATGATACAGACAGCAGGGGTCTTGGATAGGTATCAGCTATCCATTGCACAAGATAGGGAGAGAACCTTACAGGCATCGTCTTTTCATGTAGAGGAACGCTCACTCACCGAGGAAGAGATTACACAGCTCCTTGATATGCAGAGGCAAGAGACAATACCTCAGGAGAGGTCTTTAGGCGGTCAGATACGGGCAACAGGATTGGATCCTATGAGCGAATCTCAGATTCGGAGTTTGAAAACAATTGCTTCCCTGGGCTCCCTCTACCACAAGACACTCCCCTCTGAGATGGATCTAAGTAACACCCAGTACTTTCCTCCCATTGGTAATCAAGGGGTAAAGGGTTCTTGTTCAGCATTTTCTAATGCTTACTACATTCACACCTATAATGAAGCACGGGAACACGGGTGGAATCTCTCTAATGCAGAGTGGGATGATGCATTAGGCAGTCCTTCTGCGTCGTACTTGGATAAGATTATGAGTCCTGATTTCACGTATCACCTGGCCTCCATTGGGCCGGGATCGAACCACGTTTCAGTGATATCCATTCTCGACAGGCTAGGCTCTGCTACATGGAAGGAGATGCCATACGAAAATGTGGATGATATGGATGAAGATTCCTATACGTATCCATGGCCTAGTGAGGATGCTTTTCGTGAGGCAGCTCTCTATCGATCCCAAAGGCCAAACAAGAACTATTTTGACGAGAATTCAGTAGGCTTTATCGAGCTTGATAGCACTGCCAAAATTGAAGTGTTACAACATCTCATTGCTTCTGGGTATTGTCTCAGCACGAGTATTTGGGCAGAGGGCTTCTTCGATGGAAAGGACTCCTGGATGGATGGGAAGGATGTCATATCCCTTGACGGGGCCTCAGAAGAAGAGATTACAAAATTTAAGAATATAGCTGATCATGCCCAAACAATTGTAGGGTATCAGATGGGGGATGCTTGGGATCCAGAGAATCCCTAATGATTGGCATGCTCCACAAACGCATTGAAGAGGGGAAGCATCTCATCTCCCATGCTCTCAGGATGCCATTGCACCCCTAGAATCCAATTGTCACTGGTACTCTCTATAGCTTCAATGCAACCATCGCTGCTTCTTGCGGTACACTGAAAAACAGGGGCGACTTCGTCAATGCATTGGTGGTGAAGACTGTTGACCCCGACCTTCCCACTTCCCAGGATGGATGCAAGGTTGGTGTGGTCCTGGATGGTAACTTGATGGCTTACCTGGTCAAAGTGTTCCAGGTCTGGATGGACAATGTGGTGTTTCTCTCTCAGCATATAGTCCTGAAAGAGGGTGCCTCCCTCCGCTACGTTGACCAACTGACATCCCCTACAGATGCCAAGAATCGGTATGCCTTTCTTTTTTGCAGCATGGTAGAGAGCAATCTGGAATGTATCACTTTCTTTATCGCTTTTCCCACAGGAAGGATGGCGCTTTTGGTGATACAATGATGGCTCAATATCAGGTCCACCTGGTAGTAAAAGACCATCACAGTGGGATATTAGGGTATCAATATCGGTTTTTGTGTGGGGAATGAGAATGACGGAAGCCCCGCTCTGCTCAAGCTTTGAGACATACCCTTCATTGGTAAAAATCCTCCGAAGGGTAGGAAATGCAGATGTAGGCGGAGCCTGGTCATAGGTCCCGCCTATCGCTATGATCGGCCTGCTCATTCTATGATTGAAAGCAGGTGACGGGTGAATCCACTGATACGCTCAACAGAGGGTATGCTGATACGTTCCTTGGTGGAGTGGACATCAAACATGTCAGGGCCAAAGGAGACAGAGTCCATCCCAGGAATCCTGCTGTTGATGATGCCACATTCAAGACCAGCATGGATGGCAGTAATTTCGGGCTTTTTCCCAGTATACTCCTCATACGCCTTTGCACAGAATCCCGTCAATGCTGATTCGGGGTTTGGTGTCCATGCAGGGTATGCCCCTACGAAGGTTGTCTTTGCACCGGCAAGGGTGAAGACTGACGCAAATCTACGGGCTATATCGTCACGCGCAGAGAGTACTGAGGAGCGATGGCTGCTGGTTACATGGAAAGCCTCTTCATCCAGCCGAAGAATGGCCAGATTGGATGAGGTCTCCACGATGCCTGGAATTCTGAAACTCATGGCATCGACCCCATGGGGGGCGGCGTACAGGCTGGTAAGCAGTTGCTTGCTGATCATTCCATCCACAGCTTTCTTTGGGGTAGTCGTCTCCTCCAGGGTAAGGCGAATATCCGGATCATTGAGAGCATACTCGTCACTAAGCATCTGCTGGGTCTGTGAGACAAAAGCCTTCAATGTTTCAATCTCACCGGACGGTACTGCAAAAGAAAGAGAACAGACTGAAGGAATGACATTTCGCTTGGTCCCCCCTTCTGCCTTGAAGACCATACAGGAGTGAATCTGGCTCAATGCACGAGCTGCTACCTTGATGGCATTTGCCCGCTGTTTATGAATCTCTCCTCCGCTATGCCCTCCGAGCATCCCGTCTGCAGTCAGTGTGAAGGCCTTGTAGGAAGAGGGGACTGCTTCCCACTGTACAGGAAGCGTTACATCAACCTCGACTCCTCCGGCACACCCGATATAGAGAACTCCCTCTTCTTCGCTGTCCAGATTGATCAGGAGCCTGCTCTGTACCTTGTCTTGTTCAATATTGAAAGCCCCTGTCAGTCCGGTCTCTTCACTTATGGTAAAGATGGCCTCCAAGGGACCATGTTTTGCTTCTTTGTCTGCAAGGATATCCAGGGCGAGCGCGATTGCAATACCATTATCTCCACCGAGGGTGGTCCCATTAGCCCTGAGAAAGTCGCCATCTTGTACAAGCTCAATAGGATCTTTTTCGAAGTCATGAGTGCTCCAGGCCTCTTTAACACAGACCATATCCATATGTCCCTGCAAGGCGACAGAAGGTCTCTTTTCAAATCCTGGATAAGCCTTTTTCCGCATGATCACATTGCCGATTGCATCAACAATCGACTCAAGCTCATGCTTTTTGGCGAAAGCTAATAGATATTGGCGAACCCCTTCCTCATTTCCCGATTCTCGGGGAATATCGGATAGATCAGAGAAATAGTTCCAGAGTGCCTGGGGTTTCAACCCCTTCACTGCATCTTGCATAGTCATTTACTCCTTATTGTTCTTTCAGGCAAAGCGGTCACGGATCAGATTTCCATCGACAAACAAACCTTTCATCTGCATGTTCTCATCCAGCACAACCACATCCGCCTTGTAGCCTGGAACCAGCATCCCTTGTTTGGTAAAGCTGTAGATACGTGCAGGGTTTGTGGAACTCATCTGGCTTGCTTGTTGAATGGGTATTTCCCAGTCGATTGCATTTTTCATTCCTTGGAGCATGGTCAGTGCAGAACCGATGAACAGGTCTGGGTCCTTGATGCTGACAAAGGCCCCATCTTCTCCCACCGTGCATTCCATTCCATTGGCCAACATCGGGCCGGTTCTTTGTTTGGTGGGCTTGAGACTGTCGGTTATCATGACAATGTTGTCCAGTGGTTTTTCACGGAGCAACATCTTAACCAATTCAGGATGGACATGAATACCGTCACAGATAATTTCACACTGCATGTCTCTTTGGATCAGGATTGCTCCGACCGTTCCAGGGTTCCTGTGATGTAGACGACTCATTGCATTGAAGAAGTGGGTGGAATGGAAGATTCCACATTGCATCCCTTCCATGATATTTTCATAGCTGGCGTTGGTATGGCCGGCAAGTAAAACGATGTTCTTTTCTCTTGCCAACAATGCCAATTCACGCATGTGTTTGAGTTCAGGGGCTACTGTCATACAGATGACCTTACCTTGTCCGGCTTCAATGAGATCATTGAAAATCTCAAGATTGACAGGTATTACACCCTCTGGATTCTGGGCTCCAACACGTTCCATGGAGATAAAGGGACCTTCCAGATTGATGCCCATTATCTTTGCACCTTGTTCACTGCCCATGGCATCAGCGATCGCCTTGGTGCTGGCTTTCATTACATCAAGCTTGTCAGTGTATACAGTGGGCATGAATGCACTCACTCCAAAATCGGCGAGTCGCTCGCTCATTCCGAGGATACTTGAAGCCTTACAGTCCTCTGTCCCAAAACCACCAATCCCGTGGATATGGGAATCGATGAAACCAGGCATGATATAGGAACCTCCTACATCAATCATGGTGGTGTCACTGGGGAAGTGTTTCTCTGACAATCTTCTCATATTGAAGATGTCACCAATTTCCCCTTTCTCATCTATATAGAGGGCACAGTCTTTCAGTTTTGCATAACCAGTTACAACAGTCCCATTGGTAAGTACGGTTCGTAGACTCATGTAGATACCTCTCTTTACTTACAACTATACGTTCATACGCAAGAGAGGTCAATGAAAGGTAGCTGTCAGGTCGTTAATCCATGCCTCTCTCTTGATACGATATAAGCCAATGAATAGCTTGGTGACCTCTTCCATGCCCAAGAGCAGGTAGAGCTGCCAGGTATTGAGATGCAACAGGAATACTCCGATGAAGGCAAGGGGAACGCCGACCGCCCATACCCCGAACATCTCTGCAAACATGGAATATTTGGTATCGCCACCGCTGCGCAGTATTCCCACAATGATGACCATATTAATGCTCTTGATCGGAAGCAAAGCTGCATTGATGGAAAGACAGTAAATAGCCAGTTGCCGTACCCTGTCTGAGATGTTGAAGAAGGAGGTGAACAGTGGGGCAAAGAGGAATTCAAAGATGCCCATGGCAAGGCCTACCAAGAGAGCTGTGGTGATGAACCGCTTTGCATAGAGCAGGGCAAGGTGTCGCTGCTTTTCCCCGATTTTAACTCCGATCATGATCAATGTTGCATTGCTGATACCCATCATCAGGACAAAGAAGAGATTTCCCACCGATTCAGCTACATTTATGGAGGCGATGGCTTCGATTCCCATCTTGCTGTAGGCAACCTTGTAGGTAGCCATTCCAAGAGCCCAGAAAAATTCATTGATGATCACAGGCATGCTGGTAGGGATGATATGCAGCAAGAACGTCTTATTCCACCGGAATGCCTCCCTGCTTCTAATGGCAATGACAGGATGGCGGTGGTAGACGATCCACAAGAGAGCGATCACCTCAACCAGTCGACTTATGGTGGTGGCAATTGCTGCCCCTGCCACACCCAATTCAGGAAATGGACCAATGCCAAAGATGAGGAGGTAGTTACCCACTGCATTTAGGGTGAGTGAGAAGAGAGCAACCTGTAAGGGGATTTTTGCATATCCAATGACTCTCAGTGCCGTAGCAAGTACCTGGCTGATTGCAGTAAAGAGGTAGCTTATACCGACAATCCTGAGATACGCGATACCTTGGTTTACCACCTCTGCTTCAGTGGTGAATATATGCATGATCTGGCGGGGCATGAACAATGATGCCAAGGCAAAAAGCAGAGCTGAAGCTCCTGCCAAGGTGAACGAGAGTCCCAGCACCCGTTGGATATTGGTTTCATTCTTTGCCCCCCAGTATTGGGAGAGGAAGATGGCTGAGCCACTACAGACACCAAAGAACAACACACTGATCAGGAAGAACATCTGGTTTCCCAGCGCAACTGCGGCAATGGAGGACTCACCGAGCTGTCCGATCATCAGCGTGTCGACAAAGGAGAGGGAGTTGGTTAGCAGGCTTTGGAAGACCACAGGCAATGCTATGGTCACCATTTTCTGAAAGAAATCCCTACGTTCTGATATTGTCTTTTCCACCAAGTTTACCGTCTTGTGAGAAGTATCCTCGACAAGTCCTTCCTCTGCGCTTTTTCCAAGGCCTCAAGAACCAAGGGGCGGTTTTCTTTCTTGTTGTACTGCAGGAGGGCTCGCTGCAGATGTCTCTCACGTCCCTTGGGGACGTACACACTGGCAAACCGCTTGCCAGGCCTGGGATCGAGTCCAGTATAGTACATACAGGTGGAGACTGTCCCGGGCGTTGGATAAAATTCCTGCACCTGATCGGGAATGAAGTGGAGTTTGTGCAAATATAAGGCCAGTGTGATGGCATCTTCCAACGTACTGCCGGGATGGGCCGCTATGAAGTAGGGTATGAGGTACTGCTTCTTCCCGGCTTTCTCTGTGGTTTCTTGGTAGAGTTCAGTGAATTCGTCAAAAAGGGCTGCCCTTGGCTTGCCCATGGCATCAAGCACCTTGTCGCTGACATGTTCGGGAGCAACCTTGAGTTGACCGCTGACATTGTTCCGAACAAGATGGTTCATGAATCGTTGTCTTGTCTTCTTGTCACAGACTTCCAGGAGGTAGTCATAGCGGATACCACTCCTGATAAACACCTTCTTTACCCTAGGAAGTGATTCAATAGCTTCAAGAAGATCGAGATACCTTCCATGGTAGTCCTTGAGATTGGCACAGGGATTGGGATAGAGGCACTCCTTTGCCGGGCAGGGACCATAGATTTGCTGTCTATCGCAGGCCAAGCCTTGGAAGTTGGCAGTTGGTCCACCTAGGTCATGGATATATCCCTTGAATGCAGGATGTTCACTCATTCGTTTTGCTTCCTGCACCAATGATTCCTTGCTCCTGGTTTGGATCATTCTTCCTTGGTGACTGGTGATGGCACAGAAAGAGCAGGAGCCAAAGCACCCACGATTGCTGGTGATGGAGAACTGTACTTCCTTCAGGGCAGGGATTCCCCCTGCTTTTTCGTAGTCTGGATGTGCATCAAGGGTGAAAGGAAGTTCGTGCAGGGAATCGAAAAAGGCTTCTTCCAAGCGGAAGGGCAGGTGGATTCTGGACAACCAGGCGTTGCATACAGGATTGGATGACTCGTTTCCCTATTATTGCATTCTCCTGGAGCATCTGCATGCCAAAGGCCTTGGCGTATGCTTTTTTCCCTGCTTCAGTTGGTGTGTTGGATTGTTTATCCCGCTCACTGACCTCTTCATAGGAAGGGAGGATACTTGTTGGCTCTGCCTCTATCTCAAAGGTGTTGGGATTGGCTGCATACACTGTTCCCCTGATATTCCTGAGCTGTGAGATTGGTTCCCCTTTATCAAGACGTCGGACTATTTCCAGGGTTTGTCTCTCTCCCATACCATAGACCAAGAGGTCGGCCTTTGCATCGAGGATAATGGGTTTACGTACCTTGTCACTCCAGTAGTCATAGTGACTGAGTCTTCTCAGCGAAGCCTCCAGTCCCCCTATGATGATCGGGGTATCCTTACCGTATGCTTGTCTTGCCTTCGCGGTATACACCAAGGTTGGCCGGTCTGGGCGGAGTCCTGCCTTGCCTCCGGGGCTGTATTCGTCCTCACTTCGCGGTTTTGCATTGGCGGTATAGTGGGAGACCATACTGTCGATATTCCCTCCACTTATAAGGCAACAAAGACGTGGTTTGCCCAATTTAAGGAAATCTTTTGTTGAGTTCCAGTCGGGTTGTGCGATAATACCCACACGATAACCTTCCTTTTCCAGCAATCGTGCCAAGAGGGCAAGAGCGAAGGAGGGGTGATCGACGTAGGCGTCTGCACTGATGAAGGCGATGTCTATTTGGTCCCAGGACCGTTGGTGCAAATCTTCTTGTGTTGTAGGAAGAAATGCTGTGCGAGGGGCGTATGTTTTCACAACGCTCATCATAGGTCATCGGTCCTTGGGTGTAAATAGGAATAAGGGGTACTGCCATGGCTGAGCGAGAGCTTTTCGTTATTCTGAATCCACATGCAGCGAAGGGAAGAGCAAAAAAGCAAGGGGACTTGATCAAGGCCTTGCTTTCTCAAGATGGGAATCATGTGGAACTGGTCTATACCAAGAAGGGTGAAGGGGCCGAACAGCTGGCATGGCAGGCAACGTGTGAAAGGCGTGATGCAATCATTGCTGCCGGCGGGGACGGCACCGTCAACGAGACGGTCAATGGAATGTTGAAGGCTGCAGCAGAGAAGCAGCTACCAGTACCGACCCTCGGGGTAATACCGATTGGGCGTGGAAATGACTTTGCTTGGGGTATGCAGATACCGAAATCTCTCAAGGAAGCCTGCTCGGTAATTCTTCAGGGAACCAAACGAACTATTGATGCAGGTATTGTACATGGTGGGAAATATCCACAGGGACGATACTTCATAAATGGCCTTGGTGTCGGATTTGAGCCATTGGTAAACTTTCTTGCCAGTGATTTCAAGCATGTCTCGGGGACTCCAAGCTATGTCTTTGCCCTTATCAGGATTCTGATTCATTATCCAGCTCCGTATTCTGTTGAGCTTACCTTGGATGGAGAGACGCAAAAACTCCAGACACAGCAACTCTCCATTTGCAATGGAAGGAGAATGGGCTCAGCATTCCTGATGGGTCCGGATGCGCTTTTTGATGATGGCTTGTTTGATGTGGTATATGCAAATGCTCCTGTTCCCAGCTGGAAATTGGTTCCTCTGGCGCTTACCTTCTTCAAGGGAGGACAAGTCAAACGTAAAGAGTTCAGTGTCTCAAGAGTGAAGGAAGTGAAGATGGTAAGCAGTGATCATTCGATGCCTGTACATGTTGATGGGGAGGAGATTTCTCAAGGGTGTATGGAGTTTTCTGTTACGCTTTTGGAAGCAGTCCTGCCGGTGTTTTGCTGAGAGTTGGGTTTTTAAGGCAAACCGTGTCTAGATGTTGAGCTCGATACAGAACAATCAGATAAATATTGCAGTTTTACTAAAAAGTAGCCCTTTTCAATTTATCAATAATTAGCTATTATATAAATGATTAAAAATTTTCTTTGGAATCAGGAAGTTTGGTTTTCGAAAAAGAGAAGTGTTTCCAAAACTTGCCTGAATATGATTGACTTCTCCTCTAAGAGAGTTTATCTTTAACAATGCGCGTCTTATGTAGTTTTTCTCGTTTTAGCTGATAACTAAGGAGTTCCCAATTTGATAAAGGATATGGTGCCGTTCGTACATTTTTATGATCAAGATTTTGTCGACATGTATGACAGGTCTTGGGTATGGATAGACGAACTTTGGAAGCAAGGAACCGAAGCCAATGGCATGAGCGGTTCCTATCTTTCATACCCTGGCCAGACAACCTTCAATCAGTATTTATCCTGTTTCTCTTCTCTTTTTCTGGTGTATAGCAACCAGAATAACTCTCCGTTCCCTATGCTTGACTATTTCTACCAGAAACAGGAAGCAAATGGTGCTATTCGTGGGGAGTACTCCATAGAGGATGGGAAGCCTGTCTTTACGGCAGCAAACCCTGAAGGGATTTTCCCTCCTCTTTTTGCCTATGTTGAACATGGCTTTTACCATAAGATTGGAAACAAGAAAAGGCTGAAGGAGGTCGTTCCTGTACTGGAGCGATACTTCTCCTGGATCCAGGCAACGTTCCAAAAGCCCAATGGGCTCTACTCTGTTCCCATCGAAGCATGCCAGAGTGGTAATATTCCCCGTGACCATGTGTACTACCCATTGGACTTCAATGCACAGCTTGCTGTTAATGCCCTGTACATGTCTGCAATCGGTGATATCCTCAACGACAAGGAGTTGAGTTTCCGTTACAAGCGGATTTACTTCTCCTTGAAGACGAGGATAAACAGTATGATGTGGGATCCTGATACCAATTTCTACTATGATCTGGATATCAAGGAAAACCGCATTGACAATAAGTATATCGGTGCTTATTGGACAATGCTTGCGGAAATTCCCAATGATGAACGTGCTGCTTACCTGATTGAGTACCTCAAGGACCCTAAGGAGTTTGGGACTGACAACCCTTTCCCGAGTGTGCCGGTCTCTTCTCCCGCGTTCAGCGAGGATGGTAATGGACATTGTGGTGGCGTTATTCCCATCAATACCTATATGGTTATCAAGGGGCTGGAGAAATTCAACCAGTTCATCTTTGCAAGGGAGTGTGCCATCAGGCACATGTATTTCCTGCTTGATACCCTGCATCCCGATGCTGAAACCATAGGGGATGTTTGGGAGGCGTATCTTCCAAACAAGGAAGGCTTCTCCAAGACAGATGAGATTCCAGGCTTCCCGCGCAGGAGATTGATGCCCTATGCGGGAGTGGTCACCATTACCTTGATGATCGAGAACATCATCGGATTGGAAATTTCGCTTCCCAGAAAGACTGTCGATTGGGTCATGCCCTCCCTTGAGGCCATGGGAATCGAAAACCTCTCCTTGAAACGTAACATGATCACCATTCTCAGCAACAAGACAGACCGTGGCTGGGAAATTCGTCTTGAGAGCGAAAAGCTCTATTACTTCACCATTGAAATTCTTGGGGAGAAAAAGAAGAAGACTCTTCCGATCCCTTCCGGAAAGTGTTCAATGTTGATCGACAAGCTGTAAGTCATGGCGTGGCTCGGTAAACTGTTTGGGGGTACCTTCGGCTTCATGTTCGGAGGACCCTTGGGAATGATTGCTGGGATTGCCTTCGGCCATATGTTTGACAAGGCCGGCGATGTAGGATCCAATCAGACAGCCAGAAGTAGCTATACCACCCTCGATAGGGAGCAGATGCTCTTTTTCGTGGGTGCATTCTCGATGCTTGCAAGGATAGCCTCTTCTGATGGTTCGGTATCATCGCATGAACGTCAAAAAGTACTTGAGTTCATTCGTCAGGATCTTCGTCTAGGGTATCGTGAAGAAGAAGCTGCCATGCGGGTCTTCGATACCGCACTTACCGGTGGTGGAACATTTGACCAGTTCGCTTCCCAGTTCTATCAAAACTTCAGCCATGCACCAAACATTCTTCAGTTGATGATCGATATCTTCTACCGTGTTGCCGCTGCCGATGGAGTCATCAACAATGCAGAAGAAGAGATGATCAGACGTGCAGCAAAGATATTCCGCTTGAGTGATAGCTTTGTTGAGATGCTCTGTAACCGCTATGGTGGTTGCAGTAATGCATCGGACAAATCCTATGCAATTCTCAATATTCCACGTACGGCTACTGATGATGAAGTGAAGCGTGCCTACAGAAAGCTCAGCATTGAGTTCCATCCTGACACCCTTGCCTCAAAAGGCATGGGGGAGGAATTTCTGGGCCATGCGACGGCAAAATTCAGGGAAATCCAAAACGCATATGAATCAATTAAGAAAGAACGTGGAATTCGCTAGAACGTCACTCTCCCTCGTAATGATCTTGCCAAGGTGATTCTGTCAGCATATTCCAAATCCCCTCCAATAGGCAGTCCACTGGCCAGTCGTGTTATGGAGAGCTCTGTATGTTCCTTGAGAATATGTCTGATGTAAAGAGCTGTGGTATCTCCCTCTTCAGTTGGGTTGGTGGCTATGATCAGTTCTGTGAACTGACCCTCCTTGATACGCTTAAGGAGGCGGGAGAATGAGAGCTGTTCGGGCCCAACTCCATCGAGTGGACTGATCGCTCCCCCAAGCACATGATAGAGTCCATTATATGCCCCACTGGACTGGATGGTCAGCACATCCTGGGGTTCTTCCACCACACAGAGAAGGCTCCTGTCCCGGGAAGCATCACTACATACAGGACAAGGATCGGTCTCGGTGAAACTGCCACAAATGGAACAGGGGAAAATCCGGTCCTGTATCGTGGCAATTGCTTGGCTGAGGTTCTGATTATAGCTCTTCTCGGTCTTTATCAGGTGATAGGCGAGTCTCGAGGCACTCTTTGGGCCGATGCCAGGAAGACGGGAAAGGGTTTGGATAAGGTTTTCCAATGCTGTCATGACTAGGCCTGGGGGGTGAAGCCACCCAAAGGACCGGCATATTTCATACCTTCACTCTGGATCTTCTGCTGGATTTTTGCTGATGCGTCATTGAAGGCACTACTCAACAATACCTGGAGTGTTCCTAAATCATCTGGGTCGACAATATCTTTTTCAATATGGATGTCAGTGACAATGAATTTTCCATTGATGGTAACTTCAACCATACCTGCACCGGCACTTCCTGTTGCAGTAATGGTGGGAAGCATTTCCTGCATTTTTTTCACATTCTCCTGAATGCCTTTCATATTCTTCAACAGTTCAAAAGGGTTCATATCCATATGGTGTTTCCTCACTTACATTTCATTGGTTTGTTGGGTGATCTCTCCCCGGAAAATCGAGGCGATCTTTGAGACTACTGAATCTTCAGTCTGTGGGGCCTCTTCTTGTTTCTCTGTCTCAAGGCAGTGGAACCGTATCGGTCCATCAAACCCTGAAATCTCCTTGACCAGGGATCTGAATTTTTCAGTACTCTCTTCTGCCTTGTTCTGGCAGAAGGCAGTGGAAAAGGTAAGATTCAATACTCCCTCATCATTCGTTACTTCAGTAATTGCTTGTACCACTTGGCTGAGCAGTGGTGCGCTTGAGAGTTTGCCTACCAAGGCAGGGAGATCTCCCTTGGTGAATGGGCGACTCTGTACAGGCAACGGCTTTACAGGAACACTCTGCTCTTTGGGTTCCTCAATTCTCTGCCCAAGTGCTGCAACGCTGCTGGAAGGGGGTGTCTTCTCCTTAGGCTTGATGGTTTCCCTGGTGGCAAGTAGGTCAGGTTGGACCTCAAGCTTTTTTGGGGGAAGTTTCACTGTCCCTGAGAGTAGTTCATCCCTCATTTGGGTAATTTTCTTCACGAGAGTTGTTGCTGAAACAAGGGAAGGAAGGCTCCCAAGACGGGAAATGAATAGCTCGAGTTCAAATCGTGGGTTCAGTGAGTACCTGATTTCCCGGTAGAGTTTGAGTAGCAACTCAAGGGCGGCTTCCAGCTGTTCACTCGAATAGGCGTTTCTCAAGGCAAGAGGAATCCTGTCGGATTGTACTCCGAGGATTGCATCATCATGCAAACCTGCCTTGATAAACAGCAAGCTTCTGAAGAAGAGGGTGAAGTCCTTGATGCACTGTTCCACCGATACTCCTGCCTGCAACAAGTCTTGTACAGCGAGCAGTGCCTGGTCGGTATGTTCCTCCAAGAGATGAGAGACTATTTGTGCAATCTGATCAATGCCGACCAATCCCAGCTTGCTGCTGATTTTTTCCATGGTGATGTGTCCCTGGCTAAAGGAGACCACCTGGTCAAAGAGCGTGTAGGCATCGCGCATGGAGCCTGTGGACTCCTTTGCGATCCAGAACAGTGCATCATCATCAGCTTCCACTTCCAAATCACTTGCAGCATCCCGTAAACACTTCTTGATGGTATCGAGATCAATAAGCTGGAAATGAAACTGCTGACAACGTGATCGTATGGTAGCCGGTACTTTTTGCAGTTCAGTAGTCGCAAAGATAAAGATGATGTATGCAGGAGGCTCTTCAATGGTTTTCAGCAGTGCATTGAACGCACTGGTGGAGAGCATATGCACTTCATCGATGATATAAATCTTGTACTTGCTGGTCTGGGGAGGGAAGAGAACCTCATCCTTGATCTGCCGGATGTCATTCACGCTTGTGTTGCTTGCACCATCGATTTCAATAACATCAACACTGTTGCCTTGGGTGATCTCACGACAGTTGGAACAGACGCCACAAGGAGTGGCTGTGGGTCCTTGTTCACAGTTCAAGGCCCTTGCCAATATTCGGGCAGATGAAGTCTTCCCTACTCCTCTCGGTCCACTGAACAGATAGGCGTGGGCAATTCTTCCTAGTTCGATTGCATGTTTTATGGTTGATACCACGAATTCCTGGCCTACCAGGCTGTCAAAAGACTGGGGGCGTTTCCTGGTAGCTGTTACTTCATATGCCATGAGAGCTCCTCTGTGAACGTACCCTGCGAGTATACCATACTTTGCTATCTAGGAACAGAAGTGCCAATCTGGTGAAGAGGTGATAACAGAGAAAAACCCAGCCAACAAATCGCCTGTGTCTCATGGGCAATTCACTTACCGCTGCTACCTTCCGGTCCTGACGGGGTTGGGCGAATGCACATAGCACAGAATCTGTTGACTGGGAATAAAACGGAGAGGGGGGGATTCGAACCCCCGGTGCCTTTCAGCACACACGCCTTCCAAGCGTGCACCTTCGACCACTCGGACACCTCTCCAAGGAACGAAATAAACGGTAAAAACCTAAAAAATATCCAAGCTATCGGAGAGAGAGGGATTCGAACCCTCGGTACCGTCAGACGGTACAACGGATTTCGAGTCCGTCTCCTTCGACCACTCGGACATCTCTCCCAGTGTTATGACCGTTTCATACAAAACGAACTATGAGACCAAGAGGATTCGAACCTCCGACCCTCAGTTCCGCAAACTGATGCTCTATCCAGCTGAGCTATGGTCTCAATACTAAAAAAAATCAAAAACGGAGAGGGGGGGATTCGAACCCCCGGACCCGTTACCAGGTCAACTCCTTAGCAGGGAGCCCGATTCGGCCGCTCTCGCACCTCTCCATATAGAAAAAAACAAATTCATCTAGATAGATGAATGAACGGAGAGAGGGGGATTCGAACCCTCGGAGACTCGCGCCTCAACGGTTTTCAAGACCGCCTCCTTCGACCGCTCGGACATCTCTCCAAACAGACATGATATTCCTCTATTTACAAGAATATCAATCGGGTTACCACTATAGTGAGTGCCTCAATCTTTGTCAAGAACTCTGATGGGAGAAAAAAATAGTGGTCTCTGATGGGAGAAAAAAATAGTGGTATAGAATTCGCTTTCTTGACAGCATAGTCAGCTCTCGTCATGATGAAACAATCATGAAGTTCCCTCTTCCAAGAAAACGAAAGAAGCCGCCTACGCTGGTGGATGGCCAAAAAGAGAAACCTAGGCAAAAACTCGAGACATTGAAAGCCGGTAAGCTTGCTAGCCTTGCCCTGGCCTTCACCAAGACTCTTGTTGATCTCTATGGCCCAAGGGTAGCTGGTAGTGATGCAGGTCATAGCGTTGCTGAAGCAATTGAGGATGCGTATAAACATTTCTGTGATGAAACAACCAATACCAAATTTCCTCTCGATACGAAGGCTCATAGTCAACCTTTCACGATTATGATCATCCTGTATCCTCTTTTGGTGGTCCTGATGTTGGTTGGACTTCCCTGGATTTCACTCTTGCTTTTTATTGGTTTTTGCTATTACGCCACTAGGGAACTCTATCTCTACCGACCTTTTACCCGTAAAAATCGTTGCAACGCAGAAGGGGTGAATGTCCATGGAGTCCTGGAACCAAAGGAAGAGGTACAACACACGCTTATTTTCAGTTCACATCATGACAGTGCACCTTTACACCGATACAACCAACTTGAGTGGATATCCTACGCAAAAAATGTGCTCTTACCGGTTGCACTGTTCATCGCTTGTGGAGTGCTGGCCTTGGTGCAGGTTTTTTCTGAGCTTATTGCAAGTGTTTTGTTATTGCCAAATATTCCTTCCCTTGTGCTTCTCCTTCTCCTTTTCCTTTTTCTGGGAGCTACCCCCCTGTTGTTTCCCCTGCGGTCGATGTATGAAAAGGAGGGATCTCCTGGAGCTGGGGACAATCTTGTTTCAGTGGGGATGACCGTACAGCTTGCCAGGTATTTCCATTGGAGGAAGGATTGTGGGAAGCCTCTCAGGAATACCCGATTGATCTTCTGCTCCTTTGATGGGGAGGAAGCAGCACTGCAGGGATCGAGGCATTGGTACACATCAATGGCCGACTCATTGATTGATCCAATCGTATTGAACTTTGATTCCGTCTACTATGGTGACCAGATTACCTTCCTGGAGAAGGATGTCAATGGAACCCAACAGCTTGATGCTTCCTTGGCAAGGCGCTGTACGGAAATTGCACACTCAATGGGGTATGAATCTAGAAGTGAATCAATTCCACGCCTGTGGGGCGGCACCGATGCTGCAGAAGCGAGCAGGTGTGGTATTTCAGCCACCACCCTGACTGCAGTTGCTTGGGATGACCGTAGCAAACCATCGGTGCAGCATACCCGCAATGATGTCGTGGAAGCGATAGAACCGAGTGCCTTGGAAAGAGCGCTCTCCATTGCCATCAAACTTACTGATATGGTAGATGGTAAACAATTATGGGAAGAGAGTAAGGAAGAAGAGGAGGAATCCCCTCCTGAGGTTTCCTTGATCTTCTCAAAGCTTACAAATCGGTAAGAGTAACCTCACACTGTCCGCCTGATAGTTCTGTAATTCTGGAAGTTAATTGCTCAGTATTGGTTCTCGGAAGAGTGCCTGTGATGGATACATCTGTCGTGAATTCCTCGTTTTCAATATCCGCTTGAAGCAATACGAGGTCAATCTTTGCTAGCTCATAGAGATTATAGGGTATCGTGAAGGAGAATCTTGTTTTCTCAATCAACTCTTCTGTCTTGATAATGGAGAGGATTTCCTTGGCACTATCGCCATAGGCTTTTACCAGACCTCCAGTGCCCAATAACGTTCCTCCGAAGTAACGGATGATGAGTATCAGGATATTGGTGACACTGCTCCCTTTCAGTACCTCGAGTGCGGGTCTGCCAGCAGTATTCTTTGGCTCATGATCATCACTATAGCTATAGAGATCTCCCTTTGGTCCAACGACAGCAGCATGAACAACATGATTAGCCCCTGGATGTTCAGCCCTCGTTTCATTAACCAAATTCTTGATCTCGGAGAGTTCACTGATGGGTTGAGCGATAGCAATGAATCGAGACTTTTTTACTTCAATCTCACACTGTGAGCGTTGCTTGAGTATCTTCATATGCTACCACCTATGTCCGAAAAGATTGTCCCATGAAGGGGGAGCGCATGCACTTAATCGTCCTGCCACTTCATCCAACAACCTTTTCTCTCCTTCGTCAAGGCTGATTACATCGGTATCCAGGAGCGGGAATAGCTGCTGTGGTGAACGTGCTCCAACAAGGATGCTTGCAAAATCCTGGCTCCGGGCCCAGGCCAGGGCAAGTTGAGCCATGCTAAGTGCTTTTTCTTTTGCGAGGAAAGAGAGTAGCTCAAGCAATTCCAAGAATACCGAATAGGCTCTGTCTTGGTAAACATAGAGATCCCCCCTGCTGTCATTGGGCCTCTGGGGGTACTTACCGCTTAGCAATCCTAGACCCAGGGGACTGTATCCCACTAAGGAGATGCTTTGTTTCTCTGCATACTCCTTATACTCTTCCAGTCCCCTTGTCCACAGGAGCGAACAAGGTATTTGCAGGAACGTGATGGGAAGACCCTGCAACCTTTGCACCAAGGGGAGAGGGGTATTGGAAAGTCCAAGAGCTTGAATTTTCCCTTGCTCGATAAGACCTGCTGCTGATTCCACGATTGGGCTAAGGTCTACCGAAGAACTAGGCCAGTGTAGGTACAGGGTATTGATCGAGGCTCTCTTAAGACGGTCGAGGCTTTTCTGGACATCTTGAGCCACCAAGCTGGGGTGCTTGGGCATGAATTTTGTATCAATGATGGCTGATTTTCCAGAGAGGACCGAACCGAGCAGTTGCTCGGCAAGGCCATTTCCATACGCTGGGGCGGTATCAAAATGCCTGATACCTGCCTTGTATGCAGCGCTGATAGTAAGACGGGAAGCTTGTGTGGTGCTCCCGGTCCAAAACCCATGGCTGGGACCGAATTGCCAGCTTCCCAGAGCCAGGTCAGAGCTCTTCTTCATCGTCCTCTTCGGTGGTGACCAATTTGTCTACCATTACCTGTCCATCGAAGATGAAGGAACCTTCAAAGCGCTTTCCTTCCATGGCAAGCGGAAGCCAATGAATATCATCCTCCCACATCTTGTCATAGGGGATTTCACTTACCGGACACCAGAAGGGGCGTGCTTCATCGGTTTCTTGGAGTTCTCCACTGAAGGAGTGAGCAAAATAGACATATCCTCTCTCTGAAAGACCATCACGGAACTGGAAGTTAAGCTTTCCAACCATGCGTAGGTCATCAACCTCAAGGCCAGTCTCCTCACTAAATTCGCGTTTTGCAGCTTCAAGAGCGGTTTCAGTCTCTTCAATATGGCCACCGGGAGCGTTCACCAGTCCAGAGCCCAGGCCGGTTTTCTTGTCAATAAGAAGCACTTGATCATCATTGAACAGATAGGTGATGACACATACTTCCTTAGGTTCCCACAGATCCCAGTCAATGTCTGCAACTGAGGCCGCGTCACGATAGCGTGCATCCTCTTCTGCCTCTTCTGGTTGTGCAAGCTCTTTCTTCTTTTCTTCTTCCGCCTTGGCTTCCTCAGGATGAGCCTTGTAGTGGCACTCCTGGCAAAGATTGTCGTCATGACCAATGATATGGTTGAAATCAAGTCGCTTGTCACACTCAACGCAGTGGAAACGGAAAGGAAGGGCTCTCTTTCTCAATAGGAAGAGAAGCCCTGCACAGATAATGGCTACCAACCAACCGAGGTTGTGGTTCAGATCCCTGGAGAGTATGACTACCACTCCTACTTCAAAAAGAAGCAAGATGGAGGCCAGGTAGATGGTGGCAAACCGTTTTTTATAGGTTCCCGGAATTTTTCGTTGGGCAAGATTGAGTAAAAGGATAGCGATCAGAGCCCAAGTATAGTATTGTTCGATGGTTTGAAGAATCATGATGCTAGGGTATAGGGAGCAGGGTCCTTCGTCAAGCTTGGGATGCTATTCTCGTTGCTCATAGATAATTTTTGGAGTAAGCTAGCAGTAGTACCTAATGCTAGGGAGGATGCCAATGAAACAAGAAGATGTCGCTAAATACATCGATCACACGGTGCTCGCAGCTTCTGCGACTCGTCCTATGATAGAGAAACTTTGCAAGGAAGCAGCCCAATATCATTTTGCTTCAGTATGTGTAAACAGTTGCTGGGTGCCGCTCTGTGTTAAATTGTTGGAAAAGAGCGATGTAAAAGTTTGTACCGTGGTTGGGTTCCCCTTGGGTGCAATGGCTACAGAGAGTAAAGCCTTTGAGGCCAAGACAGCAGTGAAAGCTGGAGCCGAAGAGGTTGATATGGTCATCAACATCGGGTTCTTGAAGAACCATGATGATGATTTGGTACAGGATGATATTGCTGCAGTGAAGAAGGCTTGTGGAAATGCACACCTGAAAGTCATCATCGAGACCTGTCTTTTGAATGAAGAGGAAAAAGTACGTGCCTGTAGGTTGGCAAAAGCCAGCGGTGCAGATTTTGTAAAGACTTCTACCGGTTTTTCCACCGGTGGAGCAACTGCCAAGGATATTGCCTTGATGCGTAAGACCGTTGGTCCCGAGTTGGGCGTCAAAGCCTCTGGAGGTGTACGTACATACGAGGATGCCATTGCAATGATTGAAGCAGGGGCCACAAGAATCGGGGCCTCAAGCGGCATTGCAATTGTAGAGGGGTCGCATGGCGCGAATTGAACAGAAGATTGAAAGTGCCGATTTCCTCAAAAGCCTGGGGTTTCCCACGCTTGATGTCCATGAAACATTCTCGCATTTTGATTTCACCTCGCCCGGGCGAAGGGTCCTGCTGATAGGACCCATGGGCTCGGGCAAGACTGAGTTTGCAGCACGGGTATGGCGGGATGCTGCCATTGCACAGAGGAAGGGAGAGAAGGTAAGAAACCTGACCAGCAGTGGGCCGGTTGATCGCCGAAAGGTCTTCTTCATCCGTTCCGAGATCGATGGTACCCGGTTTACCGATTATCCTGAGGATGCTCTCTGCTACCGCAGCGGATATGTAAGCTGTGGGGAGAATATTGCGAGAATCAGGGACTCTTTTGGTTTGGAGAGAGTGCTTCAGGACAATCCAACTGTGGGAACCTTTATCATTGATGAAGCATCATTCTTTGATGAAAGGCTTGCCTATGTGGTCCGTAATCATAGTTATGAACGTGGGGTTATGTTCATATTCCCTACCTTAATCCTGAACTTCCGTCGGGACCTGTTCAATTCCACTGCACGGTTGATGCTCGATATCGCAACAGATGTAATCCCACTTACTGCGTATTGTGAACATCCAGACTGTATCAGTGATGCCTTCTATACCTATCGATACTACCAGGTGGAAGGAAAGGAGTGCCCGGCACTCTATTTCGATCCTCTGATCATCGTTGGTGGGGATTCCCATAAGGATAGCTCTCTGGAACCGAACTATGCCGCTCGTTGTGATGTACATCACTACCTTCCCGGGAAAGAGTATACCTTCTTCCACCTCAAACCACTGGGTGAGCTTGCATCCCGTGGGGATGAGAAACCATTGAGAAATGAACTTGCTGCACTGAAGGGAGATATTGAGCAATCGATGCTCTATGAGAACTTCTGTGAACGTTACCGGGGTAAGACAGACGAAGAAATCTTCTTCAATGCCCTTCTTCCACAGAATATTGCGGAAAAGGCACTGGTATTTCTCTTCTGTGAGCAGAATCTTGTACCGGAAGAGGTGCTGCTTCGCTTGGTTTCAGAGCTTGAGCTGGATACCAACTACCTTTCCAAGGTCCTTTCTGACAACAAGCGGCCTGTCTCCTTCGAGCAGCCGCTCTTGTTGTAGAGTACGGAAAGATACAAAAACCTGCCATGAAAAGCCCTTGAGGGCTCTTCTGGCATGGTTCAGTATGTAGAGAGCAATGCAAGTGTTTCCTTCAAGGTAGAGACCGTAAGATCTTCGAGCAGGGCAGGGACTTCAATATTTCGCCTTCTTAGTTCCCCAAATAGGAATTTCCAGTCTAGAACTCCCTCTCCTACCGTCAGATCCCCGACCTTTATACCTTGATCGTTGAGTTTGTAGTCCTTGACGTGGATTGCTGCAATCTTGTCCCCGAATGCATCGAGGGCAGAGCAGAAGAAGTCTTTCTGGGCGGCAAAAGAGGGAGTGCCCATAACACTGCCATCTGCCTCGCTTATCCCGATCCATGGGACGAGATTAGCCGGGTCATAGATGACTCTGAGGTGGGGACTGTCGAACTTATCCATCAAGGCTGCCATTCTGGGTATGGTGCTGATGGTATGCTGTTTGCTTACCGCTTCGATGCCAACGATTGCATCATACTTAACGGCAGCTTCAAGGAGCCTTTCTATGCTACGGTAGAAGATGTCGAGTACCTTGGTGCTTGCCGTTTCTCTGTGGTAGGAGTTGTCAGCGCGGAAAGAGCCGGTTTCGGTCCCTACCAAAGGGCATCCAAGGAGGTTGGCATATTTTAGGTGGTTTTCAAATCTTCGCAGCTCTGCATCCCTCGCTGCCTTGTCAGGGTGTACGGGATTGATGTAGCTTCCAAAAACTCCTACGTATGCACCCTTGGCCTTGAGTGCATCGCGAACGGAGATGATGAACTGCTCACTGTAGTCTTCTGCATCAGGAGCATTCTTGAGAACTTTTTTCAATGCGAGCTGAATGGGGATTGAGTCCCCATAGAGGGAAATCTCGCTTGCAAGGTCGCTGATGGTATCGAATGTACCAAGATCGTGAGCTCTGATTCCTAACTGTTTCATAGCTGGTATTGTAGGTGACAGGGTGATAAAAGTAAAGAAAGAGGTAATTGCATGAACAAGGAATATACGCTGGCAGATTTCGGTGCCATCGGAGACGGGCAGTTTGACAACAGCGAAGTCTTCAAGCGAGCGTTTGAAAGCTTGCAAAAGGGGGGTCTCTTGCGTATCGAGGCAGGAGAGTACCTGAGCGGCCCAATACACATCACTGCAACAAATCTTGTGGTGGAATTTGAAACAGGTGCAACCATACGCTTTATTGCCGACGAAAACCGCTACCGACCTTTCTATTCACGATGGGAAGGGGTTAACTGTTACTGTATGCATCCTTGTTTGCTGATCAATGAATCAGATGGTCTCATATTTCGTGGGAAGGGCATCATAGACGGAAGTGGTCCCTGGTGGTGGGCAACCGCTCAACAGAAGCGAAATACACAGAAAGGGCCTGTCTCAGCCATCGAGACTGAACTGGCCAAGTTGAACCCTGGTTATGAGAGACAGAGTGGTGGGGGAGGAGGCCGTCAGAGTCAGTTCCTTCGTCCTCCCTTGTTGCAGATCAGGGAGAGCAATAATGTGAAGATTGAGGGACTGACCATACAGAACAGTCCCTTCTGGACCATTCATCCCCTCTACAGTACAAACATCATTCTCAAGGATCTTTCTGTCATAAACCCACCGGATGCACCCAACACCGATGGGATTGATGTTGACTCTTGCTCATTTGTGACGATCAAGAATTGCTTGATCGATGTTGGAGATGATGGGATTGCCCTGAAGAGTGGAAGCGGGAAGGATGGGGTTGCCGTGAACCGGAAAACAAGCGATATCCTTGTCGAGGGATGTACCGTAAGACACGCTCATGGGGGAGCCGTTATCGGTAGTGAGACCGCTGCAGGCATCCATGATGTGGTGGTACGTTCCTGTTTTTTTGATGGTACAGATAGAGGTATCAGGATCAAGACCCGAAGAGGCCGGGGTGGGCATATTTCTGACCTGCATTTCCAGGATATCAAAATGAAAGATAATCTATGTCCGATCACTATGAATATGTACTATCGCTGTGGTAGTCAGGATCAGGAGGATTTCTCCTTGGAAAAGAAACCAATCCTACCGACCACTCCCCATATTGAGCACGTCACCATCGAACGATGCGTAAGCAGTGGGAACAGATCTAGTGCAGCGTTCATTGTCGGTCTTCCAGAGTCTCCCATTCGTGATCTGGTGATCACACAGTGTAGCCTGGAAGTTGCCAAGGACAATCTCTCTCCCATAGATGAGAGTGAGATGTATGAAGGATTACCAGAGACCAATGGGAGGGGTATCAGATTGCGCAATGTATCTCTGACTGTACAGGATGTTGTCGTGCGAGGCGTTGATGAGCAGTATGTCATTGAAAAGGATGTTATCCTCTCGAGAGAATAGCGGTGAATAACATTCCGCTTGTACGAATTTCTTCTTGTACCAAGCGTTCAGAAAAAACAGGCTGCAAAAGCAGCCTGCCTAGAAAGAATCGGAATACTATTACGCTTCATTCTTATTGAGCAACCTCACACGATCGGGAGTGAAGTCAATTGAAACCTCTTCTCCTTCCCCAAACACCTTCTTTGCATGTGGGTCGTCAATCTGCACCAAGACTTCTCCGAAGGAGGTGTTGATGAATGCTTCCATACTGTTTCCGAGATAGACATTCATCCTGACCTTGCCTTCAATCTTTCCCTTTCCCTTCTCCACAACACGGAGTGATTCAGGACGAGCCATAAGTACCGCCTCAGTTCCGACCTCTACATCGGTTGCAGCACGCTCTACTGTAACCTCCTTCTCTCCAAGCTGGCAGGTCCAAAGGTTTGCTTCCTGCTTCATTACCTTAACAGGGAAGAAGGCAGCCTTACCGACAAAACCAGCGACAAAGCGGGAATCAGGATTTTCATAGATATCGATAGGGGAGCCGATCTGGCGGATATATCCGTCCTTCATGACTACTACACGGTCTGAGAGGCTCATTGCCTCCACCCGGTCGTGGGTAACATAGACAGCGGTTATACCCAATTCCTTTTGGATCTTGCGGATTTCTACACGCATCTGCTCTCGAAGCAGTGCATCCAAGTTGGAGAGCGGTTCATCAAGCAACAACACTGATGGGGTGACAATAAGGCTACGTGCGAGCGCAACTCGTTGTTGCTGACCTCCCGAAAGCTTGGAAGGTGCACGGTCCCCATAGTCTGCAAGGCCAACCAAGGCCAAGGTCTCATTCACCCGATTGGTGATTTCCTCATGGGGAATCTTGCGGAGTTTCAATCCATAGGCCACGTTGTCAAAGACTGTCATATGAGGGAAGAGGCCATAGCTCTGGAACATGGTGGCAGTGTCACGTTTGTTCGGAGGGAGCATGGTTACTTCCTCGTTTCCAATATAGATCTTGCCCTCAGTGGGAAGCTCGAACCCTGCAATCATTCTGAGCGTGGTGGTCTTTCCACAACCAGAAGGACCAAGCAGGGTTACCAACTCGCCAGGTTCAATGACGAAGTGAGAATCATTGACAGCAATGACATCAGACTTTCCTTTTACATCCTTGAATTTCTTGGTTACATGCTCAAGGGTTACCGATACGCTTTTCTTTTCCATACATCACCACCTTAGCGGGTTGAAATAGTTTTCTGGGTGAGCTTGTCATCACGAACCACAACCTGCATCAGACCCCAGACAGAGAGGACGATGACGATGAGGATGGTTGACAAGACGCTGGCGAGACCGAAACGAAGATTCTCAGAGAAGTTGAAAATCAGAACGGTCAGGTGATTCCAGCGAGCCGAAATCAAGAAGATGATGGCACTGACAGCAGTCATGGACCGTACAAAGGTGTAGGACATGCTGGACAGGAATGCCGGACGGATCAAGGGAAGGACGATCGTCTTGAAGACTGTAGGTACATCAGCACCCAGGTCAGCTGCGCTCTCTTCAATTGCCGGATCAATCTGGTGAAGGGCAGTAATGCCATTCTCCAGTCCTACCGGTAGTTCTCTAATTACGTAGTTTATGACAATGATCGCTCCAGTTCCTACCAGCAAGAGTGGCTGCCGGTTGAATGCCAGGATGTAACTGATACCGATCAAGGTACCAGGAATGGCATAGGGAGTCATGATCAACATCTCAAGAAATCGTTTTCCTGGGAATTTCTTTCTTACTATCAACATTGCGGCAAGCATGGCCAATAGCCCTGCTGTCGGTGTTGCGATGGCTGCCAGAGTTACCGTGTCACGAATGGAGGTCCATCCACGAGAGACTGCTTCTCCCCAGTTGGCCAGGGTGAAGGAGTAGTCGATACCCCAGTTGACCACGAAACAACCTGCCACGATGGTCAGGTAGAGAGAGGCAATGAAGCCAAGGAAAATCCAGGAGAAGGTTTCCAGGGCAACCCTGACCGGCTTGTTGGTGAGTTCGGTAAGCGTGGTGGAGGGTTTTCCTGTTACCGTTACATAACTCTTTTTTGCAACCCAGTTGCGCTGCACCAAGAACGCAGTGAGAGTCGGCATCAGGAGGATAAAGGAGAGTGCGGAACCGGCACCAAGATTACTACGGCCGGTAACCAGCATATACGCTTCCGTGGAGAGTACCCGGTAGTCACCGCTCAGCAACAGTGGGTTTGCAAAATCAGCCAAGGAGTTGGTGAAAACCAACAGCCAAGCCGATAGAATGCCAGGAACAGAGAGTGGGAGGGTTATCTCCTTGAATGTCTGCCATCTGGTAGCGCTCAAGTCGAGGGAGGCATCTTCAACTGTGGAATCAATCTGCCTCAATACCCCACTGATCGTCATGAATGCGATAGGGAACATTCCAATTACCTGTACGATGGTCAGGCCACCCAAGCCATAAATGGAGGTATTCAGGTGAAGCAATTGTTTACTGATCAGTCCATTGTTACCAAACAATAGAATGATGGAGAGGGAGAGACTGAACGGGGGAGATATGACCGGCATGGTTGCCATGGTGGTCATCAATTTCTTTTTCTTGAAACTTGTCCGTTCAATCAGGAAGGCAAACATGAAGCCTACCAGCGTGGAAATAGTAGCTGTAAGTACACCCAATCTAAGCGATCCCCACAGCGCCACCATATAGGTAGGGGAAAGACTCTCTTTCCATGTCTGTAGGCTGAATACCCCATCTTTCATGAAGGAGAGCCTGATGGCCTCTATCAAGGGGTAAGCGATAAAGACAATGACAATGCCAAATAATCCCAGTACCATGAATCCCGTCAATGGATCACGGGTAAAGGTAAGTACAAGGAGAATACCCAAGAACACCACTGCCGCGGCAATGAACAGGGTCTTGAGCAAGTTGCTGTATCCAGTGGCAGTACTGGAAGGGACAAGAATCATTGCAGCTCCGGATACCTGATACCCTGTCTCATCTACAACGGGTACAAAGTATACCTGGCTTTTAATGATATCTGCGCTAATCGTACCAGGGTCCAGGCTATAATCAGCTTGATACGTTGATCCAAGCTTCATTGGCTCCAGATAGTAGACACTCTCCATGGCCTTTTGGAATTCAGGAGTGCTGCTATACGCTTGGAATAAAGCATTTACCGTCTCAGATCCACTTTCAGGAATAAAGTTGAAGCTCTGTTCATCAAAGGTAAGGTAGAGTGCCCTCGCCCCTGGGATGATGTCTTTAACCGTTGGAACCCAACGGGCAAAATCCTGTGGGGTCCTCTCGTCGGGAACTGTTTGCGCGAACAGCTCAATTTCATTGAAATTACGCTCTGCTTCATATGATCTGAAATCAGAAGAGAGTGTGCTGTACATCCAGAAATCAGCCAGCAGGAATATCAGCGCTGCAGCGCAGAACTGAAGGATGCGTTTTTTTGTAAACATCGATTCATTCCGTTGGAACTACACACCCTGCAAGAGAGCTTGCAGGGTGGTAGGAAAAGCTAAATTACCACTGGTAATTATCTCTTGTTTCCGATCTCATTGGTCCAGCGGTCAAGCAAACGGGTCTTGTTGACCTTGTCTCCGTCCCAAGCCATATCCTGGTTGACTGTTTTGATCTCATTGATGGATAGCGCATCCGGATGCTTGGCGGCACCTTCGGCTACCAGTACTACGTACCATTCAGTAAAGGTTTTCTGGGCAACCGGACTGGAGAGAACCCAGTCATACAATTTCTTTGCATTGACAGTATCCGGGCCACCCTTTACCAAGGACATGCTTGCCAGCTCGTAACCGGTTCCTTCAGAAGGTGCGGTGATAACGATTGGGGATCCAGCTGCCTTGAGCTTGACTTGGTCATGTGCATAACCGATAGCAACAGGGATTTCACCGGTAGCAACGCTCTTGCCAGGAGCACTTCCGCTCTTGGTGTACTGGTCGATGTTCTTGTCCAGTTCCTTCATGTACTCAATCATCTTGTCTTCGGTTCCAAAAATATCGAGAACCGTGGTCAAGGTGTTGTATGCAGTACCGGAAGAGTTGGGGTTTGCCATGCGGATATATCCCTTGTACTCAGGCTTGAGAAGGTCGGCCCAACTCTTGGGGGGATCGATTCCAAGCTCTGCTGCACGGTCAAGGTTGGTCACGAAGGTGAGAGGACCAACGTAGAGACCGATGTAGAAGTTATCCGGGTCACGGAACTGCTCAGGGGTCTTGGACGTGTAGCGGCTTACATACGGGGTAGTCAAGCCTTTGCTCTTTGCGGTGATGTGGTCAAGTCCAACACCACCAACCCAGATGGATGCCTGGGGATTGGATGCCTCGGCCTCAAGTCGGGCTACCGTCTCTCCACCACTGAGACGAACAAAATTAACCTTGATACCAGTCTCTTGTTCAAACAGCTGGAACAGTTTTGCAGCAAGAGGTTCTTCAAGCGTCGTATAGGCATTGATGCTTCCTGAAGCAGCAGCCGCCACAGGAGCAGCAGTCTCAATTGCAGCTGGTGCAGGTGCAGCCTCTTGGCCACCCTGTGCGAACAGTGCAGGTACGAGCATTGCGAGAGCCAAAACCAAAGCAATAGTTTTTTTCATGCTTTCCTCCAAAATTTCGTATGATGTCCATCAAGATAGACAAAGAACAATGTATGTCTTATGCTAATGCCGCTAAGTTCCTGCAGTCAAGGTAAATCCTCCCAACCGCCAAATTGAAACCAATATCAAAAAATCATTGCATGGTAATCAACTCGGTTAAGCGTACAAAACCCGAGTTTCTCATACAAGGCCAATGCCGGGGGGTTGTCGCTATCAACCTCAAGTCTCACCTTGGCTGTACTTTGCGTAAGCATATTGAGGAGAGCTACCATCATTCGCTCACCATGACCCATTCTTCTGAATGGCTTATGGATTCCTACTGCATGGATCATTGCCACCTCCTTATCTAGGTGGTGCACATTCACTGTACCTACAGGCACTCCTTCAACATAGTAGAGGTATACCTGTCCATCGGGGCGGGAGAGAAGGAAGGTTAGGTGTTGTTTGCTGGTCTGCTCATCCTGTTCGAAAATTTCACTCAGGATTTTCCCTGCAATCTCTTGTGTTTGCGGGGTAACTTCAGTAAGCACACCGGTGGTTTGCCTGGTTTTCCACGCGCTGCTTTTCAGCTCCAGTACATATTCTGTTCGTGCGATGGTCGGATAGCGTTTGTTGAGATACTCCTTGCCACTTTGCGATCCCTTCTCTCTGATAAAAAGTGCTTGATTATACCTTGCCTGTGCAAAGTGGGGGAGAGCGGCAGCAATGAGAGCCGTCATATGGCCCTGTTTTCTTTTATCTGGATGGGTGAAACCATTGAATTCAATTTCTTCTTTGGTAGGAAAGAATGCTGTCAGGACACTGACCAGCTGTGCTGCCTCATACCCAAGGAAGAAGCACGGTTTTTCTGGCTCTACGTTCATGTCACTCACAAGAAACAACTCTTGTGTAAGTGGTTCCTGTAGGCAGCAGTGTGCATACAGCTCTTCAATGTGTTGTTTTTGTTCGCTCGTAAGCGTGTTGCATTGCAGAATATTCATCAATGCAAGTATTAAAGAAAAATGCCGGTACAGCTAGAGGCGTGCACCGGCATAGAATGTAAAAATCTTGATTTAAGCCTTGATCAGGTGGATGGCGAATCCGCTGAGCTCCTGCTCAAGGTAACATACCTTGATCTTGCCCTTTGCATCGCGTGCGATGGTCTCCTCGTTCACGGAGAAGCCGAACTGGGAGAGGTAGGAGAGGGTGCGCTCGATGGAGAAGCACCTGAATCCGATGTGGCCCATCTTCCCCAGGTACTGCTTGGGCAACACCTCGATGGTGGTGTCCAGGAAGGTGGAACTGCTGCCACTCTTTTTCACCATGCCCAGTGCCTCCAGTCCCTTGATGGTCTTCTCGGCCTCTGCTGCATCCTGGTTGTTGATGCCCATGTGTGCGAACTCCAGTCCCTGGAGGGTACGCACCGCCTCCCTGCTCAGGTCCTCTATCGCCTGCCAGTCCTCCGCCTCGATGAGGTCGGCCTTGACCATCCAAGATCCGCCTACTGCCAGGACATTGGGCTGCCGGGCATAGCTGGCAAGGTTCTTGGTGCTGATGCCGCCGGTGGGCATGAAGAGGAGGTCGGGGAAGGGCCCTGCAAAGTTCTTGAGCATGTCCACGCCCCCGCTCACCTCGGCGGGGAAGAACTTGAGGGTGGTGAGCCCACGGCTGATGCCCGCCTCGATGTCGCTGGGGGTGCAGACACCCGGGACGATGGGGATATTGTTTTCCAGCGCCCAGTCCACGACGGTGGGGTTGAAGCCCGGGGAGACGAGGAACTTGGCCCCGGCGGCCACTGCCTTCTTTGCATAGTCGAGGTTGGTCACCGTGCCTGCTCCCACGAGCATCTCGGGGTAGGCCTTTGTGATGCGCTTGATCGCCTCCTCTGCCGCTTGGGTGCGGAAGGTGACCTCTGCACAGGGCAGGCCGCCTGCGATCAGGGCTCCTGCAAGGCCCTCGGCCTTGCTGGCATCATCGATCTTCACCACCGGTACCAGGCCGATCGTATGGATTTGTTCAAACAGTGCTTCATGCATATGCGTTGCTCCTTCTTGGATATTCCAAATATGAAACGATGTTTCAAAATATCATTGACAGACTCAAGCATACCTTCTATGATTTGAAATATCAAGAGGATATTACTGTTCCTGTATAAAAATATGGAGGAGACTTCTATGGGAAATACATTTGTAACATTTGGCGAGATCATGTTGAGACTCAAGTCCCCAGGGCATGAGCGGTTCTTCCAATCACCTGCTTTGGAAGCCACCTTTGGTGGAGGAGAGGCCAATGTTGCCGTCTCTCTCTCATTGCTTGGAAAGGAATCACGGTTTGTGACCGCACTTCCTGCCAATGCCATTGGAGAGGCTGCAGTACGTGAGGTTCGTAAGTATGGTGTTGATACATCAGGAATTACCATGACCAAGAATGGCCGTGTCGGTATCTACTTCCTGGAAACTGGAGCAAACCAGAGACCCAGTAGCGTCGTATATGATCGTGCAGAGAGTTCCATTGCGCTTAGTAAACCTTCTGATTTTGATTTCAAATCAGTACTTGCTGATGCACAATGGTTCCATATTACCGGCATCACACCAGCTATCAGCCAGGATGCAGCAGACAGTAGTCTTGCAGCAATGAAGGCCGCCAAGGAAGCTGGGGCTACCGTATCCATCGATTTGAACTATCGCAAGAAACTCTGGAACTATGGGAAGAAAGCACCTGAGGTAATGAGGGAATTGGTCAAATTTGCTGATGTAATCATTGCAAATGAGGAAGATATCCAGAAGTGTCTGGGTATTGAGGCCAAGGTTGATGTTACCAGTGGTGAGTTGGACACTGATGTCTACAAGGATCTTACCGAAGAGGTGAAGCGTCAGTTCCCCAATGTCACGGTGGTTGCTGTTACCCTCAGGGAGAGCAAGAGTGCCGACCACAATGGGTGGAGTGCAGCACTCAGCGGCAAGAGTGGTTTCTACCTCTCCAAGCACTATGAGATCACGGATATCATTGACCGTGTCGGTGGTGGAGACTCCTTCTCTGCTGGTCTGATCTTCGCACTCAGTGAGTATGGGGATGATGAACAGTATGTCATCAACTTTGCAGTGGCAGCGTCAGCCTTGAAACACTCCATAGGCGGAGACTTCAATCTAAGCACCAAAGCAGAGGTTGAGGCACTGTGCAAGGGAGATGGAAGCGGTCGCGTTCAGCGATAACCACTTTCGGACCAAAAGAATCAGGGGGAGCAAGCTTTTCGAAGTTTGCTCCTCTCTCTTTACCAAACCTTTACCTTGTTTCCTTATGGAGTAGATAGTACATCCCTATACTTGGCTCAACGACAAACAAAGGAGTCAATAAAATGCGTAAAACAACGATACTTTCCGTAATCTTCGTGGTAGCAATGAGTGCTACCCTCTCTGCACAACCCATAAGCGAACAGCAGGCTGAACTTTCCCAGACTGAGGAAATGGTAGAAACTACCGGGTCTGAAGGATTGCTCTATATGGCAGAAGAAGAGAAGCTTGCCAGGGATGTCTACCTTGCTCTCTATGATATGTGGGGAAGTCGTGTATTTCTCAACATTGCAAATGCAGAACAACAGCACATGGATGCAGTTTCTGCGATCATGAATGATAAGGAGATAGCCAATCCTGCCAGTACCTTAGTGATCGGGGTCTTTCACAACACCGAAATTGCCGAACTCTATGAGAGTCTGGTCGCGCAAGGGAGCACATCCATCGAAGAAGCTTTCCTGGTTGGAGCCATCATAGAGGATCTTGATATCTATGACTTGCAACGATTCATTGAGGCAAGTGAGGATGAAGTGGAAATCTGGGTATACAACAATCTACTCAGAGGTTCAGAGAGCCACATGCGTGCATTTGTAAGGCAGCTGGATAGATATGGTCTGGAATATACAGCCCGCTATATCAGCGACGCTGAACTTTCCAGAATCCTTTCACGACGCTGATCAGCTTCTGCACTCCTGTGATGGATGAACAATTCCTCGGTTGCCAAGGAGAGCTTGGTAACCGAGAATTCTGTTCCCTCTGGGTAGATGTAGTAGGTATCTTCCAGGGTGGATAGGTCCACACAGTCCCCTTTGTCGAAATATTCATACTCAATATGGCAGGCATACATGCTCAGCGAAGGTTTTGACAAGAAGAATGCGTTGTGGTCAAATTCTCCTTCCAGGGTAAATCCATCCATGGAGTGAGTCAGTTTTGCTTTCCCTAAGGGAATGTATCCTTTTGCATTGGGAAGAGCCTCCACCCGTGCCATGGTTTCAAAATGGTAAGTACCATGCTCTATTTCTTGACGAACCTGTTCCCGTTCCCATTCATACCAATCGGGAATATGGGAGAACTCTGTGGTAAGTGTATGTTCGTCATCAGCTTTCCTTACAGCTTTCAACTCACCATACTCGCTCATTTCCCACTGTTTGTGGCAGGCCTCACATCCTAGGATTGTGCCTTTGCTATACATCTTGTACTCACGAAGGCAGTGAGGACATTGATACAAGGGTTTATGTAAACCCTCTGCCCGCTTGGGATACGCTATTCTTATCTTGTTCTCTTTCTGCCACGCATACTCATCATATTCGAAGGCCTTTCGTATAACCTTGTTTACTTCACTGGTCTTGGCTTGTTTTAACTCTTCAGCTGTAAAAAGCAGTGAAAGATCGGCTTCAATTCGGTTCCCTCGACTTTTCAGGTTCCAAAGAGGGCTATTCAGGTAGTGTCCATGCATATTCAGCATCACCACAGGAACCCCCAACAGCTTGGCCATCTTGCCGAGGGAGTCAGGGAGTATGGCAGTCGTACCCACCAGTGAATATCGAGCTTCCGGGTAGAGAGCCAGGATATCCTTGTTGACGGTCAATACCTCTCTGATATGTCTGACCAGCTGTAGGTCATTGGTAAACTTGCGTTTGCAAATTCCCCCTGCATTTCTCAGCAACCACTCTCGTTTAAGAAACCCATCGATTGCCACGACATAGTTTGCTCTGTGAGGGAAGAGGGCAGCGGTGGTCACCTTGAAATCAATGAATGCCATATGTGTGCAGAGCAAGAGAAAGGGAGGTTTGACGCCTTCCATTCTGGTACGATTGATTTTCAGCTTATGTTTCCATACTGCAGGGTAGCTGAGTAGCCACGTTACAGGTCTTAGATAGTGGCGTTGTCTGATGGGCTTTTTCTGCATATCAAAACGCTTTGCTTGTTGTAGTTTCTCAAATCCCGTCATTACCGTCTTCCTTTGTCACAATGTAGCGTGTAGGAATCAAGAGAACAAGAGCGGCGCTGTAGTCATTGGATAACTACCACGAATTTTGTATAGTGCAACCATGAAACACAAAACCCTGTATGAACTGGCCAAGGCCTATCAAGATGCTTCAATTGATTCAGTTTTTTCTGAAAACGACCTAATCTGTATCCTTTCTGAAGAACAGATACCGTATTATGTATCGGTTGTAGATTCAGCGTTTGCAGCCTATCGGGGGGAAAAGGGGCTCACTGGCTACCTTGCTCTCTCCCTGCAGGATGAGGGTGTCTCAGAGATGGAAAACGTGGATCTCCAAGAGGCCCAGGAGTGTTTGCTTGGCATCATGCGAACAGCGAAAGAGAATCTGGAAGAGAGCGACCTCAAGGCAGTTAAAGAGAGTGGTGTACCTTTCAGCGAAGATGCCTATCCACAGTTCAGGATCAAGGAGCAATACAAGGTCCCCTGGTACATCAGCGATAAGGAAGAAGCGGATTTGATCCTTATCCTTCGTGGCTTGCTGTTTGCCAAGGAGTATTTTGCATCCTATAAGAAAACCAAGAAGACCAACACGTTTTCTTTCTGGCTTGACTATCTTCAGTTGGAAGAGACAGACAAGAAGGAGTACATTCCCACGCTTGAGAAGAAAGGTGATAGCTTTTCAGTCAGTGTACGTGTATTGCAGGATGAAGCCTATGGATTCTACTATCCCCAGGCTTTTTTCACCAATGAGGACCGTCAACTGCAATACAAGAGGATGAAGGCAAAACCAGGCAAGATCATGGCACTGGCAATCGGCATGATGGTCGAGCCAATGCTCCCCGGTAAAGGTGAGAGACCTGTGTATCCCTTCTATAGCCTTGCCTATGACCCGCAATCTCATCAAGTGCTTGATGTCTTCCTGGTTGAGGATTATGAACAGGAACATGGGAAAATCATCAGTCGTCTGCTCGAACTGTTTGAGAAGGAAGGAAAGCCGCAGGCAATCCACTGTTACGGCAAGAGAACCCTTCCGCTGCTTTCAGAATTAGGCAAGCAGATTGGTATCATGGTTGTCAGTGGGAACCAAAAGGAAGAGATGGATAGCCTGATTCAGGATATGTTCAGGGAACTCTATGAGATTCCTCATGACCATGATCATGATCATCATGGTTGCAATCATGAACATCATCATCACCATCATCATGAGGAGTAGGTAATCAGGCGTCTCCTCGCTTGGGGACGATACAGATGAACACGAATTGCTCCTCTCCTGCATTGGAAATCTGATGGTCGATTCCATCCGGCACATAGGCAACCGATCCACGTTCCAGTGGATAGTCCTTTCCATCCATGAAGAGATTCCCTCTCCCTTCCACTGCATAAATGACATGTTGCCAGGGATGGGAGTGGTGAGGAGCCTTTCCTTCCTTCTCCAAGGTGAACATGCGCATTACATAGTCTTCCCACCCTTGTTCAGGGCCAATGAGGACCTGCTTGATGACTTTATCTGCTATATGCTTTTTTTCAATTTCATCGCGATGTGATACGAACATACGCTCTCCTATTTCCCTTGCAACCGTTCCATTACCCAGTCAGTACGCATACCACTCTCTCCTGTACTAGGGCAGTGACCTTTGCCCAACAATTCATCGGTAACTGTTTGGATAAGGGGCTGTGCTACATGTTCTGGAGGTTCGGGAACGTCAATGATCTCTCTCCCATTCTCTGTCTCAAGCGTTATCGGTTTTCCGATATCCAGTACAGAGTAGGAGAGTATGCCCTTACTACCGAAGATAGTGGTGGTATCCTCATCCTTGCAGGTGTTGAAACACCAAAGTCCCGTACCACAGACACCACTCTCTGTTCTGAAACTACCATGGACAATATCATCAGCTCCATACGTTTGGCTCTGGTTTCGACCTTCCCCTGTTGCCTCGACAATGGGGCCAAAATAGAAGTCAATTAGATCAAGGGAGTGTGAGCCAACATCGAGCAACAATCCGCCCCCGCTCTTCTCTGGTTGTACTCTCCATCTCCCCTTGTCCACGGTATCTTCTGGTTTGATGGATTGCAGCAACTCCACATGGACTGCCCTGATCTCTCCAAGTTTTCCACTATCGATCATCTCTTTGATCATAAGGTATTTTGGGAGTGCTCTACGATAGTAAGCACTAAAAAAGGGAATGGAGTGTTGCTTGCAATACTCCACCATCTCCTTGCTTTGCGCATAGGAAACCCCCAGTGGTTTTTCACAGTAGACTGGTTTTCCCTTTGCGGCAGCGAGGAGCGTGTAGTAGTGGTGGGAGTCTGGATGGGTTGCAATGTAGATTGCATCCACCTGTGGATCTTCAATGAGCTTGAGTGCGTCATCGTACCAGGTCTCCACTCCATGGCGCCTTGCATAATCTGCTGCCTTCTCTGCATTTCGCCTCATGACAGCTACAAGTGAAGCTCCCTCTGCTTTCTGGAATCCAGGGCCGCTTTTCACTTCAGTTACATTGCCGCAACCGATAATACCCCATCTAATGTATTGCATGAGTTGACTCCTTTTTCACATGATAGCTCATAGGAGGGGAAAAAACATCCCCGGATTGCATTCCCGGGGATTTCTTCCTGCTTTACTTGGCCTCTTCCCAGCCTAGAAGGTGAGAGAGGTTTGTACATGCAGCCAGTATTGACTTGGTGATGTGTTCTTGTTCTTCCGGATTGAAGCGAAAAAGAGGCCAGGAGACACTCATCGCGGCAACGACCTTTCCTGTGTAGTCCTTGATTGGGGAGCCAATGCAGAGCGTGCCCATTTCATGTTCTTCATTATCGCTTGCCCAGCCTCGATCGCGGATTTGTTGCAATTCCTGTTTCAATAACCCAACATCGGTAATGGTGTTTGGGGTGAATGGTTTCATCTTCACAGAGGAGAGGTATTCATCAAGGGTGTCTTGAGGCATATCGCTGAGCAGAACCTTCCCAATAGCTGTACAGTACAGGGGAATTGCTTTTCCCACCCTTGAGTACATTCTGATGGTGAAGGAGGACTCCTTCTTCAGGACATAGACAGCTTTGTCCTCCTCCAGTACTCCCATATGCACCGTCTCACCCAGTTCATCACAGAGCTCTTGTGCGACAGGATTGGCTACATGAATCAGATCAATATGCTCAAGTCCACGGGATCCCACAGAGAACATCTTCAGTGTTAGGCTGTAGAGGTCTGTGTTATCCCGATAGACATAACCAAGGTTGACCAAGGTGGAAAGAAACCTAAGCAGGGTTGCTTTTGGCAAACCCGTCTCCTTGGAGAGTTGTTCCAGATTGATGCTCTGATGCTTGGACAATGTCTCCAGGATGACAATGGTTCTAATAACTCCGCTGGTTTGTTGTTTTTCTCCTGCTGGATTGGTCTTCTTTCCCATGGTATCAACCCTCGAAATAAGCTTTTGCATTACCAAAGGAGATATTCTCAACCACCTTTCCCAGCATCTCCATGTCGTGTGGAACTTCTCCCTCTTCTGCCCAAGTGCCCAGGATATTACACAGGATACGCCTGAAATACTCATGCCTGGAGTAGGAAAGGAAGGATCGGCTGTCGGTAAGCATCCCGATGAAACGGGGGAGCAGGCCAACGTTGCCCAAAAGCTTCATCTGTTCTTCCATACCATCCTTGTGGTCAGCGAACCACCAGGCAGAACCAAGCTGCATTTTTCCTGGAATCCCATCCTGATAACAGCCCATCAAGGTAGCTAAGGTATAGTAATCCTTTGGGTTGAGTGTATAGAGAATCGTCTTGGGTACCTCACCGGTGGCAGAGAGATTGTTCAGGAAAGCGGACAGTCCTTCAGCAAGATCCTTGTCGTGGGAGGCATCGAAACCGGTATCAGGTCCGAGTTTCTTGTACATCAAGCCATTGTTGTCCCTGATGGCTGCAAAATGTAACTGCATGGCAATGTCACGCTTTGCATATGCCTTTGCAAGATGGGTCAGAACAAAGGTCTTGTAGGCCTCCACCTCTTCATGGTTCAGGCACTTGCCATTCATTTTCTTCGCGAAGATTTCATTGACTTCCCTTTCACTCTTGAAAACAGCTGGAGCGGTCACCAGCGCATGGTCGCTTGCCTTGCAACCCATGCTTACAAAGAAATCCAGTCGATCGATCAAGATCTCAACAACATCATTGACCAAGGTGATGGACTTCCCGGAAACAGTTTCCAAGGATTCCATATAGGCGCAGAATGTCTCTTTCTCAATGTTCAATGCCTTGTCAGGACGGAAGGAGGGTATTACTTTGGCGGGGACTTCCTTTTGTGAGGCAATTTGCTTATGGTATGCCAAATCATCAGCAGGATCATCGGTGGTTCCCACTGCGTAGACCTTGAACTGCTTCATGATTCCTGTAACCGAGAGGTTCTCGTTTTCCTTGAACTGTCGGTTTGCCTCTTCATAGATTGCCTTTGCATTCTTGGTATTGAGCACCTCATGGATGCCGAAATACCGCTGTAGCTCAAGATGGGTCCAGTGGTAAAGAGGGTTCCCCAAAGCGTTTTCCATCGTACCTGCCCATGCCAGGAATTTCTCATACGGGTCTGCATCCTTCCCGGTAACCAGTTCCTCTGGGACCCCATTGGAGCGCATAGCGCGCCACTTGTAGTGATCTCCTGCGAGCCAAGCATCAGTGATAGTCGAGAACTTCTTGTTCTCAGCTATTTCCTTCGGGTTGAGATGGCAGTGATAATCAAAGATATTTTGGTCTTTTGCATACTCATGATACAGCTTCTGGGCTGTTTTTGTTTGTAATAGAAAGTGTTCGTCCATGAATTGTTTCATAATCGTTCTCCTTTTTTTCGCGTTCTAGAGGATGACTCCATCCTTGAACAGCGATATCTCTGCATACCCATTCACTTCGTTCCTTGTCCTCTGTTCACCACTGGCAACTGCCTGGATGAGGGAGAGGAAATCGGAGAGTACCTCTTCATTGTCTTCAGCTAAGAGCCTTCCTGCGTCAAAATCAATCCAATTGGGTTTTTTTGCTGCCAAGGCGCTATTGCTGGAAATCTTTACCGTGGGAACAGGGGCTCCCAGTGGGGTTCCTCTTCCTGTGGTAAAGAGAATGATATGGGCTCCTGTGGCTGTGAGTGCTGTAGTGGAGACAATGTCATTACCTGGGCCTGAGAGGAGGTTCAGTCCCCTTCTCGTTACCTGCTGTCCATAGGCAAGGACATCGGTGATGATTGCCTCCCCACCTTTTTGGATGCATCCAAGACTCTTGTCTTCCAAGGTTGAGATTCCTCCAGCCTTGTTCCCTGGGGATGGATTCTCATACACTACCTGATCATGCTTGACGAAGTACTGCTTGAAGTCATCGATCAAGCGTACAGTCTGCTTGTAGACGTCTTCATCCTGGCTGCGATTCATCAACAGTTGTTCAGCCCCGAACATCTCGGGAACCTCGGTAAGAATTCCTGTTCCTCCCATGGCAGTCAATGCATCGCAGAATCGACCAACCAAAGGATTGGCTGTAATGCCGCTGAGGCCATCAGAGCCACCACATTTGAAGCCAACGATGAGGTTGTCCATGCCCACTGGCTCCCTTCTGTCGTTCTGCATGGCATCATGGAGTGCAGCTATGAGTTTCTTGCTCTCCTCAATTTCATCACCCACTTCCTGTGAGGTAAGGAATTTCACCCTGTTTGGATCGACATCCCCCACCAGCTCCTTGAAGGACTCGGGGGTGTTGTTCTCGCAACCGAGAGCAAGTACCAATACCCCTCCAGCATTGGGATGGTGAACCAAGTCAGCGAGAATGGTCCTGGTTGCCTCATGGTCATCGCCAAGCTGGCTGCACCCGTATGGGTGGTTCCATACATGGATTCCATCATACTTTTCATTGACAGGGAACCTCTGGTTTGCCCAAGAGACCAGTGTTTCTGCTATCTTGTTTACACAACCGACCGTGGGTACAATCCAAAGCTCATTTCTGATGCCGATCTTTCCATTTGCTCGCCGATAGGCTTGGATTGTCGGGGTCTTGTCCGCCCAGAAGGCTTTACGTTTCTCTGCTTTTTCCTGAAATTGCAAGGCAAGTTCCTTGTTGTAGTGGTAGGCAGCTGATTCCGAGAGGAGTGTCTTGATATTGCTTGCATGGACATGCTCGCCCTGACAAATATGTTGTTTTGCCTGTCCGATGGGAGCTCCGTACTTGATAATGGGTTCTCCCTCTGCAATATCCTTGATGGCAAACTTATGGCCGGAGGGAATATCCATCACCAATGTGATATCATTCCCCTGTACACGGACCACCTCCCCCTTGCCAAGGGGGGCTATTGCAACTGCCACCACATCCTCTGGGTGGATGGTAACGAATTTGTACTGTTCCATACGTACTCCTACAGTGCCTGCATGGCTTTCTGCATACCGACAGACCAGATGGCCTCTAGGTTCTTCTCAACTGCATGCTGTAAGCCTTCGATCTGGGTAAGATCCTGGGACCACCAAGCGGAATTGGAAAGCACAGCAGTGCTGATACGTTTCGCTCTTGCCACTCCTTCATCACGCTCTTTGTAGAGGGCTGCAAAGGTCTCCAGAATGTCCTGGTTGTCTTGGATGAGATAGGTCTCGTTATCTCTTTTTCCCTTCAGAGCACTACCTTCATAATCGGTTCCCTCATAAAAGCTGATCAGGGCTGAAAGAGCGAAGACCAGTCTTTTAGGGAGAGAGCCTTGCTTTGCAATGTATCCAAGCAGGCTGGGAAGGTTGCGGGTCTTGAACTTTGAGACAGAGTTGAGAGAAATGGAAAGCAACTGATGTGGGTTGTACGGGTTTTCAAACCGTTCCAGCACATCGTTTGCGTACGCTTCCAACTCCTCTTTCGAGCCATCCATGGAAGGGATGATCTCCTCAAAAATGCCTCCATGCATGAATGGGTACAACAGGTTTTTATCTGCGATACAATCCTGGACAGTGTTGTGTCCTGCCTGATATGCGGCAAGTACACTCATGGTATGTGCTCCGTTGAGAATCCGAACCTTCCGGGTTCTATAGAAGCTCATATCGTCGGTCCAAATGACATTCAAACCAGCCTTGTTGAAGGGAAGCTCGTCTTCATGGAACTCCTTGTGGCATTCAATAACCCAGAGATGGAAAATCTCTGCGGCATCAAGGAGATTGTCCTGATACCCAATTTTTTCACACAGCTGTTCTGCTTCAGCGCGAGGATATCCAGGAACAATTCGGTCAACAAGTGAGTTGCAGAAATCACATGCTTCATCAAGCCAGGTAGTAAAACCTGCTTCCAGATTCCACTCCTTTGCATATTGCAACACGATTCGCTTCAGGTTGTCACCGTTCTTGTCGATAAGCTCAACCGGGATGACAATAATCCCCTTGTCTTGTGCACCATTAAAAGCTTTGTAACGCTTGTAGAGAAACGCACAGACTTTTGCGGGGAAGGCAGCTTGGGGAGTATCCTCGAGGCTGTTTCCTTCGCTGTAGGCAATGCCTGCCTCGGTGGTGTTGGAGACAATGAACCGAAGGTCCTCGCTTTCTGCAAGCTTCAGGTATGCTTCATAGTCATCTTTCTTATATGGATTCAGACAGCGGCTGACACTGTTAATGGTACGGAACTCCTCAACGTTCTTTCCTCCCTGAACACCCCTAAGGATAGTGGTGTAGAGACCTTTCTGGTCATTGATCATATCGCTCAACCCTCTCTCAAGTGGTTGGACGATGACCACATTGCCGTTAAAGTCAGTCTTCTCATTGAGGATATCGATCATCCAGTCAACAAAAGCACGGAGAAAATTCCCTTCACCGAACTGAAGGATTTTCTCTTTTCGAGCAACTGTCTTATGGGTTTCAGTAATTGATTGCATAGATGTATCTCCTTGTCTATTATGTATGTTACGTTATTTTTTTTCTTCCATAAAGGGTATGTGCCATGAAGGCACAGATGGTTTGCTGGAAGACGATTCCAAAAATGACAGGTAGTGCAGTCTCTGGGGGGAAGTAAGCGATGGCAAGAACCAAGGCTGAGCTGATATTCCTCATGGAGACGGCGAAGGTTACGCTCTTGCGATCTTCCAATGCAATACCGGCAATTTTTCCTAAATAGTGAGCAAGTGGATATCCGATGACTGCAAGCAATGCACAGACAAGTGCGATAGGAAGGTAGATCCAGGAAGCATCAGCGATAAGACGTTCAGCTACGTTGCTGGTGTTGATGACAATGATGAAGAAGAGCCCGATCTTGGAGAATGGCTTCAGGTTTGGCCCCACGTGGTCGTTTACCTTCCCCTGTGTTGCATTGTTGATAAGAATACCGACAATGGAGGGGATAACGACCATGACAAGCAGTGATATCATCATTCCCTTGGTATCGATCTGTACGTTGGTCTGGGCAAGGAGTGCAACTGTGTAGGGGGTAAGGAAAGGAGCAAGGAGAGTGGAGACAATGATCAAGGTCAGGGAGAGTGCCCCATTCCCACTATAGATATTTGCCCAGATATATCCGGTGATTGCAGTGGGGATGGCCATCAGGAGAATAAATCCCGTGATAATTGCAGGATGACCGGGAAACAACAGGTTCGCCAATGCCCATGCCACCAAGGGCATGATGATATTCGCCCCAAGAATGAAGAAGAGAATGGCTTTTGGTTTTTTAATGACTCCAAAGAAGGCATTTGAACTGATGCCCAATCCACCGATAAAGGTAATAAGACCAAACAGGTATGGTACCGATGGGGTCATCCAGGAGACAAGTGAACCAAGGAGGAGTCCCATGACAACACCGCTGGGAGTGAGGATCGGCATGAACCGCTCCAGATGATAGTTCAGGCTCTTGAGCCTTGCCTCGACTTTTTGAAAATGAAACATTGTTCCAAATGATAGCCTTCTCCTTGCTGGACTGTCAAGGTGAAAAAACCTGTGGTATAGTGATATCGTTTATAAGGAGGTTGCTGTGGGTGCTCACGTGACAAGGCGAGTGGGATTGGTTTTAGCCTCTATTCATACCGGAGCTTCCAACGGGCTCTGGTCCCAGATTGCAAGCCACTGCCAACGTTCCGGTATTTCCCTGTTTGTGTTCCCTGGAGGAAGACTTGAGTATCAGGAGAACCAGGAGTACCTACGTAATGCCATCTATTCTCTGGTAAATACAGATAATCTCGACGGTGTGATCACCTGGGCCTCAGCCTTGGGTGGGGCTGTCAGTGTCCCAGAGGTTCATGCTTTCCTAGATAACCTTGAAGGTCTGGACTGTGTCTGCATCGGTATGAAGAAGGAAGGCTGTCCAGGAATCTCTTTTGATGCCTATTCTGGGGTTCAGAGTGTCATGTTGCACTGTATCCGTGAGCATCGTGCAAGGAAGATTGCCTTTCTCCGGGGACCGGAGAATCACTACTCTGCCGAGGACCGCTACCGGGCCTATTGCGATACCCTTGATCAAACCAGTCTGCTCTTTGATCCTCGCTTGGTCAGTGATCCTTTCTCCTGGTCAGAAGGAAGGAAGGCAATTGTTCAGTTATTGGAGGAGAGAAAACTCGTTCCTGGGCGAGATTTCGATACGTTGGTTTGTGCCAGCGATCTGATGATGTTTGATGCAGGAAAATACTTGGAGAACCTCGGATTCTCAATTCCTGAGGACCTGCGTATCGTGGGATATAATGACAGCAGGGAAAGCCACCTCTTGAAGGTTCCTTGTACCACTGCGAGGATGCCGGTTAATGAGTTGGCAAGGATGTCTTGGAACCTGCTCAGCGATATGCTTTCAGAGGAGGATCCTTCCTGCTTTGACTTGCTTCTTCCCTCACAGCCGATCATTCGTCAGAGTTGTGGGTGTACCTACTCCTTGGGAAGTGAACAACAGGCTCGTCGTGTTATTGGGAGTCAGGAACTTTTCAAGGCTTGGTTGATCCAGGTGTTTGATGCGAATGAGGAGGAGCAAGAGAGGATTGGCCTACTGCTTAAGGAAGCTTCCTTGCAACATGAGAAGGAAGTGCTCTCCTTGCTCGGACATCTATCCTACCGTTTCCTTGACAGGGGAGGGGATCCCAGTCTCCTGAGTGAAGCCCTGCATTGGTACTGTACTTTTTTTGCGACCCTTTCCTTCAAGACGCTCTGTGCAGGTCCAATCAGGGACCTCTTTCTCCGTCAACGGGATTTGGTTGCACATGAACATGCCTACCAACATGCTTTGCAGGCAAGCATCCTCAATATGCTCAAGTGTGATCTCTTGGGGGTGAAAACTCTTTCAACCATACCATCTCTCCTGGCAAAACACCTTGGAGCCCTTGGTCTTGATGCGGGATATCTGGTTCTGTACGGTGATGAGACAACCAATTCCTTCATTGGAGGGTATGCCGATTCCCTAGTCATGGAAAGGAGGCAATCTTTTCCCAAGCACCTCTTATTGCCACAAGGACTCCTGGATCATCTTGGGCAGGGTGTACATGTGGTTGAACCTCTGTTCATGGACAACCAGCCACTGGGGTATCTCATCCTGAGAACCTCGTTGTTCAGCGGAAGTGTCATGGAAGAGCTACGAACCGCTTTGAGTTCAGCTATCAAGGGAGCATTTCTCCTCGATGCCGCCAACCGTGCAAGGGAAGATGCAGAGAGGGCACAGCGTTCGAGAAGTGAGTTCTTTGCCAATGTTGGGGAGGGACTCAAGACTCCTCTTGAGACAATTCTCTCCATTGCAAAGCAGGTTGAAGGAGAGATGGGGAAGCAGATTGAGGCACAGATCCGTTCTGCCACGCATCTTCTGGATCTTTCCCTCTCTCACTCCGGCAATCTTGAGTTGGAGAACAAGGTCTGCAATCCAATGACGTTGATAACACCATTGCTCACCTCCTTTCCTCTTGCCTATGAAGGACCAGAGGAGATGCCCTCCCTCTGTGTCGATGCCAAGCGCTTGATCCAAAGCTTTACGATCATCTGTGAGTATATTGTAAGGGAAGGAGGGGAGATGAGGTTGCAATCCACTTTGTCGAAGGATGGCCTCCGTTTCCGTTTTGCTTCCTCTTCAGTTTCTTGGAAGGCCTCAATGGGGAGTCAGGAGCCAAGTCTCTCCTTGGCTCAAAGAATTATCCTGATGAGCCATGGCTCATTCTCCCTGCATGATAATGCAGTAGTTGTACAGCTACCCCTGCCAAGCTTGATGGGTGAGAGCAACCCCCCTTCCCATGATACCTTGTTTTATATTGTTGCTGATGGTGATGAGCCAATACCTGAGGTGTTGCTTGCTTCTTTTGCTTCCAGTGAAGTAATCCCTGTGGGTAACCTGCAGAAGCATGAGCTCTCCAAGATTGCAGGAGGTGTTATTGGTTGGGATGCAAATAATCAAGGAAGGGAGTTCCGTCTCCTGCGTACAGCGATTGCAGGACATAATACCCTCTCCCTAGCTCCCATGGTCTGTCTCCACGCTCCTGAAGGCCAGCAAAATCTCTATTCATCCTTGATGAGAACTTCCCATCATCTCTCAGATGGTGTTCTGGTTGCGATCAAGGGGCTGCCTGAAGATTGTTGCAAGGCTCTTGCCTTGGATGAGGAGTTCATTGTTCACAGTGAACCAGATGAGGTATTGGATGTGGTAGCCAACCAGCCGGTAAAAATGATACTTGCCTCACTCTTTGATCCTGCTCTCTATAGGAATATTCGAAAATCCTCGGATGCTCCGATTGTGGTGATACGTGAACATTGGGAGAAGGAGGAGGCAGAGCAGCTTTCCCTTGTTCCTCGTCTCCTTATCGCTCACCAGTGTGTGCTTGAAAGTAGTGAGTTTGGACAGCGGTTGCTTGAGCTGTTGGAAACCAATGAGATGCTTCCTCCTCTCACCGGCGCCTTGGTCAAGCGAGCTGTGGTCTATTTAGGTAGGCATGCTACCCAGCAGATATCACGTTGGCAACTTGCTGAATCAGTGAATGTCAGTGAAGACTACCTGACGAGAATTTTCCGCAAGGAGTTGGGTATCAGCCCATGGGATTACCTAAACAGGCAGCGGGTATTCCTTGCCACCCAATTGCTCCGTGAGAGTTCTCTCTCAATAAACGAGGTTGCGAGTCAGAGTGGATTCCAGGACCAAGCGTATTTCTGCAGGGTGTTCAAGAAGATCAAGGGATGTGCTCCAGGAAAGATTCGTTCACAACATTGAGGTAGATTATTCTTGACAGAAGGGGAGTTTTTTCGCTATTATACATCGCAGTGCGATACATTGCACCACGATATAAGGAGCTTCACATGGATTCCCATATCAGAAAAGTCTATGTACCCATGACAGAGACTGGATTCTACATATTGCTCTGCTTGCAGAAGCCCATGCACGGGTATGCAATAGTCCAGAAAGTCGATTCATTGACCGACGGGGTGGTGAGAATCGGGGCAGGGACGCTCTATGGAAGTTTGTCGAAGATGGAGAAGGATGGGCTTATCCGATTTGTGGATGAACAGGATAAACGAAAAATCTATCAGATTACCGAACTTGGATCTGATGTTCTTGCTTTGGAAAAAATACGAATTGAACGGATGTGCCGAAACTTGGAGGAGGTTGGACTATGAAAGATACGAAGGTTATGTTCAGATTCTATACTATCCCTGAATATGTGAAGGAGCAGGACTTCTTGTGTAACCAACATAAGAAGGGTTGGGCTTTTAGACGGGTATATTTCCCAGGGTTGTATGTATTCTCCAGGTGTGAGGGGGAAGATGTGGTTTACCAATTGGATTACAACCAAGAGGGAAGGGCTGAGAAGCAGAGTTACCTGCGTCTGTTTGAGGACTGTGGGTGGGAGTATATCCAGGATTTCTTTGGATACAGCTATTTCAGGAAGCCTGCTGCGCAGACGCAGGGAAATGAGGAGCTCTACTGTGATGATGGATCGCGTCTTGCCATGATAGAGCGCGTGTTCAAGGGAAGAATGATTCCCTTGCTGGTTCTTTTTTTCTTGGTGATCATTCCCCAACTGGTACTGCATGGAAGTGGGGTGAGAAGTGCAAGCCAATTCTTTTTTGGACTTTATTGCGGACTCTTCTTTGTATATATCGTAATTTTCATACAGTTTGGCCTGCAGTATTGGAATATGAGGAAACGACTTCGCTGACCATGTTTTATGCAGTAACCCTATGTACAGTTGAGCCAACATCATAAAAACCTATATAAAAAAGTCGGTAAAGTACAAGAGACGACCTGCATAATCTTGCCATCTTGCCCCTATGCTGAGAGTGTGAGGTTGAAAATGGCAGAAAGAACGGCAAAACAGCAGTTGCTACGTGATATCAAGCGGCATAAATCAGTCTATGCTTTGCTTGCAATACCTTTGATCTACTATATCATCTTTAAATATGTCCCGATATTCAACGGGCAGATTGCATTCAAGGATTATATGGCCTTGGACGGGGTGCTGGGTAGTCAATGGATTGGTTTTGAGCATTTTAGGACGTTCATCAACTCCTATTATTTTGTTGAGTTGCTCAGAAACACCCTGATGTACAGTTTCGGGAAGTTGGTGTTCAGTCTTCCCCTTGCAATCATCCTGGCAATTGCCATTTATGAGAGCAACCGCCCACTTCTTCGAAAAACAGTACAAACACTTGCCTATCTCCCACACTTTCTCTCGTGGGTAATCATGTACGGTATCTTGCTTGCCCTATTGGCGCCAGGAGACGGAATTGTCAATGATACCATCAAGCTCTTTGGTGGCAAGCCCATTGATTTCCTGACCAATACGGATGCCTTTCCCTGGATTGTCATTCTCAGTGATGCATGGAAGGAGATGGGGTGGAGCGCCATCATTTTCATTGCGGCTCTGATGGGCATCGACCCTTCGCTCTTTGAGGCAGCCTTGGTTGAGGGTGCAAATTCTTGGCAAAGGGTGCGATATATTACCCTTCCCTCAATTCGCCCTGTTATCGTTATTGTGGTCCTGCTTCGCTTGGGAACCATCCTGGATGCAGGTTTCAACCAGATCTTCATGTTGTACTCAACGCCGGTCTATTCGGTTGCCGATATCATCGATACCTGGGTCTATCGTCAAGGCTTACTGGAGTTCCAGTTTGGCCTTGCCACCGCAGTCGGTCTTTTCAAGGGAGTCATTGGTATGTTCCTGATCCTTGGTTCCAACCGTCTGGTCAGACGCTTCGGCGGAAACTCATTGTACTAGGGGGTCGGGAATGAAGATGAAAGGAACCGGAAAAAAAGGACGATTCACCTCTGTAGCGATTAAACCCACTGCGGCAGATCATAGTTTCAATTTCTTGGTGGATTTCTTTTTGGCTTTACTTTTACTGATCATCGCAATTCCGCTTTGGAGTACTATTACGCTTTCTTTCAGGCCAAATGACTATATTGGCAATAACTTGGAAGGGATGTTCCTGATGCCCTGGAATTGGTCGACCTCAGCATATGAGGCTCTGTTGGGAAATGCAGGATTCCTGCTTGCTTTCGGCAATAGTGTAAAGATTTTGATTGGAGGGGTGGCGAGTGCATTGCTGCTTACCATACCCCTTGCATATGTACTGTCCATTCCAACCCTGCCGGGGAGACGCTATCTAAACTTGCTTGTCATAGTCCCTTATGTGTTCAACGTCGGAATGATACCAACCTATCTGTTGGTTACGAATATCGGTTTGATCGACAAGCTTCCAGCAGTCTATATCCCGGTGGCGATCAGCACCTATAACTGTCTGATCATGCGTTCCTTCTTCGAAGGAATTCCCAACGAACTGAAGGAGTCTGCAAGAATTGATGGGGCATCAGAGATTCAAGTTCTCCTGAGAATTATCCTGCCCCTCTCGAAAGCGATCATCATGACCATCGGGTTATTCTACGGGGTATCCTTCTGGAATAATTTCTTCCATGCAATGCTCTACCTCAATAGTAATGCGTTGCAGCCCCTTCCTATCCTGCTCAGAAACATACTGATGGCCAGTGGGATGAATGAATATGTGGAGGTAAATGCCTTCGGGGATGCTCCAATTGCCGCCATCAAGGCCGCATCGGTCTTCATGAGTGCAATACCAATGGTTATTGCCTACCCATTCATCCAGAAGTATTTCACCAAGGGAACATTGCTGGGAAGTGTGAAAGGATAAGATGCTTCTCTGCTCTGCATGATTTTATTTGGATTTGGTAATTCATAAGGAGGATTAGCCATGAAAAAACAGTATTTCGTATGCATCGCGCTCATTGCGTTGCTCACTTTCGTTTCCCTGCCGGTATTCAGTCAGGGAACCAAGGATGCTGCAGTAGATGGTCCGGTGACCATTGATCTGTGGTATGGCGCTGCGGTTACCGAAGCTGGGCCGCCCCCAGCTGATTGGGTAGGGTTTGACATTATCAAAGAGAAGTTGAACATCGATCTGAAGCTGACAACGCTTCCCTCCAATGAGAGTGACCAGGATGTTAAGATCCAGGCTGCCGCTGCGGCAAACAATCTTCCCGACCTGTTCATGGTTCGTCGAGATGTCTTGACCCGTCTGGTTCCACAGGGATTGGTTGCGCCTGTTGATGATCTCTATGAGAAGATGCCTACCCGCACGGCAACCCATTACAACGATGTAAGTCGTAACCATGCAAAGTTTGGCGGAAAGAGCTATGGACTGGCTGACCCCGGCTCTATTGTCAAGAATGAAGGTTTGTTGATTCGCAAGGATTGGTTGGATAACCTCGGCTTGAGTGTACCAACCACCACTGATGAATTGCTTGAGGTCATGCGAGCCTTCACCTTCGATGACCCTGATGGCAATGGAAAGAATGACACCTATGGCTATGGAGCCTTCCAGGAAGTCAACAACTATGAAGCATGGCCCGGCCGCCGCTTGCAGCCGATCCTTGGAGCATTTGGTGTTGAAGGTACCTGGGACATGACTGCTGACAGTGCTGGTCTGAATATTCTCAAGCCTGATTTCTATGACGCCATGGCATATCTCAAGAAGATGGCTGATGAGGGTATCATTGATCCAAACTGGCTTGCCTACAAGAAGGATGATTTCCGTGCTGCTTGGAAGCAGGGTCGTTTTGGGATCATGAGAGAGCAGAATGCTGCCTTTGCAGCTCAGTCCAACTACGCTCCATTCGATAAGAACTTCCCTGACGGTGAGTGGATGATTCTTGATCCAATCGAAGGGCCGAAGGGACATGCCTCGATCGGACCTTACACTACAGGATTCCGTATTTACGCAATCAGTGCAAAAGCGGCTGAAGAGGGAAAGAAGGACAAGATTGCCGAACTGCTCGAGTGGATGGCTTCTGATGAAGGCTATTTCCTGCTCGGCTGGGGCGTCGAGGGTGTGAACTATACCAAGGATGCAAACGGCGTTCCTGTTGCTGATGGCCTCTCTGATCCTGATCTGGCTTTCAGTGGTCCTGTCGGACAAACTGTGACCCAGCTCCGAAACATGGTCTTCTACAATGGTGATATCGAGTTGTATGCTCGCTATCCTAAGTACATCACTGATACCAGCAAGAAAGAAATGTCTGCACTTGAGGTACTCCGTGAGATGCAGACCAAGCAGTGGACTCCCGCTGTTGGTTCTGACATGCTTCCGATTCCGAATGCTGACCTGAAGCGTTTCTACGAACAGGGCTTGAGTGAGTTCATCACTGGAAAGCGTACGCTGAACAGGTCTAACTGGAATACTTGGATTGCTGAATTCAAGAAACTCGGTGGACAGGATTGGAATGACAAGGGCGTTGCCTTTGCCAAGGAGAACAACCTGCTGAACGAGTAGGTGTGATGAGACCTGGTTCCGGCTGCCGATCATCAGGCAGCCGGAAGATTTGGCACGAACATGAGGAATGAAGCATGATGGACAGGGGTGAGCGCCTTTCGTTGAAACTGGCTGAAAGTGTGGTTTCACGCTACAAACCTTCACAAATGCGATGGCATTATGAGCATGGGCTGGTGATACACAGTTGTCTGCTGGTTGGAGAGGCCTACGACCGAGAAGAGATGTTCCAGTGGGCATATACCATGTATGACCCAATGGTGGAAAAGGATGGCCAGGTTGTCTCCTATCGATTAGGAGAGTACAACCTAGACCAGATTAACGCTGGAAGAAATCTTTTCGCTCTGTATGAGAAGACAAGGGAGAGACGTTTTCTCCTAGCAGCCCAGCTGCTGAAAAGCCAGCTCAACTCCCATCCAAGGACTCTTTCAGGAGTGTTCTGGCATAAGGAGATCTACCCTTGGCAGATATGGCTGGATGGAGTCTATATGCAAGGTCCCTTCAATGCTCAGTTCTGCAAGGTAAGTGGTGATAGTGCAGGGTTCAACGATACGGTGGAGCAGGTGATCAAGGTGTATCGGACACTTAGGGATCCGAAGACGGGCTTGCTGTATCATGCCTATGATGAGTCTCGGGGCCAGAGATGGTCTGATGCAGAAACCGGTCTTTCTCCCCATTTCTGGGGTAGGGCGATTGGGTGGTACTGCATGGCTATTCTTGATATCCTTGACTTCCTTCCTGAGTCACATCCCAAACGGGGGGAACTGGGACGGATTCTTGTCCAGGTTCTTGATTCACTGCTCCCTTATCAGAGTAAGAGCGGCATGTGGTACCAGGTGGTGGACAAACAAGATGAAAAAGATAACTATCTTGAGACCTCATGCTCAAGTATGTTTGCCTATAGCCTTCTGAAAGCATTGCGAGTTGGTATCACCCATAATGAGATGTATCGAAAGCAGGCATTGCTTGCCATTGAGGACATCAGCGAACGATACCTGAGAGAGGATGAGAAAGGATGTCTCCATCTAGGGGGAATCTGTTCTGTTGCCGGATTAGGAGGGAATCCCTATCGCGATGGTTCATTGCACTACTATGTATGTGAGCCAGTGGTGGAGGATGATTTCAAAGGGGTGGGTTCCTTTATCCTTGCTTGCTTGGAAGCTGAGCAATCTACCTAGTCAAGATAGTGTGATTGTCTCCAGTTCCCCGGTGATTGAACCGGGGTTTTTTGCATCCAGCCAAGAATTTCTATGAGTATTGAGGTATAGACAACTGGTTCTTGCTCAATACTTTGTCTTGATTTAATACTTCTTTGAGGCAGTTTCTTTGTTTGACAACGGTACAAGGTGAATGTAGAATGAATTTACACAGTTTTTTGTGCATGATCACAAAAATAGGAGAAGACAGTATGAAAAAATTGGCTGTAGTGCTTTGTATCTTCCTGATGCTTGGCTCGTTTGCATTCGCTCAAGGTAGCGATGAAGGTGGGGCAAAGAAGAGTAATCTTCGTGTTGGAATGGTCACTGATGCTGGTACGATTGATGATAAATCCTTCAACCAGGGAACTTGGGAAGGTATCTTGAAGGCAAGCAAGGACTACGCGCTTGATGTCAAATATCTTAAACCCGCAGGTACCACTGAGGCTGATTACTTGAAGGAAATCGGAAACTTGGTAGATGCTGGTTATAACTTTATTGTATGCCCAGGATTCAAGTTTGAGACTGCACTGTTTGAGGCTCAGGACAAGTACCCCAATGTGAAGTTCGTTATCCTCGATGGTGAACCCCATAGTGCTGATTACTCAGAGTACCGCATTGAGCCAAATGTAGTTGCAGTTTATTATGCTGAGCACGAATCTGGCTTCCTCGCTGGACTTGCTGCTGCTTTGCAACTTAAGGAAGGCGATTTTGGGTTTGTCGGCGGTATGGAAATTCCAGCTGTACAGAAGTTCAATTGGGGCTTCCAGCAGGGCGTTGCTTTTGCCAATGAAAACTATGGCACCAAGATTGTGATGAAGCAAGAGAATAACCTTTATCAGGGTACTTTTGACAACATCAGCGCTGGACAGCAGATTGCAGCATCCATGTACGACCGTGGTGTAGATGTCATCTTCGCAGCAGCCGGTGGTGTTGGTGTTGGTGTTATCAACGAAGCAAAGAACCGTGCTTCCAGTGGACAGAATGTGTGGGTAATCGGAGTTGACGTAGACCAGTACCCAGAGGGCGTACTTCCTAGCGGCAAGTCCATCATCCTCACCAGTGCCATGAAGTACCTAGACCGTGCTTCCTATGACATGATTGTTGCTGAGCTTAATGGAACCTTCCCCGCTGGTGAGGTGCTGACCTTTACCGCAGCAAATGAGGGAGTAGGTATTCCAGCTGAGAACCCGAATCTCGACAAGGCTGTCACCGATGAGGTTTCCAAGGTCTCTGCAATGATGACCAGTGGTGAGCTGAAGGTGCAGGCTTCTGGCGATGGATTGTTCAAGTAAACCTTCCGATTAATTCGCGCGCAAGGGCCACCCCATAGGTGGCCCTTCTGTGCAACTCATAGCTATTATTTGTTCACACAGGGAGTCCACTGATGAGCCACGTTATTGAGATGTTGAACATACGCAAGGAGTTTCCAGGAATCGTTGCAAACGATGACATCACCTTGCAAGTGGAACAGGGAGAAATACATGCCATTCTTGGTGAGAATGGAGCAGGTAAGTCTACCCTTATGAGTATCCTTTTCGGTTTATATCATGCCGATAAGGGGAAGATTAAAGTCAAAGGGAAAGAAGTAAGGATCAATGATCCCAACGATGCCAATGAGCTTGGTATCGGAATGGTGCATCAGCACTTCCAACTAGTACAGAATTTCACGGTTACCGAAAATATCATTTTAGGCAAAGAGGGAGGTTTTATCCTTGATCGTAGGACTGCATCCAAGAAGATCAAGGCCCTCTCTGAAAAATATGGATTGAATATTGATCCAAACATGGTTATCGAGGATATTACCGTTGGAATGCAACAACGCGTAGAAATCCTGAAAATGCTCTACAGGAATGCAGAGATACTGATATTTGATGAACCGACGGCAGTACTTACCCCCCAGGAAATAGAAGACCTGATGGAGATCATGCGAAGTCTGGTTACAGAGGGGAAATCAGTTATTCTGATTACCCATAAGCTGAATGAGATCAAGGCCGTTGCCGACCGATGTACAGTTATCCGCCGAGGAAAACTTATCGGGGTGGTGAATGTAAAGGAAACCACAACAGCCAAAATGGCATCAATGATGGTAGGGAGGCCTGTTAGTTTCAAAGTTGATAAGAAACCTGCCCAAGTGGGTCGTGTAATATTGGATATTCATGATTTGAAGGTCATGAGCAGCAAGAAAATACTTGGGGTCAAGGACTTTTCACTTTCAGTAAAAGCTGGTGAGATTGTCGGAATTGCCGGCGTTGACGGCAATGGACAGACCGAGCTTATTGAGGCTATAACCGGATTGAGAGCGGTTGAAAGTGGTTCGATCATCCTTGACGGAAATGACATCACCAATGCTGATATTCGTAGGCGCAATGAGATTGGCCTTGGACATATTCCTGAGGATAGGCAGAAACGAGGGCTGGTGATGAGCTCTTCGGTGTTCAATAATGTTGCCATCAAGGAGTACTACCACAGTCCTTTCAGCAAGAAAGGTATCCTTGAAGCTGACTACTTACGGGAGTATGCCCAAAAAGTGGTTGGGCAGTTTGATGTCCGCAGTGGTGAAGGTATTTTCTCCCTTGCAGGGAAGCTCTCTGGAGGCAATCAGCAGAAATTGATTGTTGGTCGTGAGGTCGTTGCTGATCCTGAGCTACTGATAGCAGTCCAACCAACCAGGGGACTGGATGTAGGGGCAATTGAATATATACACTCCCAACTGGTAGCACACCGAGATAAGGGCCATGCAGTACTGCTGGTTTCCTTTGAGTTGGATGAAATCTTCAACCTCTCCGATAGGATTGCTGTCATGAATAGTGGGGAGTTGATTGATATTGTGAAAACCTCAGAGACAAATGAGGATGAGGTCGGCTTGATGATGGCCGGCATAAAGCGAAAGGAAGGTGAACAATGAAATCATTGAAAAAACGAGAACTGCAAAGCAACGCCTTCCTCGTCGCAGTCAGTGCAGTGGTCCTTGGGCTCATTGCCGGTGCCATTCTTATGGCTTCAATCGGTAGTAATCCCTTTGCAGGGTTTTGGTACTTGTTCCGTGGAAGTCTGATGAATATTGAGAGAATTGGAAACACCTTGGCAACAGCAACTACCTTGATGTTGGTAGGCCTTTCTGTTGCTTTTGCTTTCAGGACAGGACTATTCAACATTGGTGCAAGTGGACAGATGTTGGTCGGTGGCCTCTGTGCAACGATTGTTGCCCATAAGGTATTTCTTCCCCGTCCACTCTTCTTGGCTGTCTTGATCGGAGCGGCCTTGGCTGGGGGAGCAATCTGGGGAGTTATTCCTGGATTCCTCAAAGCCAAGTTCAACGTCCATGAAGTTGTTGCAACCATTATGATGAACTGGATTGCCTACTGGTCGGTCTATTACTTTGTTCCTGCCTATCTCAAGGGTCCCTCCCTGGAGACTGAGAGTGCCAGTATTGCAGTTTCCCAATCCCTCAGAACAGAGTGGTTGACCAACCTATTCAACGGATCGTACATGAACCTTGGTTTCTTCATAGCGATTATCTCGGTGATTCTGATCAAGTTCATACTGGACAAGACAACGCTGGGATTCAGTCTCAAAGCGGTTGGTGCCAACCGTTTCTGCGCTGAGTATGCTGGGATCAAGGTGAACCGAAATGTGGTAATCTCCATGATGATCGCAGGTGGACTGGCAGGTCTGGCTGGGCTTTCCTTCTATACAGGGTATTCAAGGAATATGCAGATTGGAGTCATGCCTTCCCAAGGTTTTGATGGGATTGCCGTAGCGCTTTTGGGTGCAAGCAATCCACTGGGAGTATTCTTCAGCGCACTGTTCTTTGGAATCTTGCAATCTGGAAAAGGGTTCATGAATGCCATGACCAGCGTTCCCCCAGAGATCGCCGATACCATCATTGCTGTAATCATCTACTTTACGGCAACCAGTGTCTTGTTCAAGCGTTTCTGGGATGCTGTTTTTAAACGACGAAATAACAGGATCAATTCCCAAGAGGAATCTGTGGTAACGACACCAGAGAAGGAGGACAAGTAATATGTGGGATACCTTGGTAAGTATTTTTCCCTATGCAATCGCCTATACGATTCCCATGTTGATGACCTCCCTTGGGGGTTTGTACAGTGAACGAAGCGGTGTCACCAACCTTGGGCTGGAAGGCTTGATGTTGGTTGGATACTTTGCGAGTGCCATTACGATCAAGATGAGTGAGGCAACCTTGGGTATCAACGCGCTACCCATAGGGCTGCTTGTAGGTGTTGCCGCTGGTGCAATCTTCAGCCTTCTTCACGCGTTTGCCTCGATCAACCTGAAGGCTGACCAGGTAATCAGTGGAACAGCAATCAATATGTTGGCAGCTGCCCTCACGGTATATCTTGCCAGAACCATCAGTGGAAGCGGAAACGTCCGTATTATGATGGGTATCGTTCGTGAGAATATCCCGTTCCTTTCAAAGATACCGATCATCGGACCTCTCTTCTTCAGCCAGTCCTACTGGACTACCTGGGTCTGTCTGATTATTTGGGGTCTCTCATGGATCCTGTTGTACAAGACCAGCTTTGGTCTTCGTCTCCGTGCTTGTGGTGAACACCCCTCTGCAGTTGCCTCAGCTGGAATCAATGTGCATAAGATGCGCTACTTCGGTGTTGCAATGAGTGGTGCTCTTGCAGGTCTTGGTGGATCGGTGATTCTGATTACCTACTCAGGAGAGTTCAATGGTACGGTTGCCGGTCTCGGCTTTCTCTCCATTGCTGCCTTGATCTTTGGACAGTGGAAACCGTTGGGTATTCTTGGTGCAACATTCTTTTTTGGAATTGCAACAACAATTGCCAATGTCAGCCAGGTCATTCCTTCCTTGCAGGTGATTCCTCCTGTCTTCTTCAAGATTTTCCCGTATGTAGCCACCTTGTTGGCTTTGGTGCTATTCTCGAAAAATTCCGCTGCTCCGAAGGCAAGTGGAGAACCGTTCTAATAGTCTCAGGAGGATTGTATGGATACTTTAATGGATAAAATGCAGGAAGCTGCAATGTATATCACCTCTCGTATCGGAGAGGAGCCTGTTTCAATTGGTATGGTATTGGGTAGTGGACTTGGGGGGTTGGCTGATGAGCTGGAGGATGCTGTTGCCATATCCTATAAGGATATACCCCATTTTCCTGTCTCCACAGTGTATGGCCATAAAGGTCGCTTGGTTGCTGGTATGCTGGAAGGTAAACGTGTGTTATGCATGCAGGGCCGCTTTCACTACTATGAAGGGTATGGTATGGACCAGGTGGTCTTTCCCATCCAGGTGATGCATGCTCTCGGTATTGAACAGCTCTTGGTGACCAATGCTGCCGGTGGAGTGAATGAATCCTATAAGCCGGGTGATTTGATGTTGATCAGTGACCACATCAAATTGATTGCCGACAGCCCTATGCGTGGGCCCAATTATGAGAGTCTTGGGGAACGATTCTTTGATATGACCAATGCCTATGACAAGCAGTTGTGTGCCTTGGCAAGGGAGGAAGCGAAAAAACAAGCTATTTCCTTGCAGGAAGGGGTCTATATGTTCTTTGCAGGGCCATCGTATGAGACTCCAGCTGAAATTCGTGCAGCAAGGACGCTCGGAGCAGATGCAGTGGGAATGTCCACGGTACCTGAAGCAATTGCTGCAAGCCATATGCGTATGAAAGTGCTGGGGATCAGTTGCATCACCAATATGGCATCAGGAATCCTGGACCAGCCGCTGAGTCATACCGAGGTCATGGAGACAGGCGACCAGGTGAAGGAAGCCTTTACTTCCCTGGTTCGCAGTGTGACAAAGGTCTGGCCTGTATGAACATCCAGACACTGATAGAGCAATTGGGTCTGGAACCTCTTCCAGGGGAAGGTGGATTCTTTAAACGGGTTCACTCTTTCATGGAGCAGGACCGCTTGCTTGGCAGTGTCATCTACTATCTGGTCACCGAAGAGAGTTACTCCTCTCTCCACTATCTCTCTACTGATGAGGTATGGTTTCTTCTTGAGGGTGATTCCTTGGAGCAGCTGGTACTCAATAGTGATGGTAGTCATGAAATACGTCTGTTGGGACCGGCTAGTGAGGGGAGCCAGCCTCTCTCCATAGTGCGGGGAGGGTGTTGGCAGGGAACCAAACTCCGAGGAAGCCAAGGTTGGGCTTTATGTGCAACTACCATGTGCCCTTCCTTCGAGCAGAGTGTTTACAGGCAAGGTACTGCAGAACTGGAGGGTGAGTATCCACAGTGTCCTGATATAAGAAGATTCTTAGCGAAGGAGGAGTGATGCGCTGTATTCTAGTGAGCGGAGGAACCAGTACCTTGGGCAGGGCAATCTGTGAACGATTTGTCAAAGCCGGGGAGCGGGTGTACTGCGGTTATGCATCAAACAGGGAAACCGCTGATGAATTGGCAGCTTCCTGTGGCTCCTCCTTGGTCCCTCTCCATCTCGATATCCAGGATGCAGGAAGTATTGCTTCATCACTCCAGGAACTGGAAGGGCTTGATGTCTTGGTGAACAACAGCGGGGTGTTTTCTGTTTTCACCCCAACTGAGTTGTTGGAATCTGAGTGGAGACGTATCTTTGACATCAATGTAACAGGTCTATTCAGGCTGACCCAGCAGTGTATCCCGTTACTCAGGGAAAGAAAGGGAAGTATTGTCAATATTGCAAGTATCAATGCGCTTCATCCTGGATTTGGTGGTACGAGCCATTATGATGCATCAAAAGGGGCAGTAGTTGCATACACGAAAAGTCTGGCAAAGGAACTGGGTCCTTCAATCCGTGTAAATGCGGTAGCTCCAGGGTTGTTGAAGGCTCCTTATCTTGATGATGCGAATCCATTGAAACAACACTATGAAGAGCGCTCCTTGCTCCACTCACTGGTAGATCCAGGAGAAGTGGCGAAGGTGGTGCAATTATTGTCTGACTGCAGTGCGATGACTGGTGAGCTGGTCGGCGTTGACTGCGGATATCTCATGGGGTGAGTATGAAAATACTGTGTATTTCAGATGAGACAGACCCATTGGTATACTCCAAGAATATTTCCAGCCGATATGCGGATGTCGATGTTGTGATCTCAGCAGGCGATCTCCCTCTCAAATATTATGAGTTCATTATCTCGAGCCTGAACAAGCCCCTGTTCTTTGTGTTTGGGAACCATAATCTCGAGTATCTGCATCAATTCGTTGAACAGTCACCCCTTCTCTCCCAGTATGGCTACAACAAGGATGGAAAGGTACAAACCTTGCCTCCTTTTGGTGGTGGGGACTTTGCAGATGGTAAGGTATTATATGACAAGAAGCATGGCCTGATCATTGCCGGCCTTGGTGGTTCCATGCGCTACAACAAGGGAGCACACCAATACTCTGAGCGGGAGATGTTTTTCAGGATGCTGAAAATGGTCCCGAAACTATTGTTCAACCGTTTATTCAGGGGGAGGTGGGTCGATATCCTGCTCACCCATGCAGCCCCTCTTGGCCTTGGCGATGATACCGATCGTTGTCACCAAGGGTTTTCCACTTTTTTGACTTTCATGCAATGGTTCAAGCCTAGGTACTTGCTTCATGGCCATATTCATCTGCATGATATGAATGCCAACCGACATCATGTGTACAAACAGACCAAGGTCATCAATATTTTTCAGAACTACATACTGGATGACCCTGCACTAGGAAAGGGGAGAGAAGATGGTAAAAATGGGCGTTGATCTGAGTTCCCAGACAAATGAGGACTTTGAAAAAGCTCGTTCCAGAGGAAGAATGCAATCTTTGCTCAGCAGCTTGGCATGGAAAAACTCAGATCTCTTGAGTTTTTATGCGGTAACCGAGTTGTTGAAACCCAAGAATGAGACATATAGGGGAATGAGAACCATTCCTGTAAACCAGATAATTGGAAGCGAAGGAAGGTACCAGGACTTTTCCATGGCTTTCTATCCGAAGAAGGAACTGCTCAGAGCCCGATGGAGAAGCATTGACCGGGCAACAAAGGAGTATGTAATTCTTCCTCCCATCTCTGTCTATAAACTTGGACAGTGGTACTTTGTGCGGGACGGGAACCATCGTGTCTCGGTTGCAAAGACCCAAGGTGTCGAATTCATCGATGCAGAGGTTGTTGAACTGGATAGCCAGATTCCCTTGGAAGCTGGACTGACCATGAAGGGCTTACGCAAGCGGGTGGTTGATTATGAGAGAGAGCGGTTCATCGCCCAGTACAATACAACCTATCTCCCGATGGATGAGATTCTCTTCACCTCACCGGGTTCCTACCCGGAGATGGTTAATCATATCTTGGTCCATAAATACTATCTCAATGAAGGAAAGGAAGAGGAAATCAGCTTTGAAGAAGGAGCTAAATCCTGGTACGAGAATGTCTACCGTCCTATTGTTGAGGAAGTACAACGGGCACGATTGCTTGCATCATTTCCCGGGAATACCGAGGCTGACCTGTATATGTGGATTGTGCGTCACTGGGATAACCTCAAGCATATGAGTGGTAGCCAAGAGGTGAGCATAGAGAGTGCCACCCACGACTATAAGACCCGTTATGGACGGGGTCGGTTAGTACGCTGGGTTAATTGGATTCGATACTTCTTCTCCAAGGATTAAAGAAGAGAGGGAAGCATTTCTGCTTCCCTCAACTCGACTTCTTACTCTTGTATGTAGGCACTGAGCGTGTCAGCGTACACTTCCATCTCCTTGCCAAGACGATCGCTTGGTCGAATGGCTCCTTCCTTTCCTGCAAGGTGGACAATTCCTGAAACTGGCTGGTCACAGAAATCCAGTTCGTCATGCACCCCAAACGGGATATGGAGCATTCCCATTGACTGTGCCCAATAGATCATGGCTGTAAGGGTATGTGCACCTTCACAGGTTGAGTTCGAGCAACTGGTGAAGCAGGCGAAGAACTTTGTTTCCAGGCTCTTGTCCTTGCTTAGGGAGAGCGTAGTATCCAGGAAGGTCTTCATCTCTGCTGAAATATTTCCAAATCTTGTCGGACTGCCTAGAATGATCATATCACTCTTGAGCAGAGTCGAAGTGCTGACAATAGGAAGAGCGAGAATATCTTCGTAATAGTCGTTGGTAGTCTCTTGCGTATTTGCCCAGATGTGCAGATCAGGGTCATCAACTCGGTAGAGGCGTGCATCGACATTTCGTTCAGCCATGAGTTCCTTCAGATAGGACCCGATAATATAACAATTGCCACTTACGCTATGAATTATGATGGAACAACGCTTCATGTGTAAACCTCACTTGTTTTGTTCTTACCCTAACTATACTACACAAAGCCCTGTTCGTGGGAAAAATGGTTCAACACCAGGCAGTGTAGAGGCCGTTACGCTCATCAACAAAGACGTTTGCTCCATATACATCAGAGAGCAAGTCCTCTCTCAGAATATCTTTCTTTTCTCCATCTGCAACGATCTTTCCCTCTTTCATGACCACAATTCTTCTGATCGCTGGGATGATCTCGCTCAACTCATGAGTTGCCAGGATGATGGTCTTGCCTGCCTGATCGAGGGCTTCAAGGGTCTCCCTGTATTGATGACGGCTGGGAAAGTCCAGGTTTGAGACGGCTTCATCGAGGAGCATCACCTGAGGGTCATGTACGCTTGCACGACAGAGAAGAATCCTTCTTGCCTCTCCGCTGGAGAGCCGATTCATCTGTTTGTCCTTCAGATGCCATACACCGTAGCGGCGCATCACAGCTTCAACGATATCAATCTGTTCTTGGGTAATCTGGTGGTGAAAATCAAGTCCGATGGAGCTGAAAAAGCCAGATATGGCTATTTCCCAAGCCCGATAGGTGGAGTTGCACAAATACTGGATTGTTTGGCTTACAATGCCCATATGCTGACGTAGTTGCAGGACCTGCCATCGCTCTTTACCAAAGAGGATTCGCCTTGTCTGCTCACTGTACAGCGGATGGATCTCTTCACTGATAACCTGCACCAAGGTACTTTTCCCTGCACCGTTTGGTCCTATGATGGCCACGTGTTCGTTGTTGAACACAGAGAATGAGACATCATTCAGAATCGGGGTTCCCTGCCGTCGTACTGTGGCATGTTCGAGGCGTATGATCTCTTCCATAAAAAATCCTCCACGGCGACTATAGCACAGTGGAGGTGTTTTGCCAAAGACAAGGATACTTATGCATAGGACGCAATTGCATCCTCATCAGGATAGTGGTCCATGACCTTCTTCTCCAGGGTGGTCAGTGTTACCAGTACCAAAGCCACAGCCAGATCTGTCTGCCCATTCTGGAGAGCTTCACAAAGGTACGTATAGTCCTTTGAGCGCTTCTCCATCTGTGATGGGGTGAATTTGATTGAGGTCATGGCAGTGTCGAGCATGGGTGAGAGATTGCTGTAGATGGTGGAGAGAATCTGGTTCCCGTTTGCGTAGACAAGGGTACGATGAAACTCTGCTTCAGCATTGTTGAAGCTCTTCAACGCCTGTGCATCCCTATGGAGTATTGAGGGTACTGCTGCTTCCATCTTATGGCTTGCACTCCACAGCTGCGCTAGATACTCCTCTCTATTTTCCAGACGTGTAAACTCTCTTGCTGCACTGGTGGCAACGGTAATCCTTACCTGCATCAGGTTGCGCATCAGCTTTGCATGACTGATCTTGCTGTTGACGATTGATGTGGATATTGACTCCACATATTGGTTGAGACTGTTGCTTCTTACCTGGGCTCTCCGCCCCTGCATGATAACCACCAAGCCCTTTGCTTCAAGAAGTTTTAGAGCCTCCCTGATCGGTCGGCTTGAAGTGTTGAACTTCTGGGCAAGCATCTGTTGGGAAGGGAGGAACGAGCCACTTTTGATTCGTTTATCAAGAATCATCTCTTCCAAGGCGGCAGCAACTCTTGCTGTCTTTGTCTGGGCTATATATTCCATTTCAACTTCCTTATCCATGTTGTAAGTTTGAAAGATGTCATACGTACTAAGTTTTTACTTGGGTTTACTATACAGTAATATGTAATTGTTTGCAATACCTATATATCAAAAATTTTATAGATGACATTAGTTGTATTTACTTATTTATATTTCCTGTTAAAACATAAACATAAGACACAAGATAGAAAAGGTTCTTACGTACCTTTAACATACAAATGTAAGAAGGTCCTTCCAAAGAAGGACCTTCTGAGAAGAGAAAATGCGTGGAATTACTCTTCAATTACCTTGAAATGGTACAATCCTTCCAACACTCCTGCTGCCGAATTCTTTGTAGCGAAAAACACACGTTTTGACTTTCTGACTGTGTTCAATGATTCCTCGTGGTTTGCCACAATGATCGATCTGAGAGGATTGGAGAACATGTCACGATCGTTCCCAGAGTCTCCGGCTGTAAGAACTCGATTGGCTTCAATTCCCCACTTCCAAGCCAAGTAGTGGATGGCATCCCCTTTACTTGCTCGATAGGGAAGGATATCGAGATAGGTATCATGGCTGAGCACAAGATGTTGCATGCTCCTTGCCTCTGTTAGAGCCGCTCTGATTCTCTCCATCAAGCTGGGGATCTCACTGCCTTTCTTGATATTGTAACTGATCTTGTACCTTCGCTGCGTCCCTTCTTCATTCTGGATCTCAAGCTCAGGGAATGTGGAGAGAACTTCCCTGATTACCTCAGGCTTCCATCTTCTGCGGATGTAGTGTGACCAACCTTTGTCCGGTATATCCTTCGAGCCGTAGTGAATCTCGCTGCCGACTGCGGTGATCAAGATATCTGGTGTAGGGAATGAGTAGCTTTTGAGGATCTCTTGTGCTGACTCAAAACTCCTACCGGTGGCGATGGCAAATCCAATACGGTCATGATGTGCGTTGAGGACTTTTGCCAGTTCATCGGCTGCAGCCTTGTCTCCGGTCAATGTATTGTCGATATCGCAGACCAGAAGGTGTTCGATCGATCCCATCCTGGTTGCAAGGGCAGGTTCTTTCTTCTTGTTCTTGAGAACTGACTTGAGATGGCCCAGGTAGGTGTCGGCATGTGCTGTCCAGTTGTATACCTGCCGGATGCGCTGTACGCCGTTCTCTGAGAGCTTCTGCCACTGCTCCGTGTCAGTCAGCAGGTTATAGAGAATCTCCTCAATTGCCTTCCTGTTTGAGATATCGACCAGAATGCCACTTTCGCAGTTCTCGTATATGTCTCTCACTCCACCCTTGTCTGTCCCGACATAGGGAAGTCCTACCGCCGAGGCTTCAATGAAGGTAAGCCCAAAATTCTCAAGGGCAGCGGTGCTGACAAAAATTCCCCGTTTCATTGCAGCCAAGCGATAGATTTCCGGTACATCCCGCTGGGGATTATGGTGTTTGGGAATCGCCATCTTTCCATAGAGGTCATAACGGTCCATGAGCAACAGCATATCTGTGAGGACCTGTTTCTCTCCTTCCTCCATCTTGGTAATGTCATCTCTGATACCGGCAACAATGACCAGGTTTGCAATTGCCTGTAGCTCCTTGCTCTTGCCATAGACATCAATCAGCAGGTCAATGTTCTTTCTAGCCTCAGGCCTGCAAAGAGCAAGGATGAAGGGTTTGTCCATATTGGTGAGGAAGCGTTGTAGTTCCTTTACCATCGAGTATTGGGCAAGCTTCATCTCCTCTGTGATGGATGGGTCCTGGATCTCATAATGGTAATATGGAAAGAATGTATCCAGATCGAGACCTGGGGGGATGACCTCCATCTTGGAGAGATCTTGTGATTCATAAGGCTTATAGAGCACATTCTTCTCGTAATTAGTGCTCGTAATGACCAAGGATGCATGACGCATTGTCCTCTCTTCCTGCTCAATACGGGTGTGGATGTGATAGTACTGGTTGAGCTTATCCTCACTCACTCCTTGGCTCTGGAGATATTCAAGCTTGTTGCGTCCCATTGAGTGGCCGGTAAAGACCAGTGGAATCTGGAAGTAGGCAGCCAATTCCGTTGCTACGTAACCAGCATCAGCATAGTGGGCGTGGATGATGTCAGGGGTTCTCTTCTGAGTACGGAAAAAGGAAATCAGGTTGTCTACATACTCATCCAGATATGGCCATAGGAGCTCTTTTCGGAGGTATTTTGTCCCTCCGCATGTCAGTCTCACAATGCGCGCATGTTCACCTATCTGCTCAATGCTCTTGCGGTAATCCTCACTGGTCCTGGAGTCCTTGATCAGACGGGTGAACAGGTCCACCTCTACATCCTCTCTTGAAGAGAGTTCCTTAACGAGGTCGACGACATACCGGGTTTGTCCACCAGTGTCGGCATCTCTTCCCATTTCAATATTGTCGCTGCGAACAAGTCCATGTACGTTAATTAATGCTATATACATATGCACCTCTGAGTAATTTTTTCATATATAATGATATGTGTCAAATTACAATTCAAACATGGTTTTAGCTACAAAAAAACTGCCGTTCTGCAGGGTTGCAAGCACGACAGTTTTCCATACGTTCCAAGACCTCTATAGGTCCAACGTCTCAAACTTATCCTTGATGTTGGTGAGGTTCACCAAGGTCAAGGCAACAGCAAGGTCAGTCTGACCATTCTCAAGAGCATCCACCAGATAGCGGTACTCATTCACTTTTTTACGTTGTTCGCTATAGGTCTCCGGAAGTCTATCCAGGGCTGAGTAGAGTTGTGGAGCCAGATTCTCATAAATGCTGCTAAGGATGATGTTGTCGTTCGACTTGATCAGGGCAGCATGAAAATCGAATTCAGTAGACTTGAACTGTTTCAGCAGCTCTGGGTCCTTGCCTCCCTCCAGACTCGGTAAGAGATGCTCCATACGAGTGCATGCTCTATCGAGTGAACGTACGATGAGCATACGGTTTGGGTCTCGGCTGAGCTCCCTGGTTGCTGAAACCTCAATGGTGGTTCTGACCTGCATCAGGTCGGTGAGGAGTTTCTTGTCAGGGGTATGCTTGTTCATCATGGAGGCGGATAGTGACTCCACAAATTGGTCGAGGCTGTTGCTCTGCACTACTGCTTTCTTGCCTTGGCGTACTTTGATCAAGCCTTTTGCTTCAAGATTCTTGAAGGCTTCTCGTACGCTTCTGCTTGAAGCATTGAATTGGTCGGCCAGCTCATGCTGGCTTGGCAGGTTTTCTCCTGCTTGGTACTTCTTCGAGAGAATCTCTTCTTCAAGCTTGTTGGCGATTGTTGTAGATTTCGTCTCTTGTCCTGACATTGGATTGCCGTTCATACTCTTGCTTCCTTGTTGCAAACATTATGTGATGTACATTTTTAAGGATACTTCGTGCAATGCACGAAGGCTTCTATCAATATATACGCTATTATTGTGCGAAAAGCAATGGTATATGTTATAAGTTTGTTAAAGGAATGAAAGTAATTAATTCCATCATAAACCGTTGCATTCTCGTAATATAGTAATAAATTATGATAATTGTGTACAAAAACCATATAAGTATTTCTTTGTGAACTTCTACCATTCTGACATAGGAAATGCGATGAGAGAAGTTGGAAAAAATATCGGCAATAGTCTGAATTCAGAGAGAATAGCATACCATGTCATAAGTTGATTACGTTATATTTAATTATGATAAAGTAAAATATATGAAATCATATTCCAATACTCTGTACAAATTGCAATGAATTGCTATATCCATTGACATACGTTTTTTTCTCGCTGTATAGTTTAGGCGTGGATATAGACTATATGGGAGATTTGATTTTATGAGAAGGATATGCGTGCTGTTGGTGTTGCTGTCACTTCCTTTGGCCCTCTTTGCAGAGGAGCCTAGTCAGCCTGCGCGCGTTACCATCTCCCTTACTACTACAGTCCCGGAGCTGTTGACTCACGGTTTTCTCACAAGTGGCGAAAGCACTGATATTATTCCCGCCCTTACCGTGTCCGATGCATTCAATGAGGATGGTGCTACCTTCTATTATGCAATCCAGACCAATATAGCCAGACCATTTGAAGTATATGCAACAGTGACTCCCTTTGAGCTGAAGAATGCCAGCACCTCTGCCCAGGTTGCTATCCAGAAGATATTGGTTGGTGAACAGGAAATCACCCCTGTCGGTGGAGGAGAATATGAACTCATTCAATTCACCCCAGGATCGCAAGGGATGGGTTTAACTTCCTATATCCTGACCATCATTGCAGACCAGAGTCAGATTGAAAGCGCTCCATCAGGCCAGTACGAAGCAACAGTCGCAATCGACATCAGGTCAGATACATAAATATTAATCTTTTTTTGAGCAGGGCTGCCCAATTGGGCAGTTTTTGTATTCTTTGTAGAAGTTACATAAAACAAAGATATGACAGATGAATAATATAAATCTATTATACACATTGGTTCTGGTCACCTGTTTGCTTTTGTATAGCTACAAAGGGAAAAAAAGTATACAACTTACGTTATAAGTTAAAAATCATATAAAACAATATATAAAAAGAAAATAAATACCTTAATAAAAATAATTACTAAATTATTATAAATAATTATATTCTAATATTGACATAAGTCTCACTCAGTAGTAGGCTATTTGTACAAAGGATAGAGGAATAATCATCCGGAGGAGATTTTGAATATGAATAAAAAAGTTATTGCACTTGCATTGGTGTTGGTTATTGCAATGAGTGGGGCTTTTGCTGCTCCTCTTGTGGTTGCTACGGGGGCAGTCTCAGATGTTACTGCAACCTTGACAGCTGTGATTGGTGGCTTTTTCAATCATGGTTTTGTTAATCCTGATACTGGAACAGAGTTTAATACAACTCTCGCGATAGAAGATGCGTTCGAAACTGATCCTGTATTTACCTATGGGTATGAGACCAATACGTCAATTGCTTTTGGTATTTACATGGAAGTATCAGACTTCGAACATGACACCGAAACAGGCGTGGCCATCAAAATTGCGGATGTTGAAATTGCTGGGAGCACTCCTGAACCGGTCTCCGAAGTTTATACACTTGCAACTTCAGCAGTACACGGTAAGTCTGAAAATGTTCAGATAAAAATTATTCCATTGAAAGCTACAGGGAATGATCATTTAGGTAATACGATCAGCAGTGATTTGGAATATGTGAATGCTAATGCAACTCCTGGTGGATATACGTCAACCGTTACTGTTTCAGTGGCTACGGTCTAATTCCCTCAACTGGTTAACATGAACAAGGCTGTGCAGTAACCTGCACAGCTTTTTCTTTCCCCTCTTTTCAGCGGGAATGGTAGCTGGTACTATATGTATAGTTCGATGGTATTGGGAGATGGATATGAAGAAAGTTCTCTTAGCATGTATACTCCTCTTCTTTGTTTTGCCTCTGGCAGCTGAGGAGCCTCCACGGTTTCCTCGTGCCACCGTGTATATGCAGGGTGTCATCGAACCAAGGGGTCTGCGGATCTCCATCTACAATGAGGCAGGCGAGGAACTCTCAGGTGAGGATGCCATGCTCAGTTTCGAGTTCCCGAATCTTGAGGAGTGGGAACTGACGCAGTCCCTCTATTTCAAATTCTCCTCCCACCTTACAGAAGCAACCGTCGGAAAGTTGATTTTTTCGATTACAGATCTTGAAATGGATGCATTGAATAGGCTCAGGACAACACTCGAGCTTGAAAGCGAGAGTTTCTTTACCAGTGTGGAGAACGGAAATACCTTTAATACCCGATTCCCTGCAGGTGCTCAAGATGATGTGCCTATCGGAAAACTTACCATCAGAATCAGGAAACGAGCAGCTGATGTGTTTAGCGCAGGCAACTATTCCGGTTCTTTCTCCATTAATTATACCGAAGGAAGCTGAGCTCCTTGTAACTCTCGATTGTTGTGAAGTTTGGCTGGTTAATCAACCAATTGGTAAAATAGTTACAAAATTGCAAAATTAATGTTTTACAGTGCGAGAAAACCATGCAATAATCATGAGTGTCGTTGCTCGAGTCTAGACCGATGTTTCCAGCGGATAGACGCGTACCCTTAGGAGAGGAGTCCTAGGGTTCTCAAGGAGGTTGCCGCTACCCAAATGGGTAGCGGTTTTTACTTGCTTAAAGCCCTTGCATCGTCTGTAACATTCTTCTCTGGAAAATCCATCGGTCCAATCCAACAGCCACGCTTCCAAGTACAGCGCTACGGTCCTTGAGCTGGGAGCGTACCACAGGAATGCCTGCAAGGGTGTGGTGAGCATGCTGCTGGTAGTACTTCTGGAGAAATGAAAGGTAGTGATCCGGAAGATTGGAGATTCCTCCTCCCAGAATAATCTTATTACAGCCGGTCATAGCACTGGCAGCTGTGAGTGCCATGCCCATGGCTTCTGCAGCTTCTTGCAGAGCTTGAACTACTTCAGGATCTTCCCTTTGTGCCAGTTCCTTGACTGTCTTGCCAGCAAATCGTTCACTGAGTGCCCACCCTGCAGCTACGGTCTCGAGGCATCCAATCCCTCCACACCGGCACAAACCTGTCTGCCGAACTGGAAGGTGTCCAAATCTGCTCTTCTCGCCTACTATGGTATTGTCTTGTACCAAAGCTCCACTGATATGCTCTCCCCAATTAACATAGAGGAACGACTTTTCATCTTCATCGGCGAACCACTGTTCAGCCTCTACCATTGCCCTCATTGAATGTACCAGGATTGCAGGGGTCTGGGTGTATTCACTGATGGCTTTAGCAAGAGGGACATTCTCCCAAGGCCAGTGGTCATGGCGGAGTATGGAAAGCCCATCTTCACTGATTTGTGCGCTGGTAGCCACCGTGATACCTGCAATAGGGGCCTTGGTGATTCGCCGCATTTTCAGACACGCCTTGATGACGGTAAGGCCATGTTCCTTCGCATCCGGTTTGATCGGGGTTGGAATTCGCTCAAATCTCAGCACATTACCAGAGAGGTCTGTAAGGGTGAAACAGGTATTCTTACTACCCAGTTCCACTCCCAGGACCAGTCTGGAACCATGTAGCAAGGCAAGCTTGGTGGGTCTTCTGCCATTGGCAGTCTTGGCCTTTCCTTTTTCCTCGACAAGTCCTTCCTGGAGCAACTGCTCCACAATCTCACTGGTGGATGGCTTGTTCAGGGTTAGGCGTCGTGCGATATCAGAGCGACTGAGCTCACCCTCACGGGCAAGCAGATTGAGAACTCTCAAGCGATTGATCGTCCTGGCTGAGCTTGGGGTGGAAAACTGCATGACCAAGCATAGCCCACCTATGCGTTTTTGTTAAGGAACAATTGCCGTTGGTTTGAAAAATCAGTATGTTTGCCTATATCCCTTTGGAGGTATCATACGAAGATGGAACAAAAGAAGTTCAAAACTGAAGTATCAGAGCTATTGCATCTGATTATCCACTCGCTCTATTCCCACAAGGAAATCTTTCTCCGCGAGCTGGTATCCAACTCATCCGATGCACTGGACAAACTTAAGTATCTCACCCTTACCGATGACAAGCTCAAGGATTTAGCCTTTGAGCCACGCATCGACATCTCCTTTACTGAGGAAGGTGAAGACCGTACACTCACCATCAGTGACAACGGTCTTGGCATGGGTCATGACGACTTGGCAGACAACCTGGGTACCATTGCATCCAGTGGAACCAAGAAGTTCCTCGCATCCCTTACCGAGGAGCAGAAGAAGGACAGCAATCTCATCGGCCAGTTTGGTGTAGGTTTCTACAGTGCCTTCATGGTTGCAAAAAAGGTAGAGGTAGTCAGCCGGAAAGCTGGTGAGGAGCAGGCTTGGAAGTGGAGCAGCACCGGCAAGGGAAGTTATACCCTTGAGGAAGCAGAGCGCGAGAGCCAAGGTACGACCATCATTCTCTACCTGAACGAGGAAGGCAGTGAATATGCCAACCGTTGGCAGATTGAGCAGCTGGTGAAGAAATACAGTGACCATATTGCCTATCCCATTTTCCTCTCTTACGACCAGACATCCTACGACGACAAGAAGAAGGATGATGAAGGCAATCCACTGAAGAAGGTCGAACACAAGGTTGAGCAGATCAACAGTTCATCAGCCCTGTGGAGGCGCAGCAAGAGCGAGCTGACCGATGAGGAGTACAAGGAGTTCTACAAGCAGAGCAGCTATGACAGCGAAGACCCCTTGTTCTACCTGCATACACGAGCCGAAGGTGCAACAGAGTACATCACGCTCTTCTTCATTCCCAGCAAGGCTCCGTTCGATATGTACTATGCAGATTATAAGCCGGGCGTGAAGCTCTATGTGAAGCGGGTCTACATCACCGATGATGACAAAGAGTTGCTTCCATCCTATCTTCGCTTTGTGCGTGGCGTGATTGACAGTGAGGATCTTCCTCTCAACGTCAGCCGCGAGATTTTGCAACAGAATCGTGTAATGAATGCAATCCGCACCGCATCTGTGAAGAAGTTGCTTGGTGAGTTCCAGAAGATCAGCGAACAGAACCCTGACCTCTACACTCAGTTCATTGAGCAGTACAACCGACCCCTTAAGGAAGGTTTGTATTCTGATTATGCCAACCGGGATGCATTGCTTGAACTGGTTCGTTTCAAGTCCTCCACGGAGGATGGCTATGTAAGCCTCGCCTCCTACAAGGAGAGGATGAAGAGCGACCAGAAATCAATCTACTATATCGCTGGTGGAAAGGAAGAAACCCTCAAGGCAAGCCCCTTGCTGGAAGCATATAGGAAGAAGGGGTATGAAGTTCTCATCATGAGCGACGATATTGATGATATCGTGGTCGGCTCGATCGGTACCTACAAGGAACTGCCTCTGAAAGCAATCAACAAGAGTGGTGCCGTTGATGACCTGAAGGAAGAAGGGGAGGACAAGAAAAAAGACACCAAGGAAGCGAAAGCTCTTATCAAGAAGGTCAAGAAAGCCCTTGGAGACAAGGTGAAAGATGTTGTTGCCTCTTCCCGTCTTGCAGATTCTCCTGCTGTAGTGGTGGTAGATGAGAATGACCCATCAGTACAGATGCAGCAGATTCTCAAGAGTATGGGACAGACAGACTTTGAGGAAGCAAAGCCGATTCTTGAGATCAATGTGGAAGATCCGATGGTCAAGAAGATCGAAAACAGCAACGATGAACAGTACATCGAGCAACTGAGTTCAGTGTTGCTGGATCAGGCTCTGCTTGCTGAAGGTGTTATGCCCAAGGATCCGGTAGGGTTCGCAAAACGTCTGCATGCTCTTTTGTCTACATAATAGCGAGTAATTAATTACTTATCATGCAAGGTGAAGAGATATTTTTCTTCACCTTGTTTTTTTTCTCTACCGATGGTAGTGTTTTATATAATACTTGTATAAGGAAGTAGAATTATGATTGCAAATTTCATGGCACTTAGCAGTGAAGCCGTTGCTGAAAGTACCGCCTTTGGCCGCTTTGTTGAGAAGATTGATAGCTGGATTCAAATTGGTCCGGTCGAATTCTTGGTGAATGTCGCGATTGGATTGCTCATTGTGCTCATCGGAAAGCTGGTGATCATAGGCATTTCTCGAATGCTCAAACGCGTACTTGATCGTTCCAAGAAGATTAATGACCTGATGGCCCGTTTCATTTTGAAACTGGTGAATGTGATAGGATGGATATTCCTCATCATAGCATTCCTTGGTCGCCTTGGTCTTGACATGGGGCCCGTGCTTGCCGGACTTGGCATCACTGGAGTTGTCCTTGGGTTTGCATTCCAGGATACCATTGGAAACTTGCTCAGTGGTATGATGATTGTCATCAATGCCCCCTTTAGGATTGGTGACTATATTGAGACCGGATCGTTCAGTGGTTCTGTCAGTGATATGGATATGATCTGTGTCATTCTCTCTACCCCTGACAATCGTAAGATAACCATTTCAAACAAGCTTGTTTGGGGAAGTCCCATTGTGAACTACTCCAATGTTGACCGAAGGAGACTTGGCCTTACCGTCAGTGTTGCCTATGGGACCAACATACAGTTGGCGAAGGATACCATCTGGAAAATTCTCAATTCATACAGTGAAATCCTTCCCGAGCCCGCTCCCATGGTAGAGGTGAATACCCTTGCTGCTTCCTCCATAGACTTTGCGGTTCGGCCTTGGACTAAACCAGAAGACTTCTGGAAGGTTCATTGGAGATTCCAGGGAGAGATTGTTGACCGCCTCGCTGAGGTTGGAATCTCAGTTCCATTCAACCAGCTAGATGTACATATCGTAGACCAGAGCGCAACATAGGCTATTGCTGTTCGCTCACAGTGCAGTGGCTTTCAAGGATGGTGCAGAACTCCTTGGAATCCTGGAGGAGAAACTTTCCTAGATAGGATTTTCTCCTCCATGCTTTGGAGCCGAATACCAGGGTGATGATTGCATCATTTGTTTCAATTACAACCGAGATGTTGGAGAGTTTGTTCTCGAGCGTCTCGTAGTTCTGTTTGCAGGAAACAAAGTCTGCATACGGGAAATGGTAGAACTCATCAGCCAAGGTGATTCCCACCACCTGCTTCTTGGTGTCGAAACAGAGCAGGATCCCATCCCCGATATCATTGATGTATCCATGTCTGTCATCAAAATCGTACCCGTGCTCTTTCATCAGCTCATTGGTTCTCACTCCCAGCTTCTGTAGGGTAAGACGGTAGTTGGCTGCTGCTCGGTTACGATTTTTCTTGCCGATGGTCAGTGCGTAGAGGTTTGCTGCAGTAACGAGGACTAATAGGGCTAATAATAGGTATTGGAGTATGTTCATAGCCGGACAATACCAAGGGCGGGCCGGCTTTGTAAAGAGAACCGCTTATGATACACTTTCTTTGAGGTGTCACATTGATAAAAATTTTGATTGTTGTTCCCTACCAAGAGTTGCAAGAAGCATTCGATCAAGTCATCCAGAGTTATGACCTGGATACGATTGAAGTGCGTACCACACATATCTATGGAAGCGATCCCCAAAAGATCGTACCTCTTGCTGCTGATATCATTGTAGCCCGTGGAATAACTGCTCAGGCAATCGCTCACCAAAAACCATCGGTGCATGTTGTGCCCATCGCACTCAGTAGCGCGGATTTACTCAGTGCGCTAGCCAAAGCCAAAAAAATGAACAGTACAGCCCATATCGGGGTAGTCACGAATGAACAGCTTTGTGACCAGGAGTTGATCAGCACCTTGGTCGGGCAACCTGTATCAATCTTTCAGGTAACCGATGAGAAAGACGTGAAAATCGGACTGGAGCACCTTGCAAGAAAGGGTTGCACCATATTTGTGGGTGGACTCACGATGTGTCGCCTATGTGAGGAGCAACAGTTTGCTCATGTGCATGTAAAGAGTGGTTATCAGGCAGTTGTCCATGCCGTGGCGGAAGCCGTTGCAGCCGCTCGCTCTCTCGAGCGTGCTCAAACAAGGGGAAACCTGCTTGGGACGTTGCTCAACAATGCCACTTATGCCCTGCTTGCAATTAACAGCAGTGCAACCATCATTGCAGCCAACCGGCAAGCTGAGCAACTCTTTGGTACTACGTCCCTGTTGGGAAAGCAGTTGATGGAAGTATATCAAGGAGGGAAGTGGGATCTTACCTTGAAGGCAGGGAAGAAAGAGATACTCGTACCGATTGCAGGCAAGCAGTTCCTGGTGACCCAGCAACCGATCAGCATGGATGAAGAGACATCAGGCTTCCTCTTCACGTTCCAGAATACAGAGGCTATTCAGCAGACAGAGCATATGATCAGGACGGAGTTGAGCAGAAAGGGCTTGGTCGCCAAGTACACATTCTCCAACATTGTGACACAGAATGCCCAGATGATCGCTCTGGTGGAGAAAGCCAGAAGGTTTAGCCAGGTCCCAGGTGCCGTACTGCTGCTTGGTGAGACGGGAACGGGAAAAGAGTTGTTTGCCCAGAGCATACACAATGCATCGCCCCGTGCATCGCAACCCTTTGTTGCAGTGAACTGTGCAGCACTTCCCGAACAACTGCTGGAGAGTGAGTTGTTTGGATACACCGAAGGAGCCTTCACCGGTGCAAGCAAGGGAGGGAAGCCTGGGTTGTTTGAATTGGCTCATAAGGGCACCATTTTCCTCGATGAAATTGCCGAGATGCCGATAGTCGTGCAGGCGAAACTGCTTCGTGTTCTTCAGGAGCGTGAGGTTCGCCGGGTAGGGGCTGACATGATTGTCCCTGTAGATGTGAGAGTCATCAGTGCTGCAAACAGCAATATCCTGCAGAAAGTACAAGATGGGTCGTTCCGTCTTGATCTCTTCTATCGTATTAGTCTGTTGAGCCTGATGCTGATCCCTTTACGTGATCGTCCTGAGGATATCGGGTTGTTGTTCTCCCATTTTGTCACGCAATACTGCGAGCGGCATGGACTGACCGGGATCAACATCAATGCAGATGCATTAGAGATGCTTGGACAGTTCTACTGGCCCGGAAACATTCGTGAGCTTAGGAATGCAGCTGAACGGCTTGCAATTCTTCATACCTCCGACAGGGTTGGCATCCGAGAGATAGAGCAACTCGATATCGGATCCACTGGTTTGTATCTTGATACCAAGGAAACAGAAAAACCAAAACCAAAAAAGAAGAAACGCTCCGATCATGAGCTGTATGAACAGTTCCTCTCCAGTGGTCTGACTCGTGAGGAATTCGCCAAGGAGGTCGGCATAAGCAGGACAACGCTCTGGAGGAAGTTTTCCCGATTTGGATCAGAGTAAACATGTTTCAATTATGTTTCAAATGAAACATGAAACAATAAGCATGTAACATTGAAACATGTTAAAAAAGTCTTAAAAATTTTTAGGAAATTGTTTGATTTTTTCATATTTGGTTACTTCAATAGAAAATATGTGTATACAAACATCAATTGAATAAAAGATTGTATACAATAGATTGTAAACTTGGCACGTTAGTTGCTACCTCTATTGCCGGAGTGACGAGCATCGTTGCTCACTGCAAGTATGAAGAGGAGTAATCCATGAACGATAAACCTGTATTGGGACTTTTAATCGGAGACGGAGCCGGAGTCGGACCTGAGATCATAGCCAAGCTGGCTGTTGGTAAATTTTTTGAACAGTATTGTAAACCAGTGGTTATTGGTGATGTACGTATACTCGAGCGTGCCTTCTCGGTAATTGGTTCCTCTGTCCCCTTGCAGGTGATTGACAGTGTGGATGAAGCTGACTGGAGCAAGGGCCTTCCAATCCTTGACCAGAAAGATCAGGACCCTGAAGTTGTGAAGTTTGGTACCCTGACCACTGAGGCAGGCAAGGCAAATCTTAATGCTCTGGAGCTTGGTGTTTCCTTGTATAAAGAGAAAATGATTGAAGGTTTCTGTTTCGCTCCATTCCATAAAGCAGGACTCAAGCAGGCAGGAAGCAAGGTGGAGAGTGAACACCACTTACTCGCCCAGTTGTTCAACCATACTGAGCCCTTTGGGGAGATCAATGTGTTGGGTGACCTCTGGACCACCAGAACCACCAGTCATATTCCCATCAGCGAGGTAAGCAAGAACTTGACTGTAGAGAGCATCCTGCGTGCAGTACGCCTTGCCAACGCATCCTTGAAGAACAGCGGCATCACAAAGCCCCGTCTTGCTCTTGCTGCACTGAATCCCCACGCTGGAGAAAATGGCCTCTGTGGACGTGAAGAGATTGATGTAATCATCCCAGCTATTGAGAAAGCAAGAGAGATGGGAATTGATGCAACAGGGCCCTATCCAAGTGACATCACCTTTATCAAGGCTTTCCGCGGTGATTTTGACGGGGTAGTGACCATGTACCATGACCAGGGACAGATTGCCCTGAAACTCAGGGGATTTGATGAAGGTATCACCATTGCCGGTGGCCTTCCCGCTCCTATTGTTACCTGTGCACATGGTACGGCTTATGATATCGCCGGAACCGGTGTTGTGAAAACCAGCGCTTTTGAGAATGCAGTGAAGATGGCCTCCCGTATGGCCAACCACCTGCGTCAGCAAGCGTAAGGAGAGAGGAATATATGCAATTGAAAAAGGTTACGAGTCAGATGGTGATTCCTGTAATCACAGCAGTGATAGCTGCTCTTTTCATCTATCTCGGGATCACCAAGTACGGCTTTTGGCATGAGCTCAGGGGACCGCTTCCAGGTTTTTTCCCCACTCTCATTGGATTTGCTTTGCTAGCTTTGAGCTTCATTGCATTCCTGGGCTCTTTCAAGGAAGAGAAGACCACCTATCCGATTGAGAGCTGGTTTCCTGCTCTTGGCGTGATCGCCATCATGCTTGCCACTCTGGTTATTGGAATGATTCCCAGCCTTGCCCTCTTCGTCATTCTTTGGCTCAAGTGGTACGAAAAGTATAGTTGGAAGACAACCCTCATCGGGTTGGCTGTCATTATGGCCATTGTAATCGGAGCCTTCGTCATGTGGCTCGGAGTTCCCTTCCCGAAGGGAATCATCTACAACTGGATCGCGTACTGAGGAGCATGCAATGGAAAATCTAGAAATGCTATTCATGGGCTTTTCAGTAGTCCTTACCTTTCAGAATGTTATGGTTACCATGCTTGGTGCTGTACTCGGCCTTGTGGTCGGTGCAATGCCTGGTATCGGTTCCCTCGCAGGGGTTGCCCTGTTGCTTCCCCTTACCTATAAGTTCAATCCAACCACCGCAATCATCATGCTTGGAGCACTCTATTATTCCAACATGTATGGTGGATCGTTCAGCGCAATCCTCCTGAACATCCCTGGAGACTCTCCTGCTGTCATGACCGCCCTTGATGGGTATCCGATGGCAACCAAGCGTAATAGGCCTGGTCAGGCACTGTTCACTTCCAATCTTTCCTCCTTTATCGGTGGTTTCATTGGTATGATCATCCTTACCTTTATGGGACCTGCGCTTGCAGAGCTCGGGCTCAAGTTTGGTCCTGCTGAGATGACTTCTCTCTTGTTGGTTGCGATGACTTCCATCGGCTGGCTGGTAGGGGAAAGTCCGACTAAGGGCGTTGTTTTGACCTTGGTTGGAATCCTGCTGGCAACAATGGGTATGGATACGCTTACAGGAAGCCCCCGTTACGACTTCGGCAACATGTATCTGCTAGGGGGCATTCCTTTTACCCCGTTCGTCATTGGAGCAGTCGGTTTCAGCCAGGTGCTTAAATTGATGGCAGAGCGAAACAAGAAGGTTGATGTCAATCTGACACAGAAGCTGACGATCAAGGGATCTATGTTGACCCTCCATGATGTACGTCGCCTTGTTCCTCCTGCTATCCGTAGCGGTTTCATGGGAACCTTTGTTGGTGTGCTTCCAGGAGCTGGTGCGACAACTGGAGCATTCCTTGGCTATGCAGCACAGAAAGCTTTCAAGAGCGAAGAGCCGCTTGGCAGTGGTGCAATTGAGGGAATCGCTAGCTGTGAGGCAGCAAACAACGCAGCCGCCGCTGGGTCCTTTGCTCCCTTGCTTGCCTTGGGTATCCCAGGTAGTGGTACCGGTGCAGTCTTGCTTGGTGGGTTGATGATGTGGGGTCTGAATCCTGGACCACTGCTTTTTTCCAGCAATCCTGACTTTGCATGGGGCTTGATCGCAAGCTTGTTCCTCGCAAACCTGCTTACCCTGTTCATTTCCCTTGGGGTTATCCCCTTCCTGATCAAGATCCTCACCGTTCCGGTACGGATTCTGATCCCGATCATCACCGTTGTCTGTGTGGTTGGTGGCTACAGTACCAGTAACTCCATGTATGGTGTGATTATCATGTTCCTCTCTGGGTTGTTCGGGTACATCCTTGACCGCAATGGCTATGGAGTTGCTCCTATGCTGCTGTCATTCGTCCTGGCCCCACTGCTTGAATCGAACATGCGTAAGGCCTTCATCATCAGTAATGGTGGTTTGGGAATCTTCGTTGACAAGCCGATTTCTGCCTTCCTGTTGTTGGCGCTCTTGGCAATCGTAATGACTCCTGTGGTGAAGTTCATCCTTCGCAAGGCTGGCATTCGAAAGAAATAAGGTGTTATTTCCTCGTAAGAGGAATTGGATATTGGAAAATGTGGGAGTAATCCCACGAGAAACAAAGAGGAGATAGAGAGATGAGAAAAATTGCTCTAGTATTGGCCCTGGTTTTATTGGTAAGCATTTCCGTTTTCGCAAACGGTACTGCTGAAGCTGCAGATGGTGCAGAGAAGTCCTTCGTTCCTACCCGTAATGTTGACTGGTATGTGACCAGTTCCCCCGGTGGTGGTTCAGACATCTTCACCCGCACGATTACTGATATTGCTACTGAAGAGGATTTGATCAACGGACAGAATTTTGTTATTCAGTACAAGACCGATGGTGCTGGTGAAGTTGGTAGACTGCTTGTTTCCAACATCAAGGCTGGCGTCCAGGCTGATCACACCTTGTTGACCTTCAACAGCGGTGACTTGATGCCGATGGTTAAGAACACCAACAATCGTTTCCAGAACTTTCAGCCTGTTGCCCACATGGCTGTAGACAAGCACCTGATCTTCATTGGTGAGTCCTCCAAGTACACCAGTGCTGAAGAGATCATTGAAGCTTTGAACAATGGAGAGAGATTGGTTCTTGGTGGTTCCAAGGGTGATGACATCGCTTGTCACGCTGCTCTTATCAAGGAACTTGGTGTAACCCAGGATCAGCTTTCCTATATTGCTCACGATGCAACCAGTGGTGCTATCACTGCAATTCTTGGTGGTCACTTCGACCTGTTGATCTCCAAGCCTGCAGCAGCTTCCCAGTATGTTGAAGCTGGTAAGCTTACCCCGGTTCTGGCTCTTTCCACCAGCCGTTTCCCTGGAAACCTCAGTGGTGCTCCGACCCTCAGCGAGCTCGGTTACGAGAACGTAGAGGTTCCCAACTGGAGATCTGTTGTTGCTCCCAAGAACATGAGCGCTGCTGCAGTTACCTACTGGAGCAATGTCATGAAGCAGGTCAACGACACCGAAGCTTGGCAGAAAGGCTACATCGAGAAGCAGAAGCTGGTTCCCGATTTCATGGACACCGATACCTACAGAGCGTATGGTATGAAGTTCCAGGCTGACTACCTTGAGTCAATCGGTAAGTCTGAGTAAGGACTTGCGAGTCATGTGACTTTGATCTTGAGGGGTGGAAGAGGTTCTCTTTCATCCCTCAACTTCGTGTTACACTAATTACAACTGAATGAAATGAAAGAAAGAGGGGATACTACGATGAAACGTGTTGCACTTATCCATACGGTACGACCGGTATTGGGCAGTTTTCCAGAATTATTGGAAAATGTAGTAGGACAGAAGCTGAAGATTCATAATATACTTGATGATTTTCTTGCTTCCGATCCTGCCGAGATTGGCTATTTCTCATTGGAGAACCGAAAGCGGTTGTTCAATGATTTGCAATCCTGTGAACTGACCAAACCCGATGTTATTGTCGTTACTTGTTCAACACTCACCCCCGCAGTACAGCTCATTAGGCCCTTTATCAATGTCCCTGTCGTTGCCATTGATGATGCAATGACAGAGAAAGCAGTCCGCATTGGCAAGAAAATCAAGGTAGTTGCCACCGCCATGAGCACCCTTGAGCCCACCATCAACAAACTCAAGCAGGAAGCAGCTATTGCAGGGACCAAGATTGAAGTAGATGCGGAGGACAATGAACCAGCCTATACCGCAATGCGGGCTGGGGATATGGAAACACATAACCATCTGGTACTTGAGATGATCAAGCAAGTGAAGGGGTATGACTGTATTGTCCTTGCCCAAGCTTCCATGGGTCATCTGCAAGAAAAGGCAGAGAAGTTAGCAGGTGTACCGGTACTCGCAAGCCCAGTTCTTTGTTGCGAGAAGGTAAAGAAAATTCTGGAAGGGGAAGTGTAATGCATACAGATATCCATGCATTTTGTCGTCTTGGTATAGTGGTCTCTATGGCCTATCCTTCTTGTTCAAATAGTGAACATGACTACCATGATTCACTCAAGAAACTCCTCGTCGATCCATATTTCCAAGTAATGGAACTTGGAAGTTTTCCGTTCGCTTCATTGTATGAGAAGGTACCTTCCATGATACAGACAGCCCATTGCGATTACACCTATAGTGGACACTCCCTACTTTTTGCGAAGAAGCTGAATATCAATAGCTTGGATGAAGATGAGAGAAGGCAGGCAGTTCAGACTTTGAAGAAAGGAATTGATGAGGCGTATGCCATGGGAGCAGAGGAGTTCCAGTTCCTATCCCGTGGGTATGAGAAGGGGAAAGAAGACTCCTATCTCGAAGCGTTGATTGCTTCAACAAAAGACCTGTGTGCCTATGCAAAAAGCAAAGGTTCCATGCCGGTCGTTCTTGAGGTATTTGACCATACCATTGATAAGAAGTCACTGCTTGGCCCGTCTTCATTGGTCAAGAAGTATGCTGAGGCAGTCTGTCCTGAAAACGATAATTTTGGGATTATGATTGATTGTTCCCATATTCCCATGATCGGGGAGAGTATTGATGAGGCAGTTGAGCCAATAAAGCAGTACATCAAGCATGTGCACGTAGGAAATACCCTCATCAGTGATCCTAACCATCCCAGTTTTGGTGACTATCATCCACGATTCGGCTATCCGGGTTCAGAGAACGACACAGAATACCTTGCTGCTTTCCTGCAGAAAATGAAAGATATTGGCTACCTCACTGAAGGTGGCAAGAATATTCTCTCCTTTGAGGTAAAACCCCAAGCAGGAGAGGATGCGGACTTGGTGGTTGCAAATGCCAAGAGGACGCTTCAGGATGCATGGAGGTGGGTACAGTGAAACTGGGAAATACAACCATGGAAGTTTCTTCCATTGCACTAGGAACATGGGCAATGGGTGGTGGAGACAGCTGGGGAGCCAGTGATGAAGCAGAGAGTATCAAGACAGTCCATCGTGCACTGGAGAGGGGCATCAACTTCATCGATACTGCACCTGCCTATGGGAATGGCTTCAGCGAAGAGCTTCTGGGAAGGGCTCTCAAGGGAAAGCGCAATGAGTGTATCCTAGCGACCAAATGCGGATTGCTTTGGGGACCAGAGGACGAGGGGTCGGTACACAAGAGTCGTGATGGAGTGGTTATCCGCCGCAATCTCAGCCCAAGCAGCATTATAGAACAGGTTGAAAAGAGCTTGAAACGACTTGAGACCGACCATATTGATCTTCTGTTAACCCACTGGCAGTCAATTCCCCCATATTTTACTCCCATTGAGGAGACCCTCCAGGCAATGGAGCGTCTGATTGAACAAGGAAAGATACGGAGTTATGGCGCATGCAACCTTACCTTGGAACAATTGAAGGAGTACCAAGCCTATGGGAATCCTTCCTTGATCCAGGAACGGTTCAGCTTGCTTACACGTAGTAAACAGGCTCTTGCTTCCTACTGTGCTGAACAGGGCATCACCTTCCAGGCATATAGTCCTCTTGAGCGGGGTTTGCTCACCGGGAAAGTCGATCTCGATACCAAGGTGGTGGGCACGGCGAAAGCTTCTGTATCTTGGTATGATGCAGAGCATCGCCCCCATGTTCTCCATATGCTTGACTCCCTAAAAGAGATGGCAGGAAGCTATGGCTGCGCTGTAGGGAATCTTGTCATTGCTTGGACAAGACAGGCAGAAAACACAATGAATGTTCTCTGTGGCGCACGCAAACCTGAGCAGATCGAGGAGAACAGCCAGGCCTTGTCAGTAGTGCTCTCAAGGGATGACTGGACAGCAATTGATGACTTGGTTAAGCCTCTTTTGACATAGTTCAGGAAGATAAACCCAATAAAAGGCACCCAATCGGGTGCCTTTCACTGGTATGCATGAATCTGTGTCTTATTCAGCATTCATTTCCTTGATGAACTTGATCATATCAATTGCCTTGGGAGGACAGCCTGGAAGGCTTTTCCCCAGACCCTTGGTACAGATGCCAACACCAATCTTGGAAGGGTCGTTTACACCCTTGTATCCTTGTCCGATACAGATGTTCTGTTTGATGTTTTTCAAACGATTCACCTCATCAAGACGCTTAAGGGCATGTATCAGATTTCCATAACAAGCAGAGCATGCACTATCTGGTTCAGTATAGCGACCAAGGTAGTTTGCTCTTCCTGTTGGGCGGGCAACAGGCTCATCGCTTGGTTCATTCAGCTGGATGATGTTGGCTTTCTCGAGATCAGTGGTTCCGACCCCCAAATGTTCTGCCATCTCAATATAGGGAACATCCTTGAGCTCAAAGCCCATAAGGGAGGCCCCGAAGCTGTCACAGAGAACACTGTCTCGGCAGGCAAACATCCGGTTGGTCTCAACAGGGTTTCCCCCTTCCTCGAAATCAAGATCGCCGTTCAGACTATCAACAATGACCAGGTCTGCTGCTCGAACTGCGTTGAGCGCAGCGATGGGGCGGTGTAGTCCAAGAGAGTGGAACAACCTCTTGCTGCGATCGGATAGGCATCCCTTCATATTCTTCAGTGCACAAGTCATTGCTGTCTGGCAATGTCCCTTCAGGACAGGGAGGCTGATCAGGAAATCAGTATCAAGGATTGTTCGGCTGACCTCCATGGTGATCCCCTCTACGGTTTTCTTCTCATAGGTATCATCCTTCACATCAACCAAGGGAACATGATATTTCTTGCTGATCTGATGGTATCCATTGACCCTGAAACCTTCCTTGGTGGAGTCTCCCACCCAGGCACTCTCTACTATTGAAATATTGTGATACCCCTTCTCCTGGAGAAACTCGATAATGGAAATGAGGATCTCCGGGTGGGTGGTTGCTCCACTGTCAGCGGTAACAGCAACCACAAGATTGGGCTTAAGAGCGATGGATGCGTTTTTATCGGGAAGGAGCCCTTCGATATCGATGGATTGCAACAAGGCTCTTGTCATGCTGGTTGCATCCGATCCATAGGTAATGATGATGTCTTCTTTATTCATGCGTTGTCCTTTCCTAGATGGCTGGTTAGGTCGTGGGTGATGTGTTCATAGAGCATGTGCTTGCATGCTTCCTTCTCTCCGTTTTTCAATAAGCTCATCATCTGGGCATGCTGGCCAAGATAGTAGGAGAGTTCATCCTCAGGGAGATTCTGCGCAATCCTGAGTTGCTGGATCTTTGCATCCAGCCTCTCACAGATGCTGATCAGGGCACTGTTCCTGCTTGCTTTGATCAATGCAAGATGGAATAGGCTGTCCTGCTCAAAAACGGTAGCCCTGTCCCCGATTCCCATTGCATACTGGCAGTCGGCTGCATAACGGGAGAGTTCCTTTACATTTTCCGCGTATGAATCCTCATCGATCGAATCGATGGCAAGTTGCTCCAGAGAGACACGAACCTTTGCAATATCATCTGCTTCCTGGGGAGAGATGATTGAAACCACAGCATGGCTCCTGGGCTTGATGGTTACAAGTCCATACTCCGCCAAGCGTCTGATAGCTTCCCTGATTGGAGTCCTGGAGACTCCAAACTGTTCTGCAAGGGACTCTTCCGGGATTTTCATCCCACCCTTGAGCTGGCCAGAGAGAATCTGGTCCTTGAGCATGGTATAGACTTGGTCAGAAAGACTGTTTTGTATACATTTAGGCATACTTGGTACCCCCATTAACTAGTACTACTGTAAAAGGAATTTTCTGGTAAGTCAATGTTAATTGTGTACAAAAAACATTTTGCAATAATCTCACGCTTTCTTTGCATATACTTACCTACGAAATACACAGTATTTATATATAGATACATCAAATTTGAAAGAATTTTCTTAAGAAGTACAAGAATCCCTTTGACAAGGATTGCTGTCCATGGTATCACTATTGTATACAGTACACAATGCACTGCTGATTAGATGAAACCAATATCAAGAAACAGTGAATAAGGAGTTTCCTAGATGAATACAACAGTCAAGGAGTTGCTCAGCCAGAAAGACAGAAAGTTCAATGCAAAAGAACTTGCACTGCTGGCAGCATATTTTAGGAGCGTGATGTTCGATACCCTCCACACAAGTGGAACCGGACACTGGGGCGGAGCCGCTTCAAGTGCCGAATTGACCACCTGCCTCTATTTCAATCGCCTCAATATCAAGAGTGACGATCCCCAGTGGGAAGATCGCGACCGTGTAGTACTTTCGAAGGGACATGCTTCGATGAATCTCTACACCATGCTTGCCCACCGTGGGTATTTCCCGGTTGAGGAACTTCCAACCTTCCGTACCCTGAATACCCGATTGCAGGGTCACCCCTGTATGAAGACCCTCCCCGGTGTTGATATGTCCACCGGAGCTCTGGGACACGGGCTCTCCATCGGATTGGGAATGGCTTTGGCGGCAAAGCAGTCTGGAAAGCAGTTCTGGACCTATGTGATCAGCGGGGAAGGTTGTTTGAATGAGGGGCAGAGTTGGGAAGCTCTTATGAGTGCAGCAAAGTTCAAGCCTGAGCATTTTGTCCTCATGATCGATTACAACAAGGTTCAGCTCGATGGAACCGCTGATGAAATCATGCCGCTCGACCCGCTTGCTGACAAGCTCAAGTCATTCGGCTGGAATGTTGCTGAGAAAGCCTACGATGGAAACAACACCTTAGAGGTGATGGAGTCCTTTGCATGGATGGATAGTGACAACCAGTGGCCAAAAGCGGTTATCTACAATACCGTTAAGGGAAAGGGTGTCTCCTTCACTGAAGGAAAGAATACCTGGCATGGGGCTGTCATCGATGATGACTCATACGCCAAGGGTATGATCGAACTGAATGCTGACATTGAGAAGAAGGAGGCCTCCCTATGAGCGATGCCATGAGAGATGCTTTCGGCAAGAAACTTGCCGAACTGGGTGCTACCCATCCTGAGTTGGTGGTGTTTGATGCTGATGTGTCTTCATCTACCAAGAGTGCATATTTTGGAAAGGCTTTTCCCGACCGCTTCTATAATGTAGGAGTGGCTGAGGCGAACATGGTCGATATTGCTGCTGGTATGGCAACAGCTGGATACCATCCTGTGGTTAACGCATTTGCCATCTTCCTCGCCCTGAAAGCTACCGACCAGATTCGTAATACCCTTTGCTACAATAACCTTCCTGTCATCATCGCAGGAGCTTATGGTGGCCTTTCCGACTCCTTTGATGGAGCAAGCCACCAAGCAATAACTGACATTGCCATCATGAGAGCACTACCGAATATGCAGGTTATCGTTCCTGGTGATGCCAAACAAGCTGAGCAGGCATTGGAATATGCACTGAAGCAGAAGGGCCCTGTGTATATCAGACTTAACCGTAATGCAATGCCTGATCTTCCTGCCTCTGATACGATCGGAACAGTCTGTACTGCAAGCGGAAGTGATGTAACCATCGCAGCGAACGGTATTACTGCAAGCTTCGCCAATGAGGCAGCCGCCCTGCTCCAGAAAGAGGGGATCAAGGCTGAGGTACTGAGTGTACCGGTAGTAAAGCCACTTGATGTCCAGACACTCAAGGAGAGCGTAGCCAAGACCGGCAAGCTGCTTTGCGTAGAAGAGCATGTGCTCGCTGGTGGATTCTCCAGTGCTGTCAGTGAGGCCTTTATGAAAGCAGGGATTTCCTGTAGATTTGATGCTATAGGAATCGAGGATGTATTTACCGAGACTGGTCCTTATGAACCACTCTTGGCAAAATATGGAATTAGCGCAGAGAATATTGCAGAACGCGCAAAAAAACTTTGCAAATAAGGAGATACTGTTATGGATCAAATGAAACGTGCCTATACACTCTTGAATGATTGGAAAGGGGACTCATATGTCCACGGCCTGGGAGTGCTTGACCAGGTAGGGCCATTGGCTGCCAAATTTGGCAAGCGTGCCCTCGTGGTAAGCAATACCACCTATATGAAGCCGGTTGCAGACCGGGTTGTTTCCTACCTCAATGCCGCAGGTGTTGAACTTGCCGGTAATATGATCGCTCCCGATGCAAAGCCCAATGCCCCCCGTGAGGATGTATATCGACTCGAGTCCTATATCCTGCACACCAAGCCCGATTGCATCGTCGTTATCGGTGGTGGTTCGGCCATCGATGCAGTGAAGGCAGCCAATGCACTGGCTACCCTTGGCGCAAAGGTGACCCCAGAGATCGACCACTACTTCGGGACCAATGTGGTGAGCAAGTCCCTTGATGAGACCGGCTCTTCCCTGATTCCTGTCATCGCAGTGCAGACCAGTGCCTCCAGTGGTGCCCACCTGACCAAGTATTCCAACGTCACCGACCCGGTGGCCGGACAGAAGAAGCTTATCGTGGACAACGCAGTCGTCCCGACTGTTGGCCTGTTCGACTATGAGACAACGGTCAGCATGCCGATCAGCGTGACCATCGACGGAGCCCTTGATGCCATTGCACACACCTTTGAGGTGTTCTGTGGTGCCAAGGAAGAGACCTATGAGAAGGCCCGTGAGATCGCCGAGTGTGCCATCAGCCTGGTGGCAGAGTATGCAAAGGTACTGGTCGAGGATCCCAAGAATGTGAAGGCACGTGAGGCTATCGGCCTTGCCACCGACCTTGGTGGGTATGCCATCATGATCGGGGGAACCAGTGGTGCTCACCTTACCAGCTTTTCCCTGGTGGACATTGTCAGCCATGGGACAGCCTGCGGAATCATGAACCCTTACTATGCGGTGCTCTACTCCAAGGCAATCCAGAAGCAGCTGAAGGTTGTTGGTTCAATCTTCGCCGAGTTCGGTTTTGGATCTTCTGTGGAGAGCCTGGAAGGGGAAGAACTTGCAGTTGCCGTGGCTGAGGCCATGATTGCATTCAGCAAGTCCATCAAGGCTCCCAGCAAGCTCAATGACCTGAAGGGATTCAGTGAGGCTCATATCGAGCGTGCATTGAATGCTGCTAAGGACCCTCAGCTTGCAATGAAATTGCAGAACATGCCGGTTCCGATGAGCAGTAGTGATGTTGACACCTACATGGCACCCCTGCTTCGTGCAGCTGCCAGTGGGGACCTCTCCCTGATCAAGGCGATGTAACCAAGACGGATTGGAAAACAGGGCACCATAGGGTGTCCTGTTTCTCAACCAACGGAGTATTCTATGAAATTATCTGTAGCTATTGCCGGTAAAGAGGCAATGCCCAATGCATTTGTAGTGTTTCGTGGGGTGAAAGAGTCGATCATCAAGGCCCATGAACTTGGCTATGATGGGGTTGAACTCGCCCTCAAGCGTCCTGATGAAGTGTCAAAGGACGAATTGAACCAGTGGTTGCGAGAAAACAGTCTGGAGGTGAGTGCAATCTCCAGTGGACAGGTCTTCGCGGCAAGGAATCTCTACTTCACCGATGAGAACCAGGAGAACCGAGCAGAACTGTACAAGAGTTTTTGTGGCTTCATTGATCTGGCCTCTGATTTTGGTGGATTGGTAAATATTGGAAGGACCCGTGGTCCTATCGATGGCCGTGACCCTGCCTTTGCTGAGGAACTCTTCCTCGATATGGCTTACAAGGTTGCTGACCATGCAGAAAAGCGTGGCGTTGAGTTGATTCTTGAACCGGTGAACCGTTATGAGATCGACTTCATCAACAACCTCGATGAGTGTTCAGCCCTGCTCAAGAAGATTGACCGGAAGAACTTTGTCATGATGCCTGATGTATTCCATATGAACATCGAAGATGACCACATTGGGGACAGCTTCATCCGGAACAAGGAGTATGTACGGTATGTGCATTTTGCAGATACCAATCGGCATGCACCTGGAGATGGTCACATGGATTGGGACGAGATATTCTCTTCCCTTACCTCCATCGGGTATGATGGATGGACCACAGCGGAGATCCTTCCGTATCCCGATCCTGAGACGGCGGCAAAACGAACCGTCAGTTTCCTGAGGGGAAAATACGGGAAGTATTACTCCTCATAATGCAAGAAGAGCCACCGGTCGGTGGCTCTCTTCACGTTATCGATCCTGCTGTTACTGGAGCAGAGCCTCAATATTGGCCTGCACCATCGACTCCAGACTCCCTCTTCCCCCGCTTTCTGGGAAATTTCTCCAGACAACGAGCTTGGTATCTGGGGATACTTCCATCAAGGGTCCTGCGATGGGGTTGTGGATATTGTCGATGATAATCTGATATCCACCCTTCGCTACCTCGCTGATCTGTTGGGCAGTAACCGGCCCAGGCCCGAAGGTACCTGCAACCTGGAGTCCCAGATCTTCTGCAAGATAGACTTGCATCGCATGACAGTAGACCTTTGCCTCTGTCAGTCCTCTCTCTTCAGCCTGTTTTGCACCCTCCTCGATGGTAGCGATATAGCTAGCAAGACGTTCCTTGCTCTTTTCTTCCGTTCCCGTGATATTTGCAATAGCCTCTGCCTGCTTCTGCACATTCTGGATATCATTGGTGGTGGTTATCTGAAGCATGGTTCCTTCTTCTTTCTTGATGGAATCTCCCATGCTCTGCATCATCCTCTCATAGCCTGCATAAATGAAATAGTCTGCATGGTTGATCTTCACCACATCACTGACGGTAATCTCATACTCAGGTGGATGGGTGAGGTTTGCAGGGGCGATAAAGGCAACATCATCGAGCCCTCCAAGGTCTGCAAAAGCCGCAGTCCAGCTTGTGCTTGCAACGATGGAAGCGGGGTGGGAAGCACTGGATGCAGCTACTTCTTCCGGGACACCTTGGGCAGAGATACTCAGTACTGCCAAAAGCATGATGGTCAGGGAGAAAAGGTATTTTCTCATGAATGTAATCCTCTCTTATGTGTTGTAGGTATGATAAAAAGCAAAGCCGAGAGCAATGCAATTGTTCCACTCGGTGGTAAGTCTGTGGCAATGGCAGCCAGAAACCCAAAGGTAGAGACGAATAGTCCTGTAAGGCAGGAGTAGAGTAGCAGTTGTTTGAGACTCTCAGCACGCTTTCCTGCAACGAGGACGGGAAGGATGAGTAGTGCATCAATGAGCAATGCACCAAGTAGTTTCATGGCAAATGCGATCACCAAGGCAATGACCAGTACCATGGCAGTGTAGTGTGCCTTTACCGGCATTCCCAGGGATTGGGCAATTTCCTGATCGAAGAAGATCGCGCTTACCGTCCTGAAGTTTGTAAGCAGGTAGATGGCCAAAATGAGGGCGATGCCGATCAGTATCACGATATCTGCCCAAGCGAGTGCAAACGGACTTCCCCAGAGCAGTTGCAGTGTATCCTTTGCAGGAACGTCCCACAGATGCATAACCAGAGAAGCAGCTGCCATGGTAAAGACCATCCCAGCAGCACTGGCAAGACCGAATCCATGGCGGGTATCCTTCGCTAAATGCATCATAGCCAAAACCAAGAGAATATTCAGGGCAATGCTGAGCGGAAGTATCGGAAGAGAGAGCGCAAGGGAGATGGCTCCCCCAAGGATAACACCGTGCATGAGCATATACCGCATGGGTACCAGGTCAAGGCGGAGAACCATGACACCACTGGCTGGAAAACAGAGCCCGGCAATAGCCATTGCAAGCAATCCTTTCATTACCGGAGGTAGGGTGAGAGCGTAGAGAAAATCACTCATAGGTACCCCCTAAGTGGAGAGTCGGCCATCTTAAATCCTTTTCCAGTGCCTTGTCATGGGTGACAATGATAATGGTCGGCATCTCACCCACTGTAAGGCTTTGCAGTACTTCAACAAGCGTGGATCGACTTTTTGCATCCAGGAAGGAGGTGGGTTCATCAAGGAGGAGCAATCTTGCTTTCTGGCAGAGCGTCCTAGAGAGAGAGACTTTTTGCCTCTCTCCTCCGCTGAGTGTGAAGAAATTCCTCTCAGCAAGATGTTCTATCTTTGTTCTCCTTAGGGCAGTGTCGATCTCCCACTGTCTCTCTTCCCTTGTGAGGGTAGGATCGCATGCCATAGCTACCACTTCACGGGCTGAGACTGGGAACTGCTGCTCTTGTTGTTGTTGCCTGATATACCCGATCGTTCTTTTTTCCAGGTGGGTTACCTCGTCTTCCCCGATAAGAATCGTTCCCTTGGTGGGTTTGAGTTTTCCCATCAAGAGGGATAGCAGTGTAGTTTTTCCCATTCCGTTGTCTCCTAGGATGAGGAGTCTCTCCCCTTCCTCAAGATGGAAGGAGAGGTCTTTCAGGATAGGCGGACGCTCTGGGTAGGAGAAAGAGAGGTTTTCTATACGTACAGAGACCCCTCGTACCAGTTTTGCACGCTTTCTCAGAAGTCTGTACATCTGTTCCTGGTCATGCATCTCTCCGAGCAACTCCTCGGTCTTGCATTGTAATCGTTCTATACGTTTTTCATAGGAGACAGTAATTCCATGCTGTTGATAATATTCGATGGCAAGTTCACTGATCAGATTGATATGGGCACGATGTATGCCAAAGCGGGCCATAAGCAATGCAGCGGCTTTCCCTGCAGCCGTGTCATGTGCACTGAGACAATCCCTTTCTCCTGTATAGGTTTCAAGAAATCGTTCGAATGCAAAGAGTGGGGTAAGCCAGTGCCCATTTTCTGAGAAAATGAGTTGGTTATGATTATAGACTTCCAGGGTATGGTTGTCTGATAGCGGCTGTGTATATTGTTCCAAGGTATGCTCCAAAAAAAGAGGGCCATGCAAGCAAAAAAGTAGTACTCTTCTTTGCCTTCATGGCTCTCTTGTGTACATAGGTAATGAATCAGGAATATGCCCCTTCATGAGGCATGTTGTGACGTATTTTACCGACTAGGCATAGTACTGTCAAGGAAACGCCTGATCTCCTCCAGCGTGAAGTCAATCATCATGGACAGGGGGGCTTCCTGGATTCCTACAATTGTCACATTGCATTTACTGATGGGGACAAGAATCTTGTGAGCCTTGCTCTGGGCAATTGCCACCGCCATTGCTGGAGTGATCTCTCCATGGAGTGCATCAGAGGTAAGGATTCCCAGGGGGCCTACGATGAGGTCAGCATTTCTGCATGCCACAATGACAGGATTCTCACCGGTTGCAATTGCATCAGCACCGCTTTTAAGCATGGCACTGGCTGCCAGGCTATTGGTTCCAATTGCCAGTATTTCCACCTGGTTGAATGTTTTCTTGATAGCCGCAACAAGCGCTTTTCCCAAGCTTCCGCCTTGACCGTCAATGACAACGAGCTGTACGTTCTTTTTCATACACTCAGTATAGAAGATAGGAGTTTTCTATGCCAGAGGTGGATTGTCTTGCAGATTTATCCGCTTCACGATACGATAGCCCCATGCAGTCCCTGAAAAAAGAACGTGTGTCGATCATGGTTACCGATGCAATTAAAGAGATTATCAACGTGGAGAACCTCAAACCTGGGGATAAGCTCTACAGTGAAAAAGAGCTTGTAAAAAAGCTTGAGGTAAGTCGGTCTTCAATTCGTGAAGCACTGAGGATGCTTGAAGTATCCGGAGTGGTGAAGGTATATCAGGGAAAAGGGGTGTTTGTCAGTGATCCTTCCGAGCAATCCCACCCAGTGAAGAACTGGGTAGTGGAGAATGCAGAAGCACTGAGGGAACACTTTGAGGTAAGGCTTTTAATTGAACCTCATGCAGCATCCCTTGCATGTCGATTTGCTGAACAAAAAGATTTGGAAGCACTCCAATCTTGTTATGATACGTTTGTTGAAAAGGTAAAAACCGGGGATGTTATTGAATCCATAAGCAGTGACAGTGCCTTCCATCTTGCTGTTGCAAAGGCAACCAAGAATCGGACATTGGCTGTCTTGATGAGGACGATGGATCAGACGCTTAATGAAGGTTGGTATGCCAGTCTTCATGCACCTGGGCGTCTGGAATCATCCATTGTAGAACACGGGCGTTTGCTTCAGGCAATCCTCAATCATGATCAAGAAGAAGCATCCCAGGCAATGGAAGACCACCTGAGAAATGCCTTAAAGGACATCCAGCACTATTTCGGAACTCTCTAAATATTTTATTTGACAAAACTGGAGATGTGGGTTTATGGTATAGTCAACTTGTCGGACCTCTGACAGGTTAGACTATAGAATGAAGGTATCCTATGTCCATTGAAATCACCACCCTTATTGAGAATACCCAAGGAGAACATACCGGCCTAATCACCGAGCATGGACTCTCTTTTTTAATTGAAACGGAAATAACAAGCGTCCTCTTTGATACAGGACGCAGTAATGCTTTTCTCAAAAATGCCAAACTGTTAAGAAAACAATTGGATAGCGTAGATCATGTGGTACTCAGTCATGGTCATTATGACCATAGTGGTGGGTTCCAATCATTTGTCCAATCACGGGAAGATAGGGCCTTTACCCTCCATACAGGACAGGGGTTCTTTGCAGAAAAGTATGCACGTTTCAACGCTTCATACCAGTATCTTGGCAATGATTTTAGCCAGGACTACATCAAGGAACAGGGAATCACCCACAATACCATTACCGGGAAAACAGAAATTGCTCCTGGGGTATGGGCGCTTACCCATTTCAAACGAAATCATGCAGAGGAGACCATTCATCCAAGATTTGTTCTCAGGGAGCAAGCAGGTTGGGTTGAAGACCGCTTTGATGATGAGGTGTTGTTGGTAGTTGAGACTAAAAAGGGTCTTGTCATGCTGGTGGGTTGTTCCCACCCAGGGATCCTGAACATGCTGGACTCTGTGCAACAAACCTTCAACAAGCCAGTTTATGCACTGCTGGGAGGGACTCACTTGGTCGAGGCAGATAGTTCAAGGACTGCTCGAAGCATCCAGGTATTCCAGGAGAAGGGAATTGAGGTACTGGGTATCAACCATTGTTCTGGGGCAGAAGCCATCAATCTAGCTACCGAACATTCATCAATTCATTTCCATAATGGTACAGGTTCTTGCCTTATCCTGTAAGGATAGGGAAAACGATAGAGAGAGTAGGAGGAACGATATGGCAGGATGGTATTTATTTCTGGTCATTATTGTCGCAGTTGTAGGAATGGTGCTTTTGATTTCACGGTTCAAGTGGCATCCATTCATTGTTCTGTTGCTTGCGGGATACTTTGTTGGAATACTCTGGGTGGAATGTCTGTTGATGATTTGATCAACACGCTCACCAGTGGTTTTGGCTCAATCCTTGGCAGCATCGGTATTGTCATCATTGCTGGTACCATCATCGGTACAATTCTGGAAAAGACCGGTGCAGCACTGACGATGGCAAATTCAATTCTGGGACTGGTTGGAAAGAAGCGAGCTCCCCTGACCATGAGCCTAACCGGCTACATTGTCAGTATCCCGGTTTTCTGTGACTCGGGCTTTGTAATCCTTTCCCCCATTAACCGCGCCCTTGCTGCAAAAAGTGGAGTTTCCCTGGCCGTCATGGCAACCTGCTTGAGTTCTGGCCTCTATGCAACCCACTGCCTTGTACCACCAACCCCGGGACCGATTATCATGGCAGGTACGTTGAATGCAGATTTGGGCTTGGTAATTTTGGTAGGATTGCTGGTTTCCATTCCTGTTATGTTGGTTGGGTACCTCTATTCACTGAAGATTTCCAGCAAGTTCGATATCCCTGCAAACCCAGAGGTCTCTCTGGAAGAGTTGGTTGAAAAGTACGGAAAGCTACCCAATGCAATGCGTTCATTTGCTCCCATTCTGCTTCCCATCATCCTCATTGCCCTTAAGTCTGTTGCAGATTTCCCCTCAGCACCGTTTGGAGAGAATGGGGCAAAGGCATTCTTTGACTTCATTGGCAACCCGGTAACCGCTCTCATTTTTGGTGTCGGCCTTGCAGTCACCTTGATACCCAAGAATGAAGGAAAGGGAACTGCTTTCTCCTGGATCAGTGATGGTATCCACAGTTCAGCCAGCATTCTGGCAATAACAGGTGCAGGTGGTGCTTTTGGTGCAGTTCTTAAGACCCTCCCGATTGCAGAAGTGCTCTCAGGTAGCTTGATGCAGTTGAATGCAGGTCTTCTCATTCCATTCATCATTGCAGCACTGCTCAAGAGCGCCATGGGTGCTTCCACGGTTGCCATGATTGTTACCAGTGCCATGCTCGCTCCCTTGATGGGACAGCTTGGATGGACCAGTGAGATTGCAAAGGTGTTGGCTCTGCTGTCAATCGGAGCTGGATCAATGACGGTTTCCCATGCGAACGACAGTTACTTCTGGGTTGTGTCTCAGTTCTCCGATATGGACACTGCAACGGCATACAAGACGCAAACCGGTGTGACCTTGGTACAGGGTGTGACGACCATCACTATATTGATGATCATCGGACTCTTTGTCCTTTAATGACTGAGAAAAGTGGTGGTGTTGGGCTGATACCCAGCATCACTATCTGGGGGAATTATGGATCCAATAAAATGGTATTATCAGCGAAGGATGCTTAATGCAATGGTGCAGAACAAATGGGAGGAGGCTGAGAGCTTCACCCACAAGCTCATAAACCATGAGGGGCCCTCCATGGGGTTGCATTATAATCTTGCCCTGATAGCGCTTGGTTCGGGGGACAAGGAAAGGGCTTATGATGTTTTGGTAAAGGCCGCCCTACGCTACGGAGAGAGCTTGCGTCTATGCCGTTTGCTTGGAGATATCGCCTACCTTTCCGGAAAAGGGGAGGAAGCAATACACTGGTATACATCCGCCTTGGCCGATGATCCATCTGAAAAAGAGGAATACCTGATGAGGCTCCGCTTGGATTTGCTCTCCTCTGCTGATTCGTATTCGAAGGCCTTGGAGGCTTCCAGTCTACTATCCCAGGCACAAGAACTCTTGGCTTCGGATTATGAAGATGCGCGTTCATTATATGAACGCATCGTAAAAGAGGACCCCTCACAGGCAGAAGCATGGAACAATCTTGGATGCCTGGCACTTGATCACTTCAATGACAAGAGGTCAGCAATTGAGTTCTTCACCAGAACTTTGGAGTTGGTTGATCATCAAGGAGCAGCCAAGAACCTGGCACGTGCCCGGAAAGCCTGATCAGGAATCCTTCCTGTCCAACCCCACCAGATAAATCTCAAATGAGTCATCCCTACAGGCCTTTGGCTTGTAGGGTTTTACTTTATTGAAGAGAGTTCTCATCAATTGCAGGAGTTCAACCTGTCCTCCACCCTGAAAGATCTTCACTACAAGATTTCCATGGGGCTTCAGATGGTCTTTTGCAAGATAGATGACCTGTTCTGCGAGGTTCTCACTCCTGGCCGTATCGACACTTCTGTTTCCCATCGTCATAGGAGCTGCATCGCTGATGATTGCATTATACGGACCATGTTGCACCAAGATTTCCCTGATATCCTTCGAGAACGCATCACCCACATACGCGGTGACCGTTGGAGGTACTGGATTCAGGTTCAAGGGATTCAAGTCAACAGCTATGATGCTTCCTTTTCCCTTGATGAGGTTTCTGTGTGTATATAATGTCCACGATCCGGGAGCTGCTCCGACATCCAATACGGAGTCCCCACTCTTGACCAGGTTAAAGTGCTGTTGTAGCTCTTCCAGTTTATAGACGGAGCGAGCTGGATAGCCTTCCTTGTGTGCTCGTTTAGTATAGGAGTCTGCACGGTCTCTTCTGCTTGTTGCCATGATCCAACTATACCAAACTATTGAAAGAGTCGGAAGAGCATAAAGATGGTGCCAGCGGTATTGTGGGGTGGGGAGAGAGAACCGCTGGCACCAAAGAAATCACACTTTAAGGAGGTTTGAAAAAAACTGTTGCTCTGTTCTGTCTATAGTAGTGCAACTAGTGTGCCAATTATAAAAAACATTACAAAAAGTAGTTAAATATCACTATTGGTAAATATACTTATAAGTGCAAGCGAGTGCAACGGTGTGAAAAATTGTTACACTATTTCAAAATTTCACAGATGTTGGTCCAAAAAGTAGGGTGCCAAAAGAGGTTTGGGGAAAATCTCTTGGCACCCTGTCGGTATAAAAGGAGGAGTATGAAAAAAATGTTGCTCTGTTCTACTCATAACAATGCAATAAGCGTGCCAAGAGCAAAACCGGGAATAGAGCGTTCAAATGGGAGTAGTGGTGGGAAAAGAGTGTGCATTGCTTTCACACTCACAAAAAGGTGTGCAAATTTTGCTCAATTGACGTTGGCTCCTTCCCTATATACTGTATGTTTATGAAAAAGAGTACTATTTTAAACCGGAGATTCCGGGATACTACCTATAAAAATGTTACGCTCAAGTTGGTTATCATCAACGTCTTGGTGTATTTCCTCACATCGATGGTCTACCCAAGGCTTACCTACTATCTTGCAATGATACCTTCCCTGGTGTTGGGTGGATATCTCTGGCAACCTTTTACCTACATGTTTGTGCATGGAGGGTTCAGTCATCTGCTATTCAACATGCTGAGCCTTTTCATCTTTGGTTCGATGGTTGAACGTAGGATAGGAAGCAAGGAGTTTCTCCTGTTCTATCTCCTGACTGGTTTGTTTAGTGGCATTGTCAGTTTCTTCAGTTACTATCTTGCCGGAACAAATGTCATCCTTGTGGGTGCATCGGGAGCTATCTACGGGGTGCTCTTGATGTTCGCAGTCTTCTATCCTTACTCGGTAATCTTCGTCTTTGGTCTCATTCCCATCAGAGCCCCGATTCTGGTCATCTTGTATGCTCTCATTGAGCTTTCCAGCCATGTATTTGGAGCTGGGGGAAATGTGGCACACCTTACCCATCTCAGTGGTTTGATATTCGGGTACCTGTACTGCAGGATCCGTATGAGGATCAATCCTCTGGAAGTATTCAGGCGAACGCTTTAGTCCTGAAGATTGTACTTCTGGCGAATCTCAGCATATTGTTGCTTGATCACATCATAGATGATTGAGAGTTTCTGGTCATGATGGATGAAAGCGGACTTCATCGCATTGATCGTGATCTTCTCAAGGTCCCGGATGGTCAGGTTGTAGTATTGGACTGCAAGCTCCATCTCCTTGGTTAGCGTGGTATCACTCATCAAGCGGTTATCACTGCAGAGGAATACCCTGAACTTGTTTCTGAAGAGGATGGGGAAGGGGTGACTGTCATAATCCTTCACAGCCCCTGTCCCAACATTGCTGGTAAGACACATCTCCATCGGTATTCTCCGGTCAAGGATGAAGGCTGCAAGAGAACCCATTTTCTCGATTCTTGTTCCTTCAATCCCCATATCCTCCACCAAGCGTACGCCATGCCCGATACGGTGAGCGCCACACAGTTGCACAGCTTGCCAGATGGATTCTACCCCAAAGGCTTCTCCTGCATGGATGGTTATATTGAAGTTCTTGCTTCTGATGAATTGAAATGCATCAAGATGCTTCTTGGCAGGGTAGCCAATCTCATCGCCGGCAAGGTCGAATCCAACAACACCACGGTCTGCAAAGGCCACAGCAAGTTCTGCAATGCTCTTGCTGACACTCGGTGATTGGTTGCGCATGGCGCAAAGGATCAGTCCAGTGGGCATTCCCGTTTTTCGTGTTCCTTGTTGTAGGCCGTCAAGTACAGCTTGTACCGCTTCTTCCAAGGACAGTCCGCCCTCTGTGTGAAGGATTGGAGCAAACCGGATCTCTGCATAGCATACGTTTTCAGCAGCAAGATCTTCTACAGCCTCAAAGGCAACACGATGCAATGCTGCACTGTTCTGCATGACCTTGGTGGTCAAGGCAAAAGACTCAAGGTATAGGGAAAGACTTTTCTGTTTGCCTCCCCTGACAAACCACTGGTGGAGTTCTTCTGGGTCCTCAGTGGGAAGGGTAATGCCTTGTGACTTGGCCAGGCTAATAATGGTCTGGATTCTCAACCCTCCATCAAGGTGGTCATGGAGTTCTACTTTTGGGACTTGTTTAATGATTTCCTTGGTTACCATGGGTTTATCATACTGCATATATGTGTGATGAATCAAATCCAAAAGAATGCAAAAGGATCACAGAGCGATGAAATTAGGTGAAAACTGGGTACAAGACTGTACAATTTTGAGAAAAATTGGGATACTGCCTATAGTAAGTATAATTCAAATAATGAGTAAGGAGATATTCTGCATATGTCAAAACGAGAAGAGACTCTGAACAAAAAATTGCTGGCGGCATCAGTTTCTGCTACCAAAGTGAAGGAAGTGAAAAGTCTACTTGAACAGGGTGCAGACATTCATACCCAGAATGAGTGGGGTCTTACTCCTATTATGCTGGCTTCTCAATATAATTCGTCAGTGAATGTACTGAAGGTATTGTTGGAAGCAGGGGCAGATATTCAGGAGGCTGAACCCAAGTATCGCTCGAATGCACTTCACCTTGCAGCCAACAAGAGTACCAGTCCCAAGATCATTGAAGAATTGCTGAAAGCCGGTGCTGACCTGAATGCGCGAAACTATCTTGGGGAGACTGCCTTGATCATGGCAGTAAACACCAACCCTGAGACACGTGTTGTAACAGCCTTGCTGAAAGCCGGTGCTGATATCAATGCCCGTGACTACCAGGGCCACTCAGTGCTTGAATATGCCAAAGCAGCAAAGCGCACCTATATTATCAATCAGTTGAAGAAGATGGGTGCCAACTAACACATTTTCATCCCAGAAATACAACAATCCCCTGATCAATGCATATTGACCAGGGGATATTTATTTCTCTAGGTTCTCGATTTAGTTGTTCTGCCACTCAGTCTCTACAATCTGGGAGGCCAATTCATCCTTGAGTTTCGCGATCAGGCTGAGGGTTTCCTCTACTACGGTATCGACACCGAAGGAGAAAGACTCTTCAAGATTGCTTCTGAGTTTCACCTCTACCTTTCCTTCCTTCAGAGAACGGTTCCCCAAGGTAATGCGAACCGGGAGGCCGATAAGATCAGCATCAGCAAACTTAACACCAGCAGACTCCTTTCGGTCATCATAGAGAACCTCAACACCTGCCTGGGTGAGTGACTGATAGATGGTTTCAGCTACCTGGGCGTCCTTTACCAGACTCACCAAGTGTACCTGCAACGGAGCAACGCTGATCGGTAAGCTGAGTCCCTTCTCATCACTGTAGTTCTCTGCAAGACAGGCAAGCAGACGTCCAACTCCAATACCATACGATCCCATGATCACAGGTCGGCGGACACCGTTCTCATCTTGGTAGGTACAGTTCATGCTCTCACTGTATCGGGTGTTCAACTGGAAGATATTCCCTACTTCCACGCCCTTTGAAGCAACCAGGGGTTCTCCGCATTCAGGACAGGCATGGCCACCACTTGCACTTGCAATATCAGCAACTTCTCCCTGGTAGTCCCTGCCGAAGTTGGTATTAAGCAGGTGATATCCCTCTTCATTTGCACCAGCGACCAGGTTGTTGCTTTTTGCCACTGAGTCATCAACCACAACAAGAACATCATCCGCGCAACCAATGGCTGAACCATAGCCGGGAACCATTTTCTTTGCAGTAATTTCCTCTGGGTGGGCAGGCCTGAGGGAGTTTGCCTTGACTGCATTCTGAAGTTTGTTCTCTTCTACCTCGAGGTCCCCTCTGATGATACCTATAATGAGTTTTTCCTCTTCCTCCCCGTTGGTATCATTGATGAAGGTCCCTACCAGGAATACGGCCTTTGCCGTTTGGCATTTCTCTATCTTGAGGAATGCAGCAAGCTCCTCGATGGTCTTGCAATCAGGGGTAAGCACCTTCTCTGTTTCCTTCATTTCCTCACTGTAGTAGGTTTTCTTGAAGGTAGCCACCTGGCGGTTTGCTGTATAATGGCATGCAGGACAGGTAATGATGGTGTCCTCTCCAATGGGTGAGAGGTACATATATTCGTGGCTGATCTTGCCACCCATCATGCCGCTGTCTGCACCTACGACGATAACGGGTAAGCCACAGCGACTGAAAATCCTGAAATAGGCTTTATAATGTTCAGCATACTGTTTATCCAGCCCTTCCTGGTCAATATCGAAGGAATAGCTGTCCTTCATGGTGAACTCTCTCACCCTGATAAGACCTGCACGAGGACGGGGATCATCCCGCCACTTGGTCTGGATCTGATACACAAGCAGGGGAAGCCGCTTGTAGCTGTCAATCTCTCCACGGGCGAGATCAGTGACAGCTTCCTCATGGGTCATGGCAAGGACCATATCCCTTCCCGCGCGGTCATTGAACCTACTCATCTCTCGGTCGATGCTGTAGAATCGGCCGGTTTCCTTCCAGATATCCGCAGGATTGACCAGCGGCATCAGGATCTCTTGTCCCCCGATTGCATTCATCTCTTCACGAATGACTTGTTCTATCTTCTTGGTCGCACTGAACCCAAAGGGGAGCAAGGTGAAGATGCCAGCTCCCAACTGGCGGATAAAGCCTGCTCGCAGCAGATATTCATACCCCTTGCTATCAGCACCGTTTGGGGCTTCTCTCAGGGTTTTGGAAAAGAGTTTGGACATCCTCATCTTGATACATCTCCTTAGTATTCGAACAGGGGCCATTGTAGCAAAAGCATCTTGCCTTCTCAAGGTACCAGCAATGAGGTTTTGCGTTCCCTAACCTTGGCCTCTCATGGTATACTCGCTGTATGGAAACCAAAAAATATGAAAAATACCGCAGGCAGGTAGCTTCTTTCATGACCCGCCTGTACGATCGACAACTCACCACCGCCAGTGGTGGCAATATTAGCATGCGGATCAGCAAGGATCTTTTTTGCATCACCCCCAGTGCGCTCGACAAAGGACTGCTCACTCCTGATGACATTGCTGTAGTGACCTTGGATGGGAAGAATCTGACACCGAATCTACCTCTCAGTATCGAAACTGAGATGCATCGCCTGATCCTCGTGGCACGTCCAGACGTCCAAGCAATTGTGCACGCACATCCAACCTATGTTTCTGCGTTCACTGCCATCACAAAGGATGGAAAATGCGCCATCAACACGCATCTGATCGCAGAGTCCTATTATATCCTCGAGGATCCAGCGTATGTTGAGTATCGACTGATGGGAACAGTGGACCTTGCCGAGCAAGTTGCTGCCAGCTCCTTTGACCATGATGTACTGCTCTTGGAAAACCATGGGGCGGTAGCCCTTGGGCGAACGATGCTGGAGGCTTTTGACAAGATGGAATTGCTCGAGCGTGCAGCGCAGATGACCGTCATCACCAAGCAGATGGGTGGCGGGGAGTATGAGGTGAGGGAATTGCCGGAACCAAGACTGAAACAGCTGATGCACATGAAGTATGGGTCAAAATAGTATGAAGATTGAATTGGAGACAATTCCTGTTTGGGATGGCGTGCAGGAAAACTGTGAATGTTTCATCTGCAGCCTTATGGCAGAGGCACAGAAGGATGCAATCAACTTCTATCTGGGCAACTCTGTCATGAACCCAGAGACCAGGGTACGAGTGAATGAGCATGGTTTCTGTCCCAAACACTGGCGTATGCTTGCCACAGCCAACAAGCCCCAGGGAGTTGCCTTGATGGGGGATACCTACCTTGAAACAACAAGAGTCAAGGCTGAGGCTGCAATCAATGGGCTTCTGTCAGCAAGCAATCCACGGCAGGCGAAGAAAGCGGTAGGAGCTTTTCATGCGGTAATTGCTTCACGAGAGAAAGGGTGCCTTGTCTGTTCAGCTATGGAAGAGCGGCTCCAGCGGTACCTGTATACGACCTGTTATCTATGGGGAGAGGACCCTTCCTTCCGTGAAGCCCTCTCACAAGGGAAAGGGTTCTGTCTTCATCACTTTACCCTCCTGCTGGAGATTGGGCAGAAAGCGCTTTCCTCCAAATTATATCCAGAGTTTGTACGAGCAATGGCTCAACTCGAGGTTGCCAACCTCGATAGGATGGCAAAAGATGTGCATTGGATGACACAGAAATACAAGTCGGAGAATGCAGACAAACCTTGGCATGGCTGTGAGGATGCCCATAAACGGACAGTGGATAAAATGACAGGACGAAGCAGGGTTATAGATCCCGTTCGCTGACCTGTTTCTTTCGCTTCCTTTTCCGTTCCTTGATACCCAACAACAGTTGCAAGGTATCCTCCTCTCCGTCCACATCTTTCTGTTTGAGATGTGTCGTGGTGCCATCAGCCTTGTTGAAATGATAGTACTCCAAGCTATCTTGCTTTGGGCTATAGAGCAGAATGTACTCCCTTTGGGGGAGGAAGGATACTCCCAGTATAAGTTGGCATCCCTCCTCCTGCACCTGGAGAAGATGGTTCTGCTGACCCTTGGAAAGATAATCATTACCAAGAATGATTCCCAGGAGCTTGGTTCCTTTCCTGTTATGGACAAGCACATCAAGCCCATCCCGCTGGATATCCACCTTGATGTTTCCCGGAAGGGAGAAAAAATTGGGATTTGCTGCATCCTCAGAAAGGCTGAGTACTTTTCTTAGGCTTAATTGCAACTGGGAGGCCAAGCAGTGGGCAAGACTTGTCTTTGCCTTCGGCCAGGACAGCACTATCTCATCTTCCGCCAAGAGTTGTCGTAGGGCACTCTCGAATGCCTCAAAGAGAAGAATATTGGTATATCGGGCGTTGCTTGCCATGGTACTATTGGAAATCCACTGAGTAATCCATCTCACTTACCTGTGATATGGTCTGGTAGATAGAACAGTACCGGGAAGCCGTTTCAAAGGCTTTCAGGAATTTCTTCTGGTTGTCCACTCCAGTGGCTTGTACCGTGATATGTAGTGATTTAAGCGTGGTAGGGGGATCGTCTCGCTTCTCGCCATCAACATCAAAGCTGATATGTTCCCAGCTGATTCGCATTTTTGTAGCAAGTTCCACAAATGTAGCAAACAGACAACCACTCAATGCACCTAACAGGTAATCATAGGGCGCGCTGGAAGGGCCAATTTCAAAACTGGATCCCTTGTCTGTAACGAACTGGTAGTGTCCAGGTACAAAGTCGGCACGAACATGTTTCTTCTCACCCATGAGGTATCTCCTATGCCCATAGCATAGCCCATGTAGAATGATTTTTCTAGGATGAGAATCATTTGTGTTACTGCTTTTTATGCTTGTAGGGATTTACATGCACCATACAGTGTTTGACTTGGGGGAAACTGGTTTCAATGGCGTGGTGGACCCGTTCGGCGATGCAGTGAGCTTCAACGAGGCTTTGTGACCCTTCTGCTGAAATCTCAACATCCACATAGGCACGAGAACCAAATCTACGGGTTCTCAATAAATCGATTCCCTTGACCCCTTCCTGATCGAGAATGATGAGACGAATCTCTTCCACCGTCTTTTCAGGGCAAGCGTGGTCAACCATCTTGTAGATGCCATCACGGAATATTTCGATTCCTACCCGAATAATAAAGAGAGAGATGATGATTGCTGCGATGGAATCAGCGATGGGGTAGCCCAATCGTGAGGCGATGATTCCTATCAGACCACCTGTGGTTGCCAATACATCACTCTGGGAGTCCCATGCAGAGGCCATCAAGGCAGAGGAGTCAGTCTTCTTTCCTGCCCAACGAGTATAGAGAAACATGCACTGCTTGATAACGATGGAAACAATTGCCGCTATTACAGCAAGGATGCCAGGTAGTGGGGTCTCTCGATACCCGCCGGTGATGATGGTTGAAATCCCATCGACAAGGAGGCCGAATCCTACAACCATGATGATTCCCGAGAGTAGTATTGCAGCAACCGATTCTAATCGTTCATGTCCATACTGATGATCCTCGTCAGACTCCTTGGAGGCAGCTGAGATACCGATCATGGCAATGATTGAACTTACCACATCCCCTGCGTTGTTGATTCCATCATTAAGCAAGGCAGAAGAGTGAGCGATAAAGCCAATCGTGGTCTTGCTGATGGCAAGAACTATATTGCTGAATATATTGAGATAGGAAACTTTCAAGGCAAGATTTTTCTTCATGTCCAAAATTCACACCTACGTTCGGTGTGCCTCCTTGGTAAGAAAAGGCCCCGGTTTCCCGGGGCTCTCTGTCAGCTCTTTGGCTCAGGATACTTGACGATCAAGTGTAGGTCTTCAAGTTGCTTCTCGTCAACTAGTGACGGAGAATCATCCATTGGCGATATCCCGGCAGTATTCTTCGGGAAAGCAATGACTTCATGGATTGAGGTTTCCTCTGCCATGATCATGATCATTCTATCAACTCCCGGTGCAATACCGCCGTGAGGAGGGGCTCCGTATCTAAAGGCATTGAGCAGGAAGCCGAAGCGCTCCTCTGCAGTCTCGTCATCAAAATTACAGATGCGGAAAATTCGCTTCTGAAGTTCAACGTCATGAATACGGATTGAGCCACTGGCCACCTCATATCCATTGAGGACCAAGTCATACAGGTCCCCTTTTACGCTACCGGGGTCAGACTCAAGGGTATCGAGATACTCTGCCTGAGGCATACTGAACATATGGTGTGCAGCTTCCCAGTGTCCTTCATCCTCATTGTACTCAAAGAGGGGGAAGTCAACGATCCAGCAGAACTCAAAACTCTTCCTGATCAGGTTCAGGTCCTTGCCCAACTTTGTGCGAACTGCACTAAGGCTGGCACAACATTTCTTCCAGTCCTGATGGGCAACAAAGAGGATCATATCCCCTTCCTTTGCATCAACTGTTGAAACGAGTTCCTCTTCAAGTCCAGCGAAGAACTTGCTCACCCCACCGGTGAATGTGTTGTTCTCCCCAACCTTGATCCAAGCCAATCCCTGGGCACCGTAAATCTTTGCAGCATCCTCGAGACTGGTAATATACTTGCGTGAGAAGTCAACTGTTTCACTCTTTGGAGCACAGATAGCCTTTACATATCCACCCTGGGAAACAATGTCCTTGAAGGTGGCAAAGCTACTCTTCAGGGCCAATTCATTGACATCTGAGAGGGGAAGGTCGAAGCGAAGATCTGGTTTGTCACAACCATAGGTATTCAGTGCATCATGGTAACTGAGTCTCCTGAATCGAGCAGGGAGGTCATAATCCATGACTTCCTTGAATACGGAACCGAAGAGGTCCTCCATAAGGGACAGGACATCGTCACGTTTGACAAAACTCATCTCCAGGTCAAGCTGGGTGAATTCCAGCTGTCTATCCCCCCTGGCATCCTCATCACGATAACAGCGAGCGATCTGGAAGTACTTATCCATACCGCCGACCATCAGGATCTGCTTGAAGAGCTGTGGGCTTTGGGGGAGTGCATAGAACTTACCAGGGTAAATCCTGCTGGGTACCAGGAAGTCTCGAGCCCCTTCTGGGGTGCTCTTGATCATGGTAGGGGTTTCAATCTCATAGAAGTCACGACTGGTGAGGAACTTGCGGCAGGCGAAAATGAAGTCATGACGAAGCTTCATCCGCTTCTGCATTCCCTGGGTACGGAGATCGAGATAACGATACTTAAGCCTGAGGTCTTCCCTCGGCTCATTGCCATCATCGATCTGGAATGGAAGTGGGGCACACTTACTGAGTATTTCAATCTTCTCAGCTTTAACTTCAACTTCTCCGGTTACCATTTCTGGATTGACCATTGAATCGGGCCTGAGACGTACCACCCCTGACACTGCAATGCAGTACTCCAAGTGCAGTTCATTTGCAACTGCCTGAAGTTCGTTGCTGGCATCGTCATCCACTACCACCTGGGTAATACCGTAGCGGTCACGGAGGTTGATAAAATGCAGGGCCCCATGATTGCGGTCACGGTGTACCCATCCGTTGAGAACCACTTTAGCTCCATTATCAGCTTTGGTCAGTGATCCACAGGTAGTTGTTCGTTGGGAAAATACTTCTTCTGCCATAGTCGGTCCCTTTGGTCTCCTTAAGAAAGTATTCCCATACTATACGATAGAAGTTCAAAAGGCAATTGCCCCTAAGAGGTTAGCTCACGAACAACAACCTGGTTTTTCTGCAGGTATTCAATTGCTTCAACAGCTGCCACAGCAGCACTTGTGGTGGTGGTATAGGGAATTTTCATACGCATGGCAATGCTTCGTATCTCATCATCACTCTGGTGGGCATGGAACCCCATCGGTGTGTTTATGACCAAAGCAACCTGTTTTTTCTGTAGATAGTCAGTAATGTTTGGGTGTCCTTCATGGACCTTCTGCATTACCTCAACAAGGATTCCTTGCTCGAAGAGGAAGGCTGCAGTCCCTTGTGTTGCTGCAATTGAGAAACCGAGAGATACCAGCTTTCTTACTACAGGAAGAATGGTCTTACGATCCTTCTTGTTGACACTGATAAACACCTTTCCCGAGACGGGAAGACGGTTTCCACTGCTGATCTGGCTCTTTGCGAAGGCTTCCCCGAAGGTCTTTCCCAATCCGATCGACTCCCCGGTCGACCTCATCTCAGGTCCAAGTGCTGGATCTACATTGCTGAACCGATCGAAGCTGAATACCGCCTCTTTCACTGCCCAACCCACCTTACAGGTACCCAAGGCTCTCTCTCCAGGTTTTTTTACCAGCCCTTGTTTTACCAAGGTTTCTCCTTCCCAGACCCGAACCGCGGCTTCAACGAGGTCTACCGCACTGGTCTTGCAGATGAAGGGTACTGTTCGCGATGCCCGTGGGTTTACCTCGATGAGATAGAGCTTCCCATCCTTGGCTGCAAACTGGATATTCATCAATCCTTTCACATGGAGGGCAAGGGCAAGTTTGTGCGCCCACTCCTGCATCTGAGCAAGGAGTTCTGGGGTACTCTTGTACGGAGGGAACACTGCAGCAGAGTCCCCGCTGTGGATTCCTGCTGCCTCAATATGCTGAAGAATGCCTCCTACATAGAGACTCTCTCCGTCAGATACTGCATCAAGGTCGTATTCAAAGGCATCCTCGAGGAACTGATCCACCAATACAGGTGCTTCAACTGATGCCTCAATCCCCTCAATGGAGGTAAGCCCTGCTTCATCGTACACGATGTACATTCCCCGTCCACCCAATACATGGCTGGGCCGGATGAGAACAGGAAAACCAATCTCGCGAGCGGTGATGAGAATATCCTCATTCTTTGTGACGGCCTTGTTTTTTGGTTGCCTGAGTCCAAGCTGAGAGACCAAGGCTGAGAACTTTCCACGGTCCCCTGCATCCAGAAGCCCTTCCAGGCTAGTTCCTTCCAATCTTGCCCCTGCACGGGTGAGGGAAGGGGCAAGGTTCAGTGGAGTCTGGCCTCCCAGTTGTACCACTACCCGCTGGGTCTGTTCATGGCGTAGAATTTCCTTCACTTCCTCAGCAGTGAGGCCTTGCAGGTACAGTCGATCGCTGATGTTGAAATCCGTGGAGACTGTCTCTGGATTACTGTTAACCATGATGGTCTTTCGCCCCAGTTTCCGATAAGCCATGGAGGCAAGGGTACAACAGGTATCGAACTCAAGTCCCTGCCCGATCCTGTTTGGACCGCTTGCAAGGATTACCACCGCATCCCCTCCCATGGGTTCTGCTTCCTCCGTTTCTCCGTAGGTGGTATAGAGATAGGGAGTAAGTGCATCAAACTCCCCACTGCAGGTGTCAACATGATGGGTTACAGGGTGCATCTCATAGGCATAACGTAGCCGTTCGATATCCTCAGCACTCCTTCCACTCAGCATCGCGATATATACATCGCTCATTCCAGCCTTTTTTGCCTTGAGGAGGGTCTCCTCATCTAGGTGAAATGCAACTTCCTTCTCGATAGCCTGCTGCTGTACCAGAAGATTGAGAAACCAGGGATCAAATTGTGTAATCTCCTGAATTCGAGGTAATGCTCCCATGCCTTCCCTGCAGAGCGTGGTATAGGCAGCAACCAAGCGCAATGGGTGTGCACTGTTGAGGAATCCTGCAACCTCCTCTTCATCATACAGGCCAATACCAATGAGATTGCATAATCCTTCGAGTTTTCTCTCTGAGCTCCTGATCCCCTTGTTCAATGCCTCCAAGGCAGTTCTTCCCAGTGCCAAGGCTTCCCCGATGCTGCGCATCTGTGTTCCCAAGGCAGAGATGGGAAGTGGAAATTTCTCCAGCTCAAAGCGCGGTACCTTTACCGCACAGTAGTCGAGTACCGGCTCAAAGCAGGATACTGATTGGCCGGTTATTTCGTTGACTACCTCATCAAGGGTATAGCCGACCGCCAACTTGGCAGAGCAGCGGGCAATAGGAAATCCTGTTGCCTTGCTTGCAAGGGCTGAGGAACGGGAGACACGGGGGTTCATCTCTATGACCACCATCCTCCCTGTTTCGGGGTGCACTGCGAATTGGACATTACTTCCGCCGCAGTCGACCCCGATTGCGCGTAAAATGGCAATTGATGCGTCCCTCATCTTCTGGTAGCTTCCTTCATCGAGGGTCTGGATGGGGGCGATGGTGATGCTGTCCCCGGTATGGACTCCCATTGGGTCAACATTCTCGATGGAACAGACGATAATTGCATTATCCTTCTTGTCACGCATCACCTCCATTTCGAACTCTTTCCAACCAATGAGCGATTCCTCAATGAGGACTTCGTGGGTTGGACTGGTTTCCATGGCGTGCTCAAGTAATGAGGGGTACTCTTCCCTGTTGTAGGCGATGGATCCTCCCATACCCCCTAACGTGTAGGAGGGCCGGATGATCAGGGGGAAGGGGAAATCCTCAAGGAGTCCCATTCCCTCCTCCATGTTGTGGACGATTGAGCTTTTTGCGCTTTCCAATCCCAAGCCTTCGATGACCTGCTTGAAAGCTCCACGGTCCTCTGCGAGTTTGATGGATGCGATGGAAGAGCCAATGACCTGAACCCCATATTGTTCGAGCAACCCTGACTCATCGAGCTCGAGTGCCAGGTTGAGTCCGCTTTGCCCTCCCATGGTAGTGAGGATGGCGTCAGGGCGTTCCCTTTGGAAGATTTGTTCAACATATTCGACTCTTAGTGGGTCGAGATAAATATGGTCTGCCATGCCGGGGGTAGTCATGACGGTCGCTGGATTGGGGTTGAGCAGAATAACCTCATATCCTTCCTCTTTCAAAGCTTTCACGGCTTGTGTGCCACTATAGTCGAACTCGCAGGCTTGCCCGATGACAATGGGGCCGCTGCCGATAACCAGGATTCTTTTAATATCACGTCTTGCACTCATACGCTTGCCTCCTTGGCTTCCAGGATGAACCGGTCAAAAATCCAGGTTGCGTCATGAGGGCCTGGAGATGCTTCTGGGTGAAACTGGACACAGCTTACTCTCTTGTCTGTGCAGAACAGCCCTTCGATGGAGTTGTCATTTGCATTCCTGAACCATACTGTTGCAGAAGGGGGAAGTGTCTTCGTCTCACTGGCGTAACTGTGGTTCTGGCTCGTGACAAAGCAGGCACCAGTTTGGGTATCCACTACAGGGTGGTTACCCCCATGGTGTCCATATTTCATTTTCTTTGTGCTTCCACCCAGTGCCCAGGTGATTAACTGGTGTCCGAGACAGATACCAAAGACAGGAAATCCTGCTTCTATGACCTGTTCGGTCATCGATACAACGTCCTGCAATCGTTCAGGATCTCCCGGTCCGTTTGAGAGCAGCATTGCACTACATCCTGAGCGGAGAATGTCCTCAGCCAGTACGGTAGGCGGAAAGAGGGTGACTGCCACCCCTCGACGATACAGTTCGGTGACAATTGACCGCTTGATCCCAAAGTCCACTACTGCAAATCGTTGTGAAGCATCCTTTGGCGCCCCAGGGAGAGGGTCCTTGACCACGCGCTTGGTGCTTACCCCTTCGATTAGATCGAGCTCACTGACTGATGGATAGGCCCTCACCAAGGAGAGGGCATGTTCATGTTCTGAACGTGAAAGTGTCTTGCCTTCAGTCCTGAATATGATTGCCCTCTGGGCTCCCTTGTTTCGTATATGGATGGTTAATGCACGTGTATCCACCCCACATAGCCCGACTATTCCGTGGGTGAGTAGATAATCATGTAAAGAGACCCTCTTTGGGGGAAGAGGGCCTGTATACACAGAATGAACAAGTAATGCTGTACAGCTGATGGGCTTTGGTAACCCCAGATGCTCCTCAAAGGAGGCTTCGCACCCATAGTTTCCAATATGGGGGTAGGTCATTACGACCATTTGTCCATGATAGGAAGGATCAGTAAGGATTTCTTGGTAGCCACACATGCTGGTGTTGAAGACCACCTCTGCTATGGGAGCCTTTTTGCCAAGCAAGGGCGCGGGTGTTCCAAATCCAGTTGCGGTGAATACGGTTCCGTCCTCAAGAAGAAGAAAGCTTGTGTTCATAGGTTCTCCATCAGTTCAAATTGTAGGGATAATACCGGATACTGAAAATTTATGCAACAGTATCTGTATGTTTATGCAACAAAAATCTGATAGAATATTGAATATGCAACACATTATAGAACATATGTTGTAATATTGTTGTTATTTCTTCCCGATACTAAATTTTTCTGGATTGAATGCATCACTTCCAAGCCAGAGATCAATCCTCAGCCCGCTATCGGAATTGTCAACATCTGCATGTTTGATCTGCCATCCAATGAGCTTCAGCCGGGAGTCCCAGGTCACATCGTGTCCTGCCATCAATCCATAGTATTCGGCAAGCTCAGGCCGCTCTTGTTTTGGGTGCAGGGCCTTGTTGATGTTTTTAAGCTCTGCTTCACTCCGTTTTTTATCATCAAAGAAGGTCAGATGAGCTCCATCCTCTTCCTGGTGGAGAGAGACCACCAAGCGAAGCGGATTACCGTCCAAGAGGAAGTTCGTAACCTCCCCAATCAATCGTCCTAGTAGTTCCTTGCGTTTCATTGTATGAAATCCTCCTCGGGGCGGTTGGTTTTGTACCACTGTAAGATTGCAACAAACAAGCTTGCCGTCAGCCCACCGGCAAAGCCATTGTTATACAGATCAAGTCCTCCATGCCAGGAGGCGGTTACTTCTACCATCACCAGATGCAGGAATCCAGCTAACAGACCTGCTATAAATCCGAACTGACCAGCTATTGGAGCCAAGGTGGTGGCGAAGAGGGTTGCCAAGAGGGGGCCTGGAGCAACCAGAGACTTGTCAAACAGAAGTGTAGAGAGAATAACGCCCAACACTACAGGAAAGGTGTTTTTTAAGGTTTTTCCGAAACCCCCGAAGGCTATGATGGTAAACAAGGCCCCGATGGTTGGCCCATTGATAGGTGCTCCAATGAGAATCAGATATGCCCAGAAGACCAGACCAAGCAGCCCAATATTCAAGAGCGTTCCAGAGGTGTATCCGGTGTCAAAAAAGTCATAGGGGAGACGCCCAGAGAGCTTTTGCACTTCCAACAACCCTTGAAAACCCTGCTTTGGTTTTTCAATGAAGAAGGCGGTCACTATCAATAATAGGGAGAATACGGGTATTACCAGAAAGAGAGGGAGTGAGAACTCCTCACTCCAGGTAATGGACAATGGTTCCATTTTCCCCGCTGCAATGAGTAGGTTGGATGCAAACAGACCGATGAACCCACAACTGAAACCTACGTTGTACAGATTATAGCCTTGATGAAGCTGCAACATGGATCCTGCCACAGCAGGGAGGATAAAGCCGGCGGCAAGGCCTGCTACAATCCCCAGTGGAATGGAGAGAGGCAAGGGCAAGTCGGTTGAGAACATCAGAAAGGTCACCAAGGGGCCAAGCGCTGTGCCGAAAAGGGCAATCAAGCTGTATGAACCGAAGGTCTTGCGTGCAAGCTTGCTTGCCAACCAGACTCCAAGGATGAGTGGGATGCTGTTGAGCAATGTATTGCCGAAGAAGGAGAACCCCATCATGGTCAGAATTGCTGAAATGGTTGGCCCAGAAAGACTGACTGATGCATAGAAGATGAGGACCAATGCCAACAATCCTACCGTGGCTGCATTGAACATAGCTGTTCCCACACCATGCAACGTAAAGTCGCTGATCAGGCGAGCTGCATGAGTCTGCAGTCGTAGGGTATTCTGTAAGACAGTGAGCGGACCCTCAAGTATCATGGCTACGAGCATGAGGGAGCAGATAAGTACAATGAGTAGAGCATAGAGGATGCGTTCACTTCGTTCCATCGTGCCTCCTTGATAGCAGTATGCTACCTATAGATTCGGGAGAATAGCAAGTAAGCAAGGTATGAAAATAAGAAAATGCATGTATATAGCAAGGAATGCAAAAAAAAATAGGCAGAGCTTTTTGCACTCTGCCTATGTGTATTTATAATGGAAAAATTAGTATAACAAATCGATTTCCCCGCTTACCGATGAAAGTCTTACTAGGTTGCTTGCCTCTCCTGTCTGTAAGCTGGCCTCATTCCCGGTTTGTCGTTCATCGTTGAACTCGATTGAACCACTGACCGTTGATGCTGTTACCTTGAGGTTCTCACTTGATCGAAGATTCAATTCAATTGCTCCGCTGGTAGTCTTGGCCTCAACAGAGCTCCCTTCAGGAAGGCGAACTTCCCCCTCTATCCTGGAACTCACTGTCTTGAGGGTGGTCTTGGCTGCAGAAATCTGTTGGACCTCTACCGTACCGCTCGTTGATGAGAGCGTTACATCTCCATCAGAGGAGGCTTCTTTTCCAGAGATGTCTCCACTGATGGTACGCAACTCCAGATTGTCAGATGCCCAGAGAGTGAGAAAGTCAACCTCGCCACTTACGCCAGAAACCTTCGTCGAGTTGGTTTTCATGGGGTGCATCAAGGTGATGTTCCCACTGGTGGAAGTGACTTCCAATCGTCCCAGTTCCTCACTGGGGAGTGTGATCATCAAGGGAGAAGGATTGTAGGAGAAGAAACGGATGAACCAACGTTTGATCGGGGTGACTGAAACAGTTACCAGGGAACCTCGTTTTGAAACCTTGAGCTCTTCATTGTCATGCTTGCCAAGAGAAATACTGGCTTGCCTCACTCCATCATCAACCTCAATGATAATATCATTGCTGATGGTTGATACCTCAAGGGAGTCTCCCTCCTGGAAGTCTATCTGCTGGTCCCTGCGCTGCTCGATACCCCGCTTCTCCCATCCCTTGTAGAGAGAGAAGGAGAGAGCGAGTATGAGCACCAGGATGATCAGGAAGATTTTATTGGCGTTGGTATCCTTCAACATATCAGTTTCCTTGGTGGAATCGGTCGTCCCAGTCACGTTCCTTGTTGAACATCTCACTCTCCATTTTTTCCACTTTGCGCTTGAGACGTTCATACTCAGCCTTCAGTTCCTCTTCACTCGAATCTGGTGCATTGTTTGTATAGATGGTCGAGTCATAAGAGCCTTCAGGATTCATTGGTATTATGAGCGCAGCAAGCAGGTAGATGAGTGCTCCTGGAAAGATGCCTGTTGCGAGTACCACAAGAAATACAATCAGGCGGACCGGGTCAGCGGGAAGGTCCCTCCACTCGGCAAGGCCGGTGCAAACCCCGAAAATTTTTCCCCGAGGGGATCTGTACAATCGTTTGGTAGCCATAGTAGTCATTCCTTTCATTCCTTATCTTCAAAGCCTTCAGATGAGTTTTTCCGGCTCTTTGTAATCGTCTCAAGGTTAGCAAGCCGCTCCTGCAGCTCATCAATTCCTTTTCTTAGTTCCGCCCTATTGGTTCCCTGTCGCCATTCGGTGAAGCTGGCTTCAGAGGCAGTCCCCTTCTTTCGCTTTTTGTACTTTGTGTCGCTATAGGTCCCTGGTGGGTACCCCATCTCCATTTCTCGCATCCGAAGGGCTGCATCTATTTTTTTCTTTCTCAGACTGTAGCGATGATCAAGGGTGGATACGACGATAATGAAGGTAAATATAACTGTTAAGATCCAGATTGCTTCCATGCCTTACCCCTCCACTCACAAGCCGGCGCGTTTGCGCAATTCCTCGATCTCAGCATCGATGTCCTCCATCTCCTCGAGGTCTCGGAATTTCTCGTCCAAGGTAGAGCCACTGCGGTTCAGGTCATTGTCAGCCTGCATACGGTCTATCTTCTCTTCCATATCATTGAAGCGGTGGAGTGTGTTTCCCTCGCTTGCACGTCTCAGGGTTTCCTGGGCAGCTTGTTCTTCTCTGGCCCGTTTCGCCCTCTCAACCATCATCTGGTACTTCTGCTTCACGGTGGATAGCTTATCCTCAATCTGGTTGATTTCACTCTTTGCGGTTTTGATTACCTCATCATAGGTGGCAAGTTCCTCTTTGAGGCGATCAAGTGTTGCTTTTGCCTGCTTCTTCTCAAGTAGTGCCTCCCGTGCCAAATCTTCGCGTCCCTTGCTGATAGCCAGTTCTGCTCGGCTCTGCCAGCGTTCTACTGCATTGAGCGCTTCTTTATAGGTACGGTCGGTCTTTGCCCTGCTGGCCATTTTTGCGGCGCAGGAACTCTTGAGTTCAATCAGGGTATCTTCCATCTCCTGCATCATCAACTTGATCATCTTTTCGGGATCTTCTGCCTTATCGAGCAGTGAGTTGATATTTGCATTTACAATATCCAAGAATCTTGAAAAAACTCCCATAATATCTCTCCTTAGGTAGTAGTACCATCTCTGTTTCTATAAGTCTAGTTGCACTATTCGTGCCAACTCCAATATATCTATGAAAAATTTGATAAATCACCATTTTAGCAAGGATTGGAGCTACACGGCTTTTCTTGTCTGCTGAGCTGTGCTACCCTGTTTCTGGCAAATCATACCAAGGATGGCAAAATTTACCAACAGAGGAGCACCGAATGGATTCCCCACAGGGCGGAGGATACAACCAGCAACCACTAGGAGAGAGCGAAGTTTTTCTGGATTTCCAGAGCAAGCTGAGCCGTGCAGCTACCGTGAATCGTTCTGTCCTTCTGGTAGGGGAGCGTGGCAGCGGCAAGGAGATTGCAGCAAGAAGATTGCACTTTCTCTCTCCTCGATGGCAGCAGAGCTTGGTAACCGTCAACTGTGCTGCTCTTCCACCTTCCTTGATCGAGACCGAACTTTTCGGTTATGAGCAGGGAGCGTTCACCGGAGCCCAGAAGACCCGCAAGGGGCGATTTGAAGAGGCTGAGGGAGGTACGCTTTTCTTGGATGAGATCGGGCTCATCCCTCTGGAGGTACAAGAGAAGATCCTTCGTGTAGTGGAATATGGGACCTATGAACGGGTCGGATCCTCTGTCACCCATGAGGTGAATGTGAAGATCATCGGTGCTACCAATGCAGACCTTCCCACGCTCTGCAATGAAGGAAAGTTTAAGGAAGACCTTCTGGACCGACTCTCTTTTGAAGTGTTGTTTCTTCCTCCGCTTCGTGAGCGTGGAGAGGATATCCTGTTGCTTGCCTCATATTTTGCCTCAAAAATGGCTCTTGAGTGTGGCAGGAGCGAGATGCCGGTTTTCTCAGAGGAAGTGGAAGCTTCCCTGCAATCCTATCCCTGGCCTGGTAATGTGCGTGAATTGAAGAATGTGATTGAGAGGGCTGTCTACCGCAGCGATACTCCAGAAATTGAACACCTCGATTTCAATCCATTTGATAACCCTTTCACCCAAAGAGAGATGGAGAGAGAGGAAGGCGTTGTCACTGAAAAGCAGAAACAACTGGACTTGTCGCAGTTTGGACAAGCTCGTATTGATCTCGATGTCTCTTACCTTGCCGAGGCCTTGAAGCAGGCAGGGGGGAACCAGAGGGAGGCAGCCAAGCTCCTTGGCCTTACCTACGACCAGCTCAGGGGATTGTACAGGAAATATCAGGATCTGCTGTAATACACCATTTGATGGTCTTTTCATACACTCTGTATATGAAAAGAGGGCTGCTTCTCTGTCTGATTTTCAGTCAGACTTGTAAAGCAGCCCTGAGGAAGAAATACCATCTATGTCATGAAAAAACTATCGTGAGGGGAGGATGAGGGCTGTGCCCAGGTAGGCGATTACCATCGGGATGAACCCCACAGAGAAAAGTAGGATGATTCCAACGATTCTCAACAGGAGTACGGGAAGCCCTGACCACGTTGCCAGTCCCTGGAAAACTCCAAGAATCATACCTCTTCGCTCACGGTAGAGCGTCCTGTGGTAGTAGTCCATTACTTCTGCTCCTTCTCTTTCTTCTTGCTCATCGATGCCTTCAGCTGTTCCATCTCTGCATCAATTTCATTTTCACTTTCCATTCTGCTGAACTCGTCGGCAGCACTGGTGGTACCATGATAGCCGGCCATTTCTGCGTCTGCTTCCATACGCTCGATCTTGCTCTCCAGTTCACTGAACTTGCGAGCCAAGTCAGTACTGTCGCTGCTCTTCAGGGTTTCAGCAACCTGCTTCTTTTCCTTTGCGCTTCTTGCTCTCTGGACAAGGATCTGTTGCTTGTCTTTCACTTCCTTGAGCTTGTCAGCAATCTGGGTGAGCTGGCTACTCTGACTGGCAAGAATGGTCTGCAGGTTTGTTTCAAGCTCTTCGATACGCTTGATTCTTGCTTTTGCATTATTCTTTTCGATCAAGGCTTCACGGGCGAGGTCTTCCCTGCCATTGGTGATAGCCAGTTTGGCACGGTCATCCCAACGAAGAAGCGACTTCTCCAACTCTGCCTTCTCGCGCTCCAGACTTACCTGCTCAGCTTTTCTTGCTGCCATTGAAGAACGAGCCTTGCTCTGGGTTTCCTCAAGTTCTGTGATCATCAGGTTGATCATCTTTGCCGGGTCTTCGAGTTTATCCAAAGCACTGTTTACGTGGGAATTGAAGATATCGGCGATTCTCTTGAACATCTGCATCATTGTCTCCTTTCGCCACTAGGTGGCTGTTGTTTGCGTTTGTTTGTACGTAGACTACTATGCATAAGGCGTGCCAACTTTGATAATATGGGAATTATCCATAGAAAATCATTGCATATTCACTGTATTGCCACCAAGTTTGGTAAATTATGCCAACTCCTATGGCCAATACTACCATCCCCATTGGCTTGTAAGGGGTACTAAGAGCGTGTAGACTGCATCCATGAGTACCTTGTATATGGTGGCAACACCCATTGGAAACCTAGATGATATTACCTACAGGGCAGTTGAGACGCTTAAAGGCGTTGAGATAATCGCCTGTGAGGACACCCGGCATACACAGCAGCTGTTGACCCATTGGGGGATCAGCAAGCGTCTGATTGCCTGTCATGCACACAATGAGACCAACTCTGCAAAAGGCATCGTAGGCTTATTGGCAGAAGGTAAGGATGTTGCCTTTGTCAGTGATGCGGGCACCCCGGGTATCAGTGACCCGGGAGCGCGTGTGGTCAGTACTGTTCGCCAGGCTGGCTTTCCTGTTGTCCCTATTCCTGGTGTCTCTGCACAATCGGCTCTTGTCAGTGTGGCTGGGTATGTAGGAAAAACATTCACCTTTGAAGGATTTCTCAGCCCAAAGAAGGGACGAAGAAAGAAACGTCTGGAGGAGTTGCTCAGCCGTGATGAGGCGTTCATCATCTATGAGTCGCCCTTTAGAATTCTCAAGACCCTTGGTGAGCTGGCTGAGCTGGATGGGGAACGTCAGATTGTATTGGGAAGGGAAATGACCAAGAAGTTTGAGGAGTTCTTGCAGGGAACTGCCTCCCAGGTGATGGAAATACTTGGTGCAAAGCCTTCGATCAAGGGAGAGTTCGCCTTGTTGGTTGCGCCCTCCCAGGCACAGGAACGTGATGATCACACTGAAGAAGCTTAGAAGCCTGAAAAGTCGGACTTGTGTAAGAAAATGCGCAAGCCTGTTTCATCAGTTGTCCCAGGAGATGGACACCTCGTATCTGTATGGACTGCTCACGCTCTCTGAAGAGCAGCAGTTTGCTGAGGTGTTGGATGAGGAACAAAGAAAGCAGTTACGTTCGCTGATAAGAAGAGTTCCCTTTGTCCAAGGAAGAGATTTGGCAATCCTTCTCGAGGATATCCACTATTTTCTCCTTGGTGTCTTGGGAAGTGAACCCTCCGATTGGGACCTTACCGATGATCAGGGAGCGCTTGATGTGTCAGCTCGCCATATCCTTCCCCATATCCTGGTGCTCGACCGCCTTCGCTCTCCTTATAATATTGGATCCATATTCCGTAGTGCAGACTCCTTTGGAGTGCAGAAAATCTATTTGGTCGAAGGGTGTGCGAGGCTCGACCACCCCCGTACGATAAAAACCAGCAGAGGATGTATTGCTACAGTGGACCATGAGGTCCTGCCTGAGGACGTAGTGCTGCAGCGGATACAATCCCTTCCCCTCTTTGCTTTGGAGACAGGTGGCACGGAACTCTCCCAGTTTCCCTTTCCGAGGGAAGGGGTAGGAATTATCGGTGGGGAGGAGCTGGGTGTCAGTCCCTCCTTGCTGAAGGCAAGTGAAGCCTCCCTTGGACGATTGACCCTCCCGATGGGAGGAACCAAGGGTTCCCTGAATGTAGCGGTAGCCACAGGGATTATGCTCTGCAGTTGGTACCAGATCACTAGCCCCGGTTGGATGTAACTGCTACATACATTCGTTTCAGCTTATCTTCAATATCAAAGTTGAAATTCCCTGTACTCCAGTTGCCCTTTGCATTGCGAACACCGACACTCCTTCCGGTGAGTATCTGCATCGCTTCATCTATGGTACTGACCGGATAGATGAAGAATTGCTTCTCCTTGATGGCGTTCAGTACCTCATAGGGAAGGATAAGATTGCGGACATTTTGCTTTGGAATGATTACTCCCTGTTTTCCGGTGAGCCCTGTTGCCAAACAAGTACGGAAGAATCCCTCAATCTTTTCGTTGATTCCTCCAACAGGCTGGATCAAGCCCATTTGATTGACCGACCCGGTCACTGCGATATCCTGGCGGACAGGCAGCTCTCCGATTGCAGAGAGCAAGGCAAGCAGTTCGCTGGAGGATGCACTATCTCCATCAACCTCTGCATAGGATTGCTCGAAGGCGATGCCGGCGTAAATGGAGAGTGGGAAGGTACGGGCATAATGCTTGCGTAGGTATCCCTCCAGGATCAGGAGACCCTTGTCATGAATTTCCCCGCTGAGTCCGGCTTCATGTTCAATATTAACAATACCTTCATTTCCTGGGCTGGCCGTACAGGATATGACCGTAGGGGTTCCAAAGGAAGCACTGCCACGGTCCATGACGGCCAAGCCGTTGACTACCCCGACTTTTGTGCCGGAGAGGCTGATGATCATATCACCACTGAGAATCTCTTCATTGATCTTGCTCTCGCTGATGCCGTTGATGTATCCCCGCTCCTCATTTACACGGAGAATGAGCTCCCCGTCGATGGATGCCTGGTTATGGTGCTTCGCCCACCAGTGAGCTTCCTCAATGACATCATACAGTGATGAGAAGTGCGTTGTCAGATGGGTGCGGGACTCCACATACCAGCAGGAGTACCGAAGCAACTGGCCAAAGGCGCTATCTTCAAGAGGGAGCATGTGATGGCTCTTTGCATAGGCATCCAAGGCCCAGATGCTCTGGGCAATTGCCTCCTTGGAGAGTTTCATCGAATAATCGAACTGTGCGCAGATCTTGAAGAGCGTCAGGAATCGCTCATCCTCATCAGAGAGCATATCATAAACCTCTTCGCTACCGATCAGAATGACCTTGATCGGGAGAGGGACCACCTGGGGCCTGATCATCTTGCTTTTCAGCTCCCCCTTGGTGACAAGCCCTGCCTCATAAGCCAGGGCGTTTGCATCGAGATACCGTTTGAGTGATTCCCATAGGCCACTCTCTCCAAGGAGTTTTTCTGCCTCTATGACGATGAATCCACCTGCTGCCTCAAGCAGAGATCCTGCATGCAGACTGAGATGGGGTATTTTCTCATCTGTGTCCACTGACCCAAAAAGGTTATCGAAGGTAGGGTAGGACTCGATGATCAGGGGCCGTTGTCTCGTCTGTGCGTGATTGACCAGCAGATTGGCTTGGTACTTCCGTGCTATCGGGTCACTCTTGAGCATCTCTTGATCAAGGTGCTGGATATGGAGAGCTTCTCGGGCAAGGTCTGCCTTGAGATGGGCAAAGTATGAGGAGAGTTGCCGATTGTCGGGGAACTGTTGCTCCAGCTGGTCTACAAGATGCTCTGCTTTCTCGAGAAAGTGGTCGCTGTCTTGGGTAAGGGAGAGCAGTTCCTGATTGAATGCACTACATGCATCACAGAAGCGTTCTCCTTCCCCTGGGCGGAATGTGAGGGCAGAGGGGCTGTCTGGCTGCTTGAAGTTGCACACATAGACAATGTCCCTGATAGCATCGATATTGTTTCTCTGGTGCTCGACACAGTACCGTACCGCCTCATGTCTCCCGCTTGTGGCTTCTCCGCTTACAAAGATGTTGTATCCACATTTCTGTAGACTGAGCCCAATCTCCAGGCTACGAAGAGCCCTTGGCTGGCCAACGATATGTTCCTTGCTGCCCAAGGCTCGGCATTCACTGATAAGCAATGGATCAAAATCGAAGGAAGCTTCTTCATAGGTGAGCGGATGAACCCGCTTTTTGGTATCGGTCATGAAGGAACTATAGGTGGTGGAACAAAAGGTGTCAACTCTATATACTAGGCTCATGAAACGAAGCAAACTTGTTACCTATCTTGATACATATCTGGGACTTGGTTCTTTTGAGGGTTTGGACCGATCCCTCAACGGTTTGGTTGTGGGAGGAGTGGATAAAGAGGTCCGTAAGGTGGCCTTTGCCGTTGATGCCTGCCAAGCTACCTTTGAGAAAGCCATAACAGAGGGAGCTGATCTGCTTGTTGTGCACCATGGGCTCTACTGGGGAACCCCTCTGCCAATTACGGGATCACACCATACGCGTATCAGTACGTTGCTGAAAGGGGATCTGGACCTGTATGCAGCTCATCTTCCCCTCGATGCACACCCGGAAGTGGGAAACAATGTGGTCATGGCTGAAAAGCTGGGCTTGCAGGATATTGAGCCCTTTGCTCCCTATAAAGGTACCCTGTTGGGGTACAAGGGTGTTCTCAAAGAAGGGAGAGATCCCAGGTGGATTGCTGAACAGCTTGGGTTTGAGAACCCAGTGGTGCTTCCATTCGGTAAGGATTCCATTACAACGGTGGGTATCGTCAGTGGAGGGGCAAGCAGTGATGTGTATGCGGCTCTCACTGATGGACTGGACTGTTTTATCACCGGGGAAGTGGAACATCAAATCTACCACGATGCACAGGAATCTGGTATCACGGTTATTGGTGGAGGACACTACCAAACGGAAATTTTCGGGGTTCAGGCGCTCTCAGAACATATAAGGGATACGTTCGACCTTGAGGTTTGTTTTATTGCCAACCCCACTGGCTTATAGTATAGTCAACACCATGGCACAGAAAGATACCAGCAGATTCATCCCACTCATGCTCACCGTTTTTATTATTATCTCGGACCAGCTCAGCAAGGCATGGGTGGTCGCCACCATCCCAGAGAACACGATAGGGTTTCGCTATCTTGGTGATTTCCTTGCGATTGTACATGTACGCAATACTGCTATTGCTTTCAGTATGGGGGATGGGCTTCCGGTTGCTGTTAAGTTGCTGTTCTTCATCATCGTGCCAGTGCTTTTGGTTATAGCGGTATGTGTAGTATACTTTTCACGGAAGATTCATCTTTCCGTTTTTCAGAGGTGGGTGCTTGCACTCTTCTTGGGTGGCGGAACGGGGAATTTGATCGACCGAATTTTTAGGGGTTTTCGGGTAGTGGATTTTATCAGCGTAAAGGTCTATGGATTCCTTGGGTTTGAGCGATGGCCAACCTGGAACATTGCTGACGCTTCACTGGTTGTCAGTGGAATCCTCCTTGCCGCTAGTCTGCTCCTTGAAAGCTCTGAAACGAAGGAAGATAACAATGTCTAAGAAAATGAACACCGTTTGGTTTATGTTGGCAGCAACCGTACTGAACATTGTACTGATGATGGTTCTTTTTATCATCTGCTTTGTACTCATCACCCGCTTTGTCGACCCGAACAGTTCCCTGATTCCTCTCTGGTTGGGTCTTACCTTCCTGGTAAGTATAGGAGGGAGTTTCTGGGTGTACTCGAGAATCATCAAGTGGATGAACAACAAGTTCAATCTGGAGGATAACCTCAGCCCACTTTTCAATAGAAAGAGAAAGCCAAAGCGCAGAGAGGACTGAGACCATGAACCAGTCCCTCTCTACGTTCTCAAGATTATCTTGGTACCCATTCAGTGATGAACCGGTCATCAGGAGCCGCTGGTACATGCCGAGGCTCTGTGACCCATTCTTCTTGTTTCCGGAGGAAAGCCCTGATGGGAAATGGCATCTTTTTGGCCATACCTGGGTGGGAATTGAACACTTCATCAGTGAGAATGGGATAAGCTGGGAACCAAGGAAGATGGTTGCCTTGCGGGGACACTCTCCCTCAATATACCAAGAGAATGGGGTGTATTACCTTATCTACGAAAAACATAATGCTTCCTTACCGAACCTGAAGAAGGGAAGGCTGAAACGAAGAGAGCAAGAGAAAGTACGGTATAGTCGATTTGAAATGTGCTCTTCCTCTGACTTGATTCTTTTCAGTGAGCCAAAGATCATCCTGGATAGTAGAGATGTTCCTTTTTCCTCAGATGGATTGAAGAAGCCGCGGATCTCACGGCCGCAGATTATCAAGAATGGGGCGGGGTATCGGCTGTACTTTGGCTCTTCCCATCTTTTGCTTCCTGATACCAAACAGAAGACCAGTCGCCATTTTGCGCTTGCAATCTCCTCAACCATTGAGGGGCCATATGCTCTTGCGAACGAGGGAGAACCACTGCTCTCCCCGGATCCTGATGATCCCTATCGGAGCATGGCGGTAGGAAGCATCAAGGTATTTCGTGCAGAGGACGGATATATCGGTTTTGAGTGTGCAATGTATTGGGACAAGAAGCAGGCAAAGACGGCTTCTGTGCTGATACAACTGGAAAGTAGCGATGGGGTGACTTTCAGGCCGTCCTATCGCTCACCGCTTCTGGTACCTCCCCAGATGGGTTGGGCCAGTCGGTACATTGTCAGCTGTGATGTACACTATAAGAAGGAAGAGGCCTGCTGGTATTGCTACTACAGTGCCAATTCCAAGCATGGCTATTATCCTGTTAGGGAGTCCATTGGTTTGCTCTTGGGCAAGGACCCTTCCCTGCGGAAGGTCTTTATCTAAGGTCTTTCCGCTTCTTCCACCTTGTGGAACCTGCCCAAACCACGGTCTCACTCCCGTCTTCCTCTTTCCTGATAATCCTATGGTGCAACAGTGGGGTATCCTTCTGCAGTGCATCAGGATCCTTGCTCTCGGTGTATACGACAACTGCATTTTCAAGAAAGGTCTGTCGGAGATACGAAACATCTACTTCTGCGACCTTACAGCGGTTTCGGAAGGCGGAGGGAAGGCTCTCCAAGGCCCAAGTGAGATAGGATATGTTGTTCACATGCAGATTCCGGTCAGTATCAAGATAGGTGATCTTGGGGGTATGGACAGTCAATCGATGAAGAGGCTCTTCTTCCCCATGACGATTGTTCTCAAGACGCATATCCACTGAGTGTTCTGTATCCTCAGATGGGGGAAGGCCGATGCGTAGGGACATGTCCTTGGGTCTGCATGGCCTGCCTCGTTCCAGATCAAGAATTGCCCAAAAGGTCTTGGCAATGAACAGCAGCTTTCCCTCAGCATCGAATGCTCTGACAACACGGGGCAGATGCAACCTGATCGGGTCCTGTGCCCAGGTTTCCACCCTCAGTACTTCGGGCCAACGAGTATAGCGGAATACTTCCATCTGACTGCGGGTAATCACCCAGGTCTTGCCCTCTTTATGCATCTCAGGAATCGAGCACCCTCTGCTTGCTGCATGGGTCCCGGCTGCTTCCTGTACTACCTGAAAATAGAAGGCAAGACGAGCATCAGTGAAACAATCGGTCTCATAGCTGTACGTGGCGAAGGAGCTGTGTGCCACGTTTTTTTCATCAATCGTAATCAGTTCATCATACATCTGTTAGGTCCTTGTCTTGGGTGTTTCGATAGAAGCGTAGGGTACTTCTTCCATATTTACGCTCATCATAACAAACCAAGGAACCTACCGTCTCTGGCCACTGTTTCTTCTCTTCGGATGGGTAGTGAATGATGAACAATCCTCCAGGGGTAAGGAGCTTCTGCTTATCAACAGCCTTTGCCAGATCGACCTTGCCCTGCATGGGAAAAGGAGGATCTGCATACACAATGTCATACTGCATTTTCGCGGTAGGAATGAAACGTCGTACATCGGCCATGAAGAGCTTGATTTCGCTCTCTACCATGCTGATGTTATCCATGATGGTGGCCTTTTTTTGTCGGTCTTTCTCGACCAAGTGTACCAGTCTTGCACCCCGGCTTGCTGCCTCGATTCCGACGCAACCACTTCCGGTGAATAAATCCAGCCAAGTTTTCTCTTCCAGACTTCCCAGGATGGAGAAGAGAGATTCTCTCATCATATCCATGGCTGGTCTGATGACCCCTGGTGGACATGCGACTGTCCTTCCCCGATACATTCCTCCGGTAATTCTCATATTCTGTGCCTCATGGGACTGATGATAGGTAATTGTGGTGAAATGTGCAAGTTACGCCTCACTTCCTTCAGCGCTGAAGGGAGGAGCTTGGCGAAGCACTTCCCTGATCACCGTGAGAGAGGGGGCCAAGAACCCTGGGTCGGAGGCAAGGATCTGGTCAGCTTCTTCTCGTGCTATCTCGATAAGGGGGAGGTCCTCCGTCAGGGATGCGTAGGAGAGCTTGAGGTAGCCAGACTGTTTGGTTCCTGTCAGTTCCCCTGGTCCCCTGATCAAGAGGTCTTGCTCTGCTATGTAGAAGCCGTCGTTCGACTCCTTCATTACCTTGAGCCGTTGTTTTGCTTCATCGGTCAACTCATTTGAGAAAACGAGAAAACAGTAGGACTGCAACTGGGAACGGCCAACCCTTCCCCTGAGCTGGTGAAGGGCAGAGAGCCCGAATCGCTCGGCATGTTCGATGATCATGCAGGTTGCATTGGGTATGTCGATCCCGACCTCAACAACACTGGTGGAGACCAGATAGCCAAGCTTTCCGGCTTGGTAGTCCTTGAGGATGGTGACTTTCTCTTCCTCGTCCAGTTTGCTGTGGATCAGGGCTGAGGGAACATCAGGGTAAGATTGCTTGAGGAAATCATACATGGAAATGACATCCCTTAGTTCACTCTGCCCACTGTCGTCAATTCTCGGGTAAACGAAATATGCCTGGTGGCCACGTTTGAACTCGACCCCTACCGATGCATACATCCTCCTCCTGCTCTGTTCATTGACCAGGTGGGTGATCACCGGCTTCCTTCCTGGTGGCATGGTTCTTAAGGTGGAAACATTGAGATTCCCGAATACGGTAAGGGAGAGGGTGCGGGGAATAGGGGTGGCTGTCATCAGCAACACGTCAGGAACCGTGCCTTTCTGGGTCAATGCAAGCCGTTGTTCCACCCCGAATCTGTGCTGCTCATCGATGATTACATAGGCCAGGTTCTTGAAACTGACCTCGGCAGAGAAGAGCGCATGGGTTCCGATGATGATATCTACCTCTCCTTCTGCAATTGCCTTAAGCAGTAGTCGCCTTTCCTTGCTCTTTACTGAACCGGTGAGGAAGGCCAGCCGGATACCCAGCTCTCCAAGCAGGCTTGCTGCTGACTCTGCATGCTGACGAGCCAACAACTCTGTGGGAGCCATAAACGCTACCTGCGCTCCATGGGAGAGTACATGCAGGGCACTGATCCAGGCAACTAGGGTCTTTCCACTGCCCACATCTCCTTGGAGCAGCCGGTTCATCGGCAGCTCCCCATCAAGATCTTCCCTGATCTCCTTCAAGCTGGTCATCTGGTCTTTGGTGAGACTGAAGGGGAGTTTCTCCATGAAGTGTAGTTCAAGCTTGGTAGGGATGCCCTGGCCTTGGTTGACGAGTCGTTGTTGCAGACCCTTGTGCCTGCGAGCTATCAACTGAAGGTAGAAGAGTTCAGTCAATGCGAGGGTTCTTCGTGCCTGCTTCAGGAGTTCAATTGTTGGGGGGAAGTGATAGCTACGAATAGCCTCGTCAGTGGAGAGCAGTTGGTATTTCTCTATCAATGTTTCAGGCAATTCTTCTTGGAAGTGGTGTATGCGTCTCAAGATCTCCTGTACATTCTTTCTGATCAGACGTTGGCTTAAGGACCCTCTCAGCGGATAAATGGGAAGTATCTTGCCGAACTGCGCTGGAAAGTCGCCATCCTCGGTAGCTGGGTAGAGTTCGAACTGGGAGCACTGCAGCTCCCCGCGATGCCAGCTCACATTCCCATAGAGGTAGTAGATCCTTCCAATCCTGATGGTCTTTTCCAGGAAGTTACGGCCAAAACAGAGCAAGCTCAAACGACCATCACCTAGGCCGGAGACATCACGTACGATAATTTTAAGGGTCCGCTTCTTGCCACTCCTCAACCCAAAGTACGAGTGAGAGAGTACTTCCACCAGGGTGTTTGCCATCTGGTTGTCCTGGATGCCTCCCAAGGGTTGGATACGGCTTCTGTCTTCCCATGTCCTTGGAGAGAGCAATAAGAGATCACTGAAAGTGGTAATCCCCAGTTCAGCATATGAGGTCTTTGCAGCAGGGCCCACCCCACTCAAGGTGGTGATGGGCTGATGCAGGTTCCTCAAATACTCCATGGCTTAGAAGGAGAGATTCCCAAAGAAGTTAACAAGGAACCTGATTGCAAAGGATGCAGCAATATTGAGGACGATGAAGAAAACCAGGGCTGTAGTGACAAGCTGACGGTCGTTGATCGTGCGCTTTGGGTAGAACAATCTCTGGACCCAGTTCAGGACACCACCGATCAGTGAGTCCAGCATGGTGATGTAACTGATGGTTTTTGCACTTCGTTTGTAGCAGAAAAAGAGCCGGAAGCCCAAGAGGATGATCAAGAACCAGAAAATGGGACTGAGTAGGTACGACCAGAGTGTCTGGATGATTAGCGCAACAACCATACCAATGGTAATGGTTCCATATGCACCGTAGAAGCGGAGCATTGACTGCACTACAGATAGGACAGCCAAGGCAACCAGTGGGGTAAGGTCGATATGACTGCGCCTAAGGCTGGATATCCCCCTAAACCATGAGAGATAGGGATCAACTACCTTGCCTATGTAGTAGGCAAGCGGGTTTTCCTGTGTCTGTCCAGGTACCCTGATCCAGGTAAGGATGATCCTGAGCCAGATCAGCAAGGAGTAGAATGAGAGCAGGGTTGCAGCAATCGAGGCAATGCTCATCAAGATATTTCCCCCGCCTGCTGTACTCATGCCGCTTTCATAATAGGTTTGGTTCATCGCATTCCTCCACCTTAGTAAGATACCGAACTTTTTAGCGTTAGTCGAACCAAATATGCAAGATAGCAGGATTTTCCTTGGTTGCTTCTACCAATTCATCACAGTAGCGCACACTGAACTCTCTTCCACAGGCAACACTGAGAGGTGACTCCTGTCCCTCTTCCTTGAAGTGGAGCAGGAGAGAGCAGGACCCGCCATAGGAGAGGCAGAGGTCCCTGAGCTGTGTGATATGTTCATTGTTGCAGAAGGATTTCTCCAGTTCAATATGGCATCTGCTTACCGCCACAGGGGCAAGCTGGGTTGGGTCAACGAGTATCTGCTCGATAAGATAGGAGATCTTGTCATTGCCCCGGGAGTTGTCGAACTTCCCTACAAATCCATAGATCCCATCCACTTTGAGAATGTCCCGATACTGTTCATAGGTCTTTGGGAAAAGCGTTGCATCAAAGGTTGCATTCTTGTCGGTGAGCTGCAAGAATCCCATGACACTGCCCTTTTGGGTGGTGAATGGCCTGATTCCTGTAACCATGGCTATAATGTTGACCGGACGGCCAAAGGGAACCTGTTCCAGTTTTGCGGTATTGACAGTCACCCGCTGTGCAATTGCCTGGTTGAATGCATCCAGTGGGTGCCCAGAGATATAGAACCCGAGCAGTCCTTTTTCCATCTCCAATTTTTCAGGTAGGTTCCAGTCAGGCACCTCACGCATGGAAAACGTCTCCATGGCTGCTTCGGTCTCCTCATCGAAGAGAGAAATCTGCCCGAATGCAGTTGCTTCTTTTCGTTTCTGTACATAGGTGATGGCATCACTGAGATTCTCAAGCAGGGTGGGGCGGTTGGTTCCCAGTGTATCGAATGCCCCTGCCTTGATCAGTGATTCAAGGAGTTTGGTATTCATCGCCTTGGTTTCCAGGCGGGTAAGGAAGTCAAGCAAGTCCTTGTAGGGTCCGCTCTCTTCCCTCTCCTTTACGATAAGTTCAACGATTCCTTCCCCCACATTCTTGATGCCTGCGAGTCCATACACAATCTTTCCCTCAACAACAGAGAAATGTTTGTCGGAGTAGTTGATCGATGGAGGGAGGATATCCAGCCCGTTATCCTTTGCAACTTGCAAATATTCGCTGAACTTATCTGGACTTCCCATCTCATTGGTGAGGTTGGCAGCCCAGAATTCAGCAGGGTAGTTTGCTTTCAGGTATGCTGTCTGGTAGGCCACCACCGAGTAGGCAACCGCATGGCTCTTATTGAATCCATAGCCTGCAAAGGGTTCCAGCATCTCAAAGATCTCAATGGCATGTTGCTCAGTTCTTCCAAGTGCCTTTGCCCCTTCAATGAACTTTACCTTCTCCTTTTCCAAGGCAGCAACTTTCTTCTTACCCATGATACGCCTGAGAATATCAGCATTGCCGAGAGAGTACCCAGCGATAATCTGGGCCACCTTCATTACCTGTTCCTGGTAGACGATGACACCGTAGGTGGTTTTCAGTTCTTCTTCCAGTTCAGGGTTCGCATAGGTAATGGGTTGTTTGCCGAGTTTGCAGTTGATGAACTGCGGGATATAAGCCATTGGGCCAGGACGGTAGAGTGCATTCAAGGCAACCAGGTCCTCTATATCGTTGGGTTTTGCTTCCTTGAGGATGTTCTGCATTCCTTGGCTTTCAAACTGGAATACTGCGTTGCTCTCACCTCTACCAAGCATGGCAAAGGTCTTCTCATCTTGTTCGTCGATCTCACTTGCATTGAAGGTGGGATCCTTTTTCTTGATCAAGTCCTCGGTATGTTTAACCAAAGTGAGTGTCTTGAGTCCCAGGAAGTCCATCTTTACCAACCCACACTCCTCAATGAGGTCCATTGAGTACTGGGTGGAGATGGCTCCGGTCTTCGCGTCACGGTAGAGGGGGACATAGTTGAGTAGGTTCTCCTTGCCTATGACCACCCCTGCCGCATGGGTGGATGTGTGCCGGTTCAGACCTTCAAGACGGCGTGCTGCATCGAAGAGTTCAGCATAGACCCCTCCCTTCTTCTCCAGCTCTACCAGATCGTTGTTCTGCTCGAAGGCTTTTGTCAGATTCATCTTCGGGTCGTCAGGAATGAGTTTGCAGATGTTGTTCGATTCCTCGAAAGGAATATCCAGTACCCTGGCAACATCCTTCACTACAGCCTTTGCTTTCAAGGTACCGAAGGTGGCAATCTGGGCAACTCGTTCGGTTCCGTAGTGCTCGGTGACATAATTGATGACTTCCTGCCTTCTCTCGTAGCAGAAGTCAATATCGAAGTCCGGCATACTTACCCGTTCCGGGTTGAGGAATCGTTCAAACAGCAGGTTGTATTTGATTGGATCGACATCAGTTATTCCCAGTGAGTAAGCCACAAGGGAACCCGCACCAGAGCCTCGCCCTGGGCCTACGGGGATGTCGTGGTTCTTTGCCCACTGGATGTAGTCCATGACGATAAGGAAATACCCTTCGAACTGCATCTTGGTGATGATATCGAGTTCGTAATCAAGACGTTTCTGGAGTTCTTCAGTGATGGTATCATAGTGTGATCTCAAACCTTCGTTGGAGAGGTGGCGAAGATAGTCGGCTGTATCACTGAACTCGGGAGGAACTTCGAAGTTTGGAAGCAGGGGTCCGGGGAAGTGAATCTCCAGGTTGCATCGCTCTGCAATCTGGAGTGTATTCTCGATTGCCTCAGGACACCAACTGAAGAGCTCACTCATCTCCTGCTCACTCTTCATATAGAATTCCTGGTTGGGAAAACGCATCCGGTTCGGGTCATTCTTCTTGGAGTTTGTGCCAACACAGAGTAGGAGATCCTGAGCGTTTGCATCACTCTTTTCAATGTAATGGATGTCATTGGTGCAAACCAGGGGGATACCGGTCTCATCACTGATCTGTTTCAGCAATGGATTGGTTTTCTTCTGTTCAGGCAGTCCGTGGTCCTGCATCTCCAGGTAGTACCGTCCATCATCGAAGACAGAGGCAAACCACTGTGCCCTCTCCTTTGCCAGGTCATACTGGTCGTTGAGCAGATGTTGCAGAATCTCACCGCCAAGGCAGGCTGAGAGGCAGATCAAGCCTTCATTATGCTTGATGAGTAACTCGTCATCAATTCGGGGTTTGAAGTAGAACCCTTCAGTATAGGAAATCGAGTTGAGTTCCATCAGGTTATGGTATCCCTTCTCATTCATTGCAAGCAGGATAAGGTGGTACTGGTTGGGCTTTTTCCCCCCTGGAAGAGGGCGCTCTGTATGATCCTTTGGATTACTGTAGAACTCACACCCTATGATGGGGTTGATCCCTGCATCCTTTGCAGCGTAATAGAACCGTAGTGCTCCGAACATGTTCCCATGATCAGTGATGGCCAGGCTCTTCATCCCCAATTCTTTGGCTTTTTCCATGTAGCGGGGGATCGGGGCTGCTCCATCGAGCAGGGAAAAATCGGTATGGTTGTGCAGGTGAATGAAGGTACTCTGCATCTCGGTGGATACTATTTCAGACTCAGCCATGTACATATGCTCCAAGCATCAGGAGGAGAGCGTCTGGGCGTTGAGTTCGTGCAGGAAGGATTCGAAGATTCTCCTGGCACGCTCAAGCTGTAGTTCGCTTATCGCTCCATGCATTTTTCTTAATTCAGATACCAGCTCATAGGAGAGCGTATTGACCCGTTCTGGATGAATCGGGAGGGTCTGCCCCGACAATTTCGAAACAAGGTCCTTGCTGATATGATAGGCCTTGTTTGGGAACGTCGTGCAAAACTGTACCTTGGAAATGGTATTTTGTGCACGGGTTGCTTGAAACGCAACTATAACACATTCGTCAGTATTCCGGATAGGGTCTTCAACGATAATGAACCGTTGGAAATCGCCATATTCGAGCCCAATGCGAATTCTTGTCAGCAGGGCTTTCTGTGGGCCGAGCAACAGCTTCCCATCTTTGTCGTAGAGCTTGGCAATCGGGATCCAATGGGTCGTTGCCTTTCCCCCTTGGTAGTATTTTACCTCGGCGTTTGCGTCGAGAATGGCAAGAGTCGTTGACAACCCAAAGCGAATATCAGGGACACAGAGGCTTCCCCCTATGGTTGTCTGTTTTCTCACAATCTGGGAGGCTTGGCTTTGCAGGGTTTTCTGGAGAATCTCAGGGAGGACCAATTTTCCTGCATACAGCAACTGACTTGCAGTGACCATTGCCCCGATTTCAACGAAACGGTCATTTCTAGTGATGCGTTTGAGCTCCTCAAGCTCATCAAGATTGATGATACCATCCTTGATCTCGCTAGGATAATAGTCCCTCTGGCTCATCAGATACGTTCCCCCTCCCCAGATGACAGCTTGGGGATAGCGATGGGCTATGGTTGCAAATTCGCTCAATGTCTTGGGGGTATGGATGACAGGAGACCTAATGCCTTCGTACACGTTTACGCCTCCTATAGGTGAGGGCTATCTCAACAATTTGTAGTAATTCAGCCATATCCATACACTGGCATGTATTCAGACTGAGTTCTTGGATAATTGCTTCCTTGTCCAAGGGAGCCTCATCATTTTGACCTCCAGCAATGGGTAGGTTGTTTCTTCCAAATGTGCGGTTGCGCGTGCTGTTGGTCATCTCTTGCAATATGGATTCAATGATCAAGGTCTTGGATGCAAAACAATTGGGACACGGGGTATTTCCTGTGGCCTTGTAGGCACGCTCAATGTCTCGGTAGAGACGTGTTTTCTGGTAACTGTCAAAGGTCCTGACTGTCGCCTCCCTGAGGCGGAATGCAGGAATGACGCAGGAGAGTGTTGCCTCGTCATTGAGAAGGACGATGCAGTTTCCGCAGGCCTTCCCTCTGCAGTGGCTATTGATGCTGGTTATCCCTACATCCTCCATAAGAATAAGTGAGAGTGGCTTGTTTGAGTTGACTGACAGGGAGAGAGCTTTCCCGTCTATAGTACATTCTATCTTCATACATTACCTCTGAGTGCCTCAAGCAATGTCTCTCCGTCTACGGGGATTTTCCCGACCGGATAACCAAGGGCTTGTTCAAGGGCTGAGATAAACGCGCTGGTGATTACTCCTTTCAAAGCACTGGTGATTGAAGAAGAGATCTGTTGACCCTCATCTTTTATGGTGATTTCAATATTGAATGTATCGCTATGGCTCAAGAGTGCTCCTGCCTCCCTGAGTGTAGTGACGATTGTGTGGCGGATCTTGCTTCTTAGGCTCTGTTCATCAAAAACCCTGGAGAGGGATACTGCACACCAAACCCTTCTTACCAGAGGCTGCAAGGTGACCGAGTCAATCTCCAATTCCAAGGCAGTTGCCACCCAGCTATTGCTGAGAAACATGGATCCTTTCATCCCTGGTTGTTTCGGAGAGAGCACACTTTCACAGATAGGAAGGGGCTGGACAAATCGTTTCTCCTTGATCTGATTACAAGCTTTCTGAATCTGTTGCGGCATTCTCCCACTATTTGCGGTCAGTACAGAAGGACCACTGTCAAGCATCTCTTTTTGTTCCTCTACAAAGGTGATGTCACTTTTTGAAACCTGTAGTTCCTCACTGATGATCTGCTTCCAGATCTCTGCGCTTGATCCGATGGTATAGAAAGAGGTATTCACTTCGACCTTGTTGTTTGGGTTGAGGGTGATCTGTACAGGTTGGTGTGGTAGGGAACGGCATTCACTGCTGAATCCGCTTATTCCAGCTCCACAGGCGAGCGCAACCCCTCTGCTGTAGTTGAAGAAGGTCGAGAGTTTAACACGCATCTGGGCCTGCATCTCATAAGCGGCGTTTTTCCTCTGGAAGTCGCTGGAGTCGCTTACTGTGGTTATGAGTTCCTTGAGTTTCGCATATTTATCTGAACGGATGACCTGGCTGTGCGAGGTACTCTCTGAAGCAAATTTCAACCGCCAGGTGAGGGGATTGTACCCGCTGAGTTTTGCCAGGGCACTATAGTGGGATTCTGTTGAGCAGAGTGCATCACTGTAACCCAGATCCCCAAAGAAGTGGGCTGGTCTTTTTCGAGAGGTGTTGAATGTAATGGATATGCTTAGCGACATCAGGCTATACAGCGGTACCAAGCCGGCAATCAGTTGATTGGCCATCTCATCACTGAACAACGAAACACTCCCTTGGTCGACTACTGCCTCAATTGATTCAGCTTGGGTTCGACCGTCGCTGAAGAACCAGGTCTTTCGTTTGATGGTAAGGTCTGGGCGTATGCTCTCTGCATTGATGAGCATCTCGACCGGGCAGTTGCCTTTCAGGCAGGCAATGGATGCTATGGCACACATGGTGCTCGGTGTGATGAGCATCTCATCATGTGGGGCAAAGAACGGTTCGCGATGGATTACAATGCGGCGTTTGGGAATGCCGGTAACATCACTTACGGTCTCCCTGACATGGCTAGGCCACTGGGTAGGCGTGGTGATATGCAGGATGTCATCCTCAAGCACTACACTGATACGCGAGAGAGTATTGCTCTCATAATTGCTCCCACTATAGTGATAGGTACGCTCAAGCACTTCCAGCCCATCTTCCTTGATGGCTTCCTCCAGGTTGCCGAATTGGAAGGAGAAGGGTTTTGTTTCCACTGGTGGGGAAGTCTCCTCGCCACTGGGAAGTTGGTAAGAGATATTGATCTCCTTGCTTTTAAGTTGGACAGACTCAGTATCGTATCCAAAGAGTGCAAGAATGGGTTGGTGATAATACGAGATGACCGAGGAGGTGAGCAGGGGGGTGGATGCATCCAACACGCGCACGCGGTTTGTTCCCGGGATATCCCTGGTGGTGACCAGTACAAAGTTGTTGTCCAATGTAGGTAGTGAGATTTCCTCTATTCGGCCGGCATCGACCGATGAGGTGACGATGTAGCCGTGGAGGGTGGTCACCTTGCCTGTCGATGATCGTTTTTCTGTCATGCGATGTTCCTCTCTCGAGTATGAAAGATACCATGTCCCGCCCTCGAGGGCAATGAGAGAAACCACCTACTCCGCTTGCAAGGCAAGGGTGCAAGCCGTACAATTAGGGCTATGAATACCCATGAATCATCACACCTCGATGAGGTTCGTTCCCTGATAGAACAGCTTTCACGCTACCAGAGGGCATACTATGTTGATAACCAGCCCGTGGTAAGCGATACAGAGTATGACCGTCTCTTCGACCGGTTACAGAATTTGGAGAGTCAGTATCCCTCCCTGCGTTTTCCAGATTCCCCCACCCAGAGGGTTGGCAGTGATCTGGATGCAACGTTTCCCGAAGTGCAACACACCATCCCGGTGCTGAGCCTTGACAAGGTGTATGCCGATAGTGAGCTGCTTTCCTGGATTGAGCGAACGGAAACAAAGGTTTCCCGTGATCTTGGGATTGTCATCGAGGAGAAGATTGATGGCATTTCCATTGTGCTCTATTACGAGGAAGGGTATCTGGTACGGGCTGTAACTCGAGGCAATGGGACCATTGGTAATGATGTAACGGCCAATGTGAAGACCATTGCTTCCATTCCATTGCGGTTGAGTGAATCGGTGACTGTGGCTGTTAGGGGTGAGGTCTATCTTCCGAAAGACAAGTTTGAAACGATCAACTCCCAGATGGAGGTTCCCTATGCAAATCCAAGAAACCTTGCTGCCGGGACTATCAGAAGGATCAAGAGCAGTGAGGTTGCAAAAGTTCCCCTCCAGATATTTGTCTATGAAGGCTTCTGGGATGGTGAGACTGAGATCAAGGATCATCTCTCCATTCTCAGCAGGCTGGTTCACTATGGTTTTCGGGTGAATCCAAACTTCGGTTACTTTACCAAATCTGCAGAGAGGGCAAAGGCACATCTACAAGAGGCACATCTGGATGGATTTGGTGGCAGCTATGATGATATCGCCACCTATATTCAGCACCATACCAACAGACGTGCTTCACTCGGGTATGAAATAGACGGCCTGGTGGCCAAGGTAAATGAACTTGAGGTCCGTTCTCAACTCGGTTATACAGCCCATCATCCACGATGGGCAATGGCTTACAAGTTTGAATCTCCACAGGCTCAGACAACCTTGCTTTCCATCGATCTGCAGGTTGGGAGAACGGGACGGGTCACCCCGGTTGCACGGGTAAAGCCTGTTCAGGTTGCTGGTTCCACCATCAGCAATATCACACTCCACAACCAGGATTACATCAATATGTTGGAATTGGCACTTGGGGATGTGGTGGAGATTTCCCGTAGAGGGGATGTCATTCCAGCTGTAGAGCGGGTGATTGAGAAGAATGAGAACTCTGAGGGAGTCTATACGATGGATCCCTTCTGCCCTGTATGCGGTACGGGATTGGTGGAGAAGGGAGCACATACCTTTTGTCCCAACCCCCAGTGCCCTGCGCAGGTACGGGGTCGTATAGAGTTTTTTATCTCCAAGGGGGGAATGGATATCGACAACTTCGGTCCTGAGACGGCAGCTGTTCTTATTGAGCAAGGAGTCTTGCAGGATATCCCGGATATCTACCGGATTGATTATAGAAAGGTCCTTGGTGAGTTGAGTGGTTTTGGGGAGAAGAAGATTCTCCTGCTTGAAAAGGGTGTTGAAGAATCCAAAAAAAGGAGCTTCACCCAGGTGCTTATCTCCTTGGGCATCCCTGAGCTTGGCAAAAAAGGTGCCCAAATCTTGATTGAGTCTGGTCTGGACAGCATGGAAAAGCTCCTTGATGTAGCCAGGCGTCAGGATATGGAGCGGCTTACCAGCATCAAGCAGATCGGGGAGAAGAGTGCAAAGCTCTATATTGATGCATTGAATGATCCCACGATGCAGGAGCGTATTGCTGCGTTGGCGAGTTTCGGCTTGGCAATGGAGGAGAAGGAAGATGCACATGCCTTGGTGAATGAAAGCTTTTCTGGCCAGGTGTGGTGCGTTACCGGTTCCTTCGAACACTTCAATCCTCGATCCAAGGCAATGGATGAAGTACTTAAGCGGGGTGGGAGAACGGTCAGTGCTGTTACAAGCAAGACAACCCACCTGCTTGCCGGTAGTGGAGGGGGCAGCAAGCTCAAGAAGGCACAGGAAATCGGGATAACCATTGTGGATGAGCCAACCTTCCTTGCCATGTTGGGAGGAGAAGAGAAGAAGAGGGAAGAAATGCAAGGCGAATTCTCTTTTTAGGGTCGTTTTAGTGACATTTCTCCAGAAAACGTATATACATACCCATGACTGGAGGACAGAATATGCATGTACTAGCAAAAGAACTGAATGAGACGTTGCAGGGAACTATCGTGGACGCAATGCTCTCCGACGTAGGACGAAGGATGTTTTTCCCCAAGGGGATCGTCGCCCAAAGCGCCGAAGCCGGCAAAAAAGCCACTCGGTTCAATGCCACCATCGGGATGGCTACATCCGGTGGGCAACCGATGTATTTGACGGACATTTATCATCAGTTTACTGATAACGCCTTCAAGCCCTCCGAATTGTTTTCCTATGCACCAGGTGGCGGGGATCCCGCTCTCAGGGCTTTATGGAAAGAACAGATGTTGGTCAAGAATCCAACCCTGCAAGGAAAGACCTTCAGCCTTCCGGCTGTAACCGCTGGACTGACACATGGGCTGCAGATGATGGCTCAGCTTTTTGTCCAGGATGGAGACACCTTGGTGATTCCCAACCTTGCCTGGGATAACTATGAGCTGATCTTTGCCCATCAAACAGGAGCTTCCATCAAGACCTTCGACCTCTATACTGCTGAAGGTGGCTTCAATGTGGATGGTATGCGGGAAGTATTGGCCGGAATACCCGATAAGAAGGCACGAATTCTACTCAACTTCCCCAACAACCCGACCGGATATACCCCAACCAAGCATGAGATGCAGGCTATCGCAGACACCCTTGTTTCGCTTGCTGAAGAGGGCATGCAGCTGATGGTACTCAGTGATGATGCCTACTTTGGCCTCTTCTTTGAGGATGACTCGGCCACTGAGAGCTTGTTCTCTCTGCTTTGTGATGCCCATCCAAATATTCTTGCTGTCAAGTGTGATGCTGCCACCAAGGAAGATATGGTCTGGGGTTTTCGCATTGGATTCATTACCTATGGAAGCAAGGACCTAAGTGAAGAACACTATGATGCCTTGAACAAGAAGACGTTGGGTATCATTAGAAGTACCGTTTCCAACTGTGACCGCCCAGGTCAGAGTTTACTGCTCAAGGCGATGCGTTCTGGAGCGCAGTATGAATCTGATAAGTTGGCAGCCAAGGTGGAGATGGAGAGACGCTACCGTACGCTCAAGGAAGCCTTGAAGAAGCATGAAGGTAACGATTTACTCAAACCTCATCCGTTCAACAGTGGGTACTTCATGGCATTTGATTGCAAGGGAAGTGCAGAGCAACTACGTAGGCATTTACTTGATAAATATCAGGTTGGATGCATCAATATTGCCGATGTTACCCTAAGACTCGCCTATTGTTCAGTAGAATGTGATAGAATAGCTGAACTGGTGGATATCGTGTACCAAGCGGCAGGAGAGGCATGGAACTAAAAGCGAAGCTCTACCTCGTCGATGAGGAAGGCAACAAATTCATGGGAATCGGGGTGCTGTGGTTGCTCGAGCAAGTTGAGCAGCAGAACTCGTTGAGGAAGGCTGCCTCTGCTTTGGGCATTTCCTACTCCAAGGCCTTTGCCATGGTCCAAAACCTGGAAAAGGGTCTTGGCGTTCCCGTCCTCAATCGACGAAAAGGTGGAGCCAACCGTGAAGGTGCGACACTGACGGAGTTTGCTGTACAGTTTCTTGCACTATATCGAGAATTCAACAAGCGGGCCAAAGGGAGTCTTTCCTCTCCTTTTTCCAGGTTCAAGGAAGAATTGGGTTCGTTGCTTGAAGAGTATGATGAACATGGAGGCGAGGTCTAATGAATAAGAAGATGGATTTTTCCATACCTAGTTTGGGAGTAGCAAAGATTTCCTCCCCGATTATCATGAGTACATCCCAGAATGATGGGCAGGCTGATTATGTGGATGATAGTGACCATATTCTCTATGGCATCGATACTGATATTGATAAGGATGGCCATCCAGTCCCTCGCCATGAGGAGACGGTAGAGCTTGCCGGTCCACGCTCCAAAATCTACTTCAACCCTGCCCATGTACATGCGGCTATTGCCACCTGTGGTGGTATCTGCCCAGGTTTGAATAATGTTATCAGGGCTGTGGTTCGTTGTTTTTGGTATCGCTATGGGGTCAGGAGGATCAGTGGTATCCAGTTTGGTTATCAGGGCTTGCTCGAGAACAGCCCCTGGCCTTTGATCCCCCTTGATCCGGATGTTGTTGATGACATACAGGAGAAAGGAGGGACCATTCTTGGCTCTGCTCGTGGTGGTGGCAAGCAGGTTGAAGAGATTGTCGACTCCTTGGAGCGGCTGAATATCAATATTCTGGTAACCGTCGGAGGAGATGGTACGCTCAGAGGTGCATGGGAAATTTATGAAGAGGTCAAGAAACGAGGATTGAAGATTTCAATCATTGGAATTCCGAAGACCATCGACAATGATCTCTCATTCATCCAGAGCTCCTTTGGAGTGGACACTGCTGTCCAGATGGCTGTTCCTGTAGTGCGTAGTGCCCACGTGGAAGCGAAGAACTCCATTCACGGTATTGGCTTGGTTAAGGTGATGGGCCGTGAGTCTGGCTTTATCGCCGCCCAGACAGCCCTTGCACAGAGTGATGTAAACTTCTGTCTGATTCCCGAGAACCCGTTTGACCTGTATGGACCCAATGGATTGCTCGAGCATCTCAGGAGAAGAGTCCTTGACCGCGGACATGCGGTTATCCTGGTCAGTGAAGGGGCAGGACAGGACTTGGTTCCTGAAACTGGAGAGAAAGATGCCTCTGGGAATGTTAAGTACCATGATATTGGGGTGTTCCTGAAGGATAAGATCATTGAGTATTTCAAGAATGAGGGCATTGAGACCAATGTGAAGTACATTGATCCTTCCTACATCATTCGTAGTGCTTCTGCTGATTCCTATGATTCCATTTACTGTGCTCGTCTCGGTGCTCATGCCGTACACGCAGCAATGGCAGGGAAGACCCAGGCCTTGATCGGACTGCTTCATAATCGATTCGTTCACCTACCTATCAGCTTGGCGGTTTCCAGCCGCAACCATGTGGATCTGGAAGGTTCCTTGTGGAGGGATGTACTGGAAAATACCCGCCAGCCGATGTCAATGAAGAACTTCAATTTCGACTAGGGCGAAAACCGGCAGGAAAAGAGGGAGGCTTTCAGGGGCTTCCCTTTTTTATGCTCCAACGCAAGATGTGTTCCATGCAACAGATTTTCAAGACAATATGTAAAGAATTTTTACAAACCTTGGATAATTTTTAGAAATTGTGCAGGTTTATGACATAACTTTCTATCCAGTAATTAAAAAGAAAGTTAAAAAAATGTAAAAACTTCAAAAACCCTCTTGATTAAAATATTAGTTATGTACTATTGTCTGACTCAGAAAGAGAACGACATGCTTCTGCACCCGTTGGGTCGGTTAGCAACGAAATCGGATTTTTTCTAACCTCCTTTTGTTCCCCCTAGGGTTTAACCTCCTTTTCCCTGGGGGGTTTTTATATTCATTGACGCCTTCTGGTAAAGAGCGTATCATCTGCGAACAATGACAAGACAACCTATCAATACAATACTCTTTGATCTTGATGGAACCTTGCTGCCACTTGATCAAGATCAATTCATCCAGGATTACTTCTCTCGTTTTGTAATAAAAGGACAAGAGCTCGGGTATTCCCCTGAGTTGCTCTTGGCTGCATTACAGCGAGGTATTACCGCCATGGTCTTGAATGATGGATCCCTGTCCAACAAGGAACGGTTCGACCAAGTGTTTGAAGAGGCAAGTGGCATTGCGGCTGCTGAATTCAATGAGCGGTTCGCCCCATTCTATGAGCATGAGTTTGGTCTTCTACGTAGACATGCATCTCCCTCCTTATTGGCAAGGGAAATCGTGCAGGAGGTCAAGAGAAAGGGATATACTGTGGTGCTTGCAACCAATCCTCTCTTCCCCTGGCAGGCAACAGAGGCTCGCCTTGGTTGGGCTTATCTTGTATCCTCGCAATTCTCACTCGTAACTACCTATGAAGACTTTCACTATGCAAAGCCAAATCTCGGCTACTATCGTCAGATACTGCAGACCCTTGGCAAGGAAGCTTCCTCTTGTCTCATGGTCGGTAACGATGTTGAAGAGGATATGGTTGCCCGAGAGTTGGGCATGGAGGCCTATCTGGTTACTGACTACTTGATAAACAACAAGAACAAGGATATTGCCAGTTATCGCACCGGGTCCCTTGAGGACCTGGCTACCTTTTTCAAGGAGATTCCCCCATGCAATCAATGAAACCGTCCCCATTAAGCCGTCCCTTGGTGGCCTCTCTGCTTGCAAGTCTCTGTGCAATGCTTTGGGGTAGCGCCTATCCTTCAATCAAGTTGGGATATGAGCTGTTTCTGGTTGGTCCTGATGACACTGCTGCAAAAATGGCTTTTGCAGGGTTGCGATTTACCTTTGCAGGACTCCTGGTCCTTCTCTTCAGATACTTCCAGCAGGGGGAGAAACAACAATTTAGAACCTTGGACGGTAAGGCCTGGATCCAGATTCTTATGCTTGGCTTGTTACAGACAACTATCCATTATGCTTTCTTCTATATCGGGGTATCCTATACCACTGGTGCCAAGAGTTCGATCCTGAACTCCTCATCAGTCTTCTTCAGTGCATTGCTTGCGCACTGGGTATATGCAAATGACCATATCAGTATGCGAAAGGGATTGGGAATTCTCTTGGGATTTATCTCGGTGGTCATGGTCAACTTTGAGCCCAATCTAGGAATTACATTTTCTTTGAAAGGGGAGGGATTTGTGGTAATTGCTGCTTTCCTTACCAGTGCAAGTGCGCTGTACAGCAAACGAGTGAGCAGGAAAATTGATCCAGTGCTGCTTACCAGTATGCAGCTCTTCCTTGGTGGACTTATCTTGCTTGCGCTAGCGTTGTCACAGGGAGCATCCTTTCCCACCAGCAGTTTTGGTGGATATGTCCTGCTACTCTATATGGCCTCGCTAAGTGCAGTTGCCTTCTCTATCTGGACGACCCTGCTCAAGCACAACAAGGTCAGTTCCATCACAGTCTTCAACTTTCTTATACCCGTGGTAGGAACCTTCCTCTCTGCACTGCTTTTAGGGGAGTCCATTTTCCGTTTGCAGTATCTTTTGGCACTCCCCTTGGTGGTATCAGGTATTGTCCTGGTGACTTACTCCAGTTCAAAAACACCGGTATAGAGACGGTAGTATTGACCTTTAAGAGCCATCAGCTCTGCGTGGGTTCCCTTCTCGATGATCTCTCCCATTTGCAGCACCATGATAAGATCCGCGTTGTGGATGGTTGAAAGGCGGTGGGCAATGACAAAGACCGTCCTGCCTTCCATCAGTGCATCCATCCCTTTCTGGACTACCTCTTCTGTATGGGTATCGATGCTGCTTGTTGCCTCATCAAGTACCAATACTGGGGGGTCTGCCACAATGGCACGTGCAATGGAGATCAGCTGTCGCTGTCCTTGGGAGAGCGTGGACCCATCCCCACTGAGCTGGGTTTGATACCCTTGCGGGAGGTGTGCGATGAAGGAGTCTGCATTGGCCAGTTTTGCTGCCTTGATCACCTCATCATCACTTGCTTCCAGGTTGCCGTAGCGAATATTGTCCATGACCGTTCCACTGAACAGATGTACATCCTGAAGAACTACCCCCAAGGAACGACGTAGGTCAGCCTTGCATATCTTGTTGATGTTGATGCCATCATAGCGAATTTTCCCATCCGCAAGATCGTAGAAGCGATTGATCAGGTTGGTGATGGTCGTCTTTCCTGCTCCGGTAGCACCGACCAAGGCAATCTTCTGCCCAGGTTCTGCGTGTATGGTGATATTCTTGAGTACCAAGGTCTCCTCTGTGTATCCAAAGTCTACATCAGTGAGCGAGACCCGACCTTGTAACTCAGTGAGCGTTCCTGTTCGAGTATCTTTCCATGCCCAACGTTCAGTTCTCTCTTCAGTCTCTTCCCCTGTATCGGAAAGATTGACCAGGGTGATATATCCCTCATCACCTTCGGTTTCCTCATCGAGCAGCGCAAAGATACGCTTGGTACCTGCAAGTGCCATTACAACGGCATTCAACTGGTTGGCCATCTGGTTGATCGGCATATTGATCGTTCTGCTCAGTTGGAGGAAGGCAGCGATAATGCCAAGGGTCAATGCTCCAATGCCGTGAATCGCCAACATGCCCCCGGCAATTGCGACCAATACGTACTGGATGTAACTGATATTGCCCATGATCGGCATGAGGATGTTGGCAAAACGGTTGGCGTTGAATGCGTGGTTATTAAGCTCATCATTCAATGCATCAAAATGCTCTTTTGCCTTCTCTTCATAGGTGAAAACCTTAATGATCTTCTGTCCGTTGATCATCTCTTCTATATACCCATTGGTTTTCCCGATAGCCTTCTGCTGTTCAATAAAGTATGCACCGCTTTTGCCTGCAACAAAGGAGGAGATGCGTAGCATGATTGCAAGTGAGAATAAAACAACCAAGGTCAGCTGCCAGCTGGTAAACAGCATGGCAAAGAAAATAGCCAGCACTGTGATGATCGAGTTGACGAAGTTAGGTATTGATTGACTCACCATCTGCCTGAGCGTATCGGTGTCGTTGGTATAGAGACTCATCAGGTCTCCGTGGGATTGTGTGTCAAAGAACCGAATCGAAAGCTTCTGCATATGGGTGAACATCCCATCACGAAGGGTCTTTAGTGTTCCCTGGGCAATGGTGATCATCAAACGGTTGTACATAAAGGTAGCAATGACACCTGCAGCATATATCGTTGCCATCACCAGAAGCGCCTGTATCAGCGGTGTGAAAGAAGCTGTTTCAGGGTTCTGTGCCATTGGTACGATATAGGTATCGATCAGGAGGCGCAGGAACAAGGAACCTGCAACTGAAGCAAGTGCACTGACAAGGATACAGCATAGGACAACAAGGAAACGCAGTTTATACGGTACAAAGATGTAGGTGAAGAGACGTTTCAGGGTTGGCCAGTCAAACTTTGGCATCTTGGAGTGGGGTTTGTTCATGCTCGTTCCTCCTTGTGCATCTGGCTGCAATACATCTCTTTATAACGTGAACAACGATCCATCAGTTCTTGATGGGTACCTGTATCATGTATTCTTCCGTCATCGAGCATGATGATCCTGTCAGCATCCATTACCGAAGTTACTCGCTGAGCAATGATGATCTTCGTGGTTTCTGGAAGCTCTCTGAGCAAGCTCTCCCTTATAGCGGCATCTGTCTTGGTATCGACAGCACTGGTTGAGTCGTCAAAGATGAGAATCTTTGGATGCTTGAGCAATGCTCTTGCGATACACAACCTCTGCTTCTGCCCTCCAGAAACATTGGAACCATCTTGTTCAATATAGGTGTCATAACCCTTGGGGAACTGCTGGATGAATCCATCTGCTTGGGCAATACGGCAAGCCCACCTAAGCTCCTCATCACTCGCATGCTCATTCCCCCAGCGGAGATTTTCTGCAATTGTTCCACTGAAAAGAAGATTCTTCTGCAGTACCATACCGACCTCTTTCCTGAGAGTCTCCAGCGCATAGTCTCTTACATCCACTCCTCCAACCTTTACTGATCCACTGAAGGTGTCATAGAGGCGCGGGATCAACTGGACGAGGGAACTTTTTGCACTACCAGTTGGACCAAGGATACCAATGGTCTGTCCACTTCCGATATCGAGGTTGATATCGTAGAGACATCGCTTTTCCTTGGTCTTGGTATAGCTGAAGTCTACATGGGAAAAGGTAATTGACCCATCAGCGACTGAGGTAATGGCATCCTTCTTCTCGGTTAGGTCGCTCTTTTCGGTGAGCACTTCCTCGATCCGTACTGCTGAGGCTCTGCTTATGGTAATCATGACTACAACCATGGAGAACATCATCAGGCTCATAAGAATCTGGGATGTGTAGGTGATGAAGCTCATCAGCTCACCTGCCGTCATCGAGGAGGCGACAATCAAGCGGGCTGCAATATAGCTGATCGAGAGCAGGCTGAGGTACATCATTCCCTGCATCAGGGGACTGTTGAAGGCAATGATCTTCTCAGCCTTGCTGAAGTCATCATAGATATCGGAAGAAACCACTTCAAATTTCTTTACTTCATGCGCTTCCCTGACAAACGACTTAACCACCCTGATCCCCCTGATATTCTCCTGAACCACGGTATTGAGCCGATCATATGTCTTGAATACCCGGGTGAAAATGGGATAGGCGGCCCTGATCAGGAAAAAGAGACCGATACCCAGCAGGGGGAGTGCAACAAGGTACACCAAGCTCAGGGTCCTGTTGATGGATACTGCCATGAAGAAGGCAAATACCAGCATCCCCGGGCTACGTACTGCGATACGGATAAGCATCTGATAAGCACGCTGTACATTGGTGACATCGGTGGTGAGACGGGTTACCAAACTGCTGGTGGAGAACTTGTCGATATTGGCAAATGAGAAATCTTGTGTGTGATGATAGAGCTTTCTACGTACATTCTTCGCAAAGCCCGTAGATGCCTCTGCAGCATAATGACCTGAGAGTACCCCAAAAAGCAGCGCAATTGATGCACAAAGAAGGAGCAAAAAACCCCATTTGAGGATTTCATTAAAATTTCCTGCATCAATACCGCGGTCTATGAGGAATGCCATGAGAAAAGGGATGATGACATCCATGATCACTTCCAAGGTAACAAAGACCATGGTAAGGATGGTAGAGCGTCGATATCCTACTGTTTGTTTTCGTAGTTCTGTAAACATATTGTTTCCAAATTCCTTCTGATTGTATCTGCGATTGTGAAGAACTGCTGCAGTTGTTCCTCATTGAGGTCTTGCCTCATGGCCAGCTCGAACTCTTGTACCAGATGAAAGTGTTCTGCACACTTCTGTTCCGCCAAATCTGTCAAAACAACCCACTTCTGTCGTTTATCTTCTTCCGATTCTTCCCGCACGATCAATCCGTCCCTCTCCATTCCCTTGAGAATATTGGTCATGGTTGAACGGCGAATACCCAAATGCTGCTGTAGTTCGCTTTGCAACATTCGCTTTTTCTGATGATGAGCGAAGTATCCTAGAAGATGACTCTGCACAACAGAGCCGCTGGACTCTTCTTCGAGTTTCAGCAGCTTCGTCATACTCCGATGGAGGAGGTGTGAGAGTGTTTTTATGGTATGTCCAATATGTCGTGGTTCTTCTTTCAATCGCCTGTCTCTTTTGTTAGGTTGCTAACAATAATACCTATCTCCTTTCTGAAAGGCAAGCAGGTTGGATGAAGAAGTGTGGAGAATAATGAGGCCCCCAAACGGGGGCCGAAAAGGAAACGTACTAGAGAAGGTCTGTGAAAGCCTTGAGGACCTCATCACCTTCGCATCCATTGAGTACCTTGGTTGCGAGTACCTTGCCCAACTGTACCCCTTCCTGGTCAAAGCTATTAAGATTCCAGATAAAGCCTTGGAACATTACCTTGTTCTCATAGTGTGCCAACAAGGAGCCGAGGACTACAGGATCAAGCTGTTTTGCAAAGAGCAAGCTACTTGGCCGGTTTCCACAGAACTGTTTGTTCGGATTTGCATCATCCTTTCCACGGGCGAAGGCAACAATCTGAGCAACGAGATTGGCATTGAGCTTCTCTTGGCTGCTCGATCCTTCTACCAGGATGTCTTTCTCATATTGAGATGTAGAGAATCCGATGAACTGCAGGGGAACGATATCAGTCCCTTGGTGAAGCAATTGGTAGAAGGAGTGCTGCCCATTGGTTCCTGGTTCCCCAAAGATAACCGGACCGGTGGGATAGGAGAGCTTTTCTCCATCTCTGTTTACGTGTTTCCCGTTGCTCTCCATATCCAGCTGTTGCAGGTGAGCCGGGAAACGACTCAATGCCTGTGAATAGGGCAGAATGGCAGTGCTGGGATAGTGAAGTACATTGCGCAGGTAGACACCGAGTAGAGCATCAAGAAGTGCAGCATTCTCTGTGATCTTGGGCGAGCGAGCTGCCATGTCACCTTGGTGGGCACCATCGAGGAACATCCTAACCGTTTCAAAGCCATAAGCAAGGGAGAGAATGACGGCACCCACTGCGCTGGTGGAACTGTACCTTCCTCCGATGTAGTCATCGATGAAGAAGGCATCGAGGACAGAGGATGAGGATGCAAGGGGACTGCTCTTGCTGGTCACAGCAACCATATGATCGGAAGGATTGATACCGTTGATACCGCTCTTCTTGATGGCTTCAATGACCAAATCCCTGTTGGTCAGGGTTTCAAGCGTTGTCCCGCTCTTGGACACCAGGATGAAGAGTGTACGTTCCAGGTCCAGTTGATCGATTACAGCCTGGGCGTCATCGGGGTCGACATTACTGATGAACTGCGCGTCCAATTGCTCAATTCCTTCCCGGGTGCACCAGCCTTTCAATGCCAGATAGATGGCTCTTGGTCCCAGGTCGCTTCCCCCGATTCCTATCTGCACTACCGTGGTGAATCGTTTTCCTGTTGAACCGACGATTTTCCCACTGCGAACTGCATCGGAAAAGGTCTTGATCCTGGAAAGCTGCTCTTCGTAGAATGCCCCTTTGTCTTCACCGTCTGCCTCTACCGTTTTTCCTACCTGACCACGGGTGAGATGGTGTAGTACGAGTCTTTTCTCCCCGGTATTCATGACTTCGCCATCAACGAGTGCTTGGTATTTCTCGGTAAGCTGGAGTTCGTCACTCAGCTGCTGGAGGGCTGAAAGATGGTTCTCGTCAACGGGCATGGCTGCATAATTATAAACCAATTTTTCGCTGGCATTGACTTGGTAGGATTTGATGCGCTCTGGATGCAGGATTTGTGTCAGGTCACTTGCCTCCAGGTTCTTCAGCGCTTGGAATGAAGTGCTTGTATCGAGATTCTTGTATGTCATATCTGTTCGCTCCTTATGGTAGATGAACGCCCCTCCATTGTATGCGGAGGGGCGTATCTGAACAAGGTGTAATTACTCTTCTATGTCGGGGATGCGTGTCTTGAAGCTCTCTTGCAGATCTTCCTTGGTCATTCCCTCTCGGAGGATGACAAATATGGTGTCATCACCGGCCAAGGTTCCAAGGATCTCAGGGATTGCCAACACGTCCAAGGCAATACCGACCGAATTGGCATGTCCCGGTCTGGTCTTGATAACGCCGAAGTTTCCTGAAAATTCAATAGACAGGATTCCTCTTCGTACATCTTGGATGTAGCTTTTCTCTGATTCACTGATCAGGTCGTTTTCCGGCAAGCTGTAGTAGTAGCCGGACCAACCATCGGAAATTTTTCCGACTTTGAGCATCTTCAAGTCGCGGGATAGTGTGGCCTGTGTGACTGTATATCCCTCGGTTTTCAGCATCTCCAGCAGCGTATCCTGGTTGTCGATCCTATTGTTCTTGATAAGTTCCTTGACGACCGCCAACCGGTTGTGTCGTTCCCTCATGGTTTGGATTCTCCTGGAATGGAATATTTATGCGTTTTACACGAATAAAGATACAGTACTATTGACTCCTTTGCAAGCTTCATGGCTTCTTTTTGTCGAACTCTTGACCGGCGACCTCGCTTATAGCATGCTACACAATAGTATGGAGTAAAGGGAGGATTGTATGATAATTGTCTATATCTTGATTGTATTGGTGCTTCTGCTTGCCCTCTATGGGATTAGTGTCTATAACCGGTATGTCCGGCTTCGCAACCAGGCTGAAGAGGCAGAATCAGCAATTGATGCTCATCTGAAACAACGCTATGACTTGGTTCCCAACCTTGTGGAGACGGTTAAGGGGTACGCAAAGCATGAGGAAGAGACCTTTACTAAGGTTATTGAGGCCAGGAATATGGCGATGAATGCATCAGGGATGGTAGACAAGAATGAGGCAAATAATGCCTTCAGTTCCACCCTTAAATCACTGTTTGCACTCAGTGAGGCATATCCAGATCTGAAGGCTAACCAAGGCTTCCTGGATCTCCAAGCCCAGTTGCAGAAGATTGAAGAGCAGTTGTTGAGTGCCCGTAAGTATTACAATGCAATTATCAAGCAATTGAATACCATCTGCGAGGTATTTCCTTCTTCAATCATCGCCTCGATGGCCCATTTCTCCAAGAAACCCTATCTGGAAATCGAGGAGGAGGCCCGTTCTCGTGTAGAGGTGAAGTTTTAATGGCAAAGAAAACACTCCTGATACTTTTTGTTCTTGTTCTAAGTCTTACCGCGTTGTCTGCACAGGACTATCAATTTGATTCGTATGCATTGGAAGTTGATGTGAGGTTGGACAATAGTTATGCAATGCAGGAACACATTGTTGTCGATTTCTCATCTCCCAGACATGGCATCTTCAGGGAAATTCCGGTTCTCTTTGGCCGACAGAGAGTCAAGCTTACCAATCTGGAAGCAAACGTGCCGATCATCAAGGATTCGGTATCCTCTGGATATGCCACATTCCGCCTCGGCTCTGAGGACAGGACAGTCACAGGTATTCAGGAGTACCAGATCAGGTATGACTACGCCATCGGCGATGACAGAAACGATGAATATGATGAGTTCTACTACAATATTGTAGGAGTAGGGTGGCAAGCTCCCATTGAGCATGTCTCTTTTACGGTGAACTTTCCCAAGCCTATTGATCCTTCCATGGTATTCCTCACCGGAGGGGTATATGGCACCACTGCACAGCGTGGGAGCTTCGTGGTCAGTGCTGATGGAAAGACCATAACAGGGGAGGCTGAGGACCTGTACCCAGGAGAAGCACTTACCCTGCGTGTGCAAATGGAGGAAGGGTACTATTCCGATGTACGCCCTTTTATTGATTTCACCATTCCCGCCTCAATCATTGCACTGCTGGTCTCCCTTGCTGCCTCCGTGCATGCCACGCTTCTCTTCCGCCGCTATGGCAAAGAGGAGCTCTTTATCCCGGTGGTTCGTTTCGACCCTCCCGAGGATCTCTCGCCCATGCAAGTGGGCTACTTGGCTGATGGGGTTGTGGATAACAAAGATCTTACCAGTATGATTTTCTATTGGGCTGACCAAGGTTGCCTGACCATCAGCGAACTCGGCAAGAAGGAGTTCACCTTCACCAAGATCAAGGAACCTGATACCATCAAGGCTCACGAGAAACACCTATTCTCTGCTTTGTTTGCCTGTGGTGATGGTACAGAAGTAACGCTCAAGCAGTTGGAGAAGAGCTCATTCAGTAAAGATCTTGAGAAGGCAAAGACTGAAGTACGTGCCTATTTCAAGGGAGAGCGGGAACTCAAGGATGGCAAGGCTGAAAGAAAGCGTATTGCAGCCATGCTTTATGGCGCTCTTTCCGTGGTGTTGATAGCAATTTCCTCTACCATTTCCTATATTGGTGCTGAAACGGTGGTGTTCTTGGTTGTTGGGTTCTTCAGCCTTGGCACGTTTGCTTTGGTTGCCAGTCGACTGGATGCCATCTGGGAGACTTCTTCCGCTTTCAAGAAGGGATTCAAGTTTTTCCTCTTGGGTGTTTCGGCACTCTTCCTCTTCACTTTCGCCTTTCTATTCATGAACCCAGTATTCGGACATGGAACAATTTACTCGCTTGTCATGGCGTTTTTCCTCGTGGCCTTTCCTGGGTATCTTGGCTTCCTTGCCATTGTAACGGGAAAACGTAGTGCATATGCACAGAAGAAGCTTGAGGAGATTGTGGGATATCGAGAATTCATCAGCAAGGTGGAAATGGACAAGCTGAAAATGATGATCGACAGTGATCCTTCACTGTTCTACCACGTACTCAGCTATGCCGTCGTACTTGGGCTGGAAGATGTCTGGGCAAAGAAGTTCGCGAAAATTGCGCTTGCAGAACCCCAGTGGTATGTTGGGAACCGACCGATCAGAAATGCATTGTTCTATAGTGCGCTGAGCCATAGGATGCATACCAGCGTTATGGAAAAAGCAGTATATGCCCAGGCAAAGAGTGGCTCCAGGTCCCCTGTACGATCCTCATTTGGATCGGGTGGATTCTCCGGTGGAGGTTTTGGCGGCGGAGGCGGTGGGGCATGGTAATCCCCCAGGAAATACAAAAGGGTTGGTATCGGCATTTCAAGGGTGGGCTGTACCAGGTGGTGGATACGGTCATAGAAAGTGAATCGCTTACCACCATGGTGCTCTACCGCCCTAAGGATAGCGATTACTTGTGGGTTCGTCCCTACCAGATGTTTATCTCTGATATTACACGTGAAGGAAAAACTTATAAACGATTCACGTTTATCGGCGAGAACCTGCCAGACTGAAAAAACGGAGCCATCTTGGCTCCGTTCCCGTTACTGAATCATGGTGGTTGGTTTAGTGGCGATAACTGCCGTGTGCCGGTCTGGGTTTTGCGATTGCTTCATTCACACGAAGGTTTCGCCCACCGAAATCCTTGCCATCCAGCTCGGAAATCGCAGCATCGGCAGATGCATCCTCTTCCATTTCCACGAAGGCGAACCCTTTGGGGCGTCGGGTTTCGCGGTCAATGATGATATTGGCACTGAGTACAGTACCGTACTGTGCGAACAGGTCCCGAAGTTCTTCTTCGGTTGTCCGGTAACTCATGTTTCCGACATAAATTTTCTTTGCCATTCAAAGCATCCTTCACAGGCAGCGCCTGTCATTCAATATTGCTTCATGTGGCGCAGTCTTTAACTCTTACCTGTCTGCGGGAGCGATTCAGTAACGCACGCGTGCGAACATTAGGAATTACGTATCAGCTGCAACACAAAAACGAAAGCAATCAAACGGTATCACGGCCCATTTTGGCTGTCAATTATCACACTCACCCAAAAGCGTGAATTGCCCTATGTCAGCCGGTGGGTTCTTGCATTTATTGAACATTCTTAGCATGATGTCGGTTATGAATAGCAATATACTTGGGTTGGCATTGTCATTTCCCTTTTTAGCGCTCGTCATCTTGGTAGGGATCCTCTTGAGGCGGTATGCTTCTCTCTCCAGTGAGGCGATGCGAAAGTTTGTGCATATTGGTGTTTCGAATTGGTGGTTCATTGAAGTGAATTTTTTCACTTCAATTTCCTATGCCCTCATCGGCCCAATTCTCTTCATTATCCTTAACAGCTTGTTTACCTTCCTGGATTGGGGTAAAGCCCTTGGAATGGATGACAAGAAACGAAATTATGGGCTGATTTACTTCCCCATCACCCTCCTGATCTTGGTTGTGTTGCAATATCAGGGAGTTGTTTCCAGCTTGGCTTGTAGCATTGCTGTGTTCGTCATGGGTTATGGTGATGGATTGGCTGCCCTGGTGGGTACCAAATGGGGAAAGAAAAAGTTACCGGTCCCCGGTATGGTCAAGAGCTGGGCAGGTACGATAACCATGGCTTCTGTAAGTACCTTGGTTGCTCTCATTGGATTGGGCTTTTTCTCTGCTCTCTCTTTTTCCGCTGTCCTTGGAATCTCTCTGCTGATCGGGCTTTCTGCTGCGGTGATGGAGGCAGTAACTCCTCTTGGTCTGGATAATATCACCGTACCATTTGTGGTAGTGCTCCTTCTTGGGGTGTTCTTATGAGTGAATACGCGAACCTGGTTCCCCCTAGTGGGTCACTGGCATCGCACTTCAATACCTTCTTCTTCGCACTCCCTCCTGCCTTCTGGTTGTTGGTGGGTATCATGGCCGTGGTGGCAACAGCAAGTTATTTTGCCAAACAACTCACCCCTGGTGGAGCTGTGGCTGCTTTCTTGGTTGGGTTTGGCACTACTTGGATTCTTGGTTTCGGTGCACTGGCAACCTTGTTGCTTTTCTTCCTTTCTGCTGGGGTATTGGGTAAGATTGCAAAGCGTGCGCTGGTCTTCGATGTGATGAAAATCCATAAGAAGGGTGGTAGGCGTGACGCTTCCCAGGTTTATGCCAATGGATTGATGGCATTGGTCAGTGCTCTGCTCTATGCCTTGAATCCTTCCATCCCCTTCCTGGTAATGTTTGGCTCTTCGGTAGGGGAGGCTGCAAGCGATACCTTCGCAAGTGAGGTCGGAATCCTCTCCAAAACCAAGCCAGTTTCCATCATTACTGGGCGACCTATGACTCCGGGCCTCAGCGGTGCGGTCAGTCCGCTGGGTCTTGCCAGTGGATTATTGGGAGCAATACTGGTTGCTCTTTGTGTCTGGGGGTGTTTCCTGCCTGTCACAGGTAAGAGTGCTCTCTATGTTTCAGTAATCGCATTAAGTTCCTTTTTTGGGTGTTTGCTCGATAGTGTACTAGGTGCTACTGTTCAGGCTCACTACTATGATGAGGTGAGTGACCGCATTACCGAGCATGCAGTAGTGGATGGAAGAATCCTTCCACTTGAGAGAGGGATCCGTTGGGTCGATAATGATGTGGTTAACCTACTGAGCAATGTGGCCTCAGCCCTGTTTGGCATGTCACTTACCCTGATAATTGGGTAATCTGTATTTTTTACTTGCTTCTCCGCATTTTTCTTTGTATTTTACATGTCGGTAGGCCTAAAGAGGTCTGCTATGTGTAATCGCACCACATATTCTTTAAGTGAGGATATATAGTATGGCAAAACAATTGCAGTTCAATGAAGAGGCACGCAAGTCCCTAGTGGCTGGTGTTGAAAAGATCTCTCGCGCAGTAATGGCAACGCTTGGCCCGAAAGGTCGCCTGGTTGTTCTCGACAAGAAGTTCGGTGCTCCAACTGTCACGAAAGACGGTGTTTCCGTAGCACGCGAAATCGAGCTGGAGAACCCGTTTGAAAACATGGGGGCCCAGCTTCTCAAGGAAGTTGCAACCAAGACCAACGATGTTGCAGGTGATGGTACCACCACCGCTACCGTTCTTGCCTGGTCCATTATCAAGGAAGGCATGAAGAGTGTGGCCGCAGGTGTCAACCCAATGGGTATTCGCCGTGGTATCGACAAGGCTGTTGCTGACGCCGTTGCCGAGATCAAGAAACAGGCCAAGATGATCAAGGACAAGGAAGAGATTGCACAAGTCGCTTCCATCAGTGCAAACAATGATCGCACCATTGGTGATGAGATCGCCAATGCGATGGAGAAGGTTGGTCTGGACGGAGTAATAACCGTTGAAGAGTCCAAGACCATTGAGACCACCACTGATTTCGTGGAAGGAATGCAGTTCGATCGTGGCTATCTCTCTGCATATTTCTGCAATAACCGTGATACCATGACTGCTCTTCTTGATGATCCTTTCATCCTTATCTATGACAAGAAGATCAGCAACATGAAAGAGTTGCTTCCTGTGCTCGAGAAGGTCGCCCAGGCAAGCAAGCCTCTGCTTATCATCGCAGAGGATGTGGACGGTGAAGCTCTTGCAACATTGGTGGTAAACAGCGTTCGTGGCATCTTGAACGTCGTTGCAGTAAAGGCTCCTGGATTTGGTGATCGCCGTAAGGCAATGCTTGAGGATATCGCTATCCTTACCGGTGGCGAGGTAATCAGTGAAGAGCTTGGCCTGAAACTTGAGAATGCTGATCTTTCCCAACTTGGACGCGCAAAGAGCATCAAGGTTGAGAAGGAGAATACCACGATCATCAACGGGAATGGTAAGCAGAGCGACATCAAGGACCGTATTGCCCAGATCAAGGCACAGATTGGGGACACAACCAGCGATTATGATCGCGAGAAGCTCCAGGAACGTTTGGCTAAACTTGCCGGTGGCGTTGCAGTCCTGAATGTAGGTGCTGCTACCGAAGTTGAGCTGAAAGAGAAGAAGCACCGAGTTGAGGATGCTCTTTCCGCTACCCGCGCAGCAATCGAGGAAGGCGTCATCCCTGGTGGTGGTGTTGCACTCATCCAGGCTGTTCAGGTAATGGACAAGATGGATATCTCGAAGTTCACTGAAGATGAGCAGGTCGGATACAAGATTGTTCGTCGTGCACTTGAGGAGCCGATTCGCCAGATTGCCCAGAACGCTGGACTTGATGGTTCACTCATCGCTGACAAGTGCAAGCATGAAAAGCCGGGTATCGGTTATGATGCTGAGAGTGGCAAGTGGGTCAATATGTCCGAAAGCGGTATTATTGATCCGGTAAAGGTCACCAGAAGTGCATTGCAGAACGCTGCATCCATCGCTTCTTTGATTCTTACCACTGAATGTGTTGTAACAGATATTCCAGAACCCGCATCTCCTGCTTCTCCAGGGCCTGAGGGTATGGGCGGGATGATGTAATCCTGCGCACTGCAAAAGGGGTCGCTTTCCGGCGACCCTTTTTGCCGTCTTATGGCTTCTGATACTGAAACTTGACTAGTGGATAGCGAACGTGCTACTTTAATCGATACTTGGAAAATTGGATGCGAAGTTTTCTTCCGCCTCTTTTCTGCATCCGATTTTATGCAAAGTGAGGATTACCAATGCTTTCATTGATTAGTGCTATGGCAGCCCCTGAAACGGCCGGCGCCGCAGGTTCAACCGGTTCGATGATGACGACCTTTGTTACGTTCGGTCTCATCATTGTTATCTTCTATTTCTTGATTATCCGTCCGCAAAAGAAGCGGGACAAGGAAACCAAGGAGATGCTCGCCTCTATTAAGAAGGGGGATAAGGTTGTCTCGATTGGTGGAATTCATGGAACCGTTGTTGCGGTGAAAGAGACTACCGTGGTGGTCAAGGTTGACGACAACACGCGTATGGAGTTCTCCAGAAATGCTATCAGCAGCATCGTAAACAGAAAGGGCGATGGTGCAACTGCTTCCAGCAAGAAGAAGAGCAAAAAAGAAGAGCAGGTATCTGCTCCTGAGAAGAGTGTTGAGGCTCCCGTTGAGGAAGTCCCTGCTGAAGCTGAAGCTGAGAAGAAAGACAAATAATTCTATAAAAGACATCTGGAGAGTATCATGAAAAAACGGAGTCGTCTGGTGGTCGTTCTGGTGGTCGTCTTGTTGTGCGGGTTCTTCCTCTATCCCACGATTGCTTGGTATGGATTCGTACCGCAGGACACCAAGGAACTTGCAACAGGCTCAAATGTACAGATTAAGGAGTATTCCCGTGGACAGGCTTCACGCGATCTCCGCTCGCTCAAGGAGTTGGTCGCTGAGGACCCACAGGCAACCCTGCCTTCTGAGTTCTCCTATCTAAAGGATTACGCGAAGGAAAATTACAAAGCCATGAAGCGTTCAGTTCCCCGTAATTGGACTCTTGAAGCATTGTTTGCTGGGTTCTATAACGAACAGGATATGTTCGATTCAGCTGAGTCCTATTACCGCACGTCCTTGCTTGATCTGAAGGCTTTGGGAAACAAAGCACTGCAGCTTGGCTTAGACCTTGAAGGTGGTATGAGTATTCTCTTGGAGGCTGATGTTGCTTCCTATGAGGATAAGATTGGCAAGACTGCATCTTCGGGTGAGATTTCTGAGGCAATTCGCCAGGATATCGAAATTCTCGAGAAACGAATTGACCAGTTTGGTGTCAGTGAGCCTGTCATCCGTTTACAAGGTGATGACCAGATTCTCATTGAGATTCCAGGTGCTGCAGACCCAGAGCGTGTTAACTCCTTCCTCCGTGGTAAGGGTTCCCTCGTCTTCAAGATCGTAGACACCACCCTTACCGCTGAGTTGAATGCTTTCTACGCCGAGAATCCTTCTGAGGTTTATACCGATACTGGTGCACTGAAGCAGCCTGACTTCTTACCTGCTGGTAAGATTGCTACAGGTTACTATGTCAGTGACGAGTATGGTATCGATGAATTGCAAAGCTATGTAGTAGTAGAGGATGAGATCGGCCTTGATGGAATCCACCTTGAGAGTGCAACCACCGCAACCGATGGGATCACCGGTCGACCAGTGGTCAACTTCCAGTTGGACAGCCTTGGTGGCGATATCTTCTACAAGCTCACATCTACCCACGTTGGGGATACCATGGCAGTTGTGATGGATGGCAAGGTTAAAGCCATGGCCACCATCAATGAAGGGATCAGGAGCAACGTTCAGATTTCCGGGTTCGATGCTGAGGAAGCAGCTGACCTTGCAATTGTTCTGCGCACCGCTGCGCTTCCCATTGAGCTGATTGTCAGCAGCCAGCAGGCTGTTGGTGCCACCCTTGGTGAAGATGCTGTATCGGCTGGTTTGAAGGCCATTGCTGTTGGACTTGCTCTGGTAATCATTCTGATGTTCGCCTACTACCACGTCAGTGGCCTTGTGGCAAACCTCGCATTGTTGCTGAACTTGTTCTTCATGATCAGTGTTCTCTCTGCTTTCAATTTCACGTTGACCTTGACCAGTGTTGCCGGTCTTATCCTTACCTTGGGTATGGCTGTTGATACCAATGTCATCATCTTTGAGCGTATCAAGGAAGAGCGAAGGTTGGGCAAGAGTGATGTTGCCGCAATCAAGGCAGGATTTGATAAAGCATTCTGGACTGTCATGGATGCAAACATAACCACAATCATTGCAGCTCTGGTACTCTCCCAGCTTGGAAGTAGTGCAGTCAAGGGCTTTGCGAATACCCTTGCTATCGGTATTGTGAGCTCGGTATTTACTGCATTGTTTATTTCGCATCTTATCTTTGATGCGACCGTCGCCCAACGTGAGGGCAAGAAGCTACACATCAGCTGGAGGAAAAACTAAATGCTTAAGAAAGATATTCCTGTTATCAAGCTTCGCTGGTACGCCTGGGCTTTGGCTGTAGTCCTCCTGCTCGCCGGAGGTATATCCTTCGCTGTGTTGGGTGGTTTTAACCTGGGTGTTGATTTTGAAAGTGGATTGAGCCAGAGAATTCAGATAGCTCCCATTGGATTGGAAGTTACCTATACTGGGAACAAGGATGCAGTCCTTGCTGTCTCTGGTTCTGGCCTTAATCTTGAAGTTCGCGGTGATGAAGGGGTTTCCAGTACAAACTTCAGTGCTTCCGAATATCCAACTGCACAGGATCTTGCAACTGTACTTGGTGCAGTACAGAACATCAATGTGGCAGTAGTTAACGGGTCATTGGAAACAGCTCAGATCCTCAGTGGGTATGGATTCCCTGCAACTCTCTCTGCTGAACCTACCAAGCTGAACTTCCAGACCAGTGGAAATACAAACATTGAAGATGTACGTTCTGCTTTGGATTCACTGGGTAATGTACGTGTACAGACCGTTGGAGTGGATGGAAGTCAGACATTCCAGGTCCGTCTCGGCATCAAGGATGGTGCAACTCAGGATTCCATGGAAACCGAAGTGAAGAATGCATTGAATGCTGCATTCGGTGCTGGTAATGTTGTGGTTCTCCAGAGTGATTACATTGGACCGAAGTTCAGTGCAACATTGCTCTCCAGCTCCATCCTCGCCATCGTGGTTGCAATGGCCTTGATCCTCCTCTATATCTGGGTCAGGTTCCGTTTTGCTTATGCAGTGTCATCCTTGATCGCACTTGTGCATGATATCTTGATGATGCTTACGGTAATTACGCTCTTCCGCTTTGAGTTCTCTGGTATCACTGTTGCAGCGCTGCTGACCATCATTGGTTACTCTCTGAACAATACAATCGTTATCTTCGATCGTATCCGTGAGAATGTGGCATTGGCACCAGATGCTTCGTTGAGTGTGAATATCGACCATAGTGTTACACAGTCATTGAGTAGAACGGTAATGAGTGCAGTCACCACCTTGATCGCTATCATCCCGCTCGCAATCTTTGCTACCGGTGACATCCAGCTCTTTGCAGTGAAGATGGGCTTTGGTATCCTCTTTGGAACCTACTCATCCAACCTGCTTGCTCCTGCGATGCTTTACTGGATCAGCAATGCTCAAGCAAAGAAAAAAGAGAAGAAAGCAGAGTAACCTGTCTCTTCTTGCAAGTCATACGCTGCCGCACTCTTACCATGTGGCAGCGTTCTTGTCATAATGGGGGTATATGAAACTGATACTTTCCAGAACCATGGGATATTGCAAAGGGGTCTCCAGGGCCTTGGACCTTGCTACCTCTGCATTGCAGGATGCAAAAGATGCCCACAAGCCTGTATATTCCTTGGGTAAGCTTATTCATAACGATGACACGTGTGCCTTTTTCGCTGATCAGGGGATGCAGGTTATTACAGGAGCAGAGGGTCATGAGCCCGGATTGGTTGTACTGCGTGCACACGGTGTGCCTGATAGGGTGCGATTTTCTTTTGTGAAAGCCGGGTTTGACTTGGTTGATGCGACATGTCCGGTGGTAAAGCATAACCTTTCGAGGATTTCTGCATATGCACCTACACATACCATCTTGATTGTTGGGCACCCTGGTCATCCAGAGACGCTCGCCATGCGAGGGGTTCAGTTGGAAGGGAAGGTCTGCGATACCATTCTGATTTCTGGTCCTGATGATGTTGGTACCCCGGAACCAGGAAAATCCTATGTGGTGTTTGTACAGACAACGTTTGATCAGGGATTGTGGGATACCATTCAAAAAACCCTAAGGGAATGGGAGCAGTATGGGTGTACGATGCTCTTTGCCAATGAGGTCTGTCCCAGTTCCATCAATCGTCGGCAGGCTACCCTTGAGCTGGCTAATGCATGTGATGCAGTGGTGGTGATAGGTGGTAAGGAGAGTGCAAACACCAAGGCGCTCTACCAATTGGTACGAGAAAAGGGAAAGATGGCTTGGCATATAGAGAATGAAACAGAAATTACCGATGATATGTGCAGCTATGATATACTGGGTATAACAGCAGGGGCATCAACCCCCTCTCTGGTGATCCAACGCGTAATCGATAAGTTGCAACAGGAGTGATACATGGAAACAGGTTATCGGGGAATACCAATTCCCACCATCAAGAGGCTTCCCTCCTACCTTAGACTTTTGCAGGGGTACCGGGAGCAAGGAATGGAGATGGTCAGCGCTACCACCTTGGCCGAAGAACTTGGATTGAAACCAATCCAAGTGCGTAAGGACATTTCCTGTACCGGAATCGAGGGTAAACCCAAGGTAGGTTTTGCTGTTGTCAAGCTTATTGAGGCAATAATCCAAACCTTGGGGTGGGACAATGCTACCGATGCAATCGTAGTGGGTGCCGGCCATCTGGGCTCCGCTCTTGCTCGCTATGAGGGGTTTGAGAGCTATGGACTCAAGATCGTGGCAGCATTCGATGTTGATCCCAATAAGTGGGAGACTTGGCTTGGGGATGTTCCTGTCTTTCCTTTGAGCAAGGTCAAGGAATACATTGATCGGCATCATGTAAATATCGGGGTCCTTGCTGTTCCTGCCGATCAAGCCCAAGAGACAGCTGAGCTGCTCATGGAGTGTGGGTTGTTGGCTATTTGGAATTTTGCACCCAAGGATTTGAAACTTCCTGAGGATGTCGTGGTTCAACGAACCGATCTGGCTACAAGTTTCGCAGTTCTCTCTGCCAAGGTGCGGCAAAAGATGAGTAAGAAGGATCTAAGTAGCGAAGTGGATGATTGGTAATATCTAGTGTACGTTTAAAAGGGGTATCGTAAGGATACCCCTTTTTAATGTGAATATAAGAATATTATAATGCATTATAAATGGTATTATGTGATTAAAATACCATATCACCTTAATAATAAAACTCTTTCAATCAAATTATCGTTGACTCTCGGGTTGTTTCTTCGCTACCATGGCGACAAGAGATTAGATAATGAGGTCATTGATGAAGAAACTGGTCGTGGAGCTGTGCATGGGAAGCTCTTGCTTCGCTCGGGGTAATTCTCAGACGCTTGCAGCATTGGAGTCCTACCTTCAGGAGTCTGGGACTGCAGATCGTGTGGATTTGATAGGACATTTATGCATGGGAGATTGCTCAAAAGGTCCGAATATCCGAATCGCAGATACAACGTATCAAGGGCTCCCTGCCGATGAGGTGGTTCAGTTGGTTGTGCATGAACTGAAAGAGCGGGAAGGGATGCAATGATCCATCCTATATATACAGAGTTGACCGAGTGTCGTGACTGTTACAAGTGTGTACGCGGCTGTCCTGTAAAAGCCATCCAGGTGAAGGATGGCTCAGCAGTAGTGGTGAAGGACCGATGCATCTATTGCGGGCACTGTGTTGATATCTGTCCATCCCATGCAAAAAAAATCCGTGGTGATTTGGCAAGGGTTCGCCAGTTTGTCCAGAGCGGAAGAAAGATCTTTTGTTCTCTAGCCCCTTCCAGTGCAGCAGAATTCCCCTTCAGCACCGATAGCTTGGTGGTGGCGCTTACTCGTCTGGGCTTTAGTGGGGTAAGTGAGACAGCCATCGGGGCTCATCTGGTGAACCAGGCAATTGAGATGTATGCAGAATCCCATGAGGGGAACTGCCCATGGATTTCCACAGCCTGCCCAACGGTGGTCCAGACGGTAAAAAAGTACTATCCCTCATTGGTAGACCAACTCAGCAAGGTGCCCTCCCCATTGCAGTGCCACAGCGCCTATTTGCGGGCGCTCTATGGAGAAGAGATTGGAGTGGTCTTCATCGGTCCCTGTATCGCTAAAAAGGTGGAGGCCGACCAGAGTCCAGGTTACCCGGACTTTGCCTTGACCTATGAGGAACTCAATGCCTGGCTCCTTGCTGAGCATATTGACTTGGAACAGATTGAGAGAGAGATTTCCCTTGCTCCTTCCATTGTTCCATCCTTAGTTCCCTGTCGTGCTGGTAAGTCGACGCTCTACCCTGTAGAGGGTGGGATGATAGCCTCATTGAAGTGGGGCAGTGATCCCTTCCAGACCCATGCTGTTGCCATCAGTGGTATGAATCAGGTAATAGGGACTTTGTCTGGTATGGAAAAGGAAGGAGGGAATACAGCCTTCCTTGAACTCCTGGCCTGCGAAGGTGGTTGCATCAATGGACCGGTGAGCAACCAGGGGCGTTCCTCTGCTTCAAAGAAGAGCCTGAGCTCACGCTATACCCGTAATCGGATCACCGATCAAGGTCCTGTATTTGATGGGGATGCAGCATTTGTTGCGAAGCTTCTTGAACAAGGCTATTCCCTGATCGAGAAACATACTGCTGAGGCAGAGAGGCCTGTATCGAGTTTTGTTTCTCCTCATAGTGAAGAAGAAATTGACCAAGCACTCAAGCTGTTGGGGAAAAGGGATGTCTCTGATGAGTTGAATTGTGGGGGGTGTGGTTACAACAGCTGCCGGGAGATGGCCATTGCCTATCTTGATGGAATGGCTGAGATGGAGATGTGTGTAACCAAGATGAGGAAGGAAGCCCAAAGCAAGATGGATGTACTGCTCAGGACCATCCCCGTGGGAGTGGTGATTGTGGATGACCAACTCCAGATTGTCGACTGCAACAGCAACTTCCTTAAACTGTTCGGAGATATTGATTTCCCTTTGGAACCATCCCAGTTGAACCTGGTCTTCGGATTGCCTGTTAAGCGTTTTGTCCCGTTTTACGAGAAATTCAACAACCAGTTCACCTCTCCCTCGGTACAGCAGTACCGACTCCATTACAAGGATACGTTTCTCAAGGTGACGTTCTTCTCAGTTGAGAAACAGCATCTGGTAGGAGCTTTGTTCGAAGACATCACCACCCCAACCGTGCGTCGTGAGACCGTGGTGAAGAAAGCTGAGGATGTTATCCAGAGAAGCTTGGAGACCGTCCAACAGATTGCATCCTTGCTTGGGGAGAATGCAGCAGAGACTGAGATCATGCTTAATAGCCTTATCGATGCCTTCAAGGTTCCCCCGAGCGGGGAGCGGGATGGATATATGCAGGAAGGATCATGAACGACGTATTCATTGATGTGGATTATGCACAAATCTACAAGCACGGTCAGAAAATTGGGGGAGACGTATTCCTTCTATCCAGGCAGGATGCATCGGCCCAGATTGTCTGTACCCTCAGTGATGGTCTTGGCAGTGGGGTGAAGGCAAATGTATTGGCAAGCCTTACTGCCCGTATGGCCCACAAGCTCAGCTTCAGTCCCATGGATCTGACGCGTTCGGCAAAAATCATCATGAATACTCTTCCTGTGTGCAAGGAGAGGAAGATTAGCTATGCTACGTTTACCATTGCAGATCTGAGGAGAAGCAATACTGATGAAGTACTGGTGAACCTTGTCGAGTATGACAATCCTTCAGCACTTATGTTCCAGGGGTGTACTCCTGTACAGTGGGAACGAGAGAAGATTGATCTCAGAAGGGATGGGGCGTTCAAGCAGGAGATGCTGGGACACTCTCACCTCAAGCTCTCGGTTGGAAGCCGTCTCTTGATCTTCAGCGATGGAGTTACACAGGCGGGGATGGGAAAGTCACTTCCCTTGGGCTGGCGTCTAGAGGGGGTCCGGTCATTTGCCCAGCAGGTGATTGAAAGGGACCCGGATATTTCCAGCCATGACCTGGCGCGGGAAGTTGTATCGCATGCCCACAGATTGGATCGTTTAAGTGCAAAGGACGACATTACCTGCATGGTCGTATATGTGAGAAAACCCAGGAGAACGCTGGTAGTGACTGGACCTCCTTTCAAGCAGGAACAGGATCCTTTACTGGTTGAGAAAATCCAGAGATTTGAGGGGAAGCGGATCGTCAGTGGGGGTACTACCGCACAGATTGTCAGCAGGGTCCTGAATCGTCAGCTGAAGGTGGATATGAGCTGTTGGTCACCACAAGTGCCTCCCTGTTCCATGATGGAAGGGTTGGATCTGGTGACTGAGGGGATGTTGACCCTGAGTAAGGTAGCCACAGCACTGGAGCAGAAGAAACCAGCATATACGCTACCCAACGATGCAGTGAAGAAGTTTATACAGGTGATGCAAGAGAGTGATCAAGTACACTTTATTGTTGGGACGAAAATCAATGAAGCGCACCAGGATCCCAGTATCCCTGTGGAGATTGGGATACGCAGGACCTTGATTGGAAGGTTGCAACGGGCTTTGGAAGACAATTATTTGAAAGAGACCTCTTTGGAGTATATGTAGGAGATATGGTCATGGGAAAGAAAGAGAAGGTGAGTGTCAGGATTTGTGTGGGGACTGCATGTTTTGTACAAGGTGGAGCCGATCTACTGCTTTACCAGGACTTTTTGGATCCTGTTGTACTGGCTGGGTGTGACATCCAGGGAATCTCCTGCATTGGCGGGTGCAAGGATGATTCAATGGAGGTAAGGCCTCCCTATGTAGAGATTGATGGAAAAGTGTTTGGTGAGATGACGCAGGAAAAGCTATGCAAAGCATTGCTGGAGGTCGTTCATGCTTGAATTGAATAACCAATATACGACGATCAAGAGACAGGTGCACACTGAGGTGCTCAAGCAATTCTTTCAGGATACGTTGACCCAGAACGTGGATAAGATTCCCATTCAACTCATTCCAAAGCAGCGTATTCCTACCAGGTGTTGTATCTACAAGGAGCGGGCAATGGTTCGCTACCGTATTATGGCGTTCCTGGGTTTTAATATCGAGACTGAAGATGATGAGATGAAAAGTCTCTCCTCCTATGTGAGGGAGATCATGGAGGAAGATAAGCCTCTTGCCCCTCTGCTGACGACAATCAGTACTGCCTGCTCTTCCTGTCCTCCCGACCGGTACATGATCAGTGATGCATGTCGTGGATGTTTTGCCCGTCCCTGTCTTGCCAATTGTCCCAAGGACTGTATCACGTTCTCAGGTGGCAAGGCCCATATTGATGAGAGCCGGTGTATCCGCTGTGGAAAGTGCATGGAGGTATGTCCCTTTCATGCAGTTGTGCATATTCCCGTACCATGTGAGCAGGCTTGTCCTGTCGATGCAGTGAAGAAGAATGAATATGGCTATGTGGAAATTGATTGGGATAGGTGTATCAGCTGTGGAAAGTGTGCAATGAGCTGTCCTTTTGGGGCCATTGTGGAACGTTCGTCGATTATGACGGTAGCAAAAAAACTCAAGAAAAAAGACCATATGACGGCGATCATTGCTCCGGCGATTGAAGGACAGTTTCCGGGGACACTTGCCCAAATCAAACATGCGCTGCTTGCCACTGGATTCAAAACGGTGATTGAGGTCAGTGAAGGAGCCCATGAAACATGCTTGCATGAGGCTGATGAACTGGCAACCAGGAAGAAGGAAGGAACCGGGTTTATGACCACGAGCTGTTGCCCAGCATATATGAATCTGGTGGATAAGCATCTACCCTTCCTTGGAAGCCGTCGTTCCGCTGCACTGTCTCCAATGGCATATACAGCAGCTCTTGCCAAGGAGAGGTGTGAGGAAACGAGTGTGGTCTTTATCGGACCCTGTCTTGCGAAAAAGGATGAGGCGGCATCTCTTGGCACTATTGATGGAGTATTGACCTTCAGTGAACTGGCATCTCTCTTTGTTGCAAAGGGAATTGATGTACGTGAGATGGAGGGGACTGATCTTGAAGATGTCTCCCTCTTTGAGGATTGCAGAGAATTTGCCCTCTCCGGTGGCGTTGCTTCCTGTGTGAGCAAGCGTGTGGCTGTAGGGGATGAGATATCGCTTTTCCAGGTAAACGGGATAGACAGGAAAATGGCCCGTGTGATGAAAACCTGGGAGAGAAGACCGGTGGATGCCGACTTGGTCGAGGTTATGTGTTGTGAAGGGGGGTGTATCAACGGACCAGGAGTGGTAGCAAAGCCTTCGGTTGCAATACGGCTCAGGGGAGGCAATAAAGCCTCTAGCCCCGTAGAAGCGATGCGTGCCATACTGAAGCCCAAGGAGTAATTATATGCATGTAACTACAGACAGTTCATTCCTTGATCAACTTACTGCAATAACTGATGGGTGGGATGGGAGTACGGAAAGACGATACTGTCATCTCTGTAATGTTTCAGCATTGCTTAACCAGCAGCTGGAGAACATCAACTGGGTAGGGTTCTATTTGATGAGAGAAGACCGTAAGTCCCTGGTGCTCGGACCTTTTCAAGGAAAAGTTGCCTGTACTGATATCAACCTGGATCGTGGAGTATGTGGATTGGCTGCACGTACGAAAGAGAGTGTACGGGTGGCCGATGTACACACCTTCCCAGGCCACATTGCCTGCGACAGTGCTTCCATGAGTGAATTGGTGGTGCCCTTGGTCAGTAGTAGTGGTGATGTGGTAGGTGTCTTGGATGTAGATAGTGCCCAAAAAGGACGTTTCTCTGAAGATGACCAGCTTTTGTTGGAGCGTGCTGCGAAGATCATTTGTGAAGCTCTTTGGACTTGACTAATTGCTTCGATGTGAGCATTCTATAGTACAAGGCGATGAGAAAGACGAGTAGCCGGCAGCGGATCCACAGAGAGGACTTCCTTGGTTGAGAGAGGTCTGGATAGCGCCCGATGAAAACCCCTTTTGAGCTGCAGGTCGAACGTATTTGCTAGTAGGCTGTGCCGCATACCTGGCGAGACAGGTGCAATGAGTGTCTTTCCCGGAGAGAAAGCCGGGAAGGGAAGCAAGGTGGAACCGCGGAACATGAGAGCTTTCATGTCTTCGTCCTTGCCGGGAGTGGAACATGCCACCCGGTAGGGTTGAGGGCATGAAGGCTTTTTTTATGGGAATGATGAGAAATGAGGAGATAGTATGGCAACGGTAGAAGTAGGAGAGAAACTCTCCAAGATACGGCATTCAATGGCACACGTGATGGCCGAAGCAGTGCTTGAGATGTTCCCTGATGCACAGATAGCTATCGGTCCTTCGATCGATAATGGATTCTATTATGATTTTGACCTGCCCAGACAGTTGGTCACTGAGGACCTTGATGAGATTTCAGAGCGTATGCGTGCGATCATCAAGGAAGATAAGCCGTTTGTAAGGACGGTGGTCAGCCGCAATGAAGCAAAGCAACGCTTTGCAGGGCAGAAGTACAAGTTGGAATTGCTTGAGGCAATCCCAGAGGATGAGGAAGTAAGCCTTTACAACCAAGGTGGTTTCACCGACCTCTGTCGTGGTCCCCATGTGGATTCCACCAAGGATCTTAAGGGTGATGCTTTCAAATTGATGAGTATTGCTGGCGCTTACTGGAGAGGCAAGGAAACCAACCCCATGCTGACCCGTATCTATGGAACGGCTTGGTCAAATTCCAAGGAGCTTCGTCTCTATCTGAAACATCTTGAGGATGTTGAGAAACGGGACCACCGTAAGCTTGGTAAGGAACTTGATCTGTTCAGCTTACATGAGGAAGCAGGCCCAGGTCTTGTCTACTGGCATCCAATGGGCGCCCGTATCAGGCAGGCTATCGAAGATTTCTGGCGCAAAGAGCACTATGCCAATGGGTATGAGATGGTATATACCCCCCATCTTGGACGTTCCTGGCTCTGGGAGACCAGTGGTCACCTCGGTTTCTACAAGGAAGGGATGTACCCTCCCATGGAGATGGACAAGAGTGATTACTATGTGAAACCAATGAACTGTCCGTTCCATATCATGATTTACAAGAACAGTAAGCACTCCTATCGCGATCTGCCTTTCAGATGGGCTGAGCTGGGTACGGTGTATCGCTATGAAAAGGCCGGTGCAATGCATGGGCTTATGCGTGTACGCGGATTCACCCAGGATGATGCACACCTGTTTGTCACCCCGGACCAGATGAACGACGAGATCCTGGAGGTACTCAGGTTCTCGCTGCATATGTTGCACTCCTTTGGTTTTACGGAGATCAATGCATACCTTTCCACGATGCCTGAGAAGGCAGTAGGGGACCCGCAGCGTTGGGCTGATGCAACCGAGGCTCTCCGGAAAGCCATAGAGACAGAAGGGTTGGCATATGAGGTTGATGAGGGAGGCGGCGCGTTCTATGGTCCGAAGATTGATCTGAAGATCAAGGATGCAATCGGCCGCGAGTGGCAGCTTTCCACAGTGCAGTTCGATTTCAATGAACCTGAACGGTTTGATATGACCTTTGTGGACAAGGATGGTGTTGAGAAGCGTCCGTACATGATCCACCGTGCTCTCCTTGGTTCCATTGAGCGGTTCTTCGGAGTGCTTATCGAGCACTATGCAGGAGCCTTCCCACCCTGGCTTGCTCCTGAGCAGATCAAGCTCATTCCTGTCGGCGAGACATTCTTTGACTATGCAAAGAGCTTGGAGAAGAGACTCCGCAGCGAAGGTTTCCGTGTCTCTGCTGATCTTGGGGATGACAGGATGAATGCGAAAATCCGTAACGCACAGAAGCTGAAGATACCGTACATGGTGGTCATTGGCGAACGTGAGATGGAGAATGACCAAGTTTCTGTACGCCTGAGAAGCGGTAAGCAGGAGAATGGCCTTACAACCCAAGCTTTCATCGACATGGTGAGAGAGAAGGTTGAAAGCAAGGAACAGCTGTAGTACAGAAGAGCATGTAACACAGAGAGCCGGATAACTCCGGCTCTCGATTTCAGTTGGAGGTATCAATGACACAGAGAGAAGCATATAAGCGTTTGGTTGAACTCGATCGCCAGATTGTATTGATAGATCATATGGAAGCAACGCTATCCTGGGACCAGGAAATTTCACTCTCCCCACTTGGATTGGAAGAGCGGTCGGTACAACTGGGTTATCTTGCCCAGCTCCGGCACGACTTGGCAAGTTCCTCAGAAATGGGGGATGTGTTGGCACATCTTGAGGGAATGAATGATGCATCGGATGTGGAACGTGGGCTGATCAGGATCAGGAGACGGGAGTATGAAAAAATGAAGAAACTCCCTGCTTCCTTGGTGCGTTCAATATCTGAACAAGGGGCAAGAGCACATAACAGTTGGGTTGCAGCCCGTCAGGCAGGCTCCTGGTCGCTCTTTTCTGGTGATCTAGCATCAATGGTTGCATTGGTACGAGAGAAAGCTGCATTGCTCAAACAGGAGGGAGGGTGTCTCTATGATGGATTGCTCCAGGAGTTTGAGGAGGGGATGAGGACCGACCAGGTCGCCAAGCTTTTTACTGAGATTAAGGCTCCTTTGATCTCGCTGGTGGACCGGCTTGCCTCAAAGAGCGTGGATACAGGATTTCTCTATGGTACATACCCAATTGAACAGCAACAGATATTTGCGAATGAAGTGTTGAAGGCAATGCAATTTGACTTCCAGAGGGGAAGTTGTGCCGTCTCAGTGCATCCATTTACCACTACCATCGGTTCTGATGATATTCGGATCACCACCCGCTATACTGATCCTTCGGTGATGGACAGTTTTAGTTCCACTGTTCATGAGGGTGGTCATGCTTTGTATGAGATGGGTGCCTCGAGTTTAATCCTGAAGGGGACCAGCTTGGCTTCTGGGGCTTCTCTTGGAATGCATGAATCGCAGAGCAGGCTTTGGGAAAACATGATCGCAAAGAGTCCTGAGTTCTGGCTGTACTACTATCCCCGGTTCAAAGAGCTATTTCCTGCACAAACTGCAGGGGTTTCCCTGGACCAGTTTGTTCGTGCAATCAACAAAGTGGAGAGAACTCCTATCAGGGTAAATGCTGACGAGGTCAGCTACAGCCTGCATGTCATGCTTCGCTTTAATCTGGAACAGATGATTATCAATGGAGATATCTCCATTGAAGAGGTTCCTGAAGCATGGAATGAGGAACACCGCTCACTCTTGGGTTTCACGCCTGCAACGATCAAGGAAGGGGTGCTGCAGGATGTCCATTGGAGTAGTGGTGATTTCGGGTATTTCCCAACCTATGCCCTGGGAAATCTCTATGGAGCACAGATTTGGGAGAAAATGAAAGAAGATCTGCCTGTTTCTTCCTTATTGCAAAGTGGAGATCTGAAGGCCATCAGTGATTATCTAAAAACTTCAATCTATGAACGGGGAGCGGTCAATACCGGCCTTGAAACGCTGGAGAAGGTAACCAACAGAGGTCTTGACGCGAGTTTGTTCACAAGCTACCTTGAAGACAAATTCAGCCGCTTGTTCGGCTAATGAGAGGTCCGTATGAATATTCCGAATAAGCTTACTGTGTCGCGGCTGATTATGGCGCCGCTGTTCTTCATTGCATTTCATCTTGGCTCATGGTTCGGACCTTCCTTCCAGGATGCTGCATCCATACTTACACTTGTCCTTTGGGCACTGACTGAGCTGACCGATCTCTTGGATGGTCAGATAGCAAGAAGCAAGAATTTAGTGACTGACTTAGGTAAGGTGATGGACCCCTTTGCTGACACTTTCAGTAGGCTGACGTACTTTGTCTGCCTCTCTGGAGCAGGCATCATGCCTCTTTGGACCTTTATCCTGATTATGTGGCGTGAATTCTCCATCCTGTTTGTCAGGATGTTGATGATGGGAAAAGGAAAGCCAGTCGCTGCAAATATCTGGGGGAAGAGCAAGGCAGTACTGTATGCGGTAAGTGGGGCTTTAGGCATCCTCTACATTGCGTTGGGTAACTGGGTTGGTGATTCCTCCTTGATCCAGATGATGCGTCCTGTAGTCACAGGGGTTTTCGTGTTGGCAGCCTTTGCTGCTGTAATGTCCTTCCTGACCTATATCAAGGCTATTATCCGTGATGGTAGTCTCTCCTCCATGAGTCGTTGAGTATGCAACCTTTAGAAAATCTTTCACAAACGATAGCAAGAAAGATAAGATTCCTGCTGACCGATGTTGATGACACCATCACTACCAATGGAAAATTGCGTCCGGCTGCCTTGGAGGCTTTGTATAGACTTGAGGAAGAGGGAATCCGGACCATCTGTGTAACTGGTGGTTCAGCTGGTTGGGGAGATACCTATCTCCGCCAATGGCCGGTGGAGGCGGTGTTGAGCGAAAGTGGGGCTGTCTGCCTCTATCGTGAGAACGGCGCGATTCGCCATTTTATACATCCTTCAATTGTTCAGGAAGGGTATCAGGAACGAGTACAGGCGATGATTCAGCGGGTGCTTTCCTCTGTCGATGGAGCCAAGGTGTCCAGCGATCAATTTGCACGAATATTCGATGTGGCTTTTGATCATGGAAGTGAACCCCCGTTTCTATCTGAGGATGGAATTGCGAAAATTGTTGAGATCTGTAAGGACATGGGGGCTGGTACAGCCGTCAGTTCAATACATGTGAATGCTTGGTTTGGTTCTTTTAATAAATACGAAGGCTCAAAAGCTTTTTTTGCTCAGGTGCTTGATCTCAATGAGCAGGAAATGCTTGATACCGGTTGTTATTGTGGGGATGCCCCTAATGATCAGGTGATGTTTTCCCGTTTTCCAGTGAGTTTTGGGGTTGGGAATATAAAAAAACGGGCCGAATCGATGCAGTATTTACCGACATTTGTCGCAGAAAGTGAAGGTGGAGAAGGGTTTGCCGAGATAGTTGATGCTCTGCTTGCCAAGCGGCAGTAAGAATTGTGAAAAATCTTTGAATAGAACGCTTGACACTATGAGAGGTCTTTTGCTATGTTATCGGAGCACGCTAAACGACACTAAGTCGTAAGCGAGCAGATTTTTGACAGACATATGAGAGAAGAGAAGAGAAGATATACCGCGAGATGATTGCCGTTTACGGCCGTTGATCAAGCGGGTTAGGAAGCTTTAGGGCTTCCCAGTCAATTCACAAGAAATGAGAACGATAGTTGAAAAGCTACGTTCGTGCGAGAATTACAGGGAAAACTTAAAAGTAAGTAAGCCGGGCCCTCGGGCCCGGAAATGCTATAACGGAGAGTTTGATCCTGGCTCAGAACGAACGCTGGCGGCGCGTTTTAAGCATGCAAGTCGAGCGGCAAGGGCCTTCGGGCCCCTAGAGCGGCGGACGGGTGAGTAACACGTGGACAATCTGCCCCCCGGCCGGGGATAGCCCAGGGAAACCTGGATTAATACCGGATGAGACGGGACGCACGAGGGTGCGATCCGGGAAAGGCGCTGCGGCGCCGCCGGGGGATGAGTCCGCGACCCATTAGCTAGACGGCGGGGTAAAGGCCCACCGTGGCGACGATGGGTAGCCGGCCTGAGAGGGTGGACGGCCACATTGGAACTGAGACACGGTCCAGACTCCTACGGGAGGCAGCAGCTAAGAATCTTCCGCAATGGGCGAAAGCCTGACGGAGCGACGCCGCGTGAACGAAGAAGGCCGTGAGGTTGTAAAGTTCTTTTCGGGAGGGGGAATGACCGTGGCAGGGAATGGCCGCGGGATGACGTGAATCCCGGAATAAGCCCCGGCTAACTACGTGCCAGCAGCCGCGGTAACACGTAGGGGGCGAGCGTTGTTCGGAATCATTGGGCGTAAAGGGCGTGCAGGCGGCACTGCAAGTCCGGCGTGAAAGACCCCGGCCCAACCGGGGGGGTGCGCTGGAAACTGCGGTGCTTGAGTACAGGAGGGGATGCCGGAATTCCAGGTGTAGGGGTGAAATCTGTAGATATCTGGAAGAACACCGATGGCGAAGGCAGGCATCTGGCCATGTACTGACGCTGAGACGCGAAGGTGCGGGGAGCAAACAGGTTTAGATACCCTGGTAGTCCGCACAGTAAACGATGTGCACCAGGTGGCGGGGGTAGAACCCTCGGTACCGTAGCAAACGCATTAAGTGCACCGCCTGGGGAGTATGCTCGCAAGGGTGAAACTCAAAGGAATTGACGGGGGCCCGCACAAGCGGTGGAGCATGTGGTTTAATTCGATGGTACGCGAGAAACCTTACCAGGGCTTGACATACACCGGAAGCGCCGTGAAAGCGGCGTGCCGCTTGCGGCCGGTGAACAGGTGCTGCATGGCTGTCGTCAGCTCGTGCTGTGAAGTGTTGGGTTAAGTCCCGCAACGAGCGCAACCCCTGCTGTCTGTTGCCACCACGAAAGGTGGGGACTCAGGCGGAACTGCCGGTGACAAACCGGAGGAAGGTGGGGACGACGTCAAGTCATCATGGCCCTTATGTCCTGGGCTACACACGTGCTACAATGGCCGGTACAGAGCGCAGCGAGGCCGCGAGGCGGAGCGAATCGCTTAAAGCCGGTCCCAGTACGGATTGGAGTCTGCAACCCGACTCCATGAAGTTGGAATCGCTAGTAATCGCGCATCAGCATGGCGCGGTGAATACGTTCCCGGGCCTTGTACACACCGCCCGTCACACCATCCGAGTCGGGGGTACCCGAAGTCGCCAGCCCAACCCGCAAGGGGGGGCGGTTCCGAAGGTACGTCTGGTGAGGAGGGTGAAGTCGTAACAAGGTAGCCGTACCGGAAGGTGCGGCTGGATCACCTCCTTTCTGAATAAGAAAGGCCGGGCCCGGCCCTCACAGCCGGACCCAACCAACGGTCGTCGACCAGCAGGTGCAAGTCCTGCAACAATGGCTCTATTGCTTCCTTTTCTTTTCTTTTCTTCTCTTCTCTGATATGTTCGTTATACGGGACTGTAGCTCAGGTGGTTAGAGCGCGTGCCTGATAAGCACGAGGTCATAAGTTCAAGTCTTATCAGTCCCATTTTCAGTTGCTCAGGCAACTGGTTTTTTTACAGTGCATTTGCTAGGAATAGCAGATCAATATAGCGCAGGGATTGGAAGAATGATATGGTCAAGCGAAATGAGGGTCCACGGAGGATGCCTAGGAGCTGCCAGGCGAAGAAGGACGTGACAAGCTGCGAAAAGCCGCGGGGAGGGGCCAATACCCAGAGATCCGCGGATGTCCGAATGGGGTAACCCGCAAGTCTGGATGACATGCACATGCACGTGAATACATAGGGTGCATGGGAGATACGCCGGGGAGTGAACCATCTAAGTACCGGCGGGAGTAGAAATCAAACGAGATTCCCCCAGTAGCGGCGAGCGAACGGGGAAGAGCCCAAACCGCGTGCCCTCGGGTGCGCGGGGTTGTAGGGGTGCGGCGGGGGATAACCCGTGCAGTAAGAAACCACAGGTGTAGCGGAACGGTCCTGGGAAGGCCGGCCAGAGCGGGTGAAAGCCCCGTACGCGAAACGCCTGTGGCTGCATGGCCGCACTACCTGAGTACGGCGGGACACGAGAAATCCTGCCGGAAGCAGGGGGGACCACCCTCCAAGGCTAAATACTCGGCAGCTACCGATAGCGCATAGTACCGTGAGGGAAAGGTGAAAAGGACCCCGGGAGGGGAGTGAAAGAGAACCTGAAACCGTGGACCTGCAAGCGGTCAAAGCCCCTAGGGGTGATGGCGTGCCTTTTGTAGAATGAGCCTGCGAGTTACCGTATGCGGCGAGGTTAAGGGAAAGAAGTCCCGGAGCCGCAGGGAAACCGAGTCTGAACAGGGCGTTCAGTCGCATGCGGTAGACCCGAAGCCAAGTGATCTAGCCATGGCCAGGCTGAAGCAGGAGTGAAATCCTGTGGAGGGCCGAACCTAAATCCGCTGAAAAGGGTTGGGATGAGCTGTGGCTTGGAGCGAAAGACTAAACAAACTTGGAGATAGCTGGTACTCTCCGAAATAGCTTTAGGGCTAGCGTCGCACCGATTGTCGCGGAGGTAGAGCACTGGATAGGTGAGGGCCCGTCACTGGGTACCGAGCTTAACCAAACTCCGAATACCGCGATACAATGTGCGGCAGTCAGACGGCGACTGATAAGGGCCGTCGTCAAGAGGGAAACAGCCCGGACCGCCGGCTAAGGTCCCAAAGACGTGCTGAGTGGGAAAGGAAGTATGATTGCACAGACAGCCAGGAGGTTGGCTCAGAAGCAGCCACCCCTTCAAAGAGTGCGTAACAGCTCACTGGTCGAGTAGTCATGCGCCGATAATGTAACGGGGCTAAGCACGGCACCGAAGCCGCGGGACAGCATCAATAGTGGTGCTGTCGGTAGGAGAGCATTCCGTGAACGGAAGAAGCAGGGGCGTAAGCCCCTGTGGACGGGACGGAAGAGAGAATGCAGGCATGAGTAACGAAAAGACGGGTGAGATCCCCGTCCGCCGAAAGCCCGAGGTTTCCAGGGTAAAGGTAATCTACCCAAGGGTCAGTCGGCCCCTAAGGCGAGGGCGAGAGCCGTAGTCGATGGGAAGCGGGTCAACATTCCCGCACCTCCCAGGGTTCCGATGGGATGACGCATAGGGCGAAACGCAGCCGGGCGACGGTAGTCCCGGCCGAAACGGCGAGCCGATGAGGCACCCAGGCAAATCCGGGTGGCGAGGTGAGCCGCGAGCGAGCTGCGCTTAGGTGCAGCGAAGTGCGCGTAGTCGTCGTGCCGAGAAATAATCCCTAAGGAACGGCCCTGGGGGACCGTACCGAAAACCGACACAGGTGGGCGAGCTGAGAATGCGAAGGCGCACGGAAGAATTCGCGTTAAGGAACTCGGCAAAATGCATACGTAACTTCGGGAAAAGTATGGCCCCCGCAAGGGGGTTGCAGAGAAACGGCCCATGCGACTGTTTACCAAAAACACAGGTCCATGCGAACCGGCAACGGGAAGTATATGGACTGACACCTGCCCGGTGCTGGAAGGTCAAGAGGAGTTGTCAGAGCAATCGAAGCAGCGAATCCAAGCCCCAGTAAACGGCGGCCGTAACTATAACGGTCCTAAGGTAGCGAAATTCCTTGTCGGGTAAGTTCCGACCCGCACGAATGGTGTAACGATATGGGCGCTGTCTCAACGCGAAATCCGGTGAAATTGAAGTCCAGGTGAAGATGCCTGGTACCCGTGGTTAGACGGAAAGACCCCGTGAACCTTTACTTCAACTTGGCATGGAGACTTGGACAGGGATGTGTAGGATAGGTGGGAGGCCGCGAGGCGTGGGCGTCAGCCTGCGCGGAGCCGCTGGTGAAATACCACCCTTGCCTGTCCAATTTTCTAACCGCGGCCGTGATCCGGTCGCGGGACAGTGCCAGGCGGGAAGTTTGACTGGGGCGGTCGCCTCCCAAAGAGTAACGGAGGCGCGCGAAGGTCACCTTAGGATGGTTGGGAATCATCCCTCAAGTGTAAAGGCACAAGGTGGCTTGACTGCGAGGCAAACAAGCCGAGCAGGTACGAAAGTAGGTCTTAGTGATCTGGCGGTAGCGAGTGGAAGCGCCGTCACTTAACGGATAAAAGGTACTCCGGGGATAACAGGCTGATCTTGCCCAAGAGTTCATATCGACGGCAAGGTTTGGCACCTCGATGTCGGCTCATCGCATCCTGGGGCTGGAGCAGGTCCCAAGGGTTTGGCTGTTCGCCAATTAAAGCGGTACGCGAGCTGGGTTCAGAACGTCGTGAGACAGTTCGGTCCCTATCTGCCATGGGCGTTGGATGTTTGAGGGGTTCTGCTTTTAGTACGAGAGGACCGAAGTGGACGAACCTCTGGTGTACCGGTTGTCGTGCCAACGGCAGCTGCCGGGTAGCTACGTTCGGAAGGGATAACCGCTGAAAGCATCTAAGCGGGAAGCCCTCCCCAAGATGAGACATCCCACCCGCACAAGCGGGCACAAGGAAACAGGGAGACTACCTGTTCGATAGGCCGGGGGTGTACGCACGGCAACGTGTTCAGCCCACCGGTACTAATCATCCGAGAGGCTTGACCATATCATTATTCCAATCCCAGGGCTGCCAAGGCCGGTCGTGCGAGATCCCTCGCGCTCCCAGGCGTTGGCCGGCCCGGTGGCCACAGCAGGGTGGACACACCCGTTCCCATCCCGAACACGGAAGTTAAGCACCCTCACGCCGATGGTACTACGGTTAGCCGTGGGAGAGTAGGTAGCCGCCGGGCCCCTTTTTTGCTTTTTTGCTTGTTCTTACAGTTTTATTGGACTGCCAAGACTCGTTGCATGTGAAGACCTGCAACCAAGTGTTGGAATTGATCCGGTGGCCAGAGCAAGGTGGATACACCCGTTCCCATCCCGAACACGGAAGTTAAGCACCTTCACGCCGATGGTACTACGGTTAGCCGTGGGAGAGTAGGTAGCCGCCGGATTTTTTCTTTTTTCAATATACAGAAATGTGTTACGATTTGTACCATATGGGATCAATACGGTTCATTTGGTACAAAGGAATGCAGAATCTGCTTCTGGTTTATCCAGTGTATCCCTTACTGTTCAGTAAGGCGGGGCTTTCCTTGTCCCAAATATCCCTTTTACTCGCAATTTGGTCGATTCCTGTGGTGCTCCTGGAAATTCCCAGTGGGGTGCTTGCAGATCGTTGGAATCGTAGGTATCTCTTGATAATCTCAGGGGTGCTGAGAACACTCTGTTTTACCATCTGGTTGGTTCTCCCTCCATTATTCTTTGTATATGCTCTGGGGTTTCTTGCATGGGGGACAGCTGAAGCTTTTTCCTCTGGGGCTGAGGAGGCGCTGCTCTTTGATACCTTGAAGCTGGCTGGTAGACAAGAGGACTTTGAAATGACCTATGCGAGAGGCACTGGCTCTGCCTCAGTTGCAGTGGCTCTTTCCTGTTTTACAGGTGGATTTGTAGCACATCGCTTTGGATTTCCTGTGGTGCTGCTTTTCTCAGTGGTTGCCAACCTTGCAGCAACAGGTATTGCAATGGGGAGTAATGAGGTGAATCTCTATAAAGAGGGACGGAAGCAACACTCCTCATTATACCTGCTGAAAGAGGCGCTTAGCCACATTTGCAAGAAACGCAGTGTTGTGTATATGGTACTTCTCCTGATTATTCCAATCTCCTTGCCTGGTATCCTGGATGAATATGATCCCTTGGTAGCATCCTCCTATGGTTTAATTGCAACGCATGTTGGATTCTGGACCGGGGGTAGATACTTGTTGGAGTCTCTAGGAGCATTTTTTGCTCGATATTTTTCTGGTAAACGAGCAAATATGACTGTATTGTTGTGTATAGCTGGTGGAATTTCCCTCTTGCTTTTTGCTTTGTTTGGCCAGGTTTTCTTCCTCCCTTTCTATTTTCTCTTCTATTTCTTTCTCTCTTCAGCCGGTGTGATCCAAGAGAATATGATTCAGCAGAGTATTGAAATCCAAGGGCGATCGACCATTCATTCTTTTATCAGCCTAGCTACAGATCTGCATGCGATGCTTGTGTTCTTGTTGCTTGGTTCTCTCGTCAGCATCATGCACATTATTCTCTTTATTGCTTTATACGGTTTGTTAGTCTCTTTTCTTGTTTTTATGGGGGAATCGAAAACCAATAAAATGGAATTTCAATAAGAATTTCAAATATTTTTTTCACATATTTAACCATGTCATTTCACCTTGAAATGACATAAATAGGTGTATCAATACGTAATATACTTGGGAAATAGTGATGATTTTTGATTTCTCACATGAATTTCACAAACCTACTGGACAGTACTTGGGAAGTCCTGTATAGTCGCTTCTTGTCGGCCTACGCCGGCCGCCGGAAAAGCTTCACAGGGAGCTTTGGAAAAAAGGCTCACAAGGGCCTTGACGGACAGGCGGCAAATCGGGTAAGTTGACCGAGCGCCTCCCGAGAGGGGGAGCGGGAAGATTTATGAAAGCAGAGCGCAGGGAAGAGATGAGAATAGGAAGGAAGCAACCCTTGAGGGGCTTCCCAGTCAATTCACAAGAAATGAGAACGATAGTTGAAAAGCTACGTTCGTGCGAGAATTACAGGGAAAACTTAAAAGTAAGTAAGCCGGGCCCTCGGGCCCGGAAATGCTATAACGGAGAGTTTGATCCTGGCTCAGAACGAACGCTGGCGGCGCGTTTTAAGCATGCAAGTCGAGCGGCAAGGGCCTTCGGGCCCCTAGAGCGGCGGACGGGTGAGTAACACGTGGACAATCTGCCCCCCGGCCGGGGATAGCCCAGGGAAACCTGGATTAATACCGGATGAGACGGGACGCACGAGGGTGCGATCCGGGAAAGGCGCTGCGGCGCCGCCGGGGGATGAGTCCGCGACCCATTAGCTAGACGGCGGGGTAAAGGCCCACCGTGGCGACGATGGGTAGCCGGCCTGAGAGGGTGGACGGCCACATTGGAACTGAGACACGGTCCAGACTCCTACGGGAGGCAGCAGCTAAGAATCTTCCGCAATGGGCGAAAGCCTGACGGAGCGACGCCGCGTGAACGAAGAAGGCCGTGAGGTTGTAAAGTTCTTTTCGGGAGGGGGAATGACCGTGGCAGGGAATGGCCGCGGGATGACGTGAATCCCGGAATAAGCCCCGGCTAACTACGTGCCAGCAGCCGCGGTAACACGTAGGGGGCGAGCGTTGTTCGGAATCATTGGGCGTAAAGGGCGTGCAGGCGGCACTGCAAGTCCGGCGTGAAAGACCCCGGCCCAACCGGGGGGGTGCGCTGGAAACTGCGGTGCTTGAGTACAGGAGGGGATGCCGGAATTCCAGGTGTAGGGGTGAAATCTGTAGATATCTGGAAGAACACCGATGGCGAAGGCAGGCATCTGGCCATGTACTGACGCTGAGACGCGAAGGTGCGGGGAGCAAACAGGTTTAGATACCCTGGTAGTCCGCACAGTAAACGATGTGCACCAGGTGGCGGGGGTAGAACCCTCGGTACCGTAGCAAACGCATTAAGTGCACCGCCTGGGGAGTATGCTCGCAAGGGTGAAACTCAAAGGAATTGACGGGGGCCCGCACAAGCGGTGGAGCATGTGGTTTAATTCGATGGTACGCGAGAAACCTTACCAGGGCTTGACATACACCGGAAGCGCCGTGAAAGCGGCGTGCCGCTTGCGGCCGGTGAACAGGTGCTGCATGGCTGTCGTCAGCTCGTGCTGTGAAGTGTTGGGTTAAGTCCCGCAACGAGCGCAACCCCTGCTGTCTGTTGCCACCACGAAAGGTGGGGACTCAGGCGGAACTGCCGGTGACAAACCGGAGGAAGGTGGGGACGACGTCAAGTCATCATGGCCCTTATGTCCTGGGCTACACACGTGCTACAATGGCCGGTACAGAGCGCAGCGAGGCCGCGAGGCGGAGCGAATCGCTTAAAGCCGGTCCCAGTACGGATTGGAGTCTGCAACCCGACTCCATGAAGTTGGAATCGCTAGTAATCGCGCATCAGCATGGCGCGGTGAATACGTTCCCGGGCCTTGTACACACCGCCCGTCACACCATCCGAGTCGGGGGTACCCGAAGTCGCCAGCCCAACCCGCAAGGGGGGGCGGTTCCGAAGGTACGTCTGGTGAGGAGGGTGAAGTCGTAACAAGGTAGCCGTACCGGAAGGTGCGGCTGGATCACCTCCTTTCTGAATAAGAAAGGCCGGGCCCGGCCCTCACAGCCGGACCCAACCAACGGTCGTCGACCAGCAGGTGCAAGTCCTGTAACAATGGCCCTGAAGGGGGCGTGGATTTCCTGTTCTCATCTCTTCCTTGTGTGATGGTGCATAGGCTTCAGCGGGGGCATAGCTCAGCTGGCTAGAGCATCGGCTTTGCAAGCCGAGGGTCAGGGGTTCGAATCCCCTTGCCTCCAGAGAGAAGAGGATTTTTGAAAGTTATTAGCGCAGGGATTGGAAGAATGATATGGTCAAGCGAAATGAGGGTCCACGGAGGATGCCTAGGAGCTGCCAGGCGAAGAAGGACGTGACAAGCTGCGAAAAGCCGCGGGGAGGGGCCAATACCCAGAGATCCGCGGATGTCCGAATGGGGTAACCCGCAAGTCTGGATGACATGCACATGCACGTGAATACATAGGGTGCATGGGAGATACGCCGGGGAGTGAACCATCTAAGTACCGGCGGGAGTAGAAATCAAACGAGATTCCCCCAGTAGCGGCGAGCGAACGGGGAAGAGCCCAAACCGCGTGCCCTCGGGTGCGCGGGGTTGTAGGGGTGCGGCGGGGGATAACCCGTGCAGTAAGAAACCACAGGTGTAGCGGAACGGTCCTGGGAAGGCCGGCCAGAGCGGGTGAAAGCCCCGTACGCGAAACGCCTGTGGCTGCATGGCCGCACTACCTGAGTACGGCGGGACACGAGAAATCCTGCCGGAAGCAGGGGGGACCACCCTCCAAGGCTAAATACTCGGCAGCTACCGATAGCGCATAGTACCGTGAGGGAAAGGTGAAAAGGACCCCGGGAGGGGAGTGAAAGAGAACCTGAAACCGTGGACCTGCAAGCGGTCAAAGCCCCTAGGGGTGATGGCGTGCCTTTTGTAGAATGAGCCTGCGAGTTACCGTATGCGGCGAGGTTAAGGGAAAGAAGTCCCGGAGCCGCAGGGAAACCGAGTCTGAACAGGGCGTTCAGTCGCATGCGGTAGACCCGAAGCCAAGTGATCTAGCCATGGCCAGGCTGAAGCAGGAGTGAAATCCTGTGGAGGGCCGAACCTAAATCCGCTGAAAAGGGTTGGGATGAGCTGTGGCTTGGAGCGAAAGACTAAACAAACTTGGAGATAGCTGGTACTCTCCGAAATAGCTTTAGGGCTAGCGTCGCACCGATTGTCGCGGAGGTAGAGCACTGGATAGGTGAGGGCCCGTCACTGGGTACCGAGCTTAACCAAACTCCGAATACCGCGATACAATGTGCGGCAGTCAGACGGCGACTGATAAGGGCCGTCGTCAAGAGGGAAACAGCCCGGACCGCCGGCTAAGGTCCCAAAGACGTGCTGAGTGGGAAAGGAAGTATGATTGCACAGACAGCCAGGAGGTTGGCTCAGAAGCAGCCACCCCTTCAAAGAGTGCGTAACAGCTCACTGGTCGAGTAGTCATGCGCCGATAATGTAACGGGGCTAAGCACGGCACCGAAGCCGCGGGACAGCATCAATAGTGGTGCTGTCGGTAGGAGAGCATTCCGTGAACGGAAGAAGCAGGGGCGTAAGCCCCTGTGGACGGGACGGAAGAGAGAATGCAGGCATGAGTAACGAAAAGACGGGTGAGATCCCCGTCCGCCGAAAGCCCGAGGTTTCCAGGGTAAAGGTAATCTACCCAAGGGTCAGTCGGCCCCTAAGGCGAGGGCGAGAGCCGTAGTCGATGGGAAGCGGGTCAACATTCCCGCACCTCCCAGGGTTCCGATGGGATGACGCATAGGGCGAAACGCAGCCGGGCGACGGTAGTCCCGGCCGAAACGGCGAGCCGATGAGGCACCCAGGCAAATCCGGGTGGCGAGGTGAGCCGCGAGCGAGCTGCGCTTAGGTGCAGCGAAGTGCGCGTAGTCGTCGTGCCGAGAAATAATCCCTAAGGAACGGCCCTGGGGGACCGTACCGAAAACCGACACAGGTGGGCGAGCTGAGAATGCGAAGGCGCACGGAAGAATTCGCGTTAAGGAACTCGGCAAAATGCATACGTAACTTCGGGAAAAGTATGGCCCCCGCAAGGGGGTTGCAGAGAAACGGCCCATGCGACTGTTTACCAAAAACACAGGTCCATGCGAACCGGCAACGGGAAGTATATGGACTGACACCTGCCCGGTGCTGGAAGGTCAAGAGGAGTTGTCAGAGCAATCGAAGCAGCGAATCCAAGCCCCAGTAAACGGCGGCCGTAACTATAACGGTCCTAAGGTAGCGAAATTCCTTGTCGGGTAAGTTCCGACCCGCACGAATGGTGTAACGATATGGGCGCTGTCTCAACGCGAAATCCGGTGAAATTGAAGTCCAGGTGAAGATGCCTGGTACCCGTGGTTAGACGGAAAGACCCCGTGAACCTTTACTTCAACTTGGCATGGAGACTTGGACAGGGATGTGTAGGATAGGTGGGAGGCCGCGAGGCGTGGGCGTCAGCCTGCGCGGAGCCGCTGGTGAAATACCACCCTTGCCTGTCCAATTTTCTAACCGCGGCCGTGATCCGGTCGCGGGACAGTGCCAGGCGGGAAGTTTGACTGGGGCGGTCGCCTCCCAAAGAGTAACGGAGGCGCGCGAAGGTCACCTTAGGATGGTTGGGAATCATCCCTCAAGTGTAAAGGCACAAGGTGGCTTGACTGCGAGGCAAACAAGCCGAGCAGGTACGAAAGTAGGTCTTAGTGATCTGGCGGTAGCGAGTGGAAGCGCCGTCACTTAACGGATAAAAGGTACTCCGGGGATAACAGGCTGATCTTGCCCAAGAGTTCATATCGACGGCAAGGTTTGGCACCTCGATGTCGGCTCATCGCATCCTGGGGCTGGAGCAGGTCCCAAGGGTTTGGCTGTTCGCCAATTAAAGCGGTACGCGAGCTGGGTTCAGAACGTCGTGAGACAGTTCGGTCCCTATCTGCCATGGGCGTTGGATGTTTGAGGGGTTCTGCTTTTAGTACGAGAGGACCGAAGTGGACGAACCTCTGGTGTACCGGTTGTCGTGCCAACGGCAGCTGCCGGGTAGCTACGTTCGGAAGGGATAACCGCTGAAAGCATCTAAGCGGGAAGCCCTCCCCAAGATGAGACATCCCACCCGCACAAGCGGGCACAAGGAAACAGGGAGACTACCTGTTCGATAGGCCGGGGGTGTACGCACGGCAACGTGTTCAGCCCACCGGTACTAATCATCCGAGAGGCTTGACCATATCATTATTCCAATCCCAGGGCTGCCAAGGCCGGTCGTGCGAGATCCCTCGCGCTCCCAGGCGTTGGCCGGCCCGGTGGCCACAGCAGGGTGGACACACCCGTTCCCATCCCGAACACGGAAGTTAAGCACCCTCACGCCGATGGTACTACGGTTAGCCGTGGGAGAGTAGGTAGCCGCCGGGCCCCTTTTTTGCTTTCAACCGGTTTATCCGGTTTAAAACATAGATAGAGAAGAGGACGCAGAAGCGTCCTTTTCTCGTATTCAGAGGATAGGTTTCAAACTATCATAAAACTAGTAATAGACTAGGATATAAACAGGAAACTGTGCTTCTGCTCTTGCCAGTACCCCTCCTTTTTACTATGATGGTACCAATTCATTTGAGAAAATGAATATTGAGGGTATAAGTATGCAAATAAAGTTACATAATCTAAAGCGAACGTATGGAGATTTGCATGCGGTCAATGGAATAAGCCTCGATATCCCTTCAAATACCATTTATGGAATCATCGGAAAGAGTGGCGCAGGTAAGTCGACATTGGTTCGCCTTATCAGTTTGCTCGAACGCCCTGATGAAGGGGAAGTCTTCTTTGATGATGTGAGGGTCGACAACCTCCAGAAGCATTCACTCATAGAAAGACGAAGAAGGGTTGGAATGATTTTCCAGAACTTCAATCTTTTCTCCAGTCGGAATGCAGAACAAAATATTGCTTACCCATTGGAGATAACCGGCACCCCTAAGAACGAGATCGAAAGTCGTGTAAAGACACTGCTCTCTCTAGTGGGTCTGGATGGAAGGGGAAAGGCCCCGATCAGTACACTCAGTGGTGGACAAAAACAACGTGTGGCAATTGCCCGTGCGTTGGCTTGTGACCCAGACATTCTTTTCTGTGATGAAGCTACCAGTGCCCTCGATCCTCAAACTACCCATTCAATTCTCGCCTTGCTGAAGGAAATTCAGAGAAAAATGAGCCTTACTGTTGTCATGATCACTCACCAGATGGAAGTTGTTCGTGATGCGTGCGACCAGGTTGCTGTCTTGAATGATGGTGTGGTGGTTGAACAAGGATTGGTCACTGATATCTTTGCCAATCCCAGCAGTGAGGTTACCAAGGATTTCCTTTCCCACTTGGTGGGAGTGGACGAAGCGGCTGAAGAAACGGATAAGATGGTGCAATGGTCAAAGAAGAGTGGTGCTTATACCTTGCGATTTAGGGGTGGGACCACTGACCAGCCGATTCTCAGTAAGATAAGTCGGCAACTTGGAGTGGATTTCAATATCAGAGCAGGCGGTGTACAAAAAGTCGGTGATATAGAGATTGGGACAATGATAGTGGATATCAGTGGTGATGAAGATACCCGAAAAAAAGCCATCGAATCGCTCTCTCAGATGGGTGTAGTCGTTGAAGAGGAGGAGAGTGTATGAGTAAGCTTTGGATATTGGTTTTTGGAGCGACCATGGAAACGTTGAGCATGGTCTTCTTTTCAACACTCTTTTCCCTCATTCTTGGGCTTCCTCTTGGAATTCTGCTTTCAGCCACCTCTGGTGAGGATCAAGGTGGTATTATCCCTCACCCTGTGTTGAATAACGTGTTGGGAAGGATTGTGAATGTGCTTCGCTCTTTTCCCTTCATTATCCTTATGATTCTTCTATTTCCCTTATCGAGATTGTTGATCGGTACCAGTATTGGAACTACCGCAACAATTGTTCCGCTGTCCATTGCAGCAGCGCCGTTTGTGGCTCGAGTAATCGAGACCGCACTGAAGGAGGTGGATCCGGGGGTCGTTCAGGCCGCCCGTGCTATGGGTTCCACCAATATGCAAATTGTCCGCAAGGTGTTGATACCTGAGGCCCTTCCCTCCTTGGTTAGTGGAGTTACCCTGACCATCATTAATCTCATCGGTTACTCGGCCATGGCTGGAGCAATTGGTGGGGGAGGATTGGGAGACCTGGCAATCAGGTACGGATACCAACGATTCCGAGGCGACATTATGGTAGTAGCCGTTGTCGTCATCCTGGTCCTCGTTGAGGTAATCCAGGTGATCGGAAACAAGATTAGTGCCAAGCTCATAGCACGGCGTTGATCCCATATTATTGTCACTATGTACCTCTCATATAAAGGCGAGAGAAGGAGATGTTGTTCATGAAAAAGATTCTAAGTGTTTCACTTGTGTTGTTGCTTGCACTTTCATTGTTTGCAGCAGGCACCAAAGAAGAGGCCGATTCCAATACCTTGGTAGTCGGAGCCACCCCAGAACCCCATGCTGCTTTCCTCGAGTTGGTGGTTGAGGATCTTGCCCAGCAGGGAATTACCTTGAAGATCCAGGAGTTCACCGACTATGTAACTCCCAATGAGGCTTTGGAGAGCGGAGAGCTGGATGCAAACTTCTTCCAGCATATCCCCTATCTTGAGTCCTTCAACAAGGAGAAAGGATATCATCTGGCCAATGCAGGTGGCATCCACGTTGAGCCATTTGCTTTGTACTCAGAGCAGTATGATTCAATTGCCGAGCTCCCAGAAGGTGCTACCATTGCAATTCCGAACGATCCAACCAATGAGGGTAGGGCATTGTTGTTGCTCCAGAGTGCTGGCTTGTTGACCCTTGATGCAAATGCTGGTCTTGAAGCAACACCGCTGGATATTGCATCCAATCCTAAGGGTTTCTCTTTCCGCGAGATCGAGGCTGCAAGTCTTCCTCGTGTACTCTCTGATGTCGATGCTGCCATCATCAATGGCAACTACGCCATTCCCGCTGGTTTGATCGCAACTCAGGATGGATTGCTTGTCGAAGGTGCAGACAGTCCTTATGTAAATGTCGTTGCCGTCAAGCAAGGACGTGAGAATGACAAGGCTATTGTTGCTTTGGTTGAAGCACTCCGCAGTGAGAAGATTACCTCCTATGTTGCAGAGCGTTATCCCAATGGTGAAGTGGTTCTTGTGACTGAGTAACCGTATTGTAGTTTCTTTCGCCTCCTTGCAATAATGCTTGGAGGCTTTATTTTTGTATGTATATGCAAAAAAATAGGAAAATATGAATAATAATACAGGTAAACTTGACATATTTTGTATAAATATGTACGATTCCTACACCGAGAACGGAGGCTGAACATGATACCAATGAAAGGACGCAGTTTTTTAACCCTCAAGGATTACACAGGACAGGAGATACTTGATCTTCTCCAGCTCTCTGCTGACTTGAAGGCAAAGAAAAAAGGAAACACCTATCCAGGGAAGTTGCAGGGAAAACTGCTTGACGGAAAGAACATTGTCTTGATCTTTGACAAGAGTTCCACCCGTACCCGTTGCTCATTTGAAGTGGCTGCTTTTGATGAAGGGGCCTGTGTTACCTTTCTGACCAACAGCCAGATGGGAAAAAAGGAATCCATCGAGGACACTGCAAAGGTTCTCGGAAGAATGTATGATGGTATCCAGTACCGTGGGTTCTCCCCAGAGGTCATCAGGGATATTGCCCGCTACAGCAACGTTCCAGTATGGAATGGGTTGACCGATGATGATCATCCTACCCAGGTGCTGGCGGACGTCCTTACAGCAATGGAGCATACCCACAAGGCCCCTAAAGATCTGAAATGCGCGTATATCGGGGATGGGAGAAACAATGTCTCCAATGCACTGATGATCGGTGCCGCAAAATTGGGAATGGAGTATCGTATTGCTGCACCAAAAGAGTTGTTCCCATCCCAACAGTTGCTTGATGAGTTGGCTCCTGCTGCCAAGGAGAGTGGAGCCAAGTTGTGGGCCACCACTGATCCTGTTGAGGCTGTACAGGGTGTTGATGTGATCTACACCGATGTGTGGGTCTCCATGGGAGAGGAAGACCAAACCGCAGCAAGAATTGACCTTCTGAAGGACTATCAGGTAACGATGGATCTTCTTAAGGCTTCTGGAAACGAACAGGTACTGTTTGAACACTGTCTTCCCTCGTTCCATGACCTCAATACCAGTGTTGCACAGCAGATTCACGAACAATTCGGCCTCACGGAACTGGAAGTAACTGATGAGGTGTTCAGGAGCAAGCATTCCGTTGTGTTTGACGAGGCGGAAAACCGCATGCACACCATCAAGGCTGTAATGGTTGCTACACTAGCTGATCTTAGTTAGCAAGCCTTCATATATAAATAAATGGCAGTGTTTCCTTTTTAGGGGAATACTGCTTTTTGTTTGCCGTTTGGGCAAATCTACCCCAAAAAAGTGAGGCATCACTGCTAGGAGTGTGTCAAAACGAAACAAAAAAGGATTGTATTGCTCGAGGAAAGGGACGAGTTGATTCAGATTTGCATTGTCAAAAGGTTTCTCATGTACACTATCAGTTCTTGAATAAATCATGTAAATTGATATAAAGCAATATAATACATTCAATATGGGAGAGTTGATAATAAGTTGGCACACTTTCTGCAATGCTATATATGAATCCCGAAAGGGAGTGATGAAACACATTACAGAACACGGAGGTGTACTATGAAATACTTAACTACAAGAAGAAACTATGATTCACCGGTAGTCTCAGCATTTGATTCTCTGTTCAATGACATGCTTGGCGATTGGGGAGTGTATTCCTCAAAGTTTCCGGCTGTGGATATCACAGAGAACGATGATGCCTACATCCTGGAAGCAGAACTCCCTGGGTACAAGCAGAAGGAAGTGAAGGTCAACATTGAGAAGCATGTCCTGAAACTGAGCTCTGCCAAGGAGACCAAGAAGGAGGAGAAGGACAAAAAGCGCCTTGTCTCTGAACGTTGCTACCAGTGCTTTGAGCGATCGTTCTCCTTGCCTGAAGATGTAGATGAGGAGAAAATTGCAGGTGAGTTTGCCGACGGTATTCTTACGTTGACGCTTCCAAAGAAGGAAGTTGCAAAGCCCAAGGCAATCGAAGTGAAAATCAAATAGGGAAAAACAACCCTCCTGTACGTGCAAGGCCCCGCGAGAAGCGGGGCTTCTGCATGTCTACCAGTTGGTGATCAGCCGAGTATAAAACTGTTGGGCGAGTGAGATATTCTCCAGGCTGATCCTCTCATCAGGAGCATGCATCCGGTCAACTTCGCTACGATCCATCCTTGCTGGAGTAAAACGGTAGATATAATCACTGAGATTCTGGTACTTCCTTGCATCAGTGGCTCCCATCATGAGATATGGGGTAACAATGGATTCTGGAAACGTCTTCTTGATGGTTTCAGAGAGATAGCTGAAAGCCTCGCCATCAGTCTTACTGATATGGGAAGGGGGAGTGCAATGCATAGGCTTTACCCTAACAGAATCAGAGGCAATTGTTTTAGTGATCCAGGTGAGAATAGATTCCTGTGTATCTCCTGGGAGCAAACGACAGTTTACAATTGCTGTGGCTTTCTTTGCAATGACATTGCTTTTATCACTTGCTGTGATGACTGTGGGAACTATGGTGCTTCTAATGGCAGCATTGAGCGTAGCTTGTTTGGAGAAAACAAACTTCAAGAGACCCGCTGTCAGCCAAAGATTGAGAAAGAGCATACTGTATGCGAATGGGCCTTCCTTACCTAGATTTGTGAGCATCTGTTTCACTGGAGGTGTCAATTTTGCAGGCATTTGTTTGGTTTCCAATCGGTGTATGGCCTGTGAGAGTGTTCCCAAAGCAGTGGGAAAAGCAGGAGTGGAGGAGTGTCCAGCTGTTCTCTCAACCGAGAGCTCAAGATCGAGATACCCTTTTTCTGCAACCCCTACTACCGCAATGCTTTGCTCAAACCCTTTGATATATTTCTGGCTAACCACTCCACCCTCATCCAATACAAAGCTGAAATGGAGTCCCTTTTCTTGAAAATAGCGAGCAATATGAACAGCTCCCTCCTTGCTGCTGTTGCTCTCCTCATCACATCCAAAGGCTACATACCAAGTATGCTTGGGGTGTTTTTCTGCTTTGAGTATGTGCTCAAACGCCGATAGGATACTGATTACCTGCAGTTTACAATCAAAGCTACCTCGTCCGTAAAGAAATCCCTCTTCTATTGCTCCCTTGAATGGAGGATGAGTCCACTCTTGCTCGTTGGCTCCTACCACATCCAGATGGGCGGTAAGAAGAGCTGGTTCCCGGCTTTTATCCTCACCAGTGAAACAGTAGACCAGGTTATAGGGACCTAGGGCCTTATCGATTATTCTGAGTTTGCTGCACAGGGGGAAAGATGCTTCGAGGAGTCCAAGCAAACGAGAGAACTCACCCCAGTCGGTCAGGTTGGGATCTGCATGTGATACAGTCCTACACGCAACAGCTTTGGCGAGAATGGTTTTCTCTTCAATGTCTGTTTGTACAGCGGCAGGTGTCACTTTGTGCTTGGTATGTGTTCGCATAGCTATAGTCCTGAATACCACTACGGCTAGGACCATCAGGAGGGAAATCGGTAAGAAAAGGAAAAGCATGTTGAAACTCCACATGAATTCTAGTGTTTTTTACAGTATAGTGGTATATTGTATTTCAACAAGAAATTTCTACCAATAGTAGGAGAGTGGGACGCATGCCGAAAAAGATCGATCATGAAGAGAGAAAGGAGAAAATTCTACAAACTGCACTGAAAGTCTTTGCAAGAGAAGGCTATCGTGATTCCAACCTCTCTCTGATAGCCACAGAGTGTGGCATTTCCCGTCCTACCATTTATCAATATTTCAAGGACAAGGAAGAGATCTACTACTATGCGGTGAAGTTGGTAACGGGCAGAATGTTCAACAAGTATGCTGCCTATGCCTGGTCGACCAACCAGGACTTGGTAAGCAGGATTACCACCATCTGCCTGGATATCATGCAGACAGCGAGTGAGCATGAAGGCGAATTGACCAGTCTGGTAGATGTCATGCTGCAGATGAAGAAGGAAGGTCGGGATTTCAACGAGATCATTCTCAGGAGAACAGCCAAGCTCACCATCCTTTTCAAACGCCTGCTTCGTATGGGGGTGAAAGCGGGAGATATTGTTGATTGTGATGTGAACAAGGTTGCAGATCATCTTCTGATGTTGCTTGAATCATCCTGTTTCCAGGTTGCATTCCTTGATACGTTCGACATGCGGCTTTCCAAGCAACTGATCAGCACCTACCTGGATTTCTACAGGGCCTAGCCGATACTCAGATTCATCGCTATATTTATGTATGTACAGGAGAAGACCCGCAAAGATGGGTCGGTTGCTTCATACCCAAAGGTGAGGAGTATCCATGAATATAGACAAAATGACAATCAAGCTGCGTCAAGCCATCGGCGATGCCGATATGCTGGCCAACGAACATGGCAACGCAGAAATTACTACAGAACATCTCTTGTTGGCTTTGATCAACCAGAAAGAGGGATTGCTTACCCCGCTCTTTGAGCGGCTGGGGGTTCCCCCTGCCATGGTGAGTGAAAAACTGGGGACACTGGTCAACAAACTTCCCAAGGCATATGGTGGAAATGCACAGCGTTCCTTGTCTGCCCAACTGGGGAATCAGCTCTATGCAGCCGATAAGATTGCCTCAGACTTCAAAGATCAGTACCTGAGCGCAGAACATTTCCTGCTTGCTGTCCTGGAGGATGCTTCAGAGGCAAGCAAGGCACTCAAGGCCCTTGGTGTAACCAAGGATGCTCTTATGCAGGCATTGCAGACGATCAGAGGAAACCAGACAATCCAGAGCGAAGACCCAGAGAGCCGATACCAGGCACTGGAGAAGTACTGCAAGGACATGACCACCCTTGCCCGACAGGGAAAACTTGATCCCGTCATCGGACGTGATGAGGAGATTCGACGGGTAATGCAGGTACTTTCCAGAAGAACCAAGAACAATCCCGTATTGATCGGAGAGCCCGGGGTAGGAAAGACTGCCATTGTAGAAGGGCTTGCCTTGCGTATTGCTTCGGAGGATGTCCCAGAGTCATTGAAGAACAAGCAAATTCTGAGCTTGGATCTTGGTGCCTTGGTAGCAGGTGCAAAGTTCAGAGGGGAGTTTGAGGAACGGCTGAAGGCAGTGGTGAAGGAAGTGACTGCCAGTGAAGGCAGGATCATCCTGTTTATCGATGAGCTGCATACCATTGTTGGCGCAGGGGCAAGTGAAGGTTCAACCGATGCTTCAAACCTGATCAAACCAGCACTTGCCAGGGGAGAGTTACATGCTATTGGTGCGACTACCCTTGATGAATACCGAAAGTATATTGAACCTGACAAGGCATTGGAACGTCGATTCCAGCCGGTGTTCACCAAGGAGCCTTCGGTGGAGTCGACTATCGCCATCCTCAGGGGGCTGAAAGAACGGTACGAAGTCCACCATGGGGTACGGATCAAGGATGAGGCCCTAGTTGCAGCAGCCAATCTAAGCAACCGGTATATTACCAATCGCTTCCTCCCGGACAAGGCGATCGATTTGGTCGATGAGGCGGCAAGCCAACTCAAGATGGAAATTGAGAGTCAGCCGGAAGAGTTGGACCAGATAGAGCGAAAGATTCTCCAACTCAATATAGAGAAACAGGCGCTCTCCAGGGAGACTGACAAGGCCAGTAAAGAGCGGTTGGGTAAACTCGAGCGTGAGTTGAGCGAACTGCAGGGGACGCGTGATGCTATGCATCTTCAATGGGGCAATGAACGCAATTCCATTGCAAAACTCAGGGAAACAAAGGCAAAGCTTGAGCAGTTGAAGACGGAAGAGCAACGTGCTGAAAGAGAGGGCGATCTAGCCAAGGCTGCCCAGATCAAGCATGGAGAAATTCCTGAGTTGCTCAAACAGATCGAAGGTATGACCGAGCAACTTGCTTCTGTGCAGGTTGAAGGAAAGCAGATGCTTCGTGAGGAAGTCAGTGAGGATGACATTGCACGAATTGTCAGTAACTGGACAGGGGTTCCTGTGGCCAGGATGAAGGAAAGTGAGCTCCATAAGTATCTGAATCTTGAACAGGCTCTCTCAGAGCAAGTTATTGGCCAGAGGCAAGCAATTGAAGCAGTGAGCAATGCAATCCGCCGAAACAAGGCAGGGATTGGGGATGAAAGAAAGCCCTTGGGAACCTTCCTTTTTGCCGGTCCAACCGGGGTAGGAAAGACCCTGCTTGCCAAGGTACTGGCACAGCTTCTCTTTGATGACGAGAAGGCCTTGACCCGTATCGATATGAGCGAGTATATGGAGAAATTCTCGGTCAGTAGATTGATCGGAGCTCCTCCAGGATATGTAGGGTATGACCAAGGAGGGCAACTTACTGAGGTTGTACGCCGGCGTCCCTACTCAGTCATTCTCTTCGATGAGATTGAGAAGGCTCATCCTGATGTATTCAACGTCTTGCTACAGTTGTTGGATGATGGCAGGTTGACCGATGGTCAGGGCCGGGTGGTCGATTTTACCAATACCGTGATCATCATGACCAGCAACCTAGGGAGTCAGCAGTTGCTTGGTGCAGAAACACATGAGGAGGGTGCTCGACTCGTTGGGGAGATAATCCACCAGTCCTTCAAACCGGAGTTCATAAACCGCTTGGATGAGATCATTATTTTCGAACGGCTGGGAGAAGACCAGATTCGTAAGATCGTGGTTCTGCAGCTTGAACAGCTTCGTTTGCGACTTGAGAAACGTGGGTTCTTCCTGACTTGGGAGGATGATGTACTCTCATTGCTCTACAAGGAGGGGTATGATCCAGTCTTTGGGGCTCGTCCAATCCGCCGTGCGGTTCAGCGACTTGTGGAGAACCCCTTGTCGGTACAACTGCTCTCTGGTGATTTCGGCCCTGGGTCGAAAATCTTGCTTACTCTAGAGGGGGAAGAGGTGGTTGCCCGTAAGATTGGCTAGAATCCACCAAGTGGTGGTATGCATCGAGTGTGTCGATGTCGGTGATATACGCCTCATCGGCAACCTCGATTGCCTGGACATGATACTCCTGTAGCAACCCACGCATGGTAAAAGAGCTTTTTTGTGACCTGATAATTGCAAGGAAACTTGCCTCCAGCAGAACCGGATGTCCAAGTTTCCCTTTGTATGAGGGTCTGGAGACAGGAGCGGAAGTCTGTTCAATCAGATAGAGGTAGTGTCTACTCTCGATAAGGGGCATATCGGCAAGTGAAATAAAAAATGGTGAATCCTGAGCGAGGTATGAGGCTCCACAGATCGTGGAGCTTCCTTGTCCTTTACGGTAATGTTCATTGTGAACAATCTGTAGCTGGGGGCAGGCGAGATGCGCAACGGCCTGTTTTACTTGATCTGCCTTGAATCCTGTGACCAGTACAGTTCTGAGCCCTGCCATCAGGGACTGCTGTACTGCATGTGCAACAATGGTGGTACCTTTATAGGGCAACAGAAGTTTTTTCCCTTTGCTTCGCATCCCGAGGCCTGCGGCCAGAATAAGATTCTGCATGATTCATCCTTGAGAGAGTTTCGTAATCGTATTATACTCCAAGCCATTATGATTGCCACCTACTTTAATGCCTTGATGGTTGTTCTTGGCTCCTTTATTGGATTATTTCTGAAACACCGGCTGAAAGCCTCCTATCAGGAGGTTGTTTTCACCTCATCGGGACTGATTACCTTGGTCATTGGGTTTTCCATGGCAATGCAGACAGGTTCTTATCTGATCTTGCTTTTCTCTGTGGTCATTGGAGGCTTTATAGGATATGCCCTCAAGATTGAGGACGGTGTGATGTCCTTTGGGTCATGGATGGAGAGGCGGCTCAGCAGAGGCCAGGGTAGCGCAGAGAACGCACGCAATTTTGCCCTGGGATTCCTCAACGCCTCACTGCTGTTTTGCAGTGGGGCCATGACGGTGGTAGGTGCAATCCAGGCAGGCACTGTTGGTGACTATCAGTTGATTCTGGTAAAGTCCATCATGGATGGATGTATGGCAATCATATTCAGTGCTGCTTATGGTATAGGTGTCATGGCAAGTGCACTATTCATTCTTCTGTATCAAGGCTTTTTTACGTTGGCAGGGGGGTGGATAGCACCAATACTTGGGGATGCAGGCATCACTGAGATGGCATCAGTTGGTGGTGTATTGTTGATGATGATTGGTTTTGGTCTGTTGGATATCAGAAAAACCAAGACTGGGAATTTTCTGCCTGCGATGATTATCGCACCCTTGCTGACACTGCTTGCTCCAATGGTTAAGAATCTTTTTTCGGGGTTTGGTTTTTGAAGTAGTACAGAATTGACTGGATGACCTCCAGTTGTTGCTGGTCAAGTTCTTCTATCTGGGCTATGACAAGTTTTTTGTATTGGGCGATATTCTCGGCAGCTTCTTCACTCGCCATCGATTCCCAGTTGTTTCCATTCTCCAGCCACTCAAGAGTCACCCCAGTGATTTCAGTTATTTTCATTGCAACATGCAATGGGGGGCGTCTGTCAGTATGGATCCAGCTGGAGAGGGTGCTGCGTTTGACATCGAGCATGGTGGCAAGTTCCACCACCGTAGGTGAATTAAGAAGAAGTATGACTCTGTCCCAGAATGTATGCATGCTATGAATATAGCAGGAAAGTTGGCCAAATGACGATATTTGGTCATATAATTGTAGAAATAAATAATACAAACTTATAAATGTATATAAAGTAATCAGTAAAAATATAAGAGAAATGACAAAAAATCATCATCCATGGAAAATGGATGATGATTCATCGTCATTTGGCGAATGCTATCTTCGTTTGATTGCATCCTGGAGAGCTGTATCTTCGCTGAGATCCTTCTCAACCGGACATGAGTCGATATTCCAGATCTCCTTTGCGTATTGGGCAATGGTTCTGTCACTGGAGAACTTGCCACTTGAGGCAATATTCAACACTGCCATTCTGTTCCAGGCATTCCTGTCTCCCTTGTAGAGCTCCCTAGCCTTGCGGTGTGCATCGCTGTACATTCGAAGGTCTGCAAAGTGGTAATATCTGTCGCCTTCCTCAAACAAACTCCTACGTAATGGTTCAAAGATATTCGGCTCATTGATATTGAAGTAGCCACTGAAGAGCAAATCAATTGCATCCTTAATCTCTTTATCAGCCATCACATATGTGAATGGATCGTATGAGAGGCTCAGTTTTTGGATTTCCTCTTCTGTGTTACCGAAGATGAACATGTTCTCTTCACCAACTTCTTGTGCGATCTCAATATTTGCACCATCCATGGTCCCTATGGTCAGTGCGCCATTGCACATGAATTTCATGTTTCCTGTTCCAGAGGCCTCCGTTCCAGCTGTTGAGATCTGCTCAGAAAGGTTTGTGGCTGGTATAATGGCTTCTGCCATCGAGACCCGGTAGTTTGGCATGAAGTGTATGGCAAGGCGGTCATTGGTTGCCGGATCCGCATTGATCACCTTTGCAATATTGTTTATCAGCTTTATGATCAATTTCGCATTGACATACCCTGGTGCTGCTTTGCCCCCGAAGAGGAAGGATGTTGGTTCCATATCCTTCGTAGCAGCTCCTCCTTGTTTCAGGTTATTGTACATGAGCAATATGTTTAAGGCATTGAGCAATTGCCGCTTGTACTCATGAATTCTCTTTACCTGGACATCAAAAAATGTGTTTGGATTGATGATCATGTTGCTGTCCTTCTGCAAGAAGGAAGCTGCATGAATCTTGTTCTCCTGCTTGATCGCTGCAAAATCAGCAAGGAAGTTCTTGTCTTCGGCGAATGGTTTGAGTTTTTCAATCTGGTTGTAGTCAGTGATCCAGCCATCACCAATGGCACTGTTTATCAATGCTGCAAGCTTGGGGTTTGAAGCAAGCAACCATCGCCTTTGGGTAATGCCATTCGTCTTGTTGTTGAAACGGTCCTTGAAGATAAGATTGAACTGCGGGAACATTGACTTCTTCAACAACTGTGAGTGCAATTCTGCAACCCCATTGGTGCTGTGACTTCCAATGATAGCCAGGTGTGCCATACGAACCTGTTTAGGGTTTGTCTCTTCAATGATGCTTATCTTGCTGAGCATTTGTGGTTGAAGAGGGAAGTAGGAGACTGCCTGTTGCAGGAATCGATGATTGATCTCGAAGATGATCTGCATATGGCGGGGAAGTATCTTCTGCAACATGGGTAGTGACCACTTCTCAAGTGCCTCCGGCATCAAGGTATGGTTGGTGTACCCCATGGTCTTTACAGTGATCTCCCATGCTTTATCCCAATCGAGGTTCTCTTCATCAATAAGAAGGCGCATCAATTCAGGCACAGCCAGGGAGGGGTGTGTGTCATTAAGTTGAATTGCTGCATAGTCTGGGAGTACACCCCAGTTGCTCTCTTTCCGTTTGAAACGGTTGATGATGTCTGCTAGGGAACAGGCTACAAAGAAGTACTGTTGCTTGAGCCTCAGCTCCTTGCCCATGTATAGAGTGTCATTAGGGTAGAGCACTTGGCTCAGGTTCTCTGCACTGATTTTTGAGCGGACAGCCTCGGTGTAATCCCCGTCATTGAATTCATGGAAATTGAACTCTTCCGGGCTTTTTGCAGACCAGAGGCGAAGTGTGTTCACCGTCTTGCATCCATAACCGATGATTGGTGTATCGTATGCAACGCCGTTGACCACTTCTGAGCCACTCCATTTGAAACGATCACGTCCATGTTCCCTGATTACCTGAACTTCTCCGCCGAATTGGACAGGGTAGACTACATCTGGTCTGTGGATTTCCCAAGGATTGCCATCACGCAACCAGTTATCCGGTTGTTCTGCTTGCCATCCATTCTTGATCTGTTGGCGAAAAATTCCATAATTGTAACGAATTCCATATCCATACGCGGGAATTTCAAGTGTAGCAAGGGAGTCCAGGAAACAAGCAGCAAGTCTGCCGAGTCCCCCATTCCCTAACCCGGCATCCGGTTCCACTTCGCTAAGTTCCTCATAGGTATACCCCAGTGAGGAGAGGGCTTCCATCACTTCATTCTCGATACCGAGATTGATGATGTTGTTCGTCATCGCCCTTCCCATGAGAAATTCCAAAGAGAGGTAGTAGACCCGTTTTGCTCCGTTTGCACGTTGGGTTTTTCGGCTCTGGTTCCACTGGTGGATGATTCTGTCCCGAACTGAGAGTGCGAGGGCTGTATATCGCCCTTCTTTGGTAGTATGATAAATATCTGCATCCTGACTGTACTTGAGATGTTCAGCAAAGTCTTGGGCAATGTCTTTGGCTCGATGACCGTACTTGGTTTTCTGTTGATCCTGCATAGGAACTCCTTGTGTTTCGTACAAATAGCACATCTACACTATATAAGATTGGTGTTTTCTGGGCAACTGGTTCAACTTTTTCTTCTTTCTTGAACAGGTATATTGACAAAAGACCTGCTCTTTGGTAAGTTTGCTTCTGCATGTTGCAGGTTGACTATCTCGTGGATTTGCCTGCATATGACCGACGCCCTTGTAGCTCAGTCGGTAGAGCACCACCATGGTAAGGTGGGGGTCAACGGTTCAAATCCGTTCGAGGGCTCTTTTTTTATCCCCTTCCAATGGGGAGTGGAATTGAGGTGAAAACTCACCGAGGAGCACGTAATGGCTGATTCAAAGAAAAAAGGTCCTGTTGAGAAAATTGCTCTTCAGTGCACCGAATGTAAGCAGAAAAATTACACTACCGAGAAGAATCGGAGAAATACTCAGGGTAAACTTGAGTTAAAGAAGTATTGTCCGTTCGAGCGCAAGCACACCTTGCACCGCGAGGCAAAAATTAAATAAGGTTGTTTCGATCGAGAAGCAAATAGGCCAATAGCTCCAACTGGTAGAGCGCTGGTCTCCAAAACCGGATGTTGAGGGTTCGAATCCTTCTTGGCCTGTTAGCTTCTCGATCTTTTCCCTCAAGGAGCCCTTCAATGAAGAAGCTATTTAAGTATTTCAAGGAGTCTTCCCAGGAACTGAAAAAGGTTGTCTGGCCCTCCCGTGAAGCTGTTATTTCTTCCACAAAGGTCGTACTTGTGTCTACAGCCATCGTTGCAATATTCCTTGGGTTGGTGGACTTCCTCCTGCTTAAAGGTGTATTGTTTATTCTGTAAGGCGGAGTCATGGCTAAAGGCTGGTACGTAGTACACACATATTCTGGGTACGAACAGAAGATTGAGCGAATCATCAACAAGATGCGCGAGACCGATATGGACTTCGCGCTTGTTTGCACTGATGTCAAAGTTCCTTTTGAAACCGTAGTAGAGGTTAAGGAAGGGGTGAGACGTGAGGTGAAGCGTAAAATTCTTCCCGGCTATATCCTGGTTGAGCTAGACCTGCCCGATACAAGTTGGAAGACCTGGTGTTCTCACATCAAGCGTATACAGGGTGTTACTGGGTTTGTAAGCCCGAGTGACAGCGTTAAGCCGCAACCCTTATCAGCAGCTGAAGTGAAGAACCTCTTCCAGAAAACGGGTGATCTTCCTGCTGAGAAGGTGTTCAAACCTAAGCAGACCTTCTCCATTGGAGAGCAGGTACGCATTATTGACGGTCCTTTCGATTCCTTCACCGGGGTTATCGAGGAAGTCAATTTGGAAAAGGCCCGTATGCGGGTCAGCGTTGGAATTTTCGGACGCTCCACTCCGGTTGAGGTGGATTTCCTCCAAGTAGAAAAGATTCTGTAGTAGTCTTTGGACTGGATTACTGCACGAGATTTTTCTGTTCTTTTACAACCGAGTCCATTTGTTTGTGATTACTCCCTCATTGTGAGATGAGGTGGGAGCCTGATCGTATGACAGGCGTTAATACCAGCGCACAATCCAATCCATAGGTTGGATTTATTGCGTAAGGAGAGAAACATGGCAAAGAAAAAGGTGTCTGCAATTATTAAGTTGCAGTGCCCTGCCCAGAAGGCTACGCCGGCACCCCCAATCGGGCCCGCGCTTGGACCCCATGGTGTCAGTGCCCCTAAGTTTGTCCAGGAGTTCAATGACAAGACAAAGAACTACGAACCTGGGCTCATTCTTCCCGTTATCATCACTGTTTATGCCGACAAGAGCTTCACGTTCATCCTGAAGACTCCCCCTGCTGCAGTACTCATCAAGAAGGCTCTTGGTCTGAGTAGTGGTAGTGGAAGTCCCAACAAGGTGAAGGTTGGCAAGCTCTCACAGGACCAGCTGACTGAAATCGCAACAACCAAATTGAAGGACCTCAATGCAAATGACATCGAGGCTGCAAAGAGAATTGTTGCTGGAACAGCCCGCAGTATGGGTGTAGAGGTGGAGCAATAGTATGAAACACGGAAAGAAGTATCGAGAAGCAATTAAAAATGTTGACCGTGAGAAGCTCTATACATTTGATGAAGCAGCAGCTTTGGTAAAAGAACTTGCTTTCGCTTCATTTGATGAGACTGTTGAGGTATCCGTTAAGCTGACCCTCAAGAAAAGCCAGAGTGTTCGTGACACGGTAGTCCTTCCCAATCAGTTTTCCGCCCAGAAGCGTATCCTTGTATTCGCTAAGGGAGAGAAGGCAGAAGAAGCTCGTGAAGCTGGTGCAGCCTATGTTGGTGACACTGACCTGATCGAGAAGATTCGCGGTGGTTGGATGGATTTTGATGTGGCAGTCGCCACTCCTGACATGATGAAGGACGTAGGTCGTCTTGGTCCGATTCTTGGTCGCCGAGGCTTGATGCCGAACCCCAAGACCCAGACTGTAACGTTCGACGTCAAGGGTGCTCTTGCTGAGCTTTCCCAAGGTCGTGTCGAGTTCCGTTCTGACAAGACAAACGTTGTCCACCTTCCCATCGGTAAGGTCTCCATGGATCCTGCTTTGGTAAGTGAAAACGCCAAATCTGTTGTCAAGGAAATCGTCCGTAAGAAGCCATCTGACGCAAAGGCTGACTTCGTGGTCAGTATCGCACTTTCCTCCACCATGGGTCCGGGAGTCCGGGTCAATGTGAAGGATATGTCGGCCACGGTGTAAGAGGAGAAGCATAGTATGGATCATAAAACTCGTATTACCCCTGCGAAGGAAGAGGCTGTCAAGGCTTTGAAGGATGAGTTCAGCCAGTACACCGGGTATATCTTCACCGATTACCGTGGTATGACTGTTGAGCAGATCACCAAGCTTCGTAGAACTCTTATGGAGAAGGATGCAGCATTCCGTGTTGTTAAGAACCGGTTTGCAAAGATTGCACTCACCGACCTGGATAGAACTGCTGACGAGCAGCTTGTTGGGCCCACCGCCATCGCTTTGGTGAAGGGTGATGAGGCCAATGTTGTTGCCAAGGATCTGTTTGCAATCAAGAAAGAGGGTGCTTCCATTGAAGTGAAAGGCGCTCTTCTTGATGGTGAATTCTACAATGCCGAACAGATTGAGGCTTTCAGCAAGCTCCCAACCAAATTGGAACTGATTGCATCCTTGATGGGAACCATGAAGGCTCCCGTGCAGAAGCTGGCAGCAACCTTGCTTGCCTATGTCGAGAACAATGGTGGCTCAGTAGAGTCTGCCAGCGAAGAGAACTAGACACAGTCTTAGTCTTCACAGGTAACCTGCTATGACTGTGTAGATAGAAAACTGTATAAGGAGAAGATAATATGGCTACTAAAGAAGAGATTTTGGAATCAATCGCAAGTATGTCCGTCATGGAGGTCGCTGACCTCATCAAGATGATGGAAGAGAAGTTCGGCGTCCAGGCTGCAGCTGCTGCTGTTGCTGCTGGTCCTGCAGCAGCTGCTGAAGCAGTTGAAGAGCCGACCGAATTCAACGTCATCCTCAAGGCTGCAGATCCTTCCAAGAAGATTGCTGCCATCAAGGAAGTCCGTGCTATCACCGGCCTCGGCCTGAAGGAAGCAAAGGAACTTGTTGAGGCTGGCGATAAGGTTGTCAAGGAAGCTGTCAGCAAGGCAGACGCAGATGCTCTCAAGGAGAAACTTGAGGCTACTGGCTGTACTGTTGAGGTCAAGCCCGTTGACTAATCTGAGCCTGGGGAGCCAGGCAACCCCTGGTTCCCAGCTCTTGTTCTTTGTAAGAGGGCGTTAGCCCGGTTCACCAAGCCACCGGATAGACACCGGTGGCCAACTGTGTCTTTGTTTTCCTTGTTATGCAAGGGATTATGTCTGTTTTTCTTTTGACTTTGGAGGGTACATGATGGTTGCCAACGGCAAATCCATAACACGCACGTACATCGGTTCTGAACTACATGAAGTCTGTGAACTTCCCAACTTGATTGGAGTCCAGCTCGATTCCTACGAGAGGTTCTTACAGCTGGATCGCTGTCTGAAAGGACTGGCGCCAGATCCGTCGTACGGGCTGGAGGAAGTGTTCCAGTCAACATTCCCCATTGATAGTCCCAATGGCGAGATGCGTCTCGCTTACAAAGGGTATACAATCGACTATGACAACATCAAGTTCTCCCAAATGGAGTGCAAGAAGAAGGGTCGATCCTATAGCGTACCCATCAAAGTCACGATCAGCCTCGAGTTCTCCAATGGAGAGATGAGAGAAAAGGAAATCTTCTTTGGGGATATCCCGCTGATGACCGATCGTGGCACATTTATTATCAACGGTGCAGAGCGCGTTGTGGTCAGTCAGATCCACCGTTCTCCCGGTGTCATTTTTTCCAACGAAAAAGATGTCTACTCTTCCAGGATCATTCCCTACAGGGGTTCTTGGCTGGAGTTTGAGATTGATGATAAGAAGCATCTCATCTATACCAAGATTGATCGTAAGAAACGTATCCTCGGTACGCTCTTCCTGCGTGCAATTGGGTTGGATACTCGTGAGAAGATTCTTGAGCACTTCTACACAGGCGAAATGGTTGACCTGGTAGATGATGGTGATTTCAAGTCAAGCTTGGAGAATCGTTATCTTTTCAAGGATGTATATGCAACAGTTGATGGAGCATCCAAGAAAGTGTTTCGAGCTGGTGATATGCTGCATGCCCATGAGATTGATGAACTTCTTGAGCTGAAGGTAACTTCCGTTGAGTTGGTGAATCTCCGTGGAGAGGGTACGCTCCACAGCGATATGATTCTCAACTGTTTCGAGATCGAGGATGCCAAATACACCCGTGAAGGCTATGATGAGCCGACCAAGGAAGATGTCCTCTCTCCCATTTTCTCAGTCTTGATGCCTGGTGAAATGATAGCCATTGAGCGTGCAGAGCGTGACCTTCCGGACATGTTCTTCTCAAGCCGTCGCTATGACCTTGGGTCTGTAGGTCGATATAAATTCAACAAGAAGTTCGGAACTGGTAGTGAAGAGGAAGAAGAAATGGCTTCCACCGATCTGACCGTCCTTACTCCGCAGGATATCGTCAATACGATGGGATTCCTGATCAAGGTGTTCATTCGTGAGGAAAATGTCGATGACATTGACCACCTCGGCAATCGTCGTGTTCGTTCCGTTGGAGAGCTCCTGCAGAATGCACTCAAGAGTGCTTTTGCTCGTATGGAGCGTATTGCAAAGGAGCGCATGAATCTCGAGTCAGGTTCTGTAAAACCACAGGATCTTATCTCCATCAAGCCAATTATTGCGGCCATCAAGGAATTCTTCGGTAGTAGCCAGCTTTCCCAGTTCATGGACCAGGTTAACCCGCTTGCAGAGCTTACTCATAAAAGAAGGCTCAATGCATTGGGACCAGGTGGTTTGAGCCGTGACCGTGCTGGATTTGAGGTACGTGACGTTCACTACACCCATTATGGAAGAATTTGTCCTATTGAGACTCCTGAAGGACCAAACATCGGTCTTATTGTCTCATTGGCAAACTATACCCGCATCAATCAGCACGGCTTCCTGGAATCCCCATACCGAAAGGTAGTCAACGGGGTTGTATCCAAGCAGTACCGCTATCTTGATGCAAATGATGAGGAGAAGTTCTTCATTGCCCAGGCGAATGCCAAGGTTGATGAAGATGGTAACTTCATCGACAAGGAAATTCCGGTTCGTCGTAGTGGGGATTACTCCACAAAGCCGGCAACCGACATCAAATACATTGACGTTTCTCCCAAGCAGGTACTCAGTGTTGCAGCATCCTTGATTCCCTTCCTTGAGCACGATGACGCAAACCGTGCATTGATGGGATCGAACATGCAGCGCCAGGCTGTACCTCTTGTATTCCCAGAAACGCCAAGAGTTGGAACAGGCATAGAAGGAAAGGCTGCTTACGATAGTGGCGTCCTGGTCAAAGCAAAACGTGCAGGAACCATTGCCTATGTCAGTGCTGAGAAAGTTGTGATCAGTGTTGATGATGCTGAGATTGAGGGTGAGGTTGATGTCTACCCAATCCAGAAGTTCCAGAGAACCAACCAAGATACCTGTTTCAACCAAAAACCGATTGTTTCCTTTGGGCAGCATGTTGAAGCCGGGGCAGTCCTCGCTGACGGCCCCGCAACCCAGGAAGGGGAGTTGGCTCTTGGTAGAAATATTCTCGTTGGATTCGTGCCTTGGCATGGATACAACTATGAGGATGCGGTCCTGATCAGTGAGCGCGTTGTCAAGGATGACATTTTCACCAGTGTGCATATCAAGGAGTTCACCACAGATATTCGTGAGACCAAGCTTGGTCCTGAGAAGCTTACCCGTGATATTCCAAACACCAGTGAAAAGATGCTTGAACAGCTTGATGAGGACGGTATCGTCCGCATTGGAACCATGGTTCGACCTGGATCAATCATGGTTGGAAAGGTAACCCCGAAGAGTGAGAGTGATACAACCCCTGAATTCAAGTTGCTCAACTCAATCTTTGGTGAGAAGGCCAAAGAAGTTCGTGATACTTCCTTGAAGGTACCCCATGGTACCGAAGGAACAGTCATTGACATCCAGCGTTTGAAGCGCAGCAACAATGATGAGCTTCCCCCAGGTGTTGAGGAGACCGTAAAGGTTCTTATTGCAACCAAGCGAAAACTTCGACAGGGTGACAAGATGGCTGGTCGACACGGAAACAAGGGTGTTGTCAGCCGGATCCTTCCTGAAGAGGATATGCCGTTCATGGAGGATGGTACCCCGCTTGATGTTTGTTTGAACCCACTCGGTGTTCCATCCCGAATGAATATTGGTCAGTTGATGGAGACTCAGCTCGGCTGGGCAGCTGTCAAGCTGGGTGAATGGTATTCCACTCCGGTTTTCCAGAGTGCCACCATGGAACAGATTGAGGAGAAGATGCGCAATGCCGGTCTTCCTGAGAACTCCAAGGTAAAGCTCTATGATGGACAGACCGGTGTACCGTTCGTCAATCCGGTATTCTGCGGGTATATCTATTACCTGAAATTGCACCACTTGGTTGATGATAAGATGCATGCTCGTTCCACAGGACCTTACTCACTGGTAACCCAGCAGCCACTTGGTGGTAAGGCCCAGTTTGGTGGCCAGCGTCTTGGAGAAATGGAAGTCTGGGCGCTTGAGGCGTACGGAGCTGCAAATACTCTCCAGGAACTCTTGACCATCAAGAGTGATGACATGAACGGTCGTGTCAAGATTTATGAGAGTATTGTCAAGGGTGAACCAGCCTCTACTGCGGGAATGCCTGAGGCATTCAATGTATTGGTTCAGGAGATCCGTGGCTTGGCTTTGGATATGTCGGTGTATGACTCCAAGGGTCAGCAGGTGCCCCTTACCGAACGTGATGAAGAGTTGATCGCCAAGCAGTCGAAAGGCTCCCTCAACTAACCAGGAGAAATACAGATGAAGGAAATTCAAGATTTCGATAGCATCATGATAAAACTGGCTTCACCAGAACAGATCAGAGATTGGTCTTATGGTGAAGTGAAGAAGCCGGAGACGATCAACTACCGGACCTTGCGCCCAGAGCGCGATGGTCTGTTCTGTGAGAAAATCTTCGGTACCACCAAGGAGTGGGAGTGCTACTGCGGAAAGTTTAAATCGATTCGATACAAGGGTGTTATTTGTGACCGTTGTGGTGTTGAAGTAACCAACACCAAGGTCCGTCGTGAGCGCATGGGACACATCTCCCTGGCAGCTCCGGTATCACACATTTGGTACTACCGCTCAGTTCCCAGCCGAATGAGCATGTTGCTTGATATCTCCCGTAATGCACTGCAGAGTGTTCTCTACTATGAAAAGTATGTGGTTATCAATGCTGGGGATACCAGCTTGAAGCCCAAGCAGTTGCTCAGTGAAGAAGAGTTCTGGCAGGCCCGTGAACAGTATGGTGACTCATTTGAGGCAGGTATGGGTGCAGAGGCAGTACGTAAATTGCTTGTGAACCTTGATCTTGAAGAGCTCAGCCGTGAACTGCGTGAACAGATGCGCCAGAAAGCCGACAAGGCTGACAAGCGCCTGCTCAAGCGAATTGAGGTATGTGAGAACTTCCGTGACAGTGGCAACCGCCCTGAATGGATGATTCTTACAGTTATCCCAGTTATTCCACCAGATCTGAGACCAATGGTCCAGCTTGATGGCGGAAGATTTGCAACCAGTGACCTCAATGATCTCTATCGTAGGGTCATCAACAGAAACAATCGTCTTGACCGTTTGGTCAAGCTTAATGCTCCTGATATCATCATCCGCAATGAAAAGCGTATGTTGCAGGAGGCTGTTGATGCGCTGTTTGACAACTCCAAGAGAAAGAGAGTGGTCAAGGGTGCAAGCAATAGACCTCTCAAGAGTCTTTCCGACATGCTTAAGGGAAAACAGGGACGTTTCAGACAGAACCTGCTTGGAAAGCGTGTTGACTACTCAGGTCGTTCCGTTATCGTTGTCGGTCCAGAGCTTAGGATGCATCAGTGTGGTCTTCCTTCCAAGATGGCCCTTGAACTGTACAAGCCTTTCATCATGAAGAAGTTGGTACAGGATGGTGTTGTCTACAATATCAAGAAGGCAAAGAGCCTGGTCGAGGAAGAGACGGATGCCGTCTGGTCGATTCTTGACGATGTCGTCAAGGACCACCCTGTATTGCTCAACCGTGCACCTACGCTTCACCGTCTTGGTATACAGGCCTTTGAGCCGGTATTGGTTGATGGCAAAGCCATCAAGTTGCACCCATTGGTATGTCATGCATACAATGCTGACTTCGACGGTGACCAGATGGCTGTGCACGTACCCTTGACTCATGCCGCCCAGTTGGAATGCTGGACCTTGATGCTCTCGGTTACCAACCTTCTTGACCCTGCAAATGGTAAACCAATCGTATACCCTTCACAGGATATGGTCATGGGTATCAACTATCTGACCCGTGAGATGAGTGGCGCACCTGGAGAGGGCAAGTACTATACCAGTATTGGTGAGTTGGAACAGGCAATTGATAGTGGTCTGCTCTCCTACAATGCAAAGATTCGCTTTAGATTCGAGGATGGTACCCGTTTGGAGACAACTCCAGGAAGGGTATTGTTCAATGCAGCACTCCCAGAAGGCGTTCCTTTCCAGAACACTACAATGGGTGATAAGGAGTTGAAGACTCTTATCGGTGATACACTGAAGGCGAATGACAACTCAATTGCTGTTGATATGCTTGATTCCATCAAGGACCTCGGATATCGATATGCAACTTTCTTTGGTGCTACCATTGGTCTCTCTGACATGATTGTACCTGCTGGAAAGGCAGAGCTCATGACTAAGGCCAATCTAGAGCAGCAGAAGATTCTTGACCAGTATCGTCAGGGACATATCACTCAGGAAGAACGGTACAACAGGGTCATTGAGGTTTGGACACAGACCAATGACTTGCTGACCGATGAGTTGATGAAGGAATTGAAGGTCAGCCAGAAGGGCTTCAACCCGCTCTTCCTCATGGCAGACTCAGGTGCTCGTGGATCAAAGACCCAGATCAGGCAGCTCGGTGGTATGCGTGGTTTGATGGCAAAGCCAAGTGGTGATGTTATCGAATTCCCCATTAAATCGAACTTCAAGGAAGGGTTGTCGATCATCGAGTTCTTCATCTCCACCAATGGTGCTCGTAAGGGCCTTTCCGATACCGCATTGAAGACTGCTGAGGCAGGGTACCTCACCCGTCGTCTGGTTGATATCAGCCAAGACGTTGTGGTCAATGAGGATGACTGTCACACCATCAATGGTATTTGGCGTGGAGCACTCAAGGATGGTGATGAAATTGTTGAGAACCTTGCAGACCGCATTGTAGGGCGCTGTCCGGTAGAGGATGTCTTGCATCCATTTACTCGTGAAGTTATCGCCACTGCAAATGAGGAAATTGACGAGATTACTGCCCGAAAGATTGAGGAAGCTGGTATTGAACAGGTCCTCCTGAAGACTGTGCTTACCTGTGAGGCAAAGCATGGTGTATGCCGCAAGTGCTATGGTCGTAACCTTGCCACAAACCGGCCGGTAGTAATCGGTGAGGCTGTAGGTATCATCGCTGCCCAGTCGATTGGCCAGCCCGGTACCCAGCTAACCATGCGTACGTTCCACGTTGGTGGTACTGCTTCTACCAGTTCCGAGGAGAGTAAGCTCACCTTCAACTATCCGATTGTCATCGGCGCCATTACTGGCTCAAGGGTTATTCGTGAGAGTGACAAGATGGAAGTGTTCACCCGTAAGGGACATATCGAATACTTCCGTGTGAACTCCATCATGGATGCATCCTCCTACGACAAGCTTCTTGTTGAAGATGGCCATATTGTAGCCAAGGGTACTCCGTTCTATGAAAAGGACGGGGAAGTGGTTGCAAGTGAAGAGAACGGAACCGTCAGAATATATGAGTCCAAGGTTTATTTGATCGGGCACTCCACCACGCAGGTGGTGAAGGCTGGTTCAGAGCTCATGGTTAAGAGTGGGGACTATTTGGAACCAAAAACTCCGCTTGTAACATTTGACCCGTTCAGTGAGCCGGTTATTGCAGAAGAGGGAGGGTTCTCCCACTTTGTTGATATCAAGCTGGGAACCACGTTGGTTGAAGAGGTGAATGAGGAAACCGGTAATATTGAGAAGAAGATTACCGAGCATAGCCTTGAGTCCTTGCAGCCTCGTATTGAGATTACCAGTGAGGAACATGGAAAGGGAGATATTCTTGCAGTCTACTTGCTGCCTGGCGGATCGTATATCCAGACCCAGGACAATGTGAAGATTGACAAGGGTATGATTCTCGCCAAGTTGCTTAAAGAAGGGACCAAAACGAAGGATATTACCGGTGGTCTTCCCCGTGTTGGTGAGCTGTTCGAGGCTCGCCGGCCGAAGAACGCTGCAATCCTTGCTCAGGTTGCTGGCTTAATTAGCTTTGGCAATATCGTAAAGGGTAAGCGTACCATCTTGGTAACTGACCCATTCGGTAATGAATACAAGCATATGGTACCAATGGGAAGGAACCTGTTGGTCCGTGATGGTGATTCTGTCGAAGCTGCTGAGCCATTGTGTGATGGATCTGTCGATCCCCATGACATCCTTGATATCCTTGGAGAGAATGCACTGCAGTCCTTCCTCGTGGATGAAGTTCAGGAAGTCTATCGAATGCAGGGAGTACAGATCAACGACAAGCACTTGGGAGTTATTGTCAGGCAGATGCTGCGTAAGGTCGAGGTGGTCCATGTTGGTGATACCAATTTGATCCACGGCCAGCAGGTGGACAAGTATCGGTTCTTCGAGGAGAATGACCGGGTGATTACCGAAGGTGGTGAGCCTGCTGTTGCACAGCCACTGCTGCTTGGTATCACGCGAGCCTCCTTGAGTATCGACTCATTCATCAGTGCGGCGTCCTTCCAGGAGACAACCAAGGTCTTGACAAATGCAGCAATAGCTGGTAGTAAAGATGAGTTGCGTGGTTTGAAAGAGAACGTCATTATCGGTCACCTGATTCCTGCGGGAACTGGTATGCGTCTTTATCGCGATGTTAAACTCAAGGATGAGGAGTTGCTGAGACTGCAGCAGAGAGTTGATGCAGTAAAGGCTTCACGACACCAAGAGATGATTGCAGATGATGAATTTGACGTTGAAGATTTGGCAGACATGAAATCCGTGGGTGATACCGTGGATGTGGACGATTCCGACGAGGATTGACCTATGCGCCTGTTGGCGCATATGCAGCCTTGCCGGACCGTGTAAAACCACACCGCTGTGTCCATGCTGGGTACGGATTTTACATATGACGTGTTGCCCGTAGGGGTGGCGCAGATCCCTGTGTTTGTGAGAAGCAGTGGGTCAAAGAAAGAAAAGGGAGTGTGTCGATAAGATGCCTACTATTAATCAGCTGATCAGAAAGGGTAGAAAGACCATTGTCCAGAAGACAAAGTCCCCAGCCCTCGAAGGTTGTCCCCAGAAGCGTGGTGTATGCACCAGGGTCATGACCGTAACCCCGAAGAAGCCGAACTCTGCTTTGAGAAAGGTTGCACGTGTGCGACTTTCCAATGGTATTGAAGTTACCGCCTATATCCCCGGTATCGGACATAACCTGCAGGAGCACTCGGTAGTACTCCTTCGTGGTGGAAGGGTCAAGGACCTTCCCGGTGTTCGCTATCACATTGTTCGTGGTGCCAAGGATACCCTTGGTGTTGCAGATCGTAAGAGAAGCCGCTCCAAATACGGCGCCAAGAAGCCTAAGGCTTGATAAGGGAGGAGTTGGAATATGTCTAGAAGAACTACTGCTCCCGTCAGGGAAGTGTTGCCGGATCCCGTATATGGGAGTGTCATTGTTGAGAAGTTCATCCGTCGCATGATGTACGATGGAAAGAAGTCCCTCAGCACCAGGATCATTTACAATGCCATGTTGACCATTGGTGAGAAGACCGGTGAAAAGCCGCTTGATGTCTTCCTCAAGGCCTTGGATAATGTAAAGCCGGTTGTTGAGGTAAAGAGCCGCCGTGTTGGTGGTGCAACCTACCAGGTTCCTGTGGAGATTCGTGAGAATCGCCGTGAGGCCCTTGCAATGCGCTGGATTATCGCCGCTGCTCGTTCCCGTAATGGGCACAGCATGGCCGAGAAACTTGGTGCTGAGCTCCTGGATGCCTACCAGAATACCGGTTCTGCCTTCAAGAAGAAGGAAGATACCCACAGAATGGCAGAGGCAAACAAGGCTTTCAGTCATTACCGTTGGTAATAAAAAAACCAAAAAAGGCCGGCTTTTCCACTGTGAAGAGCCGGTTTTTCTTTATCTTTATAGAATTATTCCTAATCGCTTGACATAAAAACTGCTTTCCCGTATATTGCTAAAGGTGTCCGCATAGGTACGTCTATGTGGCAGTATGTAGAGCCAAACCGATTATTGCTGGAGCAATGATAAGGTGGTTTCAGGCAGTACCAAGTTTTTTATAAACTTATACTATGTCGTCAGGATGGGTCCTCCAGGCCTGCCGACCTCTGGAATCCTCTTATGTTTTGTTTCCCTGTAATTAGTTTGTCTCAATCGAAATGGTAAAGGCTTTGGGCCTTTATGAGCACATATTAATTATTTTTTGTGACTAACATTGGATGTCACAAGGAGGAAATGATGGCAAAAGAGAAATTTCAGAGGACGAAGCCACACGTAAACGTAGGCACCATCGGTCACGTTGACCATGGTAAGACTACCCTTACCGCAGCAATTACCATGCACTGTGCAAAGCTGTTTGGCGATAAGGCACTTGCTTACGATTCAATCGACAACGCCCCTGAGGAAAAAGAGCGTGGTATTACCATTAACACCAGACACGTTGAGTATCAGTCTACTAATAGGCACTACGCACACGTTGACTGCCCGGGACACGCTGACTACATCAAGAACATGATCACCGGTGCTGCACAGATGGACGGCGCCATCATCGTCGTTGCAGCAACTGACGGTGCTATGGCACAGACCAAAGAGCACATCCTGCTCGCACGCCAGGTTGGTGTACCTTGCTTGATTGTTTTCATCAACAAGACTGACCAGGTTGACGATCCTGAATTGATCGACCTCGTTGAAGAAGAAATGCGCGACCTGCTCAATGAGTATGGCTTCGACGGTGCAAATACTCCTGTCATTCGCGGTTCTGCTTTCAATGCAATGAGCAATCCTGATGATCCAGAACAAACCAAGTGCCTTGACGAGCTGCTTGAAGCTATGGATACCTTCATTCCGCTTCCGGAGCGTGCTGTTGACCAGCCCTTCTTGATGCCGATTGAGGACATCTTCTCCATCTCCGGCCGTGGTACTGTTGTTACCGGTCGTATCGAGCGCGGTATCATCAAGGTTAACGAACCTGCTTCCATTATTGGTATCCGTGAGACCCGTGACACTGTTGTTACTGGTGTTGAAATGTTCAACAAGTTGCTCGACGAAGGTCAGGCCGGTGACAACATCGGTGCACTGCTTCGTGGTGTTGACAAGAAGGACGTTGTTCGTGGCCAGGTTCTGGCAAAGCCCAAGTCCATCAATCCCCACGCCAAGTTCTCAGGTACTGTATACGTACTGAGCAAGGACGAGGGTGGTCGTCACTCCCCATTCTTCAGCGGCTATCGCCCGCAGTTCTATTTCCGCACCACTGACATCACTGGTACGGTAACCCTGCCTGAAGACAAGCAGATGGTTCTGCCTGGGGATCACACCGACATCAATGTTGAACTCATTCACCCTGTTGCCATGGACAAGGGACTCCGCTTCGCTATCCGCGAAGGTGGTAGAACCGTTGCTTCCGGTCAGGTTACCGAGATCGTTGAATAACGTTACCAACGAATGTCTTGCCATCATCAGATGATGGTGGCAAGGCCCGTTTTTTGGAGGAATAATGGCTAAAGAGAGAATTCGAGTTAGGCTGAGAGGTTTTGATATTGAGCTGGTTGAACAGAGCTCAAAAGCTATCGTAGATACCGTTGTCAGGGCTGGTGCTACAGTGTCAGGTCCTGTACCTCTCCCAACCCGTATCAACAAGTACACTGTCCTGAGATCGCCCTTTGTCAACAAAAAGTCTCGTGAACAATTTGAGATGAGAACCCACAAAAGGTTGATTGACATTTTGGATCCTACATCAAAAGTCATGGATGCCCTCATGAAGCTTGAGCTCCCTGCCGGTGTGGATGTAGAGATTAAACAGTAAGAGAGTTGAGGTAAGAGATGTTAGGGCTTATCGGCAAAAAAGTTGGAATGACACAGGTGTTTGATGCGCAAGGCAGGCTCACACCCGTGACTGTAATAAAAATAGAGGGCAACGTTGTTGTCTCGGACCGCAATGAGGAGAAGAATGGATATTCTGCTGCTGTATTGGGTTCGATTGACAAGAAGAAAAGCACTATCACCAAACCATATGCTGGACAGTTCAAGGAAGTATGTGAACCAAAGCAGCATGTAATGGAATTCCGTGACTATGACCGTGAGGTCGCAGTCGGCGAGGTGTTGGGCGTGGATATATTTAAGGACATCTCCTTTGTGGATGTCACCGGGACTTCTAAAGGTAAGGGTTTTGCCGGCGGTATGAAACGACATGGCTTTAAGGGCGGTCGTGCTACCCACGGTTCCAAATTCCATCGCGACATCGGCGGTACGTCAATGTCTTCCACCCCTTCCCGCACATTCAAAGGTACTCGGATGGCTGGCCACATGGGTAATGAGAGGACGACGGTCCAGAACCTGAAGGTAGTCCGTGTCGATGAAGAGATGCAGGTCCTTATGGTTAAGGGTGCTATCCCTGGCCCCGCCCAGAGTGTCGTCATCGTCAAGAAAGCGATCAAGAAGTAGGGGCGAGATATATGGAAACGAAAGTCTTTTCAATCGACGGCAAAGAGGTCCGAACCCTCGTGTTGAATGATGAAGTATTCAACAGAGAGGTGAGTGATGGTACCATTTATTATGCCGTAAACAGCGAGCTTGCAAACCACCGTGTTGGTACTGCAAGTACTAAGACCCGCGCAGAGGTCAGATACAGCAATAATAAGCCATACAAACAGAAGGGTACTGGTAACGCACGTGCCGGTGACAAGAAAAGCCCTGTCAGAGTTGGTGGTGGAACGATTTTTGGGCCCAAGCCGCGCGATTATAGTATTACCCTCCCCAAGAAGATGAAGAGGCTTGCAATGAAAAGCCTGTTATCTATGGGAGTCAAGGAGGATCGTCTCGTTGTTGTAGAGGATTTCTCCATCGAAAGTGGCAAAACCAGGGATCTTGATAAGATTCTTAAGAACTTCGTCGAGGATGAGAGCAGAACCATTCTGATCCTGAAAGATGACGATGCAATGGTGCGCCGTGCTGCAAGGAACATTCCGTACCTGCGTGTTCTTTCTTACAACAGGCTTTCTGCTAAGGAGTTGTTGTACGGGAGAAAGCTCCTGGTTCTGGAAGGGGCTGCTAAGAATTTGAATGAATTCTACGGCGACAAATAAGGGGACCGGAAATGAGAGCAGACCAAGTTATTATTGAACCCGTTCTGAGTGAGAAGACCAATCTTGCTCGCGAGGGCGAAACAAAGAAGTATTCGTTCAAGGTCCGTATGGACAGCAACAAGTATCAGATCATGGCAGCTGTTAAAGAGCTCTTTGGTGTTGAAGTTGCAGCTTGTAACGTGATGATTGTGAAGGGCAAGCCAAAGTATTCCCGCGGTAAGGGTGGTTCCATCCTTGGTAACACCGGTAACTGGAAGAAGGCTGTCGTAACCCTGGCCAAGGGTGATACCATCCAGGCCATCGAAGGCGTATAAGGAGAAGTTGGATTATGGCACTTAAATCATACAAGCCCAATACTCCCGGCCTTCGCCAGAAGACCACTTTGGTCTTCAGCGAGCTGACTGCCAGCAAGCCTGAGAAGTCGTTGACCAGTGGTCTTAACAAAAAGGCAGGTCGGGATACCTTCGGGCGCATCAGTGTTCGCCGTAGAGGCGGTGGCCATAAGCGTGCATATCGTACTATCGATTTCAAACGCGACAAATACGGGATTCCCGGTGTTGTGAAGACAATCGAATACGATCCGAACCGCAGTGCAAACATTGCATTGGTATTTTATGCCGATGGTGAGAAGCGCTACATGATTGCTCCTAGGGGTATCAAGGTTGGAACCACTGTTATCAGTGGACCAGAAGCCCCAATTCAGGTAGGAAATGCTCTTCCTTTGAAGAAAGTTCCTCTTGGCCTTGTGGTGCATAATGTGGAGTTGACCCTCGGTCGTGGTGGACAGCTTGTCCGCAGCGCTGGTTTGGGAGCTACCCTGGTTGCTAAGGAAGGAGACTATGTCACCCTCCGCTTGCCTTCAGGCGAAATGCGCATGGTGTTTGGTGAGTGCTACGCTACCCTCGGGCAGCTTGGCAACGAAGATCATATGAACGTCACGCTCGGAAAGGCTGGTGCAAGTCGCCACCTTGGAAGACGGCCGAAGGTACGTGGTGTAGCAATGAACCCGATCGATCACCCACATGGTGGTGGTGAAGGTAAGACTGCTGCAGGACGTAACCCTGTTTCCCCATGGGGTAAGCCGGCAAAGGGTGGAAAGACCCGTTCCAAGAAGAAACCTTCCGGTGCATTCATCGTTAAGAAGCGGAAGTAGGAGTAGAAAGTGGCTAGATCAATCAAAAAAGGTCCTTTTATTGAAAAGAAACTGTATAAGAGGATTCAGGAGTCTCTTAAGACTAATCAGAAGCAGATGATCAAGACTTATTCCCGCTGTTCTACGATCATCCCTGAAATGGTGGGATTCACGATTTCTGTGTATAACGGAAAAACCTGGATTCCAGTATATGTGACGGAGAACTTGGTTGGACATAAACTCGGTGAGTTTTCTCCCACCAGAATTTTCCGCGGTCATGCTTCCGACAAGAAGGTTGGGTAAGCGGTATGGGTAGTAAGATGGAAGATAAACAAGGTTATTCAGCAACTGCCAAATTTCTGATGGTATCTCCTTCCAAGGTTCGCCCGGTCGCCAATCTTGTTCGGAATAAGTCGTATGTGGAAGCAGTAGCAATTCTTGAGGCTATGCCTCAGAAGGGATCAAATTTGATTCTGAAAGTTTTGCAATCCGCTTGTGCAAATGCGCTTGATCAGAACAAGAAGATCGACGAAGAGAATCTTGTGATCAAGGAGTTGCAGGTTAACGAGGGTCCAAGGCTCAAGAGAGTCTGGCCGAGATCCCATGGAAGACGGGATATTCTGCTTAAGAGGATGTCACACATTACCGTCGTCGTTGACGAAAAAGCAAGCGTGAGGAAGTAAATGGGCCAGAAAGTTAATCCTATTGGGCTCCGTCTTGGAGTCAACAAGACCTGGAAGTCCAAATGGTATGTGGACCCCAGGGAGTATGCGGACACTCTGCATGAAGATCTGAAGCTGAGAAAGGCTTTGGTTGAATGCCCTGAAGTCCAGGGTGCTGAGATTTCGGATGTTGAAATCATCCGTAAACCCCAGCGCATTACGATTGTGATCACCACCAGCCGTCCTGGTATCATCATTGGTAGCAAGGGTGCAAATGTCGAGAAGCTTGGAGCACGTCTCCAGAAACTCTCTGACAAGAAGGTGCAGATCAAGATCAAGGAAATCAAGAAGCCAGAGGCTGATGCCCAGCTGATTGCCTTAAACGTTGCTAGACAGCTCGTGAGTCGTGGTTCATTCCGCCGCTCAATGAAGATGGCTGTTTCCAAAGCAATGCAGAATGGTGCTCAGGGTGTTAAGATCCGGCTCTCCGGTCGTATCGGTGGTGCAGAAATTGCACGCTCGGAGTGGATGAAGGAAGGAAGAATTCCCCTTCACACGCTGCGCAGTGACATCGACTATGGATTCACCACAGCTAATACCTCCTTTGGTGTCATTGGCGTCAAGGTGTGGGTGTACAACGGTGAGATCTACGATCGTGCAGTCAAGAACGACGCCGGTGGTTTGGTGAGAAAGCCGACCAAGAGCGAAGGTGCTGAGGCAAGGAGTTAGTAGGCCATGCTTAGTCCAAAGAGAATTAAACACAGAAAGAAACAGCGTGGCACCACTGATGGTGTTGCACATCGCGGGACTACCATTGCTTTCGGTGAATTCGGTTTGCTCGCACTTGAGCCGAAGTGGATCACCAATCGCCAGATTGAGGCAGCCCGTATCGCCATGACCCGTCACATTAAGCGTGGTGGTAAGGTATGGATCAGGATTTTCCCTGACATGCCCTATACCAAGAAACCCGCTGAAACCAGACAGGGAAACGGTAAGGGTAACCCCGAAGGTTGGGTCGCTGTCGTGAAGACCGGCGCTGTGATGTTTGAAATGGGTGGCGTTCCTGAAGAGCTCGCTCGTGAGGCTTTGGAGCTCGCAGCTTCCAAGCTTCCGATCAAGACGAAGTTTGTCGCCAGAAGGGAAGTGGAGTAAGAGTATGAAGAATTCATATAAAGATTTGACCCTTGACGAGCTGGTAGCCAAGAAGGAGCAACTTCACAAGGAGTACTTCGACCTTCGTATGGGAAGAGTGCTCGGACATGTGGAGAATCCACTTGCTGTTCGTACCGTCAGGAGGAACATCGCTCGTGTGAATACCCGAATTCGTGAGTATGAACTTGGAATTCGGAACGTGGCAAAGTAAGGGAGAGCGATTCAGATGGAAGCTAATAAAAAAAGTTTTACCGGCCGGGTGGTCAGTGACAAGATGGATAAGACGATTGTCGTTGCTGTTTCCTCAAGAAGACTGCATCCCCTGTATAAAAAGTATGTGACTACTACCAAAAAGGTAAAGGCACATGATGAGAGGAACGAGGCAAATATCGGCGACACCGTACGTGTTTTGGAATGCCGCCACATCAGCAAGGATAAGTGCTGGCGTCTCGTGCAGATCGTCGAGCGCGCTCGCTAATAGGAGAGAGACGATATGGTACAGATGCAGACCTATTTGAATGTAGCGGATAACAGTGGTGCAAAGCGAGTGCAGTGTATCAAGGTTCTTGGCGGAAGCCATCGCTATGTTGCCGGTGTTGGTGACATTATTGTCGTGGCCGTAAAGACCGCATTGCCTAACGGCGCCATCAAGAAAGGTGACGTCATGAAGGCAGTAATTGTCCGAACGAAGAAGGAATACCGCAGACCTGACGGTACCTATATCAGGTTCGATGACAACGCATGCGTTATCATCGATGCCAACAATAACCCGCGCGGTAAGCGTATCTTCGGACCCGTAGCCAGAGAGCTGCGTGATGGGTACATGAAGATTGTTTCTCTCGCGCCGGAAGTGTTGTAGGAGTATACACATGAAGCTTAAGAAGAACGACACCGTAATGATCATTGCTGGTAAGGACAAAGGTAAGTCAGGCAAGATCGTGAAGGTAGACCGTGAGAAAGAGAGAGTCGTTGTCCAGGGTGCCAACATGGTGAAAAAGTCCATGCGCAAGAAAAACCAACAGGACAAGGGCGGCATCGTGGAAATTGAGGCACCAATCCATGTTTCAAATGTAGCTTACGTCACCGGAAAAGGTGAAACTACAAGGATTGGGTACAAGTTTGATGAAAGCGGCAAGAAAGTCCGTTATGCCAAGAAAACCGGGGAAGTAATCTAATGGAAAAGTTTATACCAAACCTTAAGAAAAAATACCTGGAAACAGTAGCTCCTGCTCTGTTTGAAGATTTTGGCTATAGCTCCAAAATGCAGATCCCCGCTCTCGAGAAGGTTGTTGTCAGTGTCGGTGTCGGCGAAGCCATTACCAATAAGAAGCTCCTCGATGCTGCTGTCAAGGAGCTTGAGCAGATCACCGGTCAGCATGTATTGAAAACCAAGGCCAAAAAGTCCATCGCAAACTTCAAGGTTCGTGAAGGGTATGAAATTGGTGCTATGGTGACTCTACGTGGTGAAAACATGTGGTTCTTCCTGGAGAGGCTGATCAGCATCGCTCTTCCCCGCGTTAAGGACTTTAGAGGTGTCAAGCCCAATGCTTTTGATGGGCATGGGAACTACTCACTCGGTATTACCGAGCAGATTATTTTCCCTGAGATTGACTTCGATAAGATCGAACGCGTCAGCGGTTTGAATGTCGCCATTGTAACGACCGCAAAGACCGATGAAGAAGGCTACGCCCTGCTTGCAAAGCTTGGCATGCCCTTCAGTAAATAAGGGGTAAGAGACATATGGCAAAGAAATCAATGATCGTAAAGGCCAAGAGAGAGCCTAAGTTCAGCACCAGACACGTCAATCGCTGCAGAATTTGCGGCAGACCCCGTGGCTATATGCGCCAATTCGACATGTGCAGGATCTGTTTCCGTAAATTGGCTAGTGAAGGCCAGATTCCTGGTGTTACCAAATCCAGTTGGTAGGAGAGAAAAATGGCTGTAAGTGATCCAGTAGCTGATATGCTGACTAAGGTTAGAAATGCTAACATGGCCAAGCATGAGAAAGTAGATGTTTCTACTTCTAAGATGAAGCTTCAGATAGTGAAGATTCTAAAGAATGAAGGATATATCAAGAACTTCAAGAAGGTGACCAAGGATGGGATTTCCTATATCCGAGTTTTCCTGAAGTATGATGATAATCAGAGTCCAGTGCTCCATGGGATTCAACGCATCAGCACCCCTGGCCGTCGTGTTTACACCGGCTATCGTGAGATGCCCCGTGTGTACAACGGACATGGCGTCGTTGTAGTGTCTACTTCTTCGGGTGTCATCACCGGGAAGAAGGCTACAGAGAACAAGGTCGGTGGCGAGCTGATCTGCTCTATTTGGTAAGGTGGTAAAGAAATGTCCAGAGTTGGAAAATTGCCAATCACAGTACCGCAAGGGGTCAAAGTTGCCATCAACGGTGGTTTGATTAATGTCGAAGGTCCGAAAGGAAAGCTCAGCTGCCCAACCCGTCCTGAGGTTGTGATCAACATCAAGGAATCCGAAATTAACGTGGTTCCCAAGGATGAGTCAAAGGAAAGCAATAGCTTCCAGGGTCTCTACCGCCAGTTGGTTAACAACATGGTTATTGGAGTGTCCAAGGGATTCTCCAAGACTCTCATGATCAACGGTGTCGGTTTCCGTGCTGACCTGAAGGCCAATATCCTGACCCTCAACCTCGGGTACTCCGAATTGATTGAAGTTGTACTTCCCCAGGGAATCACTGCTACCGTGGAAAACCCCAATAAGGTTACCATCAGCGGTATCGACAAGCAGCTCGTTGGGCAGACTTGTGCAGAGATCCGTTCCCTCCGAGAACCTGAACCATACAAGGGTAAGGGAATTCGGTATGAGGACGAGGTAATCAGGCGCAAGGCTGGTAAGACAGCTTCTGCTAAGAAATAGTGGGTAGGTAGAAAAGATGAATAGAGTTATCGATAAAAGAAGGAAACTTGCTCGTCGTAAGTATCATATTCGAAAGCACATCTCCGGTACCGCAAGTAGGCCGAGAATGAGCGTGTTTCGCAGCAATTCCCACATGTATGTACAGGTCATCGACGATGTAGCTGGTAACACCCTCGTTGCTGCAAGCACCATGGAGAAAGAGCTCAAGGGCCTGAAGAACACGGTAGCAGACGCAGCTAAACTCGGGGAAACCATTGGTAAGAGAATGCTCGAGAAGCAGATCGACACCTGTGTGTTTGATCGTAATGGCTATCTGTTCCACGGGGTTGTCAAGAGCATCGCAGATGGCGCACGCAAAGTTGGCGTAAAGTTCTAGGGGGATACTGTGGATAGATCGAGAGATAGAGATAGAGATAAGAACGACGGGTTTGTCGAGAAGCTGATCAAGCTGAACCGTGTTGCCAAGGTTGTCAAGGGTGGTAGAAGGTTCTCCTTCTCCGCACTGGTAGTCGTTGGTGACCAGAATGGTAAGGTTGGATATGGTTTCGGTAAGGCCAATGACGTCACTGAGGCGATCAGAAAGGCTGTCGATCGTGCTAAGTCAAGCATGATTGTTGTACCGATGAAGAAGACAACTATTCCTCACGAGATCTTGGGAAACTACAAGAGTGCAAGCGTGCTCTTGAAGCCTGCAAGACCTGGTACGGGTGTTATTGCCGGTGGTGCAGTCCGCGCTATTTGTGACGTCTGTGGTATCTCTGATATCCAGGGCAAGTCACTTGGCTCCAAGAATGCAATCAATACGGTGAAAGCTGCCTTTGATGGTTTCGAGAATCTTTTCGATGCCAAAGTGGTTGCAAAGAATCGGGGCAAGTCCCTGAATGAGATGTGGGGGTAAGAGATGGCTGACGCAAAGAAAATCAAGGTTACCCTTGTCAGAGGACTTTCCGGTTCACTGCCTAAGCAGCGCAGAACGGTGAAGGCTCTCGGACTTGGCAAGATTTCCAGCTCGGTTGTACACGATGCTACTCCCGCTACGCTTGGGATGGTCCGTGTAGTAGCACACCTTGTGAAAGTCGAGGAGATGTAAGATGGGACAGATTCATGCACCGAAAGGTGCCAATAAGAAAAAGACAATCGTAGGGCGTGGCGCGTCCTCGAAGGGTCGCTCCTGCGGTAGGGGTCATGACGGACAGAATTCTCGCTCCGGCGGTGGTGTTCGTCTCGGCTTCGAAGGCGGACAGATGCCTTTGTATCGCCGTGTTGCCCGTAGAGGTTTTTCCAACAGTGTATTTAAGAAAGAGTATGCCGTTGTCTCCCTTGATGTAATTTCTGCTAACTTCGAAGATGGAGATGTAGTTACCCTCGACGCCTTGAAGGATGTTGGGTTGGTCAAGGGACACAATACACAGGCCAAAGTTCTGTGTAATGGAGAACTTACCAAGAAGGTAGTCATTGACGGTTTGAAGGTTTCCGCTACTGCAATCGAGAAGATTACAGCTGCGGGTGGCGAGATTAAATAACAAAGAAGGGCTTTATGGCAAACTCCTTAGTTGAGATGTATAGAATCAAGGATCTCCGGAAAAAGATTTTCATTACCCTAAGCCTGCTGATTGTCAGCAGGATCGGGGCAGTGATTCCTATTCCTGGGATTGATCCGGAAGTTCTGAAACTGTTTTTTCTATCCCAGAGTTCAGATTCTAATATCGGGTTAACCGAGTATCTGAACTTCTTTTCGGGTGGTGCGTTCTCCAACTTTTCTCTGTTTATGTTGGGTGTCATGCCGTACATCAGCACACAGATTATTGTGCAGCTGTTGATGTTGGTTATCCCTTCACTGAAGAAGCTGGCCCAGGACCCATCCGGGCATAAGAAGATTCAGCAGTACACCAGATATGGTACGATTGTAGTTTGTCTGATTCAGTCGTATGTAGTAACCATCTACGCCAACTCCATTCCCGGCGTGATGACAATGAGCACCGTTCCGTTCACATTGGTAGCTATGCTTACCGTAACGACCGGTTCCATGCTCCTGATTTGGATCGGTAACAAGATTACCCAGTGGGGTATCGGTAACGGTATCAGTCTGTTGATCTTCGCCGGTATTGTAGCAAGATTTCCCGAGGCCGTATCGGTTCTGTTCCAGAGCATCTCCGCGGGTGTTCTGAACCCAATCGTCGTCTTGGTGGTCTTTGTAATGTTCTTGGTTGTTGTTGCTCTCGTCGTGTATGAAGAGCAGGGCGTAAGAAAGATTCCCGTGAACTATGCCAAACGTGTGGTAGGCCGTAAGATGTACGGTGCACAAAGTACGTACATCCCAATCAAGGTCAACCCATCAGGTGTTATCCCGGTAATCTTTGCAAGTGCTTTGCTTTCCTTCCCGTTGCAGATCGCAACTACTTTGGGACAAGAGGTGAGGTGGCTTGCTGCCTTCGCTAATTGGTTGAATCCACAGGGTGCCCCCTATCTGATTATCTACGCCCTGTTGATCATAGGGTTTGCCTTCTTCTATACCCAGGTTTCAATGAACCCGGTGGAGATGGCCAAACAGATTCGTGAGAATGGTGGTTCAGTTCCCGGCGTACGTTCCGAGAAACTTGAAGAGTACCTTACTAAGGTGCTTAACCGCATTGTTCTCCCTGGCTCCCTGTTCTTGGCTTTTATTGCCTTGATTCCTACGCTGGTGCAGATGTTCTTCAACTTCCCTGCATCTGTTGCAATGCTTTTCGGTGGAACGTCACTACTGATTCTTGTCGGTGTTGACTTGGATACCATGCGACAGATTGAAGGTGTTATGAAGATGCACCACTACGATGGTTTCAATGTTGACGGCAAGAAGAGGAAGTCGAAACACATTTAGGCTAGGAGCTAGAACATGAAAGTAAGAGCAAGTGTCAAACCGATTTGTGACAAGTGCAAAGTAGTCAGACGGAATGGGGTGGTCCGCATTATTTGTGAGAACCCCAAGCACAAGCAGAGACAGAGATAAACAGGGTTCGGCGCAAGCCTTCCACTCTATTAGAGAAATTCAGGAGGCCATGAATGGCGAGAATTGCAGGTGTAGATTTGCCGAACAAGGCAGTAAAAATCGCCTTAACCTATATTTATGGGATTGGTAGGTTTTCGGCGGTTGAGATTTGTGAAAAAACAAAAATTGATCCCGATACAAGTATTAATACCCTTTCCAGTGATGACCTGGCAGTATTGCGTAAGGTAATCGAGGAAGAGTACAAAGTAGAAGGACGTCTGAGGACAGAGGTCGCTCTGAACATCAAGCGCCTTATGGACATCGGTTGCTATCGTGGCCTTCGTCATCGTAAGGGTCTTCCCGTTAACGGACAGAGGACAAAAACCAATGCCCGTACTCGCAAGGGTAAGAAGAAGACCGTTGCGTCCAAGAAGAAATAAGGAGCAGATAGCACATGGCTACTATTAAACGTAAAGTCAAGAAAACGGTATATGAAGGCAATGTCTATATCCAGGCGACCTTTAACAATACCATTGTTACCGTTACCGATCTAAACGGGAATGCGGTATCTTGGGCTAGTGCCGGTGGACTTGGTTTCCGTGGCGCTAAGAAGTCCACCCCCTATGCAGCACAGACCACTGCCGAAAAGGCTGCCAAGGCTGCTATGGATAGTGGATTGCAGGAAGTGAACGTATTTGTGAAGGGACCCGGTGTTGGACGTGAGAGCGCCATCAGGACGTTGGGTGTGCTCGGACTTAAGGTCCGTTCCATTCGTGATGTCACCCCCATCCCACACAATGGATGCAGACCTCGCAAGAGTAGAAGAGTCTGATGAGGAGAGAGCAGATACATGGCTAGATATACTGGACCTAAGTGCAGATATTGTAGAGCAGAGAGGACCAAGTTGTTCCTCAAGGGTGATCGATGCCACAGTGGCAAATGCCCGCTTAATGACATCAAGTCCACTGGGCTTCCTGGTAAGGATCCCCGAGCGCGCTCCAAGAAGCCGACCGACTACGGTCTGCAGTTGCGCGAGAAGCAGAAACTGAAAAGAACCTATTGCATGCTTGAAAAGCAGTTCAAGCTTACCTTCAATGAGGCAGCAAGACTTCCTGGTAAGACCGGTGAAAACTTGATCATGCTTCTTGAGCAGAGGCTTGATAATGTGGTGTTTAGACTCCACTTTGCTTCCAGCCGCAGTCAGGCTGCACAGCTGGTTAATCACGGACATGTTTTCGTGAATGGCAAGCGTGTTTCCATTCCTTCTTACCGCCTTCGCCCAGGTGATGAGGTTTCCGTAGGCAAGAGTGGTCAGAAGATGTTGATTATTAAAGAAAACCTCAAGGAATACACCAAAAGTGGCGTATGCCAGTGGCTGAACCTAGATGTAGATGCTATGAAAGGCACTTTCATCGCAGTTCCGAGAAGAAGTGAAGTCACCGAGCTCGAAAAGATTAACGAGCAGCTGGTTGTCGAGTTGTATTCCAGATAAGGAGTAACCATGGCACGCAAAAACCTTCTGAAGGGCTTTAAGAAGCCCAAGGGGATCACCTTCGAACATAGCGCAGTTGAGCCGAACTATGGGAAATTCATCGCTTATCCTTTTGAGAGAGGCTTTGGTACCACAATCGGTAACACGCTTAGGAGGGTACTCCTCTCATCGATCCAGGGGTATGCCGTCACTGCCGTAAAGTTCACCAGCTTCAATGAAGATGGTGTTCCCCACTTGATCTCAAGTGAGTATGAGCAGCTTCCCGGTGTTCGCGAAGATATCGCGGATATCATTGCTTCGCTCAAAAAACTGCAGATCAAGATGCCCGATGACTCGGAGGGTACAAACCTCCTCATCGAGTGTAAGGGACCCGGCGTTGTGACCGGTGCAAACTTCGAGCGTGACCAGGTTGAGATCACCAACAAGGATCTGGTTCTTTTCACGATGATGGATGATGCCAACATCGAGATGGAAGTTCAGATAGACCTTGGTAGGGGCTATGTCCCGTCTGAAATCAACGAGAAGTATGTGGAAGAGATTGGGACCATCCCCATTGATGCCAGCTTCTCACCGGTTACCCGCGTAAAGTATTCGATTGAACCCACCCGTGTCGGCTATCGTAGTGATTATGACAAGCTTACACTGGAAATCTACACTGATGGTACGATTATTCCTCAGAATGCGCTTGCAGAGGCTGCTAAGATTGCAAAGGATTATTTCCAGATCTTTATTAACTTTGATGAAACATTGATCAACAACAATGACGAAGTTGATGAAGAGGAGGAACGCGTCCGCAAGATTCTCAACACTTCCGTTGAGGAACTTGAATTGACAGTACGCTCCAGCAACTGTCTGAAGAACGCAAACATCCGAACCATCGGCGATCTCACCAAGAAGACTGAGGAAGAGATTGCAAAAACGAGGAACTTCGGTAAGAAGAGCCTCCAGGAAATTAAGGAAAAACTGAAGGAGTGGAATCTCAGCCTTGGGATGACCGACTACAGTGTCCTGAAAACTGCAATCAAAGTACCAGGGAACAAGGAAGAAGAGAATGAAGCATAAGATTGGATTCAATGCGCTTAATAGAAGCTCTGCACACCGCAAAGCTTTGAAGCGCAACATGGTGACCAGTCTGTTCAGATATGAGCGGATTGAGACCACCAAGGCAAAGGCTCTGGAAGTACGCAAAATGGCTGAGAAAATGATCACCCGCGCTAAAGTTGACAATGTGGCCAACCGCCGCCAGATTGCACGGGACATTTATGATGAAGCAATTGTTGCAAAGCTCTTCACAGAGATCGCTCCCTTGTTTGTCGAGCGGAAGGGCGGTTACACCCGTGTCCTGAAGACCGGCAATCGTCTCGGAGACGCTGCCGAGATGGTAATCCTCGAGCTGGTGGAGAAAACTTCAAAGCCCGAGAAGAAGGCCGAAAAGAAGACTGAAAAGAAGGCCTCAAAACCAGCCAAGAAGGCTGAGAAGAAGGACAAAGAGGAGAAATAAGCCTCTATTGGGTCTCTTCACCTGTAGTATATGCCCGTATGGGCAAAGCCGCTGTTGTAATGACAGCGGTTTTGTTTCGTCTTCTGAATGTGGAATTATCAACAAACTGTTGAATAATTTGTACTGTAAGCCAAGATAACAGATGGGTTTAGCCTTGACAATTCTGACAGCCGTACGTATTATTGTACCATTATAATAGGGGGTAGTATATGAACAATATACTTTTGATCCTCCTAAGTTGTTTTATTGGTATCATCTTTGGTTGGTTAGGCCGTTGGCTGTATGCGAAATTTAAGCTTACCTCCGTTGAACAGAAAGCTATTAGGTTGAATGAGGAAGCTATAAAGGAAGCGGAAGCAAAAAGCAAAGAGCTTTTGCTTGAGACTCGGGATCAGTTGTTGAAAGAACAACAACAGCAGGAACGAGAGGCTAGAGAGAGACGGATTGAACTGCAACGTTCTGAGAGAAGACTCACGCAAAAAGAGGAAAATCTCGAGCATAAGCAGGCTGATTTGGATGCTATCAAAAAGCAATTGGGAGATTGGGAAGGAAACCTTTCCAAGAAAGAACAAGAGATTGCCGAGAAAGAAGGCAGCTTGATTACAGAACTTGAACGTATCGCTGGACTTTCTGCTGATGAAGCTAAGAATATCATCATGGAAACCATGTACAACGATGCGAGGAGAGATGCCCAGCTCATGATCAACAAGATTGAGCAAGAGGCCCAGCTTTCCGCTGACAAAAAAGCAAGGGATATCGTCGTTACCTCGATTCAAAGGTTGGCAACAGAGGTCGTCAGTGATGTGACGGTCAGTTCAGTGAATCTTCCCAGTGATGAGATGAAAGGCAGGATAATTGGTCGTGAAGGCCGCAATATCCGTACCCTGGAAACACTTACTGGTGTGGATGTGATCATTGATGACACGCCAGAGGCTGTAGTTATCTCCTGTTTTGACCCTGTTCGGAAGGAAATTGCCCGTGTCGCTTTGGAGAGACTTGTCCAGGATGGAAGAATCCACCCTGCTCGTATCGAAGAGGTGGTGAACAAGGTATCGAAGGAAGTGGGAAGAATCATTGCAGACGAAGGTGAGAAAGTCATCTTCGACCTAGGGGTACATAATGTGAGCCCTGAGATGATCCGAGCGCTTGGTCGACTATACTTTAGAACAAGCTATGGGCAGAATGTGTTGAATCACTCAAAGGAAGTAGCCATTCTCTCCGGCATGATCGCCAGTGAGGTCGGTGCAAATAGTGAGTTGGCACTCCGTGCTGGACTCCTGCATGACATCGGAAAAGGAACTGAAACTGAGAGTGACGCAAACCACGCGGAAATGGGTGCAGAAATGGCTAAACGACTTGGGGAAGATCCCAAGATTGTGAATGCCATCCTTGCTCACCACAACGATACAGAACCGCAGACCCTGGAAGCAGTAATTGTGCAGATAGCCGATGCTATCAGTGCAGCACGGCCAGGAGCAAGGCGGGAGACGCTCGATAATTACATCAAGCGCCTTGAGTCACTGGAACACATCGCTGAGAGTTTTGAAGGCGTGGATAAGGCATATGCCATTCAAGCCGGTAGAGAACTCAGGATTCTGGTTAATAATGACCAGGTGAACGACGATGGGGCTAAGGAGATTGCCAAGGGCATCGCCAGCCGTATCGAAGCTGAACTGAGGTATCCGGGCAGAATCAAGGTGACCATCATCCGTGAGATGAGGGTTGTCGAGTACGCTAGGTAGGTTGTTTGTGTCTGATACTAAAACAATGGTAGTCCTGCTTTTGGGCGATGTCTGTGGACAGCCCGGGAGCAGGGCTCTCTTTCTTGGATTACATACATTGGTCAAGGATTATCGAGCTGACATGGTTATCGTGAATGGTGAGAATGCAGCCGGTGGTTTTGGCCTGAATGCCGATTTAATGAACCAATTCTTCTCACTTGGGGTGAACGTGATCACCAGCGGGAACCATATCTGGCAACAGGATGACTTAAGGCCACTGCTGGATAGCGAGAAACGTTTGCTTCGTCCTGCCAACTATCCCCCTGCAGCGCCTGGGCATGGTTCTGTAGTCGTTGAGGTCAAGGGGCATAAGGTTGGCGTTCTCAACCTGCAAGGAAGGCAGTCCCTGCCATCCATTGATTGTCCTTTCCGAGTTGGTTCTGACCAAGTGGCAAAGTTGCGAAAGCAGACTCCCCTTATCTTTGTGGATTTCCATGCAGAGAATCCGGAGGAGAAAGAAGCCTTGGCGCTCTATCTTGATGGCAAAGTGAGTGCGGTAGTTGGGACACATACCCACGTACAGACAGCTGATGAGAAAATTCTTCCCCATAAGACTGCCTATATTACGGATCTAGGTCTTTGCGGCCCGTCGGAGAGTGTCATCGGCTCTAAGCCTGATATTTCGATTGCAAGGCAACTTACCCAAATGCCGCTTCGCAGCGAGATTGCTGATACTGCACCGGTCATACAGGGGGTATGCATTACCCTGGATGCTTCCAGTGGACAGGCGCTCAGTATCGAACGATTTACGAGGTTGTACGATATTTGATGAAAGAGAGGAAGGTAGCCCTGCTGCAGGCCCTCTGCCAGCAGTTTGATGAGTACACCAAGGACCAACTCACTGCATATATTGTCTGCCGTAATGTATTGGTGGATGGGGTGCTGTCCACTGATCCAAAGCAGTTGGTATCCTCTCATGCAACCTTTTCTTTTACCTTCGATACCTATGTCTCCCGTGGTGGTTACAAGCTCGAGCATGCCTTAGATGAGTTCTCCCTGGATGTAAGCGGTTTGGTGATGCTTGATGCGGGCTCTTCCACAGGTGGCTTCACTGATTGCCTGCTCAAACGAGGGGCTGCCATGGTCCATAGTGTGGATGTAGGGTACAACCAGCTCGATTGGAAACTCCGTACCAATGAGCAAGTGCAGGTACATGAACGGCAGAACATCATGACCTTGGAAGACTTGGATCCTCCTTGCAATGCTGCTGTGTGCGATCTTTCCTTCCGTTCCATCGCTCGAGCCGCAAGCCACATCCTCTCACTCTGCAACAATACCTGGTTGGTTTCTCTGATCAAACCGCAGTTTGAGGTGCCAAAGGGCTTGGAGGATTTCAACGGAGTTGTTGAGGACCCTGAGGTTCTTTTGGATGTAATGCTCAGGGTGTTTGATTTGCTTGAAGAGGATGGGGTAGGCATACACGAACTTACAAAAAGTCCACTCAAGGGACACAAAGGTAATGTTGAATTCCTTGCACTTCTGAAATCAGAGGTCGGAATGGATAAGAATTCCTTTGCATCGCGAGTAAAGGCTCTATTGTTCTAATGGTTTTCCCTCAACCAATATAACCAGATCCTTGACCTGGCTGAATGCTAGAGCGGTGGTTTTCATCTGTTCTGTTGCTTTCACAATATCCAAGCTATCCAAGAAGTCCTTACTTACATCAACAAAGAGAATCTTGTTTGACAGCGTTATTCCGATGAGGGAGGTTTTGGGGTGTATATTGCTTACCAATCCTGAGCTGAGCACCTCTTTCGTAGGTCCCCCAAGCAGTGCTTCATAACTGTCATGGTATTGGCTCCCTCCCAATCGTTTGGTTTGGAGGGAGACAAGTTGCGGCTCTCCACTGGCTGTTATGAATGCAACCTGTACTGGCCTGACCTGAGTCGAGGGGAGAGGGCTGTCCTCTCCTTGCCGGGCATATTGGAGAACACCACTGGAAACAACTGCTTGACGAACCCTTGGATAGCCAAGGGCGAAAACACCAAGGGTGAAAAGAATCCATGCTAATAGTATAAATAGGGGAGAGATAGTGCGTCTTGGTTTGGGAGCTTCATCCATTTCCATGGGAGTCATTCTACCAGAACTGTTGGAGGGTTTCCAGCTTTACATCTGACCATAAAGTCCGTATAGTACATTACATATGAGGATATTCAAGGGTATAGCGGCTTCAGAGGGGCTCGCAAAGGGCAAGGCGTTGGTGCATCGTAACGCCGCAAGTGCTGCAGAAAAACGGCATATCCTTGCAGATGGCGTGACAACAGAGCTTGAGAAGTTCAAGGGAGCTGTCAATGCGGCAAGAGCACATCTGCAAGAACACAACACCAGCAAGATTTCCAAAGAGTCGAAGGATATCCTTGAGACCCACTTGATGATGCTTGATGATCCCGAGTATATCGGGCAGATCGAAGCATATATCACTACCAATTTGGTTTGCAGCCAATGGGCCATCGATTCTGTAACGAATGAGATGGTGCGTCTGCTCGAACAATCCACGGATGAATTACTGCGTGAACGAGCTCTTGATTTCAAGGATGTCTCACTACATCTGATTGCTGCAGTCAAGGGAGATGGACAGCGACCATTGGAAGCGCTTGATGAGGACGTGGTTCTGGTTGCTGATTACCTCATGCCCTCTGAGTTGTTCAGCATGGACAAGACCCATATCCTAGGGATTAGCTTGGATGGGGGAGGCAGGGCAAGTCATGTGGCAATCCTTGTACGTGCCTTCAATATTCCTACGGTCCTTGCCACTGGCACCGCTTCCAGAAATGTGAAGGATGGTGATGAGATTATCTTGGATGGATCGTATGGGGAAGTCTATGTCCGTCCTGACTTGAACGTCGCACAGATGCTTGATGAGCGTTTTGCCCTCTGGCAGGAACATGAAGGTGAACTGAAGAAGATGGTTGACCTTCCCACCGAGATGACCGATGGGCATACCATACTGCTGAAGGCGAACATCCAGACCAGTATTGAGGTCGATGCAGTCAAGGAGAGCGGTGCTAGCGGGGTTGGCTTGTTCCGCTCAGAATTCCTTTTCATGGAGTCCTTGGAACTTCCTTCAGAACAACGGCAGTTTGAGGCATACAGGCATGTCCTGGAAGCCGTTTCTCCTAAACCGGTTACAATCCGTACCATCGACATCGGTGGTGATAAGATTGTGAAAGGTCTCGGAATTGATGAGAAAAATCCTGTACTTGGTTGGAGGGCTGTACGTTTCTGCCTCTCCCGAAAGGATATTTTTACCGTACAGCTGAGAGCATTGCTCCGCGCCAGCGTATATGGTAAGTTGCAAATCATGTTTCCAATGATCAGCGGGGTCGAGGAGCTGAATGCGGTCTTGCATCTCCTTGAACATGTCAAGGAGGATTGCCGGAATGAGCAGATCCCCTTCGATCCTGATATTAAAATTGGAACCATGATTGAGGTACCGTCTGCAGCCTTATGTGCAGACATCTTGGCAAAGAAGGTTGACTTCTTCTCAATCGGAACCAATGACCTGATTCAGTATACCATTGCTGTCGATCGGGGCAATGAGAAGATTGCCTACCTGTATCAGCCATTTCACCCCGGGGTGCTGCGATCGATCCACATGATTGTAGAGAAAGCCCACCAGAACAACATACCGGTAAGCCTCTGCGGGGAGATGGCTTCCGATCCTCTCTGTTCCGTGCTGTTGGCCGGTATGGGGTTGGATGAATTGAGCATGGGGTCCCAAAGCCTCCTGCAGGTGCGGAAAATCTTGCGCTCGGTCTCTTCTGAAGATGCGAGGGCACTGGCACAGCAGGTCTTGGAAATGGACTCATATCTCACGATAAATACGTTTATAAGGGAGTGGATGCATGACCGATTCGATCATTTCACCACCATCTGACACACAAGATTCACCGGCAAAGATTCCGGTTATCTCTATTGTAGGCCGTCCCAATGTGGGTAAGTCCACATTGTTCAATCGTTTGATCGGCAAAAGACGAGCAATTACCGATCCGACCCCAGGGGTTACCCGTGACTTGATTCCAGAACGCTGGTACCTTGGGAACCATCCTGTAACACTTGTTGATAGTGGCGGGGTAAAGGTTGAGCGAGAAGGGTTTGATGACCTGGTCGCCAATAAGAGTTTAGGCCTTCTCTCGCAAAGTGATGCCATTATTTTTATGATGGAGTGTACTGCTGTTACGGCAGAGGACGAAGAATTACTGAAAGCATTGCGTCCATATAGTGAGAAGGTCCTGCTTGTGGTAAACAAGGTTGATGACCCCAAGCGTGATGACTTGGTCTGGGAGTACTACCAGTATGGATTCCAACGTGTGGTGGGAATATCTGCCGCTCACGGTTTGGGCATTGAAGATCTGGAAGATACCCTGCTTGGCATGCTGGAAATGGTAAGCCTTGATGAGGCCCCTGAAGAAGCCGAGCGCGTGAAGCTGGCCATTATGGGCAAGCCCAATACTGGCAAGTCCACCCTTACCAACCTCTTGGTAGGTTCAGATGTTTCAATTGTCAGTGATATTGCTGGTACCACCCGTGATGTTGTCATGGGAACTTTCTCATACAAGGGTAGTGACTTTACCGTACTTGATACTGCAGGTATCAGGCGTAAGAGCAAGGTTGAGGAGGATGTGGAATACTACTCCGTCAATCGTGCCATCAAGACCATCGATGAGGCTGATGTAGTGTTGTTGATGGTGGATGCTATCGAGGGGCTCTCAGACCAGGATAAAAAGATTGCCAACCTCATTGTACGTAGGGGCAAGGGTATTATCTTGGTATTGAATAAGATTGACTTGCTCACTGGGATCGGGAACGAGTTGCAGGCTATCAAGGACAGGATCAGATTCCTGTTCCCCATCCTTGGCTTTGCACCTATCACGTCAATCAGCGCTCTCAAGGGCCAGGATATTGGCAAGCTACTCGATACAGTATGGGGGGTATGGAAACAGCTCAACAAGCGTGTTGACACTTCTCAGCTGAACGAAGCGATCAAGGAGTGGGGAGAGGCCATTCAGCCCCCACGAGGAAGCATGGGGCATTACAAAGTCTATTACGGTACCCAGTTCAGTGCCAACCCAGTGAAGTTTCTTATGTTCGTCAACCGAATCAAGGACTTCCCACAGATCTATGTCCAGTACTTGAAGAACTGTATTCGCCGAGATCTGGGATTCACCCAGATTCCCATTGAGGTAGATCTCCGTGAACGTAAGAGAAATCCCTCCTTGCATGAGAGAGGACCCAAAAAACCAGTAGTGGATGGCCCAAAGCCCGAGGTGAAACGTAATATTGGCGGAAGAGCATTTGCGAAGCCAAAAGGGACCAAGCCTGGCAACGTGGCTTCAGTTGACAAGTCGCGAAAGCGAATCGAAAAACAGGCAAAGCGTACCACCGGCAAGAAACGAGGTTGAGGATGGGGTATCTTCAAGAGAAAGGTATCAAGGTTCTCGCGCTCGATATTGATGGTACGCTCTATCCGAAGAGGATGCTCAATGTAAGAATGGTTCGTTCCCTGTTTCCTTCCCTAACTCTTGCCAAGGCTTTCAACTGGGCAAGAAAGGAGTACCGTAGGGTGCAGGACCTGCACCCTACCTCTCCTGAAAATCGGGCAGGTCTCATACATCGACAGGCTCAGCTTGTTGCTTCCCGATTGAGGGGAAATCGAACGACTGATCAGGTTAAGGCTGCTGTAGAGAAGCAGTTCTATCAGGCTTGGGAGCATTCTTTTTTGAGTATCAAGGCGTATCCGACGATGGTTGAGACACTTGAAAAAGTACATAAGCAAGGCTTGAAGATTGCGGTTTTTAGTGATTTTCCCTTAGCTGGTAAGTTGCAGACCCTTGGTATTGCTGATTTGGTAGACTATGCCTACAGTACAGAGGAAAGCGGTTATTTGAAACCAAGTGCAAAAGCCTTCTCCTTCTTGCTTGATCACTTGCAGGTGAATCCCAGCCAAGTGCTCTATATGGGCGACAGTTACACCAAGGATTGCCGTGGAGCAAGACAGGCAGGGATGCATTCCTGCCTAATAACCAAGGATACCCATAGAAGTTTTCCCGAAGCTGACTTGGTGGTAAGCTCTTGGAAGGAGTTTGCTTCTCTGGTACTCTAAGGATGCTCTGGTAGGAGGTTTTCGATGGGACTCGAGCTTTTGCTTCCGGTAATCCTGTTTATCATCACGCTCATTATCATCTACATGCTTCGTGTAGAAGATAAGCGTGACCGCCGTCTGGATCTCATGAAACAGAAAGTTGGGCAGTTCTCCCGGGAATTGGAAGCCTCCCGTAATCAGTTTAAAGATACTTCTCAGCAAGTGGAGGAGCGAATCAATCACAGAATTGATGCTGCCAACCAGATGCTTCTCAGGATAGAGACCCAGATGGCGGACCTTGAGGCGAGGAGTGACGATCTTACCAAACTACAGGGTGTGCTTAATACCTACAGGGATTCTCTTACCAAACTAGGAACTACCACAGCACAAGTAGAAGCCCGTATCGAGCATACAAAACTAGAAATTCAGCGTATTGAAGCAGTAGATGCAACGATCAACCATTTTGATGAACGAATAGAGGCTTTCAAGCAGATGCTTCAGGAGGCGATTGAAGAAGGCAGCAACTCAATCAGCCAACAACAGCTAAAGGTAAAACAGCTTCTTGATTCATCCTATGCAAAGCTACAGGAGTATGAAGCTGAGGTCCAGGAAGTGGAGCGGCAGAACCAGAGTCGTGTGGCGGGTCATGCAGAGACTCTGAAAAGCAATGAGGCCGATTCTCTTTCAATCCTGACTTCCCAATTGGCAAAAATCAGACAAATCGGTGACGATGCAGAGCAAGTAATTGCCAACAGTAGACGCGAATTGGAAGCGGTGAGGGAACAGGCTTTCCAGGATGTGAACGAACAGAAGATCCAATACGAGTCTATCAAGACAGAAAGCCAGAAATACTTTAGGACAGAGAAAGAGAACCTCCTCTCCTTGATTGAGGATGTAAAGAGTCGTATCTCTGAAACCCTCTCTCAATTCAGCCAGCAATGTGACCATGATATGGAAGCTGTGTTCACCCATACCATAACCAAGACAGACCAAGCGTTTCAGACCATGATTCACACGGTTTCCTCTTATTTGGAGGAGCTGCAACAGCGAATGGAACAAGCTCAAATGATGAGCCAAAAACTGGAACAGCAAGAGTATGATAGTTTGCATGTGTTCAGTGATGAAATCCAGCACCTTTGTGAACAACATGACCAAGCAACTGAGAACTTACGCAAGAATGGGCGTAAGCAAGAGGAGCTCCAGCAGATTATTCTTCATCTCAGGGAAGAGGCTACAGCACTGCAGGAAGAGTTGACTGCGATGAAAAAGAACCATGAAGCATTAGCCTCTGAAAATGTAGAACAGTATAAAGCAAAAGAGCTTTTGGCAGCTTCATTTGCAGCGCTTACCTTACAACTCACTGAGAAACAAGAATCCTTGCACAATGTCGAGCAGATATTGCAAACCAAACAGGAAGAGCTTGCTTCTCTGGAGCAGGAACAAACAGTTCTAGATGATCAGATTCCTGAAGTGGATGATGAATCAAATGAAGAAACTAAGAGAGATGATGAATCTGAAGTGGATGATGAATCTGAAGTGGATGATGACCATTCGCCTTGGATTGAATACGTCCCTGAGGGAGATGAGGAAGAAATCTCTTTGGATGACGAAGACGATAAAACTACTTGACGCTTGCACATCGGTGTGAGTATGTTATCGGCAAGCCCAGGGGTGGGCTACTCTTTACGCTATACACTATTAAAAGCTACGGCCTAGCATATGCAAGTAATTGCTGGTTGGGTTTGTGAATAGACATGTGCCCGCATCTTTCGCTGGCATATGGGAAATCGAGGAATAGAATGGAAAAGAAACAGAAAGAAAGCAAGACCAAAAGTGCACAGCCTGCTGTTGATTCAGAAGTGAAAGAGGAACTTCACACACAAGAGAGTGAAAATCAGCCTGCACAAGAACAAGAAGTGCAGGAAATGTCTGAAGTGGAACAGAAGGAGTTGGAAATCGTGCGATTGAAGGAACAGCTTGCTGCTGCACAGGAAGAAGCCACCTCTTTGAAGGAGCAAATGCTTCGTGACCGTGCTGATCTTGAGAATTATAGGAAACGTCTTCTCCGAGACAAGGAAGAGACTGTGAAGTTTGCGAATGAAAACCTGATCAAGGATCTTCTTCAACCGTTGGATGACCTTGGCCGAGCCCTTCAGGCAGCGGAGGCTACAAAGGACTATGAAAAAGTGCATGATGGTGTGGTCATGGTTAATAGTCAGCTCTATTCCACCTTGGAGAAAAACTGGGGCTTGCAGAGAATTGAATCTGTAGGGAAAGAGTTCGACCCACTTGAGCATGAAGCCTATCAAATGGTTGTTGATGATTCACTGGAACACGAAGTAGTACTGGAAGAGTACGTCGTTGGATATAAATTACATGGCCGGGTACTCAGGCCTGCAAAGGTAAAAGTTGGCAAGCCAAACGTTTGACGATTGGCTGCGGTATGAGTACCTTTGGTTCACGGGTAAGAAACCCGTATTGAATATTTGATAGTTAATTTGGAGAGGAGAAATATAATATGGGAAGAATTATTGGAATTGACTTGGGGACTACCAATAGCTGCGTAGCAGTAATGGAAGGAAATGATCCCGTGGTCATCGCGAACAGCGAAGGTCAGCGGACAACCCCTAGTGTTGTTGGATTTACCGCAAAGGGAGACCGCCTGGTTGGGCAGCCTGCCAAGAACCAGATTGTTACCAATGCTGAGAATACCGTGTATTCCATCAAGCGCTTCATGGGTAGAAAGTATCGTGAAGTTCCTTCTGAACTCCAGAAGGTCTCCTATAAGGTAACCGCTGGAAGTAGCGATGAAATAAAAGTTGAAATCCGTGGAGAGTCTTTCTCTCCCCAGGAAATTTCTGCAGCAGTATTGCAGAAAATGAAGAAGACAGCTGAGGACTATCTTGGTGAACCGGTTACTGAAGCCGTTATCACCGTCCCTGCATACTTCAACGATGCCCAGAGACAGGCTACCAAAGATGCCGGTAAGATTGCTGGGCTTGATGTGAAGCGCATCGTAAATGAGCCCACTGCAGCTGCGTTGGCTTATGGCTTGGGTAAGGATGCTAATCGTGAGGAGAAAATTGCCGTCTACGACCTTGGTGGTGGTACCTTTGATATCTCCATCCTTGAGCTTGGAGATGGTGTATTTGAAGTAAAATCCACAAATGGTGATACCCACCTTGGTGGCGATGACTTTGACCAGCGAATCATTGACTGGATTGTCGGTGAGTTCAAGAAATCCAATGGTATTGACCTTGCAGCTGATAAGATGGCTTTGCAGAGACTGAGAGAGTCAGCAGAGAAAGCAAAGATTGAGCTTTCCAACTCAACCAGCACTGATATCAACTTGCCGTTCATCACCGCTGATAGCAGTGGCCCAAAACACTTGCAGATGACATTGACCCGTGCAAAGTTTGAGCAGCTGGTTGCCGATTTGGTTGAGCGTTCAAAAGTGCCCGTACAGAATGCACTTCGGGATGCAGGCTTGACCGCTGCTGATATCGATGAGGTTATCCTGGTCGGTGGATCCACGAGAATTCCTGCAGTACAGGCTATGGTTCGGGAGCTGTTCAAGAAGGAGCCCCATAAGGGTGTAAACCCAGATGAAGTAGTTGCCATGGGCGCTGCCATTCAGGGTGGTATTCTCGGCGGTTCTGTGAAAGATGTACTTTTGTTGGATGTTACCCCGCTCTCCTTGGGTATTGAAACCCTTGGTGGTGTTTGCACCCGCCTGATCGAGCGGAATACGACTATCCCAACCCGGAAGAGCCAGATCTTCAGTACTGCTGCTGATGGACAGACTGCTGTAAGCATTCATGTTCTCCAGGGTGAGCGCGAGATGGCCAGCCAGAACAGGACACTCGGAAAGTTCGACTTGGTTGGTATTCCTGCAGCCCCTCGTGGCGTACCACAGATTGAGGTTACCTTCGACATTGATGCCAACGGCATTGTCCATGTATCTGCAAAGGATCTGGGTACCGGTAAGGAACAGAAGATTCGCATCGAATCCTCCAGTGGCCTCAGCGAAGATGAAATCGACAAGATGGTCAAGGAAGCAGAAGCCCACGCTGAAGAGGACAAGAGAGAACGTGCTCGTATCGATGCCCGTAATGAAGCTGACAGCTTGATCTACTCCACCGAGAAGTCCCTTAAGGATTATGGTGATAAGATCAGCAGTGAGGATAAGGCAACCATCGAAAGTGCTGTTGCAGACCTTAAGGGTGTCATGGACAACCAGAGTGCAACTGCAGAAGAGATCAAGGCCAAAGTTGAAACCTTGCAGCAAGCTTCTTACAAGCTGGCTGAAGAAGTCTATAAGCAGAGTGCAGCCTCTGGCGCTGAGGGCGCTGAAGGCCAAGCACAGGATTCTGCCTCCCAGGAATCAACCGGGGAGACCAAAAAGCCCAAGGACGGCGTTGAAGATGCCGACTTTGAGGTCGTAGACTAAGGAGTCGATTACAAGGTACTATATTTAAACGGCTTACCATCATGTCGGCTTCGGCCGACATGATGTTTCTAAAGCCAATCTGTTCTAAGGAAGTCGCACCGTGGCGAAACGTGATTATTATGAAGTGCTTGGAGTTGGAAAGACTGCAACACTAGACGAAATTAAAAAGGCATATCGCAAACTGGCAATTGCCAACCACCCAGACCGCAATCCAGGGGACAAGGAAGCCGAAGATCGCTTCAAGGAAGCAACCGAGGCATATGATGTTCTAAGTGATGAAAAGAAACGCAAAATGTACGATCAATACGGTTTTGCGGGAGTTGATGGCGCCAATGGTGGTGGTCATGACTACTCCAATGTGTACCGTGATTTCAGCGACATTTTTGGCGGTGGATTTGGTGGCGGTGGTTTTGAGGATATCTTCAGCTCCTTCTTCGGAGGTGGTGGTGGAAGATCTCAAGGCCGGGGTGGCCAGAGAGGCCCTGAAGCAGGATCTTCACTTCGGTATGACGTGGATATCGATTTTAAGGATGCCGTTTTTGGCACGAAAATCGAAGTTGCGTACTCCCATCAGGTAGCATGTGATGTCTGTCATGGAAGTGGGAGTGAAGGCGGATCTGGAACCAAGGTTTGTCCGACCTGTAATGGTTCAGGACAGGTCAGGCGAAACAGTGGGTTCTTTGCAATCGCCAGTGCCTGCCCAACCTGTGGCGGTAGTGGTCATGTCATTGAAAATCCCTGCTCATCCTGCCATGGCACTGGGTTGAAGAGAAAGCAACAGAAGGTGAAAGTCTCCATTCCTGCTGGAGTGGATACCGGTAGTAGGGTAGTACTTAGGGGAATGGGAGATGCAGGTCCTAATGGAGGCCCAGCCGGGGATTTGTATGTATACATCAATGTCAAACCCCATAAATACTTTGTCCGTCAGGACTATGATCTATTCTGCCAGATACCCATCTCTATAACGCAGGCATCTTTGGGCGGAGAGATAAAAGTTCCTACCATTGATGGTAATTCCATCAAGGTGAACATTCCTTCTGGTATCCAGAGTGGTAAAATGCTGCGAGTAAAAGGTCGGGGAGTTACCAAACTCAATACAACTGACCGGGGTGACATGTACATCAAGCTGCAGGTCCAGATTCCCAAGCGATTGGGAATGAAGGCGAAGAAGTTGATGCAGGAATTAAGTGCTGCATTGGGTGAGGATGAGTCCCCCAATCCAGTTCCTTTCGAAGCGTAATGAATTGGGCTGCCATGGTTGGTAGCCCTTTTATCGCGTAATGCATAGGAGCATTGCATGGGTGAGAAAATAATTGGCTTTCATGCCATAGAAGAAGGTCTGAAAAAGGCTTCCTCAGGGTCGGTGCTCTACATCGCCAGAGGAATGGGTGGGCATACCCAAGATTTGGAGAGACAAGCTAGACTGAGCTCGAAAGTTGTGGTCAAGAAGATTGCAAAGGTTGAAATGGACCGAATGGTCAGTCAGGCGGACCACCGTGGTGTTGTGTTGGATCTTGTGAGTTCTGCACAGGAGTTGGGTGGCAAGGTCCAGAATCTTTCAGTAAAGGATTTTTGCAAGAATCTTAAGGATGATGACAGTGCACTGGTTCTTGTGCTTGATGAGATTACCGATCCTCAGAACCTAGGAGCCATCCTTCGCTCAGCAGATCAGTTCTCTGTATCCCTGGTTGTGATTCCTGACAGACGGAGTGCCCATGCGAACAGCACGGTCATCAAAGTCTCCTCTGGGGCTGCGCACTATGTACCCATGGCGCAGGTGACAAACATCAACCGTGAAATTGAGTACTTGAAGAGTCAAGGGTTCTGGGTATACGGCGCGGCAATGGATGGGCAGGCAGTATACAAGACCACATTTCCCAATAGAACCGTATTGGTTATGGGCAGTGAAGGAAAAGGTATTGGGCAGCTTACCCAGCGTCTCTGCGACCATATGGTCACCATTCCTATGACCGGTCACATCGATTCCTTGAACGTTTCCGTTGCAACAGGGATACTCCTTTATGAAGTGAGAAGGCAACAAGCAACAAGATAGTAGTAGTCAAATATGATAAATTGTCCAAGGACGCACCTAAAAAGTGGGTCCTTTTTTATATCTATGCAGTAAATTTACAGAAACTTGTATAAAAAAACAATCTTTTCTTGCGCTGAGCCCATCTTCTCCTTATTATTAAAACTAGGAAAAATTCCGATTAAGGAGAGAAGAAGAAATGAAAAAGACTTTTGTGCTCATTCTCTGTGTTCTGTTAGCATCAGGGTTCCTTTTTGCTCAAGGTGCACAGGAAGCGGCTGCAGCACCTGCTGCAGATGATTTCCACATTGGTATCGTAACCGGAACTGTATCCCAGTCAGAGGATGATCTGCGTGGTGCAGAACGTCTTATGGAAGAGTATGGTTCAGTGAATGATGGTGGAAAAATCCAACACGTTACCTATCCTGATAACTTCATGGATGAAGCTGAGACTACTATTAGTGTTATCAGTGGTCTTGCTGATGATCCGAAGATGAAAGCTATCATCGTAAATCAGGCAATCCCTGGAACTACTGAGGCTTTCCGCCGCATTAAGGAAAGAAGACCTGACATCATCACCATTGCTGGAGAAGCACATGAAGATCCAGGTGTCATTCAGAGTGCTGCCGATCTGGCAGTCAATAATGACTTTGTTGCTCGTGGCTATTTGATCATTCGCACTGCTCATGAGCTTGGCTGTGACACGTTCGTGCACATCTCATTCCCAAGACACCTCAGCTATGAGACTATGAGTCGCCGTGTTGCAATTATGCGTGCTACTTGTGAAGAGCTTGGAATGGAATTTGTCATGGAAACCGCTCCCGACCCGACTTCTGATGTAGGTGTTGCTGGTGCTCAGCAGTACATTCTCGAAAAAGTCCCCGCTTGGATTGAATCATATGGCCAGAATGCAGCTTTCTTCTGCACAAACGATGCTCACACCGAGCCATTGCTTAAGCAACTGATGACTTACGGTGGTTACTTCATCGAAGCTGACCTGCCAAGTCCTCTCATGGGATATCCTGGTGCATTGGGCATCGACCTCTCTGCTGAAGCTGGTGATTTCAAGGCAATCCTTGAGAAAGTTGAGGCTTCTGTTGTTGAGAAGGGTGGCGCAGGCCGTTTCGGAACCTGGGCATACTCCTATGGTTATACCACCACTGCCGGTCTTGGCCAGCACGCTATCAACGTTCTTAGCGGTGAGAGTGAATTGCTCAAGCTTTCCGATCTGATGAAAGCCTATGGTAAGTATACACCTGGTGCTAAGTGGAATGGTTCTTTCTACACCGACGTCAATACTGGTGTTCGTGCAAGAAACCATGTTCTTATCTACCAAGATACCTACATGATGGGTAAGGGCTACATGGGTAACGCAGAGTTGATCGTTCCCGAGAAGTATTTTGCCATTAAATAAGGTAATGTAATCGAAATACAGGGGGAGAGTGTTGCTCTCCCCCTTTGTAGCGATTAGTTTCAAACGCAACGACAACGTGGGTATGACTGTTGTTTGGGCAGGCAAGAGTCATAACCAAGTTCTAAGGATAAGAAAAAGAGATGCATGAAAACGAAACACCTTTGCTGGAGATGAAGCACATCAGCAAGGATTTTTTCGGAAACAAAGTACTCACCGACATCAATTTCTCTCTCAAGAAAGGAGAGATTTTAGGTTTGGTAGGCGAGAACGGTGCCGGAAAATCCACGCTGATGAAGATTCTCTTTGGAATGGATGAGATTCATCAGACTGGGGGCTATGGTGGGGATGTCATGATCAATGGGGAGATAGTGCAATTTTCCTCTCCGATTGACGCTCTCGCAAAAGGAATTGGGATGGTACACCAAGAGTTTTCACTATTGCCTGATTTTACTGCTACCGAAAATATTCTCCTGAATCGGGAACCATTGAAATATACTGTTTTTTCCGAGTTATTCGGGGAACGCTTGAATATTCTTGATCGTGAGCAAATGAACTATATCTCCGAGCGCGCTATCGGCAGGCTTAATGTCCCCTTGGACAAGGATATGTTGGTTTCTCAGATGCCGGTTGGCCATAAGCAGTTTACTGAGATTGCGCGTGAGCTGAGCAAGGAAGCAACGGATGTTGCCGAAGGAATCAAGTTGTTGGTGCTTGATGAACCAACGGCAGTACTATCGGAGCAGGAAGCAGATAGTCTGCTTAAGGCAATGCGGCTATTGAGTGAAAGTGGCATTTCCATCATCTTTATCAGCCACCGTTTACAGGAAATCATTGATGTTTGTAACACAATCATGGTTATGCGTGATGGTCAGATTATCAAGACAGTACCTTCCCAAGGTGTTGTAATCGCTGACATCGCTCGTTGGATGGTTGGCCGCGATGTGGGTAGTTCAAAGAGAGAATCGAGAGGATTTGATTACGAAAACACCCCTGTGTTGCTCTCCCTACAGAACCTCTGGGTGGATATGCCAGGAGAAATTGTTAGGGATGTATCCTTGGATGTCCATAAGGGAGAAATCCTAGGGATTGGAGGTATGGCTGGACAAGGGAAGCTTGGTATTCCCAACGGTGCCATGGGTCTCTTTCCTGCTGGAGGTAAAGTCATTTTCGAAGGTAAGGAGATTGCATTAAACAATCCCAGGCACTTCCTGGATGCTGGAATGGCTTTTGTAAGTGAAGACCGACGAGGGGTAGGCTTACTCCTCGACGAGAGCTTGGAATGGAACATCTCCTTTACTGCTATGCAGATTCAGGAGAAGTATTTGAAACAGTATTTAGGAGGCTTGCTTAAATGGCGTGACCAAGATGCTATCGAGGAGGAAACTGAGTCCTATGTACAGCAACTTGAAATCCGTTGTACCAGTACCAAGCAAAGAGCGAAGGAGCTTTCTGGGGGAAACCAACAGAAAGTCTGTCTTGCGAAAGCCTTCGCAGTAGGCCCAAAACTACTCTTTGTATCTGAACCTACACGAGGTATCGATATTGGAGCTAAATCTCTGGTTCTGAAAGCTCTCAGAAAATACAATGAGGAAAGTGGAACGACAATTGTGATGATATCTAGTGAATTAGAAGAGTTGAGAGCAATTTGCGATCGGGTTGCTATCATTAGTGATGGGAAGGTCTTCGGTGTCTTGCCAGCTACTACCGATAGTGCGGAATTTGGTCTCTTGATGATAGGGCAACAGAGCCAGATACTAGAAGGAGGGAGCGTATGAATCTGCAGGAGCTGACTTCTTCGGCTAAAGGTCTCGTTAAATCATTTGGATTGCCCCGTATCATTATTGGGTTGTTCCTCTTGTCGCTTTTTATTACAGCTCCCTTTGTTGGGGTAAATATTGGAACCAGTCTCTCAGATACCTTCAATCGCTTTGGAATGAATGCAGTAATGGTATTGGCAATGGTTCCCATGATTCACAGTGGTTGTGGATTGAATTTTGGACTTCCCTTGGGAATAATAGCCGGTCTGTTGGGTGCAACTATCTCGCTCCAGGTGAATATCCCAGGACCAACCTCATTTCTGCTGGCAATCCTGTTTGCAACTCCATTTGCTGTCATTCTTGGTTGGGGTTATGGACAATTGCTCAATCGAGTTAAGGGTGGAGAGATGATGATTGCAACCTATGTTGGATTTTCCAGTGTTGCATTCATGTGTATCATGTGGTTGTTGCTCCCTTTCAATAACCCAACCATGGTTTGGGGGTATAGCGGAACAGGTTTACGTACCACTATTTCCACGGAGGGCTATTACCTGCATGTCCTCAATGACTTCTTGTCCATCCAGTTGACCGATCATCTTATCATTCCCACTGGAATGTTGTTATTCTTTGGGCTTCTGGCATTTATCATCTGGGCATTTTTGCATACCAAGACCGGTACTGCCATGACCGCAGTGGGTTCAAACTCAGTCTTTGCTCGAGCGAGTGGTATCAATGTGGATAAGGTCAGGACGTTGAGTGTAATCATGTCCACATGGCTTGGTGCTATTGGTATCTTGGTATATCAGCAGAGTTTTGGGTTCATTCAGTTATATATGGGGCCATTCTACATGGCGCTCCCAGCAGTATCTGCAATATTGATAGGAGGAGCTTCAGTTAATAAGGCTTCCATCCTGAACGTAGTAATTGGTACATTCCTCTTCCAAGGTATTGTAACAATGACCCCTTCTGTAATGAATTCCATGATTCATACAGACATGAGTGAGGTTATCAGAATTGTCGTATCTAATGGTATGATTCTATACGCCTTGACCAGAAAAACGGAGGTGATACGATGACACTCCAGATGACTAAAACACAAAAACTTCTCCGTATTATGGGAAACAATACCGTTCCTATCCTGTTCTTGGTGATATGTGCGTTTGGTATTCCTCTTAGTGGTTATTCTGCAAACTATCTTGTAAGTGAAATTGTTATCCGAATCTCAAGAAACTCATTCTTGATTGTCAGCCTTTTAATTCCGATTCTCGCTGGAATGGGATTGAACTTTGGTATGACCCTTGGGGCGATGGCCGGTCAAATCGGGCTCATCCTAATCAGTGACTGGGGTATCGTAGGGATCCCAGGTATCATCCTTGCCATGATCATCTCCACCCCGATTTCCGTCATATTGGGATGGTGGTGTGGAAAGATATTGAACATGGCACGAGGAAGAGAGATGGTGACAAGTTATATCATCGGCTTCTTCATGAATGGTATTTACCAGTTGGTTGTACTGTATGGAATGGGTGCTGTTATCCCTGTGAGAAGTAATGCACTGTTGTTGCCACGTGGGTATGGTATCCGTAATACCGTAAACTTGATTGGGATTAGAAGGGCTCTTGATGATCTTCTCTTGATTCGCCTCTTTGGTATTCCCATCCCATTGGGGACTCTGCTGGTTATTGCTGTTCTTTGCTTGTTCATTCTCTGGTTCAAGAAAACCAAACTTGGGCAGGATATGCGTGCCGTAGGCCAGGACATGGAAGTGGCAAGAGCTGCAGGTATCAAGGTTGAGCATACTCGTATCGTATCAATCGTCATTTCCACGGTTTTCGCTGGTTACGGGATGATTCTTTATCTCCAGAATATTGGAACATTGAACACCTACAATAGTCATATGCAGATAGGCATGTTCAGTGTTGCTGCCCTTCTTGTTGGCGGAGCATCAGTCAGTAAGGCAAACATACGGAATGTATTCTTAGGAGTAATTTTGTTCCACCTAATGTTCGTTGTCAGCCCCATGGCTGGAAAGAACTTGATTGGGCAAGCACAGCTTGGTGAGTACTTCCGTGTATTTGTTTCCTACGGTGTTATTACTATTTCACTGGTTCTCTACGAAGTGCGGAAGAAGCGGGACCAGCATTACGCTGGTATGCAACTTGCAGCTGAACAGGAGGCCTCCACATGAAGCTAGCCCTCACAAGAATATTCTGGTTTCGTCTCATTGCCATTGTCGTCATTCTTATCTTCGCGGTATTCTTGTTCTTCATTGGCAAACAGCACACAGTCTTGCTTGACAACAAGACTGTCACGGTTGAAGGGCAGGAAATCAGGGCATTACAGTTGGTAGAAATCCAGATCAACAAGCTACAACCCATGGAGCTCGCTGCTCGCGATCGAGACAAGGAAGATGTAACTGGGCAGAAGCATTCTGTAACCATCATCTATACAGACTCCAACTGGGAAGAGTTTACAATTGAAAGGACTTTCAAGGTTCCCTTGATGCAGGAGATGGTTCTTCTCTCTATTCCAACGTTGGTTGCCAATCCCGAAGCTGATCAAGCACTATGGTTGGAAAGTTATGAACCTCCAACCTATGCTGTCACAGCAGCTGATCGCGAGGAAGAGGTCGTTACCGATGAGCTTTCCGTGTTATTGACAGATATATAAATCGCTGAAAATGTAACAATATGTAAGATTAGGGGTGCCATTTTGGCACCTCCTTTGGTATAATTTGTTTCGTTTACATAATACAAATTAAACTGGAGCGTATGGAATGCGTATAACTCGAGTATTGGTGTGTTGTCTTGTAATGTGTCTCTTCTCTACCTCGATTTTTGGGGCAGTGAACCAACAAAAGATCTACAGCTTGGACAGCGATGTCTATGACGCCATAGAGACACTGTATATTGCCCAAGGGTTGTCCCTTCCCTCAACCACTGGTCCTTATAGTCAAGCTGAGCTATCCCTGATGGTCGAGAAAATCAAGGCATCAGCGTTGCAAGGCTCGATGAAACAAACCTATGAGTACGTCCAGACAGTCCTCGGAATTGAACCTAAGACCCAAGGAAAGGGTATTGGCTTGAGCTGGGGGTTTGATGCAACCTTGGAGACCTACACCCATAGTGACACCACCAACTTTACAGGAAGAGATTCTTGGAACTATGACGAAATCCATCATAAGCCCCTGCTCACTGTAAGCTTGGAAACCTGGCCTGCAGAATCCTTCTATGGATATTCTGAGTTGAGTGTAGGGAATACCTTTACATTGAAAAACGGATTTGGTGCTACCACATTTGGTACCAATATTCCGATGGTTCCACCTTCTATCATGACTGATCTTGACTTCAACATGCCTTATAGGGCCTTTGTTGCAGCAGGAGGGGCTCATTGGAGTTTTCAGCTTGGTCGAGACAGACTGAGTTGGGGAGCAGGACATACAGGCAATCTCATGGTTAGTGATTCCTTCAAGTACCACAACATGGCACGTGTGACCACGTTCAGTGACAAGTTCAAGTACACCTTTGTGACATCATTCTTCCCTCATCCGAGTCAGTATTATGATGCATCAGCTGCGATGGGAGCAAGTACTCCCAACGAAGGAGATGGTCAGTCAGAAGTGCTGGATGGCATCTACATGTTCATGTCCCATCGACTCGAGTGGAGGATGTTCCATGATAAAGTAGGCCTCACACTGACCGAGAGTATCATGTACCAGAGTAAGGAAAATTACTTGGATATACGGATTCTCAATCCTGCCATGATCTTCCATGATTACTATATCCGCAGCAATGCAAACTCCATCCTTGGGCTTGAGCTCGACTATACGCCAGTGAGTGGCTTGAATATCTATGCTCAGGCAGCGGTTGATGAATTCTCCCTGCCTGGCGAGCCGGTTCCCAGCGACACGGAAACGAACTTCCCTGTTACTTTTGGATATCTTGTAGGGTTGAAAGGAGTAGTTCCGGTAGCCGATGCCATTGGTTATGGTTCCTTGGAATTCGCTTATACAGACCCCTATCTCTACCTTCGTTACTCAGAGACTTCATCACCTGATGATTCGAGCTCGGGCTACGATGACTACGGTCTCAACTATGTAGGGGCCATCAGGGAGTTTACCAATGAATCTGGGATGCGCTATAACTCAGAATTTATTGGCTACACCTATGGCAATGATGCCCTGGTGGTCAATCTCAATGGCGGGGTGAAGTCCTATGGGAAGTGGAATCTGAGTGGCAATGTGTTCTATATGGCCCACGGTACGTTTGATATGTTTACTTATTGGACTCGGGTTGGCGGAGGTGTTGCTGACATTTCCCAAACGCCTACAACCGGTGGCAGTGTTGGCAACTATGCTGATTCCAGTTATGCGTCCCGTAATGCAGTAGAGCATACCCTCATTGCAGGGCTCTATGGCTCGTATCAAATTACCGATACAATGAGGACATTCGGACAGCTGGACTACATTACCATCAACAACTACCAGAATATCTTAGGACAGAAGGCAAGTGATATTCAGCTTACCCTTGGCTTGAGCTACACAATCTGATAAGGGAGTACGTGTGAGACGACTATCCATCATTCTGTTGTTGATTGGAATATGCTTGGGACCACTTCTTGCCACCACTGGTGCGCAGGAAGTGATACCGCTCTCTGATCCCATCTATCAGGAGATGGACCTCCTGTACTTGATTACAGGAACAGGAACACCTTCCGCTTCCCGGCCTTGGACGAAAGCTGAAGCACAAAAGCTGCTCTCCAATATCAACGCTGGGGAGGAGGGGAGCACGCAGCATGTGCTCTATGCTTCCATACATCAAACGGCATATGAATCACTTCGTTGGATTTTTCCTGACGATTTTGCTCTCTCGGCGAACCTTGATATCTCCCTAGAGGGCTATGCCCATCATAACCCATCGTATAACTCCTTGGGACAATGGGATTATGCTTTTCCGGATAGAAAGCCTCTGGCTAGACTCCGGTTGGATATGGCAATATCAGATTTTTTCTACACCTATAGTGATTTGCAATATGGATATGGACTCTATACACACGATGATGTCATTCCTCATCTAGGGGATGATCATGATTCCTTTGGTGCGCTTATCCCTGATGCAAGTACCAATAATATATACTATATTGATGGGTCTACCCCCCTCATACAATATCAGAAACGCTTTGCAAACAACCTGATTCCTGCAAGCAAGCATTTTGACTTCCAATGGCCAAAACGCGCAGTATTTTCGGTTGGTTCCGGGCATTGGAATCTCACCTTCAGCCGAGATAGGATTTCCTGGGGTAACTCCAGGATCGGGAACTTCATCTTGAATGATCATGTAGATTTTCATGAGTATCTTCGTTTCACTGCCTTCTCAAAATACTTTAAATATGAGGCCTTGACGATTTTCTTCGATACCTACTATGCCAATGAACCACACATCCGTATGTTGCTCGCTCATCGTCTGGAATTCCGACCTTGGGAGAAACTGACGCTTGCAGTTAGTGAGAATGTCATGTACAAGGATGATTTTCTGGATGTGAGATTTCTCAACCCATCATTTATCTATCATAACCTGCATCAGGAGAGTAAGTTCAATGCAATAGCACATGCTGAACTGGCCTATGTCCCTGTTTCGGGGGTCCGTCTTTATGGACAGTTTGCCTTGGATCAGGCAGTTGCCCCTAATGAGGACCCTGATGAAGAGGACACAGCCTGGGCTCTTTCATTGGGACTGGAGGTGGCAAAGCCACTGGAAAGTGGTGTGCTCTCCAGCGTATTGGAAGCTTCCATGGCTCTACCAAGTATGTATCGCCGAGATCATGTTGACTTCTTGATGATCCGGCGGTATGCAGGACTTGGGAGGACCGTGCATCTGCTTGACTACATCGGTTCCCCCTATGGGGGCGATGCCTTGGTGTTTCTCTCTGAGACAAACTACCATGTTCCCTCTGTTGGTACCCTCTCTCTTACCTTCACAGCTGCCCTGAAAGGCGAAATAGATATGTACACACCAAGTATTGGTGGTACCACTGATTACGGTGCTGTTCTGTTCTCCCAAAATATGATCTCAACAGCTTTTTGTGCAACTCTCTCAGGAAAGAAGGAGCTGGAACTAAGCCTATCAGGTATTGAGCGATGGGAAATTTATTCTAGTCTCTCGTGTCTCTCATTTGGGGAATATTTGCAATCGAGTCATACGTTTACTCTAGATTCTTGGGACCTCCAAGTTGTTTTGGGAACCTCAGTTACTTTCTAATGGCAAATGTACAGTGAGAAAATTATGTCACAAGTTAACCGGTATTCATTGACGGCAAGGGTAATCTGAGGGTAGGATGAAAGTAGAGATGGACCTTGTTTATGTGTTTCCTTCTAACAATGGTCTTTCTTCTGGAGTTCTGAGACGATTTCTTCTGACCGTTCCCTTTGCGTGGGGGGAATCGAAAAGTTGACGGCTACCTGGGGAGGTGGCCGTCAGTCTTGAGGAACTATGGAACGGTAGAGCATGAGACTTCACTGTGGGGTGTGAGGTCTCATTGCTTTTTTTTTTGGATTTTTGGTTTTAGTTCTCGAAAAACCGGTTTCCAATATCTTGCCGATACCAGGCACCTTCAAAATTTACCTGTTTGACACCTTTGTATGCATTCTTGTTTGCATTCATGATATTGTAGCCGATTCCCACCACAGTGACACAACGTCCACCGGTGGTAACCAATTTGCCTTCATATTCCTGGACTCCTCCAAAAAAGTATCGAGGAGCACCTTCGAAGCTGTTGTACAGCAGGGGAGCCGGCATTGGCTCAAGGTTTTTCCCAATAATGGGTTTTTCCGGATACCCATCAGAAGCAACCACCAAGGCTACTGCTGATTGATTGGAAACCTCAAGATTGAGAGATGAAAGCGTATCATGTTTCATGGCATTAAGAATATCAACAATGTCCGTATTGATGAGCGGTACGAATGCCTGTGCGGCAGGATCGTTGAAGCGAACATGGTAATCGACGAGAATCGGCCCATTCTTGGTAATGATGACACTGATGGTCAGCACACCCTTGTAGGACATTTTCTCTGCCTTCAGGCCGAACAATACTGGTTCAATAATTGATTCGACGAGAGCTTCACTAAGATTTTTCTGGAGTGGGACCGGGCAAATGGAGCCCATACCTCCGGTAGGCAGTCCTCCCTCCTCGACTTTCATGTAGTCACTTGAGGTGGGAAGCATAAGATACCCTTTGTTGTCCAAGAAGAGAGTGATGGTTATAGGAAGGCCATTGAGATGTTCTTCCAGAATGATCGGGCCAGTGGCAAGCAGTCCCTTGGAAAAATCCATGAGGGTGGAGTAATCAGTGGAATCTACCATGACCCTACTGGGTGCAATAGCATTACTCTTTACCACGAAGCGTTCACCTTCGTGACGTTTTAAATACTCTGAGAGTTTTTCTTCATCGTCAAACAGGACGTGGGAAGAGGTAGGGATGTTGTGGCGGTCGGAAAACATACGGGCAAAATTTCGATCGCCTTCAAGCTTCAAAGCCCGGTTGGGTGCTCCGAATGTGTCTATTCCTCGTTCGTTGAGGAAGTCGATGACACCAGTAAAGAGTGGTGCCTCAGTACCCACAAAGACGAAGTCGATACCATGGGTTTGGCAAGCCTCGTATACCTGCTCAGGGTCAGAAGGGTCAATTGACAGATTTACCGCAATTGTCTTAGTTCCTACATTGCCAGGTGCTACATATAGACCATCAATCAGACGACTTTGAGAGAACCACCATGCAATGGCATGGTCTTTCGCTCCGGACCCTAACACTAATACTCTCATTGCATTTCCTTCCCGATGTGATTGCTCAAATAAACGTACCATTTTACCGCTTTACAGGTCAACAAGTGGGCTGAGAGCCTCAAGATACTGTTCACGCCTAAAGGCATGTACCACCGCTTGCTTAATTGTTGAGGTATTGGGAATTCCTTTCAGGTAACTGCAGGTATGTTTTCTCATCAACGTGCATGCCGTTGTTTCTCCAAAGGTATCGATCATGAGGTCCAGGTGACGCAGAATGGCAACTCTCCTCATCTCCACGGTGATAGGCTCAGGTTCCCTGCCTTGCAAGATGGCTTTAGCCTGGGAGAAGATGAATGGATTGCCAATAGCTCCCCGTGCAAACATCACTCCATCGATACCGGTTTCTTCAAGCATTCTCTTGGCATCTTCTGCCTTGAACAGATCCCCGGAACCGAAGACTGGTACCTGATAATTGTGCTGGTGTGTGTACTGCTTGAGTTCAGTGAGCTTGCTCCAATCAGCAAATGGCGCATAGCCTTGGCTGCGGGTCCTTGCATGGAGCGTTAACGCACTTGCCCCTCCATCCAGGGCAGCTTGTGCAAATTCAAGAAAGTTCTCGCTCTGTGCATCCCATCCTGTTCTAAACTTGACCGATACAGGGATGTCTGTCTCTTCCGTAATGGTGCGGACCACCTCGGTTATAAGCTTGGGCTGCTTCATCATGGCTGAACCTGCTCCTGTCTTGGTAACCTTGGGAACTGGGCAACCGCAATTGATATCGATCACCTCGGGATGGTAAGGCTGGAGCTGGGCAAGGGCTTCCTTAAGAGAATCGGTGTTTCCCATGAATAGCTGAACAGCGTACTGCCTCTCGTTTGGGGCACGATCCATGAGTGCAAGTGTTTTCTCACCTTCTCTTGCAAGACCTTCGGCGCTGACCATCTCTGTAAACGTAAAGTCCGCTCCTGCTTCGATGCAGAGCGTTCTGAATGGAATATCTGTGTACCCGGCAAGTGGGGCAAGAAACACGTTTCCGCCTAGCGTTGTCGAGCCTATTGTTACGGGGTGATAAAGATTCTTTCTGTTCATATATCCTTCGGAAGGGCAAAGGCCCTGAGGCTGTTAGCATAAAGCGTTTGTGAAAGCGCTTCAAGAGAGGTTTGCCTCAGTGCTGCAAGAACAGTTGCCGTTTCCAGAATATATTGCATTTTATTACGCTCTCCCTTGTGGGAGTAGGGAGTCATAAAGGGAGCTTCGCTTTCAATGACAATCCTGTCTTCAGGAAGGCGTATGGCTACCTCTTGCAGCATTCGGCTGTTCTTGAAGGTCAGGTTCCCTGCGAAAGAGAAGGTAAGATTCATATCCAATGCTCGTTGAGCGAATGCCCAATCTTCTCCAAAGCAGTGGAGAATCCCACCCTTTGGTGGAAGCTTTTCTTCTAGTATGGGTAGTAGGTCTTCACCTGCGTTTCGGTTATGGATAATCACAGGAAGGTCGAGATGTTTGGCAATCTCGAGATGCTTGAGCATCAGCTCTATCTGCGCAGTCTTATCACCCCCGAACATATGGTAATAGTCCAGTCCTGTCTCTCCAATGGCTATGACACGTTTCTTTTTTGCATGGGAGATGACCCTCTCTTCCCAATCATGTCCTGGATGGGCTACTTCGGTAGGGGAAACCCCTACTGCATGGTAGACATCCTTTGCACTCTCCAGATTGGTGTAGGTCTTTTCAAAATCGCTTAAACTGTTGCAGATGCTCACTACATGCTTGACCGACTTGACTTTGGCAAGTTGGACAGCAAGCAGTTGTTCCATTTTGTCATCCTGGATCAGCCCTATGTGGGCGTGCGTGTCAAACAGTTGCATACCGACTCCTTGAGAAGCTTACAAGCCTGTGTGGAGGATGGGTCCACTATAGCATGGTAGGTGTGAGCCGTCAACGTTGTAACTCATATGCAGCAAAATAGTTATATACACATGTAGAGAGTTTGACAATTTATTATTGACGTGGTAGCTTTACTTCAGTGCCACAGTCAAATGGCAAAGGATATAGATGAAACGAGAACGAACAAATGCCGATAGCCGTGTCCAGAAGAACCGGCCATCAAGAGGCTATATATATTTGGTTAAAAACCCTTCTTCAAATGAGATGAGCATCTGTGCCTGGGATTCTGTGTTGTATCCAGGAACCTCGGTGGTTGCTCCCACCCGTTATGGACTTGACCTTGGTGTTATTGTCTCTGCTGCAGATCAACTGGACAAGTCCTACGAACCCGGTTGTGACCGACCGAGATCTGCATGTTTTCATGCAGAATCCTGTCTTCCCAAGGAAGAGCGGGAAGAGGCTTATGCAGGGGAGCCGGAGGAATCGTTGCCTTCTTTCTCTCCGGAAAAAGATGAGGATCCGTGCGAATCATGTGCTGGGTGCAATCCCCCAAGAGAACCTGAAGAGGTTGATATCTCGGGTGATGTTGTGTGGATTGACCGTCTTGCGACTCCCTCAGATATGAGTCGTTACCAAGAGCAGTCAGAGAAAGAGGATGAAGCGATGCGAATCTGCAGAGAGAAGATCGCTCATCACAAGCTTGATATGAAACTGGTGACTGCCCACTTCCTGCTTGGAGAACCGAAAATCATTTTCTTTTTCACTGCAGATGTACGTGTGGACTTCCGGGAATTGGTCAAGGATTTGGTTTCTGTCTTCCGTATCCGAATAGAACTGAGACAGATTGGTGTCAGGGACGAAAGCCGGGTACTTGGCGGTCTTGCTGTCTGTGGGCGTGATTATTGTTGTCATAGTGTGACTGACAAGCTCAACCCAGTTTCCATCAAGATGGCCAAGGAGCAGAATCTCTCACTGAATTCCATGAAAATCTCCGGACCTTGTGGGAGATTGCTTTGTTGTCTTTCCTATGAATATGATTTCTATGTGGAGGAAAAACGTAACTATCCTCCTGAGGGAAGCAAATTAAAGGTTGGCTATGACTTGATGAAAGTTCATGAAGTTAACATACTGTCAAAGCGTATCATGCTCAGTGGAAGTGAAGGGAGAATGCTTACCATCCCGCAGAATGCGGTATTTTTCAATATTGACACCAAGCGATGGGAGCTTGAGAAGGAGTTTGCGAACGAATTTTTGTCAAATTGATATAAAGCATTGTATTGACCCATTTTATAGACTGTGATATGTTTTTAGACCGTCGGCACTTTGTTGCCGACCTCAACTTTAATAAATGAAATACGTATTCAAGGTAATATGTTTGGAGGTATTACGTGATTAACAGGTCTGCTGAAAAAAGAGAGCGACAGAGCCAAGTCCGGAAAATGAGAAACCGCGCAACCAAGAGCACTATGCGCACCGCAATCAAGAAATTTGATTCTGCTGTAACCGCCGGCGACAAGGAAGCTGCCGCTGCTGCTTTGGCTCTAAGTCTCAAGCTGCTTGATTCAACTGCCGGAAAGGGTGTCATCCACCACAACACAGCCAACCGCAAGAAATCCAGATTGCAGAGCCGTTTCAATAAGATGACCGATCAGGCTGCTGTATAATCAGTAAGTCAGAATGATGAACGTACCGATTGTTGATCGGTATGTAAACATGCGTATAGAACGTGTTTAAGGAGTAACCATGGCAGGACCAAAGTTAACAAAAGCAGCCATAATCGAGAGTCTCCATGAGAAGCATGGACTGAATAGGGCCGACATTCATACAATCATTGATGAGTTCTTTGAAGAAGTGAAAAACGGACTGAGGAATGATCAGGTCATTGAGCTTCGTGGATTTGGAACATTTGAGGTTCGTACTCGCAAGGGCCGTGAAAGAGCGCGTAATCCAAAGACTGGCGCCATTGTTGCCGTCGAAACACATGGAGTTGCCATTTTCCGTCCAGGCAAAGAACTCAAGGACTATGTGTGGGATTTGCGTGATAATAAATCGGAGAAGGAATAACCTTCTACATTTCCAATAATTAGGAGAAAATCTCTTGGTTGACTTGCATGCAAGACGGAACCTCAGAACGGTTTGTTCTGAGGTTCTTGTGTTATTAGTATCGGCATTTGTCTACTCAATTGCTTTCCCTGGTCTCATTTCGGCCAATGGCATTGGGTTTGTCGCAATGGTATCACTGATTCCTGTATTCGCAGTAATCAGGAACACAAGCTGGAAGTTGACCCCAATCTATGGTTTCTTCTACGGTTTCATGTTCTATCTCTTCTTCAACTACTGGCTCAAGACCTTCCACCCCCTTGCAATCCTGATCGTACCGATTATCAAGGGAGGGGAGATGCTGATGCTCTTCCCCGTACTTAAGGCAGCGCAGAAGCTGTTCAAGAAATACGGATATTTGGTTGAAGCCTTGGTATGGGTCGCATACTCCTATCTGAGTCAGGATTGGTTTGCGGGGTACCCCTATGGGACCCTGGGGTCTGCCGTCTACCGTTATCTTCCTCTTATCCAGATTTCCGAAATTTTTGGAATCTGGGGAGTCACCTTCCTATTGGTGATGCCTCAGACCTTTCTTGGTTCCTATCTTCACAGATGGTACCATGACAGGGAGTTTTCCTTGAGGGGTTACCTGAGGGAACACTTTGCGTTCATCATCACATATGGGGTAGCCCTGCTGGCAACCTTGATCTTTGGATTTGCATCCATGGCGTACTGGAATGCCCAGGAACCTGATAAAACCTGGAGAGTGGCAACCATTCAGCATAGTGCAGATACCTGGGAGGGCGGGTATGCCACCTACAAGCGGAACTTCAACACGTTGCGTAAGATGAGCCTGGAGGCATTGAGCGAAGACCCCGATATTATTCTCTGGTCTGAGACAGCCTTCGTGCCATCAGTAGCTTGGCATGAAAACTATCCTTCCGACCCTGCAACATCCGCCTTGGTAGAGGAGTTTGTTGAATTCGGTAAGTCGCTTCCCATTCCCCTGGTAACGGGTAATCCTGAGGGAGTCATTGAAGACCCCAGTAAGCCAGCTTTCAGTGAGAATGGCTCATGGAACCGTACCGATTACAACACAGTCATATTCTTTGAAGATGGAAGGATCAAGAACACCTATAGAAAGCAACATCTGGTGCCCTTCACAGAACACTTCCCCTATGAAAAGCAGATGCCTTGGCTCTATAATCTCCTGCTTGCAAATGATTATAACTGGTGGGAGACCGGCTATGACCCTGTGGTGTTTGAGACTGAGGAGGGTGTGAAGTTCTCTACCCCGATCTGCTTCGAGGATGTCTTCGGGTATCTGAACGCTGACTTTGTTGCCAGTGGCGCTGATGTCATCGTAAACATGACCAATGATGGGTGGTCGAAAGCTGTCTCGGCTGAGATGCAACACCTTGGTTTGGCAGTTTTTAGATCAATTGAGAACCGAAGAACCACAGTTCGCGGCACCAATAGCGGAATGACCTGTGTGATTGATGTGAATGGAAAGATTGTTGATCCTATGGAACCCTTTACCGTTGGCTACCATATCTATGATGTACCGGTATTCAGCGGAGAATCGTACGGGAATACCATCTATACCCGGTATGTAAATTGGTTTGCATATCTAACCGTTTATCTATCAGCAATCCTTCTTGCAGGAGGTATGCTGTATCGTTTGTATCGATATTTCACCAAGGACAGGCAGAAACCAGAATGACCTATACCAGTGCTGCACTCTTTATCATTGGAACCGAATTGACTCGGGGGGTCATTGCTGACCGCCATACCCAAGTCATCTCAAGTCAGTTGACCCAGTTGGGGTATCGTGTTGATCGGATGGTGCTTGTCCCTGATGATGGTACCATCGGAGATGTCCTAAGGGACTGCATCGATAATTGTGATCTGGTAGTGATGACTGGAGGGCTTGGGCCAACCAGTGACGATATGACTCGTACCATTGTTGCCAATCTTGCCAAGGTTCCCCTGGTCCGTAACCAGGAAGCATTCGATACCTTGTATGCACGAATTGGACAGCGGATCTGGGGTGCCAACGAGCAACAGACCATGATCCCTGAGGGCTTTGAGCTCATTCCAAACCCTTTAGGGACAGCCCCTGGTTTCAAAGGTTTCATCCCCGATGGAGGACGACAGATTGCCTGTGTTGCAATGCCAGGTCCTCCTAGGGAGATGAATCCCATGTTCTTTGACCAGGTAATCCCCTGGCTTGCCCAATTGATAGGGCATGACGATTTCTCTCGTAGCGAGTATTCTACATTCCTTATCCCTGAATCCAAACTGGAAGAGCTCTGCAAATCCATTTCCTTCAACGGGATGCAGTGGGGTACCCGGTACCAGGATCTAAAGATAAGCTTGTATCTCATTGATAGCAGTGAATCTGACCGAACAGAGATGGCAAACCGTCTTCGGTCACTGGTAGGGGAGTGTCTGGTGGTGGATGGGGACGTCCAGCCTTCTAGCTTGCTCACTTCGTTGCTTGAGGAACGAGGAGAAACGATAAGCACAGCTGAGAGCTGTACTTCCGGTTACATTGCAAAGCTACTCACCGACCAGGCTGGTAGTTCTGCATGGTTCTGGGGAGGGGTTGCAAGCTATGCGAATGAGGCAAAGAGGCACTTGCTTGGTGTGCGAGATGAGACCCTGGAGCAATATGGGGCAGTCAGTGAAGCATGCGTTCTGGAGATGGCTGAAGGAATGAGGCGTGTCTCGGGAACTGATTGGGCACTCTCTGTAAGTGGTATTGCCGGACCCGATGGAGGGACAGCTGAAAAGCCGGTAGGAACTGTATGGTTTGGCTTTGCCTCAAAAACTCGTGAGAGTGCAGCGGTACAAGTACATATCTCATCCTACGGGAGAGATTCGGTAAGAAGAAGAGCCTCGGTAATGGCATTAATTCTTGCAAGCCAATACATCAAAGGAGCCTGCTTGCTTGACACTGTTAAGAAGTGGCAATATATTTAAAGAACCAAACAGCGGAAAGAATTATCAGTAAGTACGTTCCAATTCCGCATATTCTTACATTCTGTATTACAAATTAAGGAACTGGGCACTAGGTGCACCTTTATATAGATGAGGTGCAACACATTTCCCTTTTCCGTTGGAGTTAATCCTATGTCTTCCGAAGAATTAGAGTTTAATGAAGCCAGCGTGGCTGTTGCATCTGAGCAGGAATCTGTAAAGAAGCCGATGCGGCGAGTGACCCGAAAAAAGAGCCCTGTAGGAGCGAAAGCACCTGAAAGCACGAGTGATGTGGCTGAGCAGAAAGTGGAGACACAGGATGCTCCTGAGCCAAAAAAACGTCGAGGGAGACCAAAAAAGAGCGAATCTGACAAGAGTACAGCAAAAAAAACCTCTTCTGATTCTGACCAACCTCAACTCGAGTTGGAGGATAAACAGAATAGTCCTGCTCCCGAACAGGAGCAGATAACAGATACTTCTCGTCCTCCTGCACAATACAAACAGGAGCAGAAGAGCCAGAACCAAAACCCGAACCAGAACCATCGCAAACCCTATAACAATAGAAACAACCGAAATTCCCAGAACAGAAACCATTCAAAAGGGTCCTATCAAAAGAGCCAGAGCTTTGGTTCCAATAGGGGTGGACGGCCGAATCATCAAGAAGAATCTTCCAATGATTTACATATCGAGGAGCATCCTGAGGCTCCTGTCTTGGTGCTTGAAGATTTCACCACCCTGTCCATTGACGAACTTCGCAAGGTAGGTTTGGATCGTGGGCTGAATGCAGATACCATCCTTGACTTGCGCAAGCAGGAAATTGTTGCAGAAATTCTTCGCTTGCATACCGCAAGTGGCGGAGTGATTGTAGGAACAGGTACCTTGGAAATCCTTCCAGATGGATTTGGGTTCCTCCGTTCCCCCTCAAACAGTTATCTCTCAGGTTTGGAAGATGTCTACGTCTCTCCCGCCCAGATCAAGAGTCTCTATCTGAAGACCGGTGATGTGGTATATGGACAGGTCCGGACTCCACGTGAGAATGAACGGTTCTTTGCCATTTTGAAAATTTTGAAGGTAAATGGTGATGAGCCGATTACCGCAAAAATGCGCGTACCGTTTGATAGCCTGACTCCCTTGTTTCCTGACCAAAGACTTAAGCTGGAGACAGCTGAAGAGGATATGTCGACAAGAATTATCGATATGTTCTGCCCTATCGGAAAGGGCCAACGTTCCTTAATCGTTGCCCCTCCCCGTACAGGTAAGACAGTGCTTCTTCAGAAGATTGCAAACTCCATCAGTACGAATCATCCTGAAGTGGTCCTGATGGTCCTGCTGGTTGATGAACGCCCTGAGGAAGTCACTGACATGCGTCGCCATGTCAAGGGAGAGGTAATTGCCTCCACCTTTGACGAGCAAGCCAGCAGGCACGTGCAGGTAGCTGAGATGGTGATTGAGAAAGCAAAACGGCTCGTTGAACACAAGAAGGATGTTGTTATCCTTCTGGATTCAATTACCCGCCTTGCACGTGCCTATAACCAGACAGTTCCCGCAAGTGGTAAGATACTCAGTGGTGGTGTAGACTCGAATGCATTGCACAAACCAAAGAGATTCTTTGGTGCTGCGAGGAACATCGAATTCGGTGGCAGCCTTACCATTGTTGCCACTGGTTTAATCGAGACGGGTTCCAGAATGGATGAGGTTATCTTTGAAGAGTTCAAGGGAACTGGTAACAACGAAATCATCCTGGACCGTCGTCTTGCGGACAAGCGACTCTTCCCAGCGATCAATATCAAGAAGAGTGGGACCCGTCGTGAAGACCTGTTGTTGCCTTCTGATGAAGCTGCCAGAATATGGCTTATGCGTAATGCTGTCAATGATATGGACGACCAAGAGATGACTCCGTTCCTCATTGACAAAATTCGGAAGACAAAGGATAATGAGTCGTTCTTGCGTTCTATCAATACCGGTATTCCTTCGAATTCGGCAGCGTACTAGAGACCAGGAAGAGATAAAGAGAAATTTGTCTGCTGCCTACAGCCAGCAGAACACATATCCTTGGAGGACCTAAAATGAAAGATGGAATTCATCCCCGTTATGAAATGAAAGAAGTTCGTTGCTCATGTGGTAACGTAATCACGACCAAGACAACCGCAAAGAATCTTGAAGTTGAAATTTGCTCCGCTTGTCACCCATTCTTTACTGGAACCCAGAAGATGGTTGATACTGCCGGTCGTATCGAACGCTTCAAGAAGCGCTATGGCATGAACAACTAACCAGTTTTATTATCCTGTCTAGTGATACAAGAGACCCTCTTTTTTGGAGTACCCAGGAAAGGGGGTTTTTTGTAAGTTTTGGATTCCTGTTCACGCATTTGTTGGTCATGTGGGGAAATGCACGAGTCCCGAATTATACAAAAGTAGGTTTTTTGTTGCATTATGCTGACAAGTATCCTAAAATTGACCCATAAAAATTAGGTTGGGGCATGGACAACATCAGAAAACAACACATCAAGGAATACGGCGATTCTCCGCTGGTGATTGCGCAGGTACCTGGAACATGTACCTTGCTAGGTAGTTACGCGGACGCATGTCGAGGATGGTCCTTGGTGGGAACCGATCACTCCTCGCTGTATGTTGCTATCTCTTACCGGGATGACCAACTCGTGAGGCTGTATAACCCAACCCTCAATGACCGGAAGCGATTCTCCTTAAACAATATCAAGTATCGCAAGGAAGACCGATGGGGGAATTTCCTGAAAGCGGTGTTCTCGGTTCTTGCAAGCGAAGGGACTGATTTCACAGGTATGAATATAACTGTCGAAGGAAGCCTCCTCCATGCTGATACCCAGATGGTGAGTACTGCATGCTCGCTTGGGACCTGCCTTGCCCTTGATGCATTGCTTGGTCTTAAGCTGAGTTTTTCCTCCCAGATAAGAATCGCTTATCAGGCATGTACGACATTCAATAATGAAGTATGCTCAATCAGTGATCTTCTTACCATGCTCAATGGAAAGAAGGAGACCGTACTGTTCTATGATCTTCAGCATGTGACCTACAAGGGGTTGCCTTTTCCATTCACCAACAAGAATGAAGAGTATGTGGCAATCATCGTGGATAGCAAGATTTCCCCGAATGCGATGCGAGAAGAGATCAGAAGCAAGAGAAAAGCGATCAAACATGCATTTGAGAGGCTAGGTGAGTACAAGAGTGGTGGATTCATGCGGGACTTTCCTGAGAGTGACCTTTCTGGCCGTGTGGTGCCATTGGATGAGGAAGACCGCCACATCTGTGAGTATATCCTGATGGAATCCAGGCTCGCCAATGATGCCGCATCATTGCTCACTGAGAAGGATGCTGTACCCTATGGGAAGATGATGAATCGTGTCCAGGCTGGGCTCAGGGACCTTCTTGAAGTAACTTGCCCTGAGGTAGACTGGCTCACCAAGCGAGCTGGTGAACTTAATGGGTGCCTTGGATCGGTTCAGGTAGCAAACGGCTTCAGCGGCAATATCATGGTCCTCTTGAGTAAACAAGCACTTCCAAGTTATATTGGTCGTCTGGAGGACTACGAGCACATCTTTGGATTCCACCCTCGTTGGTATGTATTTGAGGGAAGCGGTCCTGCAAAGGTTGTGTTTCAAGCGCATTAATGAAGATACTACTGACAAATGATGATGGATATCAAAGTGAAGGACTGAACACACTCAGTGAGGCTCTGTTGCGAGCTGGTCATGAGGTGTGGGTATGTGCTCCCGATGCAGAGAGAAGTGCGAGTAGCCACTCAATGACGCTTCGTGAAGATATTACCATCACTGAATACGGTCAGAACCGGTATCATTGCAGTGGGACTCCAGCAGATTGCATCCTCTATGCTTCAAAAGGCAAGATTTTCCCAGAAGAACCAGATTTGGTCATCAGTGGAATCAACCATGGCTATAATATTTCCACGGATATCCTGTACTCGGGTACTGTGGGAGCTGCCAGAGAGGCTGCTTTGACTGGATTGCGGTCCATGGCAGTCAGTTGTGCAAGAAGCGAGGATGGTTCTTACCCCTTCCAGCGTACTGCGGACTTTGTAGTACAACATCTTGAGGAATTTTATCCCCTCACGAGCAGTGAGTGCATCATCAATATCAATGCCCCTGGAGAGGGGAATGGAAAATGGAAGAGTGGAGTGTTGAGCTATCTCGACTACCATGATGCAGTACAGACAAAGCAACAAGAAAAAAACCGCTACTATGACACTGCAACAGTACGTTTTGGTACCTCTGTTGTGCTTTCTATGAAGGGTGGTGTGCAACCGATTCAGCGTTGTGACACCAAAGGTAGCGATTTTCAGGCCGTAAGAGAGGGCTATATCAGTGTTACTGCAATCTCCATCCTTCCCCCGGTTCATACGGTATCCCAGACCAAGCTTGAATTATTGAGCAAGGGGGAGAGTTGTGGGTAAGAATTGGGAGAATAAATGCCACAAGTGTGGGCTTTGCTGCCACGAAAAAGCAGTCTATGGTCGTGAATTAGTCATTGACCTGGACAGCTGGTGTGAGCATTTTGATCCTGAAACAAAACAGTGCAAAATTTACGCTGAACGCTTCAGCCAATCTACCCGATGCAAAAAAATGACACCGATTCGTGCCATGTTTGCATCATATCTCCAGGAAAACTGTGCCTATGTACAATGGGCACGAAGATTCCATATTCGATTTGCGAAAAAGAGAATCCTTCGATTCATCCATAGTAAGACCTGTCCTGATGAGGACTCAGACGAAAGCGATCTTTACGAGGTATTCAACGCGTAACAGCAGTGTGGCTTGACCCTAAGGGGTATCTGTCACTATCGTTTTCTATGAGGTTAATTATGGAACAGAAAACCATTTACTTGGACAATAATGCGACCACACCCATGCATGAGGATGTAATCGAGGCTGTACACCAGGCCAATGTCCTCTTTGGGAATGCATCGAGCATGCATAGCTATGGTCGTGAAGCCGCTATGGCAATAGAAGAAAGCAGGAAAGCACTTGCCTCCTTGATTGATTGCGATCCATCATCGATTGTTTTCACCAGCGGGGCCAGTGAATCGAACAATACCGTCTTCAATATCTTTCGTGAGCGTATCGACCTAGGATCGAAACGTAACCGAATTGTGACCACAACCATCGAACACCCTTCGATCAACGAGTTTGTGAAGTATCTTAGGAATCTTGGGTACAAGGTTGATGAGTGTCCAGTTGATGGAAGTGGGCGGGTAGACACGGAAGTAATGAAGACCTATCTCGGTGAAGATGTAGCCTTGGTCTCTGTCATGGCAGGGAACAATGAGATTGGTACCATCCAACCGGTAAAGGAGATCGCCCAGCTTGCCCATGAGGTAGGGGCATATATGCATACCGATGCAACACAGGCGATCGGAAAAATCCCTGTCTCGATGCGCTCTTGGGACGTCGATTATCTCAGCCTTTCTGGACACAAGTTCTACGGGCCAAAAGGTATCGGAGTGTTGGCGGTAAAGCCAAAAGCACCACATACCCCTCTGGTCCATGGTGGCCATCAGGAGGGAGGAAAGAGAGCAGGAACCTATAATACAGCATCCATTGTTGGTATCGGGGTTGCTGCTGCTCTCGCTGAACGTGATCTTGAGGAAGAGAGCAAGAAACTTTGGACCCTCAGAGAGAAGTTAAGAGTGGGCATTGAGGAGCGTATTCCCAATGTGGTGGTAAACGGTAACCAAGAGTTCTGCCTTCCCGGAACCCTTGATGTGTCATTCCCTCATGCAGAAGGGGAATCGATATTGCTCTATCTCGACATGGAAGGAATAATGGTTTCCACAGGGAGTGCCTGCGCAAGTGGGTCGCTTGAACCCAGTTACGTATTACTGGCCTCCGGAGTGGATATCGAGCTGGCCCACGGCTCAATACGATTTAGTTTCGGAAGATACAACACAGAAGAAGATGTTGCCTATGTACTGGAGAAACTACCGCCGATTATCAAGCGATTAAGGGAGATGTCCACACGATGACCAACTTTATGAGTCAATGGGTCTACACCCCAGTGGTGAAAGACCATTTTATGAATCCCAGGAATACCTGGCAGGAAGAAGAAAATTTCCAGGCAGATGGAATCGGTGAAGTCGGTTCCTTGGCCTGTGGCGACCAGATGCAGGTTTTGATCAAGGTCGAGAATGATACCATAGCTGACCTGAGGTGGCTCACCTATGGGTGTGCCTCGGCAATCGCGAGCACCTCCATGATGAGTGAGATGGCAATAGGGATGAGTCTGGAGGAAGCCTACAACCTCTCTCCCGATATGATTACCGAAGCTCTTGGCGGACTCCCTGAACATAAGTTCCACTGTTCTGTTCTGGGAGATAAAGCACTCAGGGCTGCAATTGATGATTATCTTGAGAAAGCGGGACGTGACAATCCTTTCAAGAGTAATGTGGCAAAAACCATTTGTGAGTGCAAGGGAGTCACCGATGTACAGATTGAGGATCTTGTGAAGAGAGGGGAAGCAAAGACCCTGGAACAGCTGCAGGAGATTACCGAGTTTGGTACGGTCTGTGGCAAGTGCAAGCAACAGGTCAGTGATCTGTTTGATGAGTTCAAGCACATCTATAACGTATAAGAACCTATCCTTACATACACATGAAAAGGCGGCCCTTGGGCCGCCTTCTCTCTGAGTACCTTGTTTACTTCTTGAATTCAAGCAAGGAAAGATGTCTGCTTATATGTGTATCGAGTAATTGTTTGTAATGCTCTTCTTCCTTGGAGAGCAAGCTGAAGAAGGCATCCTTGAACAGTTTTTTTCCTTCTTCATCCTCATCCTCAAGAAGATACCCGTAGGTGATATGAAGCAACTGCCGGGCATTGTCATCGCTGAGGTAGGAGGGTAGGTCCTCATCTTTCATTGACTCCAATTCCTGAATCTTTCCAATATCAGTGGTAACATGATAGAAAGCCTTTGCATCGCCAAAACGGTTGATTGCATGTGCATGCATCCTCCGATAGAGAGCGGGATCCTTCTGGGCGACCAGGCGAACCGCTTCAAGCCAATTGGTACCCGCTGTCTTGACGTGAAAGCTTCCCTTGATAGTCCGCCCTAGAATGGGAAAGATGGAAAATTTGTCACTGCCTGAGTGGATGCTGAGTCGGTAGCGGTACTGCTTCGCAATAGCAACATGCAAGACCAGTTGTCTCTCGAATTCAGCCGTGTCCCCGATATAGTCAATGCCCTTCTGGAATTCCCCTACAAACCGAGGAGCAAGGGTTGAGATGATCACATGTCGCCTTTTGAGTTCTTTCGCAATGAAAAGATGGCTCTTTGGGTCGGTTGGAGTGTCAGTCTCGTCAATGGAAATCTCAAAGTCTATCGGTCGCTCTGAGTGCAATATATGCTGTTCATAAATGATCTGTATGAAATCGAGCGCTTTATGGTAAGTCAGGATATCGCGCCTTAACGTGGGGAGGTCAAGCTTCAGTGTTGAGGTTCCGATTGAAAACTCCTGCTCCGCATACAAACCCTCATAAGCCTCCCGTATCTCACTGTCCAATGCTTCATAGCGTGTTAGAAGTTCCTCATCATCCAGGTTCTGGATGGTGGGGTCTATCTGCTCTGATGAGTCCAGGGTGATCATGGTAGCTCCGTCCTCCAGGGCCTTCTTGATCTCCTCGCTTTTTTTCAAGTGGTCTCCATCGGCACCAAAACCATAGGTGTACCCCTCTTGGAATACTGCATATGAAGCGGCATCAATCACATCATTGAAGGTCCTGTTGGTGAAGTTCAATTCCCTGATGCTCTGTTGTGCAAAAATGGGGAAGACCGAAGTGCCCTCCAGTGCCCTGATATGTCCAGGGGTGGCCACACCGAGGCGGTCTCCCAAGCCAATGGAAGGCCGTTTGGTTGTGTTTGCAACCGGATGTGTAAACGGCAGATACGTATTCAAGACCAGGCGATTCTCATGGCTCAGTGGGCAGATTTTGCAGTCTTGTTCTGCTTCCCCTTCCAGCTCGTCGAATATTGGACCAGAACCAGAGGCGATGAGATGCCGTTTCTCTCCTGCCTTGATCATGGCAATTGTGCAACTTCCAAGGTTGGTGCGTGATTTTTCATATACAGATACCTTGCTTTTCAGCCGACTCTCCAGACGCTGGATATGTAATGTACGTTCTTCATAGATTTCCATGTAGATTCTCCTATCTACTCAAATAACCCCGAATTCACTTCCCCCAATGAACTCCCTAAGTAAGGAGTCCTCGGGTACCAAGGTATCGGGAATCGGATTGACATGCTCCAAGAACCTGAGCAATCTTCTGGCTGTCTCATAGGCAGCACCAGCAGAGGGTTTCACCATCTTCAGCAACGGTTGTGCATAGGTGGTGAGTACCCCCAGTTCATAGTCCAATGCACTATTGATCATGACATTGGCATTGTTCTGGTACGGGAAGATGTATCTGTTTTCTCCCCGTTCCACCGAAGGCCACATATTCAAGGTGGCTGTCGCATTTGCTCCACGGGTTCTGTTGTCACGGATCATACGCCGTATGATACGGTTGTCCGTGGTGCTGATTCGGTTATGGTCATCGAGATTCAGTTGGGTCAAGGCCGAGATGTAGACCCTGAAGAGCAACTCCTTGTCCAAGCTAGCAGTCAGCTTAGGATTCATACCATGGATACCCTCAATGATTAAAATGGTTCGCTTATCCAGGTGTACGGGTTGCTCTTCATAGGTACGGGTGAGTGTTTTGAAATCATAGAGCGGTAAGTGTACTTCCTTATTTGCAAATAGATTTGCCAAATCCTCTTGGAAGCGGGCAACATCAAGTGCCTCAAGAGCTTCAAGATCAGGCTTTCCCTCTTCATCCTTTGGTGCATGATCTGGAGGAAGATAGTAGTTGTCCAATGATATCTTGATGGTTTTCTTGCCTAGGACCTGTAATTGGATTGACAATTTGTGAGCGAATGTGGTCTTGCCTGATGAGGAAGGCCCCGCGACAAGAACTGCTTTTACACTGCTATGTAGGTGTATTTGGTCGGCGATACTTGCTATCTTCTTTTGTTGCAATGCTTCAGCAAGTCGAATGAAGGACTCAACCGTGTTCTGATTGCCCATCTGATTCAGCTGGCCCAATGACTGGACATTGAGAATGGAGCCCCAAGCCTTATACTCCCGATAGATGGAGAAAAGCAGTGGATTGTCAACGAAAGGGTCAAGTCCAATGACATTGTGTGAACGTGGATAGCGGAGAAGCATCCCCCGCTCCTGATATGGCTTGAGCTCCCAGACCTGCATCAGGCCTGTCTTGCTGAGCAAAGGTTCGTATGAGATGTCCATATAGCCTTGCAATCGATAGAGATTTACCTTGGGGTCATTGCGGGTGGAGAGCAGGGCGGCAGTCTGTTCATGGTGGTTGTTCTCAAAGTAAGAGAGTGCTTTCTCATAGGGGAGCAAGACCTCCTCTATAGGGAGGTTCTGCCCAACCAGGGAGTGCATGGCCTTCTCGATTACTTGTATATCTGCACTGTTCAAAGTAAGGTCATCGTCAAAACTGAAATAATACCCATCACCAAGTGAGTGACCTATAACCAATCTCCGATTGGGGTAGAGCATGGAGACAGCGGCACAGAGAAGATAGCAGAGGGAGTGTCGGTACATCCTCTTTCCCATGTCTCCAAAAAGCCGTACTGGTTCAAGGGTGCAATCAGCAACCAAGGACCTTGAGCAAGAGTGAAGCTCATGGTTTACCAGGGCTCCGATATATGGGTTTTCCCTATAGGCCTGTTCTTTGCATGATTCGACCACCTTTGCCTCAACCAAGGCATCTTCTACGGTGGATCCGGTGGGGAGTTCCAGATGTTGTTGTTTGATGGTTACGGTAATGCTCTTCATGTTGCTATAATACAAGGTGGTCTGTCCGTAAACAAGAGTAAAGCGTTTTTGTCGGATTTGTGCTATACTGCTGTTTCAATCCAGGGTCATGATTCTGGATTGACAGCCGACTGGGAGGTAGGTACCTTTTGTACATGAGGAAGAAGCTTCATCTGGCGTTTCCCTATCGCCAACGTTTTATACTACATATAGATTTGGGATCAGAAACATATACAAGCATACCGATGGAAGAGGAAGAAGCAAAGCGCTACCTCGGAGGGAGGTTGCTTGCCCTGATGCTCTGGGACCGTTTTGCTGAATATGACCAGATGGGGGAGGAGTGCTATGAGCGGGGTAATCCTGTTGTATTTGCACCTGGTGCTGCAGTTGATACACCACTGAGCTACTGCAACTCCTTAACCGTGGTAACCAAGAGTCCTGTTACTGGGGCACTTTCAGTCTCCAGCGCAACATCTTCTCTCTCAGGGGCCATTGTAGGCTGTGGGTACGCTGCATTGGTGATAACCGGTCGTAGCAGAAAGCTGTGCAGTTTTTCCATTAGTGATGGGGAAGTTTCCTTTTGCGATGCTGAGACATATCATAATCTCACCACAATCGAGGTTGCAAAGAAAGTAGGGAAAGAGCATATGGTTGTTATAGGCCCTGCAGGGGAACACTTTGTGCCCTTTGCCTCTCTCTATGCAAACAACCAGAACATAACCCAAGGCGGGGTTGGTTGTGTCTGCGGGATGAAGAATATCAAGTTTTTTACGTTATCTCCCCATAGTCATGGCAGGGAAGCCTATGATTCCCATAGATTGGGCCTCCTGAACCAATCCTACTTGAAGGATCTTGGAAAGACCAGAATAGGAAAGATGATAGCCCAAGAGGGGTCAATTGCCTTGCTTTCAAAGGCAAACCATCATGGTTGGGCTGCAATTGATACCTACTCCATGCGCGTCGATGGAAGGCTTTGGGGACTATGTACCCGTAGTGTACCGAAAGGGATTCCCCTTGATGATCCCTCGTTCCCTGTCTGCCAGAACAATGCCCCCCTGGATTTGGAAAGTGCAATGGCACTGGGTTCCAATCTGGAACTCTTTGACAGCAGAAGTGTACAACAGGTAGCCCACCGTTGTTTGGAAAATGGTCTGGAAGTAGTGAGTACCGGTGCAGTGCTTGCTTGGGCAAGATCATGCCGAAGGGAAGGGAAGCTTAGCTTCCTTCCCGACATGCAACGTTCAACAGCGGTACTCTACCTCCGTCTTCTTGATGCAATTGCCTATAGAAGAGGATCTGGAGAGCAACTGGGTATAGGACTCAGTGCACTGGTGAATCAGTATGGGGGATCAGAGCATGCTTTCATGGTTGATGGATTACCCTTGCCTCCCTATGACTATCGTGCACTCCCTGTGCAAGCTCTGCTTGTATCCATTGGAAGGAGAAGCATGGTACTAGGAGAGATGTTATGGGGAAATCACTACCACAGGGGAAGGGAGCGCCGCCTTGTTTCCTGGGCCCTATATGTACAGAAGCTCACCTATGCCTGTGAAAGCGTAGGCTTGTGTCCTTTGGTTACGCTTCCCAGTTTCAATCATCGATTCTTTCACTTTCCGCATTTCTCATTTGCAAGAAGGAACTTCTCAAGGTTGGCCTTGTTAGCCTCATTGGGAGAGGGTTATGAGATCAGTGCACATGCCATACGCTCCTATGGAGATGAGGCTCTGCACCTGCAGACAACCCTTGATGACAAACTTCTGCATCGCGAAGGTCGCTATGGATCGCTTCCTGACCAATTGTTGGTTAATGGGAAAAGCAATTTTCGCTCAGCCCAGGTAGTTCCCTTGGCTCGGTTGCTTGATGCTTACTGGTCGGCACTTGGGAGAAAATGATATTGAAGACCGGATATTGGTTGGTCATCAGTGAGAGAGCGTATACTGATACCATCTTCAACCAATAGTGCGTAGGTAGGACCGAGGGGTGTTCTTGGGTAGGTTGTTGACCCAGGGTTCACCCAGATGACCCCATCCTCTCCTCTCTGGAGTTTTGGCGTGTGGGTATGACCGCTGATAAAAATGTCCCCTGGTCTCAGGTTCTGACCAAAAGGGGAGTGAATCCTATCCCCGTGGGTCATGAATATGGTTCGTCCCTGCCAGTCGATGCGTCTTTTCTGGGGAGGTAAGGGTATCCCTGCATTGCTGAAGTCATAGCTGCTGTCACAGTTGCCCCTTACCAGGGATAGATGTGGGATATTCCTGAGTAGTAACTGGAAATGTGCGTGGCCTGAGGGACAGAGATCACCGGCGACCAAGATTGATTCTGCTTGGTGCTCATGTGCTCGTTGATCAAGAAGTGAGAGGGCATCAATCGAACCATGTATATCGCTGGCAAGCAAGAGGGTTTTGGGCATGAAATCTCCTGATTTTTCTTTGCTAAAGACAAATGCTTCTTGTGATGTATGAATAATACTGGTAGTATAATACGAGAATTATATAAAAAAATATATAGGGAAGGAGGCTCAAATGGCTACCATCCGAGAGCTGTCTTGCAGCGATGGGAAACGCGTAATGTATCGCGTATGGGTTCCAGAGGGGTCACAGGTTGAGGCTGTTCTTCTCATTCTGCATGGTATGGCTGAGCATAGCCTCCGATATGATGCATTCGCCACATTTCTCAATTCCAAGGGAATTGCCGTCTATGCTCCCGATCATCGTGGTCATGGAGAGACTGTGAAAAATGATGGGGAAACCCTTGGTTGGTTTGCCCAGCGGGATGGTTGGCAACGAGTGGTGCAAGATGTCTATGAATTGACGAATGTTATCCTCGCCGAATATCCCAGTCACAGTCTTTTCTTGCTTGGCCATAGCATGGGCTCTTTCCTCGCAAGAAGTCTCATGGTGAAATACTCTGACCTTTTTGATGGTGTCATCCTTATGGGTACCGGTGCTTCCCAAGGATTGCTTGGAAAAATTGGCAAGATGATTGCCCGCAGTCACATCAATAAACATGGTTCAAAGCATCCCGATACACAACTGGATAAGATGAGCTTTGGCGCATACAACAAGAAGATACCGGATGCAAAGACGTCATTCGATTGGCTGAGTAGGGATGCTGAACAAGTAGCGAAGTATATCGAGGATCCTTTGTGTGGATTTGTCTGCACCTCGGGGTTCTTTGCTGACTTGTTGGATGGGGTGGAGATTGCCAATGATGCTGAGAAGGCGAAGAAGCTTCCCTCAGATCTCTCTCTCTTGATCATCAGTGGGAGTGAGGATCCTGTAGGAGGATTCTCCAAGGGCGTACGCAAGGTATACGAGTTCTACCGTAGTTGTGGCATTTCTGATATCACCCTGAATTTGGTTGAGGGTGCACGGCATGAATTATTGCAGGAAACCAATAGGGAGCAGACGGCACAATACCTCTATTCCTGGATGAAGCAGAGGCTGTAATCATGTCCTATAAAAGTATCGTTCAGCAGAATCTTAAGCGGCTGAGTACCTTTTTCTCAGCCGTGTTTAGGCAGGCTATGAAAGATAATTTTCTCAACTCTGCTTCGGGGTTGGTCTACTCCACGCTTTTGGCCATTGTACCTGCTGCAACCTTCCTCTTCACCTTCTTCAATGCTTTTGGTGTCATGGAACCGTTGGTGAGTTTTCTCTCCCAGTGGTTCACGGAATTGGCAGGAGAGGAGGCTGGTGGACAGTTGATGATCCTCCTGACCCAGTACACCCGTAATGCGACCAGTTTGGGCGTTGTTGGTCTCATATCCTTCCTGATTACTATGGTTCTCTTGATCAATAAGGTATGGATTGTGATCAACCGTATATACCGTTCAAGCAGAAGTCGGAACGCCCTGAAACGATTTGCAGGCTATATTTCATTCTTGATCGTAGCAACCTTGTTGCTTGCAGCATATGTAAGTGCTCAATCCATTCTCACTTCCTGGTACCTCAATCTCATTGGGGTAACCCTGGGCCGGTGGTCTGTTGCAGTCGAAGCCATAGCCCCGAGTTTTATCGTGGCCTTGGTTATTTTCCTGCTTATATACCTTGTTCCCAATACAAGGGTCCGTTTCGATTCAGCAATTCTTGGAAGCATTGCAGGGTTGTTGGTGATCAATATATTCAGCAAGCTGACCTCACTGTTGACATCAATGGCGAGCAGGTTCTCAGTCATCTATGGATCATTTGCAGCCATCTTCCTGTTCTTGTTTTTCTGTTATGTTTTTTGGGCAACAGTCTTCTTCAGTGTCGAGCTTGCCTATGTGCATCAGTTCAGGCCAGATGTGTCCAGTTTTCGTGGACTTCCCCAAAGTCCAGCACTTCAGCTGTCTGAAGGAACCAACATCATGATGCTTATCGGGAGCAATTTTCGTGAAGGGAAGGGTGCGACTTCCACCAAGGAGTTGCTTGACCGCCTCGCAATCCCATACAATCGGTTGCAGGGATTCCTTGGACTCCTGACCCAACTAGAGTTCATCACCCCCACCAACAGCAGCCAAACCAGCTATATACCCAAGCAACCGCTTGATACCCTTCGTCTTCAGGACTTGGTAAAAGGGCTGTATGGTATGGAAACCATCGACGAGGTTGAGCACGATACTGCCGGTGAGGCGGTAGCTGAGCAGGTCCAGGATAGGGGCGTTGCTGCGTTGGGGAATCTTACGATTGAACAACTGTTGCAAAGAATCTAGAGAGTGCTTGCCTCTTTCCAGCAACAAAGGATACTCTACATGAGGAGGCTCTTATGAACCTAGATGCTACTACCCAGCCCATGATCGATCCCCTTATCTGGCACACTTTTCCAGATGAGAGAGATGGTATCATGCCTGATGAAATATGGAAGTGCGGTCCCTTGGTCTGCACCTTACTCAAGAATCCCGCATGCAGGAATGGAGAGCAACTTGTTTCCATACCTTTCTCGATGATAGTGAAGAGAGATGGATCTGTTATCTTGGCTGTTTCTCTTGAAAAGGAAGACCTCAGAGCACTCTCTTACAAGTTGGGCATATCCCTTAAGGAGATGCAAGAGGAGTATCAAACCAAGGGCAATTTTGCTGAACTAAGAGGGTATGTCTATTCTGATGATACTCGTGAAGACCTAGGTATCTATGATGAGGATATGGACCTGCAAAGCATCAGGATCTTCTTCTTGGAGACGGTCTGTGACACCTTCGACATACTCTCTGAGCCAGTGCAGGTTACAACGTAAAAACAAAGCTCCCTGTTACATTCAGCTTGGTGTTGATCTTGGAGGAATCCTTTCGGTAGGGGAATAGAATACCGGTGCTTCCTTCCTGAAGTTCCTTGGGAAGATGCAACAATGAGTACTCTTCAGTTGCCACCAGGGTTGTATATCCCTCCCTGGCTTCAAGGCTATAACGGGCATGGATCAGCATTCCTTCCAGCTCGATTGTTACGATATCGCCCAAGGAGTATCCCGCGTCCTGAAGCATCCCTCGATTAACAGAGAGTCTTAACAGTTGCTTAGCTGGGGACTCTGTAATGGAGAGGGGCACTGCATCAGGCTTCCTTACGGTGGCACAGGAGGTGAGCAACAACAAGGCGGTTGCAAGTATCGCGTATACGGTAATTCTTTTCATCATCAGTTCTCCTCGAGCAGGGTAAATGTGCTCTTATGATAATCCACTAATCCTTCACTGCGCATCTTTGAGAGTTCGCTGGACATCGCACTTCTCTCCACACAGAGATAGTCTGCAAGATGTTGCCGGTCAAAAGGAATGGTGAAGCTCTTCTTGTTTCCTTGCCGCTTCGATTCAGCAGAGAGGTAGGAGAGTAGCTTCTCCCGCGTATTACGCTTTGTGATGTGATTGATCTTTTTCATCAATTCCAGGTTTTTGTGACTGAGTAACTTCACTAGGTTTTCGATCAACATATGATGATATACACAGTTCATGCTGCAGGTGGTTACAATTTTATTGATGTTCAGGAATAGGATGGTGGTAGGCTGCGATGTAATGGCAGCAACTTCACTGGGGGACTGGGTAAAGGCAACAGTCTCTGCAAAGGTGTCTCCCACCCCAATATTGGTCACAACTGTTCTGTTTCCCCAGAAATCGTGACGGACAATATTTACTGATCCCTGGAGTACGATGCCCATTTCATCGGTGAAATCCCCTTCATCAATGATGGTGTAGTCCTTGGGAAAATTACTGGTCCTACTCTTCAAGCAACCGAGCAAGTGGGGCAGCTCCTGTGCTCCTATCTGCTTGAAAAGATGAGAATGGTGTACTATCTCGTAGATATTCATAAACCACCTTATATTTTGTTGTAAATCCAACATATCAATAGATGAGCACATGGTATCATAACCCATATAACAAGACAATGGAGTCAATATGATCAGACAGATGATAACTATAGATGAAGAGCTGTGTAATGGGTGTGGTTTGTGCGTGAGTGCATGCCAAGAGGGAGCAATTGGTCTGGTAAACGGTAAAGCAGTCCTGCTTAGGGAAGATTACTGTGACGGGTTGGGCAATTGCCTGCCTGTCTGCCCAACTGGAGCAATCACCTTCGAAGAGCGAGAGGCTCCTGCATTTGACCATGAAGCGGTAGAGAAGTTCATGGAAGCGGAGAAGCCGGTATTCAGTTGCCCTGGAAGCCAAATCAAGGTGATGAAAAGTGAAGAAAAGAGAGAACCTGTTTCACAAAACATGAATGCTGCTCCCCTACAGAGCCAGCTCCGTCAGTGGCCGGTGCAGATCAAACTGGCTGCCCCAAATGCAGGGTTCTTCAACAATGCTGACCTGCTTATTGCAGCTGATTGTGCAGCCTACGCCTATGGTGATTTTCACAATACCTTCATCAAGAACAGGGTCACCCTTATAGGCTGTCCCAAGCTCGATGCAGGGGACTATGCAGAGAAACTTACCGAGATCTTTACCAATCATGATATCAGGAGCATCACGGTCGCAAGAATGGAAGTTCCTTGCTGTGGTGGCCTCGATGGGGCAGTGAAGCGTGCCATTGCAGCCAGTGGGAAGATCATTCCCCTTGCTGTGGTTACACTCTCCACAGAAGGGGAAATTCTCCGCTAGAAGATCCAGGAAGCTCCGAGGGAGAGGGAGATGCTTCCATCCTTGGGACCGTAAGGAGAAGGAACCTTACCCTTCCAACTGAACATGTCATCTTTTTCCCCTATTGGAGCACTGAGGAAACCCAAGAGGCTGAAGCCTTCAAGTACTGCCCAGTTTACCCCGAGTGTTGCATTGAAGGAAAGATCCAACGGACTGATGATCGTCCTCAGTGACCAGGAGATACTGGAAGAAGGGGTATACACTACCTCAGGGTAGAGTAAGAGTGGACAGTCTGCATCGTCTTGGCTCTCTAGTTTCCAGTTCCCTGCAGGGCGAGTCAGGAATTCCAGCCGAAGGGATACGTTCTTATCATCCTCCAGATATTGGATGTGGAACAATCCACCGGTAATTACCCAGGAATCCAGTGTTTCTCCCCCGATATCTCCACTGTGTGGAATGGCAAGGGAAGAGGACAGGTACCAGTCCGGTCCTATATTCCCCTGTAGGCTTATATAGGGTTTATGCAGGCGCTCACTCTCATAACTGGTGAGATAGCCTGCTTCCACCTTGGTCTCCTGAACGGTAGTGTAGAGGCGAGCCCCTCCTCCCATATGTTCAATCTGCATATCCGGCGATGGGAGTAAAACAGCCTCAGCAAAACTGAAGAACCCCAGAGGATAGTTCAGGCTGACCAGGAGCCCCGTCTCACTGCGAAGCTCTGCTTGAGTCAATGTTACCGAGGTGTCATTGCTCCCATAGAGCACATCCCCGGCATTGAAAAGCATTCCATCCCCCCAAGAGAGGCGGGTTTTTCCTGCCGTCAGGCGGAAGGAAGGAAAGCGTGCCTTGAAGTAGGCCTTGTGGAGGATTTCTTCATAAATGGCTGGAGCGGAAGAAGAAGTGAGAAGATACGGATTCGGTGTTTTCAAAACTACTTCCCCACGTACATTGCCACTCCTTCCTGAGCTGATCGAGAGACTCAGGGCGGGAGCCATTGTCTCATTCCACTGGCTAGTGTTTGGCGTGTAGCTGATTGCGCTGAGCAACTGCATCTCAACCACTGGGTTCTCAGCCGCTGTCAGGGAAAGAGCAATAATGAGGAAGAGTGAAAGGAGTAGAGACTTTCTTACCATGTCAAATTCTCCAAGGTGAATAGGTTCCTATCGAGTGCGATGTCTACTTCCAAGGTGTCGAGGGTCATCCATGTTGCACTGTTACTCTTCATCGCATCCTCGATACGGGTCTCTTTTGGTAGGGTTCTTCCATCTACCACCAAGGTATCGAGCACCTCCATCTCCTTGAGCAGGCGACCGTGGCTGGTGGAATATTCACCTTTCCATGTCAGGAAGGTCTCTTTGTCCACCCAGATTTTCTGGACAGGGTAGGCGACCTGCCTTGTTTTTGCCGTAAGGGTCAGGATATGGCAATCCCTTCCATTGATGGTCTCGCTGCCATCGAGTGTCACGGTATAGTCATCAAGGGTGGTTTTCTCCTCTGTCATGTCCTCATAGGAGAGATCGCTGCCAAGTACTGACTGTCTGAGTGCTGCTCCTTGCAGCCTGATCAACTCTTCGGCATCAGGGTAGAAGAGATAGAGGCTTCCCTTGGTCCTGAGTATCTTCTGCCCCCGTTCAGCGATGCTGGTGAATTCAATAAGGGAATCGGAAGTTCCTCGGGCCCAGGCCTTGAAGGTACTCTCCTTTGTTCCAAACCGGTCAGTCGTTTTGATTGATCCGGTGGAGTAGGAGGTTTCAAAGGTGGCTTGTGCATCCATCTCCCTGACAATCTCCTCGGCTGTGATTGCGAACAGGGAAACAGGAAGCAAGAGTATGGTAAGTCCAAGCAGGACCATGATAATACGTTTAGACATAGCGTAGTGCCTCCACAATTTCTATTTTTGAAGCTTTTCTGGATGGAATGAGCGTAGAGAGCGATGAGATGATGATCGCGTAGATCCATACAAAGAGAGCGGTGAACCAGTTGACCCGAGGGAAGAGAATGGAGGATATCTCCATATCGACACCACTCATCGCCTCAGTGAAATTAATTCCAGTCTTACTGAGTATGAAAACGATCAAGACTCCAACGAGTGTACCGATCGTGGAACCGGCGATGCTGATGTAGGTACCTTCCAAGAGGAAAAGTCTGGTGAGCTCCTTCCCCTGCATTCCCAGGGCACCCAAGGTTCCAATCTCACGAACTCTCTCATAGATAACCATCATCGTGGTATTGATGATGACCGTACTTCCCAGGACAAAGAAGATTGCTCCCATCACGTAGTAGATGAACTTGGCAATGGAGAGGAATGTATACATCATATTCAGATCCTTCCATGCTCGTGTTTCAGTCTTAAGGGAAAGCTGTTCCTGAAGGGCAGTCTCCACTGCATTGGCTACATCTCTTTCTTTGTATCCATCCTCAGTGAGCAATAGGATTTCCTGGGTATGGCCATCCATCCTCAGGAGGTATTGGGCCCGATCGATGGGAACATACACCGTCTTGGCACTCAGTCCTCCTACTGGGAAGGATGCAATACCGACAATGGTGAATGTCATGGCATTGGAACCCCTCAGTGCAGTGGAGGTAAGCATGGTCACCTTGTCTCCCAGTGAGAGACCAAGGTCATGGGCAAGGAATTTGCCCATCAACAGCTCATTGGCTCCAGCTTCAGGGATTCTCCCTTCATCTATGATTGCAGGAAAATCAATGAAGGCCTGTTCTGTGTTGAAGTCAACACCAACTCCCATGGCTCCATTGTTTTTCTCATCGATGTACAGATTGGCAGGAAAATTGATCCGCGGGGTAGCTGCCTCTACTCCCTCGACAGCAGACGCTACAGAGATCACCTTCTCGGCCTCCAGGCTTAGATGCAAAGGGTTGTATCGTTCATACTTCTCAAAGTCTGCATGTCTGATCCTCACCTCTCCGGTGTAGTAGCTGGTAAGATTGGTCGCCATGTCTGTTTCCATGGTCTCAAGCAAGGCCAACAGTGCCATGATGGCCATTGCTGAAACAGCAATTGCTACAGCAGAGAGTATGGAGCGACGGAGATTCCTGAACACATTGCGAAAAGCTACAGCTGGTAATTTTATCGTCATCGTCTTCTCCTATTGATGGTGCAAGCACGTGGGGATGTCGAGTTTCAGAGCTCTTCTTATGGGAAAAACTGCTACAAGCATGGAAAGGAGTATACCAGCAGAGAATGCCTTGAGTATGGTGGCAAAGTTCCAAGCTCCTCGCATGATACTCGATATCCTGAACCCAATATCCATATCCCTGAACATGAAGCCAAAGTCCAATCCTGTGTTTACCAGATAGATATTCACCAGGCTTCCCAAAGCTATACCCGCGACTGACCCAATGAGTCCGATACCTCCGGCTTCAAAGAGAAAGGAGAGAAGGATGTCACGGTCTTTCATCCCTAGGGCCCGCATCATGCCAAGCTCTCTCATTCTCTCATACATTGCCATCAACATGGTGTTGGAGACTCCAACAGCTGCGATAATGAAAACAAGGAAGAGAATCATCCCTGTTCCCCCTTGTTTGGCTTCCACCAGTGCCAGGTAGTCTCGAGCAAGATCTTCCCAGGTGAAGACACTGAACCCTTCAGGGAGTTTTGCTTGCAAGGTGGATTTCGCTTGTTCAAGGTTGGTTTTCTCAGGAAGGACTATATCGATACTTGTTACCGAGTTTTCCATTCCTAGGTACATGTCTGCAGCTGTGATATCCATCATGATAAGTGTTCGGTTCACATTTGGGTTGGGGCAATTGACGATACCGACAATTTGCATGTCGAAGGCCTCGTAGAAGCCTCCTTTGCCTCTGGTAAGCAAGGTAACCCAGTAACCAACCTCTGCCCCGATGTCCTCAGCGAACCAGCTGCCCAATACCACTCCGTCCATCTCACCCGGTTCGAGGTGTCGTCCTTCCACCAAGGTATCTTCGAAACGATAGACTTCGAAATCTTGTTTTGGATCGATGGCCGTCACTCTTACACTCATATTGCCGTCTTCACCAAAATCATCACTATAGAGAATCATATCAGCGGCGAAGGTGGTTCTCACGGTCGCCACCCCTTGTTCTTCCTCTACCAATGGAATGATGGATTCAGGATTATCTATGCTGGCCTCTAGGGGGAGGAATGCACGGTCTTCCCAATACCCATCGGCATAGATACGAAGAGAGGCCGTCTCATACCAACGGAGGTTGCGCATCGATTCCAGCGTAGCTCCCCCGAGAATGGAATCAACGATGATGTACATCATCAACCCAACTGCGATGGCCACCGATGTGATGATCGTACGTCGCTTGTAGCGACTGAGATTCTTCGCTGCCAGTTGCAGGATAAATTTCATCACTGTCTCCTTTCGTCACTAACGATAGCACCGTCATGCAGTTGCACAAGGCGGGAGGCGTAATCCATGACCATCTGGTCGTGTGTGGAGAAAATGAACGTGGTGTGATACTTCTCGTTCATGCGTTTCATCAGCTTGAGAATCTCTTCGCCAGTCTTGGAATCCAAATTGGCAGTCGGTTCATCAGCGAGGATGATCTGTGGGTTCTTTACGAGCGCTCGGGCGATGGCTATTCTCTGCTGTTGCCCACCGCTGAGCTTGGCGGGACGTCGGTCCTCCATCCCTTCCAGACCAACTTCCTTGAGTACCTCATAGGTGCGTCTCTTGACCTCACTTTCACTGACATCAAGCAAGGAGAGTACAAAGCTGACATTCTCATAGGCGGAGAGGACTGGTATCAAGTTATAGGTCTGGAAAATAAAACCAAGATTGTTTCTCCTGAATGCTGTTTTCTCTACCTTGTCCATGGTACTGATCGCAGCATCATTGATGAAGATTTCTCCCTCATCCAAGCCATCTATACAACCAATAAGATTGAGCAACGTGGTCTTTCCAGATCCTGAGGGCCCTGCAATGGAGAGAAACTCACCCGCTTCAATATCCAGGGAGACTTTTTTCAATGCCTTGACTACTGTTTCACCTGTCTTGTAGTTTCTCGATACTTTTTCAATTCTGATCATGCTCATCTTCTGTTACTTCCTTCTCATTGTTTCGTTTAGCCTGTTCTGTCTTCTGTATTGCCGCTGTTCCCATAACCGCACCAAAGTCCATATGATCCAGGATTGAGGCCGGCATCAACATCATTGAGTTGTTCTGCCTTATTCCCTCATACACCATATTCATCGACCGGAGTTGAAGTGCGATCGGGTCATTGGCGTATTCAGCTGAAGCCTCGGTGAATTTCTTGGCAATCTCCACCTCTGCAGCACCCAATATGATTCTCGATTCCTTCTCACGCTCAGCCTGTGCTTGCTTGCTCAGCGCATCCTCCAGTTCCTTGGGAATGATGATATCGGTAATCTCTATTGAGAGAATGGTAACACCCCATGGATTGGTCTTGGCGTCCAACGCTTGCTGAATCTCCCGTCCGAGTTCCTCACGTTCACTGAGTAGACTTCTCAGGTAGTGCTTACCGATGGAATCGCGGAGTGCTGTCTGAGCCGATAGGATGACCGCCTCAGTGTAATCCTCTACTTCCAGAATGGCCTTCTTTGCATCCCAGATCATCCAGAATGCCAGGGCATCCACATGGACAGGAACAGTATCCTTGGTAAGTGTTTTCTCTGCACTGAAGTCAGTTGCCCTGATACGGGTATCGATGAACTCAGCAGCGCGGTCGATCAAGCGGGATAAGAAAAAATAGACCAGGTCCCCTGACTGTCTGGAACTTACCCAACCTCAGAATGATGACCTTGTCCCAGTGGTAGACCAACTGGAAAGAGGATGAGATAAGAAGCCCAAGTGAGCAAAATGCGGTAATCGGGTAGAGATACAGAGAGATTTCCCCGATTACATAGACCCAGAGAATAAGGATGATGGCCATAACCAATGCCCACAGCGGAAAGATTGCTATGATAATCGCAGCAGCAAAAGCTGCAGAGCTCACCATGACTAGTGACTCAGTTGAGATGGAAGGGTAGAGTAGTAGTTGGAGAATTGCTCCTCCTGCGAGAAAGAGTGCCAACACCAAGAAGGAAAGTGCTCCGTAGTTGAAGTCCTTCTTTAAAACGAAACCCTTCATGTTCTTGATGCGTTCAATTTTTTTCTTGTACAGGTTCATGATTATTCCCCTTGTGTATGTACTTCATTTCCCATGTCTTTGATGGCCGCGATCAACTCGCTCGGCTGGAATCCATAGGAAAAAGCTTTGGTGATATATTCCTTGGTGATCTGGGAAAGGATACGTTCCCGTTCAATCCCATCAATACTGACTTCCTTATCACTGATGAAGGTTCCTGAACCTTGTTGTGTCACCACGATATTTCTGATTTCCATCTCTGCGTATGCTCTGGCAACCGTGTTCGGGTTGACGCTTAAATCCACCGCCAGTGCTCGAACGGTAGGGAGTTGGGATCCCTTTCCCAGTCTGCCATCGGCAATGGCCATCTCCACCTGGAAGATGATCTGCTTATAGAAAGGCACACCACTCTTTACATCCAGACTGAATTCCAATTTTGGCTCGATCTTGGCCACCATTGCTCTCCTTATTTCTTGTACTATTGTACTGGTGTATTAGTACAATGTCAACAAAATCATAAGTCTGTTCAGAAACAAAAGAGCTGCCTCCCACAGGAAGCAGCTTGCATGCTTGTTAATTCTTTTTATTGCTTATGTTTGATAAAGGTGTTGTTTTGGAGTTCCTGTCGTGCAAGACGTAGCTCTTCAGGAGTATTCATGACAATGGGACCTGCCCAAGCAATAGGTTCCTTCAACGGTTTTGCCGCATAGAGAAAGAAGCGAACACCTGCTTTCCCCGATGAGAGTGAAAGGGTATCCCCTTCTCCAAAGAGTACAGCCCTATGGAAAGGCACCTCCTGGTCATCTGTGAGCAGTGATCCCTCCACTATATAGAGAAAAAGCGTGTTTTCAGAGGGAACTTCCAAACTCCAGGATTGATTTGCTTCCAGCTTGACATCGAGGTAGGTGGTTTTTACATAATCACCTTCTTCCGGCCCCTTGGTCCCATTATAGGAGCCACTGATAACCCTGACCTCACTCCCAGTCTCCCTGACAACAGGGATTTGTTCTTTCCTGATATCACGATACGCAGGATCGGTCATCTTGTCTTTCTTGGGAAGGTTGATCCAGAGTTGGCATCCAAGCATACGATCACTGGGCTGCGGCATTTCCTGGTGTATGATGCCACTACCTCCGGTCATCCACTGGCAGCATCCTTCGTTTATGGAGCCACTGTTTCCCAGGCTATCCCCATGCACAATCTCACCTTCAATGAGGTAGGTTACCGTCTCTATCCCCCGATGGGGATGCCATGGGAATCCTTTGATATAGTCTTCGCTATCCTTTGAATCGAATGCATCAAGCATAAGAAATGGGTCAAAATCCTTGGTATCATTGTATCCAATGACCCTAACCAGCTTGACTCCGGCTCCGTCGTACTGTACCGCTCCGCCTGTGATGCGCTTGATTGGTCGTTTCTGCATGATCACTCCTTCTATTGTGCTCATAGTATAACACCCACGTAGGACGTGGGTGCATACAACTTCTTTTTGTTTGTTTTACAGCTGCAAGGAAGGAGGTGAGAAGACTCTTGCTTCCAGCTCCTTGTTGAGCATGTACAGGCCACGGTTATCAGAGCCAAAGACCTCGAATTTCTGGATGTTTTCCTGAGCATTGGCTTCTTCTTCACCTTGTTCCTTGATGAACCAGTCAAGGAATTGCTGGGAGCGATAATCTTTCTGTTTGACCGCTACCTCATAGATGTTGTTGATGGAGGCTGTAACATATTCCTCATGCTTAAGAGCCTCAACAAGAGGATCCTTGGTATTTTCGTATGATTTGCTGGGATCTGCCAGAGCGGAGAGTGTTACGGCATGTCCATTGTTCAACAAGTACTGGCGAAAGAGCATGGCGTGACTCATCTCTTCCTCTGCTTGTACCTTGAACCAGTTCTCATACCCGAACAGTCCCTTTTCAGCGTAGAAGTTTGCCATATCAAGATAGAGATATGCGGAATAGAACTCCTTGTTGATTTGTTCATTCAATAATGTGGCGATTTCTTTTGATAGCATATGAATCTCCTATTTTTTACTAATACAAAGATACAACTAATATTGTGTATCGACAATATGTCACTTGCCTCGCTATCTTGCACATCAGGAAAAGACGCAGTAGACTCTGTCTCCATGGAAAAGCGTATGAAAAAGCCGCTACGAGCAAATCACTATTTGCTGCTAGGCTTCATGGCTATCATTCTAGTGGGTTCGTTGCTGTTGCGACTTCCCATCTCCCACAACGAAGGAATAAAAATTTCCTACTGGGATTCACTTTTTATATCCACCAGTGCAGTTTGTGTTACTGGACTCGTTACGGTTGATGTAGCGCTGACATTCTCTCTCTTTGGTCGTACGGTCATTGCCATTCTGATACTACTCGGTGGTCTGGGATTTGCCTCAATGGTTATCTCCTTTAGTCTCCTCTTAGGCATGAACATCGGACTCAGTCAACGGTCTTTCATCAAGGAAGCCTACAACCTCTCTTCTGTCCAAGGAACACTGATGGTGGTACGTGCTGTTGGTTTGGCAGCTTTGTTGGTGCAGGGCGTTGGCGTATTTATTGAATATTTCATATTCCGTTCAACGTATGGTCCTCTTGATGCCTTGGGGCACGCGGTATTCAATACCATCTCTGCATTCAATAACGCCGGTTTTGACCTCATGGGAAAGTATCAGAGTTTATCCATGTACCGTCATAGTGTTGCGATGAATCTTACGACTGCTTTACTGATTATAATCGGAGGTACCGGTTTCTTTGTAATCGCAGATATAGTGAAAAACCGCAATTGGAAGAAACTGAGCATGCACTCCAAGATTGTGGTGACCATGAACAGTATTCTCCTCATCGGGGGGTTCCTGTTCTATCTCTTTGTCGAACATCTGGAGCCACTTGCGGCATTCTTCCAGAGTGTCACTACCAGGACAGCAGGTTTTAATACCGTCGATATTGCAGGATTGAGTCAAGCTGGACTCCTTGTTACCATTGTCTTGATGTTCATCGGAGCAAGTCCTGGATCGACTGGTGGTGGTATCAAGACCTCCACAATCTTTACGCTGTTTCTCAGCCTCGGCTCCTTGATGTTTGGCCGGCAGACAGCCGCCTTCAAGCGCAAGATAGGTGGTGAAAGTATTCTCAAGGCTTTCCAGGTCCTCTTGCTTTCCATTCTGCTTATAGGTGGTGGGAGCTTTCTGCTGTTGATTATTGAAGGATCGAAGTTCACTTTTCTTGAGGTACTGTTTGAAGCGGTTTCCGCTTTTGCTACCGTTGGACTTTCAATGGGAATCACCACCGAAATAGCTACACTATCGAAGCTCGTATTGGTGGTAGTAATGTTTGCTGGAAGAGTCGGCCCTATCACCATAGCCACCAGTTTCGCGAGGAAAGCCTCACAACTGGGCTATGTTGAAGAGCAGGTGTTTATTGGATAGGAGATAATTTGCCATGAAGAAAGAGTATGATCCTGATGCCTATGGGATTATTGGGCTGGGAAGGTTCGGCCTGTCCTTGGCCCTTGAACTAACTAAGGCAGGCAAACAGGTAATTGTCCTGGAAATTGAGGAAGAGAAGCTAAACGCAGTCAAGGATCAGTTGGAGAATATCTATCCAGTGAAATCAGTCACTGAAGAAGTATTGCATGAGTCTGGAATCTCCCACTGCCGTACTGCAATTGTCTGCATAGGAAAGGATATTGAATCAAATATTCTGGTAACAATGAGCTTGATCGAGTTGGGCATCCCACGGGTCATTGCCAAGGCAACAAGCATGAATCATGGTAAGGTGCTTGAGCGTATTGGGGCTGAGGCTGTCTTTCCTGAGGTTGAGATGGGAGAGCGACTAGCTCGTTCCTTGGTCTCCACTGGGACACTGGACTTTCTTGAGCTTTGTGATGATTTCTCCATTGCCAATGTCACACTCTCCGGAAAATTCGCCGATCAAAGTGTGGCTGACTTGAATCTCCGCAAGCGTTATCACTTGAATATTATTGTAATTATTCGAGACGAGAAAGCAATCAGTGAGATCATGCCTGACCAACAGCTGTTCGAGGATGATGTACTGGTTGTTGGTGGGACCAACGATGCAATCAGGAAATTTGAACAGGCAAATGAAGCCTAGTTGATCGTCTGCTTGCCGGTTGCAAGGTCGTGAGCAAACTCCCAGTACTCCTGGGTGTTTTCCCTCACCTTGGCAAACTCCTCGTCACTGAGTGTCCTGATGAGTTTTGCAGGGGTGCCGACCAGCAATGAGCGGGGAGGGTAAACCTTGTTCTGGGAAACCAGAGCCCCTGCAGCAACGATGGACTCTTTCCCAATTACTGCCCCATTGAGTACAATTGCTCCCATACCGATAAGACAGTCATCCTCAATGGTGCAGGCATGGATGATGGCACCATGTCCGACAGTGCATCTTTCTCCCACAATAAGCGGAAAGCCCTTGTCTACATGTGCAACTACGTTGTCCTGAAGGTTCGATTGCCCACCAATATGGATGGTATTCACATCTGCCCTGAGTGTGGCATGAAACCAGATGGAGACCCCTTCCCCCAATGTGACATTGCCGATGACATCAGCACTGGGTGCGATGTAACAACCTTCTGCTATACTCGGTGACTTACCATTATATGCGTACATCATAGTCGGTTTCCTCTCTGGTTTGACTATATCCGGAATGCAATGATTCTGTACAGTCTGAAATATTTTTGCAAATGACTTGCAAAATCATCTTAGGTTTACTATGTTGTAGATACTTGATGGAGGTACTATGCGAACACGTGCATTATCGATACTGCTGGCGCTCATCCTAACCCCTTTCGTTCTCTTTGCAGGAGGAAATACTGAGCAGGATTCCAAGCCTATTGTGATGGTGAGTATTCTTCCCCATGCATATTTTGTCGACCAGATCGCTGGTGACCTGGTGGAAACTGCTGTACTGGTTGGGGAGGGGCAGAATCCACATTCCTATGAACCTTCTCCTTCCCAAATGGCTCGGTTGGCAAAGGCCAGTATCTGGATTCTCAGTGGCACGGACTTTGAACATGCCCTAATCGACAAAGTCTCAAGCCTTTATCCAGATCTTGTGATCATAGATGGGACAGAAGGAATGACCCTTCGAACCTTGGAAGAGCATGACCATGAGGATGAGGAAGCAGGAGAAGATGAGCCTGTTCATGATTTGAACATTGATCGACATACCTGGCTTGGATGGGAACAGGCGAAGGTGCTAGTGAAGAACATCAGCACTGCATTGACCACCCACCTTGGATTACCTGAAGTGGAGATAGGAGAGAGTTCTAGGCAACTCCTCTCCCTGATCGATGGGGAATTCTCCTCGTTGGAAACAGAGCTCGCGGGGCTCTCTGACAGTACCGTCTTTGTCTACCATCCCTCCTTTGGATACTTCCTTGACTCATTCGGCCTTCATCAGGAGGCTGTCGAGACAGGAGGGAAGGAACCTACAGCAAAGGACTTGGCTCTCCTGATAGAGCGGGCACAAGATGAACAGGCCAAGGCAATTTTTGTACAAAAGCAATTTCCCTCCGGCAGTGCAGAGAAAGTCGCCCAGGTGGTTGGTGCACAGGTAGTGGCACTCGATCCCCTTGCCTATGATTGGTTGGGTAATATCCGCCTGATGGGTAATGCCCTGAAGGAAAGCCTATGAGTACTATTCCTATTGCACTCTCATTCCATGAAGTTGCCTTCTCTTATCCCCATTTAAGAGTCCTTGAGGATGTATCCTTTCATTTTCATGCAGGGGAGTTTATCGCCTTGGTCGGCCCAAACGGTTCAGGGAAAAGTACCTTGCTGAAGTTGGTCCTTGGTCTGGAGGCTCCCCAATCTGGTGCGATCAGGTTGCTTGGTGAGAATCCAAGAAAGAGCCGAGCCCTTGTAGGCTATGTTCCCCAGCACACCAACTATGATCCCAATTTCCCTATTTCCGTATTGGAAGTCGTGAGGATGGGGCGTGTTGATGCATCAAAGCGGGGAGGGAAAGCTGAGCAGACGGAGAAAGCACTGCAAGCACTCAAGCAGGTTGAGCTTGAGCACCTTGCCCAGCGGCCCTACAGTGCCCTGAGCGGGGGCCAGAGGCGACGAGTGTTGGTTGCCCGTGCCCTTGCAGCTGAACCCACCATGCTGATTCTTGATGAGCCGGCGGCCAATCTGGACAAGGAGAGCGAACAAAGACTCTATGCAACCCTTGGGAAGCTCAAGGGTTCGACAACCATCTTGATTGTTACCCACGATATGAGAGAGGTCTCCCCCTTGATCGACCGGGTGTTCTGTATCGATGCGCATAGGGATGGAAAGTTGGGTCGGACTGTCGTCCAGCATGCACTTGAGGAAGCAGCAGAAGGCACAAGGAAACGGGTACGTCACGATGTAGAGATTCCCGGAGACTTCTGCCATTTTCCAAGGGAGGATGTATGAACGATCTTCTAGGATTCTTTTCTGCATTGTTCAACCCCGATTTTCCCTTTGTGAGAAATGCATTCTTCGCAGGATTACTCTCTTCTGTTCTCTTCGGGGTGCTGGGCTCGGTCGTTACCGTGAAACGGATAGCTGGCCTTGCCGGAGCCATCAGCCATGCAGTGCTTGGTGGTATCGGGATTGCTCTCTATCTATCAGCCACCGGCTTGGTCCCCAATCTAAGCCCAATGGTAGGAGCCATAATCTTTGCGCTCCTTTCAGCAGCAATCATTGGGACGGTTTCGCTTCGTTCCAAGCAACGTGAGGATACGGTCATCCAAGCAATCTGGGCAATCGGGATGAGTATTGGTGTGCTGTTCATGGCAAAGACCCCTGGATACACCGATCCATCAAGCTACCTTTTTGGAAATATCCTGCTCATTGCCCCCTCTGACCTCATCCTGCTTGCTATTCTTGATGTGGTGGTCATTGTACTCGCTTGGAGATTCTATCCCCAGATTGAAGCAACTGCCTTTGACGAGGAGTTCGCCCAGGTGAGAGGAATCCCGACCCATGTGGTATTTCTCGCCATCCTCTCGATAACAGCGGTAGCCGTTGTCCTGCTGCAGACATTTGTGGGTATCGTAATGGTGATTGCCATGCTCACGCTCCCCGCAGGAACAGCAGGGTATAAGGCGAAAAATCTTGCCTCCATGATGGCCTTTGCCACGCTCTTCTCTTTCCTGTTCTCCTTTGCAGGGCTTGCTGTGGGCTGGGGATTCGATATCCCTGTGGGAGCAACCGTTGTCGTTATTGCCGGTGCATTCTACTTGGGGCGGTCGGCTGGTGACCTGCTGAAAAAATGGAGGAAACACCATGACTAAGGCAAGGAAAGCCCTGCTGGAGTTGCTCAAAGAGAGCAAGGAACCTGTCAGTGCATCGATGCTGAGCGGAGATCCCTCACTTCCCTTTGACCAAGCAACCATCTATCGTAACCTGCACTACCTTGAGGAGCAGGGTTTTGCTGAATCGTTCATCCTACACTGTACTGAACACGGCACCGAACGCTACTATAGCTATCGCAGCCGCAGTGAAGGAGTCCATCACCACTGGTTCCACTGTGAGAAGTGTCATACATTCATCGATCTTGGAGGGTGTGCATACCAAGAGCAGATGAAAGATTGGGAAAAACAGTATGGATTCACCATCAGCGACCACACGTTCTTTCTCACCGGTATCTGTGCCTCTTGCAAGTCATGATCACTTCTTGAGCAGGGAGAAGAGCTGGAGTCGGTTATTCACGCCCATCTTTGCATAGATGTTCTTGATGTGGGTTTTAACGGTATTTGGTGAGATGTAGAGCTGCTTTGCAATCTCTTGATTACTGCATCCTGCGGCCAGTAGTCGTAATACCTCTTCCTCCCTGAGTGAGAGCCCGTACTCCTTGCCCCCCTCTGCATCCAATTGGTCGGTCTGCTCCCAAGTCAAGAAATATCTACGGCTGATGAAATAGTAGAGATAGACTGAGAGTGTGGAAAAACTAAGATAGACCAGCTTGAAAGGAAGATTCCTGAAAAACAGCAAATCCAGGGGAAACAGGAAGAACAGCGGTAGAAAGGTGTAGATGATTCCCTTCAACAGGCGCTCTTCCTCCCAGGTAGTCGCTTTCTTGACGAAGATGCCACTCAGGACTGCGTGGATTACCAAGAACATGCTACCCGCAAAGAAGTGATAGGCTATAGTGTCGCTGAGGGCTTTCTGCCAGTCTCCCTTGCTTTCAGCAATGATTACCCAGAGGCTGATCAGGAAAAATAACAGGATCAAGAATGTAAGGATACGGTTTCCCAGGTGCTTCTGGTCTTCCTGTGCCGGTAAGAGTTGAATCAGGTATCTGCTCATCATAAGCAACAATGTGGTAGTGAGCAGGACAGAAAAGATGGTTGCTCCCAGTGCAAATACCTGGAAAGCATTGGCATCCAGGTTTCCCACCGGAAGTGTCCTGGTCAGGTAGGTGACCAAGAGAGAGAGACACATTTGCAGTGAGAGAGGAACAAGGACAGTAAGGAAGGAACCAATATATGCATCACGCACACGGTAGAAGAGCAAAATACAGAGACAGGTAATGGAAACCACCAAAGCGGTGGTAAGGAAGAGCAGGATATCGGATAGGATTACCATTGGGTTCCTCCTAGGAGAATCCTACCATATACCTCTGCTCAGAACCATGCTTTCAGCCCTATCTGAAGAGAATCATTTGCATCCCAGGTGTGGTATATACTCTCTTTCGTCTCGATTGAACCATACCAGGTAGTCTTGAGGAAGCAAGAGAGATTGTCCCTCAGGGCATAGGTAGCGGAGGCAAGTAAAAGGTATCCGGTACTTTCTACTTGGTAGGTCCCAGCTACCCTGCATGTGAGTTTTTCCCGGAAGAATTTGGCTTCTGCTGCGGCAATGATTGTATTGGCATAGGCCTTCCCTCCATAGGAGGAGAGAACATCCACATCCATCGGGGAGGAGGGGAAGTGCAGTACATAGTATCCCTGGTAGGCAACTGCCAGAAATGTGCCACTCGCGCTATGGGTATAGGAGAGTTCTGCCAGATAAGCCCACTTGCTGTTGTATAGTCCTGCTTCACTTCCCTCGGTATCCTCACTGAGGAAGAATCCCCCCTCGAGAGCAAGGGTAAAGGGTCCAAACAAGCTGCTCGATTCCAACCCAATAAGTTGGTAGCGGGTATGGATGGTATCGGCCCCAGTAATAGCAAATGTCGAAGGGTCGTAGGTAATGTTGGTATACCCACTCTGCGGCCAGTACCCATTGAAGTAGAGAAGTCCAAGGTCGATGGCACTTGATTGTATTCGGTAGCGTGCCCCACCTCCAAATTTCTCAAGGCTCTCAGTCTCTTCTTCCTGCAACGTGACTGACGCAAACTGTGCCGGTATAAGTGACCAAATTCCAGTGTTTTCCAAGCTGGTAGGGAGAAACCCTGGTTTCAGGACGATATCCAGGGAGCTTCGATCCCAGTAGGTAGTCAGGGAGAGCATCAGTTCCCTCTGTTTCATTGCTTCCAGGTCATCTATGATACCTTTACTTAGGTCCTGGGCATTAAGCACATCCACAACATGAGAGAGCGATGCACTTCCCCAAGGATGGGTCATCCAGCCTGTAGCAAGTGTCTGATTACCCCAGTAGAGGCTGATTGAGAGGTGCTCTGCTGAAAGGATGTTTGTCATTGCATCATATGCTAATGTGGCTTTTGTTCTATACGCCTCATCTTCATAATCGACAGAGAGCCCAAGCAGTACCCCAGGGTCTACGGATTTGTCACGATAGACGCTCAAGGAGGTCTCTTGTTGCAGATATAGATTTCTGGTAGGTGCTTCTTCCTCAGCGAAGATATCAAAGGCGCATAGGAGCGTAGTGGTAGCAAGCAACAGAATGATAGTCAGTATGATTCGTTTCATTAAAGCCTCCCTGTTTCCAGGAATCTGGTCGTAAAATATCCCTCTGGAAGAGGCATGTCGAAGCGTGCCTGAAGTATCTCCAAGCGTGTGGCGTGTGAACTGGAGTGGGTTTTCATCTCCATAATTGTACTGATCGGGCGATCAGAGAGCGTATCAATTGCTTCAGTGGTTAATGTTTTAAGAAGAGTTTTTCCATCAAGCTCATAAAACTGAACTTCCAGCGGAAGATAGGTTTTCTTGTCAACAACGGTGATGGTTTTTCCATACGCTTTCATCTCATGGGGAATCGATTCAACGGTAAAGCTGTTACTATCCTCAGAGATGAGACGGTGATCTGCTTGGCCTGTATCATACGTAGTTGAGGCCATATCGCTATAGGAGAAATCACTGCCCATGAATGAACCGGCTTCCTCAGCGCCCGCTATTTTTCTGATCCGCTTAAGGGAGGGGAGGAAAATCCACTGCTCCGTAGTCCCCTCTGTGCCTTCAATGGAGAGAAAGCGGGTATTGCGTACACTCTCGGGGGAGAGAAATACCGTCAGAGTCGAGGTCCTTCCCTCTTTTGTTGCGCTGAGTGTTTGCAGTCGTCTCTCTCTGGTACCTCCCGAGCTATCGATCAAGGTGAGTCTGATATCGAGTGCCGAAGTCGTTGAGCTCTGTCTTTCAAGTACCTGTTCCATGATCTGGTCAGCTGTCGGTGAGCTGAAGATTAGGAAAGAACATCCAAGGCAGAGTATAGAGAACAGTGTAATGAATCGTTTCATGATTTCCTCCTATAAGTGTTGAATAGGTTGGGGAGATGGACCTGGAGTGCCACCAAGAGCAAGAGTGCAGCAGCACTTGCTGCAATCATGGCGATGCAGAAGAGCAGACCAAGGTTTGCAATTGGAAGGAAGCGACTGAAGAGGAGTCCGCTAAATCCCACTGCAACCGATGCAGCATTTGCCAAGATTGCTTTGCCGGTGATCATCATGATCTCATCAAGGGAGTGCTTGTTGCGCATGAACGCTGAGAGCAAGTGAATGGCATAATCCACTCCGATACCAATTGCCAATGCTGCAATGAGGCTGGTCACGATATCCAGTTTGATGGAGAAAAGCGCCATAGCCAGAAATACTGAGGAGAGTGCAAAGAGGCAGGGAAGGAGGGCAAGTGTTGCAAGTTTTGCAGAGCGGAGTGCGATAAGTACCAGTATCCAGACAGCAATGAGTGAGCTGAAGAGACTGATGATCTGGCTCTTGGTGACCAGGTCAGTCAGGGCAAGGCTTACTGCCTCTCCTCCTCCGATCTCAACGTTCCATGTTGATGGGAAGAGAGTGGGGATCATGGTTGAGATGGATCGAAGTGTTTCAGTGTGTGACTCCTTGAGCAGGATGGTGAAAAGCGTTGAATCTGGTTCCAGTGGATCATTGATAAAACTATCCAAGGACGAACTGTACAACAAGAGGTATTGGGCGATGAGATGACTCAGCTCCTCCTCTGTGGATAGACCATAGGTAGCTGGGTCACTGGGAATCTCATAAGAGCCTTTGCCTCCGCTTTCGAGCTGCTTGGTTGCTGTGGGGTTGGTAGTAGATCCTTCGCTGGAGAGTGGACCGGAGAAAAAGTCAAATACCGGTTCATCCTGCACCGTTTCCACGACACCTCCCTCAGCAGGTCCAAGCAACTGATTCATGCGTTTAATGAACGGCAGAATGGACTGAACACCACCCACCGTGGGTTCCTCTTCAATAACCTGGATTGCATGTTCAAGTGTCTTCAGTACCTCTGGGCTGAGCGTGGCCGTACCTTTTGGAGGAGTGATCATGACCGAGAGAGAGAAGGATCCTTGCATTGCCTGGTTATAGCGATTGTTCATCCTGACCAAGGATGAGGAGGGTCTGAAGAATCCGAGCATATTTGTGCCTTCCTGCAATGACAGGTAGGAGAGAGGAAGGACGACGATGATCATAAGCAGGAAAAGGGTGATTGTCAGTTTTCCCCACTTGTTGGATACCCTCATCGCAAATCGTACAAGGAATATGCTCTGAGGTTTGCTGACCTTCTGTGGTCTTGGAACCCTCACCCCATATACGACCCTGATGAGGGCAGGGAGCAGGATTAGTGAACTTCCGGCACATGCAACCACTCCAATGAAACTGAGCAAACCGAAAGTCCTGAAAGGCCCAAGAGGGCTGGAAAGTTGGGCAAGGAATGCGAACGCAGTTGTTGCAGCAGCCCCAATAATGGGGTAGGTATTGGTGTGCACTACGTTTTGCAGAGTCTCCTCAATATGCTTGCCATCATATTCTTGATAAAAGTGGCTGAATATATGCACGGTATAAGCACTCCCTACAATAAGCAGGAGGATCGGCACAAGCATGGTCGCCATGGTTACCGTGATTCCCGTCCATGCCATAATGCCCAGTGTCAGTGAGCTGCTGAACACAAGGGGAACCAGAGAGAGCAGAACAGCAGATATTCTACGCAGGAAAAGATAGAGCACCAGGATAATCAGTAGAGCCACTATCGGGGCAAGCACTGCAAGGTCGCTGAGTAGGCTCCTTTCAATCTCCTCAGTAACGGCTGGTAGCCCAAGCAGAGAGAATTCGAGCCCTTCCAGAGGGATCAACAACTCCCTAAGATTGGAGAGCAGGAGTCCTGCGTTGTATTCTCGTGTGGTTTGGATAAGAATGGAGAGTACATGATGGTCCTCAGAGATAAACGTACCTTCATAGAAAGATTCCCAGGAAGCTATGCGATCCTCCATCCTCCCTATATCCCCATCATAAAGGGAGACAACTGCAACTCCATCGGAGGAGGGTTCCAGATGTTTGAGGTTTGCCAAGCTGGAGGCCTGCTTTACCCCCTCCAATGCTTCAATTTTCCTGGTAAGCACAGAAAGCAGATCGAGGTACTCTTCTCTTACCATCGAGTGTGGGGCGTACAAACTTACCACCACTGAGTCCAGGGAGCCGAATCGTTCTTCTATACGCTCATTGGTGGCTACCACCGGGTGTGATTGTGGGATGAATGCATCGGTTGAGCTGTCGATGTGTAGGAGCCCTATACTGCTTATGCAGATAAGCGTGAAGAGTATTGCAACAGCTATGATGATCCAACTACGTGCAATTTGCCTGTTCATACGTTCATGCTAGTGCTTGGCTGAAGGAAAACAATCGCCTGCAGAGAGTATTCTCTTCACCTTTTTGGGTGATTCTCTTCTCACCCTCGCGGGAATAGTGCTTTACAAATCACTGCAGTTCACCTCATGATACATATAGGAGGCAGGGATATGACCTACACCAAGATTGTTGCCACACTGGGACCGGCGAGCGAGACGTATGTGATGGTTAAAGCCATTTTGGAAGCTGGATGCCGAGTGATAAGGCTGAATTTCAGCCATGGTTCGCATGAAGAACAGCAGAAGCGGTTTGACTATGTCAGGCAGGCAAGCAAGGAGTTGGGTTTTCCTGTGACCGTATTCATGGACCTGCAAGGGCCCAAGATTCGTCTTGGACAATTACAGGAAGAGATGTATGTACTGCAGAAGGGAGAGAAAATCATCCTGACCACTGAGCCATGCGTGGGAACCAGGGAGCGTATCAGTATTGACTATCCATACCTGCATGAAGAGATCAAGGTAGGGCAACGGATATTGATCAATGACGGATTGGTCTCCCTTATCGTGGAAAGCATTGAAGGGAAAGACATCCATTGTTCCTTGCTGGAAGAGGGAGTCCTTTTTCCCCGGAAAGGGGTAAACCTTCCAGAGGTTCCCTTACGCCAACTGAGTTCATTCACGGAGAAAGACAAGAGAGACTTGGATTTTGCTTTCAGGAATAACCTTGATTACGTGGCTCTCTCCTTCGTTCGTAGCGGAAAAGATGTTAAAGCCTTGAAAGAGCATATGATGGCCTCATACGGCAGAACCATCCCCATTATCAGCAAGATCGAGAAGCCTGAGGCAGTTACCAACCTCCAGGAGATTATGGATGAGTCAAGCGTGATCATGATCGCCCGAGGAGACCTTGGGGTGGAAGCTCCGGCTGAGGAGGTTCCCCTGATCCAGAAGGCAATCATCAGGTCCTGCATCGATCGTGGGCTTCCTGTCATTACCGCAACACAGATGCTGGAGTCAATGATGCACAATCCCAAACCTACCAGGGCTGAAACCAATGATGTGGCGAATGCAGTGTTGGATGGTACGAGTGCAGTTATGCTCAGTGGGGAGACTGCAGCAGGTGAGTACCCTTTGCAAGCAGTGACCACGATGAGTCGGATTGCGAGTCTTGCTGAGCGGAGTGATGTATTCCAAAAGCAGGTCTTCAACCAAATCAGCATGTTGGATCCAGAGCGAAAGATCACAACGACCGAGGCTGTGGGTCTTGCTACCCGTGAGCTTTCCCTCTCTATCGGTGCGGCATTCATTGCATGCTTCACCCAAACTGGCTCTACAGCACGCTTGATAGCAAAATTCCGTCCCTCGGTTCCCATTATCGCCTTCTCTCCCTTACCGGAGGTGGTGACCTACCTTGCCTTGAGTTGGGGGGTTACCCCAATTCTCATCGACCAACTTGCAAGTGTGGATGAGTTGCTGGCGTACGCACCAGAGTATCTGCTGAAACAGGGAATGGTAAAGCAAGGAGATACCGTGGTAATTACTGCAGGGGTTCCTGTAGGCAGTAGTGGTAAGACCAATATGGTCAAGGTAGTGGAGATCGAGTAAAAAAAGAGAAGGCCGGTGCAGAGAGCGCTGGCCTTCCTCTAAAATCACTGTGGTCTGAATGAAATTGTGGCACCGATGCTCAGAGCTCTTCCTTTATGGTCAAAGAGATCAAGCGCCCGTATATCAAGCCCAAAATAGGTGTCGGTAAGGAATTCAAGGGGGAGTAGCCTCAGTGCAACGTTGACCAATCCTCTATCTCCAGCATCCCCTGCAGACGGGGTGGTGCTGTAACTGACATTGCCGAAGTCCAGAAGGAAATCCACTTTCTTCTTGAATACCTCAGGAAAGAATGGTGTTTGGAAACCGAGGGCGAAGTCAATATTGCTGTCCATGGATTTCTTGAAGGTGTAGCCAAGGCGGAGGGTTGTCTTTGAGGGAAAGTCCATGATTGAGCTCTCGAATGTAGAGATTGCGTATAACTGGGCAGAAAAATCATTCGTTTCTGACACCCTGCTCACTTGGGCAAGAATTCCTGCAGCAAAACTTGTGGACTCTCTATTTGCAAATCTCCATTTTCCATTGAGCAGGAGATCGATGTCATTCCCGATATCAACGGCAAAACTGGTTTCAACAGCGTCTGAAAAAGACAAGAGAATTGAGGGTATGTGGATAACCCTGTCACTTGTGATGGTTGCTGAATACGCAGTACTGACTGAGCTGTTGGCCTTACTGGGAGCAACATCAGCACTTGGTACTACAATATAGCCCGAACTTCCGCTCAAGGTTGTACTGCCAAATATCGGCACAAGACACATCATAAGCAGGGAGAGAAGCAGTGTTCTTTTCATAAAAGCCTCCTAGGCACAGGGTGCCCCTTGATTGATACTAGGTCAAGTAGCTGAAGAGGATTGTTTCATGGAATGCTTGCATGCATACATGGCTTCATCAGCACGGCCGACACACTGATGGAATCGGTCTTTTCTCTTGGGAATGTATCGGTCAAACCCTACTGCCACATGGTAGTGGAGTTTGTTGCCAAAGGAGAAGTGTGAGAGTACCCGTTCTGCCATCTTTTGCAGTTCCTCTTCTGAAACATCGCTGATCAGTGCGATGAACTCATCACCACCATAGCGGAAAACCTTTGCACGGGAAGGGAGAATCTTTTGTACCCGGTGTGCAAAGTCCCTCAAGATCATATCTCCCTGTGTATGTCCTTGGGTGTCATTGATCTTCTTCAGGTCATTGATATCCATCATAAGAATCCCCAGTACATGCTTATCCTTCGATGCCTGGATTCGGGAGACCTCCCTGTCATAGGCTGCCCGATTCCCTACCTCGGTCAGAGCATCACTGTAGGCAAGACTGAGCAGGAGTTGTTCTTTGCAAATCGATTTTGTCTTGATCCTCATCAAGGTGGCACTACGCCAGAAAAGCACCACCGCCGAGGCCGCCATACCAAAATGGAGGATAACGGCACTATCGAGGGAAATACCAAGCATGAGCAGGATTACCTCAGCAATGATGGACGAAAGCAGAAACCCCATTGCAAGCAGGAAGGACTTCAGGTCTTGGTTTCCCCTAAAATACTCGATTACCAAGAGTGTAAAGAGAGAGAGTAGAAAAAGAGCAAGGAACAACCCACAGGGAAGCAGTAGATCAGTGTACTGCATGATGCCGAAGAGTTGGAGTGCCCCTCCAAGGATGTAGAGGGAGGCGAAAAAATGTGAGATATACAGGAATGGCGAAGCCCACTTACCAACCGGGTAGGAGTGGATGATGTAATTGACCAGGAAGAGAGGTAGCAGAAAGAGTGCAGCAAAACTGAGATTCATCGGGAGAGCAGGGTTCCTGAAGAGGATGAATTTGCTGGGGGTCTGGCTGAAAACCCACCCACCGAGAGCAAGCAGTACCAAGCCAAAGTAGAAAAAACTCTTTCTCTCTTCATCTGTCTGGATGGAGAAGGAAAAGAGAACCACCAACAAGCCGATCAAGAGAAGTGAGAATCCATAGAAGAGGGAAGGCCACTCTCCTAGTTCGTGAAACAATAAATCGGTCTTGCTCCCACTGTAAACTGGTTTGAAATGCCCAGCAAATGAGTTGTTGGAGGTATAGCCGAAAGTAATGCTCAAATCTCCTCCAAGATATGATTCCTCGAGACGGATGAAATGGGTGTAGGTTCCTCCAAAAACAGGGAGCGCCCATCCTCTTTCAGGTCCATCGAAACTATAGATTGATTCATTGTCCACCTTCACCAAGACACTTGCCATGCTGGAGTTGAATGCAATGGTTCTTTGCTCAGCAGACAGTTGTGAGGGGATGGTATGGTGAAGCGAGATTACCTTGTTTTTAACGGGTTTTGGTAGTGAGTAGGGAAGCGTGACCTCCTCAGCAAATGTATGGCCGTCGATTTCGATGGTCCATAGTTCATCCCATGCTGTCACTTTCCCGACAGAAAGCGGTTCAGTTTTCAAGAATGAATCGTAGTAGAGGGCCATGACGAATACAATCAGGACCAAGGCAAGCACAATTCTCTGAATATGATTTTCACGTGAGAAAGCAGCCATTTGGATTCCTCTTCTTATTGGTATCTAGTTCGAGATTCTTCGAATTTCCGGATGTCCCTTTTCGTTAAGTTTGCGCTCGATATACTTCTCTTTCTCCAGTTTGGAGAGTAAGTTTCCAAGACTGTGATAGCTACTTCGTTCAATCATCCGACTCTTGTCCATCTGATGGAATTTTACCCCCACATAGCTCACCAATTGCCAGCTGTCTGGATCAAAGGAGTCCACTACCCGTTTCATAAGTGTCTCCACCTGTTTGTCCATTTTCTTTGTATGAATAATCTCAGCAGGCTTTTCTTCTTTTTTTGTCTTTGAAGGGCTGCTTTTTGGTTCGTCTACTTTTGGCTTATTCATGAATGATTCAATGATCAGGATTTCATCACAACAGTTGTTGAAAATGGGTTTATCGCTCACCATCTCCTTGGTAACCAGATATACTTCCTTGCCATATTTGCGCAGTGCCTCCATGATGACCGTAAAATCGCTGTCGCTGGTGATGAAGACATAGCGGTCAATGACCGGTGTGTTGACGATGATGGTTTCCATTGCTTCAAGGCTGATGATTAAATCTGCACGATTCTTGTAGTTGGTGGTGATAGATGGGGTATCCCTGATGGTAAAATTGTACTCAGCCAACTGCTTTTCCATTTTTTTTATGGAAGCGGAGTTTCCACAGGCCATCTTGATAACAAAAATATTCTCTTCTTCGGGGGAGTCATTGTGCTTAAGTGTCAGTTCTTCAAAAAGTGGCTTGAGATCCAGAGCCGAAGGTATGTTCTCCAGGTCAATGTAGATTGCATTGTTTTTTCTTCGCATAGACCCTCCATTTGCCACTATACAGCACTTTAAGTATGTTCGAAAGTATTAAAAAGGGTCTTCTGTAGAGAACACCATCCACTGACCAGTTATCGGATGATGGAAGGAGAGTGTCTTTGCATGAAGATAGAGGCGCTCTTGACTCCCGTTTCCATACAGGCGGTCACCTTTGATAGGGTGACCAAGCCCCTTCTCATGTGCACTATGCACCCTAAGCTGGTGGGTTCTCCCTGTGAGGGGAAAAAAGAGTATTCTCGTTGCAAGTGATCCATCGCTACTTCTCTCTACCCGTACTCGCTGGAAGCGTGTGGTCCCCCATTTGCCCTGCTGCTGATCATATATCTGGAGAGGGCGATGATCGACATCAAGACGGAAGGGAAGGCTGATCTCTCCCTTTTCTTGCCTGACAACTCCTTCTAGAAGTGCCACATAGCTCTTGCTTACCTGTTTCTCGCTGAACTGCTTATTCATCCTTTTATGTGTTTCCTTGTCCTTTGCGAGGATGAGCAACCCGGATGTATCCATATCGAGTCTATGGACAGCACACTGCAAGGGGAGGTTTGGCATCAGCCTCCTGAGGCGGGTTTCCACACTATCACATTTCTCTGGCCCTTTCCCTGGAACTGAAAGCAGTCCTGCCTCCTTGTTCACAACGATGATATGCGAATCTTGGTACACGATATCCAAGGTAAGCATGGCATGAAGGATTGGTTTGCATTTCTCATCACAAGGGCCATAGAACCTGAGATGGCTTCTCCCACTGTCTTTGGTAGGAGCTCCGAAAAAGAATTCTGCCATGCTGAGGGGATGCAATTGGTGGGTAAACGCAAACTGGAGGAGCTTGATGGCACAGCAATCCCCACTCCCTGTAGGGGCATTCCCTCCGGGGAAGATGGATTCCAGACGAACTCGGTTTCCCTGAAGTGTGGCTATGCTGTAAAGCTCTCGGTAATAGGAGAGGGCCTTGCGGGAAAGTTCGGATCGTTCATGGAGAAGTAATCGGCGTTCTTGTTCAGAGGAGGCTGCCTCAGCAAGCCTACCTATTTCCTTGATCGGGGCATCAAACAGGCGAAGGTATTCGTGGTATGATTCCTCATCAACCAAGTGGTCAACCCAACCAGGAAGGTTCAGATGTCCCATGCAACTACCTGAGAATGCTTTCAGCAGGACCTCATTTCCGCTCTGGTCACGTGCAACCAATACGCTGAACATGGCCCCCCCTCCTGGCAGGAAGAACCCATCGATGGGAACCTTTCCCTCTCCGTCAAAATCTACTACTCCATTTGTAAATAGAAGCTGCTGGAGGTGCAGGGCATGGGTGTATGCTGGGTATTCTGGCAGTGGTGGGTTCATGGCATCTTTGATGGTACGAAAGTACTGCTTTAGATGCAAGGTCTACCCTAGGCAAATAGCATGTGCTATGGCATCATGGATGAAAGAGAGGGCCTATGAACGCGACACTTGAGTTGGATGTACTATCTGTGGTGCTTCTGATTTTTGCCATAGCTCTGGCTTCCCGCAGTTTGCAGAGCAAGCCAAATAATCGTTGGTATATTCTCTCCGCTGTTACCCTGCTTATCGTCATAGGGACTGAGTTGTTCGCCTACCAGGTTGATGATATCGGTGTTTCCTCCCAGATTGCTCCCCACCGAATCACCAATGTACTGGGTTTTGGGCTGTCACCTATCGTCTGCTATTTTCTGTTCAGGTACATCTCTCACACAAAGTACCAACAGAGAAGCAAGTGGTTGTTTCTTCCCTTTTCCATCAATGGACTGTTGAGTATTCTCAGTTATTTCAATGGTTGGTACTTCTCTGTGGATGCCATGAATGTGTATCGCAGGGGTCCTGTTTTCCCGTTGGCAACACTCAATATGTTATTCTACTATGGACTGTGTATTGTTTATCTGGTCAAGACGCTGCGTGCATACGAGGCTTCAGACCGACCACTTTTGCTTTTTATTCTGGCAACCCCGATTGTAGGTGCTGCCATCCAGATTATTTTCCCGCCTATCCTGACACTCTGGCCCGGTATCGCACTCTCCTTGTTATTATTTTATCTCTTTTCCCAAGAGCAGTATTATTCGTTTGATGTACTTACCGGTCTGAGGAATCGATCAACGTTTATGCGGGATCTCTCGGATTTGCAGCGAATATGCAAGGGACCGGCAACCATTGTGGTGTGTGATGTCAATGAACTGAAAAAGGCCAATGATACGTATGGTCATACCTGTGGAGATGACCTATTGGTGCATGCAGGTGGGTTGTTGGAACGTTGCTTTCGTGGTGTGGGGAAGGCGTATCGTATAGGTGGTGATGAGTTTGCTGTGATCACCACCAAGGAGGAACCACTGGAGGTTGAACGATCACTGTCCTTGCTTGAGAGCCAAATCAAGCTGTACAACAAAACTGGGCCCGTGCCGCTCTCTCTGGCAATTGGATGGTCTTGGTGTGAATCCTGTGGTGGAAATCTATTCAATACCTATGTAGCAGCAGACAACAATATGTATGATACCAAGGGAAAGATGAAACAAGGACGGAGGTAACCTGATGGACCCGCATGTACAGTATGCCTATCTCAGTGTTCCTCAATTTGAACAGAGGCTGGCAGAGCATCCCGTGGGATACATTCCCCTGGGAACCCTTGAGTGGCATGGCCTGCAAAATGTCTTGGGCGCGGATGCCCTCCAGGCAGAAGGTTTGTTTATCAGGGCAGCCAGGCGTTTTGGAGGTATTGTGTTCCCGCCGTTTTATCTTGGTCCTGATAGAATTACCGATGCAGGGGATGGAAAGAGTCTGATTGGGATGGACTCAAGTGAGGCTACAAAACCCCATCAGAGGCTTCCTGGTAGTTGTTACTGGGTTTCCAAGGGGCTGTTTCTCCAGATGCTTGAAGCGCAGATCGCCCAGGCAAAAAGGGCAGGGTTTATCTGCCTGATCGCTGATGGGCATGGTCCCTCGAGGAAGGCTTGGGCAGAGTTGGCCAGCCAGTGGGAAAAGCAGTATGACATTATTCTGCTCTCCTCCCTCAATGATTTCCCACCAGAGACGTATCTGGCTTTGGCCGATCATGCTGGGCGCTGTGAAACCTCTACAATGATGGCTCTTCACCCTGAGTTGGTGGATCTTTCAACTCTGGAGCAGGATACATGGCCGCTTGGTGTGAAAGGGGAGGACCCAAGGCTCTCTAGTGCAGCCTACGGAGAGTACATCCTTGAGACAACGGTGAATGCGATAGGTCAAAAACTCCAGGAATTGGGTTTGTGATTCCGTTTTTGTAAGGGGTGCCTTCTCTTTTGCAATGTCATTGAAGCTTTCCTTCTGTAATCCTTTGGGGCAGGAGGAATGAAAATGAATATTTCATGTACCATAATTGGAAATGTATGTGCAGGGGATGGGTATGCCATCCAGGTAGGAGAGCCGTATCGTAAGGGACTTCTCGGCTTGGAAGGGTTCAGCCATATCTTGGTTGTATGGTATGCACATCAAGCCATCTCGTTGCCTTCAGATGCTCTGTTGCTTGAGAAGCCGTATGTGGCCGGGCCCGATCATATCGGGGTCTTTGCCACCCGATCCCCGTATCGTGTGAATCCGCTCTGTGTATCGGTTGTCCCGGTACAATCAATTGACATGGAAACAGGAACAATTCACGTCCATTGGATCGATGCATTGCAGGATACTCCTGTAATCGATATCAAGCCATATCATGGTAGTGAAGATCGGGTACGCGACTATAACACACCATCTTGGTGTGCCCATTGGCCACATTGGATGGAAGAGAGTGAAGATTTTGATTGGGATGCAGAATTTACATTCTGATGGGGATATAGATCTCGATGGTTGTCCTGTTTTTCTCATAGCGTTGCAGTTCCCAATTGCCTAGGCACTGGTAGGTACTCTGTGAGAAGTAGGTCCCATAGATGTATTGATAAGTATTCCTGATCTGGCTTACGTCTTGGGTATGGAGGAACCTGATATAGGTTGCTTTTGGTATTGATTGCCGAGAGAAAATTGCTTCCTGAGGAGAGGCAGGGTTCACCTCTATACCGCAAAGTACTCGCATGGTTTGTTCCTCACCCTCCTTCCATGCTGTGAATTGGAATGTTACGGACTCATGTTGCTGGCCCTGTATTGAAGCCTGGTAGTGTTCGAACTGTTGCCAATGGCGATGGAAAGAACGGGTTTCAGGCCAGATGAAGAAGTCAAGTCCGCAGAGGGTGAGCTCTGGTAATATGACAATCTCCCCTTTGATGGCGTCACTGTCCTGGTTTCGTTGGGGGTAGATTCTCTGTTGTAGGTATGGAGCATCCAATCCACTTTTAAGAATGTTGGAAGGGGTGTCACTAAATCTCCGTTTGCAAGCTCGGTAAAAAGTCTCATAATCATGGAATCCATAGAGAAGGGCAAGTTGGTTGAGCGGGGCATTTGAGCTGTATGCATGCGAGAAAATGGTACAAAGAATCCTTGCTTGCAGGTACTCCTTCAGCTTCATATCAGTGTGGGCAGTGAAAAGTCCGGAAAGATGATGTGTGCAATAGCCACTATGGCTTGCGAGTTCAGAAACCGTGGTAATCGGGTTCTGTGACCTTAATCGTTGTTCGAAATAGTCAAGGGTTGCGATAAGGTTGTCATATCCATCCATGCTGTTTAGCATATCACTACAATTCTGCCTATGATATGCTTATCTACATGAAAAAAATACCAATTGTGGTCAGTGCATGCCTGCTTGGCAGGCAATGTAGGTATGATGGATCCTCAGTTCCCTTTCCCCAGGTAGCAATGCTGGAAGAACGCTATACCCTCATTCCGGTATGTCCGGAAGTCTTAGGTGGATTGCAAACCCCTCGCTCCCCATCTGAGTTGGTAGAGGGCAGGGTGATGAGCCGAGAGGGAGATGACTGTACTGAGGCCTTTTTACAAGGAGCACAGCGAGCCTTGGAAATTGCTGAGGAGAGTGGGTGTAAGCGGGCACTCCTGATGGACCGAAGCCCATCCTGTGGATACACGGTGGTCTATGATGGATCTTTTCGTGGCATACTTATTCCCGGCAAAGGCATCTTCGCTTCGCTCTTGGAGTCAAAAGGGTTTATCATCAACTGCTCATCTCACCTTGGGGACTTGTTAGGCTGAGGGAAGCGCAAATTTTTTCGCACGTTTAAGTGCAGCGGTGGTTGCTTCCCAGTCCGTCTCCTTGAGCATCCAACTCCCTGTCATGGCAAGTACGTGTGGATTTTCAAGGTAGGTGGCTGTCATCTCTTCATTGATATGCCCCGCTACGATGAATGTAAGGCCTTCCTGTTCTCCCAGGGTGTTGATGAACGGTAGTCCACCAAGCTCCTCCACAGGATAACAACCCAATGTTTTGAGATTCCACGCCCTGGCTACTGATGCTTGGGTGGTGACCGCATAGATCGGTGTTCCTACTTGTTGGCAAAACTCCACCATCTGCTCATTGAAAAGAGGGGAGAATATGAAGGCAGCTCCTGCTTCTACTGCTGCTTTTGCCTCGTCTAATGTCTGGACATTGCCCGCTCCGATGAGAAGGTCCTCTTCCTGGGCCAATCGGCGCAACAAAGCAAGCCCCCCATTCATCTGCTGGGAGATGTTTGCCGTGCGTAGACCGCTTGCACGCAGTGCCTTGACCAATGCTTCCCCCTGGTCCTCTCTGCCCTGTTTGACCATCGGGATGCACCGAATTTGTGCCAGTTGTTTGGTAATGGTATCCATGCCGGTCTCCTCCTTATCAAATGTAAGTCTAATCTGTTTGATGCATCCAGTCGACCCTAAAGTAATAGATGACAAAGATAATGGAACTGAGTGTCCAGGTAACAGGATATGCCCAGAAGATGACCCTGATATCCATGAAGAGCCAGAGTCCGGTTGAAATGAAGATGATTCTGAAGATACACCAGATGGCAAGCATGACTGCCATAGGGACGATTGCCTTTCCTGCCCCACGGTAGATACCGCTCATTGCATGACTGAGCGCAAGCGCCCAGAGGAAAAGGCTGGATATGTTGGCTTTCGAGACCCCCATTGCAATAACTTCAGGGTCTTGGCTGAATAGTCTCAACAAGGGCTCGGCACCAAGGAGCATACCAAGTCCTATGGTCTCTGCGAGGATCATGGCAAACAACACCCCAAAGCGTGCACCCCTTTTCACCCGATCATACTCCCTTGCTCCCAGATTCTGCCCTGTAAAGGTGGTAAGGGCCAAGGCAAAGGCCGTTATCGGGATAAAGGCAAAGCCTTGTATACGCATAAAGGCTCCATTACCTGCCATGGCTGAGGCTCCAAAGAGGTTGATTGAGGATTGGAGGATGACATTTGCAAAGCTGGTTACCGAATTCTGGATGCCGGAAGGAATGCCAAAGGTGAGGATCTGCTTGAGGTATCCTTTGTGAATACTAATGGACGGGATATGCACCCGCACAATTGAAGGAGTTGTAAGCAATAAACGGAAGCTGAGAGTAGCACTCACCCCTTGTGCAATGATGGTAGCATAGGCGGTTCCCTCAATACCCATACCCAGCACGCCGACGAAAATCAGGTCGAGGGCGATATTCAGGATTGCAGCAACGATAAGAAAATAGAGTGGATGCCTGCTGTCTCCCACTGCCTGGAGAATTCCGCTTGCAGTGTTGTAGAAGATCAGGGTGGAGATACCCAAGAAGAAAATCCGGAGATAGGTTTGTGCTTCAGTGAATACGCTCTGGGGAGTTCTCATCCAATGAAGGACCACCGGTGCAAAGAAGTAGCCCAGGACGGTCAACAGTGCACTGGTGAGCAAACTGAGGGCAATGGTGGTATGGACAGCCTTCCTGACTCCTTCATGGTCTCCTTTTCCGAATGCTGTGGAGATTACCACGCCCGCTCCTACAAAAATACCCTGGAAGAGTCCTACCAAGAGCATGATAAGGCTGGTGATTGAGGTAATGGCAGCCAAAGCCTCTTTGCCGACAAGGTTTCCCACCACCAAGGTATCAGTTGTGTGATACAGCTGTTGAAACAAGTTCCCGAGGAAAATTGGGATTGCAAAGGCAATAAGGTTTTTTTGGATCGAACCGCTTGTCATAAGCTTCGTATGCGTTGCCATATGGCCTAGTACTCTAGTTCATCCCTGTAGTTCTTGCAAGCAGAACTACAGCTCATCTTGCCTTGTGAACAGTGCTATTCTAGGATGTGCGTATGAATACCTATTCCACAATCAGCACCATGGTGCATGAACTGTACTACGGATCAGATACCAACTGTGCAAGGACAATGCTTCTTGTGCTTTCCAAACTGCTCGACCAAAACATCGCACCACAGACAACCCAGAGTGCTGTTGCCTTGCATGGTTGTGGCGGCCACGGGGATCAATGTGGGTTGGTCTCAGGTGCTGTGATGTTTTTGGGCCTATATTTTCTGGAGAGAGGTTGGGATGAGAAGGATGTTGTCTGTCTTGCCTATACCTTTGCTGAAAACTATCACAATCGGTTTGGCTCGCTTCTCTGCAGGGATCTAAGACCTGGAGGATTTTCAGGGGAAGATCCTCCACACCTGTGTGAAAACCTGACCATTGAATCTATCTTATTCACACATCAGTTCATCTTGGATAACAGTGATAAGTAGGTGGATGAGGGGAGCAGAATCTCAAGAGATCTGTATTTTTATTGCTAAATCAACTCAAAAGAGTAAAATCTAAACATATACAAAATAATAAAATAAATACTATTATGCAAAAATATACAATTTTTGATGCATAATGATGTAAAATTTGTTAATATAATTATGGATTAGGTAGAATTTGTTACATCCTAGTGATTCATCAGGAAAGGGGGAGAGAGATATGGTACAGGAACGAATACGTGAGACCTTGTCATCCATGTCTCCCTCGTTTCAGGAAGTGGGGCGCTGGATGCTCGACAACTATGACTCCATTGGTTTTACCTCAGTCAATGAGCTCAGCAAGATTATCGGAGTCAGCAACGCCTCCCTGGTACGCTATACACAAGCACTTGGCTTTTCTGGTTACAAACAGTTCAAGGAGACAGTACAAGAGGAGCTCAGAACAAAACTCAAGCCGGACTCAAACGTGGTATTGAATGAACTTGATGTTCTGCCGATCAAGAAGAAACTGCAAAAGCTTGCTGACAATGAAATACAGAACCTTAGCAAGACCTTGAAGGGACTGAGTGTTCAATCACTGTCAAGAATGGTACAGGGGGTTCTCCAGAGTGATCGCATTTTTGTGAGCGGTTTTGGGGTCAGTAAGAATATCATGCAGATATTCGAATATGCCTTGGTCTCCATGCAGATCAAGGAGGTTCACTCGATTACTGGTTCCATCAGCGACTACAGTGCAAGACTTGCAAGTATGAACAGCTCTGACTGCCTCTTTATCATGACCATGCCTCCTTACTCTCCTGAAGCACTTCAGGTAGCCAATGCAGCACATGCAAGAAAGGTGAAGGTCTATTTGTTCACCGATTCTGCAGCATGTCCCATCTATCCAATTGCAGATTCAGTGGCCTGTAGTGCAAACAACTCCTTATTGCTTACCAACTCCTTTGTCGGCATGGTAGCGGTCATTCAGGTATTCATAAACATGCTGCTCCTTGGCAGTGATGAAAATTTGATTTCCCATATGAAGGCGGTTGTAACCACGGAACGGGAAGGATATGCGTGGCTTAAATCACAAAAGGAAGTGTTGCGATGAAAGTTTTTATCTCCACAGATATGGAAGGTATTGAAGGGATTTCTTCTTGGAACGAGATGACCACCAAGGAAGCTTGGTGTGCTTCCTTGCTCAAACAGGAATTGACGTATGTTATTGATACATTGCTCCAAGGTACGGAAATAGAGGAAATTTGCATTTGTGACTCCCATAGCCGCGGGGAGAATTTGGTCTATGGGTCCTTCGGGGACGAACGAATCACCCATATAAAGGGATACCCTCGTCATTCCTATATGATGGAGGGTCTTGATGAGAGCTTTGATGCCGTATTCCTCATTGGCTACCATGCAAGCATCGGAACAGAGAAGGGTGGGATGGACCACTCCTACTCCTCTTCCTGCATTTATGAAATCAGGCTGAATGGCACTGTGGTTGGGGAGACAGAGATCAATGCATATTATGCAGGGCTCTATGGTGTACCAATCGCATTAGTCAGTGGTGATGATATTCTGGAAGCGGAACTGAAAGAGTTTCTCTCTATTCCCTTCGTACGGACCAAGGAAGGACTTGGTCGCTATACTGCTAAAATGTACAGCCCTGAGTTGGTGAAACGAACCTTTGAAGAACAAGTTAAGGCCTTCCTGCAACGTCCGTTGGACAGTTTTGAAGTGAAACGGTTTGATGGTCCGGTTGAACTTGAAGTGGATTTGGCCACTACGGTCATCTCTGATGCAGTTGCAGTGGTCCCTGGCCTCGAGAGAGTCGGTGGGCGGACCGTACGGTACACATCAGAACAGTATGATGATGTGTTCCATATGATTCTCACTATAGCCATGCTTGGTGGCAAATTTGCTCAGTTTACCTGATGAGAAATCCTAGGAGTTGGAGTCTGTATGGGTAAGTATATTATTCGACGATTGATTATGATGATCCCTGTATTGCTCGGGGTAACCTTCATCGTATTCTTCATCATGTCCCTCACCCCCGGTGATCCTGCTGCCATCATCCTTGGAGACCAGGCAAGTGCCGAGGCGTTGGAGATGAAACGGGTTGAGTTGGGATTGGACAAACCCTTGTTGGTGCGCTATGCGACCTATATGGGGAATCTGTTTCAGGGGGATCTGGGGTTGAGTTACCGAAACCAGATATCGGTGGCCTCCCAAGTATGGGACAAGTTTCCCAATACTGCCATCTTGGCAATATCCGGCATCTTGGTTGCGCTGATCATTGGAATTCCCATCGGAATCCTCTCGGCTAAGAAGCAGTATACGGTCATGGATAATACCTCAATGGTATTCTCCTTGGTAGGGGTTTCCATGCCTAACTTCTGGCTAGGTCTACTGCTCTCCCTTCTCTTTGCACTGAAACTGGGCTGGCTGCCCTCTCAAGGCATGGGAAGAGGATTTATTGGTCTGTTAAGGTCATTAGTGCTTCCTGCCTTGACCCTCGGCACGGGAGCTGCAGCAACGGTGGTCCGCATGACCCGTTCTTCCATGTTGGAGGTAATCCGGCAGGATTACATCTCGACGGCTCGAGCAAAGGGTATTACGGAAAAACAAATCACCAAGAAGCATATGTTGAAAAATGCCTTGATCCCAATCGTAACTGCTGTAGGACTGCAGTTCGGTCTATTACTGGGTGGGGCGATGCTCACAGAAACCATCTTCTCTTGGCCTGGACTGGGGAGGCTTATGGTTGATTCCATTACCAGTAAGGATATCCCCATGGTACTGGGCTCGGTTATTTTCATGGCTGTCATGTTCTCGTTTGTTAACCTCTTGGTCGATATTCTCTATGCGTTCCTTGATCCGAGGATCAAGAGCCAGTATTCCAAGAAGGTTGTCAAGAGAAGACGAGGGGTGGTGGTATGAAACAACCGGTGGTAAAGAAACAGCGAACACTTGCAGCAGAGACATGGAGACGGTTCAAGAAGAACCGACTGGCCTTGACCGGTATGATCGTCATCTTGACGCTTGTGGTTATTGCACTCTCCACGATTGTGATTGATTTGGTCACAGATAAGGCAATCTACAATGACTATGTGATTAAACAGAATCTGCGCATGCGTCTGCAAGGACCCAGCAGGGAGCACATCTTTGGTTTGGACGAATTTGGGCGTGATATATTCATGCGAATGGTATGGGCAGTCCGTTACTCGCTCTTCATGGGAACGATTGCCATAGCGCTCTCTACTATTCTCGGAGGTTTGCTGGGTGCGGTGGCCGGTTATTATGGAAAGATCTCCGATAACATCATCATGCGTTTCATGGATGTGTTGCTGGCTATTCCCTCCATGCTTCTTGCTACTGCGATTGTAGCAGCACTGGGCACAAGCCTGACCAATGTGCTTATAGCAATTGCAATCAGCTATGTCCCCACCTATGCCAGAACAGTACGTGCCTCAGTATTGACCATCAAGGATCAGGAGTTCATTGAGGCAGCGAGAGCAATGGGAGCAAGCGATGTACGAATTATTTTCAAGTACATCCTTCCCAATTCAATGGCCCCACTGATCGTCCAGGCTACCCTTGGAGTCGCCGGCGCAATCCTCTCCATAGCAGGGCTTTCATTCTTGGGGTTGGGTATACAGCCTCCAACTCCCGAGTGGGGGTCGATGCTTTCTTCTGCCAGGGCGTATATCCGCGAGGGTTGGCATATCACAGTCATACCAGGGTTGGGAATCATGATCACAATCCTGTCCTTGAATGTTATGGGTGATGGACTAAGGGACGCCTTGGATCCTCGGCTGAAAAATTAGGAGACATCATGCAGAATCCAGAAGATATACTATCCATCGAAAACCTCACCATTCATTATGAAACTGATGAAGGGAGTGTGCATGCACTCAATGAGGTTTCTCTTGCAATGAAGAGAGGGGAAACCCTCGGCTTGGTTGGAGAGACTGGAGCGGGAAAGACAACCCTTGCAAGGGGGATTCTCCGCCTGGTTCCTTCCCCTCCTGGAGTGATTAAGCAGGGGAGTGTGTATTTTGAAGGGCAGGATTTGCTCTCCCTGAACGAGAGCAAGATGCGTGCAATTCGCGGGAGTCGCATCTCCATGATATTCCAGGATCCCATGACCAGCCTCAATCCAGTCATGACTGTTGGGGAGCAAATCCAGGAAGTTGTTGAGGTTCATAACCGGGATCTCAAACGTGAGGAGATTGTTCAGCAAGCTGATGCAATGTTGGAAATGGTTGGGATTCCTTCTGAGCGAAGCCATGAGTTTCCTCATCAGTTCTCTGGAGGTATGAAGCAGCGGGTGATCATCGCCATCGCACTTGCGTGTAATCCTGTCCTGTTGATTGCTGATGAACCGACTACCGCTCTTGATGTGACTATCCAGGCACAAGTATTGGATATGATTACAGCTTTGAAGAAGCGGCTCAATACTGCGATGCTGCTCATAACGCATGACCTGGGAGTTGTTGCCCAGAATTGTGACCGGGTTGCCATTATGTATGCCGGACAGATCATTGAGCTGGGAAATCTCGATGACATTTTCAAACGACCAACACATCCCTATACGAAAGGATTGCTTGGCTCAATCCCTTCCCTTACGAAGGATGTAAAACGCCTGAGTCCCATCAAGGGTCTGATGCCCGATCCAACCGATCTGCCTCCTGGATGCAAATTTGCTCCCCGCTGCAGATTCGTTACTGAAGCCTGTGAGCGAGCAATGCCTGAACCTACACATCTGAGCGAAACACATCAGGTCCGTTGCATTTTGGCCGAAGCGGAGGTGAGAAATGGATGATGTCTTGTTACGCGTTGAACATCTGAAAAAGTATTTTGATACCCCAGGCGGTACCTTGCATGCAGTGGATGATATCTCCTTCGATCTGAAGAGAGGGGAAACCCTCGGCGTAGTTGGTGAATCTGGCTGTGGGAAGTCAACCTTGGGAAGGACGATTCTGCGTTTGTATGAACCTACCGAGGGTAATGTCTATTTTGAGAACCAGGAGATTACCTCACTCAGCAACAAAAGCATGAAAGCGCTGAGACGTGATATGCAGATAATTTTCCAAGATCCATTTGCATCCCTGAACCCAAGAATGACAGTCAGTGAGATGATTGCAGAAAGCCTGCTGATCCAGAAGATCTTTACCCGCAAGCAGGGTCCACAGTTGCGAGCAAGGGTTACCGAGCTGATGGATCTGGTGGGACTCTCCCCAAAACTGATCAACAGCTATCCGCATGAACTGGATGGGGGGAGAAGGCAACGTATTGGTATAGCCCGGGTCTTGGCCTTGGACCCGAAGTTTGTCGTGTGTGATGAGCCGGTCTCTGCTCTTGATGTATCGATTCAGGCTCAGATCCTGAACTTGATGCAGGACCTGCAGGATGAGTTTGGATTGACCTATCTCTTCATCACCCATGACCTTTCGGTCGTGAAGCATCTCTCGAATGACATCATTGTCATGTATTTGGGGCAGATGGTGGAAAAAGCGCCAGCAAAAGAACTCTTCTCCCATCCAATGCACCCATACACCAGGGCATTGCTCTCAGCAATTCCTGTTCCCGATCCTGATTATGCTGTGGACAGGGTGCTGCTCAAGGGAGAGCTGACCAGTCCCATTGATCCACTGCCTGGTTGTCGGTTTGCAAAGCGATGTCCGTTTGCAACTAAGGCCTGCACCAAGGCCGATATTCCCCTTAGGGAGATAACTCCAGGACATTTTGTAGCTTGTGTTTTGGTTTGAGATTGGGGTGTCCCTGTATGGGGACAACTATAGAGACAAATAGGAGAATGAACATGAAAAAAATCCTGACAGTGCTAGTGGTTTTATTGAGCAGTATTGCGCTGTTCGCCGGAGGGTCTTCCGAACGCGGTGACAGTGCAGAAGGCGGTGGCTACAAGGACACCATCACCATCGGACAGGGAGCGGATGTTACCTCTTTCGATCCACACATAGGAAAAGAGACTCCAGCTGTAGCGGTTACCAACCACATCTTTGATACCTTGGTTGATACTGACCCTGTAACCGGTGAAGTGGTTCCCCAGATTGCAGAGAAGTGGGAAGTTGTTTCACCCGTTGAATACCGTTTCTTCATCCGTAAGGGATTGAAGTTCCACAATGGGGAAGATCTGAAGGCTGATGATGTCAAATTCTCTCTTGACCGAGCCATCGCCAGTGGTTCAGTCTCCTACATCGTTGATTTCATCAAGGAAGTAAAGATTGAGGATGACTATACGGTATTGGTCACTACAAAGGCACCGTATGGCCCGACCTTGCGTAACCTTGCTGTTCCCTTCGCAGGTATCGTCCCCAAGGATTATGTAACTGCAAATCCAGATGGATTGAAGACCAGCCCGATTGGAAGTGGACCGTATAAGTTCGTCTCTTGGGCTCAGAATGATAATGCCAAATTGGAGGCATATGCTGACTACTACAAGGGTGAACCCGAAACCAAGTACTTGGTCTTCAAGATCATCCCTGAAGCATCCCAGAGAACCATTGCCCTTGAGACCGGCGAGCTTGATATCTCCTACGATATCCTCGTATCAGATCTCAAGAGAATTGAGCAGAACAAGGATCTGGTGCTTCTTGAAGCCCCATCGCTGACTTGTTTCTATATCTCGTTCAATATGCGCAAGGCTCCATTTGACAACCAGAAGGTGAGACAGGCTATCAACATGGCCATTGACCGTCAGCTCCTGGTTGATACGGTAAACAGTGGTACTGGTGCAGCAGCCGATGAGATCATTGCCCCTGCAGTATTCGGATACTATTCCACTGGGGTTTGGGACTACAATCCTGAAAAAGCAAAACAGTTGCTCGCTGAAGCTGGCTACCCCAATGGGTTCGAGTGTTCTCTGTGGGTAAACAACAACCAGAGCCGTGTTGAGATGTGCCAGGCAATTCAGGAAATGCTCAGAGAGATCGGCATTACCGTGAAGGTTGAGGTCATGGAGTTCGGTACCTTCATCAGTCGTTCAACAGCCGGTGAGCATGACATGGGCTACTTCGGTTGGGTTACCTCCACCAAGGATGCGGACTATACCTATTACTCCCTCGAGCATAGCTCCCAGCAGGGTGCTCCTGGAAACCGCTCATTCATCGCTGATCCTGAAGTTGACCGTCTTGTTGAGCTTGGCAGAACCAGTGCTGATATGGATGTACGCCTTGACGCATACAAGAATCTGGCCCTTGAGCTGAAAGAGATTGCAAACAATGCTCCGATTATCTACACCGCTATCACCGCAGGTACAAACAATGCAGTGGAAGGCTTTGTGCTTGATCCAATCGGCTATCACAAGCTGGAAGGTGTGAAGGTAGCAAAGTAATCGCTGCCAACGCACAGGGGTGGGGTCCACCAAGGTTTGGTGGACCATCTCCTCTCCAATCTGTGTTGCATCATTGAGGTAATTGTTTATAGAGGTCATACATGATGAAAAAAGAAGACCTCATCCGAAGTATCATGCGCATCAGTGATGCAAATGGTATCAGCGGATTTGAGGACGAGGTGCTTGCTGTCATCAAGGATGAGGGCAGTTCACTTGGAACATTCAAGGAAGATAGGTTACGAAATCTGTATCTCTATCGTTCTGAAAACAAAGAAGGGCTGCCTTTGGTGCAGTTGAATGCCCACACTGATGAGGTAGGGTTTATGGTGAAAGCCATACGTCCCGATGGGATGTTGGAATTCATTCCCATTGGGGGGTGGATCCCTACCAATGTTCCTGCCCATATGGTTCGCATCCTCAACAAGGATGGGGAGTATGTGCCTGCAGTCGTTGCAAGCAAGCCCCCCCACTTTATGAGTGAAGCTGAGCGCAATGCTCCATTGGATCTTTCCAAGATGGTCTTGGATGTTGGGGCAAGAAGCAGTGAGGAAGTGGTAAAGGAATATCGTATCGGCATAGCGGCTCCCGTAATACCTGATGTGACTTGCACTTATGATGCAAATCATGATTTGCTCATAGGCAAAGCCTTTGACTGCCGTATTGGGTGTGCGAGTGTACTTGCGACGATGAAAGCACTGCAGGGCATGACCCTGCCTGTCAACCTGGTTGGGGATTTCTCAAGCCAGGAGGAAGTCGGTACCCGTGGCAGTATTGTAAGCACTGAGCAAATTGGTGCTGATCTTGCCATCGTGTTTGAGGGATGCCCGGCTGATGATACGGTAGTTCCTGAGTATCAGGCACAAACGTGCCTGAAGAAAGGTCCGATGCTGCGACACATCGATGCAAGGATGATAACCAACCCCCGGTATCAACGGTATGCACTTGATCTTGCCGAAGAGCTTGGTATTCCTGTTCAGGAAGCAGTTCGTGGCGCTGGGGCAACCAATGGGGCGCCAATTCATCTTTCTAACGGGGGAGTCCCCTCCATTGTAATCGGGGTACCGGTTAGGTATGCCCATACTCATTATGGAATTAGTTCTGTATTCGATGTGGAAGCGGCCGTTGCTTTGGCTAGTAAGTTGTTGCAACGTCTCGATGAAAAGGTTATCAGGTCGTTCTGATGATTACGCCTCGTCTTGGATCCATGTTCCCATTGGAATCTCCTTCCCCCTTGAGGAATGGGTTTCTAAAAAACATCGGATCTGATTTGCACTATTTCATGTCTGGCCGGTGTGCCCTGTATGCATGCCTGCTGGATGCGAAGTCGAAAAATGAAAACAACATTGCGTATGTCCCTGCCTATACTTGTGAAACTGTGCTTGCTAGCTATGAAAAGGCAGGGTATACGCTTCGTTTTTATGATGTAGATGCCAAGGAGTTAACCCCCCTGTTCAAGAAAGATGACCTAGCGGGGGTAACGGTCTTGAATCTTTGTGGCTATTATGGGTTCAGTCGCTATGATGAGCAGTTCCTGGGGTTGTGCAAAGAGCAGGGTGTCACGATTCTCCAGGATACAACCCATAGTGTGTTTTCCCGAGATGGGCATTCTCCTTTTGCCGATTACTGGGCAGGGAGCCTCCGTAAATGGATGGGTGTTGCCTGTGGTGGGGTTGGGATCAAAAAAGAGGGTGTGTTTTCTCTCAAGAGCAAGGTGCCGGACGAAAAACACCTTGAAGGGCGTTACCTGGCAATGCAATATCGTGAACAGGCATTACGGACAGGGGATCAAACATTTGATGCCTTGGCCGGTGATGTTTTCTGGGAAACAGAAATGAGACTGAGGGAAATGTTTGATGTATATGGAAGTGATTCACTCTCTAGGAGAATCATCGAAACCATGGATTTCAATACCCTCATACAGCATAGAAGAGCCAATTATGAGACGGTAATTACGCATTATAAGCCATCATCCCAATGTCAGGTAATCTTTCCTCATCTTGATGACAAAACCTGTCCCAGTCATTTCAGCTGGTATAGCGAGGATAGAAATCGTGCCCAGCAGTTTTTGTTGGATCATGGGATACGCAGTACAATCTATTGGCCAAAACCACCACAGTTGATCAATTCTGAAAGATTCCCGCATGCTTCGTGGATTTATGATCATGTGATGAGTGTCCAAATTGACCAACGCTATATAGCAGAAGATATGGAGTACCTCGGAAAAACTCTTTCCCAGATGTAAAGGTATCAACAGGTTTTTTTATTTTATATCGTTTTTATCCTTTACTTTACAAACATCCAGTAAACTTCTATGCTTTTTATACGTAGGAGAGGTGTCAATGCGTATACTCGATTATCTTACTGAATCTTCCATTTTGTTCCTCAACGAAACTCATAAGAACCAGATACTCACAACCATGACAGAAAAAGCAACTGAAAGCGGGTATGTCTCCAGTGAAAAGGCTTTTACTGAAGCTATCCTTGAGCGTGAAGCCATCATGAGCACGGGTATCGGTCTTCAGGTTGCCATTCCTCATGCAAAGTTGAACGGCATCAAGGAATTTTTCGTACTTGCTGCAGTGCTGGAAAATGATGTCCCATGGGATTCCTTGGATAAGAAACCGGTACGTCTGGTTTTCATGATCGGGGGTCCTTCCGACCGACAGTCTGATTATCTCATGATCCTTTCCAAGATTACCTTGGTAATCAAGAACCCCGAACGCAGGAAAGCACTCATGGCTGCCAAGACTCCCCAGGCTGTGCTCGATGCATTTGCCGATTTGTAGGACTGCATAATGGAATTCCATCTGTTTCTCTATCTTGCTGCAATTTTTGCAGCGGGGTATGGGAGTAAGGTACTCACAACAACTCTGAAAATTCCTGAAGTCACCGGCTATGTCCTTCTCGGTGTATTGCTTGGTGGCTCCTTGGTGAATCTTCTCTCTCCTGTGGTATTGGATATCTTATCCCCTCTCTCATCCATTGCTCTTGCCCTGATTGCATTCATGATTGGAATTGAGCTCAAGATTGATGTGATCAAGCGTCTGGGAAGGAGCATTATCGCCATCGTAACCTTCGAATGCATTGGAGCGTTCCTTGTTGTTTTCTTTGGCTTGTTCTATGTATTCAAGACCAATCTCAATACTGCGCTTTTACTAGGATCAGTAGCATCAGCAACAGCCCCTGCGGCAACAGTTGCTGTTATTAAACAGTACAAGGCAAAGGGAGTTTTGACTTCAACCATCTTGGCAGTCGTCGGTATTGATGATGCGTTTGCACTCATTATCTATGTCTTTGTGGAGAGCTTTGTCAGTTCCAACCTGCTCGGGAGTTCCCTCGCAATCGGGCCGATGGTAGCTTCAGCCTTGCTCTCTGTAGCAATCGCAGTAGGACTTGGTGCTGTTTCTGCGGTTCTCTATATCCTGCTTTTACGAGGAAGGAGAAATAACGATTGGGTGATGTTGCTGCTTGCTGCCTTCCTCTTCTTGTTGTTGGGTGTCTGTGAGTTGCTTGGTGTATCTGAGCTACTTTCAATTATGGCTTTCGGAATGACCATCGTGAATAGCTCGGCTGTATTGAGCAAGAAGAGTGAGACGGTGATTTCCTCTTTCAGCCCAGTGTTCCTGGTTGCCTTCTTTATTCTTGGTGGAGCTCACCTGGATGTCTCCTTGATTACACAGATTGGAATGCTTGGACTATTCTACTTTGCAGCAAGAAGTATCGGGAAGGTCGGGGGGGCTACCTTCGGAGCCTTGGTTGGGCGGGCACCGAAGAAAGTACGGTTTTTGATTGGGTTCTCTCTCTTGCCGCAAGTAGGGGTTGCACTGGCTCTTGCCTTGGCGATCAACAAGACCTTCTCAGCCCCAGCTTTCGGGGAGACAGGTCAGCAACTAGCGAGCATGATCATCAATGTGCTGCTGTTTACCACAATCATAACTGAGGTCGTAGGACCCTTGCTGACACGGTTGGCACTACGCAAGGCGGGCGAAACGAATGAGCAGATCTAGGAGGAAATGATGAATCTATTGCTTATGGTGCTCTCGCAACTGGATTATAAGGAGGACGTGTTTCTGGCAATGCAAAGTGTCGGGATCACCAAAGCCTCCGTGTTCGATGCCAAAAGCATGGATCGGAGTCTTGAGAGCGAATTCAGCCTATTCACCGGGTTTCTACACAGCAGGAGTGAGATGGAAGGAGAGCAGTTGGTGATCCTTGCTCCATTGGCTTCAGCTGATCTTGCCAAGGAGTTACTTACCAATCTTGAAGCTGGAGGGATACCTGTGAAGCGAGAGGATATCCTTTCCCTTATGGTTCTTCCAGTTGCCTATAGCTTTGACCAATCAAGTGGACTTCTCTGAAGCTTCTCATTGTAAATTAGTACGTTCTCCTCTAGGATATGTGTAAGATTTTGTGAAGAGGGAGCCCCATTTGTTAACCCAACTGCTCGCCGTCCAACTCAACGAAGAAGATCTTTCTCTGGTGAGAAAGATTACTGGACGTATCCAGGTGCTTGCAGCCGAAAACAGCAATGAGGCGCTTCACTTGCTGGAGCAACATGCTTCCATCGGCCTGGTGATAATTGATATTGAGCGCTCGTATTTGCAGAGTCTCCAATTGCTTCACACGTTGGTCTACAGGTCACAGCAAGAGCCTCTGAGGATCGTTGTGCTTGGTGAGCCGCATCTACTCCAGCAGAAGAAACGAGTGTTTGACTTGGATATCGTGACGATCTTGACAAAACCCCTGCAAGAAACACAACTGAGAGAAATCCTCGAGAGAGCGGTGGTGAAACAAGACGCAGATTCAAAGCAACAGAATATGCAGGAGCAAGCACACCTGTTTAACGCCATCTTCTACCAAGCTCCCATTGGGATTTCTGTCTCTCATCGTGTTGACCTTGGGGTGGAACCCGGTAAGGAACAGTTCGATGGTAATCCCATGTATGAGAAAATTACGGGAAGAACCATGGAAGAGGTCCTCAGGATTGGCTGGACAACGATCACCCATCCTGATGATCTTCCTAAGGAGTTGGAAAATTTCAAGCGATTAAAGCAAGGTGAGCTGGAAAACTACAGCATGGAGAAACGTTTTATTCGTCCAGATGGCTCAATTGTCTGGGTTGAGATGACGGTGGCTCCCTTGCAAGCGAGTGATAGCCGACTCTTCGCCCATATCTGTCTTTTGCAAGATATTACAAAACGAAAGGAAGCTGAAAAGCTACTTGCGGAGAGTGAACGCAGCAAATCAGCACTGCTCTCTCACTTGCCTGGAATGGCATACCGATGCCGTTATGATTCCCACTGGACCATGTTGTATGTTTCAGCTGGGTGTGAAGCCTTGACTGGGTACTCCCCTGACCAGCTGATAAACAACCGTGATATTTCCTACAATGATGTGATTGTGCTCTCCTATCGTCAGAAAATCTATAACGAGTGGAAGTGGGCAATCCATGAAAACAAGCCCTTTGTGTTGGAATACGAAATTCTCACAGCCCAAGGCACTCGTAAGTGGGTTTGGGAGATGGGACAGGCTGTATTTTCAGAAGATGGGGATATAGAAGCCTTGGAAGGGATCATCCTCGATATCACCGACAGGAAACTCATGGAGCAAAACCTTGCTTATCGGGATGCACATGACCTGTGGACTGGATTGTACAATCGAAGATACCTTGAGCAACTGTTGCGTCAGGATATCAAGGCAAGGAAGAGAGCCAAACGAGCCCTCATCTCGATCAATCTGGGTGCGCTGAATGCAAAGAGTATTGCCTATGGCTACCAATACAGCCAGGATATCATGAAGAAAGTTGCAGAAGGGTTGAGTATCCTCTGCAACGACCTTGCGGTGTTGAGTATTACCCATGAGTATCGATTCGTGTTCTATCTTAGGTCCTATGACGAGAGACAGAACCTTTTACTGCTTTGCAAGAAGATTGAAAGTACCTTGGAGTATATTGTATCTCTGGAAAGAATTCCCTATGGATTGGGAGTTCTGGAGATTGATGAGTCCAATCAAGAAAATGTAGATCAATTGCTCAGAAATATCTTGATAGCCTCTCAACGTTCCATTGCTCTCTATGATGGAGAGGCAGAGGTCTGCTTTTTTGATGAGAGTATGGAGACAGAGGTCCAGCGGGAAGCAACACTCTCTACACTTCTTTCAAGGATAGTATCGGGGAAGAACCCGGACTGCTTATTCTTGCAATACCAACCCATCATAGATATGCGGACAGGAGGTGTCTGTGGGTTTGAGGCATTGGCACGATTAAAGAGCTCGGATATGCAGTTGATCCCGCCTTTGCACTTCATCCCAATTGCAGAGAAGACAAAACTCATCATCCCCTTGGGCGATATCATCATCCGGCAGGCATTCCAGTTCTTGAAGCAGCTGGAAGAGCATCATGTAATGGATTGCACGATATCCATCAATATTTCTGCCATCCAGTTGATAAAAGAGGGGTTTGCTGAGCATATCATCCGCTTGATGCATTCAATGGATGTGAACCCATCATGCGTCTGCTTGGAACTTACCGAGTCCATCTTTGCCTCGAACTTCCAAGAGATCAACAGAGTGCTGAAAACATTGCAACACAAAGGAGTCAAAATCTCAGTTGATGATTTCGGTAGTGGTTATTCCTCTCTTTCAAGGGAGCGTGAGCTCTATGTCAATGAATTGAAGATTGACAAGTCATTCATCGATAAACTGATGTACCTCTCTGATGATCAGGCCATCACAGGAGATATCATTTCCATGGCTCATAAATTAGGACACAGTGTGGTAGCAGAAGGGATTGAGCATCAGAGACAGCTTGATTATCTGAAGCAAAACAACTGTGACAAGGCCCAGGGTTTCTTTTTCAGCAAGCCCCTAAATGCATCTGATGCCTTGGCCTTGGTGGCAGGGAAGCTGGGATCTTGTTAAGTGGGGTGAATCTCAGTCACTCCATGCCTCCCTTAGAAGTGAAACCGCCTTTGGTATTTCCTCTAGGTCCAATGTTGCAAACCCCATCAAGAGTGTAGTCTGCATTGTCTGTAGTGGAGGCTCCGAATAGTAGCGGGTAATCCCATAGATTTTTACCTGATGGTTACCAGCCCTCTTTACCAGGGTATTTTCATCCATTCCATTGTGAACGTACAACAGCAGGTGCAATCCCGCTGAATCTCCGGCAATCTCTACATAGGGGAGGAGTCTGGTGATACAGGAGACCAGAAGCTCCCGCTTTTGACGATAGAGATTACGCATCCTGTTTAGGTGCCGCTCAAAATGCCCCTTTTCGAGAAATGCATGCAGGACCTTCTGTTCAATAAGTGGAACAGGGCAGTAGTAGAAGCTGAGATATGCTTCATACCGCTCCATAAGTGCCTCAGGAAGAACCATGTAACTGATTCTCAGGGCAGGGGAGAGTGATTTGCTGAAAGCTCCAAGATAGATGACCTTGCCTTGTCCATCGAGGCCTTGCAAGGAAGGGATTGGTTTTCCGCTATAGCGAAACTCACTGTCATAATCATCTTCCAATATATATCGTCCGGATTTTTCGTTTGCCCACTGCAGGAGTTGCAGTCGCCGTGTGACCGGCATGATACGACCGGTAGGAAACTGATGGCTTGGTGTGATGGAGAGTACATCTGCTCCACTGGCATAGAGTGCTTCTAGAGCAACACCTTGTTCATCCAAAGGCAGTGAAACATATTGTATGCGATTGCTCTTGAACAACAATGTAAGTTTTTCATACCCGGGGTTCTCAATAGCATAGACAGTTCTCTCATCCAGAAGCTGGATGAGCAGTTGCATCAGGTACTCCGTACCACTGCTGATGATGATTTGGTTTGCACCACAGTGAACCCCCCGGCTTGACTGCAGATAGTGGGTGATACTGGAGCGTAAAGCAAACAAACCCTTTGGATCACTGATTGTGAGGAGTTCTGTATCGCGTGAACTGATGATTTGGTTGCTCAACCTTCTCCAGAGTGAGAAGGGGAACCTCTTATGGTCTACTCCTTGATGGGAGAAGGTATACAGGTAGGACGGTGTTTTTACTGTATCAACGACAGGCCTATACTCATCTGGCCCGAGAACGAGGATACCGCTGAGGTCGGCTACATAGTAGCCACTCTTCTCCCTTGTCTGGAGGTAGCCCTCGTCAACAAGTTGGTTATACGCTGCCTGCACTGTGTTGATGCTGCATTGGAGATTTTCTGCAAGCCTACGCTTGGAAGGGAGTTTGTCATCTCGGTTGAAGGTTCCCCTGATAAGTTCTTCCTTGAGGTACCTGTAGAGCTGCTCTGTCAGTGTTTCAGGAGTATTACTCTGTAGCTGTAGATTGATCTTGTACATATCCCTCCATAAACTGGTACCATAAAAAATTCATAAACTGGAACTTTTCATACTATCAGATACCACCTATACTAGGGCAGAACAATGAATAGCACAATGGTAGGAGGTGCAATATGAGTGAACGAAATGTATTGAATAAGAATCTTGCTCAGATGCTCAAGGGAGGGGTAATCATGGATGTTACCTCTTCAGAACAAGCCAAAATAGCTGAGGATGCAGGAGCTTGTGCCGTGATGGCGTTGGAGAGAATCCCTGCCGATATCCGTGCAGCCGGGGGAGTTTCGCGTATGAGTGACCCAATCCTGATCCAACAGATCCAGGAAGCGGTTTCCATCCCGGTCATGGCAAAGGTGCGCATAGGCCATATCGTTGAGGCCCAGATTCTTGAAGCCTTGGAGATTGATTTTATTGATGAGAGTGAGGTCCTCTCCCCAGCCGATGACCTCTATCATATCGACAAGCAACAATTCTCCGTACCTTTTGTCTGTGGAGCACGTGACTTGGGTGAAGCTCTTCGTAGGATAGGCGAGGGTGCGAGTATGATCAGGACCAAGGGAGAACCCGGGACAGGGGATATTGTCCAGGCTGTTCGGCATATGCGCTTGATCCAGCAACAGATGAGGAAGGTCCAATCCATGCGCGAGGATGAGTTGTTTGAGGAAGCAAAGCTTCTTCAGGTTCCCTACGATCTATTGCGAAGTGTGTTTGAAGGCGGAAAGCTTCCTGTGGTCAACTTCGCCGCCGGTGGGGTAGCTACCCCTGCTGACGCCGCACTAATGATGCAGCTTGGAGCAGAAGGAGTGTTTGTGGGTTCAGGTATCTTCAAGTCTGGAGATCCAAAGAAACGGGCAAATGCCATTGTGAAGGCTGTTACGAATTATCAGGATCCCAAGATGTTGGCTGAGCTCTCAAAGAATCTGGGAGAAGCCATGATTGGTATCAATGAACAGGAAATTGCCCTTCTTATGGCTGAGCGTGGCGTATGAGAGTTGGTGTATTAGCACTGCAAGGAGGGTTTGTAGAGCATGTTCACGCATTGAACAAGCTAGGGATCCCTTCCCTTGAGATTCGCAGTCCCCAAGATCTACAGACTCCGTTTGATGCCTTGATCCTTCCTGGTGGGGAGAGCACAGTCATGGGTAGACTTCTCAGGGAACTTGACCTCTATTACCCCCTCATGGATTTGATCGCTCAGGGATTGCCGGTATGGGGGACCTGTGCCGGCATGATACTGCTTGCGAGTGAGTTGGAAGGAGGGACCGATACCCATCTAGCGCTCATGCCCATCACGGTCCAGAGAAATGCATTCGGTCGGCAACTTGGGAGTTTTTCCTCCCTTGGCATGTTTGAGGGTATTGGCGAAATTCCCATGACGTTTATCCGAGCCCCAGTTATTCTGAAGGCAGACAAGAATGTACACAAGTTAGCAGAGTATGATGGCTTCAGCGTTGCAGCAAGATATGATACGATGCTGGTGACTGCGTTTCATCCGGAGTTGACGGATGATACTCGGGTCCTCCAGTATTTTCTGGGGATGACAGGCTGCAGACACTAATGGTTGATCATCGAGGGGGCAGGGTGCATGGAACTTGTAATGATGGAGTTGTTCTTACTGGTTGTAGTCGTTTCCATCGTAGTAAGCCAGAAACAAGCAACATTACTGGTAAAGCACCAAGATATTGATGTTGTAGGTGTAGCAATTGCTTATATTGGGTATCTTGCGCTTGCATTGCTCAGCCATGTGCATATACGTGGTCTTTTCCCGTTTCCTCCAACCATTGCGCGGTTGGTAATTATTCTCCATATTGTTTCAATTCCACTGTTGATATTCATCTGGATGAACAGTATTGAGAAACGGCTCCTTTCAAAAAGATGTTATTCATTGTTCTCTCGGGTACAGGGGGCGTTGCTTTTGCTTTTCTCAGTTGCGTCTATTGTTGACTTAGCGTTTAACCGACTCTTTGTTTTCTCTCCAGATTCGCTGATAACCGGAGGTCCTGGGATATCACTCATGCTCGGACTGAGTTCACTCTTTGTCCTAGTAGAGGTATATACCGCCTTGGTACGATGGAAGCTCATTGAGTGGCATGAACGGGCCATCATGATACTCACTGCACTGTTCCTGTTGTTCTCCTTGGTTTTGTTTGAGACCTTCAGGCAACCCTATATGCTCTCCCTCAGTAGTGCCTTCATGTTGTTACTCAGTTTTCTCTCTTGGCAGAGGAAGGAGTTGCTGTTGGATTTGTTGACCAGAATCCCAAACAATCAGGCATTTCAGGAAGCACTCAAACAAGGGATTGCCTCTCGTCAACGGAGGACCATCCTGCTTCTGGATATCGAGAATTTTCGCCTACTCAACGAACGTTATGGAGAGGATGGGGGAGATGCAATCCTGCGCTCCTTTGCTGATTTTCTGAAAACCACCTATGAGCAAGCCGGGGTGTTCCGTATTGGAGGAAACCGATTTGTTCTGATGTTTCCTTTGTTAACACATAATGAGTTGGTCAGGGAAGTAAATTTGATCAAAAAAAAGACTGCAAAGGGGTGTTCCATCGGGGAGATGCAAGTCTCTTTTCATGTGAATATCGCGATTGTGGAAATTCCCTTGCAGAAGAATACGGTTGATGAGGTTGTTGAATCTCTCTCCTTTACCATGACAGAGATCAAGGAAAAGCGAAGGCAGCCGGTTATCATCTTCAACCAGAAGCTCATTGGGGTACGTCAGAGAAGACTTGATATCCTTTCAATTCTCCGAAAGGCTTTGGTGGAGCAAGACATGATACAGGTCTACTTCCAGCCAATCATGGATATAGATGACAACAAACCATTTGCTGCAGAAGCCTTGATGCGGCTGCAGGATGAGCGGATGGGGATTATTTCCCCCGGGGAGTTCATTCCCCTTGCTGAACAAGCCGGTCTGATTAGCATGTTCACTGAGATCATGCTGCAGAAAGTATGTGCCTTTCTCATAGCACATCCCAGTATACAGGAGCGATTGAGCCATGTTTCTATCAATATCGTTGCTGAGGATCTTGCAGTAGGAGATATTGCTTGTAAGTTGTTGGATATTTTAAGTCAGAAGGGGATTGATGCAAAGAAGATAGGGTTTGAAGTGACAGAGTCCATGGTGCTTTCAAGCAATCCGATTGTGGCAAAGTCATGGCAGGCACTACAAGACATGGGTGTCCGATTTTTTCTGGATGATTTTGGAACCGGCTATGCCAACCTTGAGTCATTGGTCAACCTCCCCTTTGATGTGGTGAAGATTGACCGAAGTGTCGTATCGAATACCACAAACAGCTATGAGTTGCTTTCCCTTATTGCAGGAATGCTGCAACGTCTCGGAAAAGAAGTCATTGCTGAAGGAGTAGAGACCCTCGAACAGCTGGAGATGGTGAAAAGCAACAGAATCTCCTATGTTCAAGGATACTATTTCTCAAGGCCGCTTCCTCCAGGGGATTTCCTCTCCTGGTTAAAGGCAAGATCAGCTGACTAACAAGAAGCGATCCAGTCGGTGATGCGGGTGTGGATTGCATCGCGTATTGGCCTGATTCCTTCCAGCTTTTCCTCATCACTACCGGTTATGGCACTTGGATCGGGGAACCCCCAATGCATACGTTCACTCCTGCCTGGGAACATGGGACAGCGTTCGGCGTTGCTCTCGTCACAGACTGTCACTACATAGTCGAATGCTTCATCTCTATCGATATACTCCTGGGCAGGTTTCGCATAGTGGCCTTCCATGGAGATTCCAATCTCTTCCATGGCCTGAACAACCAAGGGGTTCAGTTTTCCGGCCTCTATTCCGCTGCTATGTGCCTCAAATCGGTCACTCGCATAGTGTTTTACGAAAGCCTCACACATCTGACTTCTTGCTGAGTTATGGATACAGACAAACATGATTCGTTCTTTAGCCATGTTGGTTATTCCTTTTCATTATTTTGTGGTTTGATTGAGCAGTGCATCATCTCCAGCACGCAGGGCATGGTCAATATGCAATTGACTCTGGTCCCTTCTTTCTGCATGTCGATGATTCCCACTTGCTTTAATGCTGAGAGGTGTTTAGAAGTGACTGATTTGTGCATGCCAAGTAGTTCCGCAAGTTCACAGACACAGTAGGAGCGAGAAAAGAGCGCCTCAATAATAGCAAGTCTCATTGGGTGCCCAAGCGTCTTGAAACGTTTTGCAGTATCTTCAAACTGTTCAGCATTATATTCGTTCATGATTGCAATGTTGCAAAAAATGGAAACTTTGTCAATGAATCCAGTTGACATTACCATAATAGTTTCCAATAATGGAAACATAGGAGATGAACTCATGGTCATACAGATACTCGGGACAGGATGTCCCAAATGCAAAACATTGGAAGCAAATGCTGTCAAAGCAGTTGAAGAGGGAAACATCGCTGCAACAATCGTGAAGGTTACCGACCTGGACGAAATCATGGATATGGGTGTCATGATGACCCCCGCCCTTGCGATTGATGGCGATGTGAAAAGCATGGGAAAGGTGCTGAACAAAGATCAGGTGCTCTCATTGATCAAGGAGAGTTTGTGATGCTATTCCTTGTTCCCAGGGAGGTGCTCTTATGGCGATGAAGCAACTTACTCCAAACAAGAAACTTCTGATTATAGCCGGGATTTTCCTGGCAATCTTTTTTACTCCCTTTACCCATCCGCGTGTTGCAGGGGCAATCCAGGAAGCGTTCCTCATGCTGGCCGATTATGCGCATGAGCATGTACTGCTCTGTGTGGTTCCGGCAATGTTCATTGCAGGGGCGGTTGTGGTATTTCTCAACCAACAGGCAGTAATGAAATATCTCGGTCCTAAGGCAAAGAAGCTGGTGGCATATTCAGTTGCTTCTGTCTCAGGGGCGATCCTGGCAGTCTGTTCCTGTACGGTATTGCCTCTTTTCAAGGGTATCTACAAGAAGGGTGCAGGACTTGGTCCCGCAGTCTCCTTTCTCTATAGTGGCCCCTCGATCAATATTTTGGCGATTATCCTCTCCTATAAGGTGTTTGGGTGGAAGATGGGATTGACCAGAATGGTACTCGCCATCGTCTTTGCCTTTATAATCGGGTTGCTCATGCATATGATATTCCGCAAGGAGGACGAGAAACGGCTCGCTGACGAGCGTCTGTTCAAGGATATGGGGGGCCCTGATGCACGTTCTCTTCCCCAGATGGCTCTCTACATGGTTTCCATGATCGGTATCCTGGTTTTTCTGAACTGGGCTCCAAGCCAGGGTTCAAGTACCATTTGGGATTTCATCTATGCGTCCAAGTATTGGATTACCGGGGTGTTTGCCTTGCTATTGGCATACGCCTTGATCAGATGGTTCACCAAGGATGAGCTGAAAGAGTGGGGCGGAGCAACCAGGGACTTTGCACTCCAGATTCTTCCCTTGCTCTTCGGTGGCGTGTTGGTTGCTGGATTCCTGCTGGGCAGACCCGGTCAGGAAGCACTTATCCCAACAGCTTGGGTGGCATCATTGGTGGGAGGGAACTCTCTCTTCGCCAATTTCTTTGCAGCAATTTCCGGGACATTCATGTACTTTGCAACGCTCACAGAAATTCCCATCGTACAAGGACTATTGGGAGCAGGAATGGGACAAGGTCCAGCACTGGCATTATTGCTTGCCGGTCCAAGCCTCTCCCTTCCATCCATGCTGGTCATTGGTGGAGAATTGGGATTCAAGAAGACTGCGGTCTACATAGCTTTAGTAGTTTTCTTTTCCTCTTTGGCAGGATTTGTTTTTGGAATGACAGCCTAATAGTTCCTCAGGAGAGAGTGCGGGAGTTGTCGAAAATCTACGGTAGCTCCCGTTGTCTATACCCTTCCAAATTTCATGATTTACATACCTCAGACAAGAAAATATTGGTACTATACCTATCCTAAATCCCTACAAATACCTGTAGCATTATAGGTGGGTGAGGCCATTTTTTTGTGTATTCATGTTCCTCAAGAACGCCATCCAAACCATATGTCATGCTGATGGTACAAAAGTAATGTAAATTTATTAATAACCAGACATTTGCCATTTGTCACAATTGCTCTTACATCGATAATTGTATGGTAATAAGATAACCTATTAATACATAATAAATTGAATACAAAATGCATATAAATGCGCACTGACACGTGTCCAAACAGCGTATTCTTGAGCACAACATATGTCACTGACATATGTTATAAGTCCTTGTAATATAAAGAAAAATTTAAAATTTTGTTGTTGACAGCCAAATTTGTGTGTGATTTACTGAAGCGGAGTTTTAAAACAGATATGCATTGGATAAGGTTACAAAAAAAATACATCTGAGACGTTGAAGTTTTGAATTAGAAGCATTTCTGCTTTTGATATTTTGGAAATTTCCGCTGGAGGGAAAACATGAAGGAAAAAACAAATTTATCAGTGGGTGTCGATTTAGGTACCTCGAACCTTCTCATTTATGTTGAAGGGCAAGGTACACTTTTCAATGAACCTTCGATCATTGCAATTGACAAGGCAACTGGTAATGTAGTCTCAGTTGGGTACGAAGCAGCAAAACTGGATGGAAAGACCCATAGCAAGGTTGAGGTAGCCAGGCCACTACAGGGAGGAGTAATCTCAGATATTCAACTGATTCGAGAAATTCTCCTATTCACATTGGACAAGATATTCCTTTCGAACCTTGAGTCGATCAGCAGGCTCTTGATCTGTATTCCTTCAGAAATTACCAACACAGAGAAAGAGGCTATTATCGAGCTTGGCCACGGACTTGGAATCCAGAACACTGAAATAGAACAAGAGATAAAGGCAGGTGCCCTCGGTTCAGGTGTAGATATCTTTGCACCGAGAGGGCATATGGTGATTGATATTGGTGGCGGTACGACCGATTTTGGGATTCTGTCTCTTGGGGAAGTGGTACTCTCCAAATCAATCAAGATTGCCGGGGATTATTTTGACAAACAGATCATCGACTATGTGAAAACCAGCCATAAGCTGGAGATTGGAAATCAGACAGCAGAAAGAATCAAGATTTCGCTTGCTTCTCTCACTGGACCTTTCCCAGTAGATGAAGATGGTGCTCCTGTTGTGACTGAGGCTATGGGCCGTGACCTGGTCACTGGTCTTCCTCGGCAGATTCTCCTACACCCTGAGGAAATCAGGGAAGTGCTTCTCAATTGCTTTGATCCCATTAAGTCCATCTTGCTGGCAACCCTGGAAGAGACACCTCCAGAGCTGGCAGGGGATTTGGTTGATTCTGGAATCCTGCTGACAGGTGGTTGTTCACAGATTCCTGGAATCAAGGAGTATTTCACTGATATTGCCCAGATTCCGGTATATCTCTCTGAGGTACCTCTCTCTGCGGTGATAGATGGATGCAAGAAGATGCTCAAAATGACAAATCGGCATTTTTATAGTGAACTATAGGAAGGGTATAAGAATGAGTGCAGCAATGGTACATGACAAACTTGGGTTGGGAATAGATCTCGGAACCGCAAATTTATTGGTGTTCCTTGAAAAGAAAGGAATCATATTCAATGAACCTGCAGTAATTGCGTTTGATAGAGAATCCGGGAAAATCGTAGCGGCTGGAGAGGATGCCCATAGAATGTTGGGTAAGGTCCACTCCAAAATTGCAGTGATAAAACCATTAAAGAATGGTGTTATCTCAGATATGCGTGCAGCAAAGGCTTTGTTGACGTATGTGCTTGGAAAGATTGAGAATCTCACAGAGAAAGACCTCTCAAAGACAACCTGTGTAATCTGTTGTCCGTCTGAAGTGACAAAGATTGAACGCGATGTTATGGCTGATCTTGCAGCCAAAATGAAGATCACCGATGTGTTCATCGAGGAAGAGATCAAGTCTGGAGCACTGGGCGCCGGGGTGGATATCTTTAAATCCAAAGGGGTGATGGTTGTCGATATTGGAGGAGGTACTACGGACGTCGGTATTATTTCTTTCGGTGATATCGTGCTTTCTCGAACCATACGAAAAGCTGGAAGTTTCATGGATGATGAAATCTCCAAATACGTGAAAAAGACCCAAAGCGTTGAGATCGGAGAACTAACAGCCGAGAAAATGAAGATTGAATTGGGTGACTTGCATGTAGACGCAAAAAACGTCGTGAATCGGTATGCAGGAAGAGACATGGTGAAGGGAATTCCCAAGTGGGTCATGCTTTCAACCCAGGAAGTCCAAACGGTATTGACGCCAGTATTTGATGAAATCGTAAAACTTATCACTGGAGTGTTAAAGGATACCCCACCCGAATTATCTGCAGACATTTATAAGCATGGCATCCTACTCACCGGTGGATGTGCCATGATCCGTGGGATTGAGGAGTACATAAAGGAACGGATTCAGGTTCCTGTGAAAGTGGTCCAGAACCCGCTTACTTGTGTTGCAGAAGGTACTAAGTATTTACTGAAAAACCGCGGAGACTATCTCGTTAATCCGCTTCAACTGTAGGAGATTTTCATCATGGCAATCACCATTCGAAAACAAGAGAAAGAGACAAAAAGCGTTGTTGGGAAAAATATTGGAATAGACTTGGGTACCGCAAACATCCTTGTTTATGTTGAAGGAGAAGGAATCATCACGAATGAACCTTCGGTAATCGCATTTGACTATGAAACCAATGAGGTGCTGGCTACAGGAACCATGGCAGCCAACATGATCGGAAAGGGTCATCATGGTATCAAGATAGTCAGTCCGCTGAACCAAGGTGTCATTTCAGATATCGAGGCAACCAAGAAGCTCATCGAGATCTCCCTGCATAAGATTGAGAACATCAATATCGATATCACAGAATCAACGCTTTTGCTCTGCTGTCCTTCTGAGGTAACTCAGTTGGAGCGGGACTCATTCATGGACCTTGGCAATAAGCTTGGGGTCAAGGATGTATTCATTGAGCAGGAAGTGAAAGCTGGAGCAATCGGGTCAGGCCTTGATATCTTCAGCAGCAATGGATCGATGATCATTGATATTGGGGGAGGATCCACAGATATAGGTGTACTCTCCTTGGGCGATATTGTGGTGTCTGAGTCCAATCGTATTGCAGGTAACTATTTTGATAGTGAGATCATGGACCACATGCAGTATAAGCATGGACTGCTGATCGGAAAGAAAACTGCAGAGCGGATCAAGGTAGAAATCGGTTCCTTGCGACAGAAGATTGAGAGTCCGAAGGAGACCTGGGTAAGTGGACGGGATGTAGTTACCGGACTTCCCAAGAAAATTACGATACATGAGAACGAAATCCGTGATGTTCTGGTCAAGCCATTTGAATCAATTGCCACCATGGTATTGAAGGTACTGCAGAACACCCCGCCTGAGCTCTCTTCCGATATTATCGTGAATGGAATCTACGTCAGCGGAGGAGGAGCAATGATCGATGGTGTTGATGAGTTCCTCCATCGTAAGGTTGGTATGGATTTCCACATCTCCAAGCGTCCCATGACGGCAGTGGTTGATGGAACCAAGCTTTTGCTGAAGAACCGGGGAAGCTATTTCGTAAAGCCAACCGATTAAGTGAAGGGATGAGCGCAGACCTTTCTTTCCTGAATGGGAAGGAAAGGTCTGATCCCCAATTTCTACTGAAAAGGAACGCCTTATGAGAATCATGCAACGTCACTGTATGGTAGTTGGAAGTGTCTTCTTCCTCGCACTATTGACCAGTCTCTATTACACAAGATTTATTCTCAGTCTCTCCTTTGCCCTGCTATTTCTCATCAGTATGAGCATTGGGTTCCTGATTTCCGGAAAAACAGGACCCTGGGGATTTTCCAATAGGTCGCTTACAAGATGGCTGAAAAGTCATCAAGCCAATTTGGACTCGGTGTTCTGCCTCTACGTTTCCATACATGCAAGAGGGGTTTTCCAATCCTGCGTTGATCGTCAGGAACTGGAAGTGGTGTATACTCGTTGTACGCAAGAGCTTATGGGCTATTTTGGGGTGGGGAATGTCCAGAGGATGACTCATGATGAGTTTGCCATACTCCGGGATTTTCCCTCATCAACCGAAGCCGATGAGAAGGAGAAAGTTGAGTACCAGACCATCGTATGCCAAACCATCACAGACCGCATCAATGGATTGCTCGGTTCCATGGATACGAGCCGGCTACCACCATTTGCGGTAACCGTTGGGTGTGCCTCCTCTGGTCTACGGTATAAGATGGATACCCTTGAGCAACTTGTCGATCTGGCTTATGTCACCGAAGAGACAGCAAGGAAGAGTCGCAAGAAATTCCTTGTAGCTGATGAAGTGATACGAGCAAGAAAACTGGATATAGATGAATGCAAACAGGGATTCCTGACTGAAGGATGGGAAGAGGAGTTCAATCCATTCTTCCAGCCGGTCATCGATTCTGCTTCCCTCTCCGTCGTGGGTGCTGAGAGTTTGGCAAGATGGCAACTTGGAGGCTTCAGGGTGTTATCAGCCCAGGTGTTCAGGGATGTAGCTTGTGAATTGCACCACATTACGACCATTGATTTGACCATTATATCGAAGACGTTTTCAATCATTCGTCGCATGATGATGGCGAGGATAATTCCCTATACCTTCAAGACGGTAATCAATGTGAGTGATGAAAGCCTGGAGAAGGGATTTGCAAAACGAATGTTCTTTCTGGCGGAGCAGCATGGATTACATCCCTCCCAGATAGAGTTTGATATCAAAGACTCTGCCTTGGCATTTCCTGAATCCCTATTGGTGATCAAGGAACTGCGAGAAACTGGATTCAGGGTTTCCCTTGATGTCTTTACTGAGACGGCGTTCGATCTTCAAGCATTGGTGAGAGCAGATTTTGATATCATCAAGCTGGATTTCAGGGCTTTCTCTCCTCAGCTGCAACAAGTATATGCGGCATTGAAAGAGGCAGCAGAGAAGGGAGATGTTGAAATTCTTGCAAAGGGAATTGAAAACAAGGTTGTTCTCGATGCTGCCATGGCACTTGGATGTACGTATGTGCAGGGTAACTATTTTACGCAACCCATTCCTGAATCAACATTCGAAGTGTTCATGAAGAAATACCAACAGGGTCTCGACCTAGGTTCTTCACTCGGTTAGAAGGGAATTCATTCCCTAAACATCATGAAGTTGAAGGCTTGTGGAATTGGATAACGTTCCTTGACAATCTTTGCTATTTCGTCCTCGGATACCTCAGGATGTACTTCACTGTAGAGGATGGATTGATAGGAGATCCATAAGCTGTTCAGGGGTGTATCCCCTTCTCGGATATGCCCTATCTCCCTGTCAAAGACCAAACGCTTGATGAGCGGGGCATTCTTCTCCTGAATAGCCAGTTTTGCACGGGTAATTCTTAATGCTTCACTTGAATCCATCCAAGTGGAGGGAATATCCTGGAATAGCATCTGGGCTTTAGCGGTTTTCTGTTCAGCAACCAAGAGTGCACAATACTCTTCTGCAATAGCGGGGTCAGCCTTAAAACCAGAGAGGTTGCTTGCGATGGAGTACCATCGAAGAGCTTCCTCCACTTCACCTCTTCTGATTTCCAGTTGTGCAAGATTTCTTGCGGTCCAGGCGTTTGGAAGATTCTCCATTGTCTTAAGCCAACACGTTTGGGCATATGATACCTCTTCTTGTTCCAAATGGATGATTCCAAGGTAATGATTGAGGGTGGCCGATTCTTGGATAGTCAAGCAAGGGTTTCTCAATGCAGCCATGAATATTGCTTTCCACGTATCGGAACATGGAGGAGCACTGAGAGGTCGGCTATTGGGATTCATAACCGGCAGTTTACCTTCTGTTATCAGGCCAAGATATGGAAGTTCCTGATCCTTGATGCTGTCCATTCCAAAGTGGAACGCTACCGGTAGTGAGAGGTTTTGGGCCTTTTGCTCAACAAACCCCCAGCCGCTTCCTTTGTTCAATAGTATTTCAGGGCTGCGTTCACTTGCCTTGAGGCATGTTTGATGCATAGCTCTGAGTCTCTTTTCGTCTATGATCAAACGAATAGTATCCTCTGCTGCCTGCATGGCAATTTCGTATTGTGGGCTGTGGGCTTCTTGTGGGGATATATCCAAAGACCCGAAGGCCTGCGTCCAGCAGATTGAACTCTGTGCCTCCAGATATGAGCCGTGCAATTGACTTGGAGCCAAGCCACTTTGGACCTCGATGTATTCAGCTTCACTGTCCCCAGAAAGGTAGCGTTGCCACCTCTTGCCCCCTGCATGACTCCCCCAGCAGAACATTTTCCTGTAGGACAAGGGTGGTGTAGAAGCTTCAAAGAAGCCGCTGCCGTCCCCTTCAATGGCGCACTCCCATGGCATTGGGCTCTTTTCGCAAAGAAAGAAATACTCGTTTGATGCCTTGAACTGGTTCGGGTACGAGGAATCAATGTCTTCGTAGATCTCCATTTGGGGCATATTCATATGTCCGAAGAGTCGGGTGTTGTTCTTTGCATAGGGATCCAGATAGAGTGCTTCATTGCTACTTGCAAGAACGCGTGTCTTATCTGTGACTGGTACTGCAGTATTTGTCCAGTAGTACAAGGATTTTCGCTCACTGGAAAGGTTGTGGATATGGCTATGGGCATACAATAGCCTGGAAGTATCTCCCAAGTGGAAGTCGATATGCCACCAAAGACCCTTGCATCGCTCATATTCAAAGAGACGCAAGAATTGCACACCCTCCTCATCTTTCTGAATCGAGGCAAATACATCGCTGCAGGTGGTGAAGGCATGCCCATATTGGCCTATATTCCACTCAATGCCTCCTGCAAACCATGCATCAAGATTGGAAAGGTTGCAAGCTTGGAGACTCGTATTGCAATAGAGCAGTTCTCTGTCATTTTCTTTGTCGAACAGACTGATGAGTCTTCCCCCAAGCGTCGGGAGAAAGGTTGCCTTGAGATAGTCGTTCTCCATGATGATTGCTGGAATATCTTGCTCTTCCCGGTTTCTATCGTAGCGGTCTTGGATTTGGTAGGGAAGAGAACGCTTGCCGCAATCAAGGCCCATAAGAGCAGTATACTCAGAAGAAACTTGTGGTTTTACCCTTACGAGGGCATCGTGTTTGGGGTCTCTAAAGGAAGGAAGAGGATTGGCTCCATTAGGTAAGGCTGCGTTTGCCTTGAATGTGCCGCTCTTAATTGAAGTCATGTTCTATACTCCTTGTGATAGTGTCTGCCACTTGCTGTCCATGTCCTGCATGAGGGCAATCTGGTTCCTCGCTCTATCAAGGTTTTGGTTCTCCCGATCAATATGATAGTAGCGATCGCCATTGAGAAAATCCGTCAAGAATCGTACTGCCATGATCTGGGTGATATTTCTTCCTGATTCGACCACCAGAGATCGTTCAAGCGGGGTAAGGAAGTCAGCTTTTGAGAAGTATCCTTCCAGTAAAGCATGGTGGAGTGAGGTGTCACAGTGTACTATGGAAAGATCAGTGGCGTCCTCCTCAGCTGTTGTGGTTGCCGTCCTGATCATATCTCCGGTATCGAAAAGGATGGTTCCAGGCATCACGGTATCAAGGTCAATGATACAGAGCGCTTCTTTCCCATCGAGGCTGAACAACACATTGTTGATTTTCGTGTCATTATGGGTTACCCGTACAGGAAGTCTTTCTTCCTGCAGTTTGTCCCAGAGGATATATCCTCGTTCCTTGTTCTCCATAAGATACTCTAGTTCAGCTCCTACTAGCTCTATTCGGTTGTTATGGTTCATTAGTATCGCTTCCTGCAGTTGCTCATAGCGTAGGCGCATATCATGGAAGTGAGGAATGGTTTCATGCAACAGTTTTCCATCGAAGTCCGATAGTTGCAACTGGAAGTTGCCAATGGCCTCACCCAGGAGATATGCTTGTTCTGCATTTGCTATCGTCTTGAAGGTTTTTACGTGATCGATGAACTGGTAAGTTCTCCAATACCCCCCATCCTCATCAACATACACATTGTCCCCAGAACGGGTAGGTATGACACGCAGGCACCGTTGCTCAACATTGTCATAGTGACCGGATAGCTTTGATCGTATGTGTGAGGTAACCAGACTGACATTCTCCATCAAGGCAACCGGCTGCTTGAACACCAAGGTGTTTATTCGTTGATGGGTATATTTCTGGACACTTCCTTCATTCGTGAAGGTGGTGAAGAACGTGGAGTTGATATGTCCTTCCTTGTTGACCTCGATGGAAGCCAGGGAACCTTCAATGGCGAAATGATTGATAACTTGGCGGAGCTTATATTCTGAAATCTGCATACAGGCCTCTTTGAGTGGGATGAGTGAAGTGGAAAGAACAGTGTGTGATTCTATCCTTTGATGGCTCCTGCTGTTACTCCTTGGATGATTCGCTCTGAAAGGAATATATAGAGGAGAAATGTCGGGAGGAAAACGATAACGACAGAGGCGAACATCCCGCCCCAATCTCCTGTGTATCGCATGGCTTGGATCATATTGAACAGTCCAACGGAGACAGGTCTCACCTTTGGCTTGTTTGCAAAAATCATTGACATGAAGTATTCGTTCCAGATGGTGATGAAGTTGAACACGGTAACCGTGATAATCCCCGGTTGCACCAAGGGGAACATAATCCTCCAGAAGGTCCCCATTGGGGAACAGCCATCGATGTATGCTGCTTCCTCATAGGTGGTGCTTAGGCTCTTGAAGAATGCAAGCAGGAAGAAGGTGGTGAAAGGAACATTCATGGCAATATAGAGGAATATAAGCAACCAACGGTTGTTTGTCAGGCGTAGTCGGCTTACGAGGCTGAACAGTGGCATGACGATCATAATCGCAGGGATTCCCAATGCTGAGGCAAGAAGGCTCTGGATGGAAAGATTTCCCCTGAACTTGAACCGGCTCAATACATAGGCTGCCGGGGAAGCAATGAGGATGATTGAAGTACAGGATACCACGGTGTACATCAACGAGTTCATGAAATACACCGATACTTTTTGTGTGTTCCAGGCACGAATATAGTTCTCGAAATGGAACCCTGACTCAAACTTGAACATGGAATCACTGAATATTTCCTGACTGGTTGAAAAAGAAGCAAAGAATACCCAGCCAATGAGTACGAAGGTAAAGATTACCCATGTAACTACCAAGACGTAGGAAGGGATCAGTCTAACTTGTGTATGATGGTCGAGTGAACGAAGTTTTTTGGCCATGACTCCCTCCTATAGTTCCACATCATCGTTCTTGACGATGAGGTTGGTTGCTGAAAAGGCGATGATGACAATAATCATCATGATAACTCCAACTGCTGCACCTGCTCCACTATCCCTAACGGTGGTGGTACTTGCCGAAGATCCAAATACGATTTCATACATATAGTTCATAGGTGCTACCGTTGCATTGGAGAGGTTGACCGGGCTGAATAACTGGCCCCAGACAAAGAAGGCAACAGTAAAAACGGTCCACATAACGATGTTTGTCCTAAAACAACCCCGTAGGAACGGCAGGGTGATATGGAAGAAACGCTGGAAGACATTTGCCCCTTCTATCTGTGCTGCTTCCATATAATCCTTGGGTATTTGTTCAATGCTTGCCATGAAAATCAGCATATGGTACCCAACCATGCCGAACGAGTAGGCGACCAGCATGGACCAGAAGAGTTTGTCCGGCCCTGTCCAGAGGGTCTCAGAATGTGTCGTCATCCCTAGTGTTGCAAAGATATCGTGAAGCAAACCATAGGAAGAGTTATAGACGTAGTTGATCCACATGGTTCCCATCGCAATTGCCGATACTACATTGGGGAGGTATATGACGCTCCTGAAGAATTTTGCAAACTTCATCCCGTTGGTAAGGGATACAGCGAAGAACAGTGCGGTGACCATTACCCCTATACCACCAACAAGCCAGATACTTGCAATATTACGCATCGATTGTCTAAAAATAGCTGTGTTGAACAGGGTCCGGTAGTTTTCCAACCCGTTGAAACTCCAGGTTGAAATCGGATCTGATACAGACTCGACGGCAAAAAAGCTCATGATGGTTGTCCGGATCGAGGGATACAAGAATACCAACAGGTAGCAGATCATGGCCGGGGTGAGAAAGATGATGATCATCATGCGATTCTTTTTCATAATGGTACCTTTGAGAAATGAACGCCCCCTAAAACATGGTGTTTCAGAGGGCGTAGTGTATAAGCCCTATTTATTCATTGCAGCGTAGAACTGTTCAGCATTCAAAGAGCCAAGGATGAGCTTGGAGAAGTTCTCCTTGATCTTTGCATTGACGTCCGCAAGATTTTCCATTCCAGCAGCCCAAGTCATCCATGTGGTGGTATTGTCGATGATGGTCTTGGCTTCAGCCGTTTGCTTTGGCCAGGTGCTGTTCTTGCCCATCGGTACACCAAGGCTTTCCTTTGCCAATTTGGAGTCCCACTCCCCAGTGGTTAGGTAGACGATGAACTGGAAGGCTTCGTCTGGAACCTGAGAATTAGCATTTATACCGAAGCACTGTGCTCCATAGTTGTTTGCCTCAGTACCATTTCCGTTCGGTCCCATTTCAGGCCATGCGAATGCACCCCAGTTGAAGTTTGGAGCGTTGCCCTTGATCTCATTAGGAAGCCAGGTGCCATTCAGGTACATTGCAACCTTTCCTGCGGCAATTTCCTCAATCTGTCCTGCAGGATAGATGTTGGAGGCTGCTTTTTTGCTGATGTAACCTTTCTTTGCGAAGTCTGACCAGATCTTGCCAAATTCAAGAACCGCTGGATCGTTGAATTCATTGTTGTTGGCCATTTCCAAGGTTCTCTCATAACCAGCAAGACGAGCCATGTTGTACCCGAAGAATGCTGCCATGTAGGCATCATCAACGGTGATGGGGGTAACTCCAGCTTGTACCAGTTTTGCGCAAACGTTCTCGAACTCAGCCCAAGTCTTGGGTGTATCGGTGATACCTGCCTTGTTGAAAAGGTCCTTGTTGTACATAACCACAAAAGCAAATGGCTGGTAAGGAGCTGTCTTGAGTGTGCCATCACCTGCCTGACGAGCAAGATCGATTAATGCAGTGCTTACTGCATCACTGTAGCTCTCACCACCTGTGGTGGGGTAGCTCTTGGATACATACTCTTCCAAAGGAAGGAGATATTCACCCCACGTGGAGTTAACACGGGAGATGTCCTCATCAAAGATATCGATCGGTTCTCCAGCGTCCAGAGCAGGTTGCAGGGTCTTTCTGATCTCGCGACCATTGAAGACGATTTCAACCTCGATACCAGTCTCTTCTTCAAATGCTTCAGCAGCCTCAGCCATGACAAGGCCCTGTGGCTCAGCTTCATTCCACATCGACCAGTAGGTGACAGTCTTTTTCCCCGCAGCATCTTCTGCAGATCCCCCGGCAAACAGTGGGGTGGCGATAACTGCCAATACCAACAGTGCAACAACCATTCCTTTCTTCTTCATAGTTGACTCCTTTTTGTGTGAACAATTCGTATTTGAATTGCAATCTAATTCGAGTATAAGCCCGTTTCTCATGCTGGATTTATCCAAAAAAACATAATGTTTGTCGTTTATGATTTTCTCTTGTATACTAGAATCATGACAAAATACATCGATGGATTTTCCCTCTCCCCTATGAAGATTGAGCTTAATGTGAGTCATTTTGTGACCTTTCATTATTTTGAATACCCCCACAAGTTTATCTTCAAAGGAGAGCGACATAACTTCTGGGAGTTGCTGTATGTGGATAAGGGTGTAGTATTTGCTGGGACCGACCGGGAGAGGTATCAGCTTCAGCAGGGGCAGATAATCTTCCACAAGCCAAATGAATTTCACAGTGTGGAGTGTAATGGGATCATCTCTCCCTGCCTGGTGGTAATCTCCTTTGTCTGCAATTCCCCAAGCATGGACTATTTCAAGAACAAGGTGCTGCGTATTACCCAACGGACCAAGAGCCTGATGTCCATCATCATCAATGAAGCGAAGAAGAACTTCCAAACAAATTTATCAGATCCTTTCTACACCAAGTTGGAATTACGTGACACTCGGCCCTTTGGGAGCGAGCAATTGATCAAGAACTATTTTGAGGCATTCCTTTTGGAGTTGATCATCCAGAACTCCCAGAATGAGAAAGAAGGAACCTTGCTCAACACCACCCAAGTGGAGGACAGGCGTTTCCGTTTTGAAATGGCAAATTCTTTCATGCAACATAATCTTGCTGAGAATCTTAGGCTGTCCGACATATGCGATCACTGCTCAATGAGCAACTCCCTCGCCCAACAGATCTTCAAGCATGAAACAGGTAATAGTGTCATGCAGTGGTATGCCCGCCTAAGGATAGAAAAAGCAAAACAGCTGATCAGGGAAGGGAAGGGGAACATGACCACTATCGCCTACCAGCTTGGCTATAGTTCCATCCACCACTTCTCCAAGCAGTTTTCCAAGGTCGACGGAAAGAGTCCAACCGAATATGCCAAGTCTATCACCAGCCTCCTGAACAAGGATCTTGGGTTGTTGTAGGGGAATCACCCACACTTGATACCCCGAAGAAAAGGTATATACTTTTAGGTGGAGGACCCCATGAAAAGGGTATATGTATTGGTGCTGCCACTTGTACTTCTCCTGTGTTTTCCGCTCTTTTGCTCCGCTCCTTCCTACGGTGTGGAAGTTGACTGGCAGATGAGCATCCAAGGCAGTATAACGCAACCTCTCAACGAGTACCTCTCGCTGAAGGCCGGGCTGGGCATTTCCCTCATGGGTGTAGCTGCGACCGAGGCCTATGTTATTCTTGATACCCACCTCCTGAAAGAGCCCTGGGGTGCAAATGTGCTCTTGGGAATACCCAATTTCCTATTTCCCCTGACCTTCGATGCTGCGATGTTCTCTCTCGGCGGTGCGGTGGAGTTCAAGCACTCTCTTTCTCCATCCCTGGACATCACCTTGCGCCTAGGTGCAGGCTTTCCCCTGTTCTTCGAGGAGGGCAAGGACCTAGTGAGGGACATTGCCTTCCCTTTCAATCTATGGCCTGAAGCAGCGCTTGGTCTCGCTTTTCATAGACCTTTGGAAGCTGCAAAATAGTGGAATTTTCAGAGGAATCCTAAGGTATTCATCAGATAGCACATACTGATTGTAATATTGGGTCTCTGCTTCATAGAATCGTTCAGATTGTCTGTAAATTTTTGAAAGCGCAGAGTCTCCTCTGGGTGCTTAGTCAAATCAGGTAGTATGAATGCCAAAAACAGATTACATGTTACCAAAGGAGCTCGTTATGAAAAGAATAAAATTATGCTCCCTCACCTGAATACGTGCAATGCTCATGTTGGCTCCTTTACTGGTGTTTGCCAACGGAGGGAGTGAATCGAATGCCAAGTCGACCACCAGCCTCCTGAACAAGGATCTTGGGTTGTTGTAACGGGTCTGCTCTAGGTGACTATTGGATGTTTGTATTGTATAATTACCTCTATAAAAACCCTATGTATATGGTTGGAGAGGTATATGTGGAGAAAACGTTTAGCAATTCTTTTTGTGTTATTGATATTTCTGGAGGCCGTAGTGATTGCCAGTACTATAACTGAACCCACTGCTCTTACTCGTTTGTTTACGGATGGTCCTGCCAGTATCAAATACACAAAACAATTCGAGGCAGCAGTACCTCCCTCCTCCATGCAACAGCTTATCAGCCAATTAACTGATCAACTGGGTACTTTCATGAGGGTGGATGGACATAAGAATCCGTATACCATTGTTCTTGAACATGGAACAATTACTGCATATATCAGCCTAGATGGACAGGGAAAGGTTGCAGGTCTCCAATTTACTGAGATTATCGATACACGTGGAACCCTCGCCGATGCCGTGAAGAAGATAACCTCCTTGGATGGAGAAAGTTCCGTGTTGATCCGTAGGAATGGAGAAATTCTCGTGGACCACCAAGCGGATATGCCTCTTGCAGTAGGCTCTTCTTTCAAGCTTGGTATTCTGGCAGCCCTCCTGGATGCCGTAGAAGAGGAGAGACTACGATGGGACCAGAGTGTACCGTTGCGTTCTTCACAGAAGAGTCTCCCCACCGGTATTCTTCAGGATTGGCCTGATGGTACCCAAGTAACCATTGAGACGCTTGCTGCACTTATGATCTCCCAGAGTGACAACACAGCCACTGATATGTTGCTTTCTCAGGTAGGCCGACCAAGCGTAGAGAAGTATCTCCCTCATAGTATCCCTGTCCTTTCTACTGGAGATATGTTTCGGCTTAAAAACCCAGAGAACGAGGACATCCTTAAACAGTATCGGAAAGCTTCCCTAGCTCTTAAAAGAACGTTGCTTACAGTTCTCCCACACAGAAACCTCCCTGAAGCAAGTCTCTTCTCGGGGGACCCTGTTGCCCTTGATATAGAGTGGTTCATGACAGCATCGGAGCTTGCTGATTTGATCGAACGACTCCAGCATCTGGATCTGATGACCATAAACGCAGGCTTGGCAACCAAGGAGAAGTGGCAGCGTGTTGCCTATAAGGGAGGCAGTGAGCCGGGTGTGCTTAATCTCACCACGTTCCTTATTGATGAAGAGGGAAACCAGTATACGGTAGTGGTAACGGTAAACAACGCAAAGAAAGCTCTGGATGAGGCAAAGATCATGGAGACCTATCAGGCAATGCTGAATTATTTGTAGGGAGGAGCTTGATTAGGTGTTAGTTTTCTTCCTCCTTCCGTATTACCGACCTTCGATTGAGCCAAAAAAAAGCCGTTGCTTTCGCAACGACTTCTTTAGTGGAGGTAAGGGGAATTGAACCCCTGACCTTTTGAATGCCATTCAAACGCTCTAGCCAACTGAGCTACACCCCCAAGACAATAACAAAAAGTATCATACGAATTGACCCGTAATAAGTCAAGTATGTCCAGCAAATTTTCTCTAGGGCTGGATTGAGCGTTGACCTTTTTTACGTAAAAGGGTATAAAATCTTATTATAAAACTAGTTAAATAAATGAAAAATACAAGAGGATTTGCATATGGAGGCGCTTAAAAAGGTGAAGGAAGTGGGGCTTTCCATCCTCCCTGTCCTCATGCTGGTAACGTTACTCCATTTCTTTGTAACTCCATTGAGCGAAGGGATGCTTTCTTCCTTTCTCATTGGTGGGGTGCTGATTATTCTCGGCCTTTCCCTATTCTTGCTTGGCACTGATATTGGTCTTATCCCGATCGGAGAGCGAATAGGATCTGCGGTAACAAGAAAGAAGCGGCTCTCCCTGTTGTTGATTACCGCTTTATTGGTAGGTATGTCAATCATCTTTGCCGAGCCGAATATCAGTGTCTTACTCGAGCAAGTCTCGCTGGTAGCTCCCTCCATTTCTCCTCTCTCCATGCTTCTATCCATAGCTCTCGGCGTAGGCTTCTTCTTGATGATCGCCATGGTCCGTGTAGTCCTGCATGTCGGGCTGAAGTGGATCTATGCAATCAGCTATCTTCTACTGCTTATACTGGGAATATTCAGCAAACCTGAATTCCTGGGGATTGCCTTTGACAGCGGTGGAGCTGCAACAGGCCCCCTTGCTGTTCCCTTTCTTATGGCACTTGGGGTCGGCATTGCTCACGTACAGAAAAGCCAAACGGATGCAGACAACTTCGGCTACGTTTCCTTGGCCCTTATCGGCCCTACCATGGCCATGTTGGTGCTTTCCCTCTTCAGTGGAGATGGCAATACAGCTGTACAGAGTACTTCATCAGTACCACAGATACAGCCCTTTCTCTCGCTCTTTGTTCCAAGCACACAGCAGGTACTTTCCTCCTTGTTTCCACTGGTCGTGTTATGCATCCTCTACCAGATATTCCTGGTGAGAATGCCAGCCAGGCAGTTGATTCGTATGGCATTTGGTTTGGTGTACGCCAGTCTTGGTCTTATCCTGTTTTTCGTTGGGGTGAATGGTGGGTTTATCCCGGTCGGTTACCAGATCGGCTATCAGCTTGGACGGCTCAATGAGAGCCTCTTGCTGCTATTTGGACTGGTTATCGGTGCGGTTACGGTACTCAGCGAGCCATCGGTAGCCGTTTTAATCGATCAGGTCCAGGAGATAACCCAAGGTCATCTGAGAAAGCCAATAATGCTCGCAGCCCTCTCAATCGGAGTAGGGGGGAGCGGTCTGATGGCCATGTTCCGTATTATACACAGTCTTCCCATCTGGTACTTCCTGGTTCCAGTCTATGGCCTTGCAGTGTTGCTCTCTTTCCGCGTCCCTGACCTTTTTGTGGGTCTTTCCTTCGATAGTGGAAGTGTAAGCTCAGGCCCTCTCTCTTCTACGTTCATTCTCAGTTTTGCCATAGGAGCCTCTACCTCAGTGGGAGGAAACCCTGTCAGTGATGCATTCGGGGTTATCATTTTTGTCTCCATGACACCGGTGGTGATAGTCCAACTCTTAGGCTTGCTCTACAAACGAAAACAAGCCAAGCTGAAAAAAGGAGGAAAAGGACAATGAGTAGCTTGTTGTTGGCTATTGTAGGAGCAGGAAAAGCAGATTCACTCATGCAACTTGCAAAAGAGTCAGGGAGCAGTGGGGGTACCATTCTCAGGGGACGTGGTACCGCCTCAAGCTCATTGCTCTGTCTCCTGGGCCTAGGTGATGCAGACAAGGAAGTGTTGCTTACCTTGGTTGATGATGGGATTGAACAAACGGTGTGGGATGCGCTTTCAAGATTTCCCCATACCAGAGGACTGCTTGCATCTGTTCCTGCAAGCAGGAATGAAGATCATCCAGCTGTGAAAGAGCATGCATTTGACTTGATATACATGATCTGTGCAAGCGGCTTTGCTGATGATATCATGGCCGCAGCCCGTAAGGCAGGGGCCGGAGGTGGGACGATCATTGAAGGAAGAGGAACGGCAACCTCAGAAGATATCGCCTTTTTCTCAGCATCCTTGGTTCCCGAGAAAGAAATGCTCATAATCCTTCTTCCCCACACAGAACGAGATGCGGTAATGGAAGCAGTATCCAAGCTTTCTTTCTTACAAGAAGAGGGAAGCGGAATAGCCTTTAGTGTTCCAGTACAAAAGGTTGCTACACTCAGATAGTGTTGGTCTGAGGCTATACATAGCAAGATTGTATCAGTACTATGCAAACACGAAAAAGGGTTCACTATCTTGAACCTTGTGTTAATATAATAACATTTTGTTAAAAAATACAATTATTTGTTACTAAACTATTGCATAAACCCTGAAAAATCAGTACCGTACTGATACATTAGTGAAGAAAACGGATACCAATCCGGTTAGGAGACCCCTCGATGGAGAAGAAAATTAAAGTTGCCGTAATGGGTGCCACAGGTGCAGTTGGACAGGTTTTTATGTGGATGCTAGCAGATCATCCTTGGTTTGAGCTCACGTATGCAACAGCATCAGCTTCTCGTGTCGGCTTGAAATATGCCTCCACTGTGCACTGGGTCATGCCATTTGAAATGCCCAAGAAAATCAGGGACGTGGAAGTAAAGGAATTTAATATTGAAGCAATGCAGGAAGAAGGGGTACAGATTGTGTTCTCCGCCCTTCCCGCTGAGGTTGCCAGTGAAGCTGAACCACAGCTTCGAGATAACGGATTCTTTGTGTTCTCGAACGCGGCTTCCATGCGTTATGATCCCAATGTTCCCATTCTTATCCCGGAAACCAATATTGAACAGCTTGATCTTGTACAGGCACAAGGATATCCCGAAAAGGGTTTTGTGGTAACCAACGCCAACTGCGTCACCACTGGGTTGGCAATGGCTCTGGCTCCGCTTAGGAAATATGGTATCAAGAATATCATGTTGCACAGCTACCAGAGCGTCAGTGGAGCAGGCTATCCAGGTCTCTCTTCCTTCGATATCACCGATAACTGTATTCCCTTCATCAGGGGAGAGGAAGAGAAGATCGAGAAAGAGATCAAGAAGATCCTTACCATTGATCCAGAGGTATACTGTTTCACCGTTCGTGTACCGGTCATGTTTGGACACCTTGAAGCTGTCTGGTTGGATCTGGAGCAGGATGTTGAGGTTGAGGACATTGTCAAGGATTGGGCAGATTTCAAGAATGTACCAGACCTTCCTTCCACCGCAGCACAGCCTGTTGAATATGGTGCAGATCCCACCTTCCCACAGCCCAAGTATGCCTTCTGGGGGAATCCCAGTGGAATGGTGGTGTACACCGGCCGCTTGAAGAAGAAGAATGGAAAGATCGGATTCCTCCTGATGGTCAACAACATCGTAAAGGGCGCAGCTGGTGGTTCAATCCAGAATGCTGAAGCCTTTGTGAAGAAGTTCGGCCTTATTTAAACAGCCCATCATGCACTCCAAGGGCTCCCGTTCTCAGTTGAGAATAGGGAGCCCTGTTTGTTTCCTTTACTTGCGGAAACCATGAAGAATTTCTACTATGCTGAGTAAGGAGCCAACATGAGGGAATATTGGGATCTCTATGACCATGCAAGAAAGCCTCTGGGAAGAATTCACCAGAGAGGCCTCCCCCTAGGTGAGGGTGAGTATCATGTTGTGGTTTCAGTGTGGACCGTGAATCAGGACGGAAAAATACTCATCACCCTCCGTTCTGAAGAGAAGGAACTGTTTCCCGGGCATTGGGAGAATACAGCAGGATCGGTGATGAGAGGGGAGACCAGTTTGGATGCTGCACTGAGGGAGTTGAGGGAAGAGACCGGCATTGAAGCTTCCCCTGAAGAAATCACCTGCTTGGGGACCGTGCTCAAAGTAGCTTCATTTGTCGATATCTTTCTGGTGAGAAAAATGCTTGATCCCGATTCCATTCACCTGCAGAAAGGAGAGACTACTGCTTACCGTTGGGTTTCCTACGATGAGCTGAAAGAGATGGACAGACAAGGCAAGCTTGCCTTTCCTCTTTTCTCCCCTTTTCAAGAGGCAATGGAAAACGAATGCTAAGCGTTCACAACGGTAGTGATGCAATCCTCTACGATAACCCGATACCGTTGGTTGTCACCCTTCACATACCATGATCCCCTATAAGGACATCCCTCGCAACTTAATCGCAGTGAGTCATGGCGGAAACATGATCGGCTGATGAACAGCGGCGGACTGAATGCATCATCCACTACAGTGGGAATGAATGGCCAGTACTCTGTCTCTGTCTCTGTTCTTTCCATCCAGAGATAACCACCCTCCATTTTCAATCCAAACGTGAGGGCTAGGTTTGCCGCCTCGCTGTTTGCCAGGTATAGGTAGATATCAAAGAAACAAGGCAATTGATGATCCCTGAAATATGCAATCTGACCCAAGTTGTTCAATCCAAAGGAGACTGAATCCAAAAGATTCTCTTCCTTCATTCTGGCAACAACCTTGTCTAAATCAGCGAAGAATGCATCCTCATCGAACATAACCGGACTTAAGGGTAGGTAATAGTGATCCTCATGGTTGAAGAGCAAGGAAGCAAGTGGCTGCTGTGCATGTGCGAGAGTCTTCAATTCGAGGTAAGGGATTTTCTGTTCAGTAAGTAGCAGGGAACGTGGAGGCAGTGTGCTCATTTCCAGTTTCTCGGCAATGGGCTCACGAACTAGACTCTTCGTCAATTCCTGCGCAAGCGTCCGGTCAAGAAGATCATACCAGTCACGTCTGATTGTCTTCAGAACTGAGAGAGGTAGGAATATCTGCTCAAGTGAGAGCTGTGTTCTATTCACGAGATTGATGGAGCCAAGGGTGAGGAAAGAGGTATCACTTTGGCTGAATATGGAAACAATATTGGACTCAGTCTCTTGGGGGTTGCGAGCCTCGCTCGTGGGAATTTCGTATGTCGCTTCACCATATTGGCATTGGATCGACAACAAGCCCTCTTCCAAGGTAAATGTCATGTCGAGCGGATGCTTGCTGAGAGGAAGTGCCTCACTGATTAGGGCAGGATTCTGGTCATGTCTGCTGATCAGGTAAAAGAATTCACCGGTGTGTGGACGGGGAGCATTGGCTGGTAGTGGTATTGCCACCGACTCGCCTTCATAGGCTTCAGTAATACTCCTGCCTCTTTGGTCAATCAGGGTGTTGATACCAAATTTGATGGTATCGATCGGTTGCCTCTGGCTTCTGATGAAGTACATTAATCCATCTCGGAGTGCTACATCGGTGAGCAGGGTAACCATGACTGAATCACTCTTCACCAGTGTAATCTTTGCTGCCTTGATGCCACGATGACCTGGGTAGCTTGTACTCCCGAGGGTAGGGGCTCTTCTGATGGTGAAGTCTTGTTTCTCTCGTCCATAGGAGGCCAACCAACCAGAGGTTTGTCGACGGGAGAAGACCACTGAGAGGGCCTCTTCCAGCTCTTCTGCGCTCTCATCTCCATCAAGGACCGCACGGTAGTATCGTGCTGCCAAGCCGGTATAGGCAGGGCTTTTCATCCTTCCTTCCACCTTCAGGCTTTCAATGCCCAACTCTTCCAGTTCTTTTGCAACAGGACCCGCTTTCATGTCACTCATGGAGAAGAACCAACCATCCTTGACTCCTTGTGGGATTGGAGAAAGCGCACTCGGCGCAGCACTGTCCTGTTCAACAGTGAAGTAGTTTCTGCATATCTGGGCACAGCTACCTCTGTTTGCACTTCTGCCACAAAGTTGTTCGCTGGCTGTGCAAAGTCCTGAGAAGCTGTAGCAGAGGGCGCCGTGGATGAACACCTTCAGTTCCACATCCTTACACGCTTCACGAATTCGCTTGACCTCCTGGAACGTCAGTTCCCTTGCAAGCACCACTCGTTCGAATCCAAGGCGAACCAGTTCTTGTACCCCGGCGATGGTATGTACAGCCAGCTGGGTACTTGCGTGGAGAGAGAGGCTAGGGGCATAGGTTTTCACAAGGTTGATCAAGCCCAGGTCCTGGACGATGATGCCGTCACAGCCGATGAAGTCAATATGCTTGAGTGTCTTGTATGCTTCATCCAACTCTGATTCTTCAATGAGCGTATTTACGGTCACATAGATTTTTTTCCCTTCAGTAAGTGCAACTTGGCGAAGCTTTGCCAAGTCCTCGAAGGTGAAATTGGTGGCGTTTGCACGAGCGGAAAAACTTTTCAGCCCGAGATATACAGCATCTGCCCCTTCTTTGAAGGCCGTCAGTGCTGATTGCAGGGATCCTGCGGGAAGTGCGAGTTCTGTCATGTTCCTAAGGGTAGTGGTGTGCCCCTTCTCTGTCAATCTGAAGCCATTCGACGTCGGTGGAGCTCTTCGACAATCTGGTGATGCTTCTCCTCACTCAGCGGGTAGAAGAGTATTGGGATAATACCGAATATGCTGGCGAGAAATGGGAGTAGGGTGGTAAGGCTATGGATTCCCCAAAGGGTTGAGCTGCTCTGTGCCATATTGGGAATATACCCAACCAAGGAGAGGGTGGATGCAATGATGATCGAAGTGACAGCTGCGGTAAGTTTTGCAAGGAATGTCTGACTGCTGAAAATGGTGCCTTCATTGCGTTTCCCGCTTTTCAGCTCACCATATTCGATGGTGTCAGCGATCATGGCAGTCTGGATTACCTGTGGACTTGCCATTCCAATCGAACTGATGCAGTTGAAGAACAACAATACAAAGAAGTTGTTCCAGCCGGTAAGGAAGAATCCCAGGCTTCCAGCAGCAAAGATGGCATAGTAGATAATACACGCACGCTTCTTGCCGACTTTATTGGTCAGGTAGGGGACAGTTGCAATCCCGATAAGGATGAAAGGGATGTTGATCCCTGCAAGCAGGGTATAGAGCAATTCATTCTGGAGGTTGTATTTTGCGTAGTAGATCAGCATGGAGAGCTTTCCCGTCTGCGCAATACCGGTGAACAGTCCACTCAGAATAACAAGCAACAGCGGCTTGTTGGCCATAAAAACCTTGGGGATTTCGGAAAATTTGGGCTTCTCCTGCCCGTCGGCATAGACACGCTCTTTCACAAACAGGAAGGCAATGAGAAAGCATATGACGGTCAGCAGTGCATATGTCAGGCTTGTCATCTGGTAGCCACGCTCCGGTTTCCCTTCCACCGAAAAGAGAAGGATCAATGGCTGTGTTGCCAAGGTAGCCAAGGCAATGGCAACAGTCGCCATAAAACGCGGGTAGACAACTATGCTGCTTCTCTCCTTGGTGTCCTCGCTTATGGTACTGCTCATTGCCCAAAAGGGAACATCACTGGCCGTGTAAATCATGCCGAAACTGATATACGTGAATGTTGCCCATGCGATTTTCCCTCCTGGGGAGAAGTCAGGGGTGCTGAAGGCTGCCACCGCAAAGGGTACAAAGAGAATCGGGGTGAATAAGAGGTAGGGGCGGAATTTCCCCCATCGAGAGCGTGTACGGTCAGCAATCATTCCCATCAGAGGGTCGTTTACTGCGTCCCACATCCGTGCAAGCAGAAGAATCATCCCTGCTGCTGCGGGTAGGAGCCCAAAGATGTCTGTATAGAAGAACAGCAGAAAGTTTGCCATAAGATTGTAGAGCATGTTCTGGCCAAAGCAGCCGAACCCATAGGCAAACTTCTCCTTCTTGGGCACCCCTTTTGTTTCCATAGCAGAAAGTCTATCACAGAAATTGCAGGTTGCAAGCTTCCCTTGTACTGTTGTCACAGGTAATAGTATACTTGTAAGTAGGAGAGGAGGTCGCCCATGAGTGATACACACGATGACAAACACCCGGTATTCGAAGTTCAGAAGGGAACCATCATCTATGAACAGGGTTCGTCCTGTTCCACCATGTTTCTTCTGCAAAGTGGTACTGTCGGGTTGTACCTGAACTACCATACACCACAGCAATTTCAGCTCTTTGAGATATCCAAGCCCAATTCCAGCTTGGGAGAGATGGGACTATTTGAGCAGGAGCCACGCAATGCCACAGCTGTCGCTCTCAGTGATTGTCAGCTGGTCGAGATTTCCCAGGAGAGTTTCCCTACTTTTATTGCCTCACACCCTGAAGCCACAAAGCAGATCATTCTTGACCTGAGCCAGCGGTTCAAGATGGCGATCCAGGAAGTAAGAAACAGCCAGCAGATCATTTTGGAAAGTCTGGAAGCATTGAAAGAGGCACAGGCGAACAAGAAGGATAGCTTGAAGGAACGGATCCGGAAGATTTCCGATTACCTGCTTGATATTCCAGAGGACGTTCCTCCTGAGCTCTACCTAAGCTTCAATTCACGCTTTCACGGTACTATGTTCTAAAAAAATGGGAAAATATTACAAAAAACATAGCCCATTATATTGCTAAAGATTGGAAAATCAGTAATATAGGGTGAACACATTTCCTCTGATTGTAGTGAATTGTGCATCCCTATTATGAAGGAGTAGTCCATGAACGTCGCAGATCTTACGCATTCTGGGCTCAAGCAGTGGATTCTGGATTTTGCAGAACTCACGACCCCTGAAGAAATCGTCATTGCCGATGGTAGTGCCGCCCAGTACGACGAATTGGTTGCACAGCAGATTGCTGGTGGCTATTGCGTACCCCTGAATCCTGAGAAGAAGCCTGGTAGTATTGCTTACAACTCAGACCCTTCTGATGTTGCTCGCGTTGAGAACAGAACCTACATCGCAGCACAGAATAAGGAAGCAGCAGGGCCGACCAACAACTGGATTGACCCAGTTGCCTTGAAAGAGACCATGACAGGTCTTTACCGCGGTTGCATGAAGGGACGCACCCTCTATGTTATTCCTTTCTCAATGGGTCCTGTTGGCTCCCCGATTGCAAAGATTGGTGTTGAGCTTACTGACAGTGCCTATGTTGTCATCAATATGATGATCATGACCCGTGTTGGTGAAAAGGTCCTTGAGGTGCTCGGAACCGATGGTGAGTATGTACCTTGCTACCACTCTGTAGGCAAGCCGCTTGCTGATGGTGAGAGTGACAATGGCCAGTGGCCTTGTGCTCCCATTGAGCAGAAGTACATCTCCCACTTCCCAGAAACCCGCGAGATCTGGTCATATGGCTCAGGTTACGGCGGGAACGCACTGCTTGGCAAGAAGTGTCTTGCACTGCGCATTGCATCAGTCTTGGCCCATGACGAAGGTTGGCTTGCAGAGCATATGCTCATCCTCAAGATAACCAGTCCAGAGGGTAAGAGCAAGTTTGTCGCAGGTGCATTCCCCTCCGCATGTGGAAAGACCAACCTCGCAATGCTTGTTCCGACCATCCCAGGTTGGAAGGTCGAGACCGTTGGTGATGACATCGCTTGGATGAAGTATGGTTCCGATGGACAGCTGTATGCGATCAATCCAGAAGCTGGATTCTTCGGTGTTGCTCCAGGAACTTCCAATGATTCCAACTATAATGCAATGGTCAGTGCATCCAAGAACAGTATCTTCACAAACTGTGCCCTCACAGAGGACAACGATGTTTGGTGGGAAGGTATTGGCTACGATGCCCCTGGCAAGTTGATCGACTGGCTTGGCAATGAGTGGGTCCAGGACAAGGGAAACAAGGAGCAGAAGCCTGCTGCACATCCCAATGCCCGCTTCACCGCTCCTGCAGCCCAGTGCCCCAGTATTGCAAGTGAATGGGAAGATCCAAAGGGTGTGCCCATCAGTGCAATCCTCTTTGGTGGAAGAAGAGCTCATACCGTTCCTCTTGTTCACCAGAGCTACGACTGGAACCACGGTGTATTCCTCGGCTCCATCGTTGGGTCTGAGATCACCGCAGCAGCCCTCGACCTCAAGGTCGGTACCATCCGCCGTGATCCGTTTGCCATGCTTCCCTTCTGTGGATACAACATGGGAGATTACTTCCAGCACTGGATCAACGTTGGTAAGGCTGCACAGGACGAGAGCAAGCTTCCTAAAATCTTCTATGTCAACTGGTTCCGAAAGACCGAAGACGGCAAGTGGCTCTGGCCCGGTTTTGGTGAAAACAGCCGCGTCCTGAAGTGGGTCTTCGAGGCCTGTGACGGGACTGCAAAGTCTGTTGATACCCCGATCGGTACCATGCCTACAGCTGATGCAATCGACCTTCCTGAAGGCGTAAGCGAAGAAGATATGAGAGAGCTTCTCTCTGTCGATGTAGATGGTTGGCTTAGGGAAGTCGAAGACGTCCGTACCAATCACTACCCGAAGTTTGGTGATCATCTGCCAAAGGAACTTTCCTCTTTCCTCGACCAACTCGAGGCAAAATTGAAAGCTGCCAAGTAAGCAGGAGATATAGCATTGTTTCAAATTGGCTCTTCCCCCGGGAAGAGCCTTTTGATGTATACTGACCACATGAGCCAGCTCGAACGAATCGTATTCATCAACCGCAGTATTGAGGAGAATGGGGGAGTGAAGACCTCTCTCATTGAACAAGAGTTCTCCATCTCACGAAGGCAAGTATTGAGGGACATCACCTATTTGCGTGAGCATCTTGGAGCTCCCATTACTTATGACCGTTCCAGGAACTGGTACCATTACCAGACTCCCTTTACCCTATTCTCCAACTCGAATGAGCGAATGTTGGTGCTCAATGCCATCGTGAAAAGTCTGGCGCAATCCCAAGGCATCATGTCTGACCTTACAGAGATGATCAGTGAAGGCATTGATAGCGGAGTTGAGAAACACTATCGCTCCCTGAGCGATAAGATAATCTTCATTACTCCAGTACAGGACTGGCCTGACTATGAGATTTTCAACAAGATCTGTTCAGCGATAAAGAGTGAAGAGCGAATGAGCATGCATTATCGCAATGCACTGGGGGTTCGCTCTCATAGGCATATCGAGCCCCTCAGGTTGGTGAACTATAGTGGAAGATGGTACTTGCTTGCCTTTGACATGCAGCACAAACAACTTAGGACTTTTCATCTCTCCAGAGTCGAACAGCTTGCCCAGATAAGGGGAGACCGTATGAAGATTAGGTTCTCTGAAGAAGAGATAGACTCCTTCATCAACTCAGGGTATGGGATATTTATGGGCAACGAGGTTACCTGCGTAATCTTCCGTGTGTATGGATGGGCCATTCATACCTTGAACACCCAGAGTTGGCATCCAGAGCAGAAGCAACGACTGGTAATTGAGGAGGGTAGAGAAGCACTAGAGGTCATCCTTCCTGTGTCCAACCTCCAGGAGATCCTCTCGACACTCCTCTCGTATGGTCCCGATGCTCGTCCTATAGCGCCCGAGGAGTTTGTTCTTCGCTACAAGCAGTCTGTTGAGCAAATGTGGGAAGCCTCAAAAAAACTGTAGTGTGACATCAGGTGTCACATAGTATAGGGTATCCTGTTTCCAGAAAGAGAGGATGACCTATGAAACGAGAAAGAAATACATGTGTTGAATTGCCCGTTTGGTATGACCGGATGCTCTCCAACCCTTTGCTCTTGTTGGTAGGGATATTTGTTGTATTGCTTGCATCCCCACTGCTGTTCATATACGGTGCATTGCTTCCCTTGTTCAGGAGATAAGGCATAATGTTGCACTTCGGTGATGATTTTCAAGATATTTTGCATATTCATACAGATTTACACTTCCCAAACCTTCCGTTTTCTCGATAGGATGGAGAGACTTCCTGCAAGTCATCATCCCCTCTGTCTGTAAACAGCACCCATAGTGTGTTTTCTGTGTGCAGACTCAAGGAGCTTTCTGATGGCAAATCAACCATCCAACGCCATGAAGTATGGTCCGGCCGACAAGCCACCGATGGGACAATGGATTCCACTGAGTGTCCAGCATGTCTTCGCAATGTTCGGTGCGACCATTCTCGTCCCGATCCTTACCGGTCTCAGTCCGAGTACTGCACTCTTTACCGCAGGTACCGGTACACTTATCTACATCCTGATCACCGGAGCAAAGGTCCCAGCGTTCCTTGGTTCCTCGTTTGCATTCATCCCGGCCCTGGTTGCGATCAGCAGTGCCTATGGGGTTCCGTATGCAATGGGTGGAGCAGTGGTCTCCGGCCTCTTTTATATGTTGGTGGCTTACATCATCAAGAGAAGTGGACACAACTGGCTGAACAAGGCCCTCCCTCCAGTAGTCATCGGATCAGTCATCGTCGTCATTGGTTTGAACTTGGCACCTACTGCCATGGGTATGGCAATGTATGACGGAAGTGGTGAATACAGTCTCTATTTCTTGTTGATCGCGACCGTTACCCTCTCCTTGACCATTATTGCAAATATATTTGGCAAGGGGTTCTTCAGCATCATTCCAATTCTGATCGGGTTGTTTGGAGGTTACTTCTTTGCACTAGCCATCGGCCTTATTTTCCCCCAGTATGCCCTGATTGATTTTGCAGCAGTCAAGGAAGCTGCTTGGTTCGGTCTTCCCAGCTTCACCTTGCCAAAGTTCAATATTGTTGCAGCCATCACCTTTATCATGGTCTCCCTCGCAACCATATGTGAACACCTTGGCGATACACTTACAATCAGTAAGGTGGTGGGGCAGGATTTCTACAAGGATCCAGGTCTGCACAGGACCATTGCCGGTGATGGTATAGCAACGCTATGGGCATCCTTGTGGGGTGGTCCACCCAATACAACCTACGGTGAGAATATTGGGGTACTCGCACTCACTCGTGTGTACAGTGTGTATGTAACCGGTGGTGCAGCTGTCGTGGCAATTTTCCTATCGTTCTTCCCGAAGTTTGGCGCCTTGATCCAGACCATTCCCAACCCAGTACTTGGTGGTATCTCCATGTTGCTCTTCGGTACCATTGCTTCCAGTGGTCTTCGTACCTTGGTTGATGCCGGGGTAAACTATGAAGACAAGCGCAATCTGACGATCAGTAGTGTGATACTGGTAATCGGAATCGGTGGTGGCATGCTCTCTTTTGCCATGGGAGAGAACCTGGAGTTCACCCTGGCTGGAGTTGCACTGGCCACCCTCATCGGTATCCTGCTCAACATCTTCCTTCCAAAGGAAATTGCATAAGCAAGTACATCATGTACGTGAATAAGGAGAGAGCCACCCTAAGGTGGCTCTCAGTGTATGTACTACAAAGAACGTCTTATTTCACTTCTGTTCCATAATAGGCAGCTTCATACAGCATCTGTACATCCGCGGCAGTAGGAGTACCTGGGTTGGTCAAGGTGCAGGGATCTTCAAAAGCATTTTGGCTCATTCTCTGCAAGACTTCCTTGAACTTCTCTTCGTTGAAATCGACCTCACTGCAATCCTTGAAGCTGGAAGGGATATCCATCTTCTGGTTCATCTCCTTGATGGCCTGTGCAAGGTCGGCAACACCGAGTATCTTCTCTGCATATGCGTACTTGTCGGTGAACTTCTTGTTGTAGGCAATTACGTAGGGGAGAAGAATGGCGTTTGCCAATCCATGGGTTACCCCAAATTCCCCACCAATCTTGTGAGCCATAGAGTGAACCAAGCCAAGGGATGCATTGGTGAAAGCCATTCCTGCCAAGGCTGATGCCTCATGCATTGCTTCTCTGGCTTCCAGGTTCTTCGGTTCGTGGTAAGCAACAGGAAGATGTTCCAGGACCATCTTGATAGCCTGGATGGCATAAGGATCGGTAAATGCGGTTGCTGCGGTAGAGACTACTGCCTCTGCTGCATGGCACATGACATCCATACCGGTATTGGCTGTGATGTGCTTCGGCATTGTCATGGGCAATGATGGGTCGAGAATTGCAATATCTGGGACCATGTCGGCAGCAACGATGGGATACTTGATGTGCTTCTTTGTATCGGTGATAACCGAGAACGCAGTGATCTCACTTGCTGTTCCACTGGTTGAGGGAATTGCAATGAATTTTGCCTTGTTGCGGAGGGAGGGCATACTTCCCGGCTGGATGATATCTTCGAAGGCAAGCTCTGGGTGTTCATAGAAGCACCACATGACCTTTGCTGCATCAAGCGCTGATCCACCACCAATTGCTACAATCCAATCAGGGGAGAATTCAAGCATTGCCTTTGCGCCCCTTTGAACTGTTTCCACGGATGGGTTGGGTTCAACGCCGTCGATTAGGATGGAATCGATGCCTGCTTTTTTCAGGAGGGATTCAGCCTGATCCAAGAAGCCGAAACGCTTCATTGAACTGCCGCCTGTCACGATTGCTGCTCTCTTGCCCTGAAGCTGGGCAAGTTTATCGAGGGAACCTTCTCCATAGTAGATGGTTCTGGGAATGGAAAAACTCATAACGCTCATAATTGATGACTCCTTAGGTGAATCTGTTTGTCCATAGGGTATCGATATTATTTTATCGTGTTAAGGGGTTTCTCAAAAATATCGAAAGAATTTCAAAAAAATCAATTTTATAACGTTAATAGTACAAAATAAAATTACAAAAGGAAAATTAAATTGCATATATAAGAGAAATATATGCTATTAATATTACATATAAGAATATAAATATACTTTTACGAGTAACAAGTAAAGTAATTATACATCTGTCAAACATTTTCGCTGTGAACGGTATGAATAGGTTCTCTATTCTTTCAGTATTTGGTATGCTTTCACTCTATGCTTAATTATACCATCGTTGATTCTGATTCTGCCTTAGCGGAGCTACGTGCCTCTTGGAGAGAACGTGGCATTGTATCGGTTGCCATGGATTTTGAAGGGGAGTTCAATCTCCATATCTATGGGGAGCATCTCTGTCTCATCCAACTTTTTGATAGAAAATCGTTTTATTTGGTTGATCCTTTCACTCTCTCCAAGGAATCCTTGCAGGAGTTTTTGGAAGATACCTCACTTGAGAAAGTGATGTTCGACTGTGCCAGTGATTCCGCTCTGGTAAGGAAGCAGTATGGAATTATCATGGAAGGTGTGTATGACATCAGGGTTCCTGCCATGGCCTTGGGCTATATGGGAAATCTCAGTGGATTGGTAGAACGCTATCTTCCAGAAATCCCCAAACAGCCGATGTCAAACAAGAAAAAGAATCAGATGACCAATTGGCTTAAGCGACCCCTGAGACCTGAACAGATTCAATATGCATTGAGTGATGTAGAACACTTATTTACGTTGAAGGATCTATTGATTGCAGCAGTAGCTGAGAAGGGGCTGCAGACAAAGGTGGCTGAGCAAATGCAGGTGGTGGGTAAGAGTAAAGGTCCTGACAAACCAGGCTGGACCAAGTTCTCTTCCTGGAAGTACCTGTCAAAAGATGAGAAGATTTTTCTTAAGCACTTCTTCCTCGCTCGCGATGGTCTTGCAAGAAAATACAATGTCCCTGCAGTGCGAATTCTGGAAAAACCTCTCTTGCTTCAGATGGCAAAGAACGTCCCAGCCTCTGACATCGATTTCCATATCTACTGTGGAAAATGTGCCCCCAGGAAGCTCAATGAATTGGTAGAGACACTGAAGAAAGCTAAACAGGAAGCGCTTATCGAGCTTGGCCGAGCCTAAGGCTGATATTTTCCCGTGCCTCAACCAAGGCTGAGAGCACTTCACAGGTTGGGGTAGGGATCCCATGGATCTTTCCCAGCTTGATTACTGTCCCACTGAACCACTTGTTTTCTGTTTTTCTTCCAGCCTCCATGTCTTGGCACATGGAGGTTTTGCCTGTAAAACCAAGTGAGGTCACGATACGATGGTTCTCTTCAATGAGTGAATCAGGGAGGAGGACTCCCTCAGCCTTTGCAACGTTCTGTACTTCCTTGCATACTTGCTGCGCAAGATTCCATACCGGCTCTTGATCCAGATCTCCATAGGTTGCAGAGAGCAGTCCGCTTATTGTGTTGTACGCAGTGTTGAGCATGAACTTGTTCCAGAGCTCACGCTCAATGTTCTCTGGCACTACATAAGAAACACCTGCACGGTCAAACAGGGCTGAGATCTTATTCACCCGTTCTGTTTTTTCATTGCTCTTCTCGCCGAAGACAATCCTGCCTTCTTTGGTATAAGTGATATGATTACCAACATGTGTAGAATTCAGTCCTACTGCAAAACCATAGAGTACTTTCTCTTTTCCAAAAGCCTTTGAGAGTTCCCGTTCGCTTTCAATTCCATTGAGCAGGGAGATGATGGCCGTGTCTGGGCCAATAACAGGCTTCAACATGGCAATAGCGTCTATTAGGTGATGGTTCTTGGTGGCAAGGATTACGAGGTCAGCCACGGGAGCTGCATCCGGGGTGCAGTACCGAAAGGGAGCTCTCCGGTCATTGAGGTATATGCCTTCCTGTGTATATCGATTTTTTCGGGCCTCATCAACGAGGAAACAGACATGTTCCTCACCCAGCAGGTTATGTAATCGTAGGCCATAGAGGGCTCCAACTGCCCCACAACCAAGCATTGCAATATTTTTCATAAGGTAATTAACTCCAATACCAAGGAGAACAGGTTCTCCAGTTCTTTTATAGGAATATATTCACTCTTTGTATGAGGTTCTTCATAACCGGAGGTGCAGACAAGGGTCTCTATACCCAGCTTGTTCAAGACATTGGCATCACTTCCCCCGAGCGTAGGGGCAAGCCTCACAGATATTCCCAGCCTTCCACACGCCTCCTGGAAGTGCTTCAGTACTGTTGCATCCTCCCGATGGTGATATGCCTCATACTGATGTTCATGGGTAATATCGACGCTTCCGCCATGATCCTTGGCCGCATTTTTCATTGCATCGATCATGCTCCTTGATTGTGCTGCCAGTTTCTTTGGATCAAGGCTTCTTGCCTCAAAGACCAGGGTCGCCTGGTCACATACGATGTTCTTGGCTCCCGGAGCAATGAATGACCCCACATTTGCGGTGGTCTCTTCATCGATTCTGAGTAATTGCATATTGGTCACTGCCTGGCTTGCCATCTGGATGGCACTGATACCAGTCTCTGGTTTGAATCCGGCATGAGCTCCCTTTCCATGGAATACCGCTTCTATCTTGTCCTGTGAGGGAGCAGCGCTGATTGCTCCTCCCACGGGGCCCGAGGCATCAAACGTGAATCCATGGGATACAGAAGAGAGCTTACTAACATCAATGCTCTGTGCTCCTACCAGTCCTTGTTCTTCACTTCTGGTGAAGAGTACCACGATATTTGGATGCGCAATCTTTTGCTGTTTTATGGTATCGAGAGCGACCAGGATGGCCGCGATAGCTGCCTTGTCATCAGCGCCGAGAGCGGTGGTTCCGTCACTCCTTAGATTTCCCCCATCTTCGACAACCTTTGCTCCTCTAGCTAGATCGACAGTATCCATATGGGCATTGAGCAGAATGGTCCGGCCTTTCCCGGGAAGGAAGCCATACAAATTCTCCCCCTCATCGTATTCTGTATGGAGTCCTGCCTGAAGCAGTGCTGTTTCCAAGAAGAGTGCGATCTGGTCTTCTTCATAGGAGACTGAGTCGAAAGAAACCAATTTTAAAAAGGTGTCTATAAGGTTTTGCATGTGCTGACTATACCACAGGCAAAAAGGCTTTGACCACACCAACTTGTCGGATATAGTAAGAGTATGAGTTATACAGCAAACGAAACACGATATGATTCCATGCGGTATCGGTATGCAGGTAAGAGCGGACTCCGCCTTCCTGAGCTCTCCTTGGGACTCTGGCACAATTTTGGTGCAGAGGCTGACGACGGTGTATGTCGGAGTATTCTCACCACTGCATTTGACCTTGGTGTTACCCATTTTGATTTGGCGAACAACTACGGCCCTCCCGCTGGCAGCGCAGAAGAGCGGTTTGGCTCCATTCTGAAACACGACCTCGCTCCTTACCGGGATGAGCTGATTATTTCCAGCAAGGCAGGCTACTATATGTGGCCAGGACCATATGGTGAGTGGGGTAGCCGTAAGTACCTGATCAGCAGCTGCGACCAATCTTTGAGGCGAATGGGTCTTGATTACGTGGATATTTTCTACCACCACCGCCCTGACCCCAACACCCCTCTTGAGGAGACCATGGGAGCGCTTGCCCATTTGGTCCGTCAGGGAAAAGCCCTGTATGTGGGAATCAGTAATTACCGTGCAGAAGAGGCAGTAAAGGCAATCAAATTACTTAAAGAAATGGGAACTCCCTGTGTATTGAACCAGGTACGGTACTCGATGCTGGACCGCTGGGTGGAAGAGAATGATTTGCTGAATGCCATGGGTAACCAGGCAGGAACCATCTGTTTCTCTCCCCTTGCCCAAGGGTTGTTGACTTCACGCTATCTTGATGGAAACATTCCAGAAGGCTCACGGGCAAGTGAAAATCGATTCCTGAAGGCTGATTCAATCACGAAGGAGCGAGTTACCCTGCTCAATGAGCTTAATAAGATAGCTACAAGAAGGAGTCAGAGCCTCTCTGAGCTTGCCATCAGTTGGCTGCTCAAGAATGAGAAAGTAACCAGTGTACTCATTGGTGCCAGCAGCAAGGCGCAGTTGCTCCAGAACTTAAAGGCATTGGACAAGCCGTCTACATTCTCCTCAGAAGAGCTCTCTGAGTTGGATGCTCTTCTGGAGAAATGGGAGTAGAGGAAAAGTCATGTATGCACAGGAAGTAGATGCCTATATTGCAGAACTTGAGAAAGAGAAGAGAATACCCTTGGACCAGATACGTACTCTGGTCCATGAGGTAGTTCCTGATGTGGTGGAGTCCATCAAGTGGAGGATGCCTACCTTCAGCTTGCCTGGTGGTGGGGATATCATCCATATGGCAGCTTTCAAGAACCATATTGGCCTCTATCCGCTTCCTGAAGCGATTGAAGAGTTCCAGGAAGCATTGGCTCCCTATCATACAAGTAAAGGAGCAATTCAGATCCCCTTTGGGTCTGCATTGCCCCTTGATGTGATTGAGAGAATTATTCGGTTTAGAATAGCTTTCCTATTGGAAAGAAAGAAATAGATTATTCTCCTTCCAGGAAATGATTAACTGCATCCTTAAGGAATTGGGCGTTGCCTTGGTAGTAGGCCCCAAACCGCTCATCGTCTGTGTACATCTGTACGATGCCCCGATGAGCTTCCGCTGAGTAGTGGGGCCACGTGAAGCGGAGCCATTCGGCATGGAGTGATGCCACTTCCCTGGCGAGAGGGCTGGTAGGGTCTCCTTCTTTTGCGGCTGCCTGGAGTTTTTCTAACACCTCATTCCCCAATGCTGTAAACTTTTTATAGGTTCCCTCGTTCATTCCCATCATCTGTGCATTTGCCTTCTCTACGGTTTCCTCTCCGTACTTCTGGCGAATTTCTTCACCATATTGTGTTTCATTCTCAGCAATCATCTGCTTCTTGAAACCTTCAAAATGCTCTTTGTCACTCATGGTGATCTCTCCTTTGCTTTCTTGGATGGTATACGTAATGGTCTGTATGAGCTGGTCGAGCTTGTTACGTTTTTCAAGGAGCAGTTCCCTCTGTCTTTCCAAGGCGCTCCCGGCTTCAAAATTTGGATCATCAAGTAAGGACTTGATGGTTTTTAAGGAGAATTCCAGCTCCCGATAGAAAAGAATCTGCTGTATCACCAGCAATTCCTTTTTACCATAGAGTCGGTATCCATTCTGAGGGTGCCTAACAGGGGTGAGGAGACCATACTCCTCCCAGTAACGGAGGGTACGTTCGCTTACTCCACTTAGCTCAACCATTTCTTTGATCGTATACTTCATAGATAGATACATACACCCTGACGTTGCGTGAAGGTCAAGCGTCAATCTTCGTTTTTTTCTGCTTCATAGGCTTTTTTGTCAAACACGCAATAGGAATTCTTCCCTGAGCGTTTTGCCTGGTACATTGCGAAGTCGGCATACTCGATGAGCTCAAACAAGTTGGTAGTGTCTTTGTTATAGATAGCCATACCAAGGCTGCAGCAGATAGGAAGGTCCCCTGCATCGGTATGAATAGGATCTTTTGTCACGTGGGATGTAAAGGTTTGATAAAAATGCTGAACGACTGCTTCATCAGTTGCTTCCAGCCCATGGAGGTAGAGTCCGAACTCATCTCCAGCAATGCGCATGGCGATGGAGACTCCTGTACAGGAGAGGCTGGAAAGACGAGCTGAGAATCCCACCAAGTACTGGTCTCCTATGGCATGTCCATAATTATCATTGACTTGTTTGAAGTCATCAATGTCGATGAAGACGAAGAGCCCTTGATCATGGGGATTCTCTTGGATGACCGTTTGCATCTCGGAGTGGTACTGATAGCGACTTACCAAGCCGGTCAATGCATCCTTGACAAGGCGGTTATTCAGCTCCAGGTTCAGCTGTTCCAATTTTCGGTTTGCCCGTTGCAACTGGCGTTGTGTATTGACCAAATCATTGTTGAGTTTTTGGATCTCTTCAAAGTGGTTGTACACTTCTTCCGAGGCGTGCATCAGTTGTTCACCGCGCAACACAGCAAATTGCTTGATCATGGCAAAGATGACCTGGTTGTGTGCTTCCTGGATAGAGGAAGGAAGATTAGCAAGATAATCCAATGCCAATACATACACAAATTTTTTAGCACTGGCAATGAAGAAACAGAGTTGCTCCTGTTCCTCAATAATAGGTATATGAGCGCAAAAGACTTCAGTCTCATGATCTATTGCATTGGAGAAGATTGTGTTGAAACGATCTTTATCATCTTGTTGAAACAGAGACTCCAAGGTGGTCTTGAAGGGCATGGCCAATGATATGGGTTTCGACCAGTAGGTCTCTTGCACTACTTTTTTTGTATCAGTGCGGACGAAGAATGAGTGGTTCATGATTTGGCATCCACCTTATCAGCCCAAAGGACCAACTCTGTTGCAAGGTCTGTATACACATCGATGGGCCATGTCTTATACATGCCCCCACTCGTTTTGAATGCTCTTCCCCCAACTGCAACGAGTAGGGAAGGGTATTTCTCTTTTAATGTCTTTACCGCTAGATAACAGGTTTGGAGGTGTTGGGGCATGGTGACCGAGAGTGCAACCAGATCGGGTTGATGCTCTGCCACTGCGCTTACTAAAGAAGGAATAGGGACCGCTGCCCCAAGGTAGACGCTTTCCCATCCATGATATTCAAAAAGGTCGGCTACCATTCTTCCTCCCATCTCATGAAGCTCGCTGCCAATGCAACAGGTAAGGATTTTCTTGTCTACTGGTCTCTGGTTGAAAATGTATGGATAGAAGCGAGCGAGAATCATCTGGGTGGTGGAGGTAGCGTAATGTTCCTTGTCCACGGTTATCTTGTTCTGGTACCAGAGTTCTCCGACTTCCTGCATGCTGAGACGTATAACATCCTCATAGAGCTCTTCCAGACTTAGTCCGTCTTTTCTTGCATCTTCAATGATTTGGATCGCCTTCTGGGTTTCACTCCTAAGAAGTGCGTTAAGAAATGCTCTTCGGATGGGAAGATGAGGACCTTCGAGAAAGGCTTCAGATACCTGGTAGTTGTCCATTGCATCTTCAGTTGCATCAATAGCTGCATCAAGGATGGTTTTTGCGGAAGCAATCATTGTTTCTTCTTCAAAGAGCTTGTCACAGAAGATCTTCAGTATTTCGTAGTGATGCACCATCTGGTCCTTGATGCGATCACGGTCGAGGTCTTTCATCAGGTTACAGAGCAACTCATAGAGCCAGACTGCATAGTTCGTGAAGAGCTTCTCATCTCCGATTTGTACTGCAGTTGAAAGGAAGTCGAAGTTGTAGAGTATGTCTTGGAACATGAGACGTTTCCGTCGATCATCCATCTCCTGTTCAAGTCTGGGGTCTTGTTCGAACTGTTGGTCAAAGATCTTTTGCGCGAGACTGATACGTCTTGGGTCTATGTCCGGTAGTAATAAACTCATGCAAGACCTCCCTACCAAAAAGTGCGTGATATACCAATAGCATAACAGGGTATGGGAGGTTTGTCATAAGGAAAAGGTGTTTTAGTACGTTACTTCGTTTTAGCGGTTGCACCTTTCTTGTCAAAGAATTGTACGTTGAGACTAGATACCTTGAGGTGTTCAGCCATTGCATGATGCACAGCTTGCCTATCTCTATTGCAGAAGGCTTGGTAGATTTCCCGGTGGCGGGAGATTGCATCTTCAATACCGCCTTCTACAAGGATCCCCTTTCCCATGTAATCGCGGAGGAGGGATGTCAGAACGCCGATAAACATACATAGCAACTCATTGCCACCAGCCTGTGCAATGGTCAAATGAAACTGTTCATCCAGCTTGACACGTTCCTTCAATGGGAGCGTTTTATCCTCAAACTTGGAAAGGATTAGATCCATCTTCTGGAGATCTTCATCTGTAATTTTCTGTACTGCAAGATCGGCTGAGGAGAGTTCAAGAATCTCGCGTACCTGAGTCAAATCCTCAGATTTAATATGGTCTACCTGCATGATACGGTTGATGGCATTCATCACCGTATCGGTTTCAGGACGAGTGATATATGCACCACTACCATTCTTCAATGAGATAAGACCTCTCTCCTGCAATAGTTTCATAGCTTCCCTGATTACTGGGCGGCTTACGTTGTACTGTTTTGCAAGTTTCATTTCTGAAGGGAGTTTCTCGGAGACCTTGCTTTTTGGGGAGGAGAGTATGTATTCTTCCAGATGGTCAGCAACCTGCGAACTTAGATTTGTCCGAGTAAGCGAAATGTTCGAAATATCCATGCTAACCTCCGTCTCAATACAGCATATCGATTCTTCTCAATTCTTTCTACAGCTACTTACGCACCATGGAAATGGTCTGTCTTGCACCTTGCTGTAAGAAGGAAATATCATCCCCACAGCTGAAAAAATCCACTCCCAGTGCCTTGTATATCTCAATCGTCTTTGCATCAGGACCGATGGAAACACCCACAGGTTTCTTTGCTTCCTTTGCCGCCTTGATCGCAATTTCAGCCAAGGCAAGTACATCTGGATGTAAAGGATTTCCCAAATGACCGATGGATCCAGAGAGATCATTCGGGCCAATAATGATTGCGTCCAGTGCAGGCAAAGAGAGGATGGCTTCCACATGGTGTACGGCCTCCACATGCTCTATCTGGATGATCCTGATAAAACTCTCTTCACTTTGTTCCAGGTAGGTTTTGAGGTTCTGGCTGTTGTATCCTATCGCACGTCTGGGGCCAAAACCCCGCGTGCCTTTGGGAGGATACAGGCAGAGATCAAGTACCTGCTTTGCTTCAACTTCATTTAGGACCATGGGAATGATGATCCCATCAATACCCATTTCAAGAACGGGCTTGATGATATCCATTTCTTGGCTGGCTACTCGTACAAAGGCTCCTGCACCACCTGCATTTGCTGCCATGATGTGCATCAATAGGTTCTGCTTGTCAAATGGTCCATGCTCAGCATCAATCCAGATGAAATCGTAGCCATGTCGGGCAAGTGCTTCAGTAATTGCAGGATCATTGAGGAAGACATGGCCCCCAAGGGCCGTGCCTTCCAGCAATCTCTTTCGAAACTCGTTTCCACGGTTCATTGCTTCAATCCCAATTCAGTTCGCATTGCTCTCTCCATCCGGATCAAGCTGGCGATTTCAAGGCGTGCATTCTCATTGAGTAAGGAGACTGGCTTTGAACGGGTCACCAGACTCATGGGAATGTCCGTCTGTGCATAGTGATATTTTGCATTGATGGGGTAGGCCCTTGCTTCGGTGATCGCTGTTACCGTAAGGAAATCGCTCACACGTCTGGCCAACGCTTCATCCTCCCGGAAATGCTCATATAACCACTTATAAATATCGATATGGAAGTTTGCCATTACTCCATTGTACCCGTCATATCCGGCAATCCATGAATCGAGCACGGTAGCGGTATTGGCATTGAAGAGCGCAAGCTTGGTCCCTTTTACCAGTTCAACACGTCGCTTCTCGATCTCAAGGGAGCAGGAAACATCCTTAAGGAAGACCAACTTGTCCTCATGCGCAGCCCAATGAAGAAAGTCATCACTCAATAGCCTGAGATAGGGGTAGGGGCATTCGTACAATCCAAAAGTGACGGAAGGAAGCTGGGTAAAGATATCTTCAGCATTCTTTCTGAAGACATCTTCTCCTTCCTCTTCCTTGGCCATCCTGTTCGATACCAGTACCACAGCATCCACACCCGTCTCAGCCATTGCTCCGAGCTCCTGGATTTGTGCTTGGTGGTCATCAGCGGTATGTCCACTTGCGATAACCTTGACTCTGCCCTCTGCTGCTTCGACCACTGCCTTTGCAATATCGAGCTTTTCCTGAGGAGTGAGGAAGAACATCTCACTGGACTGGCAAACTGCAAAGATGCCATCACATCCCCGGTCTATGTACCAGTCTGTGAGATTCTTGACACCCTGGAAGTCTACCTTGTTGTCTTCTGTGAATGGGGTGATCATGGTTGGCCAGCAACCATTATATTGTTCTTGCATTACAAATTCTCCTTACATGAGGCCGGTTGCTTTCGGCAGGAATAGAGTGACTTCGGGGAAGTAGGTGATAATCACCAAGACAATCAACATTACAGTCAGTGGCCAGAGTATCTCCTTCATGACACCCTTGAGAGGTGTCCCGGAAATTCCGCTGGTTATGAACAGCAGCATTCCAAAGGGCGGGGTGGAGAGACCCACCATCATATTGAACGTTACTACCAGGCCAAAGTGAATCATATCGATTCCCAAGGCTGAAGCGACGGGGATCATGATGGGTACAAACACCAGCTGGATTGTCGAGGTATCCATGAACATTCCCAGGATGAGGATAACTATGTTCACCAAGAAGAGGAACGTATACTTGTTCGCAGTGAAGCCCAGGATCCAGTTTCCGATATTTGCTGCAAGCTGTTCACGAGCGACAATATAGCTGATGATAGCTGCCGCACCGATCATGATACTGGTCGCCCCGACATCCTTGATGGTGTCACGGATAACATTCATCAAATCCTTGAATCCCATGGCTCTGTAGGCGAAGATCGAGACGATCATGGCATAGAGCCCTGCAATTGCTCCAGCTTCTGTGGGGGTCGTAACACCGGTGTAGATACCCACCAAAAGAATGATCGGGGTAAGGAGTGCTGGAATAGCCCGTACAGTGAAGGCAAGGAAGGTTTTCCAGACGACTTTCTCCCCTCTGGGATAGTTACGCTTTTTAGCAACAATTGCGACATACACCATCAAGAAAAGCGAGAGGAGGACAGCTGGAACCATGCCTCCCATGAAGAGTGCTCCAACTGAGGTGCTGGAAAGCATAGCATAGATAACCAAGGGGATGGATGGAGGAAAGATAGGACCAATGGTTGCGGAGGCTGCGGTTATTGCGCAAGAGAACTCCGGGTCATATCCATCATCCTTCATGGCCTCGATCTCAATTTTTCCAAGTCCTGCGGCATCAGCGATTGCAGAACCAGTCATGCCACTAAAAATCAGGGAAGCAATGATATTTACGTGTCCCAGCGCACCTCTCATCCGTCCTGTGATACCACCGGCGAATTTGAAGATCATATCAGTGACCTTTCCGGTGTTCATGACGTTTGCAGTGAAGATGAAGAGTGGGACGGCGATTATGACGTAGTTGGTATAGTAGGTATTCATTACCTGATTAACCACCAAGCTCAGGTCAGCACCCTTTACCAATAGGTAACAAGCTGCTGAAGCGAGCATACCGAAGGCAATCGGCATACGGAGGAAGAAGATCAGGATAAAAACCAATAAGGTTACAAATAGTGGAAAACTCATTAGTTTACCTCCCCAAGCAAAGGATCAAAACGATGATCGAGACTGTCCTCAAGCTTCCCGGTAATCACTTTCCAGTCTTCTATGACCGGATTGATCGTGTATCCGATGATGGAGAGCAGGAAGTAGGTAAAGGGGAGGAAGATCCATGTGTAAGAGACCCTGAGTACAGGAGTTTTCTGGAAGCCAAGGAAAAATGCATACTTGAATGAAGGAATTACCATGACAGCAAATGTGAGAATAATCAGGAGGTTCCCGATCATCCTTGTCCAGGCTGCTACTTTCGGGCTATAGGCATCGTAGAGCATGGTGAACTGGACGTGTCCCTTCCTGCGCATTGTATAACATGCACCCAGGATTACTGACCAGCAAAAACCAATGACGATAACATCCTGTGTCCAGGTCAATGGGTGGTTAACCACATATCTAAAGAAGACCTGCAGGATGAAAGCCAAGAATAAGAATATAAACGAGAGGATGGGAATGTAGACTTCCATGACATCCCTAAGAAACAACGCAATTTTTTTCACGTAGTCGGCCTCCATTGAACAAAAGAAGAGACCCGGAGCACCTGCCCCGGGTCGTAAGGTGGTGCTTAGTTTCCAGCAGCCTGGATTTTATTGAACATCTCCATATCCCAGCTATCGGAATAGGGGCTGTCAAGATACTGTGCCAGTACGTGCTCTGCAAATGCATCAAGATCAGCCTGGTAGATACTGAGACCTTCACTCTTGAAGAACTCAACCAATTCTGCCTCTGCCTTGAGGTTGGTGGTATCACAGAATTCAATACCAGCCTTTACACCTTCCATGACCCAGCCTTTCTGCTCTTCGGTCAAGGACTGCCATTTTGCCTCGTTGATTGCAGGCCAGACAGAGTCAACCAAGTGGTTGGTGATACTGATTGACTTGGTAACCTCATAGAACTTGGCGTTCTTGTTGGTTGGAAGTGGGTTGTCCTGGCCATCGACGGTCTTGGTCTGGAGAGCCATGTACAATTCGCTGAAGGAGATCGGGGTTGGATTTGCACCAATTGCCTTGCCAAGGAAGATCCAGGAATCGGAGTTCGGCATTCTCAGGTTAACACCTTTGAGATCAGCAGGAGTCTTGATGGGGCGATCTTCTACTAGGTTAATCTGACGAGTTCCCAGGTACTGAGCGCCGAGAGGACGAATTCCCTGCTCTTTTGCAATACGGTCAAATACTTCCTGACCGATAGGGCCATTGAGTACGCTGGTCATGTGGTCATAGGTCTTGAAGATATAACCAGCAGTGAACATACCTACCCAGGGACTTCCATCAGTAAGCCATGATGCAGCGGTTGCAGTCATGTCTGCCTGACCACTCTTCACAGCTGAGACTTCCTGTTCCTGCTTGAACAAAGAAGCTGAATCGTAGGTCAATACTTTGATCTGACCATCAGAAACACGTTCAACGGTCTCCTTGAAGACGCGCATTGCTCCAGCATGAGCATCAGTGGGAACCGCTGTCATGGTGTAGACCAATTCAACGGGCTTTGCCTCAGATGTTCCCTGAGCAAAAGCCATGGGAAGTACCAGGGCTACCAACAACAGTGCGATAATACTTTTTTTCATTGTTTCCTCCTGTGGACCGCTGTGCGGTGTAACAATGTTTCTTTCTTGCTTGGCACATGCCAAGCCTTGTAAAATCTGTAAACTTGTAAAGCTGTCTTACAGGTTAATCGTTGCATGACTTTCCGGATCTGTCAAATGGAAATTTCAGCAAATCGAAAAAAAGGAAAAAAAATAGACTGTTGGAAACCCAACAGTCCAGAATTATCGTCCATATGCGTTATACAAGAATCTTAAAGACAACCTTCACCACATCAGTGGAATGCCCATCGATGAGATTGCATGCATGTCCTTCCCCTGGGAAGAACAGGGCAAAGGTAGAGGGAGTTGCTTGGTAGGTAAGTAGTTGCTTGCCTTCTGCAAACGAAGCATCCTTGCTGGCATCATACCCGATGGTCTCCTTTAGTGATGATCTATCAGCAATTACCATCGTTTCAAATCCAGAAAGGAGAATCTGTACATCCACTTCCTTTTTATGTATCTCAAACGTCAGATTCTCAGGTGTTGTAGTTGTATAGGTAAACAAGTTGTAGCGTACCTTGGGATTGTCAGTAGGGTAACTGCCATACTCCATGCTTGGTAGTTTGCCGCTTTCCAGAATTTCGCGAACTGTCTGAAGGGCTGGTAGGCTGGGGATGTAACGTTCTAGGTTGTTGATCTGATCAATTATCATGGGATTCTCCTCGCGCCCAGCATACAAGATTACGAAAAAAGAGAGAAGCAGGATACAAACAGTGAAATTTCAAATATTGCTTAATAAGATTGATTCTTTTTTAATAACTAAACCATATTTTCTTCTTGCTTTTCTCTATCAAACCACATAGGATTTTTTCATGAACAAGAAAGCAGTAGTCATAGGCGGAGGCTTCGGTGGCCTCAGTACAGCGGCACTCCTGGCCCGTGATGGCTGGAATGTGACCTTGGTCGAGAAGAATGCCCAACTTGGGGGAAGAGCTAGATATTGGGAAAAAGACGGATTTACCTTTGACATGGGACCGTCGTGGTATCTCATGCCTGAAGTGTTCGAGCATTACTTCTCTCTCTTTGGTAAACAGCGGGAAGACTACTACGATCTTAGTCCCATTGATCCATATTATAAGGTCTTCTTTGAAGGTGGGGAAACGGCCTGTCTCACCCCACGTTTTGATGAGAACCAAAAACTCTTTGAGTCATTCGAGAAGGGTGGTGGAAAAGCCCTGAAAGCCTACATGCAGCAGTCGACCTATAAGTATGATCTAGCTATGGAGGATTTTCTCTATCGTGATTATAAACACATCGGGCAGTTCTTCAATAGACGATTGATGACAGAGGGATTGCGCCTGGGAGTGCTGGGAAAACTTGACTCCTTCGTCTCAAACTACGTAAAAGATTATCGGGCAAAGCAGATCCTGGAATATGCCATGGTGTTTCTGGGCACCAATCCCGCCCAGGCCCCTGCAATTTACTCCATCATGACGCATGTTGATCTTAATCTTGGTGTATTTTTCCCCCAGAAAGGAATGGCTGGAGCTGCAGCAGGGTTTGCCTCGCTGTGCAAGGAACTGGGGGTTGAGCTGGTTACCGGTGCAGAAGTGCTGAAAGTGCTGACTGAAGGAAATCGGGCAGTTGGGGTTGAAACCAATAAAGGAACATTCCTGGCAGATGTGGTTGTCTCCTCTGCCGATTACCACCACAGTGATACAAACCTCCTTGAGGATAAGCATCGCACGTATTCTGACTCATATTGGGAGAAGCGGGTGGTTGCTCCCTCGATGTTTATCGCGTACCTTGGAATCGGCAGGGAACTGAAAGGGTTGGAGCATCACAATCTCTATTTTGCGAAGAACTGGAATACGCATTTTGATGCAATTTTCAAGAATCCTGACTGGCCGAAAGACCCCTGCTTCTACCTTAGTTGTATCAGCAAGACAGACCCCTCTTCAGCACCCGAAGGGTGTGAGAATGTGTTCTTGCTGGTACCGGTTGCCCCAGGACTTGTTGATACTGAGGAGCAGAGAAATGCCTATTTCGAGCATATAGCCGATCATGTGCAGAACGTGACAGGAGAAGATCTCCGAAAGGATCTCTTGGTAAAACGGTTGTACTCCCATCGGGACTTCATCTCTGACTATCATGCATATAAGGGAACAGCTCTTGGACTGAGCCATACGCTGATGCAGACTGCCGTCTTCCGTCCCCGTCACCAGAACAAGACTGTAAAGAATCTCTATTACACCGGGCAATACACGCATCCGGGGGTAGGGGTACCCATGGTGCTTATCGCCAGTGAATTGATTGCAAAGGAAATTAAGGAAACCTATGGTAGCTGACCGACATGAACATATCTTTAGGAACGGAAGTAATACCTATTACTTCAGCTCCCGCTTCTTCCCTCCGCAAGTTCGTAGGGACGTCTATGCACTCTACGGGTTTGTTCGTGTAGCTGATAACCTGGTGGATGACCAACCGGTGGATCCCCAGCAGTTTCATCATTTTCGCTCTCTTTACATGAAGGCTCTTACGAGTGGGGATCCCAGTGGGGATGAGGTCATTGATGCCTTTATCGAGCTACAGGAACGAAAAATTTTTGACCCTTCTTGGACAGAAGCATTCCTCGATTCCATGGAACATGACTTGAGTGAATCAACCTGTGAGACGCTTGAGGATGTACTGACCTATATCTATGGTTCAGCAGAGGTGATCGGCCTGTTCATGGCACGGATCATGGATCTTGATGAAGCTTCCTTTCCTTATGCTGCCATGCTTGGCCGTGCAATGCAGTATATAAACTTTATCCGTGATATTGCAGAGGACAATGAACTGGGAAGACGATATCTCCCCTTATTGGATACCTCTCTTGTATCGCTGAAGGAGGAGGAAGCAAAAAAGAATCCTGAGATTTTCTCTGCATTTATCAGAAGAGAGATTGAGCGTTATCAGGGGTGGCAGAGAGAAGCAGAAAAAGGCTATGCCTATATCCCACGCCGATACAGGATTCCTATCATGACCGCAGCAGATATGTATTGCTGGACCGCCAGCCAGATTGCCAAGGACCCACTCGTTGTCTTTGAAAGACAAGTCAAACCGCCGAAAGGTAGAATCTTACGAAAGGGGATTGCCCATATGCTAGGAGTAGCCCTGCCATGTCCCATCTAAGGAAAGAAGAAAGATTAATCATATATCTCTTAGGTCCCTTTTATCTTGTAGGAACAATTGCCCACATCGCGGATGCCACGCTTCCACTTATGTTGCTCCTCACCCCATACTCAATCCTCCTGACCTCCGTCATTGGTTTCTTTTTTGATATACGAGAGAAGAACATGCCTCTCTTATCGTGGGCTCTTGTTACCTTTCTTGTAACATTGTTCCTTGAGATCGTGGGGGTGGCTACCTCGCTTGTCTTTGGTGCCTATACCTATGGGAGTACCCTTGGCCTGAAGTTGCTCGGCGTTCCGTTGCTCATCGGGATAAACTGGACCATCATTATCCTGGGAATTGCAGATGTCGTGAGACAGAACGTCACGAACAATGCTCTTGCTGCTCTGATCACCGCTTCCCTGACCGTCTTGTTTGATTATGTCATGGAGCCGGTTGCCATTGCATTTGATTACTGGAATTGGACAGCCGGTCCTATTCCCTTGCAGAACTATATTGCGTGGTTCGTGATAGCATTTCTCTTCTCCTATCTGTATTTCCGGAATAGCTTGCACAGTGCAAGCAAGGTCCCTACAATCATAGTAGTGATACAGTTCATTTTCTTTCTCTCCTTAAGGATATTTGCGGTATGAGAATTAAAATTGTGTGTGTTATGGTCTTTCTCCTGAGCATGGGATCCCTGTTTGCAGAGCCGCAGGGAGAGTCCCCCTATGCCCCAAGTGTTCGCTACTGGAGTGAAGGACAAGACTCAACTCTTACTTCGCAGCCAACAATCCCTCTCCGCTCTGAGCCTAAGCTATTAGTTTTGCTCTACCATAATGTGGTTTTTGGCCGTACCGGTAATGTCTACAACCGTGACCTATACAATTTTGAGAATGACCTTTTGTTTGTGAAAAGGAACTTTGCGCTCACCAACTTCAAGCAGTTGCTTACCAACCCAATAGATTCCAAGACTGATCAAGCCATCATCACGTTCGATGATGGAGACCTCTCCCTGTATGCAATCGTATTCCCCCTGTTCAAGGCGTATGAATTGGAAGCGACCATCTTCCTGGTTCCTTCATTCATAGGTGAGGTGGGGTACATGAGTTGGGATCAGGTAAGGGAAATGAGTGATTACCGGACCGGGGATGGTCGGAAGCTGTTTTACTTTGAATCACACTCTCAGACCCATCGGATGATGGGTGCTCTGGGTGAGGAAGAAATCAGGCGGGAGTTGCAGCAATCGAAGCAGATCATTGAGGAAGAAGTTGGAGAGCCGGTTACTGTCTTGGCACTTCCTTTTGGCAGTGGTGCGGGAGATGAGAGAATTATCAGTGCAGCCTATGATCTTGGGTACCAAGCGATCAGGACATCAAAGCCTGAAGCCCGACTCCTAACCAAGATTAATCCCTGGATGATCGGTGCCATGAATGTCGAGAACTACAGCAGTGACGTATTGGTACAGAACGTACTCACACTGATGGGAAAACGGAAATGAAAAAAACACTATCTGTGCTCTTTCTGAGTTTTCTCTTCGTCTCTTGTGCGCTTTTTGCAGAGGAAACCACCTTGATGAAAACAAGGCCAAAGGAGCTTGCCTTTGGAGGACTGCACTGGAGGACCAAGAGCAGCATCACTCCGACCAGTCCTGGGCCAAACTATTTCAGAGCTGATCCTTCCGCTGTCTGGGTTGATGACTGGGGACTGCATCTTACACTCAAACAACATGATGAGAAGTGGTGGGCTACTGAAATCTTTACCCGGGAGCGCTTAGGGTATGGAACTTACACCTTCACCGTGGAAACAGATGCTGCATCATATGACCCATATGTTGTTGCAGGATTTTTCACTTGGGATACCTCCCCTGAGGAGTACAACAGGGAGATCGATATTGAGTTTGCGGCCTGGGGATCACCGGACGGTACAAACTTTCAGTATGTCGTTCAGCCCTATACTGATCCAAATAGGATTGAGGTGTTTGATCCAGAACTGAATGGAAATCTTACCACCCATCGCATAGTCTGGACGCCACAGGATGTCTCTTTTGCTTCCTATCATGGGGCTGTTGATCCCGATGATATAGAGAGTGAGCGTATGCTTATCAACAGATGGAGCTATCCAGAGAGTCCAAGTGAAGGAAAGGTACGATTTCGGATCAACCTCTGGCTCTATCAGGGTAAAGCACCTTCATCGCCAGTCCATCTGGTTGTTACTTCGTTTTTGTTTGAGAAGTGGAAGCCTTGAATCCCACCCTGACCTGTGCACCCCAACCGCGATTCTTCCTCATGGCACTGAAATAGGCCGAAACACGAAGTAAGCTGATCACCTGCCGTACCCCGAAGTTCTCAACAACGGCCATTGCAAGCAATCTGGAGATATCTCTCCCTGAGTAGAGTGGTCTATCATACTCACTGATGAACACGGCTGAGAGGGAAACCATGATTCCCAAACCAATGGTAGCAGTGAAGAGCATCAGGGCAATGGGGAGATTGAGCAATCCAAGGACGGCCCCCAGTATCACAAACAACAACCCCTGTGCTTCAACGAATGGGCCAAGTAGTTCGAAGATGAAGTAGTAGAGCATCCCCACCATACCAAGACGTCCATACCTAGGATTACCAATCATGGAACTGTGGAAGAGCATGATGTCTATCAGGCCGCGATGCCAACGATTTCTCTGGCGACGAAGCACCTTCCATTTTTCAGGAACCTCAGTCCAGCAGTTTGCATTGCATGCATACTGAACACGGTAGGGCTTGTGTTTCTCCCTCATGTACCGGGAGAGACGGACCACCAATTCCATATCCTCTCCCACGGTATCCTTATGAAACTTGCCGCTCTTGGTAAGGTATCCTCCGGTGGCGATGGTTCTTTCCCGATGAAAAATACCGAAAGCCCCGCTGATAATGAGCAACAGGTTCATACTTGCCCACCCAACACGTCCAGTCATGAAGGAACGGATGTATTCCAGGCTTTGTAATCTGGCTAGGAAGTTATCAGGAAGGCGCACATTGTCCAGTGCGCCCAGCTCAACGGTGCATCCATTTACCGGGCAGATGTTCCCCCCTGTGGCGATACTCTCAATAGGTGTATCAAGCATAACGGAGACTGCCTTCAGGAGCGCATCGGGCTCAAGGAGAGAGTCGGCATCAATACCGCAGAAAAACTCCTTAGTTGATACATTCAAGCCAAGGTTCAGGCTATCAGCCTTTCCCCCATTTACTTTGTCGACCACGATAAGATTGGGGAGGCTTTTGTTCATGTATATTCCACGTAGTGGACGGGTTGAAAGTCTTCTGGAGACCATCTTGTCCTGTTTTTCCAAGTTGTAGTAATCGATCAAGGTTTTCAGGGTTGCATCCTTGGAGCCATCGTTGACCACAATCAGCTCATAGTCAGGATACTGTTGGTTCAGCAAGCTGTTGGTACTCTCAATGATGTTGCTTGCTTCATTATAGGCTGGAGCAATGATGGATACTGAAGGCAGGAGACCTTTCTGGAAGAGCATCTGGCCATCCTTGGCTCTCCAGAGTCGGTTCTGGACATTGGCTGCACGGAATGAGACCGTCAGCACTGCAAGATAGATGATGTTTATGGTAACCGAGTAATACACAAGCAGGTAATTGAACCGTACTACGTACAAGTCAAATATCTCTCGGGCAGTGAGATCAACAAGGTTTGGGAGCTCTGTAGCAAGGATAAGTAAAGGGATGATCAAGAGCGTAGCTGATAACAGGAGAATGAGCATCATCCTCTGGGGAGTTTCTTGGTGAGGGACCGCAACAGGTCCTTTCGCACTGGAAGCTTTCAGTTGCATTTTCTCAAGGATATCAGCATCGAGATAGGTAATGAGCAACTCCCTCAGTTTTTTTTGCTTTCTTGCCCGTTGCTTCACGAGAGCCAGAATTGCTTCCTGTTTCTCATTGTCTCTGGTGGTATTGAGGTACTGTATCAGACCACTTATATGTAGTTGATCGACCAAGGAAGAGATCAAATCAGAGAGTTGTGGTGTTAGAGGACCTTCCTTTGATTCCAATATATAGGAAAGTCGGTTATCCAATACCTTTGCAAGAATCTTGCGTTGTGGTACCGATCTGTGTTTTTCAAATCGTGTAAGCAAGAGGGAGATAAGGGAAGGATCGCGTTCGCTCATCTCTGTGAGCCCTTGAACCAGGTGATCATGCAACCTTGTGTGGTTGGCGTAACCAAGCATCTCATGAATCAGTCGTTTATCCTGCAGGTTGGCATACGCCTTGATGACGAAGGGAAGCGTGTCCTGATAGTGGGGTTTCTGGAATTCAGAGACAAGTAGACGCTTCGGGAAATGTCTGCAGAGTGCTCTGAGGGCAGTGATTCTTACCTGCTTGTTGGAAGTCTGTGCTTGGCTGGCCAGGTACTCCTTGAGTACTTCAGTCGAGTAGAGCAGTGCGTATTCACAAATAAGGAGGCGCATCGAAGGACTTTTTCGGTCCAGCCGTTTCAGAAGATAGGGAAGTAGCTGGCTCTTGTAGCCCAAGAGAAGTGAACGGTATCGACCAGCCATCCAGAACGTGGATCGATGCAGTTTTGTGAGCATGATGCCCATTGCCTTCTTTTCTCCTCGCCGTGCAAGACCTTGGAACAGATAGAGAATAACCACCTGGTTTGTTTCTTTCCTGAGTGCATCAAGCATGGTCTCTCTGATTTGGGGATCCTTTGCAAGATTTCTGAGCTTTGCAGCTGCTTCAATTCTACCTAATACCGAACGCCCTTGCAGGCGTTTGCAGATATTTTGGACATAGTTGGTGGAGGTGAGATGATCATAAAACTGATTTTCCACCATTTCGCTGAAACATAGAGCGGGGGAAAGTTTATTGAAGAGTCTCAGCAATGCTCTTGTCTTGAATATCGTCAGTTGCAGTGTCTCACTCTCCAGTTGCTCAAGCAACTGATCCTCCAGAACGCGGTCTTTTCGGTTCTGAGCATTCCGTGCCAAGCGTACCACCAGGGTGGCAATCAAGAGAAACAAATCGATGGAAAGGACGATAAGTGTCAAGAGTATTGCTAGTGAGTTGGACACCTCAAGCCCCCTTTTTTGCGAGTATATCGATCAAGCCAACGAGCTCATACAGTGGAACAGGGCGGGAAAAAAAGTGCATGATACCCAAACTATGAGCTCTCTTTACAGTCTGCTCTTGCTTGTTCACTGACATAAGGATAAAGGGAATCTTTCCTGCAGAGGGAGTGTCCAGTAGTTGCTTTCTCAATGTAAGAGCACTGAGTTTTGGAATGAGCAATTCAGAGAGAATAAGGTCGACTGGTTCTGAGAGTACTTGTTCCTTCGCTTCCAATCCGTTCGCCGCGGTGAGGACTCTAAATGAGTTTTTCTCCAGGGTCTGCTTGATAAGGTCACGCGAAAAACCTGGCTTATCAACAAGAAGAATGGTGAATATTGCGCTGCTGCTTGCAACACTCGTTGATGTAGAGACGATTCCCCCTCCCTGTTTCTTTGCCAGGCGGACCCTGAACAAGGTAATCTGATTAACCAGAAGTGCCATTTGCTCAGGATCTTGGTACAATGTCTCGGGGATTTCAGAAGAGTGAAAAATACCCATGGAGACATTGATGGGGACGATGAATCGATCATCTTCATGGATGGCATTTCTTAACTGTGTGGCCCGTGTAATGACTTCCTCCTTCCCAAGGGATGCATACAGGAGTGCAAAGGCACTCCCCCCAATACGACAGACCTGTACCTGAGGTTCAACATATCCGGTTGCCAGGTCTGCAAGCAGACGAAGTGTCTTGTCTCCTTCGGTACTTCCGAAATCGAGATTGATCCGGTCCAGATTGTCGATATTCATTACACATGAGGTGATGGTCTTCTTCTGATTAGATATTCCAGAGAGCTCCTTCTCCAGCCATGCCAGATAGAATTCCTGGTTGTGAAGCTTTGTAATCGGATCGCGATGCAAGTTCTCTTCGAATTCCCTGAGTTGCGTTTGGAGCACCTGGACTTGTCTTCTGTTCTCCTCAGATTCTGATTGAGAATGAAACAGTACTGATGCCAGTGATTTGGGAATTGGTAATTCATATCCCTTACATAGTAGTTCAACCATACTGGAGATGGAAGCAAGGTATTGTGTTCCTGCTCTCTGCTCGCTAAGGAAATCAAAAAAAGCATCCCATATTGAGTCTTCTCCGATTGTGCTTTTTGTTATCTTACGGAGTTTAGTATCGATGTTGAATGGGCTTTTCTTAAACATCGCCTTGATTTCCGCTGCTCCATGTATGGTGATCAGGCGGGTGAGAATCTGTTCGAGCAAGCCCTTGATTCCTCCTTCTTCGTTCAGATTTTTTACCGGTGTTTCCAGGAAGAGCCCACACGGTGTCGTCTTGAGTGTACTGATAGCCTCATTAATCAAGGTTCCACGAAGAATTGAGCCATGCTGCGGACAGATCATTTCCAGCTGATAGCTGTCAAGAAGATTCATCGCTGAGGCAAGAATATCATTGCTTGGCATATAGACTTCATGGAAGGCAATCATCCCATCCAGATAGTCCTCATCGGCATATAGATGCCAATCTGCAGTGACAGAACCGAACAGGTCCCCACTGACCAAGACCTTCTGCTTGGGAAGGTAGCTCATGATTGCACCGGGAAAGTGAAGGTAGGGAGTGAAGAGAAAACCAATCGTTGTTCCGCTTTTCATGGTATAGGAGAACTGATGGTAATTTACTTGGTAGAAAGGGCTCTTGAGTCCATAGTATTGGATTAAGAGTGTCGCTCTCTCATGGCAACAAATGACGCCTTTGAATCCTGCTTGTTCAAAGAGCGGGATGGCCATACAAAGATCAGGATCCTGGTGACTACAGACGATTGCCTCTAGATGTGAGATGGGGATAATGCTTTTCACTTTCTCGATGACAATCTCTCCATCCAAGGCTGATCCAGGATCAAACAAGATCCCTGTCTCTCCACTGATATAGAGATATGGGTTGCATTGCAGGTACTTGTGGGTGTTCTCTGAACCAACCCAAAAAAGATTATCTGCAATTTCCACAGGTTTGGAGAGGTCATTCATTGGTCGCTCCTCTTTTCGTGGAAATACGTCTGTAGTATTTCATAGCTTTGTTTCAATCGTTGTTGGTAGACAGGCTGGTTCCAAGGATTCCAGGTGAATGAAATACCTGGGATGCTGTCAGTCATCGTTCCACTCGCTTTATCTATGACCAAGGCGCTGAGCACCAGACTGTCGGTTGCAGAAGTGGTTATTACATCCCTGAGTGGGTCACTGTAGTAGACTCGCTCATCATCCAATACTTGCAGAGAAGAAGGGTCGCTGATATTGATCCGTGTCCACGGGATTCTCACGGTAAGCATATTTCCTTCTTTGTACCAATGGTTGGTTGATCCTAGAAGGTTTCCATACCGTAAATGGCTTGCGTCCTCGTAGTGGGGCTCAATGATGGTCCCATCCTCAAGTGCTCGCTTTCTATTGATCAATTTTACCAACGGAGTGAACTGTCCTTCGCTCCTCAGCCCAGGGGATGTCGAGAAGTGATAAAGAGTATAGTTTGCTTCATCCAAGGCAAGAAGCTGGGAATCCTGCTCTGTGTTGATCATCACTACGTATTCCATCCCAGATGATGCCACATAGGGGAGATTCGGGGTATATCTGAGCTCACCTCTATCGCGATAGAGGGTATCAATTCCGATAATCAGTTGTTCATTTTCAAGATGGATAGGACGCGAAAAGGTGAAGTCAAACCAGAGGAAGGAAGCATCAGAGCGAACCTCCATGGTTTCAAGAAGGTCCTCGCTTCCATAGGCAACCATGCTCCGTTTGGGTTTCACTGCCTCATTTGCCAGGATCCCATAGTTCTGCTCTGGGTCTACTGCATTATGCCAGAGTATCTGGCGGTCATAGGGAATCATATACGGCTCGGTAGTCCAGGTCTTTTTTGCCCACTCATCCATCCATGCGAAGATAATTCCCCCGCTATAGCCCTCTCTCTCCATGGTTTCAAACATGCGGATGATCATCTCCCCTTGGTCCTGTTCACTCAGTCCCCCATGATGGTAACCATCTGGGCTGTAATGGGCATTGCCCATACCGGTAGCTATGCCAAATTCTGCAACCACTGCTGGATACCTCTGGTGCCCCTCCATGAATGATTTCAGGTATCCCCCATAGCGAAAGCGGCCCTCTTCATCTTCATATGCATTGTATGAAGGGTCATTGTTCATGAAGTCTGGATAGTTGGGGTAGATATGGTACGAGCCGAAGAGCCCTGTCTTGTTCTTCTCACCCAATACCAGATGATTGATATCCACCGTGGTCCGATCATTGTATTCATTCTTTTTCACCCCAAACTCATCCCTTTCCGATTCATGGGTGAGATAGTCCAGGGTAGGCCAGTTGACGACGGACACAGGATGTTGCCAGCCGTAGGTATCCTCCTCGTATTCAAGGAGGTAATCACAACTCTGGGCAAGCCAGGACTCCGTGGGTGTTGCCTCTTCGGTTGTACTGATGTAGGAGCCGATGAAACGGTATCCTTCGTGCTGGTGGTCGGTCTCTTCCACCTCATGTGGCTCAAGCTCACGACCTACCAGATATCCAATAACATATGAGGAAATATCCTTGTCATAGGTACCGTATGCCCTGCCTCTGCGTTCACTGATGTCAGCATTGCCGTGGACGGCATCAACCACATTTCTGATCTCCTCTTCAAAGGCTTGTTGATAGGCCTCCCTCAGATAGTCATGCCCAGGAGGTTCTTCTTCCGGCCATACCTCCTGCATCAGGTAGATAGGCATGTCTGGATGGAGCCTGTTATACAGTGAGAATGCGTCATAGAATTCTGGGTCGAGCAAGGTATAGATACGTAGTGTGTTGATTCCCAGCTCCCCCATTTGCATCAGATATCGATAATACAGGCTCTTGTCCTTGGGAAATTCGGTGAACCATTTGCCCGGGGTGGCTGTACCCAGATTCATACCATAGACAAAGAAGGGCTGCCAACTTCCATTGATGTAGAGCTGCAACTCATTGGAGGTTGCTCTTGCCACAACATTTGTCTGGTCAATGGTAGTAGTATCTTGTGTTAGTTGCGGCATCTGTAATGCCTTTCGCTCTTCTGCTTCCTGGAAGATGGAGGAGAGCAGGGGAAGGTAGTATCTCCAGTAGAAGAGCTCATCCTCATTGGCTGTTCTTTCCATGAACCACTGCATACCTTTTAACTGGGAAAAGCGAAGTTCCCTGCTGCTGTAGGCCCAGTTACCACTGAAATAATATGCCCTGTGGTTTGCAGTCTCTTTCAGCTGGATTCCAGGGAACGAATCCTCCAACCCATAAGATCGAAGCAAGGCTTCCCCCTCTTCTGTAAGATCGAGTGTATAGGTTGCGAGGATATCAGTTCCCTCCAGTGGTTCAGTTATATCAAAGACCATTTCGTAGGGAATTGAGCCGGAAAGGCCCAATGTCCTTATACCATCCTCTGTATAGGTGAATTGCATCTCATCTGGCCCCAACAACTGTTTGCTAGGTAGTACAATCACCTCATCATGGATGTTGTAGAGGATGATCCCGCTCCCTGTATAGTCCCAAGCATCAGCATGCATCTCACGGATCCAAGAGGGGGTTTCTCCCTTGCTCGAGAGGTCATGCACGTACATGCCGGTCCAGCCGGTCCACCTTGTTCCCAGTAGTTCATACATCTGTGCTTGTACATATGACGGGGTAGGAGTAGCAAAGGTGTTGTATTCTGCTATGACCGTGCTGCTCTCTTCCCTGTTCAGGAACTTTCTGATCTCTTTCGCATCCAGGTCACTGGAGCCTCCCCAAATGAGATTGCTCTCACCTTGGGGCTGTTCAGTTCGGCTAAACCCTTCCCCGGACTTGTAGATGCCATAGGTATCGGTGATGTAGAGAAGATCGGTTTCTGTATCCAGATTGGAGAGATCAATAACCGGTTGTTCGCGATCTGGATGATATCCAAGATAACGCTCTTGTGCATCGAAAATGGTTCCCTCACTGGTGGGATATGAGTGATGGGTAAGAAACCAAGCAAGACCTTCATGCTGGAGTGCTGGCTTTTGAGGTACTGTTTTGTTATACACAGAAACTATTAGTTCTTTCGTAGGTTGTGCTCGGTGAAGGAAATAGGGGAGGGTAAGCAAAAATAGGAGGAGGGCAAGTATTGCCATCAGGACCCATGGGTTTGCCTTTCCTGGTTTTCTTCGTTTTTTTCTTGGTTTCATCAGTGTTAGTATACGCTCAGGTATGGGTAAACAAAAGGAAAAGTTCCTGAATATACCCCCAGTAGCCGATATACTGTTCTTTGAGTACATTTCGTATCAACTACGAGGAGTACCTTATGAGCGATAGTCATACCTATACAACCCACGTTGAGTGGACAAAAGAGAGACGGGCAGCTCTCTCATCCCCTGCCTTGCCCACCATTGAAGTTGCTACACCTGCCAATTTCCCTGGAGGCCATGAAGGTATATGGTCCCCTGAGCATCTCTATACTGCAGCTGCAGAGATCTGCTTGATGACCACCTTTCTCTCCCTTGCAGAGAAAACCAAGCTTGCATTCTTGAGCTATAAGAGTGAAGCTTCTGGGACCTTGGAAAAGGCCGAGAAGGGTTTTCTCATGACCCGTATCAATATTAAGCCAACGGTGGTCATTGCTGATGAAAAGCTTAAAGAGAAGACTCTCACTTTGCTTGAGAAAGCGGAGAAGTACTGCCTCATCTCCAATTCAATGAAAACAGAAGTAACTATTGAACCGAATGTCTTGATCAAGTAGTACGTATTGTGACATTTGTCACTGAACAGTAAGTGCCTCCTACCTGTATACTCGAGCAAGAGGTATAAAATTATGCTGTTACAGGTTGATGAAGTCATTAAACGGTTTGGGTCTACCCTTGCCTTGGATTGTTGTTCCATGCAGGTGGAAGAGGGTGAGGTCGTGGGCCTGCTTGGCCCCAATGGAGCGGGGAAAACTACGTGTATCCGCTCCATCATTGGCTTGATTCCCATAGATGAGGGAACCATCACGGTTTTCGCAAGAAACCAAGATGGGAAAAACCGGGAAATCCGGCGCAATATCGGGTATGTTACCCAGGAAATAACCATCTACGAGCAGATGAGCGGCAGAGACAATCTCGCCTTTTTCGCGTCACTCTATGGGATGGATAAGCAATCCATTGCAAGACGTATTGAAGAGGTAGCTCAGGTCATCGGACTGGAAGGCCGTCTTGATGAAAAGCCCAAGCACTATAGTGGTGGAATGAAGCGTAGGCTCAATATTGGTTGTGCCTTGATGCATCGACCGAGCCTGATCATCATGGATGAACCGACGGTTGGTATCGATCCCCAGTCACGTTCTTTCATCCTCAGCTTTGTCAAACAACTTGCCAGGGAAGGCAGCACCATTATCTACACCTCTCACTATATTGAGGAAGTGGAAGCGGTAGCCTCACGTATCTACATCATGGACAGTGGTCATATGATTGCCCAAGGTACGCTTCCAGAGCTAATTGCACGGATCCAGGGAGATCACTTCATAGAGATAGAGGTCCGAATTGCAAGCGAGGAGAAGAAACAGCAGCTCTTACGTCTGCCTGATGTAAAAGAGGTAGCTCTGGAGGGAACTCGCTACAGGATAGTAGTGCCAGGTGGTATTCCTGTACTGGACAAGGTTGTCATGATCCTCAGTGAGCAGGGCCTAGTAACCATAAACACCAAGCAACCAAATCTTGAGGATGTCTTCTTGACGCTTACAGGCAAACAACTTCGTGATGAGGTTCAATCATGATTGCCTTCCAATTGAAACGCAGCAGCAGGGATCTAGTAGGCCATGCCGTCCTGATTCTCTTCCCCCTGATTCTGATTTTCTTTTTCGACTACCTCTATAAGAACATCAGCATCGAGACCGGGATGGGAATGGGAGGACAGTCGCGTATAACGGCATTGGCAATTGGGTTTGCCTTGACCTTCCAGATCTACGGATCGGCTATTAGTTTTGAAACACTGGCTGAGGATCTCTACTCTCCGATGCATGACAGGATCTTCTCTTCCCCAGTCGAGATACGGTCCATCATACTCTCCATCCTTGTCAGCTCCACAGTACTGAGTTTCCTGCAGACTTCCATCCTGCTTGTATTTTCCAGCATCATCCTTGGGGCTTCATTTCCCTCTCTTCCCTTGGTTTTACTGGTTTTATTGGTCTCTGTGGTATTCAACCAACTTCTTGGAACGGTACTTTTGTTGCTTACCGGTGGGGTCAAGACTGCGAATATGGTTACCACCATCTATGGCTCGATTGTACCCATGACTGTTGGGCTCTATTTCCCACTTCCGCAGACGGAGTTCTTCCGTATCCTCCGGTTATACGGAACCCCGATGGGCCTAGCAAATACTGCAAGTTTAGCAGTTATGGAGGGGCAGCATAGGCTCTTTCTTATCTGCTTCGCTGTATTGGTTATCCTGATTGTTTTATTGTTTTTCTGCCTCAGACCTTTGGTAAGGAGGATAAGCAGATGAGTATTTTCACCTTCGCCCTAAGGGAGAACCTTCGTCAGAAATTAACACTCCCTTTGCTGTTGCTCTTCCCTCTGGTCCTCCTTCTGGTTCCCAGTATGCCAGGTTCCTTGCCGATGGCTTTCAGTCTTTTTGGGTTGCTCAACTTCTACTCAGCGTTCCTCTTGGTACGTACCGTTGCTGAAGACAGGATGCGGGGAGTGCTGGTGAGAATTGCTTCTTCTCCCATCAGTCATGCGCACTATCTTACCAGTCATCTAGCAGCCGGTTCTCTGTTGCTGATCCTCCAGAGCTTGGTCCTGCTTGTTGCATCCTTCATTGTGCACGGGAGCGGTACAACCAACTACCTGTTGCTCTTTATTCTCTATTGTTCCTACAGCGTCATGACCCTTTCCTTTTCTTTGGCGTGGAATACCATGTTCCACTCTTATACCACCAGCTTCGCCCTCTTCAGTGGTGTAGGTTCCATTCTCTGCCTTGTCAGTGGACTTACGTTTCCTCTTCGCTTCCTTCCTCCCTCCATGCAACGGATGGTCCGGGTACTGCCTACCTATTGGCTTGCCCATGGTCTAGAGGCCCTCTATGAGCAAGCGGGTGCTTCTCTGCTGCTCGCTGTTGTGATACTCTTGATATTTGCAGGGATATTTCTCTTGGTAGGAAGTAGAAGGAGGCTGTAGGGTCTGGTGGATAGAAGTATAAGCATAGAGAGCAAGCACCTCTTTCGGATTGTCCTGGGTGTGTTGTTTTCTCTTGTGTTCTTCCTGCGTTATCGTACGATGGATCCCCCATTGCTTCTGGTCTTCCTCTTGGTAGTCTTCTCGTTGATGCTTCGCTGGCGATTTTCGTTTTCTCCTGCGTGGATGCTCATTGATGCCTCCTTGTTGTCGATGCTTTCTCTCTCCTTGCCTGAGGCAACCCTCTTGCTCTCGCTCTATCTTTTCTATTTTGCATCACATAGGAATTTGCTTTTCTGTATTCCCTTTGCTGTATATCTGGTAGTAGTCCTTCAGGGGCTTGAGCTGCTTGTACCGCTCTTCTCACTGCTCCTTGGAGCCCTCGTGGGAGTATGGGAGCTGGAGCGGATGCAACTGATAAGAGAAGCTGACGAGTATCGGATAAGAACCCACCATCTGGAAGCAGAGACTGAGCACCTACTCTTGGATTATGCCGATGCCCAGTATCTCTCCCGCCTTCAGGAGCGGGAGCAAATTGCCCAGATCCTGCATGACAGCTTGGGGCATGAGTTGACTGCAGCCCACCTGAGTGTTAAAGCCCTCGATATGCTCCTTGAGCGGGGTGATGTTGAGAAGGCTAAAGTGAGCCAAGAGAAGATTGAACAGCGACTCTCCTCTGCATTGGCGCAACTCAAGCTTGCGGTCAGGCAACTGGAACCGGATGAAAAGCAAGTAGAGCGGTCCATTGCCAGGCTCTTTGAGGAGTTTGTCTACCCAGTCCAGTATACGATTCGTGGGGATGTTGCGCTCGTTCCTCCCGCTTTGCAACAGATACTGCATTCTGCAATCAAGGAAGCGCTTACCAATGTAGCAAAGCATGCAAATCCTACAAAGGTTTCTGCTTCCCTCGAAGTCAATGCTACCTTGGTGCAACTGGCCATGGAGAATGATGGGATTATGGGACAGAAAAACTCAAGTACAGGAAATGGCCTACGCTATTTGAGGCGGAGAGTGGAACGCCTTGGAGGAAGTATGTCGATTCAAAAAGGAGAACAGTTCAAATTGCGGATATCCATTCCGGTCAGGGGAGAGATGGGGTTATGAGAATTCTGTTGGTAGATGATGATGCATTGGTACTGGAGAGCTTGGAGATTTTGCTCTCTGGTGATGCACAGCTGCAGATTGTTGGATCCCTTTCCCATGGGGCAGAAGCACTCTCCTTCCTTGAGCATACCCAGGTAGATGTAATCTTACTTGATATCCAGATGCCGGTAATGGATGGTATCGAGGCAGCACAGAGGATCCGAAGCAAGTACCCAAAGGTCAAGATATTGATGCTTACCACCTTTGCAGATTATCGGACGCTTCACCGCTGTCTGGAAGCCGGTGCCAGTGGGTTTCTCCTAAAAAGTGATGATACTGAGAAGCAGATCATGACGATCAAGGCAGTATATCAGGGGCTGCCTGTGATCAGCGAGCAGGCTCTTAAGCAGTTCTCAGAGCAACAAATGTTCTCCTCTCTCAGTAATCGGGAGAACGAGGTGCTCTTGCAAGTTGCCCAAGGGCTTAGCAACAAGGAAATTGCCGATAGGCTCTGTTTAAGTGAGGGGACAGTTCGAAACTGTATATCAGTGATGTTGGAGAAGTTGGGATTGCGTGACCGTACCCAACTTGCCATCTATTATTGGCAACGAAAGAGCGAGGGGAGGTAAGATGCGCGATATCATTATCTTGGTTGCTGTCTATCTGGTGGCAGCGGTCTTAGCGATTGTGGGGATTCTCGGGCTTCTCAAGCATCATACACCAGATGAAAAGAAACCTATCCAGGAAAAGGTATCCAGTGAAGATATGCTCTATGGATGGGGGAAAGAGGAAGAGGAAAAGCGAAGATGAATACACTATTTCTCCTGGGAGATTCCACCTGTGCCCCCAAGGAGGATGACAAACGTCCTGAAACTGGGTGGGGAATGTACATTGAGAGCTATATCGATTCTTTCTGGGGTGTGACCAATCTTGCCCTGAATGGACGGAGTACCAAGTCCTTCCTTGAGGAAGGAGTCTTTGAACGATGCCTTGGAGCGTTGGAATCGGGTGATTTTGTATTCATCCAGTTTGGTCATAATGACAGCAAGAAGGACAAGGAACGATTCACCGAGCCTTGGTCCACCTTTCAGGGTAATCTTGCCTGCATGGCTGAGTCGGTACTCTCAAAGCATTCAACTCCCGTCTTCCTTACCCCTATTGCTCGAAGAAGATTTCTTCCAGATGGTAGCCTTGAGTACACCCATGGTGAGTACCCACACGCGATGATTTCCCTCTGCCAGGCAAGGGGCTATGCCTGTATTGATATGCATAAGACAACATTCTCTCTGCTTGAGCAGATGGGAGACGAAGATTCCAAGGAGTTGTTTCTCCACCTCAAGGCAGGCGAGCATCCAAACTATCCGGAGGGTGTCGCTGACGATACCCATCTGAATGAAAAAGGGGCAAGGGTGGTCTGCTCCTTGATCATCTCACTGTTGAAAGAAAAATACCCCGAATTCCCCTTTCTTGGTTTGAGATAGGAAAATTAACCCTCTATACTTTTCTCATTGCCCATTTTCTTCTACGATAGAGCGAATATTGAAGCAGAGGAGTGAGTCGTTTGGAATCCAAAGCAATTGTACTCGACCGAAAGGATAACGTAGCAACCTGTATGCGAGGCGCCAGAGCAGGGCAGCGTGTCTCTTGTCTGGGAATTTGTGAGCAAATCGTTACCTGCGTCCAGGATATTCCCCCCTATCATAAGATTGCCCTGTATGCTATCTCCAAGGGACACCCAGTCTATAAATACGGGGAAGTCATTGGTTTGGCTACGGAAGACATCAGGCAAGGTGCTTGGGTGTCAGATGCCAATATTCGGGGTGCCAGCAGGGATTATGAGACTGAGCTACTGTGAGAAAAGGTAAAGAGATGGAATTTTTAGGATATAAGCGAGCAGAAGGCAGAGCAGGGGTACGCAACCATGTCCTGATCCTTTCTACCTGTGGATGCAGCAGTGAGACTGCCCGTATTGTGGCAAGCCAAGTACAGGGAAGCATCAATGTGATCATCAATACCGGCTGTGCTGATGTAGAAGCCAATACTGAGCTGACCCAACGAGTCCTAAGTGGATTTGCACTCCACCCAAACGTGTATGCTGTGGTTATCATTGGGCTTGGTTGTGAGACAGTCGGACATGAAGAGCTTTGTGCGAAATTGGAGACAGAGACAAGTAAACCCATTGTATCCTTTGGCATCCAGGAGGAAGGTGGTACAGCAAAGACCATTGCAAAAGCGGTCCCTGCGGCAAGGACTCTTGTCAGCGAAGCAAGCGCACAATCTCGTGTTCCCTGTCCCATGAGTGACTTGCTTCTTGGTCTTGAGTGTGGTGGAAGTGATGCCACCAGTGGTATTTCCGCCAATCCCGCACTCGGTGAAGTCTGTGACAAATTGATTGACCTGGGAGCTTCAACGATGCTCTCGGAAACCATTGAGTTCATAGGTGCAGAGCATATACTTGCAAATCGGGCTATCAATAAGGAAGTGCATAACCAAATCATTCAGATCTGTCGAGACTATGAGGAGCACCTCTCTGCTGCCGGTCAGGATTGCCGGGCTGGACAACCTACCCCTGGCAATAAGGAAGGTGGTCTCTCCACCTTGGAAGAGAAAAGCCTTGGGTGCATCAAGAAGGGCGGAACCCGTCCTATCGTGGAAGTGCTCCAGGAAGGGGTACGGCCAACCAAGAGCGGCTCCCTGATCATGGATACCCCGGGTTATGATGTAGCATCGGTAACCATGATGGTTGCAGGTGGTTGCCAGCTGGTAGCCTTCACTACCGGGCGAGGAACTCCCACCGGTATTGCATTGGCCCCTGTCCTGAAGATTACCGGAAACCGTGAGACCTTCCACCACATGGAAGACAATATGGATGTCGATGTGAGTGGCATTACCGAGGGTGAATACTCCATCTCTGATGGCGCTGAGCGGATATTCAATGCAATTGTAAAGAGCGTAAACGGCAGAATGACCAAAGCTGAAGTCTATGGATTCAGCGACATCTGTATAGATCATATCTGCAGGTTCGTGTGATACAATTCCTCTTTCTCTCATCAGAACACGCGTATGGTAATGCTCTTCAAAGCAAGAGGAGCTTTTTCAGGCCCTCCGGGGGGAAGTAGAAATATATCAACAATATGGAATCCAGGAGTCAGGATCGATCCAGGTATCATTGTCTCAAAGGGAGATCTAAGGTTTCTGCTGTTCTCTCCGCCCACAATTTCTCCTTGGTGTCTAAGAGCCAAATTGACTCTGTATTGTGCAGTAGCTTCATCATTGAAGGATATAATAAGTGGAATTGATTCCCCTTGTGGTGAATTAAGAGATGTCGATGATGGAGCTACCAGTCTTAGGTTCCAATCAACTCCAGAAGCATCGAAAGGTTCAACCGTGACCGTGAATGCAATCGTATCTAAGGGAATGTCGCCTGGTTCCATCAAGCTATAGGAGAAGGTATGCTCTCCTACCGGAAGTTCATCCGTGGAAATCCAGTCATAATAGGGTGAAGAGAGCCCTGCTGAGTCGTAACTCATTCCATAGAACTCATCATCAAGCTGGGTGAGCATCCAAGATCCCATCCGGTTTGCTGCGTAGGCATCAAACTCCAGGGTAACTGGGATACCTTCTCCTTCCATGACCCGGAAGGAATCCTTCTCAGGCTCTACCCTGGTGAGAGTCCAATCGACACTACTTGGGTCAAAAGGTGGCTCTTCCTCAACAATCTCTTCTCCCAGAGGGATACTGTAACTGTACTCAAGAGAGTGTATTTTTCCCTGCTCATGAGTCCTGACAATAAATCCCATACCCTCCTCAAACCACTCTTGACGAATGAAGAGCCAAGTATTTCCCTGTCCTGTATGATATTTCTCTGGTGCATTGTCATTGAGCAGCATGTCCAAGGCTTGTTCAAACAGTGAGGCCTGTTTATCACCTGAGAGAGTGAATGAAGGATTCATATCTCCAATTACCACTGGTTCTCCAAGGGCTGCTTCAATGCTTCCAAACAGGTAAACCTCTTCTTCTGTTTTATAAGCGTAGATGGTCAGGGTGGATGAGTATTGATATCCATCAGAATCCATCTCCTCTGTAGTAATCCATGCCTTGGTCCAGGAGCCATTCCATACCTGTTGGAGGATGGAGTTCTCAAGAGATTGCACTTCCAATGTGTAGGAGAGTTCCTCTATGAGGGTTTGCTCCATGTAGTGCATTATTGATTCGGTTGTCTGGCACCTCTCATACTGGTCGACTTCGTGCAGGGGTGTCATGCTTCCTCTCAGTTCCGGAAGTTCCATTTGAAAATCATACTCATGGGTGGCTGAAATGATATTCCCGGTTTCGTTGGTTTCAACAATCCAAACATCAACATCTCCAAAGAACTCATCACGTACAAAATACCATATATTGCCGATATTGCAGTAACCTTCGGAGAAATAATTGCCATCAATGAGATAGAGGAATGACTGGAACAGCTCAGCATCCTCATCAGATCTCAGCAGGTAACTTGGGCGTAGGGATTCTATGAACGAAGGAGAGGTTAGGTAATCTTCGGCATCCCCAAAGGATTGAATGGAATTTCCCTCTGGTACGAACAGGGCAGATGATTCTAAGGCAACGCTCCCATCATGGAGTAGTAATTCAATTGAACCTGCATACACAGTAGCAGAAGATATTTCCTGAAAAACAGGTCCAGGGAAGGCTATTTCATAGTAACTGGTTTTTGAGGACTCAATGGCAGATTCCACCATCTCCAGAGCCCCAGCTGATAGACTTGCTGTCAGGATAATGAAAATAAAAAAAAGAAATCCTTGTCTCAATTGTTTCATAGCTACACTCCATGTATATTGCATCATGCACTGTGGTGCATCGATCAATCAGTTTCATGATGAGCCGTTGTAGAAATTTCTGAATTACTGCCTCTGAGTGTACATGAGGTTTATCGACAACACGAGTTTTCTACCACGGCATGGAATAAAATCCTGCAAAAATACCGTTTGTTTTTCTCTCTTCTACTTGTCATATGAAAAGCATGAAAATTGATAATTGTTGCTTTCCAATAAGGGGAAGCTGTCCTATCATGGAGACATCATACACCTTAAGTACCAATGAGTGCTTCGAGAAAAAGGCAAGGAGAGACCTGGATGCATATCGTACTACTGTCTGGAGGATCGGGAAAACGGCTTTGGCCACTGTAAAATGAGGTGAGATCGAAGCAATTCATCAAATTCTTCAAGAAAGAGGATGGTAGCTATGAATCCATGGTACAGCGGGTTCATCGCCAGATCAGGGAGGTCGATCCAAACGCCACCATTACCATTGCAACTTCCAAGACACAGGTCTCAGCAATCCATAACCAGCTTGGAAAGGATATTGGTATTTCCGTAGAACCCTGCCGTCGTGATACCTTTCCTGCCATTGCGCTTGCTGCTGCCTATATGCACGATGTGCAGAATGTAGGGGAGAAGGAGGCTGTGGTTGTCTGTCCTGTGGACCCGTTCGTGGACGATGCGTATTTCTCCATGCTCGAGCAAGTGGGAAAGCAAGCAGAGAAGGGTGAGTCGAATTTGGTTCTCTTGGGTATTGAACCTACCTATCCAAGTGAGAAGTATGGGTACATCATTCCCTCTGATGGCAATTCTGTAAGCAGGGTCTCTACCTTCAAGGAAAAACCAGATGCTGCAACCGCAGAGACCTATATCTCCTCTGGGGCTCTCTGGAACGCAGGGGTCTTCGCGTTCCGTTTGGGCTATCTGCTGGAAACAGCCCACAGGTTCATTGATTTTACTGATTACCATGATCTGTTCGCAAAGTACGAAACCCTTACGAAAATCAGCTTTGACTATGCTGTGGTTGAGAATGAATCGGAAATCCAGGTGATGCGGTATGAAGGAATCTGGAAGGACCTCGGTACCTGGAATACGCTCAGCGAATCGATGAGCGAGCCTATTGTCGGCATCGGTGAGATGGACGAATCTTGCACTGATGTGCAGATCATCAATGAGCTCGACATCCCCATTCTTGCAATGGGTCTGCATGATGTCATTATCTGTGCCAGTGCAGAAGGTGTGCTGGTCTCTGATAAGGAGCGTTCGAGCCAGATCAAGCAGTATGTAGAATCCTTCAAGCAACCGATCATGTTCGCAGAGAAATCCTGGGGAAGCTTTCGCATCCTCGATGTGGGGAAGGAGAGTCTAACCATCAAGGCAATCCTTCAGGCGGGAGGGCAGATGCACTACCACAGTCACAGACAACGTGATGAGGTGTGGACTGTCATTGGGGGGAGAGGCATTGTAGTCCTGGACGGGGAGAGGAGAGCAGTAGAAGCTTCTGATGTGATCTCCATCAAGAGAGGGGTCAAGCATACCATCACCGCCGAGACGGAACTCACCTTGATCGAGGTACAACATGGAATTGATATCTCTGTAGAGGATAAGGAAAAATTTCCGCTTACCTAGAAGACTCGTATGGCACGTACAACCAATAATTCTTCTTTTTCGACTTTACCCTGTACGCCATTGGAGAACCCTTGTGCCCAAGCTCGTTCCCCATCATAGGAGGAAGAACTCCAGTAGGCAAAACCCTCCCCGCGGAAGGTGTCCTTATTGGTTCTTGCTAGCGCAGAGAACAGGAGGGCCAGCTCATCCCTTGAGGGGAGGAACCAGTCGTTGTAGCCACCGGCCATGAGATTCGTACAGTACACAGCTGCTGTTTCGTTCCAGGCAGGGTCCTGCTCCACGAGCTCTTGTGTGTTGGCTTCTCCACTTCCAAGGTTGACACTTGTGTCCACCTCGAGATCGGTTGTTCCCCACCTTGCCAACATCTCGGTATCTGCTGGGGCTGCTTCCATGTATTGCCAACCACCGGATGCATCTCCCTTATCAAAGAACACCAGTCCACCAGCTGGTCCCTGGCTGCCTATTGTGTAGGCCTCTTTCTTCGGGATCTTGCTGCCAGTGGTAGTGCATCCAGATAAAACAAGAGAGAGAACAACCACGAAAAATACTCCAGCCAGGCCTGACCATCTGTTTATTTGCATGCTAGACCTCATTTTTGGAAGGGTTTTCATCGTTGTAGAGTATATCTGAATAGATCATATATCCTCCACGTTCCCGGTCCTTGACTGCATAGGTTGCAATCTCTGCTCGTTTGATAAGCGTGTTGATGTCATCACCATGCTCTGGATAGAGGCTGATACCAAAGCTTGCCGATACTTCAATGGTGGTATTTGGTAATTCAAAAGGAGTGGCAAAGGCAGTCTGGATCTTCTTTGCAACGGCCAGGGCGTCTCTTCTCATACGGATACCATTGAGCAGTACAATGAACTTATCGCTTCCAAGGCGGCTTACCAGATCGCTTTTTCTGAGCTGTGCTTTACCCGGGAGGCTACAATCTGGAGAACCTTGTCACCCATTTTGAATCCGTGGTTCTCATTGATGGTCGTGAAATGATCGATATCGATGACCAGAAAGGCAACCAAATCATCTGAGTAACGGGCTTGACTGACGGTTAACTTCGCTTGGTCATGGAAGAAGTTTCGATTGGGAAGGCCAGTAAGGATATCCTGTGTTGCCAAGAATGCCAGCTTATCCTCCAATCGTTTCTGTGCTGAGATATCCTCAGCTGAACCAATCATGCATGAAAATGTGTCTGGTTTGAAGAAATTTCAGGCTATGGGAGATGGAAGCTACCATATCTCAATCACTGAATTTCCCAACTACTGCTCATCGGTGGTGTTCATCATGCAAGTATCCCCTGACAACTCCCAAGAACTAGTTGGGTTTCTTTCTTTGAAAATTGATGAGACAACCCAAGTAATAGAATTTCCTTCGAGCGAAGTGATGATAAGCGATGTTTCTTTTGGGGTTGTAACTGTTTCTGCTGACTCATATATTGCGACATCTCAGTATTCTCTTGATGAAAATGGAGATAGTTTTTCAGAGGCAACCTATCTTGCCCTTCAGCAGAATGCGATTGCCAATAACTTCGCACTTATGGCTTTGAATATTCTTGGTAATACGCATGAGGAACACTTCTATGCACCTTCCCTTTCTTTCTCATATTCAAGAGATGATGCAAGAGATGTGAACTGGGGGACTATTGGGGTTCTGGTGTATAGTGACGATCATGAGAGTATCGCAGCTCTCTTTGACCCCGAAGGCACTATGATATCTAGTAGTTACGGTATCGGATACGGGGTGAATAGTTCTGTGCAATGGTCAGCCCGGCTTTCTCTATCCGAATTTCTCCAGCTTGCTACGAAGGAAAATATCTGGACATTGAAGACTGAAGATGAAACACAGCTGGCAGCCTTTGATCTTTCGGTTGCATTGGTTATGGACGATGAAGGGAATCCCATCATTCCCTGCATCGATCCTACCTATGTCGTCAAAGAAGATGATCCAAGCCTAGTGGACCGTATTGATATGAACTGGTTCTATTATGAGCTGGACGGAGTGACCAAGTATCCGATTACAGCGGAGTCACCTATAGCATCGCTTATTGAAGAATCCTCCTTCTATATGGATATTCATGTAGAAGAAGAGAATTCTGGTACGTATATGCTCAGAAGTAGAGGCAGTGGGAGGGCTTTCGGTATGGAAGGTAATATTTTCTCCCTCTCAAATTTTGATAGACCTCTTGGAGTCGCTGAGCTTGGAAATCTTTCCATCGGATACCGCTTTACCTTCTATAACTGCAATACTCAGTGGGAGGACTGAGAATAAGACCAGAGTGGCTTAATCCACCTTCAAGTTCCCTGCTTCTGATAGTTCTATCCCAGCCATGGTGCCTGTCTCTTCAAGGAGAAGGGCACCATCCTTGTCTTTGATGGTGAGTGTAATGGTTCCCATGATGCTTTCCAGCAATGGTCTCTCCATCTTGCCTTGCCTGGGAGCAACCAGTTTTGAGGCTGGTCCAAGCTCAGCAAAAAAGATGATCTGATGCTCTTTGGTCTGTATCTGAACAGACGCCTGGGTCTCATTGCTCTCCAGGTGCGTGATCTTTGCACCAGTGTAGGTGCCGAACCTTATCAACTCGTCTCCATGCTTTACAAACCCAAGGAACCCAGGAAACACATGTCCAAGAAATGGAATCTTGGCAACAGAGAGCATGCAAGAGATATTCGCTGAGGGGAAGCAGTTTGACTGCATCCATATCCAAGCTTCGGGAAATGAGGTTCCCCAGTCCTTCTCGATATATCCAATCCCTTCAGTCATATCTATCTTGTTGCCATTCAGCGTAAGAGACCCCCAGAGGGTATGCGAGGTGGATACCACTCCATGGAAGCACTCCATGAAGGGAACGTAGGCATACCATCCCATGATTCCTGGAGAGGGGAGTGTAACCGGGAATGAATGGGTTTCTATGTTTTTTACGGTTCCTGACAATATTAGATCTTCATGATTGATGTTTAGAATAATTTTTTCCGTTGAAAAACGATTACCGGCAATCTCTACAAAAAGCTTTTTCTTATCAGCCTTAAAGGCTTCAAAGGGAAAATGTATGTTCCAGCTTCTCCCTTCCCTGCTGCTGATTACTTGGATAAAGGCATGCCGCTCTTCTTCTGATGCGCCCAAGGCGACACCAGGAATAATGGAGAGTACTTCAGGCTCTCTGCCTGGAAGTGCCATCTTGAAGTACCAGCCTTCAAAGTAATGGGACTTTTTATGTCTACCTTGAAAGATTTCCGGGTGAAAGAGGGAGTATAGGCTCACACATACATCCTTAATCGTACAGCGTTGGTTGTTCCAATTGTACCGTAGGATGCATGGGATTCCTAGGAAAAGATGGCAGAGGTTGTTTCACTGGAAGAGAACCCATGAGCTTGAAGCAGGTGGGAGCGTGTCCTTTAGAACCCGGTATTCAGGGCCATGAAGAATAAGAACAGTGTAAGTAGGATTGCTGCAAATAAATATCCTTTTCTGACCATGTGTATCCCCCTTGGTAATCAATAAGACAAACAAGGGAGGAGTTCGTTACAATTAGTAAATACTGATTCTTTGTTAGGGGAAAACGATTCCTTTAAGGACAACTAGTTTCATCTTGCTCCGTAATCAGAGTAGGTGCATAACTAATAAGTATCCCTCTTATTCACCATAATAAAGTATTTGGTTACGCCACCGCCTATGATATGCTGTACCTACGTTATGTTTGGAGGAATTACTGTGAAACAGAATAAACGATTACTCGCACTCTTGGTTATACTCATGGCAGCAGGTCTCTTGTTTGCCCAGACCACCACCAGTGGTACGTTGAAGCTTACCGGTGCATATGGGACTGGCATTGAGGCAAAACTCGATGCAGCTTACCAAGCAAAGATTCCTGTTTTGGCAGGGGAAGGTCCTCTGTTCAGTGGAAACAATGTCAAAGTAAAGGCAAACCTCGGTCTTTCTCCCATTGCTGGGACAGTGACCCTCGATGCAGTTCTTACCCCGATTGCCGTAGCTGAGATAAGCTTGGGCGGAGGCCTGGGAACCGGTTGGGATTTTGATCTGATGGACCTCAATGGTCTGAAACTCGGTACAACCGTAGGAGCTCCTCTCGCATCTGACAGTTTGAATGGCCTCTATTACTTGGGTAGGGCAGGAGCTGCCTTCCAGTTTGACACGGGTGCCATCTTCTCGGGCGATTGGATGAGCGTAGTAATCCGTACCTACCATGAGTTGAACTACAAGGGATATAGCAATGCTTCTTCCAACCAAGCTTGGGAGTATGAGAATGGAGGGGCCATGGTCAATGGGTTCAACTATAAAGGTGAGTACATCCTTGGCTACCAGATGCCCCTGATGGTTAACCTAGTTGGCTTGCAGCTGGAAACCTACTCCTTCAATGTGTTTGATGATGCCACTGACATGGTCGGGGACTTGAGTCTTATTGCCAACACCCAATTTACTGAAGACCTTTCTCTCTTGACTGCAATCCAGTTCACCAACTACTCCAAGGATGACAACCGTGTTATTACCAAAGGCGATGCCGCATTCAAGAGGATAGCGCTAATTCTTACCTATGCTTTATAGAGAACGTTGACGGTTTTGACTATTTGTCAAGAACACGGTATCTTTAGTGTTAGGATCACACCCCCGGCTTCTTTCAGATCCGGGGTGTTTCATACATTAGTGTTAGAGATTTTTTGGAGGGATGGATGAAAACGAATAAACTTGCTGATGCAATCCGCATTTTGAGCATGGATGGCGTGCAGAAGGCCAACTCTGGTCACCCAGGTGCCCCAATGGGCATGGCAGATATTGCTGAGGTCTTGTGGCGCAAGACCATGGCACATAATCCTAAGAATCCACAATGGGTCAACCGTGACCGTTTTGTGCTTTCCAACGGTCATGCTTCAATGCTGATTTACTCATTGTTGCACCTAAGTGGTTATGACTTGGGAATTGAGGATCTGAAGCAGTTTAGACAGCTCCACTCCCGCACAGCTGGACACCCAGAATATAAACTTACCCCTGGAGTAGAGACTACCACCGGTCCTCTTGGACAGGGTATTGCGAATGCAGTAGGTATGGCTCTTGCAGAAAAGAACCTTGCTGCCAAATTCAACAAGGATGGGTTCCCCGTCGTTGACCACTATACCTACGCGTTCCTTGGTGATGGTTGTATGATGGAAGGAATCAGCCACGAAGTAGCTTCCTTGGCTGGAACCTGGAAATTGGGCAAGCTTATTGCCTTCTACGACGATAACGGTATCTCCATCGATGGTGAAGTTGGTGGTTGGTTTACTGATGATACTGCCAAGCGCTTCGAGTCATATGGGTGGCAGGTATTCAGAAATGTTGACGGCCACGATTCTGATGCAATTCAGAAGGCACTTTCTGCTGCAAGATATGACACTTCCAGACCATCCCTGATCATGTGCAAGACGACTATTGGCTATGGATCTCCCAACAAGGAAGGAACAGAGTCCTGTCATGGAGCAGCCCTTGGGGAAGCCGAGGTTGAACTCTCCCGCAAGAAGTTGGGCTGGGAGTATGATGAAAAGTTTTTTGTACCTCAGGAAATCTACGATGCATGGGATCAGAGTGAACGGGGTGCCAAGCTTGAAGGTAAGTGGAATGACCTCTTTGCCTCCTACAAGAAGGAATACCCTGCTGAGGCAGCTGAGCTCGAGAGAAGACTCTCAGGCCAGTTCCCCACTGACTGGGAAGCTGAGTTCGACAAAGCAATCGAGAGCTGGCAGAATGACAAGGTCAAGGTAGCAAGCAGAAAGGCAAGCCAGATGGCCCTTGATGTATTGGGTTCCTTGTTCCCTGAACTCCTTGGTGGATCAGCAGACCTCGCTCCTTCCAACTTGACTGAGTGGAAGGGCTCTGAAGCCTTCGATCCCAAGACAGGAAAGGGCAATTACCTCCACTTTGGAGTTCGTGAGTTCGGTATGGCTGCAATCCTCAACGGTGTTGCACTCCATGGTGGATTCCTCTCCTTCGGTGCTACATTCCTTATGTTCATGGAGTATGCTCGTAATGCACTACGCATGGCTGCCTTGATGGGTATCAGAAACGTCTATGTATTTACCCATGACTCCATTGGTCTTGGTGAAGATGGACCTACCCACCAGCCTGTTGAGCAGATTGCAAATCTTCGCATGACTCCCAACATGGTTACCTGGAGACCTTGTGATGCAGTGGAAACTGGTGTTGCTTGGAAGAGTGCGATCAAGAGGACTGATGGTCCTTCTGCTCTTCTGTTGAGCCGCCAGAACCTAGCACCACAGGATCGCAGTGATGAGCAGCTCTCCCAGATTGCACAGGGTGCTTACGTACTCTATGAATCAGGGGATAAGCCAGAGGTAATCCTGATTGGAACCGGCAGTGAAGTCGAACTCGCAGTCAGTGCTGCGAAGAAGCTTGCTGAGGAAAAGGTCGCTGTTCGTGTAGTCTCCATGCCTTCTCCTGAGGTATTCGACAAGCAGGATGCGGCCTACAAGGAAGCTGTACTTCCCTCTGCAGTTACCGCTAGAGTCGCTGTTGAAGCCGCATGGGCTGACTACTGGTACAAGTACGTGGGCCTCAATGGCAAGATCATCGGTATGCGTTCCTTTGGTGAATCAGCACCTGCTGGTGAGCTGTACAAGCTCTTCGGCATCACTACTGAAGCAGTCTACGAGGCTGCCAAGGAACTGATCTAAGCTATTCTAAAAACATAATAATTATACTGCCCGCTTCCTGAATGGAGGCGGGCAGTGTTGTCCTATAGTGATTTACACGATATCGTAGAGCTGATGCATACCCATCTAGAGGAGTACTATCAGGATCTGGGAGGATTGGTTCGTGATTGATTCATCAAAATACTATGACCTGCATGCCAGAGGAGTATCTATCTACAACCCGAGATGTCGATATGTCCTCCCATTATGCCCTATTTCTCCTCCCGTATATCCCTTCTGATGGTCGTATTCTTGATGCAGGCTGTGGTAGTGGACGTGATTCACGATACTTCCTTGACCGTGGATACCAGGTGGAGGCCTTTGACCTGAGCGAGTCAATGGTAAAGGCTGCCTGTGAACTCACAGGGCTGCCAGTGCGGCAGCTCTCCTTCCAGCAAATGGATTACAAGAACGCATTCGATGGGATTTGGGCCTGCGCTTCACTGCTGCATGTGCCAATGGAAGAACTGCCTCTTGTCTTTGAAAGAATGGTCGTTGCACTGAAAGAACAGGGTGTACTCTACTGTTCCTTCAAGTTGCAAGCAGAAGACTTTCAGAGAGAGGGAAGACACTTCACCTGTTTTACCACAGATGCATTTAGGCAGTTTGTTGATGAATTGCCATGGTTCTCCCTTGTTGATCTTGTGCAAACCCGGGACCTCCGCCCGGGGAGGGCAGAGGAGTATTGGATCAATGCCATACTCAAGAAAGTTTCTGCACCACCGGTAGGTTGATCAATTCTTCAACCCACTCCTCTGCAAGACGTTCCAGTCTTTTATGAGGATACTCGATCAAGCCTTGCAGGCAATTCGATATCTTCAGCGCAGAGATCCAACGCTCGGGCATATGTTCCCTGGTGGCAATAGCTCCAGCCAAGGCTCCATAGATAACAGCATTGGTGTCGGCATCACCAGCACGCATAATGAGGTCTACCATTCCTTGCTCGAATGAATCCTGGTGTAACAGAGTATAGAAGGCAAGTTGGAAAGCAACCAATACCCAACCTTTATACGGTCCATCGATACCCTGGGGTGGTTCATGTGCAGCCTTAGAGAGTGCTTCCAGTACCGATGGTTCCTTCGTCATTGAAGGGGCTGACTTTAAAAGATATGTATAAATTTCCTGGGCATCCCACCCCTTGCTGATGGCAAGCGAGAGAGCGAATGCATAGATGCGATTACAATCCCTACAGACTGTATGGGTATGGGTGATGGAGCAGTCCTCGTCTGCGACATGCATGAGGGCTGATGTTGAATAATTGCTTCCCAGAATCCCTATGGGTGTGATACGCATCAGGGCTCCATTTGCCTGGCTCTGAGGATTAAAAGAACCATCCAAAGCGCCATAGATAGTAACCCCAATATCCAAGGGGCCTGCATCCCGCCAACGGATGTATGCTTTTCTCACTGCTTCTTTTTGGTAGCGACCATGTTCCAAGATGCTCTGGATCATCATGATTGCCATTTCACTGTCGTCAGTAATCTGACCTGCCAAGCCAACATACCGAGAACTTACACCCATATCCCGGATGCCATCAGGGAAGGCTTGGCGCACCAATTTCTCACGCTTGAACTCTGTCTGTGCGCCCAGGGCATCCCCTATAAAACTTCCAAGCAGGGATCCCAATGCTCGCTCATACCGTATCGTCACTGCATTGCTCCTTACCATGATTGTACCACATGAAGAGATAAATAAATGTAGAGAATTATCGCTTATTGCATTTGTTTTTTATGGTATTCATGCTACTGAAATGCGCAATTATAGGACAAATCGAGCATATATTTTCTTTCTTGCATGTGAATTGCCCAGCCCTTATACTAGTGGTGAGTAGACTTTTTTAAGGAGGCCAACAATGGCAGACCGAGATGGAAGGGATAATACTCCCAAAAAACCTTTGACTTCGATCAATGGAAGGCCGATAGCTCAGAATGAAAACATTCAGACTGCAGGAAAACGTGGCCCGGTTACATTGCAAGATACTTGGTATCTGGAGAAAATGGCCCATTTTGACAGGGAAGTTATCCCAGAGCGCCGAATGCATGCAAAAGGAAGTGGTGCTTTTGGTACGTTCACGGTCACCAAGGACATTACCAAATGGACCAAGGCAAGCATTTTCTCAGAGGTAGGGAAGAAAACCGAAATGTTCATTCGCTTCTCCACTGTTGCAGGAGAACGAGGCGCTGCAGATGCAGAACGTGATATCCGTGGATTTGCCATGAAGTTCTACACTGATGAGGGAAACTGGGATTTGGTAGGCAATAACACACCGGTGTTCTTCTTCCGTGACCCCATGTTGTTCCCCGATCTCAATCATGCGGTAAAGCGTGACCCAAGAACCAATATGCGTTCAGCACAGAACAACTGGGATTTCTGGGCTTCACTTCCGGAGGCTCTTCATCAGGTAACGATTACGATGGGAGACAGGGGAATCCCGAAGAGCTACCGCCATATGAACGGTTATGGTTCCCATACCTACTCATTTATCAATGCAGAGAATGAGAGAGTGTGGGTCAAGTTCACATTGAAGACTCAGCAAGGAATTGAGAACCTCACCGACCAAGAAGCAGCAGAAATTGTAGCAAATGACCGAGAGAGTCACCAGAAAGACTTGTTTGAGTCAATCGAGAAGGGAGACTTCCCCAAATGGAAGATGTATGTACAGATCATGACTGAGGAACAGGCAAGGAAGCATCCAGATAATCCCTTTGATCTTACCAAGGTCTGGTTCCATGATGAGTATCCACTGCATGAGGTTGGAGTGGTTGAGCTGAATCGCAACCCGGACAACTACTTCCAGGATGTTGAGCAGGCTGCATTCAACCCAGCAAACAAGGTCCCCGGTATTGGATACTCCCCAGATAGAATGCTGCAGGGCAGACTGTTCAGCTACGGGGACGCACAACGGTATCGCCTTGGGGTGAATTACTATCAAATTCCGGTAAACAGGAGCAAGGTTGAAACCAACCACTTCCACCGTGATGGATTCATGCGTAGTGATGGCAACTTTGGTGGCAGTGTTCACTACAACCCCAACTCATATGGTATGTGGAAGGACCAGAACAAGCTCACAGAACCTCCTTACGACGGAGATGGTCCTGTCGATCATTATGACTTCAGGGAAGATGATGATAACTATTATGAGCAGGTTGGAAAGTTGTTCTCCATCATGAAGGATGATGAAAAGCAACGGTTGTTTGAGAATACCGCAAGAAACATGCAAGGGACCACCATCCTGGTCAAAAAGCGGCATATCAGGCACTGTTATCTTGCAGACCCTGCCTATGGGGAGGGTGTTGCCAAGGCCTTGGGTATCTCCATCAAGGAAATTGATATGGATGATCCCTACGGGGCAAGGGCTTAACGGTAGATGGGGCTGGAGAGATTCCAGCCCCAATCTTTACTCTTGTGTTTCTTCCTCACTAGCTCTTTTCTCTTCCAAAGCCCTGAGACGGTGCATGTCTCGGTAGATTACCGGACTGGCTCCAAAGAGGAAGGAATCTTCCACAGCGGTACGCTCCATCTTCACCAGTTCCTTGGCGATGGTAGTGACGTTCCTCCTAAAAGTTGGGCTGTTTATCTCTTGGACCGTTTTTCCTCGACTCTTTCTGTAGTGCGAGTAATGCTTCCAAAGGCTGTTGGTCATCTTTGCGGTCGTTGAAGGTTTTCTCAAGAGGTCGAGAACTTCTTTTCTGAACTGTGGTTCAAATGTAGCAAAGTCAGACTTCTTCAACCCTGCGAGCGTTCTTCCCATCTCTCTTGCCCATGAGTTGTCCAGTTCCTGGCAAAGGAACTTAAGACGGTACCACACCTCATAGAGTTCTTGCATTGAAGAGAGCTCATAGGTGCTAAACCAGTGGAATGCGAGTAGTCTTCTTCTCCAGTCCCACCATTTAAGTGGGCTTTGGAGGTCACTGGAAGGGATAAGGAAAAAACCTTCATCCAGCAAAAGAGAGCCAAAGACACCAGGGGGATTGCCACGCCGGGTATTCTTCAGGGTAGTGCGATAGACTCCACAGGAAGGGCTTCCATCCATGTATATGTATGCAGTGGCACCGCTACGCCTCAAAACCTCAAGAGACTCCAAGGAGCCCTGCTTCATTTCAGCAGTCACCAGCTTCCCCGAGCGGTTCTTAACCTCAGCTTCTCCTTTCCAGACTTGCTCCCCTGTTCCCCCAGAGAGGTGCACAGGGTCCCGTGTAATACCAAGACCTGCTTGGCACTCAGGACAGACGGGAGTGAATACAAAGTCGTTCTTCTCTCTTCCAAGGGGAGTCAGTACATCGATCCCCTTGCCGTTGTAGCGTACAGGACCTCCCATCGCACACAAGCTTATTCCGATGGGAATTTTCTCAGTCAGGATTATCGGGGTGTGTTCCATTGTTGGCCTCTCTTGATGGAATTGTAGCATTGGCTCAAGAGACGGGAAACAAAAATCGACAGGTGCCCCCCTTAGGTGTATGCTGGGACCATGGAAACAGATGATTTCTTTAGCGGATATCCTCAAGCCAAGAACCTCTTTGAGGAGATTATGTATAAGATCTCATACTTGGGGCCTATACAGCTGAAAATCAGTAAGAGCCAGATTTCTCTCATTGGACAATCGACCTTCGCCTATTTCTGGATTCCTGGTCGCTATCTCAAAGGCAGATCAGTGGCACCCTTGGTGCTTAGTATTCCTCTTCCTTATCATGATGAGACAGTACCCTGGAAAGAGGTGACCAAGATACAAGAACACTGGTTTATGCATCACCTGGAGATATGGGAGAAGATATCTTTTACAAACAGTGTTCTGTCAGTGCTCGCTACCGCATATACAGGAGGCAAGTCAAATGAGAAATAGGCTGTTTGTAGCTGAGCATAGGGGAGGCTTGCTGTCCCCAGAGGATCATCGCTCCCTCATGAAGTGGGCACTTCTCTGCACGGAGCATCTTGGGGAGTACCATGTATTACCACAGGAAGAAGTAATCATCTCAGCATTCGAAATAGGCTATAGGTGGAGTGAGGGGAAAGCAATGACTGGGGAGGCGATGAAAGCGAGTAGGGCGGTGCATGCCTTTGCTCGTACTGTAGAAGACAAGCCTTCTCAGTTCTACTGCCGGGCAGTCGGCCAGGCAGTCGCTACCGCCCATATGGCAGACCATGCACTTGGTCCGATATGGTATGGAAGGAAGATGCTTGTTCTGCTTAATAGGGATGCAGAGAAGGAGCTTTCCTGGCAGCTTAAAAGGTTGGTTGACCTCAGTCCTCATCTCCTTCCTCGTGTACAGCAGGAGCTAAAGAAAATCCTGTAAACGCTTAGCCTTTCTTGATACCTCCACTGAAGTGAAATGCCATGCAACCAATCTTAGAGAGCATTGGTGTATATATTGAGTTCATGTGGTTGAACTATTTCTTTATGTTCCAATTAGATTGACGATGTATATACATGAGTATATACTTGTACAGGAGGACTTGGCATTGAATCAGCAACAGCAATGGGACATTTTTTACATGGAGAAGTATATGAAGACAACCATCCAGAAATGGGGAAACAGTTCAGGTATTCGCCTTCCGAAACCCTTGTTGCAGGAATTGCATCTGGATAATGGCACTGAGGTGGAACTCGAGAGGGTTGGGGACGGAATAATGATGTATCCCAGAAGACCAACACGTGAAGAAACATCTAGATCTCCTGCTGGAAAGAATAAGTCCAGAAAATATGCATGGCACTGAACTTTTTGGTGAAGAGGTAGGGGGTGAAGCATGGTAAGTAATGTCTATATCCCTGAGGAGGGCGATATTGTGTGGTTGGACTTCACTCCTCCGCCCGGTCATGAGCAAGAGGGAAGAAGACCTGGATTGGTGGTAAGCCCCAAGAAATACAACAGGATAGGATTGGCTTTGATTTGTCCAATTACTAGTAAGCAAAAAGGGTATCCTTTCGAAATATCTCTATCCAGTAGTGATGGCTTTACCTCTGGTGTTGTCTTGGCTGACCAGATACGAAGCCTCGATTGGAAGGCAAGAAATGCTTCTTTCAAGGAAACCGCCGGTTCTGCTGTGGTCGATGGTGTCAAGGATTTGTTGATGCTCTTGATCGGGAAATGAGTATGTCTATTTCTTAGTCCATGTTTGTTGAGTACATCGCCTCCTTTGTCTTGGTAGTAATACTTTTCTTAAGTCTTTTTCATGGTTTCTGCATTGTTTGCTTACAAGCATTCCCCATAGTTGAGCCATCTCAATATTCCTTATGGGGGAAGTCATGAAGAAACGATTGATTCTGGTATTATTGCTGTTGGCAGCAGTAACTTTGGGTCTTGCAGCACAGCCTGCAGGAGAGAGTACACCTACTTGGGAAGTCACAGAGCAACAGACTGCAAAAGCACCCAAGTATGTCTTTATGTTCATCGGTGACGGTATGAGTCACGTACAGATCAATGCTGCCCAGGTATTGAAAGGAAACAACACCAAGGGTTCTGTCTCCTTGGAGAAACTCACATTCACAGAGTTCCCGGTCTCTGGGTTACAGACAACCTATGATGCAACCTCCTTCTGCCCTGATTCAGCTTCCACAGCAACCAGCTTGTCCTCAGGGTATAAAACCCACAGTGGTGTTCTCGGATTGGGAATAGACAAACAGTATGTGGGAAAGAACATTGCTGAACGGCTCAAGGAGCAGAAGGACTGGAAAGTGGGAATCGTCTCAACGGTAACCATCAACCATGCTACTCCTGCAGCCTACTACGCCCATGTCCCTTCCCGGAACAACTACTATGACATCGGCGTGCAAATGGCAAATAGTGGTTTTGACTACTTTGCTGGTGGTTCGGTCAACAAAGCAGAAGATGGGGGAAAGCAGAGTATCTATACCTTGCTGGAAGAACAAGGGTATTTGGTCACCGATGACAAGAGCGAAATACTCTCACTCTCAGACAAGAGTGGAAGAGTCTATGCCCAAAGCCCAAGACTGCAGGATGGTGGGGCAATGCCGTATGCAATCGACATGAATGCAAGCGATGTCACCCTGGCTCAGTTCGTCAAGAAGGGAATTGATGTGCTTGATAATGAGAAGGGCTTCTTCATGATGGTAGAGTCTGGGAAGATTGACTGGGCTTGTCATGCCAATGATGCAGCATCGGAAATCAGGGACTTGCTTGCATTCGATGAGGCAATTCAGGAAGCAGTCACATTTGCTGAAGCCCATCCAGAGGAGACGTTGATTGTAGTAACCGGTGACCATGAAACTGGTGGTATGACTATCGGATTTGCATCCACTGGGTACAATACAGCATTCAACATCCTTGAAAACCAGAGAGTCTCCTACGTAGCATTCGATGGAATTATGCAGGAGGCAATTGCAAACAACCCGGATTTGACTTTCCAAGAAGCACTGGTATTGGTTGAAGAGTACTTTGGCTTGGTCCCTCCTGGAAGCAAAGCCTCATCGGAGGTGCTGGCATTGACCAGTCTTGAGTACTCAAGGCTGGAGGAGGCATTCCGCCAGGCAATGCTGCCAAAGGGCAACCGTGCGAATGACCAGCTGAGTTACCAACTCTACGGAAGCTACAATCCATTCTCCATTACCCTGACTCATATCCTGAACAACAAGGCTGGTATTGGTTGGACGAGTTACTCACATACAGGAACCCCTGTGGGAGTGTTCGCCTACGGGGTTGGCTCAGAGATGTTTGCTGGCTCCTATGATAACACCGATATATTCGCCAAGTTGAAATCACTTGTAGAAGTTGTATAACAGACAATCAGGTTAAACCTTCCCCCTCTCCATGAGGGGGAATCTGTCTGAAAAGGAATAGTGGTATGAAGAAAGCGGAACGTAGCTATCGAGAGTGGTCATTGTTGGCTGTCCTGCTAGGTGTGGTACTCCTCCTGATAATGATCCCAACCGGTTTTGAGCGAGAGATATATATAAACGCAATAGGAAGCAGAGCAAGGGTAGTCTCCTTGGACAACTCAAACATGTATCAAACCGGGGTGGTCCGCATGGGTGAACAGATTTGTACAATAGAGATACTCTCTGGACCTCATGCAGGTAAACAGTCTGAGGCTATAAACCTGCTCAATGGAAAACTCGAATTCGATACTGTATATGAAGAAGGGGATATTGCCTGGGTATTGGTAGAGCAGGACAAGGAAGGGGAGATCGTATTCACCAACATGGTCAGCCATTACCGTTTCTCGAAAGAGTTGCTTCTTCTTACACTTTTTGCCTTTGGACTTATTCTCTTCTCAGGGAAGACGGGAGTTAGGACGATCATTTCATTTGCCTTGGCCTTTTTACTCATTTGGAAAGTACTTATCCCTCTTACACTCAAGGGCTATGAGCCAATGCTGGTTTCCCTATTGGTTGGCTCCTTTCTTGCTGTTGCTTGCTTGCTGCTGGTAGCCGGGCTGACAAAGAAAGCCTATGCGGCGATCATTGGGACTATTATTTGCTCTGTCATCACTGTACTGTTCTCGATGTGGGGAACATGGTATTTGAAATTGCATGGGGCTGTTATGCCCTGGTCGGAGTCGTTGCTGTTTGCCGGCTTTGAGAGCATGCAACTGACCAAGGTGTTTCAGTCAGCGATCTATCTCTCCTGTTTAGGTGCATTGCTGGACTTGGCCATTGATATCAGCTCCGCACTGGAAGAGGTACAGAGACACCACCCCTCCATCACTCGTACTGCACTTATTCAGAGCGGCCTTACGATTGGTCGATCCGTGGTAGGGAGCCAGACAACAACCCTTTTGCTTGCGTATATTGGGAGTTATCTCACCATCATGATGGTGTACATGGCGCAGGGCACCCCGGTTATGAGTATTCTCAATAGCCCGAGCGTTGCAGCAGAAATACTCCATACCATGGTAGGTTGTATCGCTCTGGTACTGGTTGCTCCCATTACCTCAGTTACCTGTGGATATCTCTATACCAGCAGAAATTCAGAGCTGAAGGTGCTGGTTCAGAATCACGCTGATGCCAGTATTTCCGGAAGATAGTGAAGTCAACGTTGGTTTCACTATGCAGTAACTATGCTGTTTGCGAGAGGTGTGGTACCTTTTAGGTGAACCAAGCCAGATACGTATAAGGACGGAATGCATGATGCATGAGGGGCCAATACCAAGCGACATACTCAAGAGACAGGCATACAAGCGAAAATTCTCTGTTCAGGATTTGTATCGTGGAATCATGTTGGTCCCTGAAGCTGTTTCAGGGCTGAAATACAATCGGAAGCATAAGGTTGTCTCTACAGACTTCCTTGAGCGTATGCAACTTGCGGTAACAGAGGTGAACGGATGTGCGGCTTGTTCATATGCCCATGCTCATATGGCATTGAAACAGGGCATAAGCAGTGAGGAGATCTACAGCCTACTCAGCGGGGATGGAGCTCTTGTCAGGCCGGAGGAAGGAAAGGCCATCATGTTTGCACAACACTTTGCAAATACTGGAGGATTCCCTGACATTGAAACCTACCGGACGATTGAAACAACGTATGGCATCAATGAAGCCAGGGTTATGCTTTCAGCAATTAGGATGATGCAGGTAGGAAATATCTATGGTATTCCGTTCAGTGCATTTATCTCGAGACTGAAAGGGCATCCATATCATGGTAGTTCTTTTTTCTATGAATTGGGTATGCAAGTGCTCAGTGCCGTGTTGTTGCCTTTCGCTCTTTTACATGGAGTTGTACGATTGCTTATAAAGGGCCGTAACGGTCTTCCTACACTGTAAAGATTACGGAAAGGGTCTTTACTTCCTCCAGAATGTTGAACACTCCTTCTTGTCCTCGATATTGAAGAGGATGATCCTCTGTAGAAGGGAGTAGGGGGTCTCCTGCTCCCATTTGATCCTGAACAGTTCTTTGGTGGCTGACAATTTTGCCTTTGAAAGATCATCTGAGAATTTCTCAATCGTTCTGCTTTCAGGAGCAACACTGATGTGTGCTTTTGCCCTGCTGAAACCGATGATGAAGGTCTCATGGTCAGTGAATATTGGTTGGTTCCAGGCAATCCTCATTCCGAGTGTTGGAAACGTCTCATGCACCCAAGTAAGCAATGCATCCATTTTCCTGCGTTGGTTATCATCAGCGATATCCTCAAGATATGATTGAAATATATGCATGGTTATCCCCTTATTCCTAGTAAAATAGTAGGTAATAAGTATACCTGCGGGTTTAGGGATTCGTAAAGATAGCCGAAAGCAAGAAATGAAAGGATGGTCGTTTTTGCTACGTGGAGAAATAGATCCTTTCTGCCGTATCATGAAAGACCATCTTACGCTCTTCCTCGGCAAACAACTCCCACTGGTAGTCCAGTAGCTGCCTGTAACTGTATTGTACCAAGGTGGAAGGGACATCGGTGCCCCACATCAGGTGGTCAGATCCAACCAAGTTTTTCGCGAGCGATATAAATTCCTGTGCAGTTGGAAACGGATATGCTTCAGGTCGTACCTTATGGTGAAGGGCGGCAAGGTCAAAGTAAATATTCTCTCGGTTCATTGTTTTTAGGCCTTCTTCCAGCTCCCTTCTATGATTGCGCCTAGGACTCATGAGGTGGCAGATGACAATGGGCATATGTGGGAATGCTTCAGCAATATTCCTGATAGCATGTGGTTGGTTGCTCCCATCTCCAGGACTTCCCAAGTCAAACACCAGGACGCCTTTCTTTGTTGCTATCTGTTCATAGAATTGCATCATACTTGGTTTATCGAGGGGAAAGTCTGGATGGCTTCCCATGATGCCACACCCTGTGGACATCTCGAATTTGAAGATTCGAAACGTCTGGATTAGATTATCCAGAATCTTCTGTGCGTTGCGGCAGAAGGGGTCGAAGGTTGCTGCTGCAGCGAAACGGGTAGGGTGTATTTTTACTACCTGGGCAAGATAGTTATTGGCAAAACCAAGGAAACCTCCTTGTAACAGAACGGCCTTTTCAACATTGTTCTGATCCATCAAGGTGAGAAATCGCTCAGCACTGAAGGTCGTATCCCCATAGCTTTGGGGTATGAGATCGATCACCTCCCCTGTAGCCCAACGGGCTTTTCCTCCACCGATGGAGCGAAGTTCTCCGTCGGCTCCAAAACCGCAGAGCTCGGTAAATATATGTGCATGGGAATCAATGATGGGCATGGTGATTTCTCCTCGTTTCCTGTACCCTACTCGGGTTTGACTCACCCGTCAACGTGGAAATACTTTTCCCTGGATGTCAAAAGATGATACAACTTTGTCAAAACTCTCTTGCTGGCAACCGTGAGAAAAGCCCTGCAGACTGAAGCTACCTAAAACACAAACGGAGGCTTGTTTATGAAAAAAACGCTCGTGTTATTGCTCATCGCCCTTTTGGCAATGGGAACAGTATTTGCAGCCGGTTCAAAAGAAGCTGCAAAAGAAGACGGTCCTGTGACACTGCGTCTCTCCTGGTGGGGTGGTGACTCTCGTCATACTCCGACCCTTGCAGCAATGGATGCCTATATGGCAAAGAATCCCAACGTCAAGTTGGAAGGCGAGTACGGTGGCTGGGATGGCTACTACCAGAAGATAGTGACCCAGATTGCTGGCGGTACTGCTGCTGACATTATCCAGATTGACCAGCCTTGGCTTGCTGAGCTCTCCTCAAAGGGTGAAGTATTCACTGTCATCGACGATTCCATGGTTGACCTTTCCCAGTTTGATGCAGCATTCCTTGAGAACTACTGCTCCTATGAGGGGAAATTGATGGGTCTTCCTACCGGAACCAACGTCAATACCTTTGTGGTAGACACCAAAATGCTCTCTGATTTTGGCATTGATCCCAACACCAAGTGGACTTGGGAGAATATCATCAGTGAAGGCAAGAAGATCAACGACCAGGATTCCACCCGCTATTTCAGTGGTGCAACACCTGACATTCTTCGCTACTGGTTTGAGATTTACGTTGCACAGCTTGCCGGAAGTGTTGTGGACAGCAACAAGCAGGTTGCCTTTACCCAGGAACAGGGAGCTGAGGTATTCCGCTACTTCCAGCGCTGGATTGATGAGGACATCATTGCTCCTTTCAGCCAGACCTCACTTTTCTATCAGAAGTTCCAGGAAAATCCAGATTGGATCAACGGCAAGATGGCAACTGCATGGACTTGGGTAAGTTCCATGGACAAGGACATTGGGGCTAGAGAAAACTTCGAAACCCGTCAGTTCCCTGTCATGGATGGTGCTGTAAACACAGGTATCCTGATGCGCCCCTCCCAGATCTTTGTAGTCAACAACAACTCCAAGAACAAGGATGAGGCTATCAAGCTCATGGACTACCTGTTCACTGATCCTGAAGCCATCGAGAAGTTGGGTCTTGCACGTGGTATTCCCTCTGCAGCAATCGGACGGAGTGTTCTTGCTGAGAAGGGCATGATCTCAGAGATGGCAGAGAAGGCCACCAATGAAGGTATTGCCCAGGCTGGTGACCCACAGAGTGTCTACCAAATGAATAGTGAAGTCATGCAGGTAATGCAGGACGTGATCGATGAGTTCGGTTTTGGAAGGCTTACCCCTGAGGAAGCTTCTGCCAAGCTGATCAAGAATCTTGAAGCAACACTTGCTTCTCTGTAAATCGTACAATACTACCATCCGCCAAATGGCGGGTGGTAGGTTTTAAAGGGTAATGAGATGCAAAGACGCTCATATAAGAACTACACATATATCGGATATCTCTACATCCTGCCATGGATCATTGGGTTCCTGCTTCTCCAGCTCATTCCATTGATCAACTCCTTCTGGTACTCATTCACTGAGTTCCAGTTGCTTGGTGACCCGGAATTTCTCGGACTTGCCAACTACAAGAAAATCTTTACTGCAGACGCGACATTCCTGCAATCCTTGAAGGTGACGTTTTACTACGTCCTGATTGCGGTTCCCCTCAAGATAGGGTTTGCCCTCTTGATCGCAATCATCCTGAATCAGAAAATCAAGGGTATCAACTTGTTTCGTACCCTGTATTATATTCCCTCCATCCTGGGAGGAAGTGTGGCCATCAGTGTACTGTGGAAGTACCTGTTCATGAACCAGGGGGTCGTGAACAACCTCATCGGTGTACTGGGAATTCCTGCCATCGATTGGCTTGGGAGTCCTGACCTTGCCTTAGGGACCATCAGCTTGGTCACAGTCTGGCAGTTCGGCTCTTCCATGCTGCTCTTCCTGGCTGGACTGAAGCAGATTCCTTTCAGCCTCTATGAGGCTGCAAAAATTGACGGGGCAGGAAGGCCACGCATTTTCTTCCAGATCACCTTGCCCTCTCTTTCACCCATCATATTGTTCAACCTTATCATGCAGATGATCAATGCATTCCAGGACTTTACCGGTGCATTTGTCATTACACAGGGTGGACCACTGAAGTCTACCTACCTCTATGGACTGATGCTCTACGATCAGGGCTTCAAGTTCTTCAAGATGGGCTATGCATCCGCGCTCTCCTGGATACTGTTCGCCATTATCCTATTCTTTACCAGTTTGACGTTCCGCAGTTCTGAGAGCTGGGTACACTACGGAGATTCAATATGATCAAGAAAACAACGCCTACCGCAAAAATTATCTCCTATATCTTCTTGATCGTCCTTGCCTATATCATGATCTACCCGTTGCTCTGGATGATCGGGGCAGCGTTCAAGACCAATGAGGAGATGTTTGGAACCATTGGATTGCTTCCCAAGAACCCTGTCTTCGGTGCCTTTGCAGCCGGCTGGACGGGGACGGGCCAGTATGGGTTCTCAACCTTCCTGTCCAATACCTTCCTGATGGTAATCCCAACGGTCATATTCACCGTTATCAGTGCAACATTGGTTGGTTATGGGTTTGCCAGGTTCAACTTTCCACTTAAGAAGCTCTTGTTCTTCATCATGATTGCAACCTTGATGCTTCCTGCAACGGTTATTATCATTCCCCGGTATATCTTCTTCAAGAAGCTTGGCTGGCTCGATACCTACCTGCCGTTCATCGTTCCAGCGATGCTTGGAAGCTTTCCCTTCTTCAATTTCATGATGGTGCAGTTCTTCAGGGGCTTGCCTATAGAGATTGATGAGTCAGGGAAGCTGGATGGGTGCAACAGTTTTGTCATTCTCAAGGATCTGTTGTTGCCGCTGTGCAAGTCAGCCATTTTCTCAGTCATCGTTTTCCAGTTTGTCTGGACGTGGAATGACTTCTTCAATGTCTTGATCTATATCAGTAGTGTGGCCAAGTATCCTGTGGCGTTGGGCCTGAGGATGACCATGGACATCTCAACTGAGTTTGATTGGAACCAGATCATGGCGATGAGCCTGATCTCCATACTCCCTCCGGTGATTCTCTTCTTCGCTGCACAGAAATACTTCGTTGAGGGAATTGCTACCACTGGAATGAAGACCTGATCATCCCTCTCTTCTGAGCGGGAGATACAGGGTAACCGTAACCCCGGCATCCTCCTTACTGGCAATGACAATCGGGGACTTCCCTTGGGTGAAGAGCATCAGACGCTTATTGATGTTCAACAGCCCAAGGGAACTTTTTTTCTTCAGTACATCTGCCTTGCTCTGGTTGATTGCATCAACCTCCTCCTGGCTCATGCACTTCCCGTCGTTGGAAACTACAATCTGCATCCTGTCTTCCACCAGCGTTGCTCTGATGGTGATATGAAGGGGCTCACCCTCCCGGAATCCATGGTTGAATGCATTCTCCAGAATGGGCTGCAGAAGCATTGCCGGAACGCGTACATCAAGGAGTGAAGGGTCGATATCCTTCTCACAGGTGAAAGCCTGCTTGAAACGGATATGTTGCAGCTGAATATAGTACTCGGTCTGTTCGAGTTCCTTGGAGAGGGGAACGCCGGAGAAGTCATCAACCTGCAGCGAGTATTTGAGCAGCTTTGAAAGAAGCTGGATCATGGTGGAAACATCGTTCTCCCCTGAGGCAAGTTTGACCGCCTTCCAGTTGATGGTATCCAAGGTGTTGAAAAGAAAGTGGGGATTGATCTGCATCTGCAGGGCACGGTATTCCATTGCCTCTGTCTGCCACCTGAGGTAGTCCTGTTCGAGGAATGTCCTGATGACATGGTGGTTCAGGTAATCAAAGATGTTCCGATACTTCTCTGGATGTTCTTCAGTGAAGTCGGCATCTCCGACCTGGCTGAGCTGTTGCATGATATTGGCAAGGAACTTTCTCTCTTGCCGATTGGTTCGGTGGGTAAGATAAAGACCCAGCAGAAGTGCTATGACCGTGAGGGTGATGGTGTAGTAGAGCAGGGTGGTGGAGAGCTGGTAGAGCATTGGTTCATAGATGCCTAGCGTGTATTCCCAACCATACTTCCCAGAGAAGGCTTGGAAATAGTACATGTCCTCTTCAGCATACTCCCTATGATTGCTTGGATTGGAAAAAAGCAACTGTCCGTCTCGGTTGTGAACCGTAAGTATCTCTCCCTCCTGGAACTGGTAGGCCCCTGAAAGCGACCTTTCCTTGATGTCCAGGACGATGACTCCTATACGTTCATTGACCGGATTTGTGATTGGCCTCAGGATACGAATGATATGTTGTTCTGTCGGGGTTCCTTCCTTGAGGGTAACCCTTTGTGAGTAACTCTGGTTCTCAGAGGGAAGCTCCTTGTACGTTTGGAACCAGGAGGAGTCCTCCATATACGGGAGCGCGGTGAACGCGAGATCACTGGAGAGTACCAGCTCACGAGCATTGTCCAAGTATACGTAGATGTCATGGATATAGGGCCTTGCATTGGCAGGAGCTGCAAGGAAGGATCGGATGAGACGGAATTCACGATAGTTGTCCAAGTTGACCTCCTCTCCTCCGCTGAGAACGCGCTGAAGGCGGTTCATCATCTCGGGATTGGTGCTGAACATCAAGGAGAGGCTGTCCATCTCATCAAGAATCACATCATAGTAGGCCTGTACCTCAGCAAGCTTCTGGTTCGCCTGCCTGATGGAGTTGCTCCTGATGAAGTTCTGGGTCAGCAAGGTTGCTCCTCCTCCCAAGAGAAGCGCTACAATGACCAAGGGGAGACTGTGGCGGAAGAAGATACGGATGATACGTTTGTTCATAAGCCCTGTTCCTTCTTCAACTGTTGGGGACTGGTTCCCCAGTACTTGCGGAATGTCCTGCAGAAGTTCTGCGTATCTTGATACCCTAGTGCTTCCGCTATTTCCTTGTTCTTATAGCCCACTTTGCTGGTGAGCATCTGTTTTGCTACTTCCATCTTATGGCTCAAGAGATACTCCTGAAAATTCTGGGTAGTCTCTTCCTTGAACAGCCTGCTCAGATAACTCGTAGTCACACCAAGCTCCGAGGCAATATTCTGTAGGGTACAGCTGCTGAGTTTCTTCTCAACGATCGCCAGTGTTTTTGTGACCAAGGGGTTGGACGGAACAAATGAGGAGGAGGGAGCCATAGCCGGTGTAGAGCCGTCCAAAACGTGTCGGATTTTCTCAAAGGTCTGTTTGATCTCCTCAAACGAGGATGGTTTTACCAGATACTCCAGGACCCCGTACCCGATAGCTTCTTTCGCATAGCCGAAGTCATCATATGCACTCATGATACAGAACTGGGGTGGGGAAGGGAACTGCTTCAGTTCCTTGATCAACTGGAGTCCACTCATGAAGGGCATCCGTATATCGGTAAGGAGCACGTCTGGGTGATGGTCCTTGCAGAAGGCAAGGGCGCTTCTTGCATCAGTGAAGGATCCAGAGACTGAGAATCCTATCGATTCCCAGGGGAAGTAGTGGGTAAGCCCTTCCAGGAGTTCTGTTTCATCGTCTACGATTACCAAGGTATACATGCTCTAAGGTAGTACACCATTTGGGGAGAAATGTCAAAAAAAGATACCCAATGTCAAGGTACATGGGCTGTTTATCTGCTACTATGATAGGGAGAATAAGAGTACTGAGAGGAGGAATCGAATGAAAGAGACTCGTATCTGTATTGTTGGAGGTGGTGGTCGCCTCTGGGCCATCCAGTTCATGAAGGATCTTGCGTACAATACCATGACCCACGGTACCTTGGTTCTGTACGATATTGATAAGGAAGCTGCGCATAACAATGTGGCAGTTGCAGAGAAGGTGTTCAAGGTTAACAACAGTGAGGGTCGTTTCCGCGTCATCGCAGAGGATGAGATTGGAAAAGCGCTTACTGGTTGTGATCTGGTAATCATCTCCATAGAACCAGGGAAGACCGAATGCCGCTATGGCGACCTTGTCCTCCCTGAAGAGTATGGGATTCTCCAGTCTGTAGGGGATACCACAGGTCCTGGTGGGATTATGCGCGCTCGCCGAGCCGTTCCCCTGTTCTTTGAGATCGCCGAGCAAGTCAAGCAATACTGTCCTGATGCCTGGGTGATCAACTACACCAATCCAATGACGCTCTGCACTGCAGCACTCTATAAGGCATTCCCCGAGATCAAGGCACTGGGCTGTTGTCATGAGGTATTCCATACCCAGAACTTCCTTGCTGAGAAGGTGGCTGAGTGGTTTGATGTACCAGTTCCCGATAGAAGGGAGATCAAGATTGATCTTACCGGGGTGAATCATTTCACCTTTGTGACCAAGGCTTTTTGGAAGGCCCATGACCTGATGCCCCGTCTCATTGAGCTTGTTCAGGATGCCTCTACCTTCAGTGATGGAACTGCTGTTGCCAAGAAGCGATTGGAGGAAGAGAAGTGGTTTGACTGCGACCAGAAGATTGCACTCAGTTTCTTGCGTGACTTTGGTTCCCTTGGGGCCGCTGGGGATCGCCACCTTGCCGAGTTCGTTCCTTGGTTCCTTACCAGCGACGAGAACCTGCATACCTATGGGGTGATCAGGACTCCATATTCCTGGAGAGAGCGCACAGCGAAGGAGAAGCGGGAGCGCGTATTCAAGGATGAGGACCTGAAGGCAGAGCTTACTGATGAGGAAGGCGTGGATATCATGCGTTGCCTGATGGGTGATAAGACCATGGTCACCAATATCAATCGTCCCAATGAAGGGCAGATCAGTTATCTTCCCAAGGGCAGGATTGTTGAGAGCAATGGGGTATTGGGTGAAGATTCCATCCGCCCGATTGTTGCCAGTGATCCCCCGCTTGCTATCCAGAATCTGGTCAGGCAGGTCAGTGATGTACAGGAGATGACCCTAGAGGCAATCTGGAACAAGGATGATGAGTTGCTCTTCTCTGCTTTCCTCAGTGATCCACTGATGAATCTGAGCAGAGATAAGGCCAGGGAGTTGTTTGAGAAGATGCTTGAGGCATCTGATCTCAAATACTAAGCATAGAACCAAGGAGGTGAGGAATGATCAGCAGAGAGATATATGAAGAGGCAGTGAAGCGGACGCTTATGTTCTTTGAGAAGGCTGGGATCGTCCTCACCGATGAAGAGAAAGGGAATGTTGAGGTCGCAGATTTCGGCCTCAACGACCTGGAGCATACTGGTCTTGAGTTGGTTACCTACCTCAATACAGATCGTGTATGTGCAAAGGAGCTGGTGCTGTTTCCTCACCAGAGGTGTCCAGAGCATCGCCATCCGGCATTTGGGTCGTACATCGGCAAGGAAGAGACCTTCCGCTGCCGATGGGGAGAGGTATATCTCTATGTAGAAGGAGAGGCTACCCACCCCATCAAGGCAAAAGAGAAAGACGGTGTGTACACTGTCTTCCATGAGATCGTACTACGCCCAGGCGAGCAATATACCCTGAAGCCCAATACCAAGCATTGGTTCGAGGCAGGATGTGAAGGTGCAGTGGTTTCTGAGTTTTCCACCCCCAGTTATGATGAGAAGGATATCTTCACCGACCCAAGAATCGAAAGAACTCCTCAAGTCGAGTAAAACCAAGATTGACGTAACCGATACTTCATTACATAATCATATATAGAAGTATTAGGATGTCTAAGATGCTTGACAGGTATATGATACTTATATATCATACTAAATCTATAGAATTAATAGTTAATTGGTAAAAGGGGGCTCTTATGGGACTGGTTCTTTGGTTGATACTATTCGTGGTACTGCTCGCAGCATTGGTAATGCTGAAGAGGGTGTGGCATCTCTCATTCTCTGTTAGGGTATCAGTATCCTTGTTGCTTGGAGCGCTCTTTGGGCTTTCCCTGTTTTTCTTTGGTGAGGAGTCGGTCTCTTCCCAGGTTCGTCGATGGGTCGCTCTTGTCGGTAATGGGTATGTTGACCTGCTTCGCATGCTCATCATTCCCTTGGTCCCGACAAGCATCATTGCTGGGTTGCTGAGACTCGGCAACACTCATGAGCTTAGAAGAATGGGAGTAAGAACCATCTCCCTCTTCTTATTTACAGCAACACTTGCCGGCATCATCGGACTTTTGGTGGGTAGTCTGTTTGCAGTTGGCCAAGGGATGGTGGTAGGAGAACTCGCAGAGCGTACTCCCAATACCTTGGGAAATATCTTTGCTCAGTTCAGGGCTTTCATTCCATCCAATCCCGTGCGCTCTGCTGCTGAAATGCAGATGATTCCTCTGGTTGTGTTCTCTGTTTTCATTGGTGTTGCCGCAATTACCGTAAAGACAAAGAAGAGCGATGCGATCAAGCCGTTTGAGCAGTTGTTGGAGAGTTTTCTCCAGGTGGTGATCGAGCTGACGAAGATTGTGCTTCGACTGACTCCCTATGGCGTTCTTGCACTCACCTCTTACTGGCTTTCGAATACAGGACTGGCAGCGTTGGCTCAGCTTGGGTTGTTTGTATTGGCAGTGGTAATTGCCTGCTTGCTGCAAATTGGGCTTGTATATGGCGGATTGCTTACGTTCTCGGCCAAGATCAACCCATTCAGGTTTTTCAAGGCAGCGAGCCCTGCTATGTTGCTTGCATTCTCCAGCCGCTCGAGCTTGGGTTCCTTGACGATGACCATCAATACCATGACCGACAGGCTGAAAGTGAATTCCAGGGTGGCAAACTTCGTGGGACCGCTTGGGGCTGTGATGAACATGGATGCCTGTGGAGGTATTTTCCCTGCCATGGTAGCGGTGTTTGCAGCAAATGCCTTTGGTATTGAACTTGCGCTCTCCCAATATGTTCTGATCGTGGTGGTTTCCATATTTGCAAGCTTGGGTAGTGCCGCTGTGCCGATGGGAGCAACAGCTTTTACCATTATCACCCTCACCACGGTCGGACTTCCTGTTGAGGCGGTTGGCCTGGTAGCTGGTGTCGATTTCCTGGTGGATATGTTCAGGACCATGACCAATGTTACCGGAGACCTGACGACCTCTGTCGTTGTTGCAAACGCCCTTGGTGAATTCGATCGCGATGCATTCAATACCCAGGATCTTAGCAAGGTTGCAACAGCAACGGCTACATAACCCGGGATAAGAATATCGGAATAGTCGGAATTTGTTTTATTTTTCACATTGTATGAGTATTATTGCTCCTGTATACTAACTGCAAAATAGTTGAATAGTACATGGCTATGTATGTTGTATGCAGGAGCGTGATGGTGCAGGTTGGTGTGTTGGTTGTTGGTGTTTCTGAAGAAGAAACTGCAACAATTAAAAGGAGTCTTAACTCAGCTGAACTTTGGTTTGTCTCTACTGAGGCAGAAGCGGTTACATGTGTAGAAAAACACCCCTCAATTCGAATTGCTCTCCTTGATTTCATTACCAGTGTCTCTCTATTGCAACCACTTGCTCATTATCCAATCCATAGTATCGTTATCACCAACGACGATACAGAGCAGGAAAACAAAGCTCTTGCCCTGGGGGCTTCTGACTGTATCCGTAGGCCTTACTCTCCCCAGTTGTTGAAACGGCGGGTGGAATTGCTATCTGATGCAGTAATGGGAGCTAGACGGCAAGTGGGGGATGTCTTGTTTGACAGCCTGCTCTGGCAGGCTCCTATAGGCATAGCCGTATATAGCGGTCCTGATGCAGCTCATATGGAAATGGTCAAGGCCAATGCAATTCTTCTGGATATCATGGGACGTTCCAAGGAAGAACTCATGACCGTTGATTGGAGAGAAATTACCCATCCTGAAGATCTGGAGAAGGAGTTGGTCAAGTATGCACTATTTTCCAACCATGAGATCTCCAGCTATGAAATTGAGAAACGGTTCATCAAGCCTGATGGGTCTCTGGTTTGGGTGAACATGACTGTTTCAAGGCTATATGCAAACCAACCCGAAGCTGAAGACTATCTTGGGATTATCAAGGATATTACTGAACAGAAAGAGCTCGAGGCTTCACTACGGGAGAGGGAGCGAATCATCCATTCATACTTCTCCCAATTGCCGGGAATGGCCTACCGGTGTTCATTTGATGAATACTGGACCATGCAGTTTGTCTCATCCGGGTGTAAGGAGCTAACTGGCTACTTACCTGAAGAACTGGTAGGAAACAAGGCTATTTCCTTCAATGAAATGATTGCTCCTATCCATCGTGATAACGTACGAGAGGAATGGGAATCGATTATTAATGGAGAGACTCCCTTTATTCAAGAGTATGAGATTATTACCAAGGATGGGGATAAGAGATGGGTATTTGACACCGGGCGAGGGATTCAGGATGATCAGGGGGCGTTTGTCGCAATTGAGGGTATGCTTTTTGATATCTCTGAGAGAAAAAGACAAGAACTCGTCCTCAACTATTACCATAACCATGATGAGTGGACTGATCTTCCCAACAGAAGGTTCTTGGTCTCTTTTTTGGAGGAAGAACAGAAGAAGCGAGGAAATGCATTACTTGCAGTCAACTTGACTGCGGTTCATGCATTGAGTGTAGCCCATGGGTTTCTCTATAGCAGGAATCTGGTGAAGCAAGTAGCAATGAAACTCCAGGCACTCAGTGATTCAGAGCATGTGTTGTTCAGTTCCTATGAGTATCAGATGATATTCTTCATCAAAGCCCCTGTTGATTTTGCTGCGTTGCTTTCTTTTGGAAGGATGGTCTCCAAGAAGGTTGCTTCCTTGCTGAAAGAGGAACGGGTAGGTTGGGGTATTGGGTTGATAGAGCTTTCTGATGTTCCTATTGAGGAGAGCCTAACCAATCTTCTCATTGCCTCCGAACAAGCGTTGTCTGATTTTGATACGGGTCATGAGGTTTGTGTTTTTGATGAGACGATGCAGCAGGCAATGAGAAGGCGTACAACCATCGAGAGAGAACTCGCTGAGCTGATCAAGAATCCAGTCTCTTCCTCCCTCTCCCTTCAGTTCCAGCCGATTTGGGATGTGAAGGCTCAGACAATTTCTGGCTTTGAGGCTCTCTCCAGGATGAAGAGTCCCTGTTTGGGTAGCGTCTCTCCTACTGAGTTCATTGAGATTGCAGAGAAGGCCAAGCTTATTGTCCCCCTTGGCAAGATCATTATAGACAAGGCATTGAAATTCCTGTCTCTGATAGAGAAAGAGGGTTTTTCAAATGTGGGTGTTTCGATCAATATTTCTGCGATTCAGTTGATGAATAAGGACTTTTTGCCTTCCCTGATGAAGGCTGTTGAACACCATAGAGTAGATACTGAGAATATTACTTTGGAAGTGACTGAGTCAGTGTTTATTTCCAAGTTCCAGGATGTAAATGATTTGTTCTTTCTTCTCCAGCAGCGGGGAATGTCGATTGCAATCGATGATTTTGGCACGGGTTATTCAACGTTATCACGAGAGCGTGAGCTGAATGTGAATTGTCTGAAGATAGATAAAGCGTTTATAGACAAGCTTGAAGTGCTTCAAGAGAAGGAAGCTATTACAGCTGAAATTATATCACTTGCCCATAAGCTAGGGCATACAGTTATCGCCGAGGGTGTTGAGTTTGAGAATCAGTATAACTACTTGAAGAAGTATCAATGCGATAAAATCCAGGGGTTCCTTTTCAGTAAACCCCTGGACATTTCTGATGCGTTGGTATTACTCAAGCAAACGAATCGTACTTAGTAGTCTTCACGTACGCCAAACTCAGCGTCCTCTACCCAACGATGAGGGCGGGTAATAAGCTTAAGCATCTCCTTGAGTACTTCATAGTGACGTTTCTCTTCTGAGAGGATAAGCGAGAGAGCTTTCTTGGCTTCTTCATCTGTTACCTGTGGAAGTTGTTCCTTGTAGAACTCTATGCTCTTCTTCTCTACAGCCAGAGCTTCTTCATAGGCAGGAATCTGATCAGTTGCAGAGGGAAATGAATCTGGGTCGAATGCCTTGAAGACTTTCTTTGCTGCTTCTATTACCGTGGTATTAACTGCTACTGGTGCACTCTTCTTCTGTAGGGCACGGAAATAACTTTCATGTTTCTTTTCGTCATCAGCGAGCATCTTGAAGATGTTTGCAAAACCTTCGTCTGGTGCCTTTTTTGCAAGGTCAGTATAGAACTGAATACCTTCCTGTTCCAGTTTAATTGCTACTTCAAATAGGTCCATGGATGTCCTCCTAATGTCCATAGTATAGGTAGGATATGGTGAGAAGGCAAGGGAAAGGATCTAATAGGTAAGCATTTCAATCTCTGTTTCCAAGAGTGGAGCGAAGTTATACACATATTTGTTATGATAGCTTAGATATTTCTCAGTTCCTTCAGGAATCATGCTTAGGTGCTTTGAGTCATCAATGCCGAGGCGGTCATAATCATTGTCATCAAGTTGACCTGAGAGTTGTATGGATCCACTGGAGGGATCGAATGAAATCATTCCCAAGTCGAAGAGTTTGTCGTAAAGCGGTGAGAGTATGAGGGCATTTTTGGGGTCAATTCGCTCATGGTCATCTGCAACTCTCCATGGTTTGATATGACTTGCTACCAAGATCTTTGGTTTTTCTACTCCTAGTACAGCACAACTGTTATTCCAGAGTTCAAGTGCTTGTTTGCGATAGGTATGCTGCACTGTTCTCTGGATGGTTGTTCCGATGCGTGTGGTAGGAATAACTCCCTGATCAATGCCATAAGGATGTTCCTGATCTAATGATTCTTCCTTTTCTTGGTGATTGAAAGCTGAGGCGTATTCATACAGGCTAAACTTTGTTTTACAAGGTTTGCCCGGGGCATAGTACTGACTTGCGATAGGAATAGCACGACCGTAGTAGGTGTAGGGAGTCTTTACCCGATCCCTGACGAATACGAATATTTCGTATTCTCCGCTATTCATCCGATTCTCGACAAACCGTTGTTTAAGCTGTCCCTCCCAGTAGAGGACATCGTTGTCGATATGGTCAACATACGGGGTTGCATAGCTCTCTTTCTTCAAGTTGATCAGCAATACAATTGCATTCTCCCCAGTTCTTGAAAGGACTCCCTTACGCATTGCAGCAGCAATGTTCATTTCCATCAGATCAGCAATGTCTTGGAGCACATAATGACTTCCGATTGCCAGGTGGGTAATCAATTTCTGGGAAATTCGGTTTGAGAGCTGCACTGCCATGAGCCCAGGATACGCCTGTGTTTGGTGTACGTCAATGTTTATAATTCGCTGTGGTCCTAGAACAAAGTTTTTTGGGATGATTATAAAACTCCATAAACAGCCAAATATCCAAAACACTAAATCTCAGAGAATATTCCCGGACTATATGGTGGGAGTAGAGAAATCAAATTCTGGTTGAATTTCTAAGGGAGGATAAAACACACCAACTATAGAAAATGGATTGCTCCATCTACGCATATGTGCTTCTCTACGAGTTCCGAGAAAGAAATAGATATCCCTCTTTCTGAAATCTTCAAGATATTTCTTTTTGATATCATGTAAAGCCTTTTCCTTTCCATGTTTGATGCAATTGCGGTAAAGCATCATTAGTTCCCAATCTTCAATCATTAATTTGTAAATAGCCCCCGAGTCATCTTTGAAAGTATAATAGAAGGTAAATGGAATTGATTGGGCCATCTTCCAATATTCAGGAATATCCTGATTGATTAGATCACCCTGCATTCTGAGGTTGTTTAGGATTTCTTCTTTTTTGCTTTCTTCCTTCTCGCAATTTTTTGGTTCTGCAATAAAATCAACAAGTTCTTTAGGCTTGAATGTTGCAAGCGATATGAAATCTTTCCGTTTAGTGTCTGAGGCGAATGCCAAACTAGTAAAATTATAGAAGACATTCTTAAGGCATATTTCTTTTCGTTCTCTCCAATCGTTGCCTGGACCAATATGCTTTATACATTCTCCCGGCGGGCTAATGCAATAATAGGATTCTTTTCGATTGTCCCTATTCCTGTCTCTCGGTTCAATATCGAGGATATACCAACCATATTTCTGAATTTTTGTATTAAGCATTCTAAGCCTTATGGGATAGATACGAATCCAATCTCCAGATTCTGTTAATCCTGCTGTACATACAGTCTCAATATATTTATGGGAGGGGGTCGGGTATGTCAGGACTGTGATGAATAGTTTCTTCTTCAAATGCATCTCCTCTGATATGAATTATCCTCGGGATAGATGGTTGTTTTTTCCTGCAATACTCTGCAAACAACTGTCTATGGCAGTCTCTAGGATTTTTTTCATAACACATTAGGGCTACATTTACTTTAGCTATAAGTCCCGCTATTGCTTCAGCGTGCTCTTCACACTGAGGTAGTGTATGTTTGGAATACAGTTCAAATAGTTGCGCTTTTTGCTCAGAAGGAGGAAATTCTTTTCTTAATGTAGAAGAAATTCCAGCCTCGGGTATATGCAGATAGCTGATACCAGCTTCCTGTAATGCAGTCAGTAATCTCGCTTTCCTATACTCGGGCCTCATCGAGAAGGGGTTCTTTCTTACATCGACTAAATATTTTACATTCTGAAGTATAAGCAACTGTATAAAACGATCTATGGACAACCCCTCATACCCAATGGTAAGGAGAGCTCTTGGTGAACTCTCTATCTTATTTCTTATTTGATCCAGTTTTTCAAGAAATACTGGGTCTGTACGAAAATTATCAAGCAGAGCACTGCGAATGCTATAAAAAGGGAATCCTTTGTAGACCTTCGTGATCAATTCATTATCACTAAGGTGCTCATTCTCTCTTAGTGTCATTTCTAGTGCAACTTCATCATCTTTCTTTAATTTGATATTGCACAAGTCTGCTTGTTTTTCATCAATGGTTACATATGAAGAAAACGGCGATTTTCCCTTTTTTTCAATGATGATATGTTTTTGTTGAAGTGCTATCTGATCATCATGAAGGCTGATTGAATAACATCCGTATGAATTTGGAATAAAGTGGTAATAGTCATTTTTTGACTCTTTCACAAAAAGAAACATCAGTTTTTGGAGTCTAATCAGCGAAATAGGTTCCTTATGTCTTTGAACTAACCATATAAGAACTTTTCTCCTATTTAGCATACAATCACCTTATGTTTTTGTACCACATTATCATTCGATGCACAATTGGAGTTTATAAGAACTAGGATACTACGCATGCAAGGCCGGTCTTTATGTATCTTTGCTTTCCAAAGCACTCCCATTCCATGCTACTATTCCCAGAAGGACAAACCAATGAAAACACTACAGGAACGCATACACCATATTCAGAACCTACTTCACTTGGATGATGCTCAGATGGCTGAGAAACTTGGATTGGAAGAAGAGTCATACCAGAGAGGAATTGAAGCTCCTTCTTCTGAATTACTGGAACTTCTTTGTACTACCTTCGGGGTTTCCCTCCCTTATCTTGAAGAAGGGAAGGGTAGCATTTTTTGTGAAAGACCTCTCCCCATTGCCGATATCCTTGCCTTTCGGGATGCACGTAACTGGAAGCAATTCCACTCTCCCAAGGACCTGGCGATTTCTCTCAGCCTAGAATCCTCTGAATTACTAGAATGCTTCCAGTGGTCTGGTGAGGATGTGCATGCTAAGAAGAAGCAGAAGCAGATGGAAGAGGAGCTTGCAGATATCCTTATCTACTCCGTACTATTTGCCGATTCCATTGGGGTTGATATCCCTACAATTATCGAGAGGAAGCTGCGTAAGAATGCAGAGAAGTATGATGTGAAGAAAGCGTATGGATCAGCAAAGAAGTACACTGAGCTCTAGTAACTCCTAACGCGACAATTCTTGGAGTGTGGTACACTAAGTAGATGCCACGGAGGGTGTGATGCTCGTATACGAAGGGGATAAGCAGCAATTCTTATCTGACGTCCAGGATAATTCAATCGACCAGAAGATTGAAATGAATATGTGGAACAGGCTTCACAAAAGAGTCAGCTCAAGTGAAGAACAGTCCTGGCGTAACTCATTGAACTACATGCAGAATGTGTTACTCGATTCCGAGATTCCTGACACCTCCGGTGTAGCTATAGAATTTGGAATACCCAATACCAATAAACGAGTTGATTTCATCCTTACGGGATTAGACAAAGCGAACAAACACAATGCCGTGATCGTAGAGCTGAAGCAGTGGAGTAAGGTTGAACCTGTCCCCTATGTCGACCAACTTCTGGAGGCGGAGATCATCGATGTTCAGACACGTTTCTCCCATGGACAACAAGTAGTACACCATCCCTCATACCAAGCATGGTCCTACCGTTCCCTTATCTCCAATTTCAACGCAAATGTCCATGCGATTCCTATCCATTTAGAGAGCTGTGCGTATTTGCACAACTATGTACCATCCGAAGATGACCCACTGAAACAGCACTACTTTCAGAGCCTTCTTGATGAATCACCAGTCTTTTACCGTAGTGATGTAATGAAGCTTAGGGAGTTTATCAAGAAGTACATCCATACAGGGGATGCAAAGCAAACCTTGTACTACATCGATAATGGTGAGATACGGCCCTCCAAGAGCCTGCAAGACGCTCTCTCTGCAATGCTGAGAGGGAAAGAGGAGTTCATACTCATAGACGAACAAAAGATAGTCTATGAGCAGATGCTCTCCTTTGCTCGCAGAAGTAAAGAGGACGGGAAGAAACGGGTTTTCATTGTACAAGGGGGACCTGGAACGGGGAAGACAGTAGTTGCCATCAACCTTCTTGTGCAGTTGATCAATGATGACCAGGTGTGTGCATACGTGACAAAGAACAGTGCTCCCCGTAAGGTGTTTGAGGCAAAACTCCGCTCTGGCGCATTCAAGAGAAATAATATCAGCAGCTTGTTCAAAGGTTCTACGGTATTTGTTGATGCAGATACCAATGACTTCGGCACCCTCATTGTTGATGAAGCCCACCGACTCAACAAACGGTCCCAACAGGGACCGAAGGTTACCGGTGAAGATCAGATCAAGGAGATCATCAACGCAAGCAGGTGCAGCGTGTTCTTTATTGATGAAGACCAGCGCGTTACTGCACAAGATTATGGTGACCGGGCTCAAATTCTCTATTGGGCCAAAGCATTCAATGCAGAGGTGCAAGAGGGGAGGCTTCTCTCCCAGTTCCGTTGCAATGGTTCTGACGGATATCTTTCATGGCTTGATGGAGTACTGGGAATCCAGGAAGAGACAGCCAATCCCACCTTGGAAGGTATCGACTATGACTTCCGGGTAGTGGAAAATCCCAATGAACTGCGTAGGCTTATTGAAGAGAGAAATAGGGAAGATGATAAAGCCAGGATTGTAGCAGGGTACTGTTGGGATTGGGTGAGTAAGAACAATCCAGATTCAGTTCCAGATATTACCATTGATGACTTTTCCATGTACTGGAACCTCAGCAGTGATGGCACCTATGCAATTTCCAAAGGGTCGATCAACCAAGTTGGCTGTATCCATACCACCCAAGGACTTGAATTCAGCTATGTCGGGGTGATCATAGGGGATGACCTCCGATTTGAAAAGGGGAATGTCATCTCTGATTACACCAAGCGAGCAAGAACCGACCAATCACTGAAAGGATTGAAAGGACCTATCAAGAAGGGTGATCAGGAGGCAATGAAAACAGCCGACATCATCATCCGCAATACCTACCGCACACTCATGAGCCGGGGGATGAAAGGCTGTTATGTCTATTGCACGAATACAGAGCTTGCTCACTTCTTGAAAACCAGAATAGCTGGGTATGGAGAAGAAGAGGAAAGTCCCTTGTTGGCAGCTGAAAGGGAAGAATAGTATGAGTGGCAGAGAACAGTAGGAAATTTCGAATATATGCTATTGATGAGTAATCGTTCCCAGAATCCCCAATAACTCTCATGAAATCAAGAATATTTTCTTATTTGTTCCTACCAATCTGTTGATTGCATAATACTACAACTACTATTATACTATTACAAAAGATTGAAAATAGTGTATAATTAATACTATGATAGCACTTATAAGTCCATCAATAGCCCAGAAGAAGATTGCACAGAACCTGAAAGAGCGCAGATTGCAAATGAACTTGACCCAAGAAGGGTTGTCAGTTCGCTCGGGAGTTCCCTTGGCAACCCTACGTAAGTTTGAACAACAAGGCGTTATATCTTTTGAATCGCTCTTGAAGCTTATGATGGTGCTGGGTATGTTGGAATCTATGGTTGCAGCCACTAAGGTTTCACAAACCTCATTCTCCTCAATAGATGAAGTCATCGCATTGGAAACTTTGCCAAAGCGGAAGCGGGGAAGGAAAGCATGAAACCTTACACAGCGGTGAAGACCCTACTCGTGAAGATCAATTTTGGTAATGAAACCATTCCTGTTGGTCGTCTGGCATTGCGAGATCGTCGTATCTACTTCTCTTATGAACTGTCTTTCCTCGAACAAGGCCTTGAAATCTCTCCATTCTCTCTTCCCTTGCAAGTAGGTGTGAAGACTTTCGACCTTAGTTTGTTTGAAGGATTGCCTGGTGTATTCAATGACAGTCTTCCTGACGGTTGGGGTAGGCTTCTCCTAGATCGTTTCGTTCGCTCTCAAGGTGTCTTGCCATCAGAGCTTTCTCCCTTGGATCGATTGGCAATGATTGGATCACAAGGCCTAGGCGCATTGGTATATGAACCTGAGTATGATGTTCCTTTTGATGGTGGGCCAGTTGACTTGAACGTTGTTGCATCACAGGCACAAGAAGTATTTGTGGGATCCTCCTCAGAGGTTGTAGGCCGTCTTCTTTCGTTGAATGGATCCTCCTCTGGCGCACGACCAAAGGCATTAATTGGTGTTTCTGAGAACAAAGAGCGAATTCTTCATGGAAAAGAATCATTTACCGCGGGGTATGAGCCTTGGTTGGTGAAATTTCCAAACACACAAGATGGTATCGATGCTGGTGCTATTGAGTATGTGTATGCCTTGATGGCAAAGCAGTCGGGCATACTAATGCCCGAAGTTCACTTGTTCTCAGCCCATGAAGGGCCGGGGTATTTTGCTGCCAAGCGGTTTGATCGAAATGGGGCTAATCGTTTGCATATGCATACTGCTAGTGGGTTGTTACATGCTGATTTTCGCTTTCCCGCACTTGATTACCAAGACTTGCTGAATCTTACATCCATGTTGACCAGGGATGTCCGGGAGGTAGAGAAAATGTATCGTCTTGCAGTATTCAACGTCCTGGCACATAATCGTGATGATCACGCGAAAAACTTTAGCTTCCTCATGGATGCACACGGAAAGTGGACACTTTCTCCGGCTTATGACCTTACCTTCTCCTCCGGCCCAGGAGGGGAGCAAAGTACCATGGTCATGGGGGAAGGCAGGTCTCCTGATGTAGAGCATCTTCTCAGGTTGGGTCTTAATGCCAAGCTTTCGAAGCAGCAGATTCCTTCAATCATTGACCAGACTCGTTCAGCGCTATCAGGGTGGAATAAGCTTGCAAGGCAATATGGCGTGAGTAATGAGAATATCACTCATATTGCAAAACAGATCAGTCAGTAGATCCTAGTGGCAGAGATCTTTCAATCCTTCCCAGATCATGACCATCGCCATCGTATCCAATTCGCAGTACTTCAGAAGAGCCTTCTGTATTTCGCTACGTTCGTAGTCTGACATCTCCTCGAACTGCATTCTTGCATATGCGGTGAGAGCGGCACCCCCTTCCCTGAGTTCATCATCACTGCTCAAAATTTCAAGATCCTTCTCAGAGACATCCTGGAACATCCTTGGTAGCAACTTGTAGGGGTCAGTTACCTTTCCATCCTTAATCTTGACCCATTGCCAATCTTTGAAATTAGTACTCTTAATCCCTCCCTCCATCCCATAGATTGGCTTGGAGTATTTCTCTTGCAATAAGGTCGAGCTATTCAGTATTGCTGGGAGTACCTGTTTGATGGAATTTGACCCATTTGTAGCTGGATCATAATAGTAACGTTTCACAACTTCCCACAGATCAACCATATCTCTTTCTCCTGCCCACTGCTCAGAAGACTTGCCTGTTGCATGGGTGATGGTCTTGATGAAGCTCAGGAGTTGCTCTTTGTCAGGAATGACTCCTGTATAAGAGGTGAGTTGCTGATAGATCAAATTTAGGAATGTATTTTCATGGTTGGAGTAGCGAAAAATGCTTCCCTGGTCATGGTCCAACTGTTCTTTCAGTGCCCGTATAAACTCGTAATTGGGAAATACCCCGCGTTCTGTGTTCAGATACTCTCCAGCATGTTCAACAGTACCATCATAGCGAACGATATGATGGGAAAACTGAAATGCAACTCCTTCATAGGGGTGGAGACCTGCATTGAATGGGATAGCAACCATGGTAGTCTCGAAGTCGATGAAGTGAAGGGGGAAAACCCAGCTCTTCATTTCCTTCATCAGGTTCTCTTTATCAAGCCAAGGAGAAGAGTCTTTTGTTTTGTACTTTTGAATCTGCAGCCATTGTCGTTCACTTGCTGAGATTCCTGGTTTTGTATCGGGTTTTGGATGAATATCACCCTCACTGATGTCATCCATCTTGATGATACCATCTTCAATCAGATCGTCCTTTCTCCTGAAGTTCCAGACATCCAAGACAGTCTGGCATGCAAGATCTTCATCGCTCCATCCAAGAACCTCTCTCCAGCACTCTTTCTTCCCGCTCTTGAGATTCGATTCTTCATTGTCATCGGTAGTGTGGAACTCACATGCAGCGCATTTCGAGGCAATGGGGGTATGTATCTTTGTATCGGTACTATAGGAATCTGCCAAGAACTCAACATATTGGGAGAACTGAAGAGAGGTGTTGTTGACCTCATGCTGACTCTGATAGATTCTCTCGCATTCAGCGTCCACAGGTACGGTGCAGAGAATCGGGGGTGTTAGGTCATCCTGGGTAAGGGTATCTGCTATGGTGACACCCTTTCGTCCTGTTTCATCTTTGATGAGCCGGAACTTCTGGTTCAATCCATCGGTCGGGCAAACAGCAGATTTGTCAGCCATCATAAGATGTGCTGATATCTTATAGTGCGGGAAAGCTAGGGAAAGCACATACTTCTGAAATGCCACATCATAGAGATACGGCTTCCATGTTGCACTGATCGTTCCATCTCGGTTGGTAAAAGGGTGTGGTCCCCCAGGATTGAATGATTTGGCCTTTACCTCATAGAGCCTGATTTTCTTGCCCTCTTTGACCAAGATATCAGCGCGTATAAACAGGTTCCCGGTTGCAATGGCTGCTTCATAGAGTATGACACTGTCGGTCTGCAGCAGATCATTGGTTTCCTTGAGCGCTTGCCCATAGTCAAGGCTCTTGATCTCATGGCCACCTGGGAAATAGCATTTTGCGAGCTCCCCAACCTGAAATCCCCCATCTGCCAGGGCAAGTAGAAAACTGTCATCAAGATTCTGGTTCGCATAGCACTCTTTCCCTGTATAGAAGAGCTTTGTTGGGCATTCAGTTGCCAGCTTGAATCGGGATTTTGTCAGATACCTTTCTCTTGCCATTTTCTTCCTCTCCAGATGATTGTCACTGCATAGTATACAGCAGTCGAGTCAACGATACACAAAATCATTTGGTATGAATGAACAGGTTGCTTAGACGTAAATATTGACAAGACGGTGGTTCTAGCTCACGCTCTTGCTGAATACACCGGATAAAGGAGAACTATTCCTCATGGCTAATATCAACAACAAGAAAACCAACATACCTCGTAGGCATTTACTCAGTGGGTCACAGGCGCGCCAAGTTCTAAACGAATTGGCAGAGAAAGATGCAACTATTGCCAAGGAAATTGAGAGACTTTCAGCCATGGTTTTCAATGACGTGTCGGTGGAGCAGGTTGCCTCTTCGGTATTCCGCGCTCTCGATGGAATCGATATTGAAGAGTGTTGGAATACATCAGGTAAGCAGTGGGGAGGGGGTTATCGCGATGAGTTTGATGTTGCTGATGACATGATTATGGAAGCATTGTTTCCATTTGAGCAGAAAATCGATGTGTTTTACCAAGCAGGAGAATATGCTGCAGAACAGGAGTACCTGCATGGGGTGCTTTTAGGTATCTATCAGTTGATGGAGGATTCAACTTCCGAATTCGTTGAGAACTATATGGAAGACTATCCCGACGAGCTTAAGCAGGGGTTCATTAATAATTGGAAGAAGAGGCATCCAGATGACGCCGATGGTTTACAGAATCTCAATACCTTCATAGAGAAGCATTGCCCTGCTTGGAGCACAGAAGGTACTGAGTTATCAGAGTAGTGTATGGTTTTTCTTGCTAGTGACCATACATAGAAAAATTCGCTATGCAAGACAAATTATCAATTTTATCGTTAAAAGTACGCTATACAAGACAAAGAAGCTCTAAAATCCGTAAACGTACGGTATAACGTACAAATATGCTGAAGTTTTTACTGAAATTACAGAGAAACTCTGCACATATGAGAAGTTTTTATCTGTTTTAGGTAAAAACTTCGATCAAGACACTACACACAATAATCTCCCAAAGACTGTGAATCCTTGGGAGATACCTATGTCCTTACCGCTTATTCCTCTCCTTGAAATCCTTCTTGATCTTCTTGTTCCAATCTCTAGGAACTACCGATTCACAACGATAGTGGGAGACTGCCTCACTCATTACCGCGAAGTTCAATTGTATGCCTTCAGTATCGGCAATGAAATCCTGTGCGCGGTCTGGGGGAATGCCTACGTCCTCGGCCGCTGTCTCTGCATCGATGTTTGCCCCAAGGTAGATGAACTCCCACCCATAGCTCTCCCGCTCTCTCTTGATCATCTCTCGAACCTTCTCCCTGGTATACTCCCTGCTTGCGTTCTCCATTCCATCGGTAATGATCAGGAAGATCACACGTTCTGCCTGGTATGCTGGAGCTGTCGTCCTCTGAACCTGCACAATCTTGGATATTGTTCTTCCAATTGCGTCGTATAATGCAGTAGAGCCGCCTACAAAGTACTGCTTTTCTGTTATTGCGCTCACTGCCCTGATGGGAATACGGTCATGGAGCAACTCATACTCGTTGTCAAACAGCACGGTCGTGACATTGCACGGGCTCTCCAGAGCCTGTTGCTTTGCTAGCATGGCATTGAAACCTCCAATCGTGTCACGCTCGAGTCCATGCATCGAACCACTTCGGTCAAGAATACAAACAAATTCAGTCAATCCCTTTTTCATATACATCCTCCAATACTGATCTATACGTATTGATATCCTGAAAAAGGGAATGAATGGTCGCGCGGAAAGCGACAATTACTGGGAACCAAGCAGTGGTTGGTCGTAAGAGAAGAGGACTTCGTTGATCTCAAGGATCTTGTATTGCTTATGTACGATGAAATACTCGATGATAACATCGAAAATACTACTGTGAGAAAGTGCATAACCTGCATTTTCCAGAAGGTTGTCAACCTCATCAAGCGTAAGCTCCAATGCTATTGCCAAGGCTATTACCGTACGTTTGCTGGGTACGTAGCCACCCCCTGTTCGAATCTTTGAGAATAGCTTTCGGTCGATGTTCGCCTTCTTGTAGACCTCAACTTCTGTTTTTCCTTTTGCCTGTATCAAGGATAGCAAGTAATCGGAGAACGGATCATCAAGATTGGAGAGTGCATCCGTAAGAGTGGGCGCACGTAAAATTTCTACATGATCAAGGGAAGATATTTCAACCTCGAGAAGTCTTCTCTCTTCCGTCTGTTCCTTGACATAGTGTTCATCAATATACTGCTCGATTGAGCGATGAAGCTGTGTTTCTGCAAGAACAGATTCCTTATCGAACAGAACCAGATAGACTGTGAGCTCATGATCTGCAAGAAAGTCCTCTATGGTAGACCTCGCAACCTCTATTGCCTCCTGTTTCGGGTAGCCAAAGATACCGCTGCTGATCAGGGGGAAGGCAATTGATGAACAGTGGTGTTCTACTGCTAGAAGGAGGCTGTTATGGTAGCACTGCTGAAGCAGGTCTCTCTCTCCGCTTTTCCCATCATCATAGACGGGACCTGCAGTATGAATGACAAATCGCGCAGGAAGAGCAAACCCTGGGGTGATGACAGCCTCTCCAGTCTTGATCGGGGAGAGCGGGGAACACGCTTCCGTCATCTCGTGTACACCTGCTGCTTTAAAGATTGCTCCACACACTCCACCGCCCATCAGCAACGCAGTATTGGCAGCATTGACGATGGCATCAGTTTCCATCTTGGTTATATCATTACGTACGAGAAAGAATGGCATGATGCTACTCCTTGCTATTCAGAGTACCACGGAATACAAGGAGTACGAAGTGTGTTGTTTCCATCAAGATGAGGAGCATACTCGATGCAGAGAGAGATACCAAGCTTATATCCTCAACCATTTCATTGTATAGTACACCCTCTGTACCAGGAAGTCATAATAAATACAGTTCGTTTTCAATGAAAATATCCACCAGATCAGCATCAAACTGTGTCCCTGCATTGATCTTGAGCTCTTCCACTGCAAGTTCAGTGGGAAGGGCAGAGCGGTATGCACGACTGCTGGTCATGGCATCGAATGCATCCGCAAGGCTTACAATCTTGACATCCAGAGGGATATCCTTACCCTCCATGTTGTCTGGATAGCCCCGGCCATCGATTCTCTCATGGTGGGAACGGATGATCGGGATATACTGTTTGAATGATGGGATGTGTGTAATAATACGCACCCCGGCCTCAGGGTGCGTCTTTATGAGTGAGTATTCTTCTCCTGTGAGTTTTCCATTCTTGTTCAGGATCTCCTCAGGGATGCTGATTTTGCCAATATCATGCAACAGAGCTCCACCTTCAATAACCTGGAGTGTTTCCTCATTCAGGTTCATAGCCTTTGCCAGGGCGACAGCGAGCGTCCTGACCCTGTTGCAATGCCCCTTGGTATAGGGATCCTTCTGTTCGATGGTCTCACTGAAGGCTTCAAGGGTGGAAATGATTGAGTGCTGCAACGTATTCTTCGTTCGTCTCAGTTCAGCCTCAAGCTTCATCCTGATGGCATGATTCTCGTCATCAATCTCTTTCTGCCTCTGTGCCGCATCCGATTTCTCCAATACCCTGTGAACACAGGTGTAGAGCTCTTCCTGGCGGATTGGCTTGGTGAGGTAGTCCACAGCACCCAACCTGATGGCCTTCATGCCGGTATCGAGATCATTGAACGCTGTGAGCATCACAACGGGGATGGATGGGTATCTTCTTGCAACTCGTTCAAGGATCTCAAACCCAGTGAGTCCCGGCATTTTGATATCCAGCAACATAAGATCTATTGGGGTAGGTGTATTGGAGAGTATGTGAAGCAATTCATCACCGTTCTCACAAGTGGTTACCTCATACCCGGCTTTTTTCAGCATAATCCGTAGAATCTTTCGGATAGCAGGATCGTCATCAGTTGTTACAATATGTCTAGTCATCTCGAGCATCTCCGTGGAGCAAGGTTAGCGGGGAATCAAGAAAGGCGTAGTCTTCTTATACTCACCGTACTGGGGGAACATCTTAGGAAACAGTACTTGATCCTCCAGGGTTACAAGTGCAAGATTGCACAATGTGTAGCCAGCAAGGACCAAAGTAATTGGAGTATACCAGAAGAAGAGGGATGCGGAAACATTGAAAAAGGAAAACCAGAGAAAACCTGGATGACGACAAATTCTATAGGTGCCACCGGTATAAAGGTTTCCACCCTTATTGCTTTTCAAGGGAATTTCCACTAGAACGGAGTAAATCAGCAGGGCAGCATTGGCTGCCATGATAAGCAAAAGGAGTACCTTGAAGGTGGGGTGGTGAGGGCTTTCGAATCGTGAGAATAGAAACAGGAAGGGTAAGGCTGTCACAAAAAATCCAAGGTACAATAGCTTGCTGATACGGTAATAACCCTTCAACAATGCGATATCATACAAGGCTGCAAGCAAATATCCACTGGCTCCAAGCAAAAATAGTTTGAAAAACTCCATAAATTACCACTATACTAATACAAATTGTCTCCAAATGAAAGTAAAATTGAGGAATCCCCATGATCATTGATGTTTCCACCATTATCCCCGCCGTGGCGTTCGTTCTGTACGTGTCCTTTGTTATCTTTGGATTTCTCCAGTACCAGAAAGATCGCTTCTATTGGTCATTCCAACTCTATATGATTTTTGTGGCCATCTGGAGTTTCGGTTCCTTGATGATGCACCTCAACAGTCATATACTCACGCCGATCTTCTGGAACCGTATCATGCTCATCGGCCTCCTGAGTGTCCCCTATGCACTGTGCAACTTCATTGTGGATATCCTGGAGATCAAGAACAAGTCCATCAGGTTATTTCTCAAGCTGAGTTATCTGCTGCTCATTCCCCTCATGTACCTCAACTTCACCGGAAACATTGTAAGCGATGCTGGTTTCACCAGTGACAATATTTTTTACTATGAATTGGCTTCCGGATCGATGAGTGCTTATTCACTAAGCTATGCATACCTCATCCTTACACTGGTAATGCTCCTGGTTGCCAGCAAGAGAACGGAGTCTCCATAACTTCCAGAAGAATCTTCTGCTTCCCTTGGTTGGTGTGGTGATCATGCTGGTGGGTATTTTCATGAACGTCTTTCCCGAGCTCGGTCGGTACCCGATTGATATCTTCGCAGCAACCATCAATGCAGTCCTGCTTTTTTACACCATCTATAAATACAAGTTGATCAACTACTCGCGCCTTGGCCTGTCCATTATTTACTCAACCCTGCTTGCCATAGCTGCTTCGGTCATCTATTACGCAATTATCAGTTTCATCAAGCTGTTCAACAGTGAATTCGCTCCAGGGAATATCTTCCAGCTCTCTTTCATTCTTGGTGTTGCCACAGTCCTTATCATCCATCCGCTGAGAAACATCATAGCGTACTGGGTGGATAATGTGCTTATCCCAAAGCGACATCCCTACCAGACCACCATCAGGAACCTCAGTAAACGACTCACCACCATCGTCAATCTGCACCAACTGGGCAAGGAAGTGGTGGAAAACCTCCGCTCTGGGCTGAAAGCTGATTGGGTCATCTTTATCGCACGGCGTCTTGATGATGAGAGTCGATTCTTCCTCGTTGCAAACAACAACTGCCCAACTGAGAGGGCTGTTGGACAGGATATTCTCTTCTCCTTTCCTGCAAACATCGAACAGAAACTCAGCGTCTGTAGACAGGAGAATTTCTCATCAGTCATCAGTGTGAACCCAGATGAGGAGCGCCTCTCTGTCAGTGATTTCCTACCGGTCAGTGATGTCATGATTCCTCTAGTGTTTCGCCACCAGATAGCAGGCTATATCCTTATTGGGTACGGACAGTCGAATGTCCTGATCAGTGAGATAGAACGTGAAGCCTTGGAAATTCTTGCTTCCCAGAGTAGCCTCTCCCTGGAGAATGCACTCTCATTCGAGAAACTCAGGATCCAGGGCGATGAACTGATAATGAGCAAGAACAAGCTTGAGGCTATCTTCAATGGGATTGCCTCTCCCGTTTGCTTGATCGATATCGACTATACCATCCAGGAAGTGAACACCGCGGCAGTAAGCTTTGTCGGACAGAAGCGTGAGCGCCTGATAGGGAGCAAGTGTTACAGGGCCTTGTTTGGGCGTAGCCGACCTTGCCCGTTCTGCCAGGGGTTGGAATGCTTGCATACCGGGGTGATGCATGAGACAGAGGCTGAGGAGCGGGAACGAATTTTCTCCTTCCAATTCCACTCTGTCCGTTCAGCAGATAAATCAAAGAGTGTATTCATTGAGATCCTCAATGACATCACCGAACAGAAACACATGCAGGAGGAGCTGGTCCGTACCGAAAAAATGGCCGGGATCGGTACACTGGCAACTGGAATCGCCCATGAGTTGAACAATCCTCTTGCAGGGATTGTGGGAACCGCGGAGATTATGCTGGATGAATTGGAGGAGAGTAATCCTCACTATGAGTACGTGAATGATATTCTCAGCTACTCCAAGACTGCCAGTGATGTTATCAAGGAGCTCTCCATTTATAGCAGAAGGGAGGAAGTGAAAGAGACCCAGGAGGTGGAACTGATCAGGGTCCTGGAGTTCTCCCTCCGGCTTGCTCAACGCGGTATCGATTCACAGAATATCGAAATCAAGCGCAACTACCACGCCCTTCCCTTTATTCAGGCAAATGAGGGGGAGTTGCAACAGCTTTTCCTCAACCTTATCGTCAACGCCTTCCAGGCTATGGATGGCAAGGGAACCTTGACGCTCAGTTGCGTTGAACAGGATGATTTTGTGCAGGTGAAGATTGGTGATACGGGCTGTGGCATTGCTGAGAAGCATATGAGCCAGATCTTCACTCCATTCTTTACCACAAAGGCTCCAGGGAAGGGCACAGGGCTGGGCCTTGCCAACTGTTACAGCATCGTGGACAAGATGCGCGGGAGAATCCGTGTTCGTAGTGAAGTAAGAAAGGGTTCTGAGTTCACTACCATATTCCCCCTCAATGAGGAGAGCAAGGAGGTCATCAAATTCTCTTTGGTGGAAGACCATCATGGGATGAATGATGTCTTCTTCATCCAGAGAAAGGTACTGGTGGGTGAGAAGGGGTATATCGAGGAGTCAATCCACCGGAAGGTGGATGAGAAGGCAATGCATATTCTTGCATTCAAGGGTTTGCAACCTGTTGGAACGGTCTCCCTCATGACCAGCGAGCATTTCTGGCCGCTCCCCATTTCCAAGTATTTTGACATTGAACCAGTCCTGAAGACCAAGAAGTGTGCTGAAATCATCCGCCTTGCAGTACTTCCTGAGATGCGGAACACCTCTGCTTCCATCGGTCTGATCATCCTGGTTTTCTTGCTGGCTCGTGCAGTCGGTATAGAGGAGCTGATCATCGACGTGTTTGCTGACGATACCAAGACCAAGAAGCTGTACAAGAAGTTTGGTTTTGTGGAGGTTGGATCCTATAATTCTCCCTCTGAGGTGACGGTATTGGTCTTGCAGAGCAAATCCACGTTGGAGAAGGATAGGTCGCAGCTCAGGCATTTCGTCCGTCCCCTGTTCCAACGCCTGAGGACGATGTTCGACCTCGGTCCATATAACCAGGCGGTACATCAGGAGATGGATAGGATTCTCAGTGCCGACGCCGAGGAAGAAGCAGAAGAGCAGATTGGCTGATCAGGTACTGGATCGCTGAATCAGGCTGACGGGGAGTACAATGCGGCTTTGCCTTTTTGTATTCTCCCAGCCAACAATGGTCTGGATTGCCTGTGCGCAGAGTTCTTCGATCGGCTGATGTATGGTAGAGAGTGCCGGGCTCAGGAGCCGGGCAAGATCAACATCGTCAAACCCGATGACCTTGACTTCTTTAGGGATGCACAGTCCTCTCTTATGGCAGATCTGGATGACTTGGGCGGCAATGACGTCACTTGAAGCAAATACGCCATCGATAGCGGGGTTGTCAGTGAAGAGTGTATTGATCAGGTCTGCGTAGTCAAGCTGATTGAACTGTCGTTTGCTTGCCTGTACCACTTGGAAGGAAACTGAAGCCTCCTCACACCTCTGCCTAAACCCCTGTACACGCTCCTCGCTTGATCTCCCCCCGTTTATCATGACCAGATGCTTGCACCCCTGTGATAGTAAATGCTCTGCAGCGAGACGCCCTCCCATCTCGTTGTCGCACAGAACGGCTGGGACCGAGGGGCTGATGGAGCGCTCTAGGGTAACCACCGGGAGATTGACGAGAGAGCGGACAGCATTCCTGCTCTGGGTGCAGAGAATGATCCCGGCAACCTTGTTTGCCTTGAGCATGTCGATGTACTCGGCCTCCTTTTGTGCATTGCGTTGTGCATTGCAGACAAGGAGCTTCAAGCCAAGGATGGAGGCGTGGTACTCCAAGGCGTTGATCACCTCGCTGTAGTAAGGATGCAAGAGGGAGGGGACGATAACTCCCAGCAAGGTTGTTTGTTTCTGGGCAAGGGAGCGAGCTACCTCACTGGGATGGTAATCCAGCTCCTGCATTGCCTGACGCACTTTCTCCTTTGTTTTCTCACTTAAATAGCCCCGGTTGTTCATGACCCTGGATACGGTAGTGACAGTAACACCTGCTTTAAGGGCAACATCCTTAATCGTTGGCATATTATAGCCTCATCAAGGTATGGTCCCCTTCCTCAATCGTGAAGGAGTAGGATGCGAAGTCAGCGCTCAGGGTAATGGTTCTTCCCCTGTGTTCCCAGGTAATGATTAGGTGTTCATCATCAGTGGGTTCCTCCATCTGGAAGATACCATCAAAGGCGGGGTGGGAGGAGCGAAGTTCCATCAGCAATCGGAGCGCTACCACAACTGGCCGTTCCAAAGCCTCATCAATCTCTTCCTTGGTGTAGTAATGCCGGTTGATGTTCCTTCCTTCCTTGGTTTTCTCAAGCAGGTCCAGGTCATTGCTTCCTGCGAGCATTCCTACATAGTAAATCTGGGGAATGCCCGGGCTGAAGAACTGGACTGCTCTGGCAAGCAGGTATGCACGATCATCTTCCCCTAGGGCAGAGTAGTAGGTGCAGTTGATCTGATAGATATCCAGGTTGTTGTACGTTTCACTGTTGTAGATTCTCTTGACATTCGCCCCATGGTCGTAGAGATGCTCCTTGGTTGCCTCAATCTCTTCGTCAGGCAGAAGGCCGTAGACATCCACCACGCCGATTCCATCATGGGTATCGAGTGTGGTGTATTGGTTTCTGGGACAGATGGCAAACCAGTTCTTCAGATACTGGGTCTGGTGGAAGTAGAGAGCGTGGAGCATCAGCATAGGCAAGGCGAAGTCATAGACAGGATAGCTATGGCTGGCAAGCTTAAGCTGAATGGAGTAGTGTTCATGGATTTCAGGCAGCACATCAGAGCCATATTTCTCGACTGCACTCCGGCATTTGGCCAGTAACTGCCAGGTTTCCGGCTCTACGAAGAAACAGTCGGTGTCCTTCTTCTTGTATGCATAGGCAAACGCATCCAGGCGAATGATCTTCGCTCCATGCTGGGCAAGCCTCGCAAGATTCGCTTCCATGAAGGATTCTCCCAGATCAGTCTGTACATTCAAGTCAATCTGTTCTTCGCTGAAAGTGCACCAGAGTTTCCTTTTCTCACCACCGGAGAAGGTAACCGTCTCATAGGGGTCCTTTGGCTTTCGCTTGTAGATCTTCTGGATTTGTTCCTCCGTGGGTTCTCCTCCCCAAAAGGTCTCGTAGTCAATGAAGTAGTCCTTGCTCGGAGAGTCAGGGCCTTCGGCGAGATACTCCTTCAGTAATGGGCTCTTGGCAGAGATATGGTTGATCATATAGTCGAAGACCAGGTCGTAGGTTTCTGCAAGGTGGTCGATATCTTTCCAGGAGCCAAAGGTAGGGTCTACTTCTTCATAGGTGTATGGTGCAAAGCCCCTGTCCCCTGAGGAGGGAAAGAAAGGGAGGATATGCAGTGAGGTCAATGCCTTGCTGAAATGTTTGGACAGGATGGTATCCAAGTCGGAAAGATTTGATCCCATTGAATCGGGATAGGTGATAAGCATGACTCCATTCTTCATAGCTTCCTCCATCTGGTTTGAGACTTTACTATGCAATACCGTATGGTATATGTCAAGCGTTTGACATATTTTCGAAGGCTTCTTGTTCAGGTAGTATGTCCAATCCAAGTGTACAACAACGTTACTTGAAAGAACTCCTTGAACTATGGCCCTTAGTGAACTATCTGTATTCCCCAAAACATATTCCATGACCGAGAGTAAAGAATTATAAAAAAGTTCTTGACAGATTCCTTATATGGGGTAAGATTGTTGCATGCAATAAAGAAAAGTTGCATGCAACAATTATATCGTGCTACATGGTGTGGCACACTCCTAAGGAGGAGACAATGAAGAAACTGTTGATTTTAGCTGTCATTCTCATGCTTGCTTTCCCTGTATTTGCTAACGGGACGCAGGAAGAGGCTCTTGACGCGTATCCCTCGCGGAATGTAAGGGTTATCATCCCTTGGTCCGTTGGTGGAATGACTGATGTTCTGACCCGACCTGTGGCCAGCCACCTTGAGAAGCAGTTTGGGGTGCCCTTTGTTGTTGAGAACAAACCCGGTGGTGGCGGTGTTGTAGGATCCCTGGAAATTGAAAAATCCGCCAATGATGGCTATGTCATTGGAACCACTTCCATGTCCACTGTCTCTGCAAAGTATGTCTCTCCGGTATACCCAGACATCCACAATGTTGAGTTGATCAGCCAGGTCATCACCATCCCTGCAACGGTTACCGTCAATGCCGACAGCCCGTTCATGACCCTGCAGGACTTGCTGGACTATGCAAAGGCAAACCCTGGAAAGCTTAAGAATTCCAACTCTGGTTCCGGCGCTAGTGCACATATCTATGCTTCTTACTTTGAAGCCATGGCTGGCATCAAAGTGAATCATATCCCGTATCCTGCATATGCAGAAGCGGTAACAGCACTTCTGGGTGGACACGTTGACATGACCAATATCCCACTTCCAGACCTCTCTGCACACGTTGACTCTGGTGCACTGAGACTGCTTGCAATTGCATCTGCTGAGCGTCACCCCTCCTATCCTGATGTACCTACCCTCAAGGAACTTGGTATTGATGTAGTAATGGGTAACTATAGTGGTTTTGTTGCTCCCAAGGGCACCGATCCTGAGAAGGTGAGAATTCTTGACGAAGCAATCGGCAAGGCCATGCAGGACGAGACCATTCGTAAGTTCTTGATCGATGCTGGTTATCAGCCTGTCTACCTTGACCGTAATGAGTTCAAGACGGTTATTGCAGATGCTGAGAAGCAGCTTGAGTTCTTGGTCAACGAGCTCGGTGTTGAGTTTGTTGATGACTAATCTGTCTTGAAGACGGAGTAATGAGATATATCGTCCTCAAGCATCGATTGGGGACGATATTTAATGCTAATCTACAGATATTTGGAGAAGTAGATGACTAAAAAAAACATGGATATCCTGGCAGGAATCGGGTTCTTCGCATTTGCAGGCCTGCTTTTCATCGCAGCTGGGTTCATGCCAACCCGTGAAGGTGGTATCGCTGCACTCAATACAGGGTTTTATCCAAGAATGCTTTCCATCATCCTTGCTGTCTTGTCAGTATTGATGATCATTGAAGCTATCCGCAAACAGTATGTACAGAAAGACGTTGAAGCATGGTGGACCACTAAGGCTGCTTTCTCCCTCTTCGCTGTTACGCTTATCCTGCTGGTACTGTACCCCTTTATCATGAAATTTCTTGGCTTTGCCACTGCAAGCCTGATCTTCATCACCACACTCACCTGGATGTTGAGTGACAAAGCACACCGCAGACCCTTGGTTATCGGGGGAATCTCCCTTGCGCTGACTGTAATCGTCTATATCATCTTCAAGATGGTACTTGCCATCCCCTTCCCACAAGGGATGTTGATCTAACACAGAGAGGATTTCACCATGGAATTGTTTTCAATGGATTTATATCTTTCAGGATTGCAGCAATTTACCAACCCAGCCATGTTCCTTTCCTCCTTCCTGGGGGTATTGGTAGGAATTGTGTTCGGAGCCTTGCCCGGACTTACTGCAACCATGACCATTGCCGTATTCATCCCCTTTACCTTTGGGATGTCACCCTATATCTCCTTTGCCTTCTTGTTGGGGCTGTATACCGGAGCAGTGTATGGAGGGTCGATTTCGGCCATCCTGATCAACATCCCGGGAACACCTTCAGCTATCGCAACCAGTTTGGACGGTTATCCGATGAGCCAGGCTGGACGAGCAGGAGAGGCCATCGGTATTTCCACGATTAGTTCCACCATTGGGGGATTCCTCAGTGTGTTTGTCCTGATGTTTGCAGCACCAGCCATTGCCAGTGTTGCCCTGAAATTCAGTGCAGAGGAATATGTAGGGATTACCCTTATCGGGCTAAGTATCATTGCAATCATCTCACCTGGTTCCACCATCAAGGGGCTGATCGCCGGAGTTATCGGTCTGATCATCGGAATTGTTGGCTTGGACCCCATCACCGGATATCCCCGGTTCATCATGGGACAGGCAGAGCTGTTGGAAGGAATCGACTCAATCCCGGTTATGATTGGTATGTATGGTCTCTCTGAGATGCTCGTGCAGATCTCCAGCGCCGAATACAAGGTAACTGTTGAACAGAAGTTGAGTAAGATTGTTCCTCCCTGGAAGGATATCAAGAGAATATTTGGTACAGTAGTGCGATCTTCCTTTATTGGTGTCTTGATCGGTGCACTTCCTGCAGCCGGTGGCTCAATTGCTTCCTTGGTCGCCTATGGACAGGAAAAGCGTCTGGGCAAACACCGAGACCTGCTTGGTACCGGTATTATTGAGGGAATTGCCGCTCCGGAGGCTGCAAATAATGCAAGCACCGGTGGTGCCTTGATCCCCATGCTTACCCTCGGAATCCCAGGGGATGCGATGACCGCAGTCTTGATGGGTGGCCTTATCATCCAGGGACTTCGTCCAGGTCCACTGTTGTTCCAACAGCAGATGCCGTTCGTCTCCTCAATCTTCATCAGCTTGCTGCTCTCGGTAGTCTTTATGTGCATCCTTGGCTTGCTTGGTGCACGCGTATATGCAAAGCTGATCAGCTTCCCGAAGAAGTATCTCATCCCAGCCATCCTGGTTTTTGGGTTGGTCGGCAGCTATGCCATCAGCAACTCAATCTTTGATATCTGGGTACTCATCATCAGTGGTGTGGTCGGGTTCCTCTTCAGGAAGATCGGCTTGCCCATTGCACCGATTATTCTTGGAATGATCCTCGGACCCTTGTTTGAGAGCAATTTCAGACGTGCCTTGATGTTGAACGAAGGTAATTGGGCTACATTTGTCCAGAGACCCATCAGTCTGTTCTTCCTGGTTGTCGTGGTGGTGGTACTTGCCGGCCCAGTAGTCATGAAGAAACTCAAGAAAATCATTACAAATACCAAGGGAGTATAACGTATGCTTGATGCGAATAGTATATTGCTCAGTTCACTGAAAATTGGAAATCGTACTGCACAGAACCGCTTTGTTGCCCAACCAATGGAAGGGAATGACGGGGAAAATGGAGCAGTATCAGAGCGCGCAATCAAGCGCTATACACAGCTTGCAGAGGGGAAGTGGGGTGTCATCGTTATTGAGGCACTTGCAGTAAAAAGTGATGCCTTGGCAAGAAAGAACCAGATGGTGATCAACAGAGAACACCTTCCGGGATTCAAGAAGCTGGTTTCAGAGATGAAAAAGGCCGACCCCAATGCCCTGATTCTTTTCCAGATCACCCACTCAGGACGCAAGAGTGGCAAGGACTTTTCCCAGCCGACTGCCTTGTATGACCCAGCACCCCATGAGCACTTGCTCACCACCGAGGAAATTGATGAAATACAACGCCTGTTTGTGGAAGCAACCCTGCTCGCAGAAGAGGCAGGTGCCGATGGGGTTGATTTCAAGATGTGCCATGGCTACTTCGGGTGTGAATTGCTTCGTCCTGCAAACCAGAGAGATGACAAGTGGGGAGGTTCCTTCCAGAACCGCACCCGGTTCCTCTCTGAGTCTGTGAAGGAACTGAAAACCCGTCTGAAGAACAAGGACTTCATCCTTGGCAGCAGGATCAGCTACTGGGAAGGGATCAAGGGCGGTTGTGGAACAAAGAGCGCTGATGACGCGGTGGAAGATCTAACCGAGATGGACGAGGTGATCCGTCTTATGGTCAACCTTGGCCTGGATTATGTGAATGTCTCAGCAGGAATTCCTGGGGTAACCAGTGAAATCACCCGACCGACTGCAACCTCCAAGTGGTTCTATCTTCACCAGTTCAGGTATGCCCGAAGGGCGAAAGCCTTGGTCGGGGATGCAATGAAGGTGTTTGGTTCTGCCTACTCTGTCCTCAAGGAAGAAGCACTTCCCCTTGCAGAAGAGAACTTGCAGAACGGGGACACAGACTTCGTAGGTTGGGGAAGACAGACACTTGCCGACCCACTATTCCCGAAACGCCTTGCTCTGGGGGAGCAGGTGGATTATTGTAAACTTTGTTCGGGCTGTTCAAAACTCATGGTGAAACAGGAGAAGGTGAAGTGCATCATCTACCCTGTGATAAAAGAATAGGTGATTGATGGCATGACAAAGCGAGTAACGGTATATGATATTTCGAAACGGCTGGGACTGAGTCCCAGTACCGTTTCGAGGGTACTCAACAACTCTTCCCTCATCAGTACAGAGAAGAAGGAACTCATCCTTCGTACTGCAGAAGAGATGGGGTACCAAAAACGAGCGATCAAGCGACAGAAGGGACGGGCAATTATCAATATCCGCCTGTTCCTTCCCAAGACCCAGTTCAGTTACATCCATCTCTTCTATGATGTGGCTGAATTGATCGAAGGTATCCAGCATGGATTCGGCGAAACTCGTGTGAATATCATTACCAGCCTGAATGATGGCGATCTCTCGCTCTTCGACTCCAAGAAACTTGGGGACATCGATGGGTGCATTTTCGCATTCACCAAACCCTCTGATGCCCTTGAGGAACTTCTGGAAGACCGTTCTGTCCCGTTCATCCTTCTGAACCGTTCAAACCCTGAACACAACTATGTGTTGGTGGATAACCTGGTCGGTATGGATGCCTTGGTGAATGCGATGTACACGAAACGGGGGAAATCTCTCAAGCCTTGTTACGTCGGCTTCTCGAAACTCCCTTCGGTAAGTGAACAACGTGAGATGGGCGTCTATAAAGGGTGTGTGGCCCGTAATATTCCCTTTGACCGTGAGAAGGATGTGATCATGGTGGACTCCCTCACTGAACTACGTGAGAAAGTACTGCCTGCAATAGAGAAGCACTCCTATAACGGGGTTTTCTGCTTCAATGACCTTATGGCTGTTTCTCTTTACCAAACTGCCCTGAGAAGAAATTGGAGGGTTCCTGACCTGTTTTCCCTCACAGGATTTGACAACTCCCCCATGTTGCAACTATTGGACCAGAGGATCGACACCATTGAGTTTTCTCTTCTGAAATTGGGAAAAGAAGCGGGGATGTGGTTGAACGGTCGCATTATCAATCGCTTGGATAATGCAATCCAGAAAGCCTTGGAAGGGGATTATATCGTAGGAGAAACAATCTAGATGGTTGATGCAAGTGAACAATATCTATTCCAAGGATACACACTTTCTGTATATCAAACAGGTGTCTTGATCATAGGCTCTGGTGCAGCCTCCCTCTCGTGTGCCATCCATCTGCATAAGATGGGGTGCAACGAGATGCTTATCGTTACCGATAATCGTAATGGGGGTACCAGCCGTAATACTGGGAGTGACAAACAGACGTACTATCGCCAAAGTGATGCCAGCCATGTTCCCGATTCCCCCTACGCGATGGTGGAGTCATACATCCGTGGTGGAGCTACCCACGGGGATATTGCATTTATTGAGGCCCAAAACTCTCTCCGTGCATTCTATAACCTGGTCTCGTTGGGGATGGAATTCCCTCACAACCGCTATGGTGGATACACCGGGTATAAAACCGACCACGACCCAAGTTCCAGAGGGATATCGCTTGGTCCCTATACCTCCAGGGAGATGGTAAGGGTCCTTAGTACTGAAGTCCAAAGAAATGGTACACCGTTGTGGGACCAGTGTGATGTGGTGCGCCTGCTTACTGATGAGAATGATCAGATGGTGGGAGCCGTCATTCTGGATAAGACAAAATTGCAAGAGGAAAACCATGGATTGTCAGTTATCCTTGCCGATCATGTGGTCCTGGGAACCGGTGGACCTGCAGGTTTTTACGCCTCTTCAGTTTATCCTAGAGTACACGTAGGAAGTATTGGTCTGGCCATGGAGATTGGAGCAGAAGCAGCAAACCTGACTGAGTCCCAGTTTGGCATCGCAAGCATCAAGTTCAGATGGAACCTCTCGGGAAGTTACCAGCAGGTACTTCCCCGTTATTACAGCACTGACAAAGAAGGGAATAATCCTGAGGATTTCCTCTCTCCCTACTTCTCCTCCTGGGAAGCCCTGACCAATGCAGTCTTTCTTAAAGGCTACCAGTGGCCATTCGATGCAGCAAAAATTCCCGATGAAGGCTCTTCCTTGATCGATTTGTTGGTGTATCAGGAGACACAGGTGAAGGGAAGACGGGTTTTCATGGATTTCCGTGAGAACCTTAGTGGGAAGAGCGAATGGAGTGACTTTTCCAAATCATGTGTTGCTTCCAGTGCCTTGGGGTACCTGCAGACATCCGGAGCTTGGGCTGATACACCCTATGAACGGCTTCAACTGCTCAATCAGGCTGCAATTGACATGTATGCAAGTAATCATATCGATCTCTCCCACGAGCCCTTGGAGATAGATGTGTGTGCGCAACACAACAACGGTGGACTCGCTGCAGATATCTGGTGGGAGTCCACAAATATCGCTCATCTCTATCCCATTGGGGAGGTGAACGGGAGTCATGGTGTAAGTAGGCCTGGGGGCAGTGCATTGAACGCTGGACAGGTAGGAGCTTTACGAGCTGCTACAAGGATTGTGGGATATGGTACTCCTAAGCGTTCTACAGTTCAGGCTTGCAAAAAACAGATCGATGACCTGATCGAATACATCAAGCACGTTACATCCGACGAGAGAAGTAACTTGCAGGAAGCAAAGATGCTGCTTGATACCCAACAGTCAGTGCTACAACACAGGATGTCTCGCTCAGCTGGGCCTATCCGGGCGCACTCCTTGGTGGAAAATGCCTTGGTGGATGCGAAAGAGCAACAATCTACGCTTGCAAGCGTAACCGGCATACCCTCAGTGTATCTACCAAAGGTACTACGATTAAGACATATGGTCTTAGCCCAGGTGTGGTACTTGTATGCCATTAAAACGTATTTGGAAAGAGGAGGTGGAAGTAGGGGATCATATCTTGTGGTATCTGAGGAAGGAGAGACTCCACACCCCTTGTTGGCTACCTATAGCATGGTGCCCGAGGAGAGGTCCTTGCGTTCATACGTTCAGGTTATAGACCTGGGTGACTCAAATTCTCTCCAATGCAGATGGGATACCTGTAGGGAAGTTCCATCAGAGACCTTCTGGTTCGAGCGTGTTTGGCGGGAATTCAAGGAAAAATCCTATCTCAACACATAGTGCATTGAGATAGGGGTATGAGCGTGTTACAGCCTAGGGATCGCAAGTCCGCCATCAACGGTGATGACTGTTCCACTGGAGAAGGGGAGCGCACCCTCGAAGAGGGAGCTTACCGTCTTGCCGATGTCCTGGGGTGTACCCCAGCGCATCTGTGGTACCAGCCCTTCTGCAAGCAGGGAGTCATACTTTCCCTCTACCGCTGAGGTCATATCGGTCTTGATGATACCCGGTCGGATTTCGTACACGAGTGCACCCTCAGGTGCAAGTCGGGTTGAGAAGAGGGATGCAGCCATCCCCAGCCCTGCCTTGCTGATGCAGTACTCGCCTCGGTTTACCGACACCATGGTAGCTGAGACAGAAGTGATGAATACGATGATCTTTCCTTGCAAAGTGGAGTTTTCTTGCCATCGGTTTGCAATCTTCTGGGTAAGAAAGACAGGTCCTCTCAGGTTTGTGTACATAAGTCGGTCATACGATTCTGGGCTCATCTGCAACAAGTCTGCTCGTTTTTTTGGTGCAACACCTGCGTTATTGACCAGCCCATCCAGTGAACCGGTGAATGCGAATGCTTGGGAGACGAGTTGGTTTTGCTGTTGTTCATCGGAGATGTCGCCTTGTATGATGAAGAAAGCTTGGTTTTTGTCAGTCGCGGCTTCTTGGCATAGATGTTGGGTTTCCAAGGCAGCTTCCTTGTTCCCTGCATAGTTTATGATAACCGAGTACCCCTGTGAGGCGAGCGAGAGGCAGATTCCTCTTCCAATTCCTCGGCTTCCGCCGGTGACCAGAATGGTTTGTGGCATTGATATCCTCCATATTGTTGCATGCAACAATATGAATTGTGAAGGCTTTTGTTCTCGCTGTCAAGCGTTATGATGTAGGAAAGGGTAGTGAAGTGAAGAGAGAAAACATAGGGATCAATACCCGCATACTGGGATTGGGATTAGGATTGGCGGCTTTTGTGCTTATCCTCGTGCTTCCTCTGGATGGACTGGAAAGCAAGGGTAGACTCGCTTTGGCGCTTACCTTGATGACTGTTGTATTCTGGGCCTTCCAGGTGAGCCATACCGGCTATATTGCAGGGATGTACTTGGTTCTTTTGATCGTCTTGGATGTAAGCAAGCCTGCTACTGTACTCTCAACCTGGACCAGTTCAAGCACTTACCTGATCATAGGAGCCTACCTTATTGCAGCGGCGGTCCGCTCTTCCTCCTTGGGACAACGTATCGCCTACTCATTCCTCCTCCATTTTGTCACATCCTATAGAACTCTGATTATTGCAATCTTTGCACTGACTTTCGTTCTGAGTCTACTCATTCCCCATGCATGGCCCCGTGCGTTCTTGATCATGTCAGTCATGAGTGTGGTTATCAAGAGCGCTGACATCGAACGTAAGGAGGCAATTGTCATCGGCTTCGCTGTCTTTGCCTCTTCTGTTCCTATCTCGCTTATCTTTCTTACCGGGGCAAGTGTTACCAGTCCATTGGCGGTTGCCTATGCTGGCATTGAGCTCTCATGGCTTGGGTGGCTGGAGATCATGGGATTGCCTGCCTTTATTGCAAGCTTGCTTACACTGCTTCTCTTCTTGGTAATATTCACCCCAAAGAAACCCTTATACCTTAATAAGGTTGCCATCAGCGAGGCCTCCCAAGCATTGGGACCCTTCACAAAGAAAGATGTACGAGTGGTGACCTGGCTCTGTATTGCCATTGTGGTTTGGTCCCTGGACTTCCTTCATGGGATTGCCATAGGTTGGGTTACCTTCCTCCTTGCCGTGTTGATGAGCATACCCATCATTGGGGAAGTCCTGGAGCCTAAGCATTTCAAGGAAGTGCCGATTCAGGTTCTCATCTTCATCAGTGCAGCAACTGCGATCGGGAAGGTAGGCGCTGAGACCGGGATGAATGCCTACATAGCTCAAGTGGTGCTTCCCTCGTTCATTCCTTCCAATATCTTCTTGCTTGCGATCATCGTTACCACCTTTACCTTGGTGGTCCATATGGTGCTTGGGAGCGTACTATCAGTCATGGGGGTAGCAATTCCCGCCCTGCTTGCCTATATTGCTCCCCTGGATATCAATCCAATGGTGGTTGTGTTCTGGTCATATACGGTTATCGGAAGCCACTACATCTTGCCCTTCCACCACATGAATGTGCTGGTGGGGCAGGGAGAGGGGAATGGCCTATACTCCCAGAGGGAGACGATCAAACTGGGTGTTCCCATGATTGCAGTAGTGTATTTCACCACTGTGGTAGTAGAAACACTCTGGTGGAAGCTGCTTGGTATCCTCTAAAGCATGAACTCCTTCAGGTTCTCCATTGATGGTTGAAGCTCCTTGGCCTCGATGCGGTGAATAATGGATACCACATGGTCATTGATGGGAGTAGGAATTCCCAATTTCTTTCCTTGTTCGCTGAGTACTCCGTTTATGGCATCTACCTCACAGGGTTTTCCTCTCTCGATGTCTTGGAGCATGCTCGGTTTCAGCTGGCGATGCTTACGGATCGCAAAGGGGATCAAATGGAAGCTGATCCACTTCTTAAAAGAATTCGTATAATCGAAAAGCCTCTGTAATGTCTTTCCCTTGTACTGGTTCCAAGGTTACTGAAGATGCCTTGGCTACCTCGATACACTCCTTGATAATCCTCTGTGCTATCCTTCTTGCTTGTCTGTTTGCTGCAACATCCCCAAACGTACAGCCCAGTGCTGTAGCGGTTCCACTGAATGAGGCATTGATCAGAAGCTTCGACCAACGGGCTCCGATGAAATTGCGCTCAATCGTGACCGATCCCATTACAGTGAGGATGGAAGAGATTTTCTCAAGCCATGCTTCCTCTCCAGGAACGGGTAAGCCGAGGTTAAAGGAGAAGGTTTGTTCATCACTGGTCAGTTCTACCACCCCGCTCCTGATCAATGTAGCACCCCAGCCTATGGTGCAGCCACAGACACGATTATTTCCCAGTATTTCCATCAAGGTGGGTTCAGGGATTCCGTTCTGCATGGTACAGAGCATCCCGTCCTCTTTGAGGAAGGGTTTCAGGAAGGAAGCAACTTGCCTGTTCTCGAGTTGCTTGGTAAGCAGGAAGATGAGGTCATATGGCTCCTTCATATCTTCAGGCAGTAGGGCAGTCACAGCAATGGTAGCAGTGCGTTTGCCCACTATTTGAGCCCCTTTCTCCTGCAGTTCTCTGATGTGTTCCTTGTTTCTGCTGATGAGATCAACAGCTACTCCCTGATCATTCAGATAGGCTCCCAAAACCGTTCCCAGTGATCCAGCACCATAGATGGCTATACGCATAGATATCCCTCGCTTTTGGTAGCGTATCGTGACGACTGATGTGTATCAAGGGCGGGACTATACTCAGTAACAGTTTTAAACCTTCCTTATCGAGTGCAAAGTTGATTCTAATCAATTATCCTTTTCTTTATCGGTGCTACATTACTTGCATAACAGTCATAGAGAAGGAGTAGATACAATGTCAGATACAGCTACATTCGCTCAAGCAAGGAAACAACATCTCAAGGTTTTGAATCAGTATATTCCCATCGTCGACCGGGTTCACGGACCAAGACACCCTGAATTTCATGAGGTTCGTAAAATTTTTGATGCAGTGGTACTGAAGATGGACCAAGCCAGATCAAAGCATCCTCAATTGGAAGAAGAGTTCTCGCTTCTGCGAACAATTACACATAATTACCATATTCCCGACGATGTGTGTGAAAGTTATGAGGCTGTGTACCGGATATTGTCAGAATTGGATGAAGCGTATCACCGCAACGAGTAAGGAGCACTAGATGCAGAAATATATACTGAGCAAAAAGAACCATATAACAGTACTGAGTGCATTGCTAATCATATTCGGTTTCACCAGTGAGCTGGTGTTTCACCAAGAGCGCATGGCTATATGGGCACTGGTTGTGGCTTCGGTGCTGGGTGCAGCTCCCATTGCAATCCAAGCCTATCAAGCATTGAAAGTGAAAGTTGTCAGTATCGATGTACTTGTTACTTTGGCGGTCATTGGCGCTTTTCTCATCAGAAACTTCGAGGAGTCAGCGATTGTCACCTTCTTGTTTCTCTTCGGCGCATTTCTTGAGCAACGCACCTTGCTCAAGACTCGTTCTGCGATCAAGGAGTTGACTGAACTTGCTCCGGAGAGTGCGTTGAAACTATTGCATAGCGGAGCGTTTGAGGAAGTTGCAGTCGACGATGTCGATGTTGGGGATACGCTGCTTGTCAAAACCGGGGCAAAGGTTCCTGTAGATGGTACCGTCCTGACAGGGGAGGGGTATATCAATGAAGCGAGCATCACCGGTGAAGCTGTGTCGGTCGGCAAGAAGAAGGGCTCTCAGGTGTTTGCCGGGACCATCCTTGAAAATGGAACCATGCAAATCGTAGCCGATCGTGTCGGAGAGGATACCACCTTTGGAAAAATCATTGAGCTGGTTGAAGAGGCACAGGACTCAAAGTCAGAGGCGGAACGGTTCATCGACAGATTCTCAAAATATTACACTCCTCTTGTACTCGTTCTCTCAGCTCTTGTCTGGGTGTTCTCCCAGAATATCGAGCTGGCAATAACGATTCTTGTGCTTGGATGTCCAGGAGCTCTGGTAATCGGAGTCCCTGTTTCGAATGTTGCCGGGATCGGCAATGGAGCAAGGCATGGGGTACTGCTGAAAGGCAGTGAGGTAATTCATGATTTCAGTAGGATCGATACCCTGGTATTTGACAAAACCGGTACATTGACAGTGGGAAATCCTACCGTTGCAGATAGTGAATATTACGTTTCTGATGTGCAGAAAACACTGGCATATCTGTCTAGTATCGAACACGAGTCCGATCATCCATTGGCAAAGGCGATCATCCAATATCTTGGTTCAACCGATATGTATGGAGTTCAAAACACCAATGTCGTTGCAGGAGGCGGAATCACCGCTGAGGTGGATGGCCATCACATCGCAGTTGGAAATGTCAGCTTGATGGAACAGCTCAAGGTGAATATTCCTGAGAGGGTGCGGTCAGATATTTCCCGTTTTGAAGCAAACGGCAACTCTCTGGTTTTGACAGCAGTGGACGGGGACCTTCAGATACTGATGGGTATTCGGGACCAGATACGGCCGGGCGTGAAAGATCATCTGCTTAAACTCAAGAAGCTAGGTGTCAAGGATTTGGTTGTTCTTTCTGGGGACAATCAAGGGACGGTGGATTTGGTAGCAAAACAGCTTGGTTTAACAGAGGCCCATGGACATATGTTGCCGGAAGATAAAGCCTCCTTCATAAAGAAACTCCAAAACGAGGGCCGAATTGTTGCCTTCGTCGGAGACGGGGTGAACGACAGCCCTTCCCTTGCTTTGGCTAGAATTGGTATTGCCATGGGCAGTGGCACTGATGTAGCAATTGAAACATCGGATGTTGTATTGATGAATTCAGATTTCAGTCGCCTGCCTCATGCTCTGGGATTGGCAAAAGCTACAGCAAGCAACATGCGTCAGAATATTGCAATTGCCGTAGGAGTGGTGTTGGTACTGCTATTTAGTGTGTTCTTCAGTGAGTGGATGAACATGTCCATTGGTATGCTTGTGCACGAAGCGAGTATTCTTATTGTGATTCTCAATGGAATGCGTCTGCTTCGCTATCGATAACGAAAAGAACGTTGAAAGTTGATTTGAATCAATTTCAACTTGAAAAATTCTTGGTATGCTCTAGAAACCATACCGAGAAGAGGAGTGATAATCATGAAAAAAATAACAATCCAGTTGGAATCGTTGACCTGCCCGTCTTGCCTGCAAAAAATAGAGAATGCTGCAAAATCTTTGCAAGGAGTTCAGAAAGAGAGTGTGAAGGTTCTCTTCAACTCCAGTAAAGTAAAGCTAGACTTCGATGATTCTTATATAGCTGCAAAAGAGATAGAGCAGGCAATCAGCGCACTAGGCTATGAGGTGAAGAACTCACAAGTTAAAGAGATGTAATTCTTCAATCCATAGAGAAAAACGGGATTACCTCTAGGTAATCCCGTTTGTGATGAGAATAAGAGAATTTCTAGTTCTTTTTCTTCTCTGCAATACGTTTCTTCTGCGTTTTCTCAATTGCATCAACAATATGCTCATAACCGGTGCACCTGCAGAGGTTGCCAGCTACCTGCTTTCTGATCTCCTCCCTGGTGGAGGGGGTATCCTTGTTGATGATGGGAATGGAAGACATGATGAATCCCGGGGTACAGAAGCCACACTGTACAGCGCCTTCATCAATGAAGGCCTGCTGAATGTCGCTGATCGTTCCCTTGGTGTCACTCAATCCCTCGAGGGTCAGGATATCCTTTCCCTCAGCCCAGATAGCCATATAGATACAGGAGTTGAACGGCTTTCCATTGATCAGAACGGTACAAGCACCACATTCTCCTACATCACAGCCATGTTTGATGCTGTCCAAGCCAGCGTTTCCACGGAGCATATCGGAAAGAGATGAACGAATATCCACTGTAAAGGTTCTCTGCTTCCCATTGACCGTGCAGGTGATATCTTTATTAGCCATTGATTGTTCCTCCTGCTTTCTCTACAGCCGCCTTGGTTGCCCGTCTTGCGAGCTCCTTTACCAACTGCAGTCTGAACTCCTTGCTGGCTCTCCAACTGGTTCTTGGAGTGACATCAGCAAGTGCACCCTCAGCTACCGCGTCGAGCAATGACGCATCAAGGGCATGTCCCTTGGCGCTCTCCTCTGCTTGTGTGGAGCGGATGGGAATGGGGGCTGCAACTCCAAAGGCAATGCGGAGCCTTTCTATTGCGTCCTTGTTCTTGTTTAATGTTACATTGACTGAGCACCCAAGAGTCGCGATATCCATGGCTCGCCGCATCGCATACTTGATGTAGTGGCCATAGGTGTTCTCGTAGCTCTCTTTGGGGATACGGATCCCAGTCATGATCTCGCCTGGGCGAAGGTCTACCTTGCCTGGTCCAAGATTGAACTCTGCATAGGGAAGAATTCGTATCCCATCCAGACTGGTCAGCTCCAGCACTGCATCATACGCTTTTAGGGTGGTTGCCGAGTCGGCGCTAGTGACACCGTTGCAGATGTTTCCACCGATGGTGCCGATATTCCTGATCTGGGGGCCGCCGATCTGGTCAACAGCATCTCCCAGGACGGGAACATGTTCCCTGATCACTGGATGCATGGAGACATCGGTGAAGCTGGTCAGTGGACGGATAAGGATTGAACCATCGTCCTCCAAGCAGATGCCTCTCAGGTCTTCGAGCATATAGATGTTGATAAGATCACAACCTGCAAGCTTCCCTTCGCGGATCTTGATCAGGATATCACTGCCTCCGGCAAGGATAAGAGCTTCAGGATGCTCCTTCTTAAGCCGTAAGGCCTCCTCTACAGAGGTTGGTTCATAGAGTTTATTAAAGTTATACATGCGCTCCTTCCTTTATTTGATCAGTCCCGCATCGGTGAATGCACCAAACAGACGTTGGGGGTGAAGCGGAATTGCATTTACAGCAACACCGGTTGCATTGAGTACTGCATTACGGATGGCTGGGGCGACGGGAATCGTAGGAGGTTCCCCGAGGCTCTTGTTTCCGTATGGACCGGTGGGGTCATAGGTCTCTACAAAGTCAGCGTGGAGGTCAGGGGTATCGAGGGCAGTCATCAGCTTGTAGTCAAGCAGATTGTCGTTGTACATCCGGCCTGTCTTCGGGTCGAACAGATGTCGTTCATACAATCCATAGCCAAGCCCCATGCTCATTCCACCATGCACCTGACCCTTTGCAGTCTGGTGATTGAGAATGGTTCCTGAGTCATGGACATTGATGATATCCAGAACCTTTACCTGACACATCGGGATATCCACCTCTACCTCGACAAAACAGACTCCGAAGGAGTACGTGTTGTCTGTGCAGTGGTGTGTCTCCTCAGCAGCAATATGCTGTGAGTTTGTCAGGCTGTAGCAGGATTCAATGGCTACATCTGCAACCGAGAGCAAATGCTCATCCTTGTTGGTGTGCACTATGTAGTTTTCCTTGATATCCAGATCCCATGGATCACACTTCAGCATAAAACCGGCAAAATCAAGCAGCTTTTTCTTGAAGGCTTCGGCAGTTTTCTTAACCGCCAACCCAGATACGTAGGACTGTCGGGAGGCATAGGCACCGGTATCGTAGGGAGTGACATCAGTGTCCTGCTTGCTGATCATGTGTATCTTGTCCATCGTTAGGCCGATGGTTTCAGCGGCCATCATGGCAAAGACAGTATCAGCACCCTGACCGATCTCGGTTGCTCCCATCTGTACCTGCAGAGAGCCATCCTGGTTGAGCAGCATACGTACCGCGGAGGTCTCCAAGCTGATCGGATAGACACCGGTCTTGTAGCAGAAGATGGCCATGCCGACTCCTTTCCTGATCGGACCATCCTGCTTCTCGTACTCCTTGCGCTTCTTTGAGTATGAGAGGTATTTCTCTCCCTTGTCGATACACTCTTCGAGGCCGGTGGAGTGACAGGTGATGGTGGTAACCGGGTCTACAAAACCAAGCTTCATCATATTCTGCTTACGGATCTTGATTGAGTCAAAACCAGTCTTGGCCACGATATCATCCACGTGGGCTTCCAAGGCAAACCCAATCTGGGGAATACCGTAGGCCCTCATTGCTCCAGCGGTTGGCATGTTGGTGTAGACCGTATAGGCTTCCCCCTTGATTGCCCCCACCGGATACATCATCCTGAATCCGTTTACTGCATTGGCAACCAGTGCGTGTGCATGGCTCGCATATGCTCCCTGGTTGGAGTAGGCTTCAATGCTTCTGGCAGCAAATGACCCATCAGGACGAATATAGCTCTCGATGTGGAACTTCATTGCGTGTCTTGTTCTTGTACAGGCAAAGGTCTCTTCCCTGGTATAGGACAAAATAACCGGTCGGCCACCAACACGAGTGGTCAGGAATGCATTCAAGGGTTCGGTGAGCGCATCCTGCTTATTGCCGAATCCACCACCAATATAGGGTTTCACAATCCTAATCTTGCCAAATCCTACTCCCAAGGCCTGGGAACAAACACGACGCACGATATGGGGAATCTGGGTGGAGCTTACCACGACAATCTTGCCATCTTCCTCATATGCAAACGAGTTTGCAGGTTCAATATGACAGTGGGTTACGATTGGGGTCTCGTAGTCGCCTACGACTTTGATAAGGCCCTTTTCCTTAATGGACTCTTCAAAGGAACCGATCTCATAGGAAGAGTGGACCACTACGTTGTTTGGCTTCTCCTCGTGGATTACCGTTGCCCCTTCCTTCATTGCATCTTCAATAGAGAGGATGGGAGCATACTCTTCGTAGGTTACCTTGATTTTTCTCACTGCTTCTTCTGCAGCAATCTCAGTTTCGGCAATAACTGCTGCAATATCATCGGCATAGCAGCGAACCCTTGCATTGAGCAACTTACGGTCGGCAATATCCTGGTGTTTGGGTTCAGTCGACCATGGGTGCCCTGCAGTAGGGAATTGAATGTCGGGGACATCAAAACAGGTGACAATGTCCACAACCCCTTCAACCTTCCATGCCTCAGATAGGTCAAACTCCTTCACCCAGCCATTTGCAATGGTACTATGCAGTACTTTTGCATGAAGTGCATGGGGAGAGACCAGATCGGGGGTATATTTTGCTTTTCCCGTCACTTTGTCGTATGCATCGACTCGGTTTGGGGATTTTCCTATGATATTCATGGAGTTCCTCCTTGTTTCTTCAACAACCCTGCTTCTGCAAATTCTGGGACTAGGCAGAAACTTCACATTTTTTCATGTGAAAGAAGAGCATAGAAGCTTCCAGAAAGGCAGAGCTTTCTTTTGGTACTTTTATAATACAACAAATTGCAACAAATTCAAGGAATTATTCTCAATAAGCGAAAAAAAAGAGTATGGATTGATTATATTGCTATCCATCTAACAGATAACAAATTCTAGGTAGGAATACCTATAATCCTAGGTACTTTTACCTGCTATTACCTTGGATGGTTCCCTTCCATACTGTTCTTGGATAGGAGAGGAAAACAGTATGAAGGAAAAAAGTACACACTATATAGTATGTATCGGATTAATCTTGTTGCTTCTGGCTTCTCTTGCCGGTTGCAAAAAGGATCCCGGCAACAATCCTGGTGAAGAGGAACAAGAGGATGTCACGGTTTTTTCCCTGGCCAGGGCCCCCGATGGAGAGTCTTCCTTCAGGGCGGGTACATATGAAGATTCAGAGAAAAGCATAACCTCCCGTTGGCTTGCAGCAAGTCAGACTGACAGTGGCTTTACTTCCATCACCCCAGATAGTCTCAAGGTTGCTTATCGCTACATCGCATTGATTCCAGACACTACCGTGCAGAAGATTGGAGAAAAGGGAATCTATGGCAGAGGGCGTTATGATGCCATGAATGCATGGTCCACTGATTATATCTCAGAGTATGAAAGTGGACCGATGAAAAAGCTTCCAGGGTTCAATACCTCCCACTATCCTGAAGTGATGCCCACAGAGGATGATATGCTTGAGTTCTCTGTGTATGTGGATGATGACACCCCCGTAACAAAGCAGGAGGTAAAGGAAGGCTCCTTTGTCATCTTTGATGGGTCGAATGACACCCCCAGTGATGTAACTGATGATACCTTGGCTGTATTTGACCTGAAGGATACTTCCTTTAAGGTCGATGTTGATGACCTACCCCCTGAAGGAGTCCTGTTTACCGGTATTGCCTATGAGCTTGTCTATTACGAAGCAGAGCTCTCCGGGTTCGGGACTATTCGGCTCTACTACAATGATTACGGGCAGTGCAAGGCAGGGGATTTCATGGTGAACGAAGCGGGTGATTCACCTGATAAGGGCTGGCAGTGGGCATACCTGAAGCATGGTGATGGCCCAGACTCCTGGGATGGATCTGCCGTTCCAACAGTGAGTGACGGAGGGTATGATGACTATGATACCGACACAGAGGCAGAGCCAAACCCAGAGGTCGAATACAAAGGTTATTTTCCAATTTCAGGAACTGGTATAGCAGCAAAAAACCATAGCTCAGGTCTTATTCCTACATTTGTCAATCTTGAGAGTACGGGTGATGAGTGGCCGATTGTGACGAACCCAGACCCAAAAGACCCATTTCTCTTGAACCAGGGAAAGCATCCTGAGTCGTCAGTCGCCTGTATCTACTGGTCGGTAAGCCAGGGGATTTTCAATACTCCACAGGGAGATAGCCAGCCGGAACCGTACAACCATCCCCATATTGAGGAGATTGCTGATCCTGGAGGGTTCGGAACCTATAATGCATCCAATCCAATTGCGAGTACTCCGATCAAGAGTGGGGGGACCATCAAGAACAATGATCATGCAAGTATCATCTACTACGAGGTGGACGATCACCTAGGGGCAGGGGATATGTCTTCCGTGCTCTATAGCAGCACTCGGCGTGACCCAGCAACTGTCATCGATCGTACCACCATGCGGGAAATGTTCGGAGTCTATGCCTATGACTCTGGCCTTGTCAGCAACATCTACGATGATACACCGTTTGTTCAGCGATGGATTGCGAATGCTGGGTCTGGAAGTTATACGAACTATTTTCCCACCTTGCTCGAGTTGAGTATGGGGCGAATTTGTGTGGTTGCAAGCAGGAGACCTGCCGACCCCACGGGAAGAAGCCAACAAGGGTATGTCTATGATCCTCCTCCATCCAACACCCCTGATGCGTTGGAGATGTCCATTGTAGAGGTGGCTATCACCCTGCAGATTGATGTTGCCTTTGGATATGGCGAAGATTGTGGAGGAAGAAGCTGGGGAAGTGAGGCAACTATAGGTGCCTCCGATTTTGAGAAACGCTTCATGAGTTTTGCTCCTAAATTGGGAACAACGGATTACGGCGGGTGGGGAACTGACCCGAATGGTCCTGTCCCTTCCCAGCGTGGGTTCTATGGCAGTCGTTCTGATGAACATGGATTGGAGACTGAACTATCTTTCAGACAAAATCACTTTGCCATCGATGTACATAATGTCGCCTACCGGGATGTGTATGCACTGCCTCCAATCCTGGATAACCCTTCCCCTGAGGAAGGCCCATTTACCGGGGAGACTCATGTAAGTATCTCTTGGAACGGAGACGAAGTGAGTGTTTACTACACAACCGACGGGAGTGATCCGACCAACAATTCAACTCTGTATACTGATGCAATTCCTGTTTCTTCCAATACCATCATCAAGGCGATCGCGTACCAGACGGGGAAGCAATTCCCCTCCATGATTGTGGAAGCGTTCTACGAGGTAAGTGGTGCGCAGAGGTGCTCTGTCCCGGTGGAAGTTCAAGCAGTCCCTGTGGCGGCTGCAGGGAAGCCAGCCTTTGTATTACTGTTCAAGGACCAGGAGCTCGACCTTGCTAGAAGTTTTTCTCCTGTTTCCTGCACCCAGGTGAATGTAGACCAGAACAAGGTCTCTGCAAGTCTGAAAGAGGTACTGGCAGGGACGTATTATCTGCTTGTGGTTGTCGACATGGACCGCTCGGATAGTCTCACTGAAGGGGACCTCGTCTATCCGTCCACAGTTGCAAATCAGGTGGTGAACTTGCACAGCGTACAAGTCCCCTCTACAGCTGTAGTTTCCCTTTCAGGTGCTTCCTACACGGTTCCTGCCAGAACATTGGAGCGGAGTCTAGCTGCAGATTAGTGACAACAACACTGCTCCGGTACGCCTTTCTGAAAAGAGAGGCGTACTCTCTTGCATCCAACCCTTTACCGCACTGATTCCTACCGGTTACAATACAGTAACATGTGTGAGTAGGAGGGTGGGATGAGAAAAGACCTCCCGATCAAACGCTCTCTGGCCGGAACAATGCTTTTTCTGCTTGTCCCCGCCATCTGCTATGCTGCTCCCTTGATCCAACCCAAATATAGCGAATCCATGGCATTGCCGTTTGTTATAGGGCTTGTAGCACTCGGGGTATTGTTCGGTCTTCTCTGGTACAACATCTTTCTTGCCATCTCTACCAGGGAGAAGATGTTCCTCTTTTTCTCCCTCATCATGGTTCTCCTTACCATACTCCAGACCTTCTCTACCTACGATCGGTTTCTCTTTCATTTGACGTATAATCGGGTAACTATCATCACCCACCTGCTCTTCATGACCTTCCTGCTCTTCTTCGAGGAGTTGTTTTCCATCAGGGACCACGATAAGAGGCTGTCCTCATTCAATCGGGTCAATATCGTAGTCATTGGTGGGTATGCGGTGCTTTTCCTGCTTTTGAAAATTTTGTTTCCTATGGCTGAACGGTTGTACACTACGCTCAATTTCATCCGGGAACTTTTTGTTTTCTATACCAATGCACTCTTCCTCTACACCATCATCAGGGCAATGGTATGGATGAAGAGGGAGGCAATCTTGCTTCTGGTTGCATTTATTCCCCCTGCATTCACCACCAGTGTCAATGCTTTGAATATTTTTCCTTTCATGCAAGGGCATGAGCAGTTTACAACCTTCTTAATGCAGTACAACCAACCCATCGGACTCTCCCTGCAGGCGATACTTTTCTCCTTAGCCGTGGGTAACCGGTACAACCGGATCAAGATGGAGAGGCAAGAAGCGTCTCGAACGCAGGAGCTTCTCTCCCAGCGTACCCGGTTTTTCTTGAACATGAGCCATGAGACCCGTACTCCCCTGACGGTTATCCTTGGTCTTGTTAGGCAGTTGAAACAAGAAAATGAGGCGCTCACAATCAAACAAGCTGAGTCAATGCTCTCTGCAATAGAACGTAATAGCCTGATCCTCTTGAGACAGGTGAATCATATGCTTCGGTTGGAACAAAGAAGGGATATTAAGGTAGAGTCCGCTCTTCCTCTTGTACCCCTAACAAGTCTTCTCATCAATGCATTCCTGCCCATTGCCCAAGAGAAGAACATTGCCTTGGAGTTTGATGCAAGTTTGATACCTCCAAAGCTCGGTCTCATGGTAAGACAGGAAGACTATGAATCAATGGTGATGAACCTCCTTTCCAATGCAATCAAATACTCGGGGGGAGGGGGGCGAGTGGTCCTTTCCCTCCACCGGGCAGACTCTCAGGAGCTTACGCTCTCCGTCTCTGATACTGGTATCGGTATCGCTCCAGAAGACCAAGCAAGGATATTTGAGCAATTTGAAGTTGTTGAATCTGATACTTCATCAACACAAACAGGGCTTGGGCTTCCTTTGGTAAAGCATATCATGGAGGAGTACGACGGAACCATTGAGTTGGAGAGCAGGCTAGGAGAAGGGAGTGTCTTTACCCTTCGCTTTCCTTCCTTGCTGTTGCATCAAACTGAGATAACAGTCTCTGAGAGTGAGCTGGAACATCTGTATCTTTCTGACTTCAGACATCTGGAAATGGAGTGCCCAGAGCCTCCCCCCGATAGTTCCACTATCCTCGTCGTGGAAGATAATGATGACCTGCGATGGTACATTCAGTCCATTCTCCAGAAGAAGTATCGGGTTTTATCAGCCTCTTCAGCCGATCGAGCACTTCAGTTGCTCGAAAAGGAGGATGTGGCTTTGATCATCAGCGATGTCATGATGCCCCAAATGGATGGACATGCATTTCTCAAGGAAGTGAGGAGACGCTTTGTTGATACCCCAATCCCCTTGATCTTTCTCACTGCCCGGGATTCGATGGAAGAGAAGATTGACAGCCTAAAGGAAGGAGCAATCAGGTACCTGACCAAGCCCTTCAGGAGCGAGGTATTGCTTGCAATCATCGAATCGATACTCTCTCATGACCAGGCACTGATCGGCTCACGAATACAACAGTTCAGGGAAGGGTTGAATGTCCTCTTGGATGCAATGGAACACCCCTCCCATGGACAAAAAAGACCGTACATGGATGAGCTGGTGGTTGCCTGTAACCTTTCTGAGCGGGAGAAGCAGGTACTGCATCTGATCATTGAGGGGAAAAGTGACAAGGAGATAGGAATGGAACTCTCTCTTTCAGTTAAGACCGTGGCTAATCATAATCGTAATATCTACGCAAAGTGCAAGGTTAGTGGTCGCTACGAGTTGCTTGCCAAGTTGTATGGTGATATATAGAGTGCTTCCCTTTTCCTGGGCTTTCTGTAACTATTGGATTCATGATTGAGACCTTTGTGAAAGCATTCTTTTCCCGTGAGGAAGTCGAAGCCGTAGTCCTTTCTGGTTCCCGTACCGGGTTGGTCATTGACGGGTTTTCCGACTATGACGTGTATATCTATGGCGAGAAGTCGGTTTCCCTCTCTTTCCGTCGGGATCTGGCAGAGCAGTTTGCCGAGAAAGCAGAGGTCGGAAATGACTTCTTCGGTGAGGGTGATGAACTGTTCCTACGTGACGGTACTGAGGTTGACCTGATGTATCGTTCGCTCTCCTGGGCAGAAGGGGAAACAGAGCGTGTTTGGTTCCACCATCAGGCCAGCGTAGGATACTCAACAGCATTCATCCATAACCTGAAGACTTCAAGAATTCTCTATGACCCGAAGGGAAGGTTCAGCACACTACAGAAACAACTTGATACTCCCTACCCGGAAGAACTCAGAGATGCAATTATCCAGAAGAATTATCCACTGCTGAGAAGCAAGCTCACCGCAAGCTACTATGACCAAATCGAGAAAGCAATCAAGCGAAGTGATGCAGTAAGCCAGGTCCATCGAACAGCCGCTCTCTTGGCGAGCTATTTCGATGTACTCTTTGCCTACAACCGACAAACCCATCCTGGGGAGAAGCGGTTGGTCTCATGGGCTAAGCAAACCTGTACGATCCTCCCGCTTCATTTTGAGAAGGACCTCTCACTGGTGACAGAAGGCATTGGAACGAACGAGATTCTTGCTTCCTTGACGAGATTGCTTGATCATCTGGATGAGATGCTGGGTAATTCCTACTCAGCATAATCCTATTCCCCTAGGAATATCCCTAGATCAACTTGCAATGCTTAATCGCTATTAGCACAAATGTCTTGTTAGAGAAAAAAATAAAATACAACCGATGGGGTTTATGGTAGGATAATCGGGATACTACGAGAAGGTGGAAATAATGGGGAAGAGACTGAGAAAGTTTGGAAAGATCCTCCTTTGGATATTTGCGGTGATTGCTGTTGTCTTGGTGATAAGTTCTGTATTGCATGCAACACTCTTCAGGCAACGAAGAAATGCAATTACCCCATATGGGCACCTAGTCCCTGTCTTCGATGGACAGATGCACATTACTGATCTAGGTGAGGGTGACCATACCATAGTGTTGCTTCCTGGAATGGGTGTAGCTCTGCCCTCTGCTGACTTTGGGCCATTGCAGCGGGCCTTGGCTGAGGATTATAAGACGCTCGTAGTTGAGTACTTCGGGGTGGGGTTCAGTACTATTACTGATAGAGCTCGTACGAGTGAACACTATGTGGAAGAGATCAGAGAAGTACTTAACGCTGCTGGGTATGAACCGCCCTATGTGTTGATCCCTCATTCCATCTCCAGTGTATATAGCGAACACTACGCTTCCCTCTATCCAGATGAGGTTGAGGCAATCATCAGCTTGGACGGTACATCCACCGCCTACTACGCGGAAACCCCTGCCTTTGTTGCTGCATTGCTCCCCATCGCCAAGGTGCAAGAATTCCTTGGATTAACCAGCTTGCTCGGTCCCCTGGTTACCAATAAGAGTGATGCAATGGAGCTTGGATACACAGAGAAGGAAGTGGATGATATGCTTGCCTTTGCCGGGTTCTCGATGAATGACACCCTCCTTGATCAGATTGCCCATGCTACTGAATTCATTCGGGAGACAATGGATCTTCCGTACCCAAAAGAGGTCCCTTTCTTCAAGGTTATTGCCAAGGACACGTATGAGAAGCCCAATCCACAGATTCCTCTCTCTCCGAAAGAGTATCAAGAGCAACATCTTGAACGTATCGGAGCGCAAGCTCAGTTTGAAGTTCTTGAAGGAAACCATTTCATCTACCAGAGTAATGCTGAGGCAATTGCTGCGATTGTAGAAAAGGTGTTGGCCGATTTATAGGCCAAGGTACGAGCGAGCTTGAGCAAGCACATGTTCAAGCTCCTCGATTGTCTTATTCCACAATGCATGGTCATCAGTAGGCTGCTCATGTTGCAACTCTGCACACAACATCTGTGCGCCTGTTGCCCCAATAGCTCCACAGCTGCCCTTTGCTCGGTGAGCAAGTTCTGCTACTTCATTCCAGTCCTGGTTGTCCCAGGCTCTGTTCAGGTCATCAACCAAGTCGGTCATCTCCTTGATGAAAGTACCGAGAAGAATCCTGTAGGCTGCCTCATCACCGCCAATCTGTTGAATTCCCTTGTGGTAGTCGATGGAAGCTTCAGCAGGTTTCTTGGTTGGATGATATGCCTCTGCAAGGCTCTGTACCTTTCTTTGAAGCTCCAAGGGGTTGTAGGGCTTACCGATGACCTCAGTTACTCCAATCTCCTTGCATCGCTTTAGGACACTGGAGATCAAGTCTGCTGAGGTTATCAGAAGGGGAACCTCCTGGTTCTTCTCCCTGATCAGCTTGCTTGACTCATACCCATCCATGACATCCATGTGAAGATCCATCAAGACGCAGTCAATGATATCCTCGTGTTCGAGGAACCGTTCATACCCCTCTTTCCCATTGGAAGCAAGGTAGACGGTTGCATCTATCTGCTCGAGCAGTTCCTTTGCAATGATCTGGTTTGTTGCATTGTCTTCGACAACTAATACAGTGAATGATGCATTTTTCCTTCTCTGTACCTCATTATTCGCGGTTCGAAGTGATGAGGTGTTTGTTCCAAACAACTGGAGCAACCCATTGAACAGAACGCTGGTAATAAGGGGTAGCATAAGAACCAAGTCACAGGGGATTTGCAGCTCTTTTTCTAGCTCCAACTGGTTGTTTGAAAATACTAGAAGTTTCGGACGCAATTCATCGTGAGTGTTGAATATATTTCGAAAATTATCCGGTATAACCATGGATTTACGATAATCCAATACCACAAGGTCATAATTTTGATTTCCTTCGAGTGCCTTGGCTGCTAGATTGAATGAGGTAACCCCTTCATATTGCATGTGATACTCATTGAATACTATAGCGAGACGGTTATAGAGCATCCTGTCCTGAATGACGAGTAATGCTCTGAGAGAGGAGAAATCAACGGAAGTCTGCGATTTTTCTTCCTGGTCAGTATTCAATTGCATGGGGAGAGACACTGTGAAGCGGGTCCCTTCATCTGGGTTGCTCTCCACCTCCAGCTTCCCCTGCATCTTCTCAACCAGTTCTTTCACAATGGAGAGGCCTAGGCCGGAACCTCCATACTTACGGTGGATTGTTTCATCTGCCTGCACGAACGGGGTGAAAATGGTATCGAGCTGTTCCTTGCTCATCCCAATTCCTGTATCAGATATCTCCAGAGAGAGGGTACAGGTTGTTTCTTCTTTTTGCTGAGCAGTAATTGAGAGAGTAACAAAGCCATCTTCAGTAAATTTCACTGAATTGTTCATGAGATTGATGAGAATCTGGGAGAGACGTGTTGGGTCCCCGATAAATTGCTTTGGAACTCCGGGAGTTTCATTAATTCTGAAACTCAATCCCTTTTGTTGGATCAGGTGTTGTTCAATTGATACACAGTTCTCCAGTACATCATCAAGATGAAATGGAACTGATTCAAACGTCATCCTATTTTCTTCCAGACGAGAGTACTCCAGAATATCATTGATGATCTGCTGCATAGTCTCCGTTGCTGTGGAGATGCTGCGAATATAGCGAAGCTGGTCTGTAGATAAATTAGTCTTCTCAAGGAGATAACTCATTCCTCTCACTCCATTGAGTGGGGTCCGTATCTCATGGGAGATGCGAGCCAGGAATCGGCTTTTCTCCCGGTCTGCTTCCTCGGCCCGTAGCTGGGCTTCTTCTTTCTCATGGATGGCCTTCTTCAAGCGAACAATCCAGTAGGAAGAGAGAACGAAGGCAAGGATTATGATGATTGCAATGACAATTGCAATTCTGATGATGGGCCAGTAGTCTATCTTTGTCTCATAACGAATCCATTTATTGAAAATTTGCGCTCGCTCTGCATCACTAATGGAATCGAGCCCCTTTCGCAGGATATTCGCCAGTATTGGTTCACTACGTTGTACTGCTATATGGAGCGTTTGATCTGCGTCTTCAGTAATGGGAATAATCGTAAGCTCAGTCAGTCCGAGCAATCTGCTGAGATATACACTTGTTGCTTCATTTCCCACAAAGGCAACCTCTTCCCCATGGTTTACCGCGAGCAGAGCTTCTTCCACCGTATCGTAGAGTCGGTGAGTAATGGACGGATAGGACGTTAAAAAGCCTTCATGAGAGCTTTCCCTCTGTACTGCTACCTGCCTTCCCAGAAGGTCGGAAAAGGAGGTAACTGAGGTATTGCTCTTCTGGACAATGATAGCTCGCTGGAAGTAAATGTAGGCAGGAAGGTAGCTCAGATACGCTTCTCGTTCTCTCGTATACCCAACTGCAGACAATACCTCAATGGTCCCTTCTCTGGCTTGGCTGATCGTTTCAGTCCAGCTTAGGGTAGGGTCATAGGTAAATGACAATCCGGTTCTCTCTGAGATAAGGGAGAGCAAGTCTGCAGCAATTCCAGTATGGATTCCCTGTTCATTGAGGAACTCAAACGGCATGAATTTTGGATCGATACCAAGTCTCACTGTTTGATGTTCCTCGATGAATTGATACTCTTCCTTGGAAAACAGCTGGGACTCTTCTGCGTACACAACATTGGCCAAGCACAGAAGCATTCCCATGATAAGAATCAGGTTCCTGTATTTGGACCGCAGCATTGAGGCTCCTTGGATTGTCTAGGTACGACTTAACTTGTTTGCAATGGAGAGAAAGGCCTGAAACACTACTGGGTCGAAGTGTCTGGGAGCCTCCTCTTTCATTACCTGTATTGCTTCCTCTGGAGAAAGCGCATCCTTGTACACACGCTTGCTGGTAAGTGCATCATAGACATCAATCACGGCCATCAAACGTCCAGAGAGAGGAATCTTGGAATCTTTCAAACCTACTGGATACCCTGATCCATCGTACCACTCATGGTGGCTCGCGATAAGGGAACGAGCAGTTTCAATGAAGCTGATCGGAGCTTCATCCTTGTCTGTGCCATAGTCGAGCGCTTCCACTCCATTCAGTACGTGTTTTCTCATGAGTTCAGTCTCTTCCTTGGTCAATCGCCCCGGCTTGAGAAGAATACTATCAGGGATACCCACCTTCCCTATATCGTGCAGCGGTGCTGTGTCAACCAACTCCTGGATTTCCCTATCAGTGAGGTGATAAGAGTTATCATCTTGTTTCTGGAGTTCGTTACAAAGGAGTCGCATCATGTTCTTGGTGCGTTTAGAGTGGTCACTGGTCTCAACATTGCGGATTTCCAACAACCTCACCAGTGCATTGATGGTAATCGCGGTGGTTTTTCGAATCTCTTCGGTACGTGCCTCCACCAAACGCTCAAGCTGTTTATTGTATTCTATCATCTGCCTGTTGGCTTTTTTTAGATTAAGCTGTAATTCAATGCGTTTTTGGAGGGAACGAAAGTTCAGTGGTTTACGGATAAAATCGACGGCACCCTTTTCAAGGCCGAGAATTTCCTTTTCTATCTCCTCAGAGTTGGTCAGGATGATGATTGGAATCTCTATCGAAATAGCCTTGCACTGGTCCAGAAAGGCAAACCCGTCCATCTTTGGCATATGCAGGTCGAGTAGTATTAAGTCAATTTCCGGATGCGCGCTGAGCACCAGTAAACCTTCCTCGCCATCCCCTGCAGTAAGTACCGTACAGCAGGAAAGCGTATACTGGATCACGGCAAGATCGGTGGAAGAATCATCAATGGCAAGGACAACTGACACTGTTTCTCTCTCCTTTGTATTATGATGGTACCATTAGGCATACCATAGGTAAAGAAAAGGAAGTTGAGAATAAGCAAGAAAAGTAATAAGATTTCAGAAATCTAGTTTCCCGTGAGATATTGCAAAGTTTGAAACGCACTCCAAGCTTCTATATTCAGTTGATGCTTACGAATCTGGGATGAGAGCAGATTCATCTCGGCTTGAAGCAGCTCATCTCTGGTTCCGTATCCGCTTTGATGAAGCTCTTCATTCGTTCTCACACGTTGCTCCAGGGCCGTCTGCTTCCTCTGTTCCAAGTCAATTTTCTGCATGGAGGTCTTCAGCAGTAGATACTGCTGCTGTACCTCTTGGGAAATGCGCTGCCTTGCTTGTTGTAGGTCAAGGGTAGCGGACTCCTCTTGGCTCTCTGCACGTTTGATGGAATTGGCAATCTTCCCTCCATCAAAGAGCGTAGTCTTCAGTCCTACCGAAACGGATATGCTGTATGCATCCTGATCATTCCAGTCTGATTCTGACAAGGGAAAATTCGGGCTACTGTAGCCTGCCGACATAACCAAGGCAAGGTCTGGTTTGCCATAGAAAGAGCCCTTGGCAAGCCTCCCGGCTGCCTCCGTTGCTCTTTTCAGAGCAGAGAGTGCCCTCAAGGATGACTGTCTTGGAGAGAGGGATGCCTCAATGAGTGTTTCGACTGGTAGTTGCAGCATCTCTTTGATCGCCTGCTCATCGAAGGTATGGGGATAAATATCTTGGTCACTGGTCAATGCCTGCAGGTTGAGTGTTTGTTCGGTGATCGCATAGTCACTCTCCAAGATGGCAAGCTCGATATCCTGGAGAGCTACCTCTGTCTCGAGCTGTTCCAATTCCAGCATCATCCCGGATGCAACAGCTTCACTTGCAAGAGAGACCAGCTCCCTTCCAAGCGAATATTGTTGCTTGAGTAACTGCGAAATTGCCTCCAGGGCGGTGAGTGTTACCGCCCTCGTGGAAATCTCAGCCAGGAGTTCTTTCTCCTTGTTGTGAAGTTCTTGGAGCTTTGCCTCAGCAACAGCTTCCTGTGCATCCACCGATGCATTGATCTTTCCCCAGGTAAAGAGTGGCTGGGTGATGTTCACCGAGAAGTCATACATACTCGATTCCATTCCCTCGAATAAGGTGAGGTTACTTGGTGGTGTACCTGGACCCAAGGATCCTGCAGGGAGTGTGATGGGCCCGATGAGCGGGTTGCTCATATACGTGCCGCTGAGCTCGAGCTCAATGGTAGGCCAACGGGAAGCCTTTGCATCGCGTACATCGAGTATGGCTTGGTTGACCTCCTCCTGAAGAGTGGCGAGTTCAAGATTCCCGGGAATTGCACCAAGAAGCGGGAATGAGAGGGAGATCAGTACTGTACAAAGAAAGATGCTTCTTTTTTTCATCTGCTGTCCCTCATATACTGCTTTTTCAAGATGATCCTACGCTCAGTCATATAGTACAGGATTGGTATGATGAAGAGCGTGATCAAGGTGGAACTGAGCAAGCCTCCTGCAATGGCTTGTCCAAGCGGGGCATAAATTGCAGCTCCTTCCCCGGTTGCTAGAGCCATGGGGATTACCCCGAGCATCGTGGTAAGGGTGGTCATCAGGATAGGGCGGAGGCGGCTGGCGCCTCCATTTGCCACACTCAAGCGTAACATTTCCAAGCTCTCTTCTCCTTCGGTTGCCTCCTCTTCTCTCAGCACATTGATTGCATCGATCAGGATGATGCCGTTGTTCACTACAATTCCGCCAAGAGCTATGAGAGCCATGAAGCTGATCAGGGAGATGGATGAGCCGAATAGAAGGAGACCTAGGATTACCCCGATCAAACTGAATGGGATGGATGCCATGACGATCAAGGGCTGGCGGAATCTCTCGAACTGGATGACCATAACGGTATAGACGAGGAAGATTGCGATGGCAAGGGCGGTAGCCATTGGTTTGATGGAGTCTGCAATGAGTTCCATCAAACCTCCACTTGCTGTCTTGATCCCTTCAGGGAGCGGGTGTTTAGCTAGGTGGTCCTGCATCCTTGCAGAAACCCCTTTGGTATCTTCACTGATAAGCGTTGCAGAGACTGTTACGGTTTTCTCCCTGTCCTCGCGGACGATACGGCTTACTGCCCGCTCTTCTCTCAGCTCAGCCAAGCTGGCAAAGCTGATGAGCTCTCCAGTGGATGCTGGAACTTCTGCGGAGAGAAGGGTGGAACTGGTGATGGGTAAGTCCTTGAGGTCTGACTCCAGCCTGATCGGATATCGCTCTCCCTGTGCATTAGTGAGATTGCCTACCTCCATTCCCTGGAACAGAAGGTTGGCTGTCAGCCCCGCTTCGCTGCTGTTCACCCCAAGGTTGCTCATAAGCTGGTGCGACATATCCATGACCAGGATGTGCGCATCATAACTGGTGTCGATACTGGCAACGAGGACCTCAGGATCTTCCTGTAGTTTCACTCTCAGGGACTCTGCAGTCTCATGCAGGAGTTCCATATTCTCGCCTACAAGCTTCAGTCCATAGCCGCCACCACCCGAGATGTATCCAACCAGGGCATCGAACCCACCATTTGTGGTGTTGACAGTAGCATCAACTATTGTTGAGGAGAGCAGGAACTGTACCTCATTTATAATCTCATGAATACTTCGCTTTCGTTCCTTTGTTGGAACCAGCACCACTCGGATGTTTGCTTGGTTGGGAGATGAGAAACCAAACCCAGTTCCTTGTCCGGAAAAGAGTACGATGGAATCAATTTCTGGGATCTGTGAGCTCACCAAGGCTTGGGCTTCAAGAGCCCGGTCCCTGGTCTGCTCCAGGCTGTAGCCTTGGGGAAATGTGAGAGCAATGTTGAAATCGCCATTGTCTGTCGAGGGAATGAAGGTAAGCCCCAGGATTCCTCCTGCCAAGATGACCAAGGCAAGAGAGAGAAGGGCAAGGGTCAGGATGAATATCCGGTTGCTTAAGCTCCATGCCAGCCCCTTTCGATATCCTCCTTCAAGACGATTAAGAAATAGGGAGAAGCGCGGTTCTCGCTTTCTCACTTTCTCCGGGACGTTCAAAACCAAACGAAGGATGAAGGGAACGACCACCAATGCCACCAGTAGGCTGGCTACCAGGGCAAGGATCAAGGTAAGGGCAACGTCACGGAGAATTGACCCTACAATGCCTGAGAGCAGGGAGAGTGGGATGAATACAGCGAGCGTCGTGGTGGTGGAAGCAAGAATAGGGGAGCCCACCAAGTCTGCACCGCGGTGCAGTGCTTCCTCGCTGGGTATCTTGTGTTCTTTGTGTAAACGCATGACTTGTTCGAGCATGACGATGGAACCATCCACCACCATACCCAAGGCAACCACAATGCCAGAGAGGCTCATTAGGTTGATGGTCACACCAGCCACACGCATGCCGATGAAGGTAAAGAGAATACTGAGAGGGATGGAGAGAGCAATGGTAATGGTCGCCCTTGGATCGCTCAGGAACAGAAAGATGACAAACACAGCCATAAGGATGCCGAGTAGTCCTGACTGGGAAACCTTCATCAGGGAGGCAATGATGTTCTTGCTGTCATCACTGAGTATCTGGAAAGACGCGGCTCCTCCCGTTTCCTCTTTTGCCTCAGAGAGAACCTTCTTGATCTCCCGAACAATGGAAAGGGTGTTTCCATCGCTACGTTTGGTAACTGAGATCACGACCCGTGGAACTTGGTTTGCATCGGCATAGGCATCCATCTTTGCTGTCTCGAATGCAATATCTGCCACATGGCCAAGTCTGATCACCTCCCCCTCCTCGGTTGCCCCGATAGGGAGGTTCCTCAACTGTTCAAGCGATTCCAGGCTCCCCTCATAGCGGAGATTTGCGCTATTCCCATGCCATACTGCGTCTCCCACAGGTAGGCGCATATTGGCATACTGGAGTACCTGATACACCTGCAGCATGGAGATTCCTCTTGCCCTCAGGTCCTCGGTCCTTACCGTAACACGTACTTCCTGGGTCTGCATGCCGGTTACCGACACTTCTCCAACTCCCTGGATTCTGGTAATCCTTGGGATGAGATTGTCTTCCACATAGGAGGAGAGATGACTGGTATCCTCGCCTGCATCAACACTGAACATCATTACCGGAAGCATGGTGGCACTGCCTACGATTGCTACGGGCTCTCCCTCAAGATTGTCGGGAAGTTCTGCTTCCATCTGTCTGATACGGTTGCGGATTTCCCCAAGCATATCGTATGGGTCTACCCCATCTCGGAAGGTGATGGTTACCCAGGAAAATGATCCACTGCTTGTTGATTCAATGCTCTTGAAATCAGGGAGGGTGACAAAGTGCTCTTCGAGCACCTTGCTTACATCCCTCTCCACATCTTCAGCGCTTGCTCCAGGATAGACTGCGAGGACTTCCACGGTAGGAAGACTGATATCAGCCATGAATTCAACATTCAGACCAGTCAGGGCATAGAGACCGAAGGCGATCAAGGCAATGAGGAGCATCCCGATAACCGCCGGGTGTCGCACTGCAAAGTGGGAAATCTTCATCGGCTACCCCTACCTGGTCTGCTGGACGGAGACTGTCTGCCCATCCAGTACTGTATGATGTCCTCCCACGATGAAAGATGCATCCTTATAGGCCGGATCAATGGCTACAAGGGAGTCATTCTCAGCAATGATGGCAAGTTTCTCATAGCGAGCTGTGTTGGTCTCTTCATCATATACGTAGAAGGCACCATCGACCGTACGGTCCTCTTGCCTTAGGAGATATACCCCTTCAATTTGGTTGTAAACGATTAGGATCGTCACGGCCATCCCTGGCACAAACGAGCCATCTTGCTCTTGAAGTGTGCTGACCAGTGAGAAGGTATTCGAAGAGGGGTTGATTGAGGGTGAGATTGCCTTGAGTCTTGCCTGTGCTAGATGCACTTTGCCCGAGGAATCCGTTCTGCTCACCTGGATTTGCAGTTGTTCCTTCTTTGCTTGGATGATGTCAAAATAATAAGAAGGGATCTGTGCCTTTACACTCAATGAATCAAGATCGGCTATCAGGGCTATAGGCTGCTGGGAGGAAGCAACATTCCCCTGTGATGCGTACTTTTCGATGACCGTCCCGGATATCGGGGCCTTGATGGCAGTATTCTTCATCTGCAATTCCGCCAGTTCCCACTGAGCCAGGGTCGCATCCCTATTTGCCTTTGCTTCCTCATAAGCCTGCTCAGTGACTGCCTTTGCCTGAAAGAGTCTCTCAACACGTGTGAAGGTTGTTTGGGCTACTGCTTTAGCTGATGCTGCTTGAGCACGTTGTTGCTCATAGGGTTCACTGTCTATCTGTGCCAGTACTTGCTCTTTCTCAACCTGGTCTCCCAGTTCAAAGGAGACCGTTTCCAGTTCTCCACTTACCAAGGGTAGGAGCGCAACCATGTGGTCGCTTTGGACATGTGCCGTAAGGGAGATGCTCTCTTGCAGTGTCCCATACTCCGCTTTTGCAGTGGTGACCGGAACCGGGGTAGGGGTTTTCTCTGCAAGGCTCTTGTTCGAGAACTGCATGATGCCGTAGGCGATCATGGCCGTACCGAGCAGGAGAATGAAGTAGCGAAGAAAGACGAAGAACGATCGTTTTCCCAAGGGTTTTGCTCCTCTATGAATCTGAGCAAAACCTACCACAGCCATGAGCTGTAATCAATAGACATGCAATGGCCTCTGTATTAGGGCGCCTCAGTACTTTCGTGAGAAATCTACCAGATTCTTCATCTTTCGGTCTCCCAGGTAGTGTCCCAGATTCTCTAGGAATAGAGCAAAGACCTGATGTGGGTCACTTTCAGAGAATCCGCTTGCATGCGGGGTGATCAGGACATTGGGGAGTGTCCACAGCGGACTCTCTTCCTCCAGTGGTTCCCTCTGGGTGACATCCAAGCCGGCCGCAGCAATATGGCCATCCTTCAAGAGTTCAACCAAGGCTTCCTCATCGACGAGCGAGCCACGAGCGACATTGATCAGGATGGAGCCCTTTTTCATGCTTTGGAGTCTCTTTCGGTCAAGCAGATTCTCTGTATCGGGAGTCGCCGCAGCGCAAACCGCTACATAATCTGCCTGGGGGAGTAGCTCATCCAGAGAATCAGAGGTGTAGATTTCATCGACATGTGACGGAATATCCATAGGGGTTCTCTTCACCACAATGACGCGCATTTCATGGGCTTTTGCCCGCAGAGCTAGATTTGTCCCAATATCCCCATACCCGATGATAAGCAGGGTGCTGTCCCACAGGTCCTTTGTAGGCCAGTGGCTCTCCCAGTTCTTTTGCTTCATTTGCTCATGATAGGTCAAGAGATTATGATTGAATGCAATAATCATACCCAACACATGGTCGGCAATCTGCCTGCCATACGTTCCTTTTGCATTGGTGAGGATGATATCTTCGTGGACATACAGCGAAGTGTCAACAAAGGGGGTGACCCCACTGCTCTGAGCCTGGAACCAGCGGAGGTTCTTGGCTTCCCTCAGATCACGACGCCTTGGAGTGCCTACCAGAATTTCTGCCTTGGCTAGTTGCTCTATGGTATAGTCTTTCCCTTCAACAACGGTCAGGGAGACCTGAGGGTAACGTTCCTTGAGCAGGGTAATCTCTGCTTCATCAGGGCAGAAATGGGTGCTGGTGAGAAAGAGTATTTCAATGGTTCTCATAACGTATCCTTGCAAACGGTATTAATTACGATACAGTACCGGTCATCAGGATAGATTGCAAGCATCTTTTATGAGAGAGAGGATGCGCTGTTGCGTTTTTCCTTGTATAGATTAACATCAGCCTCACTGATCATATCCTCAATACTGGATCCTTTGTTCCAAACCTTGGAGCCAATACTTACCGTAAAGCGTTGCATTCCAAGTTCTGGGATGATGATATTTCTCACCTCTTCCTGAATCATTCGTTTCACTCTCAGTGCCTGCATGTTTTCTGCTTGTGGTATGAGTACTGCAAACTCATCACCACCATAGCGGAAACAGAATTGCTCTTGATCCGATGCATAGAGAATGGCCTTGGCAACGGCTACCAATACCTTATCCCCGACAGGATGCCCATACTCATCATTGATGTTCTTGAAGAGATCAATATCCATCAGGAGTACTGCATAGGGCCGTTTGAACCGGATTGCTTGGGAATGGAGGTGTTTCAATGCACGGTTGAAGGCTCTCTTGTTGCCGAGTTTGGTCAGTTCATCGGTGTGTGCTTTCTCATGGGCAATGAGGATAATCGTCTCCAACGCGATGCTTGTCAGTAAAGTGATCAATGCAAAACTGATGATTAGTATCTGAGCAATACGCTTGATGCGATCTTGAATGAAATCTGCAGAATAGTCGACACCTACCAAACCCACCATGGTACCATCACGGTAATCAATGATCGGGCTGTATCCAGTGAGGAAAGATCCCCAATCAGGATCGGTTTCTACGTCACTGGCCATGCTTTTTTGTTGTTGGTAGGCCAGAAGTTCAGTAGGATTCATGCCATCAGTACTGCCGAAGGGTGAGAAAAGTTCACTCTCTGGATCTTCTCCATCCAACACATAGCCACTGGTCTGGTCATCAATATAGCGTCCGGTGAAGATGAAATCAGCATCAGCCTTCCTTTTTATTGACCTCATCATCTCGTTCAGTTTCTGGTAGTAAGGCCATAGCTCATCATCCTTGTTCAGATTCTCAGTTTCAGAGAGCTTTCTGTACATGTCAATCTCCATCTCCAAGACAGAGGAGATGGTGTGTGCGATATCCACCGCTTTCGACCCTACTTCTTCAGTCAATACAGCTTCTGTGCGGCGTAAGAGATAGAAGGCAGGAAAAGACAATGAGACAGCAATAGTAAGAAAGAGGATGAGAAATAGTATATGTTTCCAGGTCAGGATACGCCCGGTTCTCATGGTTATATTACCTCATTGTTATAATTGGAAAGGGTATAGGCATCTTTCCTACTTATATCGTATTCACTAGGTGCTGTCACCCGTTGAATGGATGAAAACAGGGAAAAAAGTGGAAAGTTTCTCCTCTTGCCAGGGAGTGGGAACGGGCATACCATGACTCAAGAGGTACAATGTATGGAGATGACAAGAGAGGACGCAAGGGAATTGTTGTCCCGTCCGACCTATCGGCGGTTTCTTGGGGCGTATAGCACAGCCTTTGATCTGAATAGCACTTCCCACGAACAGTTCCTGCAAGATTTAGTATCGCTGGTAGCAGAGACCGAGTATGAGCTGTTCCATGACTGGGATTCAACCTCATTCCTTGCCCACGATATTCTGCAACCCATCTGCGTCGATTTTCTCCGTGAGAGAACCAGAGGTGCAGTTATTTTAGGATCCAGAGTCTCTTCTGTCCTCTTCCGCTCTCGTTTGGTGCAGAACGCCCTCAATGAGTGGGTCGACGAGCAGTCATTTTCCTTGGATGATGAAGCCTTGGCCATGTTTGCGTGGTACTGCCACAGCAGATACCACGATTGGTTCATGGATTTTGCACCGTATGAGCTGCATATGGGTGGGTATGACTGGAGGGCAGAGATTGCAGCAAAGTGGGCTCACTTTCTTGAGTACTGCAACCGGGGTGGGCATTAGGAAACCCTATTAACGAGAACGCTTGGTAATTGTGAGGGTGAGCGTCTCTTGTTCAAATACACTGAGTAGTGGTTCTTGTGCCACAACGTTTACTTCAGAGTTTCCGATAGGAAGTACTGAAGTATCGAGCTCTAAGGTGTGTTCATCCAGGGTTACTCCAGATGTGGCGTCTGTAAGCTCTTCCCCATCCAAGAACCAACGGTAGGTGAGGGCAAGCTCCTCAGTGGAGTCTGCTACTGCAGAGAAACTCAATAAGGTTCCTTGTTCTACTTGTACCATTGAGTCTTCTCTGGCGGTTTCGGGGGAAACTTGAATCTGTAGAGTTACTGAGAGACCTTCAGAGAAACCAAGGCGTGCATTCCCATGTTCCCCTAGTTGCATGAGAAGATCACTGCAAGAGGAAAGGAAAATCAAAATCAAGCTTATAAGAATGCCAATAACCAAGCGTTTACTGTTTTTCATGCTCTCCTCCTACCAATTCATCCGTAGCCCAGCTTCCAAGCTTATCAGCTGTCCAATTGCTCCTTGCTCAAAGAAGCACGAGTAACCAGGTGAAACCAAGAACTGGACACCATCTGCAGAACCAAGGAGCAATGTAGCAGCTATGCGGGCTATAGGGTCCAGATATAAGGTATAACTCTGTGGTTCCCCAGATTGGGCACTCCAGGCAATGATATGTTGCATAATTCCAGCCTCAATGTCGATTGATACCTTGAGAGCAGGATTCGCAAGAAGGGGAAAGCCGAGGCCCAAGGTGGTTCCAATGATTTGGAAGGAAGATACCAAGCTGGTTGAGGATTTTGGCCTCTGGTAGAAGAGAGTGGTATAGGGAAGCAGGGAGTCCGAATTTCTGAAAGAACCAGAAGAGGAGAAATTAATCTGCAATTTTCCACCAAATCCAGTACCGTAGGATTCGCTGCAGAGTCCTAGAGGTAATAGGTACTGACCCCGTATGTCGATAGACGATGCTCCAAAGGTACTCTTCTCTTGCACGGGATCTTGTGCAGGAATCGGAGCAACATTTGCCTTGGAGAACGTTTCCCACTTGTTATCTGTGGTATTGAACCTGAAGAGTATTTCTTTCCCCCAGGACAATCCATCACTGGTTTGTTGGATGGTGAGCACTCCATTGCTTTTGTCAAAGTCCTCAAGGGTAATCAGGGGGGACTTGATATCGGAAGTGACCCAAGGGGAGTTGCCATCCTCACTTATCCTGTAGCGGAACTGGGAAATTTCAGGGGATGTTGGACGAAATTCAAGATACACCGGCTCTGCTACGAGTGTTTGCGCTAGGCAAAGGAGTATGAGCATGCAGAACACCATTGTCGATCTGCTGAATGGTATCGGTTGTGTCATGAGGTTGTTGTTCATCACAGCACATACTAGTAGCAAGATTGTCTTGTAATCAAACGTAAAGAAGGGGTATGTCATGAAAAGTATCGCAAGCGATACGAGAATTATGTGCGTATCAAAACTCTAGGCGATGAAATGATGCTGACAGTAATTCTGGTCTCCAAGAAAAAGGTTTGTCTCATGTAGTAGGTATGATATGATACCTAGCGAATGTTTATGCATTGATCCAAGAGAAGTTACGGGTGGCAGATGATTGAATCAGAAAAACAGTACTTGCTGAGGCGCCAGGCATTGCAAACTTCCTTGCAATCGATTGAGACAATCCCTTTGATAGTAGCAGTGGCAGCCATAGGGTATGGAAAAACGACAGCGATAAACCAGTTCATGGAAATGCATCCTCAGATGCGATTCGTCTATGTCAATCTGCCACATGAAACGAGCAATGCAGACTATCTATGGAAGCGAATCATTAAGAGAATTCAACTGGTTGATCCAGATCTGGGAAAAGAGCTGGAGGCAATTCCTGTCCCTCGTACAGTTGAGGAGAGAGAGCTCTGCGCAGAGGTTATCGAGCGTGAGCTGTGTGATGATTCCTTGATACTTGTTTTGGATGATTACCACCATGCAAAAAGCAAAGACTTGGATTTGCTCATAGAGCATCTTGCACAATATCCCAAACTTGGGTTGCATATATTGGTGTTCTCGAGAACCAGTGTAAGCTTGCCTGTTGATGAGTTGGTGCTCAAGGGATGCTGCAAGATGCTTCCTGCTGATGTCTTCCAGTTTGATAAGGAAGATATTCATGCCTATACCGAATTGTGTGGAGTGATACTCACTCCTGTCCAAGAGTATCAACTACTTACCATGAGTGAAGGATGGGTTGCAGCGATTCATCTTATACTGGAACAGTTTCGTAGTACGGGAAGACTTGCTCCCAGTACCTCCCTGTATCGTTTGATTGCAAGCAGTGAAATACCTCGTTATAGCAAGCAAAAGTTCTGGTTGCTACAAATTCTTTCGGCCTTGCAGGAGTTCAATGCTTCCTTGGCAAGTAGCGTATGTGGGTGTGATATCTCACCCCTGATGGCGGAGCAGTTCGAACACGAGAGTTCATTCATCTATCACGATGAAGAGAAGGGGATGTACCGTATGCATCCGTTATTCAGGGAGTATCTGCAGCAAGAATATGCAAAGCACTCTCTGCTGCAACAGAACAACAAAGCACGACTTGACCCACTTCAGATTGATCTTGAAACCATATTTTTCCGTGCAGGAACGTGGTATCTTGAGCGTCAAACTCCAGTCCTTGCTTTTACGTACCTGCTGAAAGCTCATGCCTATGACACCATTATGGAGGAGTTTTCCAAGGCTTCAAGGAATCGCCTTCTCGACGCAGAACCTTCTTTCATTGTTTCCTTGTTCAATACCATCCCCAATGAAGTACGTTATCGACATTTCTATCCATGGCTGGCTTATATTGGTTTCTACATCACCAATATTGACATCACAGCAGCTGAGACGTTGCTCGCTGAGGTTCAGTCCGTCCTGCATGCAAGGCGCAAATCGCTTGGCGAACAACAGGTTCAAGCAATTGAAGGTGAAATGGCTCTTATGAGAGCATATGCGTTTTTCAATGATGCGAAAGTGATGGCGCAGAATTTTCGTGAGGCTTTTAAATTACTCGGTGGACGTTCCAAGATTGCAGATAAGGATAAGATCATTACCTTTGGATCGCCGCACTCTCTCTACCTGTACTATAGAGAGAAGGGGAGCCTCGATGAAACCTTGAAAACTGTACTCGCGATGTTTCCATTTTACAGTGAGATGGCAGGTGGTTGTGGCAAGGGATTGGATGACCTGCTGCGTGCAGAGTACTGTCTTGAGCGGGGTGAAATGCAGAAAGCCCACATATGTGCTTACCGAGCATTCTACAAGGCATCTTCCCTTGATCAGCAAGAGGTCATGCTCAGCGCCCAATTCTGTCTTGCTCGTCTTGCAGCCAGCAAGGGAGAGATTCATGAGGCATCATCCATTATGGAATTGCAGAGAGAAAAGATTGCTGGACTCAATAGTCCAATTCTCCAAGCCTCCTATGATTTGTCTGTAGCCTATATAGCTTCAATGCTGAACAGGCCCGATGACATCGCCCAGTGGATCCGAAATGGTGAGATAGAATGCACTCCGATCCTCTATCATGCACGGGGTTTTGTGTATTTGGTCTATGGCAAGTATCTCCTCATGTAAAAATCATACATCCAGCTAGAGGTTCTCTGTGAAAAGATGAAAGAGACCTTCAGAATATTCTCCAACCAGTTGGGATATCTCCACACATATATTCAGGAAGCTATAGCAAAAAATCACCTGTATGATGCAACCAGTGCAGAGATTTCCCTTATCAGGGCATTGGAGATAGGATTTTCGGATGATCTAATTGTTCCGTTTGCAGAATACAGCTCAGATATCATGGATATCCTTCTCAATGTCAAGAAGCGGTACCAGGCAGGTATGTTGCTTCCCCAGAACGCACAAACCATTGCTTTTTCTACATATTTAGACAAGGTTATCTCACTTGTGCTCGATTACTTTGCCACCATGAAAGATGGACTTGATGATGTGAAGGTATTGAAGATGCTCAGTAGTCGTGAGCTCGAAATCCTTTCGTTGTTGGTTCAAGGTAAAACAAATCAGGCAATTGCGAGCCGCCTATTTGTTGCAGAGGTAACGGTACGGAAGCATCTGACTGCCCTATACAAGAAATTGGATGTACGAAAAAGAGCTGAAGCCGTCAGAAGAGCTCTTGAACTAGGTATCGTCTAAAGTATCGGAAGCGATACTGTCTCCATCTTATATACACTCAGTACAATTTGATTGGTATGGCCATATGTCATGCCCAGAAGAATGTGAAGTATCCATGCTCTGAAAGAAGCGAGGCAAGGATAGTTCTCGTTTCAGTACTGTGTATGTTCGCAAAAAAGGAGATAGAAACAATGAAAAGGCGATGGAACAATTACCTGATGCTTACCATGGCATTCCTTGCATTTTTACTTATTCCAGGGTGTAGCATGGAATCTGGAGTGCTTGAAGGGAGTCTTGTTGTCCAGGTGCAGGAGGCGATGACCAGGAATATCTTTACAAGCACCAATACCCTTACTGGCAATGATATGAATATTGAGGGGTACAAGATTACGCTCATTTCTCCAGGAACTGATAGGGGCTTTGATGGAATGGTGTATCATCGCAAGGCAGATGGATCACCGATTGTCCTTGAGGCCTTGGAACCTGGGCTTTGGGGTATGGAAATTGCAGGCTACAATGGGTGGAATGATAACACCAACGAAGTTTCTGGTGAGCAAATTGCCTACTTGGATCAAGGTTCTACTACATTTTCTATCCAACGAGGTACAATTACCAGCAAACAGGCTGTCTTGGTTCCTATGCGGAGTGATACCGGAGCTTTAGATATTGTTATTGACTGGGCTGCACTGAATTCTGTGGATGAACAGAAACTCTACAATAATCCTGATGTAAGTGTAAAAGTTACCCAGATTAATGATAGATTCAGCAACTATCCAACCACGAATTGGAACGACGCATCTAGCAAATCAGTTACTACCGAGACAAAAGCAGGTACTTTGGATGCTGGGGGAAATTCCTCCACCATCTCCTTTACCGAACTACCTGTCGGTTGGTATGAGGTAGTTGCCACCTTGACCTCCTCCAGTAGTCAGACCAGCAACGTTACTCAGCTGAAACGTATGGGGTATGTGCGAGTCATTGATGATGGTGCTAGTGCAGATGCGGTTAAAACAACTGGGACATTCACCATTACTGATGCAACCAGCTTCGCAACAGGAAGCCTCGATCTCTCGATCAGTGAGGATATGGATCCGCTTAGCGTAAGCTTCACTGAGATGGGAAGCCCAGAAGGTATCAACTATCCGAATACTGATGGATTTGGCTCAGAAGCATACGGTTCCTTTGAAGTCGAAGCCACTGGTGCGGATGAAGCAAACACCTTGAGCTATGCCTGGTATGTGAATGGAGAGTTGGTAAGTGACCAAACTGCTGCTTCCATGATCTATTCCTTCAGCGAGGCTGGCCAATACACGGTTACAGCGGTGGTGTATGAGAAAAATGGAGAGACTGCAGTCAACTGGGGTAGTGCATCCCATGAGGTGGTGGTCGGCTCTGGTCTTGGAACGAAAGAGTTGCTGAATGTTACAGTTGCAGAGGATACAGAATCACCTGGAACTTATGTTGCTACCGTAACTTATGATAGTAATCCTGTTACAGGCCTTACCTATGTCTGGTATGGCGATGGCGGAGCGTTCCTTGAGAAAACCACGAGCAACACATGCACCGTATCTATCTCACAAGGACTGTGTGTCTTTGCCTACGAGCTAGATAACACTACTGGAAACCTGACTCGTTGGGGGAGCGACACGTTTGAAATTGGATTTAATTAAAACAGGAATATAACGTGATGAGAAACAGGGGCAACGAACAGAGAATATTCAACAGACTGTCAATCTTCTTGATTGGCTCTTTCGTTGTGCTTCTGCTCTTTGCCTCCTGCACTGCTTCGCCAGGAGGAGCGGTCCATATTTCCTTGGACCGCTCAATAGAGAAAACCAAGGAAACAGCTTTCATAAACCCTGACCTCGACCTTGAGATTGCCAGCTATGATCTAACCCTCTATGGTCCTGAGCGTACAACTCTGGTTTTGGAGCGAACGCTCGATTCTGAGGTGCAACAGACTACCTTCGATACCTTGCCAACCGGAACTTGGAAGCTCCGGGTACAAGCAAAGAATACAGAGGGCAAGATGCTTCGCTCCCTTGGGTATGACTCAACCCTGCAGGATCGATTAATCTCCTTTGAGGTAAGACGGGGTGAGGTTTCAGTTGTTGATTGCACCTTGGTTCCCTACTGGGTAGGAGAGGGAGAGCTTTCCCTCTCCTTGGACTGGTCCCTTGTTGATCTCGATCTCCTCTCTACCAAACCAGGTTTGGCAGTGTCCATAACCCCTTTGAGTGAGGTGTTATCCTTACAAGGGGTGCAAGTTGCTACCCCTCTGGGTGGGTACACCATCACCGGCCAAGAGACAGATGACGCTCTCTCTGTAGAGCTTTCACCGGAAACTGGAATGCTTCCAGAGGGAAGAGCTATTCAGCTTGCACTCAGTGCCCTCCCTGCTGGGTTGTATGAAATCTCGGTAGAACTCCGCACAGAAGCATCTTTTGTAAGGCTCTGGAAGGGAGTTCGGTTTGCGAGTGTTATGGATGATGGGACTACTTCCTTGGATATCTCCTTGCTTGATCCAGCCCTACAAACAGGAAGTATAACAATCCCGATAGAGGAACATCTCGATCCTCTTGGGGTTTCTTTCACTTCCACTGCTCCCTCTACCTTGGACCCTGATCAGAAAGGGGAGTTCACCGTTGCTGTCACCGGTCAAGGAAGTGAATCTTCTCTGTCCTATACCTGGTATGTGAATGGAGAAAAGGTGGAAAGCGAAACTGAAAGCGATGAGGTTCCCCCAGAGATCCTTCTCTATAGTTTTACAGAAGCTGGTCAGTACACCATCACCAGCAGCGTAACAGAAGAAGATAGCGGTGGGATTCTTACCAACTGGGGAATGGCACAGTGGGAGCTCACGGTGGAACAAGGGGAGGTTGACTGATGAAACATATTCGCCCCTCTTTGATTCTGCTTTTTGTTCTCTCTTTCCTGTTTCTTTTTAGTGGTTGTGCTGAGTATAGCTCCACTGAATCTGGGGGACTCGCGATTCATTTTTCTGAGCCAAAGGCAAGGGAAATCTATCTTCCTTCCATCCCCTTGGATATAGCCTCCTACAAGATTACGTTGACCAGTGGGAGTGAGACGAAAACTTATGAGGTGGGAAAACAAGATTCCTTAGTTATCGAAGGACTGCTTCCTGGAATCTGGACCATCGAGGTTGTTGGCTACAATGGATGGGATGCAGGGGAATCCCAGGTGAGTGGTCAGCAGATAGCTACACTGGAAAAGAACCAAGAAGAAAGCAGATCGATACAGTGCAGTGTAAAACGTGGGGAAGTCACCTCTGCATCCCTTGCCATGGTTCCCATCACTGAAGGAACGGGGTCTCTCTCGCTTACCGTGAACTGGCCCCAACAAGACCAAGGTTCCTCTCTCATCCTGAATAATCCAAGATTGGAGATAGAGGTGAGGGGATACAATGAACATGCCAGTGTGTACGAGGACAACAGCAGTTATAGTGAATTGATTGTAGTAAATGATGCTGCACATACCGCTACCAGAACCTTATCGAACTTGGTTCCTGGCTGGTATGAGATCCAGACCCGCCTTATTCCCCAGAATGCCACAGGGGATGCAACGCTCTACTATCGTAGTATCGACTTCGCCCAAGTAGTACCGAATGATGCAACCGGGACAATCGGTGTGTTGGACATCACCGATGAAATGTTGGTAACCGGATCTATAGACTGGAGCTTTACCGAGGATATGGAGCAAGCTCTGGAGAATTTGGCTATCACCCAAGTCAGAGCTGATGAAGTAGCCTATGCAGGTGTGCTACAACACTTCTCTTGTACCTATGAGAGCCCTACAGCCTCCTACCAGTGGTATGTTGATGGTGTTGCTATAAGCGGAGAAACAAATAAAACATTCTCCCATAGGTTCAGCGAGCATGGTACCCACAGGGTATTGGTAGCTGTGAAGGACGGAGGGGTCGTCAATGGAGAGGAAATCACCATGGCCATTAAACCAGCCTACACTATTGGCAATCATGGTCAAGCAGGGGGCTGGGTCTTCTTCTGTGATATAGAGGGAGAATATGAAGGATGGACCTATTTGGAAGGAGCACCGGAAGATCTGTCTACTCCAATGGCTTGGAGCAATATTACTAATGTACTTGTTGGAACTTCTAGGGATATAGGAAGCGGTGAGGCAAATACTGCTGCAATCATAGCCCAAGAAGGGCATACCAGCAGTGCAGCATATGCTTGTACGCAATATGGCTATCCAGATTTTACCGATTGGTTTTTACCCTCTATTGATGAGCTGGAAGCATTCGTTGCAAATAATGCAGATTTTGCTGAGTCGGTGGAATCACTTTGGCATTGGAGTTCGACTGAGAATACATATTTTTCGGTTTTTTTCCGATCATCCAAAACAACAAAAAAATATTTTGAATATGCAGTCCGCCCCATACGGTCATTCTAGGGAGTTGAGATAGATGCACAAGATGATAGAGAGACAACAGAAAATACTAACACTGCTCATGCTTGCAATGCTGTTCCTGCTTGTTTTCTCTTCCTGTGATTTGAGCCTTGCTCCTGAGGGTGTGCTGAGTGTAACCATTGTTGAACCAAGTACCGAAAAGTCCCTGAACATTGAGCCTGATGGTGTTGATCTTGTGGTTCAGACATACACAATTACTCTGACCAAGGCTGATGGGACAATAGTCACTACCACCAAGAACAAGGGAAGCGATACCTCCTTTGTCATTGAAGGGTTAACGGTTGGAAGTTGGAGTATGCGCGTTGCAGGAAAAAATAGCGCAGGAAGCATCGTAGCTGAACTGGAGGGAGGTCCTCTTTCTGTTGCTGTGCAACGAGGGAAGGTGAGTGAGGTGTCCGCCCGTATTGTTCCCTGCTCTGGTAAAGGTACCTTGTCCATCTCCGTGGCCATCGAGGGTACCTATGATCAGATCAATGATCCCTATGTCAGGGTAAAGGTATTTGATGAGAACGGTGATAGCCAATCCATGACTACATACTCTGTTCCTTTCAATGGGATGGTTGTGCCCGATATCTCGTTGCCTGCTGGGTGGTACCAGATACAAATAATTCTGATGGATTATACGACAATTATGGATACACAAGCCTTCTATCCCCACATTGTTGAAGGTAAGGTGACCTCGCATTCCATACGTTTTGATGTCGGCTCCTACGATATCGGGGATATCGGTCCGGCTGGTGGATTGGTGTTTTATGCGTATGATGAAGAAACAGAGCCAGATGCAGTGGGGACAAATGGAGCCTCTATACATGGACCGATCAGGTCAACCATAGATGGCTACTCGGGCATGAAGTTCTTTGACTCAGGATCGTACTTGGAGCTGAGTCAGGATCTTGCAATCATTCCCAATGTATTTGAGGCAAAAATCTATGTGTATAGCGATCATAAAGCCGCAGACAGGGTAGGGATTATTGCGGGGAATTATGATGGAACCACAGGTGCTGTGAATACCCATACCATGGGATGGGAAGTATATACCAATGGGAATCCCCGAATATGGTGGGACGGAGGAACCCGTGACATTGTCTACAGCTATGACGTTCGTAAGGATCAGTGGATTCATTTAAAGTGGGTACGTGATGAGGTGCACCAGACGATTCGTCTGTTCGTTGACGATGGGGACGCAGACGGAACGGGTTCTGATGTATTTGAGGTAACCAATTTAGTACGAAACAGGAATGACGGTGTTCCTGGTGCGGGAAATGATGTGTATCTCAATGCAACGGGGAGAAAGCTTCGCATCGGGAGCGACTATCCCAATATTCGTCAAGCCTTCAAGGGATATATAGCAGATGTGAAGATCTATGATGATCAAGAGCAATTGAAGCTCTACTATCCGATGAAACGATACCTGGAAGCTGCTCCTGACGACCTACGGGTACTGGGCGATGGGACTGCCACGTGTGATAGCTCCCTTCTTGGCTATGAGACAGCAGCCAGCCAATTCCCCTTTGGCAGCTATGGAGCTACAGAGACCTACCAAAACCTAGGCTCTGGGAGGCTCTCCACGGAGAATTTGGTTGCTGCTGGTGGAGCCACTGATGAGTATGCTCCTCGTCTTGCATCTGTCCTTGTGCATAATGGGTATGATGACTGGTTCCTTCCCAGTAAGGCGGAGATGGAAGAGATGGTTACGGTTTTACACAACCAATACAATCCTCTCTCTACTTTCCAGGAAGATTCCTTATATTGGACCTCTACACAATTCAATGATACCGCAGCGTACATTCAAAAATTCTCTCCCACATTCGTTTATTCTACATTTGTGAGCAGTACTACCCCGTGGTGTGTCCGGCCAGCCCGTTTCTTGTAGAAGCCGGAAGATTTTGGAAGCGGAGTTTAAATGATTTGAAAGTAGGTCGACATGTCGACTAACATTCAGATGTACTCCATTTTCTCATTATTCCGATTGCTCCTATGCTCATTATTGCTAAGGTGAAAGCGCTCCATTTCTGTTATGGATGGAGAGTTCGTTTTGCAGAATTCTTGCCCTCCTTTGATACTCTTTTTGTAGGTTTAGAAGACAAATCTATGCAGGAAGAATCCCAGAAAAGTCTGCTTAGAGCTATATATGAGGTAAAAATCGACAGAAGTACAAAACTGATGGATTCCCAGTATTTATATAGTAATGTTGATGATTTATTCAAAAATACACAGAGAAATATGCTTTTTATCACAATAAAACAACTCATTTTTTTTATGGAAACGTCGTTTTTAAGCCGGTGTGGTTGAATAATCGGGCCATACATGCAATGATTAGGTATAACCTTATCCATAGGGAGAAAATATGAGTAAATTTGAAACATTGCTAAAAGAAAAGATGAGTGAAGAGAGTTTCCAGAAGCTTGCAGCCTTGAAAAATGACAAGGTGATGGACTTCGTTGGAACCTTCGCTGAGCACTGTGATCCCAAATCCATCTATGTATGTGATGACAGTGAAAAAGACACCCAGTATGTAAGAGAACAGGCTCTGGCTAAAGGCGAGGAGCACCCTCTTGCAAACTCCAAGCAGACCATCCACTGGGACGGTTATGGCGACCAGGCTCGCGACAAGAAGAACACCCGTTTCATGGTCTACAAAGAGAACATGGATAAGATGGCTTCCTTGAACTCCGTCGAGTATGAAGAAGGCCTCAGTGAGATCATGGGCATTGCCAAGGGCATCATGAAGGGCAAGGACGCAGTTGTGTTGTTCTACTCTGAAGGTCCTACCCAGAGCCCGTTCACCATTCCTTGTGTGCAGTTCACCGATAGCTGGTACGTTGCTCACTCCGAGAATATCCTGTACCGCACTGCATACAGCCACTTCCTCAACATGAAGGACGATGAGAAGGATGATTTCTTCCGTTTCATCCACTCTGCTGGTGAGCTTGATGAGAATGGTTGTACTGTAAACCTGCAGAACCGCAGAATCTACATGGACACCCAGAACAACATCGTATACTCCATGAACGACCAGTATGCTGGTAACTCCGTTGGTTTGAAGAAGCACTCCATGCGTCTTGCAATCAACAAGAGCGGCCAGGAAGGTTGGCTCTGTGAGCACATGTTTGTCATGGCTGCAGTTGACAAGAAGAAAGATCGCAAGACCTACTTCTGTGGTGCATACCCCTCCGCTTGTGGTAAGACCTCCACTGCCATGATCCCCGGCGAGCAGATCGTTGGTGATGACATTGCATATTTCAGAAACATCAACGGCGAGTTCCGCGCTGTTAACGTCGAGTTTGGTATGTTCGGTATCATCAAAGACGTCAATGAGCAGGATGACCCCGTTATCTTCAAGAACCTGATGATCGACCAGGAAGTTATCTTCTCCAACGTTCTTCGTGGTAAGGACAACAAGCCTTACTGGCTTGGTATGGGTGTTGATGCTCCCGAGGAAGGCCGCAACCACTTTGGTGAATGGAAGAAGGGCGTGAAGGATGCAAATGGCAACGAAGTTGGCGTTGCTCATGGTAACGCACGTTACACCATGCGTCTGGACTACCTGGACAACATCGACAAGGCTGGTTTTGAAGCCAAGGACGGTGTCAAGGTTGAAGGTGTTCTCTACGGTGGACGAGACAGTGACATCACCGTTCCTGTTGAAGAGTCCCCGAACTGGAAGGATGGTATCTTGCTGAAGGCAGCTACCCTCGAGAGTGAGACCACCAGTGCAACCCTCGGTCAGGAAGGTGTTCGCACCCCCAGCCCGATGGCAAACATGGACTTTGTCTCCTATCCTCTCGGCACCTACACCATGAACAATATCAAGTTCGGTGAGAGTGTGAAGGATGTTCCCAAGGTATTCAGCAACAACTACTTCATGCGTGATGAAAACGGCAAGTTCATGACCAGTAAGCTCGCCAAGAAGGTTTGGCTGCACTGGGCAGAAGGTCGTGTACATGGTGAGTACGAAGCATTGGATACTCCTACCGGTAAGATCCCTCTCTATGAGGACCTGAAGGCACTCTTCAAGGAACACCTTGATGAGGATTTCTCCAAGGAGAAGTATGACTACCTCTTTACTTTCCGCTGCACCAAGTGGGTTGATAAGCTCGAGAGGACCAAGGCTTACTACAAGAAGATGGATCCGAATACTCCCCAGGAGATCTTCGATTACTGGGATGCAGCAATCGCTAAGATCAACAAGGCCAAGGAGCAGTATGGTGATCTGATTCTTCCCGGCGCTTTCAAGGGTTAATCACTCTGTAGTTCGGGTTGAAAATACCTAAATCATATATGGCACGTATGGAATTCCATGCGTGCCATATTTCTGCTATTCAGTCATGATTGATTCAATGATGGCCGATGCCAACGCTTCTCCTCGATCGAACCACTCAACTTCTACCTGCAACATGACATTCTCCTTGGTGATCTTAACGATCATGGCACCATGGATAGCTTCCTCCCCATAGGGATAGTCATAGGTATAGGTGATTACATAGAAGCGGTTCTCGTAGTCAATCTCATTCCTATGGACTTCGCGGTTTTTGAGACTGGTATTATTCTCAAGCTGTTGTTCTATGTCCCTCTTTGATTGGAGCAAATAGTTCTGTCTTGAGATAGTTGAAGCGAGAAGAGCCTTAAGCCCTTCTATGGCTGATACCTTGCAGTAATACCCTTTCGATTGTAGCGTTTCCGTGGAAGTCTTGATGGTATGAACCTTCTTGCCTCCCTGCCCTGGAAGATACACAGAGCTGCTTCTCCAGTCAGGCTCATCATCCCAGAGGAAAGTTTCTGATGATCCGAAGAGAGGGTAGGAGTACAAGGCAGTTGTTTCCTCTTCTCTTGCTGGATCGTCTTGTACCTCCTTAGGTTTCAGAGAATCCAGAAAAGAAATCCCTGAAGCAAGGAATTGCTCGAAGACTGGTTTCCAGATAGTCTGTTCATCTTTCGTGTATCTTGTGGTTATGGAGATAAGGGTATCTCCGGCATGGATGATGTACACCTCTGCATGGATTCCTGTGAGTGTTTCATAGCCATACTTCCATGCGAACATCCCATCGATTTCAGTAGTGGATAGATCATACCACGTCCTCACTACCTCAGACCTTCTGGTTGCTTCCTCAAATACCTTTGACGCCTCCAGGAGCTCTTCCTCACTGAAGGCAAGCGTCTGGGTGCGGAATGTTGCATTGTCACGTTCCTGGCTTAGGCGTTCAGCTTTCAAGGTGATGGTATTATTAGCAGAATTGGCCGGTTTTAAACGTTTGGTGTTCATCCCCTTGGGTTGCAGCGTATAGGTATAGGTCCCTCCCGGCTGTGCCTGGAGAGAGAAGGCTGTTTTCAAGTCTGCTACCTGTACCTCCATAGAATCGGGGACAGTGAAGGTAAAGTGGCGGGTCGTGATGGATTGTCCTGCAAAGAGTACAGAAGTGGCAATGAGGAGTAGAATGATGAGCAGTGTGAGGTGTTTGTGGTGTTTCATACGCTTGAATCCTGTTCTCCTTTTTTTCATAAGGTGAACCGCCTCTCGGCAAGCAGTACTGAGATGTTTTTCGGTTATTCTCAGTATAGCACAAGGTTAGCGACAGTGGTTGTGATAGAATATGGCTATGAAGAGGATTGCTTTATCCTTGCTGATAACCAGTCTGCTATGCAGTTCATGTGATGGTGAACATACGGTCCCAGTAAGCGAGGAGATGAGAGAAAAGGCGTATGAGATATCATTCCAATATATTGGGATGCCGTATGTATGGGGTGGAGCAAGCCACTACAGCGATACTGGCGGTGGGGTGGACTGTTCTGGGTTGGTAATTGAGATATATGACGAGGTAGCAGAGAGCTTCTCAGTGCGGCTACTATTTAACGATACCACTGCCAGTGCGATGGCAAATCAGTATACTCTCCCTCTGCTTGAACCTGAGAGGGGTGATCTTATCTTCATGGGTGAGGATGGGGTAGTGAGCCATGTGGCGCTCTGTCATGCTGTGACTGACGATGATCTGGTGTTCATTGATGCCTATTCTGTAACAGGTGAGGTGGGAATTCGATCATACTCCTTTGATGACCCGAAGATTATCTCTTTTGGGAGAATGTTGGTCATTAGTGATTAGCGATGATCAATCCTCAGTCCATGGTTCCTTGTTGTGAATCTCATCAATAATGAAACGCACTCCTTGGTTATCAGGGGGATTGCGACGCAATACCTTGCATGCAATTTTTTCTGCTTCTGCAAACCGACCCAATCTCCAGAGCAATATACAGTAGCCTTGTAATGCCCTTAGGTAGGGGCGGTTCTCCAGACATGACCAGAGCGTTATACCGTCAAAATCGGGGGGCAGCTTCTTCTCTGCAATAGCAATGGCAGCACGATAACAGTTCTCTGCATTTCTATAGTAAAACTTGCTGGAAACATAGGGATTTGCGATGTGTGCCAAGGCATCGATACATTGGGGGAACTCCTCCCAGAGTTTGGTTAGGATGTCATACCGTCTCGATGGATCCATGCTGTCTGCAGCTTCAAAGACAGGGTCGCTGTCCCGACCATAAAAACCGTATCCTGTGTAGTCATGAAACTCGATGGAAGGTCTCTTTCCGCCTTTCAGACATGCACCGAGAAGGCCCTTAAGTTCGTTCCTCTCATAGTACTCAGTGGTGGAGTGGCTCTCGCCCTCATCATAGTCATGACCTTCAATTGCAAGGGAATCGAGGGAGAATGCATTGCTCTGGACTTCTCCACTGATGTAGGTAGTCTGGTTGAACTGCCACCGTTTTGATTCAAGGAATACCACTGTGTCAAGTATTGCTACCTTATAAGCTCTTGTCTTGACGGAAACAATTTCCTTGGTATCAAGGTCTCTTGCTCGAAACCCTAGTGAAAGGATTTTAAGTACGAGTAAATTACGGGTGGTTGTGTCCATACAGTTATCCTTCTCCTGGTGATTGCCATAAAAGGTTGGTTTTCAATGACAACCAACTTTTAAAATGGTAGACTTTTCCCATGCATAACACAACCTCAGATACACCAATATATAGAAATTGGGTTTCCCTTAAACTGGTCATAGTTCCTGGGATTTTGGCATTGGGGACTGCCGTCCTTACTGCCTTCTATTCCTGGATCATGATATTCCCCGTAATTTTTCTCTTGATGATGCTCTATTTTGTCTATGCGCGGCATCTGTTCTCCCCTGAGGGAAAGGATATACAGGCAGAACTCCATTCCATGCTCATCGAAGAGATAGCGTGGAATGGCAAGGGCAAGGCCCTTGATATCGGCTGCGGTAATGGAGCCCTGGCTATCCGTTTAGCGAAGAAGTACCCCGAGGCACATGTTACCGGAATCGAATACAGAAGATTTTCTAAGGCCATCTGCAAACAAAACGCTGAGATTGAAGGGGTCTCTGACAGAGTCTCTTTCAAGGAAGGTAGCATTGTAGAGCTGCCCTTTGAAGATGATGAGTTCGATTTGGTGGTGAGCAACCTTACGTTTCATGAAGTGATTGAACTAAGGGATAGAAGAGAACTGATGGAGGAAGCCTTCCGTGTTCTCAGGCATGGGGGAGTCTTTGTATTCCAAGACCTATTCCTGACCAAGAAGATGTTTGGCAATCTTGATCCCATGCTGAAAAAGCTCTCCAGTTGGGGTGCGAAATCCGTGGAGTTTATCAATCTTGGTGAGTCTGAACGAATTCCGAGCATCCTTAGGACTCCTTTCATGGTAGGGACGATTGGGATCATCAAGGGGAAAGTGTAAGCTAAAAACCTCATATTATTATCATACTAGCGGCATATGTGTAGAATTTTGTTGACAACCACCTAGGTCATAGGTCACTTTTAACACATTCGTATTAATACATTTGTAAGGATGTGTGTAATGAAAAAAACATTGATGTTAGTTGTCTCTCTGGTTCTGCTTCTTGGTGTGTTCACTGGTTGTGATATGGCTATGGATACCTCTGCTCTCTCGAGTCGTGGGGTAAAAATGGATAGTCCCCTCGATTCTGAGCGTGCTCTGAAGAATAACAAGCCGGTTTCCTTTACTGCCTCTGTCCAGCTCTTCCAGGATTTCACCTCAGTAGTGACGCTGGATATGGGTAACAGTAATCACCACAAGACTATTGAAGAGACACTCTACAGCTTCATGGATCTCGGGCCCTATGGCCAGTATGGTGGCCTCGTTTCTTCTGATTGGGACCTCTTGGACGGCAAGCTGGTTGTCATGAGTAATGTAACCAACTATAACCTCGATGAGGCTACTACTGCGATTGGGGGATCGAACCACAGTGTGATCAGCATCGTTGATCCTGTAACAGGGGAAGTTGTGGCTACCCTTGATGCCAACGGAACAGTAAAAGGATCTCTCTTTGGTGCTGAGATTGCCATGAACTGGGTCATGAAAGAGAACAGTGCAGGAGTGAATGCAAGAGGAAAGGTTGATGGCATTTTCACCTGGTTAGTGATTGATCCCAATACAGGGGCTCCCAATCCAAACTATATCCCCAATGGTAATTTTGTCCTGACAGGAACCTATAAGTAGATACGATTCTCTATAACCGATTAGTTTAAAACTCTTCATACCTGCATCTGATTTCTTCAGCTGCAGGTGTTTGTTGTGTCTGATGCATAATATTTGTTCTTCTATTGCTTTCATGTTTGGATGAGAGCCATTCCTACAGAAGCGTAATTATCGGATAGTATCGGATACAAGCCTTGAATTATCGGATAATTTCTATTGTATCGGATAATAAGCGATACTATCCGATACTGGGGACTACGATGCATTATGACGTAATCGAGGCGAAGATTCTGGAGCTCAAGGTATAATCATTACGCCTACTTCCAGCGTTTGATTTACTGAGAATCTGTATTGCATAAAAATTACTGGGTCTCTACATTGACAAATAAAAAAATATGTATAGATACTTAAATATAGCTTAAGACATACGTTCTGAAGCATTGTTTGCTGTTTTTTAACTGTGAGCATTATGGAGTTCATCGTTGCTGACCGTATCTTGGTACGGAGTGATTTTTCAGTTGATGAGGCATTCAATGAAGTGGACTACAAGTGTAGCAAAGCTAGTGCCTAGAAGTACTAAAAAACTATATTGTAATATATTAAATATCGATATACCGCCATAAAAGAAAAGAAATCTTCTACATTTTCTGATTTGTCTGGATTCCTTGCATATCGCTAAGGAAAGGTTTATGTGTCTTTATACAAGTGAAATTCATAGGAGTTTGTATGAATACTATTGGTAAATGGATAGGTATTCTTGGACTGTTATTGATACTTATTGTCGCAGGTTGTGACATAGGCATGACGGGTTTAGATACGAAAAATGTCGGTACCCTATTATTGCAGGTAAAACAAGGTGGGGATTTCGCAGAGAGGACTCTGGTTCCTGATATTTCCATGGATATTGTGGAATGGAGCATTACCGGCTCTGGTCCTGATCAGAGAACATATGGGCCGCAAACCTTTGCACTCGATGCCTCTATTACCATCCCTGACCTCTACAAGGGTTCCTGGGATATTACCGTAGAGGGATTGAATGCATCAGAACAAGTGATTGGACGAGGGTCTAAGAGCTTGGTGATTACAGCAGCCCAGACTACCAATGGGACAATCACTGTTGTACCTCTGAGCGGTAATGGAACACTGGATTTGGATGTCACTTGGCCTACAAGCCTCTTTGACAATGACATGTTTGAGGTAATACTGACTGATAAGGAAGGAGTAGCGCATGTACTGTCTCCAACCTTGGATTATACTGCAGGGACTGGATCCTATAGTGGAACATGGGCAGCTGGGTATTATGATCTGAATGTGCAGTTGCTTGATGGGGCCACTTCGGTTTGGGGTACCTATGAATCTGTTCGAATTGTAGAAGGACAGTCTACAGAGGGAACCCTCATCTTGACTGAGGAGATGTTGAATATCAGCAATAACGGGGCATTGAACCTTGATATTGTCGATGACATGCAGAACCCCTTTCTTGTAAGTCTCTCTGGGGTTTCGGATGAACTGACTGCTGGTACATCCATGCAAGTGAGTAGCTCGGTAGATCCATCCAGTGAGACATACAGTTATGTATGGTTTCTCAATGGTGTCATGATGCCGGATGAAACCCTGTCGACAATAACCTTTGGCGATACACTTGCTATCGGCCACTACAATCTTGCACTGCGGGTAAGTGATGGGACGGTCATATCCTCTACAGTACACTATTTTAGTGTAGTACCTCCTTTGAATGTTGTGATTGATCCTGATTACAACTTCACCCCGGATGAAACTGATAGTACACCGTTTACTGTGGTTTCTATTGTTCCTTCCGATCAAGCTCAAAATGTACCGGTTGGTACTTCTATCACTGTGTACTTTGATGATTTGATCAACCCAATAAGTCTGAATGATGTCTCCATGTCGGTAACTGTTGCTGACCAGGTTGTAGCCGGTACCTTTGCGCTGGAGCGTTCAACCAATGATCTATTTGCGGTACTTCACTTCACCCCGTCACAACCTTTTGCGGATAATGTGGATGTCGCAGTGACGCTGAGTAGTGTGAATGGATTGCTGGACAAGGGTGGTAATACCCTGGCGAGTGAGCTTGTCTTCACATTCCATACCGCTGCAGCCTATCTGGGTGATGCTACAAACTTGGGCTTTGAAAGCGGATTGACTGGGTGGAATATCACTGGTAATGGAGGAATTGTTGATCTTCCCTTTGCTTCAGAGTTGTCTTTGGAGGGAGTCAAGGCCGCCATGATCACAACCGATTCAGCGGTTGACTACGGTCTATCTGGGACTCCATTGAATGAGGCAACCTCTATGCTAAGCAGTGGAAGTCTTGATGTTCCGGGCGGTGCGACGCTGTGCTCCTTTGATTACTACTTCCTCTCTGCTGAGTTCACAGAGTTTATTGGGTCGCAATTTGATGATACGTTGACTATGACCTTCTCTGGGCCAAACGGTACCATCATAGAGACGATTGAGACGGTCAATTCGTATCAAGCAAGTGAATGCACAGTATTGGTGAGTAATCTTTATGACGACCTCTACCATACTGGAGCAAAGACAAAGCAGGTAGATATTTCTGGTTTGGGTAGTCCCATCACCATAAGTTTTGCTGTTTCGGATGTCGGTGATCAGGCATATATCTCTGCTCTCTTGGTGGACAATTTCCGATTTGAGTAGTTTTTGCAACGAGGATAGAGCGAAGCACAAGAATATCTGTCAAGCTACTGATAGTTCTATCTGTACTTGGGAGAGGAGGGTATTCCCTCCTCTCCTCCTTGTTAGAAAGACTTATGTGCTGTTACTAAAAGGAAATAGTCAGCTCTTTTTTCTTCAACATACAATCTGTGAGATAGAGATTGATGATATTCTGATACGGAATACCCTTCTTCTCTGCCATGTCCTTGAAATAGGCAACTGTTGCAGAGTCCAGTCGGATAGTTGCTTATTGATTCTTAATGAAATGAGTTTCATGGCAGGATTGGTATAGGAAGCTACACATTAGTATTTGCGAAAAGTTATACATTATGTATAATCGAGATTAGACGGAGTTATCTAAAAACATGCAGAAACAAAAATGTTCCTACTGTGGAAGTGAAGATGTAGATATTAGAGAAGACCAAGTCGAAGTCTCAGAGCCCTTTGCAGATGTGAATACAGTAACGGTGAAGATGGTGGTTTGTAATACCTGTGGATTTGCAGAAGATCATGAGAGCAACGATTGTGTTTTGCAAGATGCTCTTGCCGTATGTAAACAATCATCGATGGTACACACCCTTACCTACTTGAATGCACAAGGGTATACAAACGCTTCGATGGAACGCACTCTCGGCCTTCCTGCAAGAACACTTGCAAGGTGGAAGAATGAGGACATTGTTCCCTCTGCAGCAGCTCTTGCACTCATGAGGTTCATACGGACATTTCCCTGGCTGCTCAGGGTTGCTGAAAAAGAGTTTGATCAAGAGAAAGCGCATGAGGTGTTCCTGAGTGAAGGACAGAAAGAAATCCGTAAACGTAACCACCAGGATATGTCAGATTGCAAAAACATTGAATCAGTATGAGACCTGTCTATTGCTCAAGATAAGATGCTTGGAGTTGGTGTTTTGCAAGTTTGTGGTTATTGAGCTATCTGAGCTGTCGATTCCCTCTGTATCAAGGAAGGGTGAATTGAGTGATGGTAGACGCTGTCTTGCTTCTTGAGAAGTTTGAGTAGGCTCTGTGCTGCAAGCTCCCCTGTTTTGGTAATGGATTGATTTATTGTGGTAAGAGGAATTCTGCAAAGCTCGCTGATACGGATGTTGTCATATCCAAGAATTGAAACCTGGTCAGGGATCCTGATCCCCTCTTCCACGAGACGATTGATGATGCCAATTGCTACGTTGTCATTGGTGATGAAGAGTGTTGTCTTGATATGATCAATATGATTCTTTTTGATAAGATCAGGAGCGAGAATGTATCCCTCCTCTTGCGTCTTTATCTGTGAATAGCGAATGATAGATTCTGGTGAATTGATGGTGTTGTAGAAACCTTCAAGACGGTGTTCGATGGATTGGTGAGCGAATCCCGTGATAACAATTATCTGCTCGCTTGGATAATTGTTGAGATAGTGTGCAGCAATACGTCCTCCCTCATAGTTGTCGCAGCAAACATATGAAATTGAAGGATCCTTGGGTATGCTATTGATTACAACAAATGGAATACCTGCTTCTTGAAGGAGCTTAATCGCCGTACTGTTCTCACTGATTGGAGCGATGAGCACTCCCTGTACCCGGTTGCTTATCAGAGACCGAACTAGCTGTATCTCTCTCTCTTCGACCCAACGTGAACTTGATAAAAGCATAGAATACCCATTGGGAGAGAGGATACGGTCAATTCCCTCAGCAATTTCAATAAAGAAAAAGTTTGAGAGCTCATCGATGATAACCCCAATTGTTCGAGTTGGGCTCCCTGCAAGTCCCTGTGCAAGCAAGCTAGGGGTGTAAGAATATTTATCCATCACGGCACGTACGCGTTCCTGGGTACGCTTCGAGACAATCTCAGGGTGGCTGATAACACGGGAGACGGTTGCTTTGCTTACTCCTGCTTCAAGGGCAATATCATCTATGGTTTTATGTTTCATTTCAAAGATACCTTAGGCTTACTGCCTCTTGCTGTCAATAAAATACACTATGGTAATTGCAGTTTCATGCTCAAGCAAACAAATTTGAGATCATTCAGTTGACAACTGGGTATTGGTGGCTTAAGCTTGGTATAAAGAGAAATGAAAGCGGTTACATTTTCAAAAAGCTTTCTTCTCACAGGGAGACTGTCTTGAGCGTGAACGGCATTTTGGGAAATAACATTGATATCCGCCAGGTGATGGCCCGTAATGCAGGGCGACCAGTATCTATTGCGATTATTGGTGATCTGTGCTTAGACCTTGCGTATCAGGTAACAACCGAACAGGCTGAAATATCGGTAGAAACTGGCCTACAAACCTACTCAGTCCTCAATACAAAGCCCGAGCTTGGAGGAGCCTGTAATGTTGCTGTGAATTGCAAAACCCTCGGAGCTGATCGTGTTGATATCTATGGAATCGTAGGATCTGATTTTTTTGGTGATTTACTGATTTCCCTGTTGCAGAGACATGACATCGAAACAGAAGGAGTTGTTCGTCAGGAAGCTACATGGTCAACGCATGTCTACCATAAGGTGTTTGAGAAAGGAGTAGAACATCCTCGTTTTGATAGTGGTAATTTTAACTCCCCAACTGAAGCGAGTATCATAAGTCTTCTCTCTACTCTGAGAAAAAAACTTTCTGAATATGATGCAGTCATCATCAATGAGCAAGTACCTCGCGGGCTGCATAGTGAGTCTTTCCAAAAAGCTCTGAATGAAGTCATCGAAAATACCATTTCTGATTCTGGGATTCGATGGTTTGCAGACTGTAGGAAATTAAATGATATTTATAGGAAAACTATCCATAAGCTCAATGAACAGGAAGGACGCCTTCTCTATGGCCCTTCCTGTGCACTAGACAGAAAGGACTTGGCAATCTGGCTGGCCAAATATTTCAAGCAACCAATTGTCCTAACCCTCGGTCCTGATGGGGCGATTGCTGTAGATGAAACTGAGGCAGTCCAGGCATTCCCCGGTATACATTTTGCTGGACAAATCGATGCAGTAGGGGCAGGTGACGCTTTCTTGGCCGGATTGGTAGTGGCTGGGGCTTGGGGAGCCAATTTAGCAGAAGCTGCCTACATCGGTAATATCTGTGCAGGGGTCTCACTGAAAGTCCTCTATGAATGCGGGCATCCTACAATAGAAGAAGTTATTTCGTTATCAGAGAAAGCTGACTGGCGGTATAATCCTGAGATTGCAGATGATGAGAGAAAAGCCCTGTATTGGAAGGATACCCCGCTTGAAATAGTAAAGCCTTCACAAATGAATGGATTCCCCAAGGTGGTGATATTCGACCATGATGGAACAATCTCTACCTTACGACAAGGCTGGGAAGAGGTCATGGAGCAGAGCATGCTCACTGCTATAGCAGGTGAAGCCTATAGCTCGCTATCCAATAAAGAACTGCAGTCACTTCGGGATGATATCCATGCCTTTATCGATCGTACCACGGGCATTCAAACAATCGAGCAAATGCATTACTTGGTTGAACTGGTGCGTCATTATGGATACGTTCCTGAGGAGAAAGTGCTTACAGCATTGCAATATAAAGAGCTTTACAATACAGATTTGTTGGCTATGGTCGACAAAAAGGTTGCTGAGATTCGCGCCCATCGGCTTGATGCTAGTGATGTAACCATGAAAGGCTCAATAGATTTCTTGCGGTTCCTCTTTTCCCATGGTACAGAACTCTATCTTGCAAGCGGTACCGATGTTGACGATGTAAAGCGTGAAGCAGAACTGCTTGGCTATGCAAACTACTTTGAAGGCCGAATTTTTGGCTCGGTTGGGGATGTCTCGAATGACCCTAAACGGCTTGTGATCCAACAAATAATTGAAACACGGTTGAACGGGGACTATGAGTCATGTGTAGTCTTTGGTGATGGACCGGTTGAGATGCGAGAGGCAAAACGCCACGGCTTGCTAGCAGTGGGGTTGTTGAGTGATGAAGTCCGCCGGTACGGTTTGAATATGAAGAAAAGGAGCCGTTTGGTCTTGGGTGGAGCTGATCTTCTCCTTCCTGATTTTTCCCATGCCTCTACCTTGAGCAAATACCTCGGTTGGGAGGTGAAGTGATGCGTGGAATGAACCACTCTTCAGATGGTAAGCAAATGCTGTTCGACCGCAATACCATGACGTATTTCCCGTTATCTTCACGGAAGAACAAGGTGGTTATTGAGTCCTCTTACGTAGATCCAGCGACAGATAGTGTTGCTATATCTACACAATTACAACAAAAAACAGCACTGATCGCTGATGAGATGGTCAAAGCACGTAATCGTGGAGCTGCAGTAATGTGTGCATTCGGAGCTCACACCATCAAAAATGGGATGGGACGACTACTTGGTAATTTGGTGCAGAAGGGATGGCTGACTCATCTCGCAACCAATGGTGCTGGAGTTATCCACGACTGGGAGTTTTCCTATCTCGGACAGAGTAGTGAGGATGTAAGAGCAAACGTTCAGGTAGGCAAGTTTGGGACTTGGGAAGAGACTGGCTTGTACATCAATCTTGCCTTGGCAGTTGGAGCATACGAGGGATTAGGGTATGGGGAATCCATTGGGGCAATGATTGTACGTGGTGGATTGGAAATACCGAGTCGTACTGAACTGGAAGCCTGTGCAATGTCATTGGATGAATCTGCAAGTAAGCGAGCAAGTGCATTGGATCTGCTTGATCTTATTTCTGATTTGGACGATTCGCTCTTTGATTCTCGTCTGAATATATCCCACCCATATGCCAGCTATAGCGCACAGGCAATGGCGTGGGAAGCACAAGTACCTTTCACCAGTCATCCAATGTTTGGGCACGATATCATATATACCCATAAGGCAAACCGAGGAGCTGTTATTGGCAGAACTGCTGAGCGTGATTTTCTCTCCTATGTGCAGAGTGTCTCCAATCTTGAAGGAGGAGTGTACCTCTCTGTTGGATCAGCTGTCATGTCTCCGATGATTTTTGAGAAATCACTCTCGATGGTGAGAAATGCAGGTAAGCATATCACTGATTGTGCAATTCATGTGGTCGACCTACAAGAAGAGAGTTGGGATTGGTCCAAGGGAGAACCACCTGTAGATAATCCTGCATATTATTTACGGTTCATGAAGACCTTCAGCAGAATGGGATGTAATGCTTCCTACCTCTGCTCTGATAATCATGCATTTTTCGTCAGTCTGTATCGCGAGCTGGAAAAAAGGAGTTGAATCTATGAATATTGCTGGACAAGTAAATACGTGGAAACAAGAGATGGAACACCATCTCCATAAGGAGTTGCTCCCATTCTGGCTCGATCGTGTTTGGGACTCTGAGTGGGGTGGTTATATCACCCAGTGGGACGCTGAGGGCAAGGATTCAGGTGTTGATGAGAAATCATTGCTTGCACATATGCGAACAATCTATTCCCTTTCTCTTGCCAGTTCGCTGGGTCACGATCTTGATGGTCGTTGTGCAGCATTGGCAAAGAAAGGCGTCCACTTTGCGATAGAGCACTATTGGGATCCTGTACATGAAGGATTCTACTGGTTATTCAACCGAAAGAATGAGGTTCTCATTGATAAGAAAATCGTGTACGGACACTCCTTCGCAATATATGCGTTGAGCACCTACGCCAAAACCTTTGATGATCCAATTGCTTTGGAGTATGCAGAGAAGTGTTTTAATCTTCTCCAAATCTATGCTGCTGAGACTTCTTATGGCGGGTATTGGGAGATGTTTGAACGTGACTGGACCCTCTCATCAGGAGGAAGCGGTGGAGGAGACCGAAAAACGCTTGATGTCCACATGCACCTTATGGAAGCCTACACCGCTTTGTACAATGCAAGTGGAAAGGCTATCCATCGAAGAAAACTGGAAGAAATCATTGACTTGATCAATACAAGAATCTTGCATCCGGTTCACAAGACAGGGATTCCACAGTTCAACTGCGATTGGTCGGTTGCGCCGCAGATCAAATTTGACATCATTTGGGGTTGGGATCGTTTCTCAGATGATTCAGGGGCAAAACCGAATGCTCTTGATAATACTTCCTATGGGCATAACGTGGAGTTCTTCTGGTTGCTGAGTGATGTTCTTCGAGTATTGGGGAAGCCTATTAAGCCCTATGAACCAATGTTTGTGAAAATACTGGATCATGCAGTTTCCTATGGTGTTGATCGTGAATACGGTGGTGTCTACGTGGAAGGATCTCTGGACGGCTCGGTGGTGTATGACGATTGCAAGGAGTTCTGGCAGCAGGCAGAATTCTTGATTGGGATGCTTGATGCATATCTTACCTTTGGCGATGAGAAATTCCTGGAGGCATATGGAAATGTTCATGCTTTCGTATTTGAAAAGATGATACAGCATGATTTGGGTGAATGGCTTGCACTCTTGAAGCGAGATGGAACACCTATTTGGACTCATATGAGTCATTCTTGGAAAGTAAATTATCATACGATTCGCTCTGCTACGCTTAGCTTGCAGAGAATGGATCAGATATTGTTGCGTTTGCAATGACTTCGTTGAAGTCTTGATCATAGAAAAAGGAGAAAACTATGAAAAAAAGAATCATGGTTGGTCTGTTGGTAGCCTTAATGGCAACCACGATGATCTTCGCGCAGGGTGCATCTGAAGCAAAAGCTGAAAGTAATACCCTGGAGATTTTTAGTTGGTGGACCGCTGGTGGTGAGGCTGATGGCTTGGAGGCGATGTACAATGAGTTCGATCGCCAGTATCCAGGCATTGAAATCATCAATGCTACGGTTGCTGGAGGGGCAGGAACCAATGCAAAGGCTGTTCTTGCTACCCGAATGCAGGGTGGAAATCCTCCCGATTCGTTCCAGGTTCATGCCGGTCACGAACTGATTGATACCTGGGTGGTCTCTGGATTCATGGAACCCATTACCTTTGTCTTGGAAGATGCAGGGTACATGGATAAGTTCCCTGCGGATGTAATCGACATCATATCTTACGAGGGTGAGGTCTATAGCATTCCCGTGAACATCCACCGCTCGAATGTAATGTGGTATAGCCCGAAGCTGTTTGCACAGTTCAACCTGCAACCACCAAAGACCATGGCTGACTTCTTCCGAGTCGCAGAAGTCTTCAAGGCGAATGGAATTCCAGCTCTTGCTCTTGGTGATAATGAGATTTGGGCTGCAACACACCTGCTTGAAAGTGTAATTCTCGCAAATGTTGGACCAGATAAGTACAATGCACTTTGGGAAGGCAAGGTGAAGTGGAATGATGCCCAAGTCCGTAGTGCGTTGAATGATTTTGCCAAGATGATGGGATATATCAACCGTGACCACGCTGCTCTTGCGAACATGGATGCTGCAGGCTATGTGGCTGAAGGCAAAGCTGCCATGAACGTCATGGGCGACTGGGCTGCTGGTTATTATTACTCCCAGGGATTCAAGCAGGGCGAGGATTGGGATTGGGTTCCTGCTCCTGGTACTTCAGGCAACTTCATCATGCTCAGTGACTCCTTTGGTCTGCCGAAGAATGCTCCCAATCGGGATAATGTCATCAAGTGGTTGACACTTTGTGCATCACAGGAAGGACAGGATGCCTTCAATCCTATCAAGGGTTCCATTCCTGCACGTATCGATGGTGATCGCTCAAAGTATGATCGTTATTTGAATGCAGCAATGGACGATTTTGCTTCTGATGCAATCGTACCGAGTGTTGCGCACGGTGCTGCTATCTCTGAGCCTTGGCTCACCCGTATTAACGATATCATGAGTGTTTTCGTAACTGACTTGAACGTTGATAAGGCCATTACTGAGTTCCAGGCTGCTGCTGACCGATACGCACCTAAGTAAGGTTGTCTTGTGTATTGGAGTACCTTGCTGTACGCTTATGTACAGCAAGGTACTATATCTAGACTGAATGGGTATGCGTTTCTCCAAATTCGAGAAAACCATACGATTGAATGATTGTTACATGATGGTGACAATCATGTGCTATGTATAGGATAGGGGCTTTATGTACTGTGCAAAGAAAGACCGCAGACTTGCAGTGTTGATCCTGTTGCCCATGCTTCTCTTGCTGTTCATTTTTGTCTATGGCTTTATTGCATGGTCATTTAGGATTTCTTTCACTGATTGGAACAGCATTCTTCCAAACATGACCTCAGTAGGGTTTGAGAATTATCAAAGGTTGTTTGACTCACAGCGGTTTCAGACCGATATCCGTAATACAATCTTCTTTACGCTGTTCTTCCTTGTTATTTGTATCGTAGGTGGTTTTTTTCTCAGCTATCTACTCTATTCCAAATTACGGGGTGAGTCGTTCTTGCGAACGATATATCTATTTCCCCTTTCTCTGTCATTTGTTGTAACTGGTGTCCTCTGGCGTTGGATTTTCAGTCCTGAGGTAGGAGTAAACTCTCTATTCCGAATGATGGGATTTGAAGCAACCTTTGGGTGGTTTACCTCAACCCATAGCATTGCTGGATTCAATGTTGCGCTCATTGCCTTGATCATTGCCGCCTCATGGCAATATCTCGGGTATACCATGGCAATGTTCCTGGCAGGGCTGAGAGGTATCCCTGACCAGCTTATCGAATCTGCGCAGATTGATGGGGCTGGAGAGTTGGCTACCATGTGGTATGTCATTCTTCCCATCATCAAGCCAATTACGTTCTCTGCCATGATTGTACTCGGTCATATCTCCCTGAAGATATTTGATCTTGCGTATGCAATGACTGGTAAAGGCCCTGCATTTGTAACAGACTTTCCTGGACTGTTCATGTTTGAGACCACCTTCCGAGGAAACCACTATGCTGAAGGTGCTGCAATTTCCATTATCATGCTGATCTTGGTTGCTGTGGTAATCGTGCCGTATCTCATTTCAACACTGAGGGGGGATTCAGAATGATTACCAAGAAATCAAGCAAGATACTTAAATACACGCTAGCGTATATTGCGGTTTTTCTCTTCCTGTTTCCCCTTTATGTGGTTTTCAATAATAGTCTGAAACCATTTGCAGATGTAAGAATCAGTGAGATGTGGATTCCAGCTAAAAATATATCGTTTGAGGGTTATGCTGAAGCGTTCGTCAAACTTGGCCAGAATATTCAGAACAGTTTTATGCTTGTAATTCCTGTTAGCCTCTTTTCTGTAATTTTTGGAGCTATCATAGGGTTCATTTTTGCAAAAGTTAAATTCAGGTACTCCAATATCATCTTCGCTTTGGTCATCTTCGGTATGTTTATTCCGTACCAGAGTATCTTGATTCCTCTCGTTCGTACCATGAATACCGTAGGGTTATACGGTCATCTCTCTGGACTGATAGTGACTCATATCATCTACGGATTACCCATCTCGTCTCTCATGTTCCGTAACTACTATGCAAAGCTGCCTGATGAGTTGCTTGAAGCTGGAATGATCGACGGGCTCCGCCTTGGTGGGGTGTTTCGGAAAGTGGTTGTTCCCATTTCTCTGCCTACCATGGTCGTGGTGCTTATCTGGCAGTTCACCAGTGTCTGGAATGATTTCCTTTTTGCAGTCACCTTGACGCAGAGGCCTTCCATCCAGCCAATTACTGTTGCCCTGCAGAATTTGGCAGGAACACAAGTGATAGAATGGAATGTACAGATGGCGGGTGCCTTGATTGCAGCGATTCCAACGTTGCTTGTATATATATTCCTCGGAAAGTATTTTATTCAAGGACTCCTCTCCGGTTCAGTGAAGGGTTAGTATTCTATGGAATCACAGAAATATATTGGTATTGATATTGGCGGTACAAAAACAGCTATCAGCCTTGGGGATAACAATGGCAGGTTGATCAACAAACGGAAATTTCTCACTCCATCCGGAGTTGATGCGGTGATAGAAAGCATTTTTGTAGAGGTTGAACTACTACTGTCTCCTTCCCACTCCCTTAGTGAAATTAAGGCCATTGGCATTTCATGCGGGGGGCCTCTTGATAGCAAGCGTGGAATCATTCAATCACCTCCCAACCTGCCCGGTTGGGACGATATTCCAATTGTTGATATTGTATCAGAGCATTTTGGCATTCCAACGTATCTGGAAAATGATGCGAATGCCTGTGCCTTGGCCGAATGGTATTGGGGTAATGGAAAAGGGTATGACTCAATCATTTTCTTGACCTTCGGTACTGGGTTGGGCGCTGGCTTGATCTTGGATGGTGCTCTGTATCGGGGAACCAATGGCCTTGCTGGAGAAGTTGGGCATTGGAGGATGGCTGATACCGGTCCCTATTGTTACTACAAGAGAGGATCATGGGAGAGCTACGTCAGTGGTGCAGGTATATCCGGTCTGTATGAAATTGCAACCGGGAAAACAGTGAGTGCCCAAAAGGTTTGTCAGCTGGCCAAGGAAGGCGATTCTACTGCGATGCATGTCATTGAACAGAGTGCAAAGATGTTGGGCTCAGGGCTAGCCTTGTTGATCGACTTGCTCAATCCACAGCGCATTATCATTGGAAGTATCTATAGTAGGGACGAGGAGTTGTTCCGACCAATAATGGACCAGGTGCTATGCGAAGAAACTCTCAGCCTCCCATACTCAAGTTGTGAGGTTGTACCATCCTTGCTTGGAGAACAGCTGGGAGATATGGCAGCCTTAGGAATTGCTAGAGATCATAGTATGAGGAGAGAGCGATGATATATACATTGGATCAATTGCTAGGACGGTACCCACAATTGGATAGTATTGCCGATAATCTGAAGGCAGCACGGGAACTGGTGGTGAAGAAAGCTCAAGAAGGGAAACAGTTCCTGGTAGCCGGTAATGGGGGGAGTAGCGCCGATGCTGATCATATTGTAGGCGAACTCATGAAGTCGTTCGTTCGTAAACGCCCGATAGAAGATATGATAGCTCGGCAATTGAGTGAAATTGGCGGAGAAGCAGGAAGCCAAATAGCTTCCAACTTGGAGGGAGCGGTAAAGGCTATCTGCTTATCGAGCCACCAAGCGCTTTCAACAGCCTTCATGAATGATGTTGATCCTTCCCTTGTGTATGCACAACAGGTCTATGGGTATGGTGATCCTGGTGACCTCTTTATCGGGATATCTACTTCAGGAAACGCAAAAAATGTATTGAGCGCAGCTTTGGTAGCTCGTGCAAAAGGTTTGTCGGTACTTGGTTTGACGGGTGAGGCCGGTGGTGCATTAAAAGAGCATTGTGATGTATGCATTCAGGTTCCTGAACGTGAAACATTCAAGGTCCAAGAACTGCATCTCCCTATTTACCATTGGCTCTGCATCGAAATCGAGGCAGCTCTCTGGCCATAGATGCAATGATTACAAAGGAGGGATGCCTATGCAATTACTTCCAGATATATATGTAATTGGAGGAAGTCTTGTCGGCTTGACAGGAAGCCAAGTGAGCGGTCCTTTTGATGATTGCAATGTGTATGTTCTTGATCTTGGATCCGAGATCATCCTTATAGATACAGGCAATGGTGATTCTTGGCCGATGATCCAGGAGAATATGCAGCAGTGGGGACTTGATACGAGAAAGATTTCAACTGCCTTGATTACTCACCCTCATTATGATCATGCCCAGGGGGCTCATCTCCTGAAAGATGCCGGAATCGAGCTTATTGCTCATGCCTATACTGCTGATGCGATGGAGAAGGGGGATGAACGATGTTGTGGATACCTGTATCATCGTGCATTCACTCCAGTATCTGTTGATCGGATCTTGGAAGATGATGAACAGTTTTCTGTTGGTTCCCTCTCGGTCCAATCAATCCACCTCCCTGGTCATACCCTTGGATGTACAGGATTTCTAGTCTCCTGGAAGGGAAAGAAGGTACTCTTCTCTGGTGACGTAATCGGTACATTGGGGTATGGTCACTTTGGCTGGAATGGCTCTATTGACTTCGACAAGCAGGTGTATATCAAAACGCTGTTAAAGCTTTCAAAGATAGATTTTGACGTCATGCTTCCCGGACATGGCCTTGCGTCTTTCACTCATCCAAGAGAGCGGGTAGAAGAGAGCCTAAATGAAGCCCTGATGACATGGCGGTAGGTTTGGGGAAATAAGCCACTTTTTATGCGTTGCATAAGAGAACTGTCTTGTATGTATCCTCTTCGCGCTTACTCGTTGAACACATAAACAACGAAGAACTTAATTCTTTACAACTCCAATCTCTCATGACTACTAATCATTGCCTCTTCAATGTTCGAGAAGATGGAAGATTCCGCTATAAGATGGTGCTTCAGGAATTTCTCCTTCAGGTTGTCGTTCAGACCACTGAAGAGTATCTGGATATCCTTTCTCTTCATATCGGAGAGAAGTACCCTCAGTTTCGCTATTCCATCAGAGTCTACGATGGGCACATAGCGGAAACGTAGGATAAGAATCTTGTAGCCTTTATCGAGTTTCTCTTCAATATTCAAGAGATGGAATACCGACCCAAAGAACATGGGGCCGTTGATCTCCACAATCCGTATCCTCTTATCATACTCCCCAAGTTCTTGTGAGAAGATCAACTGGTCATCGACCTTGGAGTACATCAAGGGGCTGAGTTCCACCCCGTCAGCCATTCTCTTCATGAAGAGAATCACAGCCAGCATAAATCCTACCGGGATGGCGATGGTAAGGTCGGTCAACAGGGTGAGTATAAAGGTAGTGAGCAGGACAGCAGACTCATACCGGTTCACCTTCAGACTACTGAGGAATACATGGATCTCACTCATTCTCCAGGCAACAATGATAAGGATGCCTGCCAAGGCAGCCATCGGGACAAACTTGACGACAGGCATTGCTACTAGGTAGATGAACAAGAGAGTAAGTGCATGGACAACGCCTGCAATCGGAGTACGTCCTCCATTGTTTACATTTGCTGCAGTTCTTGCAATTGCCCCAGTTACAGGAATTCCTCCAACCAGGGAGACTGCGGTATTTGCTAATCCCATGGCGATGAGTTCCACATTCGACCGGTGGTGTCCACCGATCATACTGTCGGCAACGACGGCGGAGAGCAGGGATTCCAGCGCACCGAGGAGGGCGATGGAGAAGGCAGCAGGCAGCAGAGTCATGATAATATCCATGTTGATCGTGAAGAAGGTAAGCTCGGGAACCTGGAAAGTAATCGTGCCAAAACGGTCTCCGATGGTCTCCACAGGAACCCCCAGTATTGAGGTCAGCAGGGTAACCAGAACCAGCGAAGCAAAGACAGCAGGGACCTTCTTGGTAAGTTTTGGTAGGAGAAGAATGATGGCAATGGTTGCAAGTCCCACTCCCATTGACAAAGGGTCAGTGAGATGAAGATTGCTTCCATAGTAGACGAGTTTCTCCAAAAACTCACTGGGAATGCTTTTCTCTGGCAGTCCAAGGAAATCATTGATCTGGGTCATGAAGATCAGGACAGCAATACCACCGGTGAAGCCGGTGATAAGGGTCTGGGGAATGTACTTGAGCAGGGAACCCATCTTAAAGAGACCCATAAGGATTAGGATGATTCCTGCAAGGAATGTCGCAATAAGGAGCCCTTCCATACCATGGGTGGTAAGGATGGAGACAATGATGACGATGAAGGCACCGGTGGGGCCTCCGATCTGGACCCTGCTACCACCAAAGAGGGAGACGATGAGTCCTCCCACGATTGCAGTCAACAGTCCGGTCTCAGGAGATACTCCAGAGGCAATGGCAAACGCGATTGCAAGGGGAAGGGCGATTACGCCGACGATGATCCCACTGATGATGTCTTTCTTGATCTGTTCTTTCCCAATCCCCTCTTTTATAAGGGTAAAGAGCTTTGGTTCCCATTCCTTGTTACGCACTTCTTCTCTCCTGGGTGAGGTATACTCCAGTTTTAATAATATGCCAATTGGGTAATACAGATAATCCAAGAAAGAGTTACTGATAATTGAAGAGCTAGGGACCCTTATTAATACATCATGCCCAATAACCAAAAGGGAATAGTATTTTCCCCGGGGTAATCGGTGTCCTCACGTATTACAGAGTCAGCTTTTTTTAGGACGTTTAGAACGCCCTCCAACCTCAATTTTTACTTGACTTAAGCCTGTAGCTCCTGTTTTGGAAACGACAAAATCTCCCGTGGTCTCGTCTTTTGTTGTTTCAACCAGATAGCCCCCATATGAGCAGAGCATGGTAATCAATGCCTCCCTTGCATTACCAACATCTCCTCCGAGTACTGTGTAGAAGGCTGGATCAGAGAAGAAGATTTTTTCACCTGCGCTTTTTACTTTGGTGGTATGTTCTTTTCTGATAATACTTTTGGGAAAAAAATCCCCCTGCACTGGCAAGGGGAGAGGGTAAAGAGACGAAAGGCTTCCAGGTAATCGTTGCGATTATACCTGCGTGCCCTGCTTTGCATCTTCCTGGGCGAACATTTCGATCAATAGGTTTGCCCCCATCATATCGGGACTTTCCATCGACTTGATGCCGTCGAGGAAGCCTTGGAAGTCAACCAAGGTCTCGGAGAGCATGAGCCTGACGAAATTCTCGTCCTCCCGTTTGCAGTTCGTTTCAAGTTTTGTTTCAAGGCTCTTGATGGTAAATACGGTAGCTTCTTTGCGAATTTGCCATACCTTGACAGTACCTTCCAACCGTTTGATGAAGAATCCTTCGGATCTGAATCCTTCGATAATTGAGTGTCGGACGAAATCGGCTGCACGCTCTGTGGGAAATTCAAGTTCAATGGTGACGATGTCATCCTCCTCAAGATGTTCAAGGGAATTGCGGTACCCAGAGGCACCTCCCTTGAAGGCGAAGACGACCATGGGAGGGGCAGCCACGGAGGCAAGGAGCATGGTTACAACCGCCACACCAAACATGTCTTCACCGATCGCCCCTGTAGCCAGTCCGATACCTGCAACAATTAAAGTGACCTCACCACGGGGAAGCATGCCTGCACCAATCCTGAAAGCACCACGGAGATTGAATCCCGCAAACAGGGCAGGAAGTCCGCATCCTAGTAGTTTTCCGATAAAGGCAATGCTGGCAAAGATAAGCCCAAACCCCAAAATCGGCTTGATCATGGTAAAGTCTACCATCATGCCCATGACCGCAAAGAACATGGATACGAAGTAGTCGCTTACCGCATTGATGCGCTCGGAAATCTCAAAGGAAACATCAGTCTGGGAAAGGGCCAGACCCATAATGTAAGCTCCGATGATCATGGCCAAGCCAACCATCTCTGACAAACCTGCAAGCAAGAGGGCGAGGCCAAACGTGATCTCGGCTATCAGTTCCAAGGAATTGAGCCGTTTCAGTGAGCGGGTGATATGGGGCGCAATGACAATACCTACGACCATACAAAGAGCCCAGAATCCGATGGCTTTTCCTCCAACGGCTCCGATTGTCTGCCAGACTATGGTACCCCCGTTCTGCTCCACTGTTGCGATTCCGACTACGATGGAGAGCAGGATGATACTGATGACATCGTCTAGCACCGCGGCGGCAAGTATGGTTACACCTTCCGGAGTAGAGATTTTCTTTTTCTCATTCAAGATCCTTGCAGTAATTCCTATCGATGTTGCCGTACAGATGGTTCCTAAGAACAACGCTTCGGGATGCATGATCGAGTGAATGGATGGAATGAGGAGCACGGTAATTCCAGCCCCCAGGAAAAATGATACGATTACTCCGCCGAGTCCAACGATTGACGCCTTTCCCGAGAACTTAATGAAAGTGGGGAGGTCTGTTTCGAGGCCTGAGGAGAACAGCAAAAAGATTGAGCCGATCGTGGCAAAACCATACAGTTCGACCGATACCGGAATAGTTCCAGAAACCTTGGGAAACAACGGCCCGAGAGCACCCAATGGAATGGCTCCTAGCATGAATGGTCCAATGATCATGCCTGCAATCAATTCTCCCAGTACCTTTGACTGTTTCAGTTTTTTTGAAAAGAACCAGCCCATAAATTTTGATGCAAGCAGGATTACTCCCAGTTGCATTACCAACAACATCATTTCTTCAGACATTAGTGTTTTTCTCCTACAGGCCGAATACTTCCAAGACTTCTTTCGGCGTCTTTGTTTCAAGCAAACGCTTACGGGTATCAGCGGTTTTTATAACTTTACTGATCTCGGCGAGGAACTGTACATGGGGTCCAACGCGGTCTATGGGAGATACCGTCATAATAAATATCGTACTCGGTTCCCCGTCGAGAGCTTGAAAATCGACCCCCTCAGGTTTTAAACCGATACACGCCACCAGGTTTTTGACTGCTTTGGTTTTTACATGGGGAATGGCAACTCCGTGCTGAATTCCGGTAGACATCTCTTTTTCCCTTGCCATGATTCCGGAAAAAACAGTTTCCACATCGGTGATTTTCCCATTGGTGACCAGGATTTCCAGCAGTTCCCTGATTATCTCTTCCTTTGTTTTTCCCTCCAGATGCATTTTAACGAGGGGAGGCGATAATATGCTTTTTAATTTCATACTACTTGTGATACCACTGTTAAGGATTTCACTCAAGGCGAAGAGGCAAAAAATGTACGATAGAAGTGCATGTACAGTTCTTGGCCACCTTTTACACTCTGGTGGAAAAGATTGTCATCGATTGCATTGCAAGGGTAAGCAAGCCGCAAAGGGGGGAGAAGTACAAGGCAATAGGTACAAGAACTACTGTTTCTCTCCTTACTTGAGAGAGGCGGGCTTAGCTATGGGTCCCGAATGATGGAAAGTATATGCAAGAATTACGCTCGCTCAACAATAAAACGAAAGATATCTATTGATGTACTACAATTGAGGAGATATTATGGCTATATGGTTGTCTGATAATTTACTTTAAAATAAAAAGTTAGTAGCCATTTTTCATGTTTTTGTTGCGGAACTTATGATATTTGTTAAGTAATTTCTATGCTTGGTCCTGTCAAACTATTTTAACTATGCAATGATCAAATTATCTTCTACTGGTGTTTCCTTAGAAAGAGATTGGTTTCTTTCAGGTTTTAAACGAGCTTATCATAGCATGTATAACTACCCCCAAGTGTGCAGCCTATAGCAAATGCAGATCATTTATTGTCTATTCTCACCTCTCAAATTTCCCACTGAATACCTTCTTCAGTCCATCGCTGCTGGCAGGAATGAAGGGAGCTCCTTCACTTCCCACCACCCCTTCTGCAGCCTCTGTGATGAGGTCTCCCATTGGGTCGAAGTCAAGACTGGGATTTATCGTGAAGGATCCATCTCTCTGTACCGTAACCTCAATCTCGATTGCATCAGCTTGTGGAATCGATGTAGTAAACGAGCCTGAGGCGTCCCCTGTGAAGGAAACACCTCCACTGTCTACTGCCACAGAACCGGTCGCTGTTATCTGGGTTCCTTGGTAACTGGCAGTAGCTTCTCCTTTTGCTCCAAATCCATAGTCACTGACCGTACCGTCCCCGTTGAACCCGATTTTTCCTGTTACAGAGAGCTTGCCTTCAATTTTTGCTCCTCCTTTTCCTGCACCAAATTGATAGGAGAGAGAGCCATCATGCATACTTTTTCCGGTGAAATTATTCTTCGTGTACTGGTAGTCGAATCCAGGGCTTCCTTGTGTGGGAAGATTGAAACCAAGTTTAAGATCGGTTCGTGCGACTGAAATTCGCCCTGAAATCGGTACGAACGGGATATCGAGGTCAGTCCCATATAAGTCGAGTTTCTTGAACAGAGGGGATGAGGGAGGAATCTCTCCCGATTCAAAGCGTTTCTTTTCATAGTTGTTCTTCGCTTGTCTCTTCTGTTCTGTTTGCTCGATTGCCTCCTGTCGTGAGTAGTCATCACCACACATTTCCTGGATCGGGTAGTAATCGAATGCACCGTAGGCAAAGAGAACACCTTCCAGGCCTGCCAGTACTGCTTGGTCAATGGCTGAACGAAGCTCCTGATCCTTTAGCTGTCGGACCTCTGGGTCGCTGATCATAGCCACATGCTTGAATACATCTTCATAGAATGCTTTTGCATAGGGGGTAATTTTCTTGAGGTACTGGTGGGAAGCGTAGCTGGTCATCTGGTTCCAGTATGCAGAACATATGTCGTTCCACGTCTGGACTGCTTTCTTGCACTTATCCCCACTGAATTGTTCTTCGAGTCCATACAGGCTATATCCGGCTTGCTGTGCCATTCCTTGCAAATTTGTTATGAGTTTTCTGGTTAGCGAATTCAGGTACGATCCGTAGGCATTGTATTTTATCAGGTACTGGAGCATGTTGTAGCGTTGGATCAGAACATTGGTAGGATCTACATAGTCAGCAGGGTTGAGTTGGAAGATGACCATGGCAGGATCACCCCTGGTTGCGAGCTGTAGGCTGGAATCAGTCCTGTTGTTCATAAGATCGAGTTCGGCCTTCATTGCCTGTTGTTCCATTTCTCCAGCATACGCATATACCTGATCCACTCCGTTTACCTGTACATTGCCACCCATTGCATTGGCATATTTTTCTGGATGTGCTTCAAGTTCATCGAGATTGATGCCCTGGAGATCAATATTCATTCCCATTCGCTCAAGGTCGGATATGAGATCTTTTGCGTATGAGGCTGATGCCTTTGTGGCAAACATTGCCACGGATTCTGTGAGGTCGGTGAGGGCTGCAATGCCGTTGGGCTGACGTATTGCCTGCAAGGAGCCATAGGCCAGAATAGTATCAATCTTTGGGGGAGTATAGCTCCCTTCTGGTACCAGGTAGTCGATGAAAGTCCTGATCTTGTTTCGCTCATTCTGATCCATGGAGGAGATAAACTCAGCTGCTGTCATAATTGGTTGTTCGGCGATTGTCTCGATAGCTTTTTCATATTGCTCATCTGGGGCATCAATAGGAACTTCAACTACATCGGAAACCTCTTCCAGCATCTCAGCTTCTTGTTTCATCATTGCAAACATGAGAGGACGGTCCAACATGGCATCCTCGAGTACTGCCTTGGCTTTCAGGCGGAACCCCTGTTTCCAGTAGTATGATGAAAGTCCTACTGCAGCATCCCAGGAAGATGGGTCGATCTCGAGTGCAGCAAGGAAACACTGTTTGGCTTCTTCGTCAGCATCTTTTTCCAACAGAGCAGTACCAAGGTTGATGAGGGGCAAAACGCTTCCGTATGTATAGGCGCCTTCTTCCAGTGTAAGGGAGAGTGCATATCGGTAGATGGGCACAACCTCTTCTTGGGTTGTGCTTAGTGCTGTGGCGAGATTGCTCGCTGCAACTGCGTTGCCACTGTCATAGGAGAACGCTGCACAAGCCAATGCTTCCTTGAATGGTTGGGAATCTCCATAGAGTATGGCCATTGCAACCAACTCCGAGGATAGTGGAAGCCCAGACCTTCCTGAGAAATCAGGTTCAGATGGCAGTAATCTGTTTAGTTCAGCACGATCGTATGGACCCATGCTCTGTAGAGCTTTATGGTAGCAAAGAGAGGCTAGCTGTAGAATACTGGGTAAGTCGTAGGCCTTGGCTAACAATAGGGATGGAGTGAGTTCCTCTGTGTTTGCTTGCTTTCTGTCCTGTTCGACCTCCAGGATTGCCTGTTGCAATGCATCTGTTTCTTTATTGCTGGGCGGAGTGATGGGAACGTGTAGGGGAGAGAAGGAAGGTGGTAGTATTATTTCAGGAACAGTATAGGCAACTGGTTGCAGCTCATAGTTGCTCCCCATGTAGTGCTCCATTGCCTTTTCTTCGACTATCTTCGAAGTCTGGTATTCAATTGCTCTCGATGTAAAAGCATCAAGAGAAGCCACACAACCAGTGAAGAGTAGTGACAGCACCACAAGCATGAACCATGTAATACGTACCAAAGAAAACCGCTTATTATCCATACGGTTCCTCCCATACTTTTTCTGTTAAAGATCTGCAGGTAACTCTCTCTATATAATAAAAATGGAATGTAACAGAGGAATTGAGAATGCTCAACAAAATTATAAGGCTACTAGTTTTGCCATAAGGTTTATGGATTTCTAGAAAGCGTACTGTATGCTGGGTATAAAAATCAGTGGGTGCCAAGTGCTCTTCATTGTTTATTCTTGACAGCTCAAAAAATCGAGTCTATGCTATCTGAAATGTAACCGGTTACATTTACTAAGAAGGAGGCTTCTTGTACAAATTGTCACTACTATATGAGCCCATCCTGGTTTTGATTGAAACAGAGTTTATCTGAGTCAGTAATTTGTCTGGATACGTAGGTTTCTTGATTCCCATGCATATTTGGATTTGATGGGTTGATATAAGTAGATCAACAACGATTGAAAGAACGACTCGATTGCAAGTACGTCCAAGAATACTTATAGCAGTATCTTTTGCAAGACTTTTTAGATGTCATCATACTTGGTTTCTGTTGATACTTCTTTTATGCTCTGGTTGTTCAGGAGGGGTATCGTTCTTTACCACTTGTTATTCTGCTACTAGTTAAAGGTATTTCCATGAAATTGTATAACGATAATGGCAATTGCTTCGATAGCAGGGTTGTTTTATGTTGTGTTTCTTGTTCACTTCCATGAAGATGTATTACTACAATCTTCATGATATTTGGTATTCCTAACTGTTCATATTACTACTCTACATACAAAGGAAAGGTGTTTATGCATAAAGATTCTCTTACAATCCATCTGATTGGCAATGCTCATATTGATATTCTCTGGTTATGGAAATGGGAAGAAGGCGTACAAGAAATACGTTCTACGTTTGCTTCAGTCTTGGATCGAATTGAAGAACATGAAGATTTTGTTTTTACCTCTGCTTGCGCATATTACTATGAGTTGGTTGAAAAAATTGATCCCTTGTTGTTCGGTAGAATACAAAAGGCCGTGAAGAGCGGCAAGTGGTGTATTGTAGGTGGATGGTGGCTCCAACCCGATTGTAATGCTCCCTCAGGAGAATCGTTCGTGCGTCAAGGACTATATGGGCAAACGTATTTTTCTTCTCGGTTTGGAGTAATTGCAAAGCACGGTTATAATGTTGATTCTTTTGGTCACCATGGGAATCTTCCCCAAATACTCAAGAAAATGGAAATTGATACGTACACATACATGCGCCCAGGGGAGCATGAGAAATCGATTGCAAAAAGCCTGTTTCAATGGAAAGGAATTGATGGAACCAAGGTAATGACTTTTCGAATTCCTCCTAACTACAACAATGCCAGTGACTGGGGGGAAGGGCTGAAGGCGAAAGTTGATGGATTGCGGGTTCTATCAGAGCATGAATCTATCCCCTTGATGGGATTCTATGGAGTGGGAAATCATGGTGGCGGGCCTACGAAAGAAAACCTGCGTACACTCGATACCCTTATCGATGAAGACAATTCGATAGGTTATAGCGATGTGGGAAGATTCTTCTCTCAGATTACCACTTCTGAAGGTCTTCCTATTGTAGAAGGAGACCTGCAATTCCATGCAATAGGATGTTACAGTGCATACAGTATGATCAAGCGCTTGAACAACAGTGCTGAGCACCTGTTGATGAGAACCGAAAAAATGATCGCGGTACTTTCAGCAATGGTTGAACCAGAAAAAGGCTCCTATGAGATAGTGAGGGAAGCATGGAAGAAAGTATTGGTCAATCAATTCCATGATTCACTCGGTGGCTGTTCAGTCCCAGAGGCTTACGATAAGGTAATTCAATCGTACGGTTGGGCAATGGAAAGTGCCGATACCTTGGCGTCTTTGAGTCTGCAGAAATTAGCTTCAAGAATACGAACATTTCAAAGTGGAACCACGCTTCTTGTCTGGAATCCCCACCCTTGGAAGGTAACTGAATGCATTGATATAAATACGGTACCGACTTCTATCACCAATGAAAATGGAGATGAAGTTGTCTATGAGATTGTGCCAACCAATTCAATCGGGAATGAATATACCCATGCTGCTCGTGTCTGTGTACAGGCTCCTCCTTTGGGTTACGTTGCATATCGTCTAAACGATACGCAATCAAGGTTGGATTCTGTACAGCTCCGTTCTCTTCAGTATGTGAGAACAACCACTAATATAATTGAGGCTGGTAACTTCTCTTGTGAAATTGATCAAGAGACTGGTGCAATAGTCTCTTTGATAAATGTAATGAATGGGAAGGAGTATCTTGGAGCAATGGGAATCATGCCCTATGTTGTTGATGATATTTCTGATACCTGGTCCCATGCTCTCAGTAATTATCGGGGGAAACGGACACCCATGCAGCTTAAAACCTTCCAGATGGTGTCTTCTGGCCCAGTCTCTACAGAATATGAGATTACCTACCAAGGGGAACATAGCTTTGTGGTACTGAGGCTGAAACTGTACCAGCAGCTAGACTATCTTGATCTTAGTACAAGAGTTCTCTGGCATGAGCACCAGAAATTGTTGCAACTTGTAATAGACACCCCTTTTACCGATGAAGTGGTCAACTGGAAGTCGGAAATTCCCTATGGTGCAATAGCTCGTCCAAAGAATGGTAATGAGTATCCTGTACAGCGATGGTGTTGGATTGGCGATATTGATGGAGATGGGCTCCTTGTGGTAAACGATGGGGTTTATAGTGCAAGTGCAGAAAAAGGTGCCCTACGATTAACATTGCTCAGAAGCCCAATTTTTGCACACCATGAACCCGCACATCCGAGACCTGACCTATATCCACAATACATGGAGCAGGGCGAACATCGGTTCCTGTTCCGCCTTATTCCCCAAGATGGAGGGTGTTCAAGAACAAACGACTTTGGTAGGGCTGCTCTCCAGTTCAATCAAAGACAGCAGGTCTTGCTTGAGTCAATACACGGAGGGGAGTTGCCTCTTTCATCCAGTTTTTGTGAACTCGAAGGAGATCCATCCTTGATTATCTCTACAATAAAGAGAAGTGAAGCTGATGATGGTTGGGTGATTCGTGTCTTTGAATCATCGGGTCAGGAAGCAAGTGGAATCTTGCATCTCCGTTGGCTTGGTATTTCAAAACAGATTCTACTGAAACCTTTTGCATTACAGACCTATTTTGTAAGCGATACCTCAAAGTCCGTTCTTGAGTGCAATTTGTTGGAAAGACCATCACGATAAATAGGGGTATATGATGTTCACTGATTTTAGTCTCGATAAAATTGCCAGACAGACGGCGCTCTTGAAAAAGGTGCGCTACCGAGAGGGTTTTACCATTTCCTCTCTTATCGCTACAGAGGAACCTGAGGATGCAGCTCAATGGTCCTTAATCAAGCCTGGTAAGACATCTACCATCATGAAGGTGGGCGATTTCTGGAAAGGGAGGGATCGCTATCTCTGGTTGCACTGTGATGTCACCATTCCTGAAGGATACCGTGGGAGAGATATAGTTGGAATCTTCGATTTTGGACGAACAGGAGCAGGATATAACAGTGGGTTTGAGTCTCTTTTATATGTAGATTGTGTGCCTTATCAAGGGGTGGACACGAACCACCAGGAAGTATTCTTCAAAGATGAGCACATTGGACGGAGTCTTGCGTTGGATTTCCGACTATGGAGCGGTCTTGAAGGAGGGGGTGAGCAAGAAATCCAATACCACCAAATCAGGAAAGCAGGAATCTACACCCTTGATCCAGCAATAGACAAATTGTTTTATCTTCTCTCGGATTGGATTGAAGCTATCAAAATCATCCCAGAAGAACGGGTAGTAAAACATGAGCTGCAGGCTTTACTTGTTGAAACGTATAAAAAACTTGATTTCAATTTGCCTCTCAATTCTGAAGCCTTTTCATCTTCTGCTCGATCAACACTGTCTTTCTGTTTACGAGAGCTTAAGAACATTGATAATGATGAGAAAGTGAAGGTAGGTTGCATAGGGCATACGCATATCGATCTTGCATGGTTATGGAGATATAAGCATACTCGGGAGAAAGCTCAACGCTCTTTCTCTACAGTCCAACAACTTATGAAGCGGTACCCGGAGTATATCTTCCTTCAGACACAAGCCCAGCTGTATGAATCGGTAAAACATGACCATCCGGCCTTGTATGAAGACATTCGAGCAAAAGTTGCTTCCGGGCAGTGGGAAGCCTCAGGGTCGATGTGGGTCGAATCTGACTGCAATATTCCATCAGGTGAGTCTCTGACCAGACAGATACTGTATGGAAAACGTTTCTTCAGAAAAGAGTTTGGGGTTGATAACAATTTCTTGTGGCTTCCAGATGTCTTTGGCTATAGCTGGGCTCTGCCTCAGATTCTAAAGAAATCAGGTATTGATACGTTCATCACCACGAAGATTAGTTGGAACGAGATTAATCGAATGCCTCATGATACGTTTATTTGGGTTGGCATTGATGGAACAGAGATACTGACGCATTTCATTACTACTCCCGATGAGGAAGGAGTCTGGAAGTTCTATACATATAATGGACACATATATCCAAGAACGCTGAAAGGGATTTGGAATACCTATCAAGATAAGGCCCTCAATCACGATCTTCTTCTCTCGTATGGGTATGGAGATGGAGGAGGAGGAGTAACACGCGATATGCTAGAACATCTCCGTGCATCAAAAGAAATTCCAGGAATCCCTGAACCTTACACAACACGGGTGGATGAGTATCTTGAGGGCCTTCATCAGCGTTTAGATGATGAGAGGGTAAAACCTGAGCTGAAAAGATGGGACAAGGAGCTCTATCTAGAATTTCATAGAGGAACGTATACTTCTCAAGCATATGTAAAATATATGAACCGTAGACTTGAATTGCTTTATCGTGATGCTGAAGTGCTCTCCAGTTTGAGAACCATTGCAACAAGACAATGGGATTCGGAACGCTGGAACTCTTTACAGAGAGGCTGGAAATTGATTCTCAAGAACCAATTTCATGATATCATTCCTGGTTCGAGCATCTCTGAAGTATACCAGGACACACGCGAAGAGTATGAAGAGGCAGGTATTATTGGAGAGAGTGCTATCCGTTCATTGAAAAGAAAAGGTGATTCCTCAATCATTTCGGTTGTCAATACAACTTCTTGGAATCGTTCAGGATATATAACAATTGACGGGTGTTATGAAATTGTTGGGGAGAATGACTGTCCTGTCCAGTATTTGGGGAGCTCTGGAAGTGAACAGACATTGGTCTGGGTTCCAAATATAAACCCATTGAGCACTATACAGCTGAAGAGGGTAGGGAAAACCGGTGCAATCAGACAGGATTCTGGATTCACATTCTCAGATAATTGCCTTGAGACTCCATTCTATAGGATTACGTTCAATGAGAGCGGCCAGATTTCTTCGATGATGGACAAGAACAGTAACAGGGAATTATTCTTTGATGATGCAAATGTTTTACAGATCTTTGAAGATCGACCAAGAAATCATGATGCTTGGGAGATGGAAGCGTCCCTGGATCATCGAAAAGAGCTTATTACCAACTTACAGACAATGAACGTGGTTGAAGCAGGCCCGCTGGCAGCAAAGATTGAGTTTGTTTGGGTATATGGATCCTCCAGGATAATCCAGAACCTCATAGTGTATGCGAAGCATAAACGAGTAGATTTCCATACAGTTGTTGACTGGAAAGAGCGGAGCAAGTTGCTTAAGGTTGCATTTCCTGTCTCGGTTCATGCAAATGCTGCAAGATTCGATATTCAATATGGGAGTCTTGAACGATCAACTCATACCAGTACAAGTTGGGATGAAGCACAGTTTGAGGTTGTAGGTCACCAATGGGCTGATATCTCTGAATATGGTTTTGGTGTGGCACTCATGAATGATAGCAAGTATGGGTATGATATCAAGCATGGTGTTATGCGGCTTTCATTGCTAAAAGGTGCAGAGTACCCCGATCCACAGGCTGATGTTGGGAGACATGAGTTCACCTATGCTCTCTATGCACATGAAAAGGCCTGGAATGAGTCCGAACTAATTGAGCTAGCGTGGGATCTGAATGCTCCTTTGCAGGTGCTCGATGGTGTACTTATGGAAGATGAATTGTTTACCATTTCAGCAAAAGGAATTGCTCTCGATGCAATGAAGAAGTGTGAAGAGGGTGATGATCTGATAATTCGTATTCATGAGATGCATGGAGGGCGAAGTAATTTCAGTCTTCAATTCAGTACTCAGATCAAGAAGTGGTGTGAAGCATCATTGCTTGAGGACCCCATTGGTGATTGGATTGAGCATTCAATAATCGAACGTGAGGTAAAACCCTTTGAGATCGTCACGTTTCGGATATGTATATAGAGCTACATCATATACTGTTTGATGACGTTGCCGAAAGCTTTCATGCGGAGTTGTACGCTCTATGTTTATAGGTAGGAAATAACAAACGGGGGCCCGATTACAGGCAATACCCCCTTGTGTACCTTTCTATTGTTCAACCTTGTTCTTTCGAGATGCTCTCCTGTATTCAATAGGAGAGTAAGAAGTAAGGTTCTTCATTTTCGTGCAAAAGTAGTTGCTTGAGGAGAATCCTGCATCCAGCGCTATCTGGGTGATGGAGAGATCGGTATGAGCAAGTAACTGCTTCGCATGCTCAAGTTTTTTCAGCGTAATGTAACTGGCAGGGGGAAAACCCACAACTTCCTTGAATTTGCTCTTGAACCTGGATAAGGAGTAACCAGAAATGGCAGCAAGTTCTTGTAAACTGATATTTTCCGAATCCTGTTTTTCAATATGGTCGATAACACGTTTGATATTACTGTCGAAAATAACTTTCTGGTCTCGTTTCACGGGTATGAAATCTTGAATTTTGAACAGAAAGCTGGTGAAAAACTGTACCCCAAGCATCTTTGATGATTCATTACCATCACTGATATAAGAAAAACCCTGTTTCAGCCACTGGGCATCGCTTGCAGGGAATCGTAGGTGACGATACTCACATGAAGTGAGAAGTTTGTACAGAGCACGACTATACTCTACATTCAGGCCCAGAAGGTGATCCTGGTCTTTCAAATCAATCTGCAAACCAAAAAAGGTATAGGGGCTGGAGTGATATCTCGATGTGTGATGAGGTTCAAATGGAAAGGTAAGAAACATTTCATTTCCGGTAACCGTATATGTTTCATTGTTGACATGGCAGACCCGTTTGCCCTTTATCAGGCAATGGATCTCAATAATGTCAGAGTGATAGTGTTCAGGCGAAGGTGGTGTTGCTGTTGAAGGGTTGGAGAATGTAATATTTTTCAGCCCTTGGATGTTATGCTGGTCATACGTTATGACTTTGTTATGATCTTCCCAGCACCAACTATCTATAATCTCTTCCACAGGGTTTCCTCCTTATAAAGTTTGGAATAGTACTAAATATTATTCTGAATGTGCTCACGCTCAAGTAGAATTATAGTTCATATATCAACACAAAAGCAAAAAACATCTTGTTCTTTTGAAGGGAGATATTACATGAATAATGGCATTGCAGATGGTGTTTGGCCAGTAATGATAACACCTTTCACTGAAAATAATACCATTGACTATGATGGCGTATTGGAATTATTGCACTGGTATGAAAATCAGAATGTAAGTGGTATTTTTGCAGTTTGCCAATCGAGTGAAATGTTTTTTCTCACTTGGGAAGAGCGTTTGGAACTCATCACTTTTATTCGGAAAAATCTCCCTAGCAATCTTGGTCTTATTGCTTCAGGACATGTGGAAAAAGATCTTCAGGAGCAGATTAGACAAGCTAATAGGTTTATTGAAACCGGTATCGACTCCTATGTCTTCATTTCGAATCAGTTTGCATCTCAAGATGAAGGCGATGATGTCGCAAAAAGACGAATTGAAACCTTATTATCCAATATTGATGGCAACAGTTTTGGCGTTTATGAGTGCCCCTATCCCTACAAGCGTCTATTGACACCAGAACTGCTTTCATGGTGTGCAAAGACAGAGAAGTTTGGGTTTCTCAAGGATACTTGTTGTAACCTGTCTGAGCTGAAAGCAAAGATTAAGGCAGTTGAGGGAACACCTCTCAAGATATATAACGCAAATGCTGCCACGTTACTGGAAAGCTTGAAGATGGGAGCCGCTGGATACAGTGGTGTTATGGCAAACTTCCATGCTGGGCTCTATGTATGGCTTTGTGCAAATTATGCCAAGCAGAAAGAAAAAGCTTCACAGGTACAAGACCTGCTGGGTATGGCCAGTATCGTTGAGTGCCAGTACTACCCGGTGAATGCCAAGTATCATTGTCAGTTGGAAGGGCTTGATCTCAATCTTTTCAGTCGTGTGCAGGATTTTACCAAGTTCACCTCCAGCAGGAGGCTTGAAGTCGAACAGCTTAGAAGAACGGTCAAGCTTTTTGAGACTTCTGTATTAGGAAAATGATTTTCATTAGAAAATAAGAAAATTGTATTAAAAAGGAGAATTTTATGAAGCGTTTTACAACTATCTTACTTGTCCTCTTGATGGTAAGCGTATCTGCATGGGCAGCAGGATCTACAGAAAGTGCTGAGAAACCAGTTGAGCTGATTTTTACTTCGATTTCAGTGTCGGGGGACTCTCATACTGAAGCCATGTATGTATTTGCTGATAAGGTCAAAGAGTTGACCAATGGTAGTGTTGAAGTAAAAGTGTATGATAATGGAACCCTTTTCTCTTCTGAGAATGAGTTCGATGCACTTGTAAGTGGAGAGGCCGATATTGCGTATCTTTCGTTCCCCACCATTGCAACCCAGATTCCTTCATATAGCATGTTCGGTTCTGGTTACTTCTTCAGTTCCTATGAGCACATGACTGCTACGCTTAATGGTAGTATTGCGGATGAACATATCTGGCCAAAAGTCCGTGAAGTCATTAATGTTCAGCCTCTGGGAAGCCTCTATCTTGGCAGTCGTGTAATCAATACTCGTAACCGGCCTATCAACAGCTATGCTGATATGGAAGGACTCCTTCTTCGCATGCCAAATTCTGAATCCTGGTTGTTCCTTGGTGAAGCACTTGGTGCTAATCCTACTCCTCTTTCTTTCAGTGAATTGTATTCAGCATTGCAGACCGGTGCAGTGGACGGACAGGATAATCCCCTGCCAACAGTAGAAAGTGCAAAATTCTATGAAGTTACCAAGTATCTTGCTCTTACAAACCATGTTATTGACTCTGTCACTCCTTGTGTGAATTTGGACAAATGGAATTCCATGACAAAAGAGCAGCAAGAGGCTGTACAGGAAGCAATGACCATTGCTATTGAATACAACGACAAGACAAGGCTTGAGGCTGAAGCTAGTTTGGTGGAGTTCTTTGAGGGAGAGGGCCTGATAGTGACTACTCCAGACATCAACGAATTCAGGGAAAACGTCCAAGCAGCATATGCTGCCAATACCAAGATGGTTTCTAGCTGGGACATGGATCTGTACGAACAAGTCCAGAGCCTTGCGAAGTAGAACCAAACAGATACCCTAGTATACTATTGTTTTCCTAAAGATTCTTGCTGGATCTTTAGGAAAACATACATAGCACAATAGGAACGGTATAATATGCAACGATTACATGCTTTAGGAAAGAAATTGATTTATGTGTTCGATACGTTAATACCTAACGTAACGTTCATCATTATTTTTATAACGTTCATGCTCACAATAATTAGTCGGTATATTCTGAAAACCCCAGTAACCTGGAGTTATGAGGTGAGTATTCTTGCGTATATGTGGACAATGTTTTTTGGAGTAGGTAAAGCACTGCAGCAGAAAGAGCATGTAGTATTCTCTCTTCTCTATGATCATGTAAGTCCTCGCAAGCAGTTGATTTTTGATATTCTTTCAAATCTACTCATTGTCTTGTTGATCGGAATTGCTTTGGTCCCTTCAGTCAACTCACTACTTAAGAAAAAAATGATTACCGGTGTTCTGAAAATTCCCTATACTGTTGCATTTGCACCACTCATTTATATGTTCGTTAATGTCATGATCAGAAGCATTATTGAGTTGCGTGTGTATGTGAATGAGCTGATACAAATGATGAGGAATCCAAAATGAATATAATACTCCTGCTATTTCTTGTTCTCGCTATTTGCTTCCTCATTCGCATGCCTGTTTCCTTCGCCATGCTTATTGCCTCGATTTCTTATTTCGTAATGAGTGGCAGAAACATGGAACAAGTGCTTTCCGTTCTCACAGGTAACATGTATTCCAACTATACGATGCTGGCAGCGCCTCTCTTTATATTTATGGCCAATGTAATGAATGAAGGAGAGATTACTGACAAGTTGTTCAGATTCTGCAATGGGCTTTTTGGCCGTATGCGTGGGGGGACAGCCCAAGTCAATGTTGCGGCATCATTGATATTTTCTGGGATGACCGGAAGTGCAATTGCTGATGCTTCTGGTATTGGCTTGATGGAAATAGAACAGATGAAGAAAGAGGGCTATGACACTGAGTTCAGTTGTGCTCTTACTGCTGCTTCTGCTACTGTGGGACCAATCTTTCCACCATCCATACCAATGGTCATCTATGCAATGATCTCTGGTGCCTCAATAGGAAAGCTTTTCATGGGCGGTATGGTTCCTGGTCTCATTCTTTCGCTCTTGCTCGGTATTTATGTTGCTGTTATCTCCTTTAAGAGGAAATATCCTCGTGGAGAGCAGATGGCATTCAGGATGTTTTTGAGGGTCACCCTTGAGGCTTTCCCCGCCCTTTTCACGGTTATATTGTTGCTTGGAGGAATCTATCTTGGTGTTGTGACTCCAACAGAAGCTGGTGCGCTTTCTTCTGCATATGCAATACTCATCTCAATACTCATCTATCACAACCTCGGGCCGAAGAAGATGTGGAGAATCATAAAGAAAAGTGCGGCGAACACTGCTACCTTGGCATTGTTGGCTGGTTCTTCGATGCTGTTCTCCTACATTATATCGCTGGAACAAGTACCAAGGGTTATTGCAGCGTTTGTTATGGGCCTTACAGAGAATAAATATATCTTCCTGTTTATTGTCAATATTGTATTCCTGTTGCTTGGCTGTGTGCTTGATGTCAGTACCATCCAGTTGGTATTCGTCCCAATGGTACTCCCTTTGGTAAATGCCTTTGGTATTGATTTGGTACATTTTGGCGTTGTCATCTGCTTGAATATGATGATTGGGCTCTCAACACCACCATTTGGGATGTTGTTGTTTATTGTTTCAGGTCTAGGAAAGGCAAAGATAAGTGGGGTAATTCGAGAAATAATCCCAATGATAGCTGTCATGATAGCGCTCTTGTTTGCTATTACCTATATTCCAAATATTGTAATGTGGATTCCCAATAATCTCATGTAAGAAACGCACTAGCCACATGGAGTGAGTGAAGTACTCAAGAATCAAGATTTTTTGAGAGCCCAACATGTTCCCCGCAAAGGAGGCTTGTTGGGTTTATTGCCATTAACCACGAAGGGAAAAAAGCAAAAACACATAACCATGATAGCTTCCAAGGGGCTACTGCTGTGTTACTCTTGATACAGTATCACTACAACGGAAGGTGTTATGAAGAAGTGCAAAGAGATACTGAAAGATAATGAGGTAGTGGCGTTCCTGGTTGGTACCTACGTGATTTCTTGGCTGATCTGGATGCCTTTTGTGATCTTCTCTCAGGGATGGCTGAAAGGCCTTGGAAGTTTCGGCCCAACTATCTCTGCTCTCCTGATCACCGGTATAACCAAAGGAAGAAGTGGCCTAAAAGAACTGTTTGTCAAGGTTCTTATCTGGAAGGTGTCCTTTTTCTGGTACGTGTTCAGTCTTTTAAGTACGTTGGGTGTCATATGGTTATCCTTGGGCATCTATCGACTGACAGGGGGAGAAGTGGTGAACACCAACGACCCTGGACAATGGTACCTGATTCCCGTGATATTCCTGTATGTCCTGTTCTTCAGCGTGGCTGGGGAAGAATTCGGTTGGAGGGGGTTCCTTCTTCCCCGGTTACAAAAACAGTACAGTGCACTCTCTTCCAGCCTGATTATCGGGTTGTTCTGGGGATTTTGGCATCTCCCTCTTTTCCTCATACAAGGCGATTTTCATGCACATATTCCCTTCCTGCTATTCATCCTTCAGGATGTGGCGCTCGCGGTCATCCTGACTTGGATCTATAACAATACCCAAGGCAGTTTGCTGTTGGTTCATCTATTCCATGCTGCGAGCAATGTCACGGTAGGTCTTTTGCCCATACTGCCTATGAAGCCTGGCGACAGTCTCATTCCACTGTATATCACTGTTGCGGTCCTGGTATTGGTTGCCATATCTATCGTAATCCTATACGGACCTAAGACCCTGTCGAGAACAAGAGCTAATATCATTTAGGTGCTACGGCAACATGACTTTCTCTCCTTATGCGATGCTAGAGGTACAGGATATCCTGTACCTGCCCAGAAATCTTGGTGAAGATTGACGTTATCCTGGGTCGGTCACAGGAAATTACTGAGACTACAGGTAATCTAGGGGCAGTGTTGAGGAGAATACTATGATAGGATATGAAACAGCAGAGTACCATACAATCCACAGTGTTTGTAGTAAAGAAGGACTCGATACGGAATATGTTCTGTATAAGGTCAATGCTGAGGGGAAGAACAAATGGTGGAGACTGATCCAGGCAATATTGAGCGAGATCCATGACACACTTGGACACTCCCTGACCGGTGCAATAATCCAGCTGGAGGTTGCCAGAAAACTCATCGATAAGAATTCCGATACAGCCCTGGAAGCGATTATCCGGAGTCAAGAGATTACAAGATCTGGATTCAATGATGTGAAAAGGGCTATAAAAGCACTAAACCCATTGGGCATTGAAGAGCTGTCGCTCTCTGAATGTGTACACCAGTTGATACAAGAAGCTCGAGACAGCTACAACTTCCATATTGAGCATGATATAGACCTTCCCGATAACTTCCCAGATACTCTAAAATAGCATACGTCATGGAGAGACTAGCAGTATGGAAATCACCATGGAATGCCATGATAATACCCTGAGGACACAGAGCCATGACAACGGGAAAGGATGTGCCAATCTACAGGAAGGTAATGGGCTGAGAGGTATTAGAGAGAGAATCGACCAACTCGACGGACAGGTATATTTCTCATTGGAAGAAGGCAAGGGCTTTACTGTTCTGAATTACATTCCTTTGTAGAGATGCAAAACCAATAGATGGGAATGAAAAAGAATATGCAGGGGAGAGTGGTGGTTTTTCTTGGTTTTCTCTCTCATGGGCGTATACTGAAGCGAGGGGTCAAGGATCATGATGAGTATCATAAATCGGCTTGTGTTATTGGTAAGTTCCATCGGGTTCGGTCTCTACTACATCCTTTCGGTCAGGCCTGCCCAGATGGAGAGAACCAAGGGAGCTGCTGCTTATAAGCTTGCTGCCCGGTATCGTATAATCTGCTCGGTGTATATGGGAATTGCGTTTATCAGTTTTGTACTGTACCGCTGGCTACCGGTTTTTTTTTGATCCCTTTCCCTCTCGCTTTCCCTGGTCCTATTGGATCAGTTTAATTATTGCTCTGGCTCTGGCTCTGGGTATTCCAGCAACCATTCTAATGCTAGCTGGTGTCCATGCTGCCGGCAAGGAGACACTGTCCCCAAAGAAGGACCATACGCTGTATGGGGGAATCTATGAGAAAATCAGACACCCACAGGCTCTGGGGGAACTTACAATCTGGTATGTGGTTGCCCTTTTGCTGAATTCACCATTCTTGATTCTCATTTCTGCTCTCTACACACCCCTCTGGATCCTTTGGTCATTCATGGAAGAGACAGATCTTGTCATTCGTTATGGGAAGCCTTACAAAGAGTACCGTTCAAGAACAGGGATGTTCATACCACGGTTGCGAAATATTGCAAACGTTCGAAAGTGCTGATGTATGTTTTGGGTGATTTGAGCACGATTCAGTAGACGAAATCACATTGCGATAAACGCTGTAAATGATACTTCACTCCAGTCTGTGTTTTTTCATTTTCCTCCATAGGGTTGAAGGATCTATACCCAGCTTCAATGCTGCTTCCCGTTTGGTCTTGCTGTTTTCCAGGACTTGGAGAAGAATTTCCTTCTCACTGGTCATTGTGGCTGATACTAAATCATTTTGGGATGGGAGTAAATTTTCGAGTCTTTCCGATTCTTCCAAGCAATCGAGTACATCCGTTGCTTCTGCAACTCCTTCTTCCAGCAAAACACACAGCCGTTCACAGAAATTGGAGAGCTCGCGTACGTTTCCCAGCTAGCTGTAGCTCTGTAGCAACTCTTCAGCCTCATCGGAGAGTGTAATGGAGTTGTAGCCGAGTTTCTTGCAGTTCATTTTGATAAAGTACTTGGTCAGGTCGATGATGTCCCTGGCCTCTCGCGCAGTGGGGGGAGTTTGAGTTTCAATACATTGAGCCTGTAGAAGAGGTCCTCGCGAAAAACCCCGCTTTCCACCAGACTGCTTAAGTTCTTATTCGATGCACAGATGATCTTAACATCTATCGGAATTACCTGGTCACTCCCTATTCTTCGTATCTCACGCTCCTGTAGGACCCTCAGCAATTTACTTTGTAAACTCGGTGAAATATCTCCGATTTCATCGAGGAACACTGTTCCTCGGTGGGCGAGTTCGAAAAGTCCAATCTTGCCACCTTTTGAGGCACCGGTAAATGCCCCATCCATATACCCAAAAAGCTCGCTCTCCAACAGATTGTCCGAGAGGGCAGCGCAGTTGATGGCTACAAATGGGTGTGCCCGGCGGGCACTCGAGTTATGGATGCTTTGGGCGAAGAACTCCTTTCCTGTTCCCGTCTCCCCAAAAATATACACTATTTTACAAATAGTAACTTCACGTAGTTTACTCCGCTTCTCAATTCAATTCTGGCGGACTGAATAGCTTTTCTTGCTCGAGCCTTTCGATTGTCGCAAAACGATTCCTTTTGATTCCTTTCAGCCCTTATTTCATTAGGATAAGACCTTCGCTTGGATCCATCCATTGAACAGAGTTACATACCTGTTGACGTACTTGGTGACAACACCACACATCTTTTTGTACCTAATCTCTCTATCAGGGACTGAAAATTGTAGACGTAGTTGAGGGAATTGACCCTGTGGATCCAAGCCACCTTGCTATCGCTATCAAGGAAGATGATCAGCTTGTTAAAGGACGGGTAATCATCGGTCCAGATATAGGTCCTAGCTTCAATATTCGGGTGAATGTTCATGGTCTTCTCTGAAATCTTGTTGAGATTGAACTTGGATATTACCTTCATCCCCTCACCTAATTCTTCTGCTGTGATCTTGATCATGCTTTCTGCCTCTTGAAGACAGACTATCCCATCAAGTTTGACATATAGTGTCGTAGTCAATGATTCTTATAGACAGCCAAAGTTTTTCGAACGTTATGGTATAATTCTAGTGTAATCGAAAATATTAATTGTGGGGAAAACTGTTGTGCTTTTTCTTCGAGTGAGGAAAGTAAATTTTTGAAAGTTTTTATTGTGGACTGTTAGAAAGCATGATATATTCAGAATCAAGTTAATAAATAAACTTTACTAATTAATTGAGTTTGGTCTTGTAAGGGGAATCTATGGGGCGAGTACATACCGATGTAATGGATAATTCAGTGATGGTGGATCGATTTCCCTTCTACCTGTTTGCCGTGTATGTCTTCTATTATTCAGGACAATCTATTTATAACACCTATCTGAATTTGTATCTGAACTCAATCGGGCTGTCACAATCAAGAATAGGTTTGATCATTTCTGTTTCCACAATTTTTATACTAGTTGGTCAAATCTTCTGGGGCATAGTCAGTGACAAATCCAGTTCAAAAAATCATGTTCTCAGTTTCTTGCTGATTATGATTGCTGCACTGTCCCTGGCATTCTATCTCAACGAATCGTTTGCATTTCTCATGGCTGTGATAGCCTTGTTCTCCCTCTTTTTCAATCCTGTAATCCCGCTCTTGGATAATTTCACTCTGGAATTGCTGGAAGGCTCAAACCATGATTATGGTCATATCAGGATGGGAGGGACTGTAGGGTATTGCTTAACCGTACTGTCCATAGGTTTTTTCCTGGCAGACGAGTATCGGAAACTATTTTATATAGTAGCAATCTGCATGATTGTGAGTTTCTTTTTTACCTTGAGGATGCCCACAATCCATGGTTATGGGAAGCGGGGTGGAAGAAATTCCTTCAAGCAGCTTCTCTCGAATCGGCCCCTGCTTGTATTGATTGCATTCAATCTTTCATTCTCCTTGGGGATGAACTTCTTCTACAATTTCTATCCCATCTATTTCCTGTCCATAGGCGGAGACAGTGCAAAGATCGGCCTGATGATGTTCATCTGTGCCGTCACGGAAATACCAGTGCTTCTGGTTATCAAGCGCATGGTGGACAAGATTGGGTTAAGAGGTGTGCTCATGATCGCCGGGATGTCCACCGCGCTACGATGGTTCCTGTTATATGAGATTCAGGATCCGAACATGGCGATTGCTGTTAATGCACTCCATGGTATCGGGTACACGGGGTTCAGCTATTCGCTCATCACCTTCATTGGCAAAACGGTGCCCAGGGAAATGCGTGCAATCGGGCAGACGATGAATGCAATGATTGGAATAGTAGGATCGAAGGTTGTTTTTGGCTATGTTGGGGGAATTGCAAGTGAGCTCTTCGGTGCTGATACCATCATGCTGTACAGTTCGGTTCTTGTGTTCGTCGCGACATCGATGTTCCTGCTGTGGAGTAAGAATAAGAAAACTTTCGGTATGTCAGTTCAATGATTTTAAGAAATTACTAGTTTAGTAATGAAATATTTTTGGAGGTGGAACATGAGAAAAATTACCATGTGTTTGTTGGTGGTTGTTCTTGCTATGGGTATGGTATTTGCCCAGGGCGGAAATGAATCGGCTAAGGCAACAGCTGGTTCAGGAAAAAGTGAGTTGCGTGTCGTTACTTTTTTCACGGGGTCTGACCAATGGGCTCCAGTCTGGAAGGCTTTAGTTGCAGATTACATGCAGCAGCATCCTGGTGTGACAATTATTGACGAGAGCCAACCGACTTCTGGAGCCAATGATCTGCTGAGAACAAAGATCCAGTCGGATATCGCAGCGAAGACTCCGCCTGATCTCATGCTGTTTTTCAATGGCGCAGATGGCCAGATGGCAATCGATTCGGATTTGTTCGTAGATTTTACGTCCTTCATGGCAGATGACAAGGCTTGGTCATCAAATCTGAAGCCCTCTGCCATGGCTTTTGGCAACATTGGGGGGAACCAGTATTGTCTTCCATACATCGGGTACTATGAAGGGCTGTTCTACAATAAGGCCTTGTTTGATAAGTTTGGCCTTCAAGAGCCCACCAGCTGGGCGAACATCATTGCCAGTATTGATGTGTTCAAGAAGAACGGCATCTCGGCGTTCGCAACCTCTATGGCAAAGCCAAGCTATCTGATGGAACAGATGATTTTGGCACAAGTAGGGGCTGAAGGTCAGAAAGACTTCTTCGGGGATTCCTGGGCTCCTTCTTTGGCGGCAATCAAGGATCTGTATGATAGGGGAGCATTCCCTCCGGATACCCTTTCAATGACTGAAGATGACATCCGTGTTCTTTTCAAGGACCAGAAAGCAGCGATGATGATCAATGGCTCCTGGATGGTCAACGGCTTGAAGGACAATAAGGATATGAGAATCATCACAATGCCCAGCCTGCCGGGCGGTAAGGGAGGATCTGATAATGTTCTCTCAGGTTTCGGCAGTGGTTGGTACATGAGCAAGGCTGCCGCCAAGCGCGACGGGGTTGCATTGGATTTCCTGAAGTACATGACAAGTCCCGAGACAATGACCAGGTTCATTGCCATCGGAGGAAGTCCTGCCGTCACCTGCAGCGTGCCTGAAGGAGCGAGCAATCTTGAGGCCAGTGCCGTTGCAATGTTGAATACTGCTACCAAAGCGGTTCCTGCAGCAGACAGTCAGGTTGTCAGGGAGGCTTGGCTTACGTTGGTCGAGCCTGGGATCCAGTACATCTGTGAAGGTGCAAAAACTCCTCTGCAATTGCTGAGGGAAGCCAGGGCCTTGAATTTCTAAAAGTAAGGATCTCCATTGGAAGGGTATCCTTCCAATGGAGAATTGATGATGAGAAGGGGAGGTGAAAATGGTGTTCAGAAGCAAAAGGCATTATGTTACGTTTCTTGTGCCTGCAGCTGTGTTGATTGTTGTCTTTCTGATATATCCATTATTCAGAACGGTTTTCTACAGCTTCACCAGCTGGAAGAACTTTTCGCCGAAACAGACCTGGACAGGACTGGCAAATTACAGCCGAATGATTAACGACCCAGTTGTCCTGGTGTCAATCCGGAATACGCTTATCATGATGGTGGGGGTTTTCTTGTTCCAGGTAGGACTGTCTTTGGTCCTTGCAATCATGGTTACGGAATTGAAGAAGCTATTCAAGTTTTTCAGGACGGTGTACTTCTTTCCGGTTTTGATTTCTGCAACCGCCATCGGGTTGATGTTCAAGCTGATATACGGGTATGAATATGGCCTGCTCAACCTGTTTTTCGGGCTCTTTGGAAAAGAGAACCGAGTATGGATAAATGCCAGGACATCCATTTTTCTGGTGACCATTCCGATCATGTGGCAGTATGTCGGCTTTTATTTTGTCATATATTTGACCGGAATGTCTAAAATCCCACAGGAAATTTATGAATCAGCACAAATGGATGGTATAACAGCTTTTCAGAAAGCGATTTATATAACACTACCAATGCTGCGGGATGTCATTACGTCCGTCGTGATCCTCGTTATCTCGGGTTGTTTCAAGGTTTTTGACTTGGTGTATGTGATAACTGGGGGCGGACCTCTTAACTCAAGCGAGTTGTTGAGCACGTATATGTATGACACGGCTTTCCGACGCTACAACGGTGGATACGCAAGTGCGTTGGCCATCCTCATGATTTGCATCGGTGTCGGTCTGACTATGATCTTGCGAAAGTTCCTGGAGCAGAAGGAGAGCTATCAATGATAAATTCACTGGGAAGTAAACAGTCCTTGTTTCGAAGCAGGAAACTGATATTCTTGATTCTCGGGTATGCTGTTCTTGTCATCTGGGCTTTTTCAACCATAGTCCCTTTGGTTTGGGTGGTTGTAAATTCATTCAAATCTTCTGGTGAAATACTCAGAAACAGTCTTGCACTTCCCTCAGGGTTGGATTTCAAGAATTACCTCAGCATTACCCAATATCCAGATGTGAATCTATTGAGATCCCTCGGCAACAGTTTCATAATTTCGGGATCGGTTGTGATATTGGTCGTTGCGATAGCCTCAATGGCGGCTTTCGCTTTGGGCAGATTCAGGATGAAGGCGACTGTATATGTACTCGGGCTGCTCACCGCAGGCCTGCTGGTACCAAGCTTTGCTACGGTTATCCCGAATTTTGTGACGTTGAGCTATATCCCGTTTGTAAAGGGCAGCTATTTTGCAGCGATTATTCCCCAGACTGCAGGAAACCTCTGTTTCTCCATAATCATGATGACGGGGTTCATGAGCAGTCTACCCAATGAGCTGGACGAGGCCGCAATAATTGACGGGGCTTCCATTCCAAGAATATTCATAAGCATTGCAATACCGCTCACCAGGTCCATGATTGCCACAATCGCAGTTATGGTATTCCTATGGAGCTATAATGATTTGTTCACTTCTCTTGTCTATATTGCCAAGCAGACACAAAAGCCTGTTTGCGTGATTCTTTCAATGGTGAGCAATATGTTCGGGACTGATTATGGGGCGATGATGGCAGCCATTCTGGTGACCATACTGCCTCCGATGGGTCTGTACATGGTTGCACAGGAACAAGTGGTGTCAGGGTTGACTGCCGGCGCCGTCAAGGGTTGAGTTTAGGAGGAACGTATGAAAATTTTGGTGAATCACCTTGGGTATTCTGTTTCAGGATACAAGAAGGTTTTGATAGCATGCGAGAAAGTGGAAACGCCATCACATTTTACATTGGTTGATGAGAATGACAAGGTGGCGTTCATGGGCGACTTGCGGCATATCGGTGCAGTTGCCCGGTGGGAAACAGGTGAATATTACCTGGGAGAATTCTCAGATTTTGCCACCGAAGGTAAGTATAGGATCAGGGTCGGGCATGTCGTATCGGAATCATTTGCAATAGATTCATTCCTATTGACGATGAGAATGATCAATGCAACCGCATACTATTTCAAGGCCCAACGTTCCAGCGGTGAATGGTTGCATGAGGATCGCAACCTGCCGTTCAAAGGAGGCAGAGAAGGTACAGTGGATGCCCATGGGGGCTGGTACGATGCAACCGGGGATTATGGCATTCATTTCTCGCATCTGTCCCACAGTACGTACTACAATCCACAGCAGATGCCTTTTTCAGCATATGCATTTTTCAGGACCTATGAGAACCTTGGATCGAATGGGAATGAGTTTTATACCATGATCAGAAGGCGTTTGTTGGATGAAGGCTTTTGGGGTGCTGATTTCCTGGTGCGGATGCAAGCCCCCTCGGGGACGTTCTTCCGGTCCATCAACCGCAGCGGGGCTTTGGATGCAGTACAGGGGACGCGATTCATTGGCTTTGAGTACCATGGTAGCAGCAGCCAGTTCAGTGAGGAGGCAGCCACTGCAAAGGACGAAACGGTCACTGATGAATTCTATGAAACCAGTTTCCGCAGCGGCGGTGGTTCGGCAATAGCCGCTTTGGCGATTGCATCGAGGCATTATTACCCGTCACGTGAATATCGGCAGGAAGATTATATCCGATGCGCTGCCAAGGCATGGTTCCATCTCATCAAAAACAACGAGAAATATACCAATGACGGGAAATGGAATCTCGTTGATGAGTATTGCGCGCTTCTTGCAGCAATTGAATTGTACAAGACAACCGAGGAGTATACATTTCTTGGTTCCGCCAGGGAGATGGCACAACGCATGTATGCACGAACAGTGCCTGTCGGTGAAGGTCTGAGAAGGCTTGAGGTTGTTGAGGGAGAACCCTACTTCCATGCTTCCGATGAAGGCCTGCCAGTAATTGCCCTGCTTCACTATGCTGAAATCGAACCGGATCAAGAAAGAAGAAGTGAGGCAGTCGGATATGCAGAAGAAATTATGCGTTGGAAAATCGAGATTACAGACTCGTTGCCGAATCCCTTCGGGTACCCCCGATTTGAACAAGAAGTGAATGGGACTATGGTCGCAAAATTCTTCTTCCCGCATGAGACGACAGTCTCTCCGTGGTGGCAAGGCGATAACGCACGAATTGCCTCTCTCGCGTCTGCTGCAAAGGAACTCAGTGAGGTCTCTCAGGATGACAAGCTTGTGCAGAGATGCCAAAAACTCGCGCAGGACACATTGGACTGGATAATGGGATTGAACCCGTTCGACAGTTGCATGATTGAAGGATACGGACGGAACAACATCCAGTATTTTTTCAAGAAGCGATACGATTTCATGAATTGTCCCGGCGGTATTGTGAATGGAATCACAAGCGGATTGCATGATGAGGAGGGCATAGCCTATGTATCGACTCCTACAGATGAGGTCGATGACAATTGGCGATGGGCTGAGCAATGGATTCCCCATGTCAGTTGGTTCTTGTATGCGATGGGACTGAGGCAGGAATAGGAAAGAACCAGGGAGGGTCTACACAATGGATATGATGGATTATATCAACGAACAGATTGCACTGTTTCCGCAGGTTATACGTGATAGGGCGAATTTTTGTAATACGTTCACCCATGTTTTACGCAAGGTGCAGTGTGATCGAATCTACCTGGTCGCAAGCGGTACCAGCAAGAATGCAACAGCGGCAGCCGCTCCCTTCATGGAGCGTATGCTTGGAATTTCGGTCACGATTGTCGAATCCTCTCGGGCACACAAGTTCCCGGGAATGAATCCTCTTGTTGTATTCATCAGTCAAGGGGGGGCATCAACAAATACCATTGCAGCAATAGAAAGATGCGGTGCTGTATCATCGCTAGCGATGACAGGAAACCCTGAAAGCAAGATAAACCGGCTTTGTGATCATTACATTGCGATTCCGTGCGGAGAGGAGACGGTCGGGCCGAAAACCAAAGGATATACGATTACCATCCTTGCGCTCTATCTCATGGCCCTCGAAGGAGCATTGGCTACCGGACGCATCTCAGAACCGACTTATGATTCCTTCATACAGGAATTGATTGCGACAGGAAGAATGCTTCCACAAAACATCAGGAGTTCCTTGCAGTGGGTTGAGCGTAACAAGGATTGTATGAAGGAATTGGGAAACGTGTATGTGGTTGGGAAAGAATGTGGTTTCGCCGCTGCCCAGGAAGGTGCTCTGAAGATTCTTGAAACATTGCTGATTCCGGCCTTCGGATTCGAATTCGAGGAATACCTGCATGGCCCCACCTGTTCCTTGAAGCAGGATGTCGGCGGTATGTATTTTCTTCCTCCAGTGGATGACCCAGATTACCTGAGGATGCAACGTTTGGTGGGGTACCATAGAAGCCTCAAGGCTCCCGTGTTTGCATTCGGCTCCGAAGCCTCTGCCGATGAGAAGGATCTCGTCTTGAAAACAAGCGGGGAATGGTACACCACACCGTTCGAGTACATCATCCCTATGCAGGTCCTTAGTTATCAGATTCCCATTGCATTGGGCGTACAAGGGCAAGGGTCCAAAAGGTTCAGGGAACTGGACGATTTGCTCGGCGTGAAATCCAAAAACTAACGGTGGCGGAAACGATGCAATTTGTAATTGGAATTGACAGCGGGGGAACCCACTACAGACTGAAAGCAGCTGATTTGGAAGGGAATGTCATGGGATCTTTCGTTGGGGTTCCCGCAAATCATTATTACATGACACATGAGGAGATGCTTGGCAGGATCAATGAAAACATCGATAACCTGTTGGCTACTTTTGGTGGTTCACGCAAGGATGTGAAGGCACTTGTGTGCGGGAGTACCGGTGTCGACAGCCAAGAGGACAAGGCCAAGCTTCAATCCGCCTATGAGGGGCTGCCTGGACTATGCTGCCCAATGAGGATTATGAATGATGCGGAATTGGCTCATTATACGGTTACCGGTGGGCAAGGGATCCTGATAATCTCAGGAACGGGGTCCATCGCCTACGGGTGCAACAGCAAGGGGGAAACTGCTCGTTGCGGCGGATGGTTGTTCACCATCCTAGGAGACGAGGGTAGCGGTTCGTGGATCAGCCGCAGGGCTCTGCGCCATCTTGGCCGCTTTTTTGATGGGGCGGTTGGGGAATCGCCCTTGGTCGGCCTTCTAAGGCAAGAACTCGATGTGAATTCCAGGGAGGATCTCAATGCCTTGGCCCATAGGATGGGCATGCAACCTTGGTTTACCCCTGCTTTGGGGAAAACGGTGAACGATGCGGTGCTTCTGGGCGATGCCGAGGCAGTTTCGATACTTGAATGTGCTGCGGCCCATATTTTTGGGATCGTACGGGACTTGGCTCTGGAATTGTATCCCACCAAGGAGCAGCAGACCTTCAATTTGGGGTTGTGGGGAAGTACTTTGCTCCTTTCCGATGTATTGAAGAAACGATTTCTGCATTTAGTGTTGACAGAATTCCCTGAAACAAACATTTGCCTTACTGAGAAGGAATCAATTGATGGAGCGATTGAATTGGCGTTGAAACTTCATAATGAGACCATATAAGAATGTTTGCCTTCAAAGGTTGGGAGATGTATACTCAACATTGATAGAAACTTACCTTGGAGACATGCTGTGACAATTTCTTATATACCGGAGTATCTGAAAGTAAAAAATCGAAAACTGATCTTTGACTTGTTCCTGGAACATGAGAAATTGGCACGGTCAGAACTGGTTTCCTTGACGAATATGAGCTTCCCTACTGTCAGCAAGAGTGTCGATTATCTCTTGTCAAGAAACATACTCATGGAAGAAGGGATTGATGCGAATATGTCCGGTCCGGGTAGAAAGCGGAAAAAACTTGTATTCAACTCTTCGGCATTCTCAGCATTGGCCATCAACATGGAAGGACAGATAGTCGAAATCGGGATCATCGATTTGTCGGGGAATATCCTTTCTTACAATAAGCATGAATTCAAGGACTTTTTGGATCCCCGGTCACAGATTGCACTGGGCAAAGAGATACAACAAACACTGAAGAGAGCCCCGTCGCCGGTCTTGGGGATTGGAATCGGTTTTCCTTCGAACATAAACCCCGTCACGGAAGAGATCGTCAGTTTCTATTCACTTGGGATTAGCCAACCTGTTCCGATTAACAAATTGTTCTCCCCGCTTTTCTCTCAATTCGAATCTCAAGTTTTTATTGAGAATGATGTGAATCTTGCAGCAAAAGGAGAAGTTTTCAGCCGAAGACTCGAAGAAAAGAGATGCAACCTTTGCTATTTGACCCTTGGGAGCGGCTTTGGCTCAGGTATAATGCTCAACGGTGAATTGTGGGCCGGCGTAGGATTCAAAGCGGGTGAAATCGGTAACATGCTGATTGAGCCCATAGATCTGGGGAAACCGCTCAATGGGCAGACAATCCCTCTTGAGCAGCGGGTGAACATCCAAGCCATCAACAAGCATTTTTCCATCAATCTGCTGCAAGATGGGGATTTGGACCCAGATAGGAGGGGAATGATCATTGATTTCCTTATTCCTGTTGTTTCTACGGCAATTTTCAATGTTGCATATTTTCTCGATATAGAGGATTTTATTTTGGCTGGAGTCATCCCAGGGATATTGGGAAACGAATTGCTTGAGAAGCTTGAAATCACGGTGAATTCAATGTTGGAGAATCGAGGAAGAATGATAAGGATATCACCACCATTTTCTTCATACACCACATTGATTGGTGCTGCTTCATTAGTTTTTGACAAGACTATTCTTGATGGTTTGAATGGATAAGTCCTTCATAACTTTCTTTAAAAGTGCTTCTTGGTCTTACTTTGTGTATTTATACATCTATTCCATGTAAAGATATACAACCTGATGTGGGTGTATACAAAAAGATGGATTTTCCTATGATGCAAACCAAGATTTCGGTGATGCTCAAAAAGAAAAAGTTAATTGGATACATTTTCGATTGTATTACTGATGTAATCTTCAAGCAGGGAGGGAGCACATTTCTTGATTAATAATTCAAGTCATAAACGGGTATAGCCCATCCTGTTTTTCAGTTGCCCGGAAAGCCCTTATATGTTGATGTTATGCTTCATTAAGGCATGTAAACAGTAAAAAGTATAATGGAATTGGTATCAAAGGTTATAGACCAAAAGGGAGCCGATCGAGGGGAAATTGTCTCCAATGCTTATTTCATTACTTCCCGAAGTGTAAACTGGAGCGTAAGCAGATCACATTGCGATAAACGCAGGAATTGATACTTCAATCCAGTCCGTGTTTCTTCATTTTTCTCCATAAGGTTGAGGGATCTATGCCTAACTTCAAGGCTGCTTCCCGCTTGGTCTTGCTGTTTTCCAATACTTGGAGAAGGATTTCCTTCTCACTGGTCATTGTCGCTGATACTAAATCATTTTGGGATGGGAGTAATTCTTCTAGTCTCTCCGATTCTTCCAAGCAATCGAGCACATCTGTTGCTTCTGCCACTCCTTCTTCCAGCAGAACGCACAGCCGTTCACAGAAATTGGAGAGCTCGCGTACGTTTCCCAGCCAGCTGTAGCTCTGTAGTAACTCTTCAGCTTCTTCGGAGAGAGTAATGGAGTTGTAGCCGAGTTTCTTACAGTTCATTTTGATAAAGTACTTGCTCAGGTCGATAATGTCCCTGGGCCTTTCTCGAAGTGGGGGTAGTTTGAGTTTCAATACATTGAGCCTGTAGAAGAGGTCCTCACGAAAAACCCCACTTTCCACCAGACTGCTTAAGTTCTTATTCGATGCACAGATGATCTTCACATCTATCGGAATTACCTGGTCACTCCCTATTCTCCGAATCTCACGCTCCTGTAGAACCCTCAGCAACTTGCTTTGCAAACTCGGTGAAATATCCCCGATTTCATCGAGGAACACTGTTCCTCGGTGGGCGAGTTCGAAAAGTCCAATCTTGCCACCTTTTGAGGCACCGGTAAATGCCCCATCCATATACCCAAAAAGCTCGCTCTCCAACAGATTGTCCGAGAGGGCAGCGCAGTTGATGGCTACAAACGGGTGTGCCCGGCGGGCACTCGAGTTATGGATGCTCTGGGCGAAGAGCTCCTTGCCTGTTCCCGTCTCCCCAAAAATATAGATATTCGATTCCGCCTTACTGAACTTCTTGGCTCGCTTGATCGTCTCTAGAAGTTTTTCTTCACTACCAATTACATCTGAGAATTGGTACTTTGCAACCAGACCTTTCTTATGCAACTTGCTCCTGATCTGACCTTCCAGTTCCTGTATCTTGGATACATTGGTGAAAGTGACAACCGCCCCGGTGTCTCCGGCACATACGCAGTTGAAGGTGTAGAGGTTCTTTTGTATCTGTATCAATTCGCCCAGGATCTTAGTCCGTCCTTCCAATACTGCCTGGCTGTCGAGTTGGGGAAGCACATCCTTTAAATATATCTGTTCGGGCTCATTATCCAAGCCATCGAGTACCTTTCGTGCGTAGTTGTTCGCTGTAGTTATGATGCCTTCGTTGTTTACCGAGAGGATGCCTTCGAATGAGTAGTCCATAATGCCCTTGAAGCGGTCGGTTCTTTCACGTTCCTGGCGCATTAGGCGCACAGCACGGATTGCTTCGTCTATGGACTGCATTATCGTCTTACGTCCGCTGAGGATCATTATTGCATCAATACCAAGAGCTGTGGCTATTGAAGTACCGCTCTTGCCTGCGATGATGGCAGTTGCTCCTTCTGCCTGTGCTCGGAGGATGATGCTTTTCAAGTCATTGGGATTAGACACTTGATAACTCGCGATCTCACAGGAAAAGACACTTGCTATCTCCTCTATACCATAGACGGTATTTAGTGGGCCGATGACAGCAATTTTTGTCGGATTGTACTTTTGAATACAGGAGTTGAGGGCAACGGTAATGTCGAAGCCTGTCACAGAGATGGGTAGTACCGGCACGTCGGTAGCCTTTACCCGGTTTGCCGAGTAGCCACGAGCGATGACAATGTCAGCCTGTTCCAGATCTTCCTTCTGGATTTCATCCACCGTTTTTGTAAGGATGTTCGGACGAAGTTCCGCCTTTTCTTGATGCGACGAGAAAATTTCCTCAACGACGTACTTCATTGCTTTATAGGGGACGATGAACGAAATATTTATCATGGTATTACCTTTCCTGACAAGTTGCATAAACGCAATACATTTTGCATGCATACAATTGGGTTTGCAAGCAAAATATATGCAGGGAAACAGATGAAAGAACGCTCAATTTATATCCAAAGTTCTTTGGGAGAATATTACTCCCTACTGAATAAGAAAATATTAAATGAAATCCTGGGGAATTGAATAATGTCTTCATGTTGGCATCCTTATTGCAATGGTGTGTAGGTAACACTAGAAATGCATGAAGGAGCATCATCCATGAACTATGACTTGCTGTTCTCCAATTCCAAGAAGGTAAAACTTGAATTGGCTATTATCGGCGTGGGAGGTTTCAACCATTCCCTCTTTGTATATGGGGTAAGGAACAAGAGACTTTCCATTCGCATCCTCTGTGGTAGGAATATCCAGAAATGTAGGGACGCCTACCTTTCCATTGGGGTGAATGAGTCTGACATCATGCATTGCACCGACAAGCAAGCTGGGCTGAAAGCGTTTAGCGAAGGAAAGTTCCTCATATTTGATAACATTCCCCTAGCCATGGAGATGCCCTTCGATGTAGTTATAGAAGGAACGGGGAATCCGGAAGCTGCGGCTTCTTACTGTCTCTCTGCGATAGAAAACAAGAAAAATGTTGTCATTGTGACCAAGGAAGCTGATTCTGTGGTCGGACCCCTGCTTGCAAAAAAAGCCAGGGAAAAGGGGGTCATCTACTCCTTGGCAGAAGGTGATCAACCATCACTGCTCATTGGTCTCGTCACGTGGGCACGTAATGCAGGGCTCACCATTCTTGGTATTGGCAAGGCAAGTGAATATGACTTCATCTATGACCCGACAAATTCATCGGTGGAAGTACTTGGAAAGACAGTGGTTATTCCAGGTTTCTCCGATGTCTGGGATCTTGGTGATGACTTTGAGGCGACCGTAGAAAAACGCAGCAAGATGCTGCATATGTTCGGCCAGCGGGCTATCCCGGACCTGGCAGAAATGGCCATTGTCTGCAACCACCTCCCTGAGTTCAATCCCGATATCGAAGCGTTCCACTATCCGGTGGCCAGGACTCTTGAGGTACCAGATTTGATGTGCTCCAAAGATAGAGGCGGCCTATTCGATGGAACCATGAAAATTGATGTCTATAACTGTCTCAGGAGGTTCGATGAGCAGAGTATGGAGGGAGGCGAGTTTGTCGTGGTTGCCTGTGACGATAAGGAAACCTGGCAGGTCCTGAAGGAGAAGGGTGTCCCCGTAAGCAGGAATGGTAAGGCAGCCATGATCTACTATCCTGCCCACTACCTTGGATTCGAGGCTTTATACAGCGTTCTCTCCGTGGGGCTGTTGGGCCTGCCCACCGGATCCGATAATCCTACACCTCGTTACGACCTAGTTGCAAAAGCCAATCGTGATATGAAAGCAGGCACCGAGTTGAAGGCTGTGGGTCATCATCACGTCATTGAGGGTTTCGATGGTATTCTTCGTCCAGCCAAGAGGATTGATGAAAATATACAACTTCCTTATTACCTCGCTGACGGAATGAAATTGAAGGAAGATGTATCGGCTGGGCAGTTGCTTACTGCAGAGATGCTTGAAATACCCGAGACAGATACAATGCTTTGGTCCCTGAGAAGGGAGCAGGATGGCATGTTTCTTCAGGATGAAAAATGAAGAAAATTGGTGTCATAGCAGATGATTTCACCGGGGCCACTGATATTGCAGGTTTTCTCGTGGCCAATGGGATCACCACGGTTCAGGTAAACGGAGTGCCCGACCACGATTTAAAAGTACAAGTTGACTCCTGGGTTGTGAGCCTGAAATCTCGCTCGTGCCCGAAGGAAGAGGCGGTGAGGGATTCTCTCTCCGCCCTCAAGTGGCTTCAAGGGCAGGGGTGTGAGCAGATCTATTTCAAGTACTGCTCAACCTTTGACTCGACAGAAAAGGGCAACATAGGGCCTGTTATTGATGCCTTGATGCAAGAGCTGGAAACTGACCAGACGGTGGTATGCCCAGCCCTCCCTGTCAACGGCAGGACAATCTACAAAGGCTACTTGTTTGTATATGACCAGTTGCTCAATGAGTCGGGTATGCGAAACCACCCTGTTACCCCAATGAAGGATTCCAAGCTCAGCCGAGTGATGGAGAGCCAGTCAAAGGGAAAGGCGGCCAGCCTACATGTGGAAACCCTCAATGCTGGAGTGGATGCTGTAAAGACTTTTCTGAAGCATTCAAGGGAAAAGGGGTACAGCTATGTGGTCCTCGATGCCCTAGATCAGGCGCATCTCGACATTGCAGCCCAAGCTCTCGTTGATATGCCCCTTATCACAGGGGGATCGGGACTTGCAGCATCCTTGGCGAGCCTCTATTGCTCCGATGTCATGAACAAGGCAAACGCTATAGCTGGCGGGAGACCCAAAGTTGCCAAGACGATCATCCTTGCCGGTTCCTGCTCGGAAGCCACCAACCGGCAGGTGTCCCTGTACCGGAATAGTGCCGATGCGCTCAAGATTAGCAAGGATGAATTGATTAGGGACAAGGATGGATACCTGAAGGAAGTACTTAATTGGCTCACACCCCGTCTAGATGATCCATTCGCCCCCTTGGTGTATGCAACCGTACCTCCAGAAGAACTTGCCCTTTCGAGAGAGAAGTATCCTGCCGGTGTTGTTGAGGAAGCAATAGAAGCATTCTTTGGCAACCTTGCAGTGGAATTGCATAAGATGGGTGTACGAAATTATATCACCGCCGGGGGGGAGACCAGCGGCAAGGTGGTTCAGAGCCTTGGTATCGATTCGTTTTTCATCGGGCCTCAGATTGATCCAGGGGTTCCTTGGCTTAAGGCAGTTGAAGAAGATGTCTTTCTTGTCCTCAAGAGCGGGAATTTTGGGAGCGATGATTTCTTCATCAAGGCCCAGAAGGAGATGGTATGAGTGAATCAGAACTGAGAATCCAGATGGTTCGGTTTTGTAAATCTCTCTATGAACGGGGGTATATGGCAGGCGGCGCCGGCAATGTCAGTGTACGCGTTGATGGGAGTACCATCCTTGCAACTCCCACAGGATCCTGTCTGGGCAGACTGGTTGCAGACGAACTCAGTCTTGTGGATAACTCCGGTATGCTCATATCCGGCAAGAAGCCGTCCAAGGAGGTGAAGTTTCATCTTGCACTCTACAAGAGCCCGAATGTGCATGCTGTGGTTCACTTGCATTCTACTTGGACAACACGACTTTCTTGCATTGCAGATATCGATACCAATGAGATCATCAAGCCATTCACGCCCTATTTTGTAATGAAGATAGGTAGGATTGAGATGATTCCCTACTATCCGCCAGGGGACGACCGATTGGCTGAAGCGCTTGGCAAATGGGCTGGTAAAAGAAATGCGTTTCTCCTGCAGAACCATGGTCCTGTGATTACCGGTTCATCTCTGGAAGTGGCGATGGACCTGATGGAGGAGTTTGAGGAGACTGCCAAGCTGGTCTATCTGCTCAAGGATGAAAAGGTAAGATACCTCAGTGAGAATGAAATTGATTATCTGAGAAATAAAGAAAAAACAAAACAATAAAAGGAGTCAACAATGGCAGTAATAACACGCGCAGCCCTGCTGAAGGGGCCCTATGATATCGATCTGATCGAGAAGAAACTGGTATGTGGGGATGATGAGGTCATCGTAAAAAACCATCTGATGGGCATTTGCGGGTCGGATAAGCTTTTCTACCGGGGCAAGCTTCCCCCAAAGACTGCTGAGTTCCGCCATCCCCCGAAGTTTCCCTTTCCCCTCGGGCACGAAAGTGGAGGCACTGTTGTGGAGGTTGGATCGAAGGTAAGCGAATACCAAGTAGGTGATAAAGTGATTGCCTTTGGGTGGAACAACAACTATGCCGATTATTTCCTCTCCAAGACGTGGCAGCTCCAACCAGTTCCCAAGGGTCTAGAGATGGACCTGGCATGTCTGGGCGAGCCAATTTCATGTGCTATGTATTCTGGCCTTAATTCACAGGTGCAGCTGGGAGATACAGTGGTCATCATGGGGGGAGGTTTCGCTGGTCAGATCATCGCTCAGTGCTCCAAGGCAAAGGGGGCACATAAGGTAATCGTTGTTGATACCTTGGAAGGGAAACTGAAAATTGCAAAGAAGCTGGGAACAGACATTACGATTAACATTACCAAAGAAGACCCCGTTGCGATTGTGAAGGAGTTGACTGGTGGTATTGGAGCCGATGTCGTGGTCGAAGCAGCAGGGAGCGCAGATTCCTTCAATGCAGCGAGTGAGATGATCAGGCATAATGGCAAGTTTGTTTTCTATAGTTGGGTCACCGAGCCGATTACTTTGAACATCAGCAGATGGCACGATGATGGACTGCAGTTCATAAATACCTGTCTCGTGCACCATACATGGCAGGAACGATTTATCTGGACACCTGAGACGCTCAGGCCGGTAATCACCGGGCAGGTGGACATCAAGTCTTTGGTGACCAATGAGTTCAAGCTGGAACAGATCAAGGAAGCATTCGAGCTCGCAGACAAGGATGATACGGCAATAAAGATAACTCTGCGTCCCTGAGGTCCTTTCCCTGTATGCAATACATGCAATGTAAGGTGTGCGAAACTGCAATCTTTTGAACATTCTTCGTGCGATGTATAAAAGCGGTTAAGACTCAGATGTGGATTTATTTGTATGTTAGTGCAGAATTTATGGAATTTATGCAACGTAAACTACATATTTGGCACAGCATTTGCATTTAATTCATGACAGCAAAAATTGTATACAATACTGGAAGATGCTGTCAGAATATACAAAGGAGAATGGAATGAGAAAATCTTTGATTTTGGTACTGTTGGTTCTGACTACCATGGGTGTGGTCAGTGCCCAAGGATCTGAAGAGGCCAAAGGCGCTTATCCCGACCGTCCGGTCGAGTTTGTGGCTCCGGCAAGTGCAGGTGGTGGTACGGATACTTTCTGCAGGCTTATCGTCGATATCATCAATAAGAACGATTTGGTTGATGGAAACGTTGTAGTAGTCAACAAGCCCGGTGGTGGTGGAACGGTTGGGGCTGCCTATGCAGCTGATAAGAATCGTGACGGAAATTATACCTTGGTAGCTCTTAATGGCGCACAAGCCTTGGGGCTGAAGGCAAGCAAGGAGGTCGATGCTTCAGACCTGGTCCCCATCGCAGCTCTTGCCATGGACAATGTGCTTTTTGTCGCCGTTTCCGATTCTCCCTATAAGACATTCGATGACGTCATTGCAGCAGCAAAGAAGAATCCTGGTGGCATTTCTGTTGGTGTTGCTGATAATCTTGACCGCCTCTGTGTTGAGATGATCAACCAGCAGGTTGGTATTGAACTCAATGGTGTCTATTTTGACAGCGCTGGTGAAATTGCGAGTGCCATGCTTGGCGAGCATGTTGAATTCGGTATCATGAACCCTTCCGAATGCATTGGCCAGATCGAGGCAAAGAATATGAGTGCCCTTGCTTCCTTCTCTGAGGATAGGCTGGATGGAGTTTTCGCATCAGCACCAACTTTCAAGGAGCTTGGATACCCCAACATCAAGTTCCAGATGTTCCGTGGAATCATGGGAGGCTCCGGTATGTCAGCCGAAACCGTAGCTTATTGGTCTAGTGTTTTCGAGAAGGTCTCTGCCACCGAACAGTGGAAGACCAACTACATTGAAAAGAGTGCTCTCGATGGCAGGTACATGGGTGCCGAGAAATTTGGTCCCTATGCAACTGAGAACTCCGAGCAACTTTTCCAGATGGGTGAGAAAATCGGAATGTTCAAGTAGGATACTGGACAGGGAAGCTATGAACCATGAAGAGGAGAGAGTAGTCTTTCTTTCTCCTCTTCATGACTGTTAGGACAACAGGACGGTTTAGCAAATGGATATAGTCATTGTAATCATAGAAATACTCGTTGCGATCGTATGGATACAACAAGGTGTCGTTCGTTACGTGTTCTGGGAAAATGGGAGACCCGGTGGTGGATTTGTACCGGTAATCTTCGCGGCCATCGTTCTTGCTGCCGCCCTCGCGATTCTCATCAAAGTGGTATTCGGGAAAAATCAGAAAGAGACGTATGTATTCCAACCGAGTGCATTTATGCCTGTTGTAGCAGCTGTTCTCGGTGGCTTCATGCTCCAAGTGGTCGGAATCGGCTTATCGGTGTTCCTTTTTGCTTCGATCTGGATGCGTTTTCTCAGCAAGTATTCGTGGGTGAAGACATTGATTACCAGTGCGATTTTCACCTTCTTTATTTATGGAATCTTTAGGATGTGGCTCCGTGTGCCATTTCCGCAGGGTTTCATATTCCAGCTATTTTAAAAGGAGAACAATGGTATGGGTAATTTCGATCTTCTCATGCAAGGATTCGGTACCTCCTTTTCGGTAGCGAATGTATTACTGGCCATTGCAGGAGGGTTCATGGGCCTTCTTGTCGGTGCAATGCCCGGTATTGGAGCGGTGACTGGTGTGGCGCTGCTTCTTCCCCTCACTTTCAAGATGGATCCTACTTCCGCAATCATCATGCTTGCCGGAATTTACTACGGAAACATGTACGGTGGTGCCTACAGCGCCATCCTGCTCAATATACCAGGCGATTCGCCTGCAGTTATGACAGCCCTCGATGGATACCCGCTGAGTCGTCAGGGAAAAGGTGGAAAGGCGCTTTTTGCAGCGAACATTTCTTCCTTTATTGGGGGGTCGATCGGGATCGTGACATTGACCCTGTTCGGTCCTCTGCTTGCCAAGGTGGGGTTGAAGTTCGGACCGGCTGAGATTGCAGCCCTGATTCTTTTGGCCCTCACTTCCATTGGGTGGCTCCTTGGGGACGATCCATTGAAAGGTATTGTTGCTTCAGCCTTGGGGATCCTGCTGTCTACAGTCGGCATGGATTCGATGGCTGGTGGTGCTGGACGATATACCTTCGGTTCGGTCAACCTGCTCAGCGGTTTTTCCTTTATTCCTTTGGTTATCGGGATGTTCGGGCTTCCTCAGGTGATGGAACTCATGAGCAAGAAAGAGGAGGGGGACATCCTTACTACGGAGCCGCGTCTGACGCTCAAGGAGAGTATCCTGAGTAAGGAAGAGCTGAAACGGATCATTCCCACAGCTATCAAGAGTGCAATCCTGGGTAATTTTGTCGGGTTCCTTCCCGGAGCCGGTGGTACCACTGCTTCCTTCCTCTCCTATGTCATGGAAAAGAAGACGGGGAAGAACGAGAAAGAGATGGGAAATGGTGCCCTGGAAGGGGTAGCTGCTTCAGAGGCTGCAAACAATGCTGCGGCAGTAGGGGCCTTTGCTCCCCTGCTCACACTGGGTATTCCAGGTTCTGGTACTACAGCGGTACTGCTCGGAGGTCTAATGATGTGGGGACTGCAACCTGGTCCTTTACTCTTCATTCAGCAGACTGACTTTGTTTGGGGGCTCATCAGTTCTATGTACATCGGAAACCTTGCCTGTATCTTTGTCGGCTTGGTAATGATCCCGTTTCTCATGTCGATTCTGAGAATTCCCCGTGGTATTATTGCTCCAATCATTGTATTTATCTGTATCGTGGGAGCTTATTCGGTGAACAACAATATGTTCGATGTTTGGTTCATGGTGGGCGCCGGTGTAATTGCATTTATTATGCAGAAGCACCAGTATCCGGTAGCACCGATTCTCTTGGCATTCGTTCTTGCCCCGCGCTTTGAACAGGCAATCCGGAGAGCTTTCTCAATTTCCAATGGGTCTGCTAAAATCTTCATAGAGAAACCTATTTCTGCTGCTCTTCTATTGATAACGGCAGTTTTCATCCTTGCACCGGTGGTGATGAGGTTGGTAAAGAAGGTCAAAGCGAAGTAGGCAAGTTTGAAGTAACAGTAACATAATATAATTCTAAGGAACTAACTAAAGAGGCTGCCGCAACAGTGAACATTGTGGCAGCCCTTTTCTGTTTGACAGGCATGTCATCAATCATAGGTGCGGTGGCAGTTGAGGATAAAGTGTCTCCAAAGCGCGCGCTGTTACTTATAGAAATGTGAAATACAGCATGGGCATATTAATTATTGAAACACGCTTTCAGAGACCTTAAGTCGAGATTCTTGGGGAAGTTGTGACTATTAATCATGGATCTAATAATCTGCATGATCTTACTTGGTGAATATTTTTTTAAAGAATGTTTGACAAATGGGAATTTCTGCTCATAAAATGTAACTAGTTAGTTACTATTAAGGGAGTGGCAATGACAAAGCAGGAGATGCGTACAGAAGCTACAAAAAAAGCAATCCTTCAGGCAGCTGAACAGGAGTTTTCAGAAAAAGGACTGTATGGATGTCGTGTGGATGAGATAGCCAGACGAGCCAAGGTGAACAAAGCTTTACTCTATCGTCATTTCAATAGCAAAGAAGAGCTATACAAAGAGGTCTTAGTTAGAGTCTATACAAGGCTAGGTGATCTTGAGGAACAGGTAATTAATCTCAAGACCGACTACGAGCTCAAGCTACGTGATCTAGTGCAGATTTACTTCCAGTTTCTCTACGATAATCCTTCGTTTGTACGGATGGTTATGTGGGAGAATCTCAATGGCGCAAAAAGCTTCAAGGAACGAGGGGTTGCAGAGACAAAAAATCCCATTCTTCATGAACTTGGTCGGATCATCGATGAGGCAAGACTTCGAAGTGATGTTCCAGAGACCATAGATAGTGACCAGCTTATCCTTACCTTGATTGCTTGTTCTTTTAATTATTTCTCTAATATGAACACATTGAACATCATAGTCGGCAAAGATTTGATGCTTGCGGAGAATCGAGAAAAAAGGATTCAGGCTACAACAGAAATGCTGTTGGCATATTTAAAGGAAAGGGAGCAGAAGCAAACTCATGCTTGATACCATACGTTCCTGCATAGAACAACAGAAAGACAGGATTCTGACCTTTGGAAACGCCTTACTTAATCATCCTGAATTGGGATTTAAAGAAACGTTCAGCAGCTCATATATTGAAAGATCCTATCGTGAGATGGGGCTTGAAGTGGAATCAGGGTATGCCTGCACAGCGTTAAAGGCTCATCTTCCCACACGTAACCACGGCTTGCGGGTTTGCTTGCTCTCAGAGCTTGATGCGGTGGTTAGTCCATTGAACCCCCATGCCTGCAGTACAGGAGAAGCCCATGCTTGTGGCCACAGTTCTCAGAGCACCCAAGTTTATGCAGCGATTCTTGCACTCAAAGAAATCTCTGATCAGCTTGATGGTGATGTATTCATCACGGCGGTTCCAGCAGAAGAGTTTTTGGACATTCAAGCTCGTCTAGCCATGCGAGAGCAGGGGAAGATCACCTATCTTTCAGGTAAACAGGAATTGATACATCTCGGTTTTTTCGATGAGATGGATATCATAATCATGATACACAGCGAACCAAACCATCCATCCTACGATGTCTTTATTGGAGGGGGAAGTCTTGGCTTTGTAGCGAAGAATATCAGGTTCATGGGTCAAGAGGCCCATGGGGCTCGGCCGTTCAACGGCATAAATGCCTTGCAGGCAGCCAGCTTGGCTCTTGCAGGAATCAATGCAAACCGTGAGACGTTTAGTGAGGAAGAACATCTTCGTATCCATCCAATCATCACCAAGGGAGGTGATGTGGTTAACACAGTTCCGAGTGACGTCAGAATGGAGACTTACGTCAGGGGATGTTCCCAAGTGGCAATCAAGAAGGGATGCAGGATTGTTGACCGCTGTGTGTATGCTGCCTCTCTGATGATGGGTGGTTCTGCAGAAATTGAAACCATTCCTGGATATCTCCCTTTGAGACAAGATGCAAAACTCAGTGAGTTGTTTGCCCAGTGTGCCGAACAGGTTGCTGGTATCAAAACGGTGGTCAGGGGAAGGGATATGATCGGTTCCACTGATATGGGTGATCTCTCACAGCTGAAGTGTTGCATACAACCTACCATGGGAGGCTTTGTGGGAGAGGCTCATTCGAAGGAATTCGATCTGGTTGATGCCTGGAATAGCTATCTACTAGGAGGTCAGCTATTGGCTCTCATGGTATATGAACTGCTTCGTGACGGGGCAAAACAAGGGACCCGTATCCATGCATCATTCGTCCCAAGCATGGATAAAAAAGCATATCTTGCGTATCTCAACGCACAAGGAGAGAAATAATGGGAGTAACAATCAACTTACAAGAGTTGCTCAGTCGACCGTCAGACCGGCTGATAGAGGATATGAAAAAGATTAAAGGCGATATCATGGTTTTGGGGGCAGGTGGGAAAATGGGCCCTACCATCTGTCTGATGACAATGCGTGCCATCAAGGAAGCAAAGCTCGATAAAAAAGTCTATGCTGTGAGCAGATTTACCAATCAAGAGAAGCGCGATCAACTGGAACATGCAGGAATCGTTACACTCAGTTGTGACCTCCAGCAACGGGAAGAGCTTGAGAAGCTTCCTGATGTGAGCAATATTATCTTTCTGGCAGGGAAGAAGTTTGGTACTGACGGAAACGAGTGGCAGACTTGGGGTATGAATGCAATGGTTCCAACCCTTGTTTGTGACCGATTTCCTGCTTCACGATTTGTTGTCTTCTCATCAGGGAATATCTATCCATTGGTCAAGGCTTCCAGCGGTGGAGCATCCGAGAGCGTGAAATGCCAGCCTATTGGAGAATATCCTCAAAGCTGTCTGGCCAGGGAGAGAATCTTCGAGTATTACTCGCAGACCAGAGGGACAAAAGTCCTTATTTTTCGTCTCAGCTACGCAATCGCCTTGGAGTATGGCGTGCTCAATGATATTGCAAGGAAAGTCTACAACTCCCAACCACTGGATCTTGCCAACGGAAGCTTCAACTGCATTTGGCAGTCCGATGCAAATGAGTATGCCATCAGAAGCCTGCTCCTTGCAGACAACCCGGCGGTCATCCTCAATGCAACTGGACCGGAACTGGTTGGAGTGAAGGAGACAGCAAAAAAGTTTGGTGTCTTGTTTGAAAAGGAGCCCATTTTTACTTCTGAGGAGAATACTGATGCTTATCTCTTGAATGCATCAAAGGCTCATTCGGTATTCGGATATCCCCATGTCAGTCTCGATACCATGATTGAGTATCAAGCAAAGTGGATACTCGAAGGCGGTCATGACCTCAATATACCGACTCATTTTGAGGAACGAAAAGGAAGTTACTGATGCACGACCAAGTAAAAGCATTGAAGGTGATTGCCCAAGGAACTGTCATTCCTGCAACCCCCTTGGCGCTTGATGAACAACGCAATTTTGATGAAAGGAGTCAGCGTCTCTTGATGCGCTACTACCTCAATTGTGGCGTTGGAGGCATTGCTACTGCGGTGCACAGCACACAGTTCAGTATCCGTGATCCCAAGATCAATCTCTTCGAGAGGGTTGTTACCGTGGTGATGGAGGAAATTGAACTTTTTGAGCAACAGAACCAGAGGACCATTGTTCGTGTCTGCGGTGTATGTGGACCAATTGAACAGGCCCTGAGGGAGGCTGAACTTGCCAAAAGGCTTGGATATGATGCAGTCCTTCTCAGTCCTGGGGGCTTGAACCACCTTTCAGAGAAAGAAATGCTCGAAAGAACACGTCAGGTTGCCGCTGTGATGCCGGTTATCGGATTCTATTTGCAACGTGCTGTTGGGGGAAGGCTCTTTTCCTATGATTATTGGCAGTCTCTGTGCGAAATTGAAGGTGTTGTGGCAATCAAATGTGCAAGTTTCAATCGTTATACCACGCTTGATGTTGCTCGTGCTGTAGCCTCTTCATCACGATATGGCAAGATAACCCTCTATACCGGTAATGATGACAATATTGTGCATGACCTGATGGATGCCTACACCTTTGACACTCCTAAAGGGAAGCGTACCGTTCGGTTTCTTGGGGGTCTGCTTGGACACTGGTGTGTCTGGACCAAGAGAGCTGTTGAGTTGCATGCAAGCATCACTAAGGCAGTTGAAAGAAATGAGATTCCTGCATATCTACTTACACTCGCTACAGCAGTTACAGATATGAATGCAGCAGTCTTCGACCCTGCACATGATTTCAAGGGGTGTATCCCTGGAATCCACGAGGTTCTTCGCAGGCAGGGGCTTATGAAGAACCGCTATTGCCTGGATACGGAGGAAGATCTTACGGAGGGTCAGAGCGAGGAATTGGATAGGGTGAGGCAAGCCTATCCCCATCTCATAGATGATGATTGGATTACTGAACATCTTGCTACTTGGGAAGCAGGTTTGAATTAGAACCTATTGAGTCAGAAACGATGACTTAAGGTAATACATGAGGAGGAAAATCATGAAAAAGCTATTTGTTATGATGCTTATGGTCTGCTTAACGCTCTCTGCCTTTGCTGGTGGATCAGCGGAAACAGGGGCAGCAGAAGGAACAGGACCTATCAAAATCGGCAGTATTCAAGACTTGAGTGGGGGAGCTTCCACAGCAGGTCAACCCAATGCATGGGGTGCTGAATATGCTGTGAAAGTGATCAATGAAGAGGGTGGGATAAACGGCCGCATGCTTGAGATCACTACGATGGATTGCAAGAACGATGCCGCAGAGGGTGTCATGGCCTACCGCAAACTTGTTGATGAAGTAGGAGTGGCCGCCATCATCGGACCTCCGCTTTCAAACCCCGCGGCAGCTTGGGTTGAACTATCTGAAGAGGACAAGATTCCCATCGTAGGACATTTCATGGATGAAATCTGCACAACCAATCCGGATACCGGTGAGCCGTATCCTTATATGTTCCTTGCAGAGCCAAGCAGTGCAATCCAGAGTTACTGTATGGCAGAGTATGCTCTGACCAAGCTTGGTGCCAAGACATCTGCCACCCTGTACAATCCCGGAAACGCCTTTGCCAAGAGCCAGGCTGCTCCGTTTGTGGAGTACTGGGAAGAGAAGGGTGGATCAGTTCTTACCGAGCAAACTTTCTCTTGGTCTGACAAGGATTACAGTGCTCAGGCAATTAGGATTGCAAATGCGAATCCGGATGTGGTCTTCGTCTGCGACTACCTACCTCAGAATGTAACAAGCTACGATGCTCTCCGTGATGCTGGATTCACCGGCCCGATCATTGGGGCAAATACACTCTCACTACCATTTGCCAATATGGTCAAGAATAATGTATATGATGTGTATTTCCTACAGAACTACGACATGCTTAATCCTGAGGTTGGAATATTCTATGATTTGGTTACCAAGCATATGGAGGAAACCGATACTGCTGCACCAGCGGCAAATGTTGGGTTTGGCTGGGATGCAGTCCAAGTTCTTGTTCATGCAATGCGTGCAGCAGAGAATCCTACTGACGGAGAAGAAGTTGCCTCCTTATTGGAGAAGACAGATGGGGTTATGCTTAGTAGTGGTTCAACCATTACCATCGACCCTGCCACCCATAGGCCGAGCAATATGGGTATGTATATTGCCGATTACGATGAGAACCTCGATCTGAGAATTGTCGATTTCATCAAGGTAAACTGATGGTTTTTATAGTGTCTAGGAGGGCGGATCAGTCCGTCCTCCTTTCTAAAAGGAACGAATCATGGTAGCGCAACTCTTGATAAATGGGATCTCCCTTGGAGCTGTTTATGCGCTGATTGCTGTTGGATTTGCAGTAGTTTTCAGTGTCTTGAAGTTCAGTAATTTTGCCCATGGAGGCATGATAAGTGCTTGTGCATATATTGGATTCTTTTTTCAAAGATCCTTTGAACCGGCACCTTCCATTCTTCTCACCATCCTCTTCACTGGGGTCTGTGGTATGGGTATTGCTCTTTTTCTGGACGCTATAGCCTATCGAAGTATACGAAGGAATAAGAGCCCCAATATCTATTACTTTCTCTCCTCTCTGACCATCTCAATCATCATCGAGCAGATTCTGAACATCGGATACAGCAAAAACCCATATGCCTATCCGAATATCTTTGCAAGCAATTTCTTCATGGTGGGAACCCTTCGGGTCTCAACCATGGATACATTGATCATGATTGTATCGCTCTTTGTATTGGTGTTGATGATACTCCTGATAACAAAGACAAAGATAGGTTTGGCAATTCGGGCAGTTGCTATCAATGCAGATACAAGCCGTTTGATGGGAATTAACAGTTCTTTCATCGTGGTGATGGTATTCCTGATTGCCGGATTTCTTGCTGGGGTGAGTGGAGTGATGCTTGGAGCCAAATACTCCGTGTACCCGGACCTTGGTCAGACCATGATGGTAAAGGGATTTATAGCCAGTGTCATTGGTGGCCTGGGAAGCCTCGGAGGTGCAATTGCTGCTGCAATCATACTTGGGGTCCTTGAAATTTTCTGGACGTATTTTTTTGGAGCATTCTCCGCTCCTGTAATGTTGTTTGTCCTGATGTTGCTTTTCTTGTTTATCAGGCCACAGGGAATTGCGGGGAAATTTGCCAAGGAAAAGGTATAGGGAGGTCAGGATGAGCAACTATCAACTTGGGTTATTAATGAACTCCTGTATATCGGTGATTGCAATTACTGGAGTGTTCTCGATTACTGCGCTTGCTGGGATGTTTTCACTGGGCCAGGCGGCGTATCTGGCGATTAGTTCCTATGTTACGTTTATTTTAGCGAGGATGTTTAATCTTCCCATCATCGTTACTGCAGGTATCGGGATAGGGTTGAGTGCGCTGTGTTCCTATATTATCAGTGTGCCCACACTGAAACTGAGAAAAGACTATTTTGCCTTGATTACCATGGGATTTGGACAAATGGTGACTGCCACCATCATATTGTTGGAGCGGTACACAAATGGTTCAATCGGTTATTCCAGGATACCCAAGGTGAATCACCTTGTCTGGATTGTCTTGGGAATTACTGCATTGGTGGTATTTTGTGTAAGAAATCTAAAGTATTCACGTTTTGGGAGAATGTGCATTGCACTAAAAACCGATGAAATTGCGGCTAAGAGTTTCGGGATTGATGTCTACAAGTTGAAACTTCGAATGTATGTGCTTGCATCCTCGATTGCAGGAATCGCCGGAATTCTGTATGGATTGAAGAACCGAGTCATCCTTCCAGATTCCTTCGGATGGAATCTCTCTGCTGAGATGCAGATTTTCCTTTTCTTCGGTGGAACGAATTCGATAACCGGTGCAGTGTTTTCGGGTTTTCTGCTTAAGTTGCTTCCGGAGCTATTCCGGACCGTTACAGTTTTTGGGCAGACTCTGCAGGAGTATCGGACAATCATATACTGTATATTAATTCTTCTAATCATCAATTTCAGGCCCAGCGGGGTATTTGGAGAGCATGAATTGTCGTTGCGTGCAATAAAACGCTTCACCCTACGTAACCGGAAGGAGCAATAAAATGGCTGAAACCATGATGAAATGTACAGATATCTCTATGTCATTCGGGGGAGTGAAGGCGGTCGACCATTTTTCGATGATGCTTGGCAAGGGAGAAATTCGAGGTATCATTGGGCCAAATGGGGCTGGTAAGACGACAATTTTCAACGTTTTATCGAGAATCTATCTGCAAGACTCAGGGAGTATAGTGTTTGACGGTCATAGTATCGACACGTTGGACCAAGTAGCAGTTGCCCGTATGGGTCTTGCGAGGACCTTCCAGAATATTCGGCTCTTCTCTGGACTCTCTGTTCTCGACAACGTAAAGGTTTCCCTCGACTACGCAGGAAAGTACTCATTTTTTGAGGCAATGTTCCTCTTACCGAGGAGGTCGAAGCAAGAGCGCATGATCAATGAGAAAGCGATGATGTGTTTGAAGGTATTGAATCTTGAGCAGTATGCAAATCTTCGTCCATCCAATCTGCCATATGGGTTGCAGAGACGGGTCGAAATTGCAAGAGCTTTGGTAAGTGAACCAAAGGTGCTTATGCTGGATGAGCCGGCAGCTGGCTTGAATCCGGAAGAGGTATTTGAGCTGATTGATTTCATAAAGCAGATCAAGGTTCTTCATCCTGATCTTGCCATTCTGGTAATCGAGCACCGAATGGACCTAATTATGAATCTGTGTGAATACCTCTATGTACAGAACTTCGGATATACTATCGCTGAGGGAGTGCCCGCAGATATCCAGACGAACGAGGTTGTTCTTTCAGCCTATCTTGGAGAGGAGGAGTAACAACCATGTCATTTTTAGAATTGGATGCAGTTAAGGTTTCCTATGGAATGGTACAAGCACTTCATGGTGTTTCATTACAGATTGAAGAGGGCAAAGTTACATCCATCATTGGCTCCAATGGTGCTGGCAAGACAACAATCATCAATGCCATTTCTGCAATGGTTCCCTATGATGGCGAAATTCGCTTTGATGGAAAATCTTTGTTGCGAAAAAGCAATCAGGTTGTAAAGAAAGGCTTGGTCCAGGTACCTGAAGGGAGAAAGGTGTTCGCCGGTCTGAGCGTAGAGGAAAACCTACTTGTTGGTGCCTATTCATTATCTGATAGAAAGGAGATACCGTTTCTTCTTGATAAGCAATATTCGCTGTTTCCACGCTTGGAGGAACGTAAGAGACAAGATGCTGGGACCCTTTCAGGAGGGGAGCAACAGATGCTTGTAATCTGCAGAGCCTTGATGGCTAAGCCCCAGCTTTTAATGTTGGATGAACCTTCCTTGGGGCTTGCGCCGATAGTCGTACATGAAGTTTTTGAAACTATCCAGAGAATTCGTGATGAAGGAACGACAATCTTGCTTGTCGAACAGAACGCCAACAAATCGCTCTGCATAAGCGACTATGGATATGTTATTGAGAATGGAAAGATAATCTTGGAGGGCAAGGGAATGGATTTGCTTTCCAACACCAAGGTAGCTGAAGCATACCTTGGAGGGAATCGTCGTAACGGAAATTGTTGAAACCTATCTGTCACATTGTAAAGGCTGTTGTTTTCTGTATTTGAAAGGTGCAATAGCCTTTTTAAATCTTTCCTATCAAAATATGGTGTGCATCTGATCCTATGTCCAATTCAAAGTTTTGGGATTGTCTTTAGAGTGATAAGCCATCAGTGATGGTATCAGATGAAAAGCCTTCAAAATTTTCTTGCAATTTCAGATGTATCCTAGATTATATCTTTTTTTGTAATGGTTCTGGATAGCTTCCTGTTGTCCATTTTTGTACTAGGACATCGCAAAGATGATAACCTAGATCTTTGAATGTCGGCCCTATACAAGGAATCGAAGGGATGCCTGGATATTTGACTTCATTAGCATCAGCTCCATCATAAGCAACAATCGTTCCTGGTTTAAATTGAATATGAAAACGAGAGCAAAGAGATGCAACATTGTGAAGTGTAGTATAATCGCTGAGAAAGATACCTGTTTTTGGTGTAAGGGATGAGAGTATATTCATGGTTTTCATCATAAGATCAACTCCTGTAAGTTGTTGGTACTGTATTGACATCTCTGAAGTTTTTATAGCTTGGGAAAAACCTAGTAAACGTTTGTTGCCCTCCGGATACGTACCAAAAACATATAGTGTTTCTAATCCCATTTGTGCCATCAAACGGCCAGCAGCAAATGCATGTTTATAATTATCAGTTTGAATAGCGGGAAGCAAGGGCAATTCATCGAGAATAATATCTGCAACCATATTCACTCCCTCTCTGATAGCATGATAGAAAGGAAGAGCCGATTCATGAGTAAAACAAAGGGTAATAATACCGTCGGCATGCAGATTGACTAAACGTTTTCCAAAGTCAAGAGAAGAAACGTCATCCGATTCATTCATTACCATCATTTTAATGGTGACGCCAGTATCCTTAAGCCTCTCCTTTACACCATCAAGAAAACCTTGGTAGAAAATTGGTGTTGAGACCTTAGAGATTACGACAACTTCTTTATCTGCCAGTGGATTGACAATCTCCTGCATACCCTTTCCGACATAGATTCCAGCTTTCTTTCTTGGTTCAAGTATCTGCTCTTTTGCAAGATGCGAAACACCTCTCTGAGCAGTTTGGACACTTACTCCGAATTTTGCTGCAATCTCACGAATACTGAGATATCGTTCTCCATCATGATAAGAGGAAACGATGTCATTCCTGAGATGTCTTAGGAAATCTGGAAATACTCGTTTTGGCATATACCTATCCTATTGAAATTGGAATTATCATCTGTACGGATTGTACATATATTTTATCTATTCTGTCAAACTGTTATGAATAAAAAAATACTTTAAAAAAAATTATGTTTGAATCATAATAGAACGCAAAAGGAGTCATGATATGAGAAAAATTATGATTATTCTATGCATTGCACTGTTGATTCCAGGCTATTTGTTCGCAAACGGAGGAAGCGAAAAATCAGGTAGTACTGGGAAGTCTGAAGAGAAGATCACCCTTGATTGGACATTTTGGGCAACTGAAAAAGAACTTGACATTTTTGCCCGTCCGGCAATTGAAGAGTTTGAGAAACAAAATCCCAACATTCACATCAATTTGATATTCATTGCCAATACTGATTATTTCAAACAGCTAGCTGTGGATATCGCCACGAACAATGAAGCTGACATTGTAACGTTGGACACCGGTGATGGTATCTCGGCATACTACAATATCCGTAAAGGCGGAGCTTTCATTCCACTAGACGATTACATGAAAGGCTATGTACTTGATGATGGCACTGAATTAGAAAAGATTGATTTGATTGATTCGGTAAAGAAGAATGGTCAAGTAGTAGCATTACCATGGTTTACATTCGCTGCGCCCGTGACCATCTATAGAAAGAGTGTGCTTGAAAAAGCTGGGGTTGATCCTGCTGAGCTTTCTGCTTCTTGGGATTCTTATTACAAGGCAGCAAAAAAACTGACAAAAGATACAAACGGTGATGGAAAGACAGATATATACGGCTTCTCTCATCAGACTGAAGGTTCTGTATTGCTTCGTTGGTGGACAATGCACTGGCTTTGGGAGAATGGTGGAGGAATTTTCCCTAAGGAAGAAGCTCCCTATACTGCCGACAATTTGATTTGGAACAGTAAGGAGAATATTGAGGCCACTGAGTTCCTAAAGAAAATGATCACTGAATGCGGACCTTCTGGGAAGTATACCGTTAACGATGCATTGAATATGTTCGCGAATGGATCGGTAGCTACCATGCAAGCAACAACTTGGTGCTTTGCCAACCTAAAGGCAATGATGAATCAGGATGATTATGAAAATGATATCGGGCTTGCATATTTCCCGAACAATGGTGATAAGACTCCTGTCAATGTAACTTGGGGCAATCCATTGGCAATCAGTTCCAATAGTGAGCATCCAGAAGAAGCGTTTAAGTTTATTGCTTTTATGCACGGAAAATACGCACAGAGCCTACAGACTAACGTACCGGTTAACCAGGAAGCTCGTGCCGAATATGCAAAGAAAAATCCGTATCAGGCAAAGACGCTGGATATGGTTCTGGAAGGTGAACTACGTCAGGTTCCAGATATTGTGCAGTGGAGAGAGCTTGACAATATTGTCAATAAATCTCTTGAGGATGCCTTCCTTGGTGCAAAGAGCATAAAAGATGCTTTAGACTGGGGACAGAAAGAGATGCAGGCAGTAATGTCACGCTAATCTTCATGTGCTGCTTGTTGTATTAATGGATTTCTATGTCTCCTCGGATTCTACCGATGACTGAATTACGAGGAGACTTTCTAGATTGGGGGCGACATGAGAGGAATTGAAAAACGGAAAGAACAGCTGTTTATTTTTGAACTGATGCTTCCAGGCTTAATATTTATTGGATTTTTTATTGTATTTCCAATTTTTAAGGTCTTTCAGATGAGTTTCACGAATTGGGATTTGATGAGAGCATCCGAAGGTAACTACTTTCTTGGATGGCAAAATTTCAAAGACTTGTTCGCTCTTTCCCATTTTCCAAAAACAATTAACCTTACAATACTATTTGAGTTTGTTTGTGTTGTGGGTACGATTGTGTTTAGTATAGTCTGTGCATTGGCCTTAAATACAAATTTTCGTGGAAGGGCGTTCATACGGGGAATAGCTTTGCTACCCTGGGCAATTCCTACTTTTGTAGTTGCAAAGATATTCTTGCTCTCTTTTAATGGAGACTATGGGATGTTTGCAAGGATGTTCCAAGTCCTTTTTCATATAGACACCAACGCTTTTTTTTCTAATGAAAAATTAGCTTTTGGTCTGGTCTCTTTTCTGACTATTTGGAAAAGCTTTCCGTTTGTTACCGTGCTACTTATGGCTGCTTTCAGTACAGTCCCAAAAGATTACTATGAGGCTGCTGAACTCGATGGAGCTGGGAAGCTTAGACAATTTTTCTCTATTACCATTCCTAGCATTATGCCTACGTTGGTAACTCTGACTGTATTGCAGTTCATGACCACTTTGAGGACGTTTGATATGGTCTACCTATTTACACAGGGTGGACCCAATTATGGTACCAATATCATAGGTAATGATATCTATCTCAATGGTTTCAAATTATTTAAATTTGGAATGGCAAGCGCAGAGGGTGTTATTTTGTTCGTTGTGAGCATGTTGTTTGTCATACCGTATTTTATTCATGAAGGAAAGGAGGACTGATGATGAAAGCACAAACAAGCAATTATATCAATCGGATCCTCACAATACTGGTCCTTCTTTTTCTTTGTTTCATAGTCCTTGCACCTTTTGGGGTAATGGGATCCTACTCTATTCGCACTGAAAATGAGTTGTATGATCTCAATATTTCCTTTTTTCCAAAAAAACCAACGCTCGATGCTTATTACGAGCTTATTGCAAACAACGAGCTCCTATTTAAATGGATTTTTAATTCACTTTATGTAACCGTAACTTCTACTTTGTTGGTAATAATCTTCTCTGCTATGATGGCATATGCTATTGCTAATTTCAGATTTCATGGTCGTAAGGGGTTATGGTTTATCATAGCCATGACGCAAAGCATCCCTTGGATTATTCCGTTGATTCCTCTCTATATTATGTTGAGCAACATGGATGTGCTAGATAGTTTAAATACTGTAATGATTGTTTACACGGCCTGTTTTATTCCAACTTCTGTTTGGCTAATGGTAGGTTTTTTCAAAAAGATTCCAAAAGATATTAGCGAAGCAGCAAGGATAGATGGTTGTTCAAACTGGGGTGTCCTCTTGCGTATCATCATACCACTTTCTACGAATGCGTTATGTGCTATTGGCCTGACCGCATTTATTGGTGGATGGGGTGATTATGTGACGGTAACAACCATCATCCGATCTAAAGAGGTCTGGACGCTTCCTATTGCAATTCAGAGTTTGAAAGGCCCATTTTATACTGCATGGACACAGATAATGGCTCTGGGTACAATTGTTAGTGTACCAGTTGTAATTATCTTCCTGTGGTTACAGAAATATTTAGTAAACCTACTTGCCGGTGGAGTAAAGGAATAAGGTGTAAAATGTTAGACAAGTTGTTTGAAATCAAGAATGTACAGAGTCGTTCGATCAGTGCAGAGAACCCTCAAGGGTTGCCGGGTGTTGGTGGCAAAAAAGCGAGTAATCTCGGTGTTGGCCGAAAAGGTAGGCCACAAATAACGTTGCCACACGGAGAGTCGATTATTTTAGCTGATATTGATGGACCAGGAATGATCAGACATTTCTGGTTTACTGTAGGTCTTCACACGCAACATCAGGATTTTGTGTTGAGAAATCTGGTATTACGAATGTATTGGGATGAAGAGGGTTCTCCATCAGTCGAAGTCCCCCTTGGTGATTTCTTCTGTTGTGGATTTGGTGCTGCCAGCGAGGTCAATTCAATACCAATCACAGTTGCCCCACAAGGTGGATACAATAGTTATTGGGAAATGCCTTTCAAAAAGCATGCGCGAATTACTATAACAAATGAACATATCGATGATGTAAAGGGTTTCTTTTATACCATCAACTATTCATTGGGTGATGAAATCCCTGAAAATTGTGGATATTTCCATGCACAGTGGAGACGATCAAATGTAGTTAAACCAGGTCAGGATCATATAGTATTGGATGGCGTAAAAGGTCGGGGATTGTACGTAGGTACATATCTTGCGTTTGCTGCGTTAGGTCGATATTGGTGGGGAGAGGGTGAATTCAAATTTTTTATCGACAGAGACACAACATGGCCTACAATTTGTGGTACCGGCGTTGAGGACTACTTCGGTGGAGCATGGTGTTATTGGAAGATGGACGACAACGATGTAACTGATTTTTCTATCGGAAACTATTCAACTCCTTTCCTAGGATATCATTATCATAGTAGTGTTGCAAACAGGAAGATTGACAACTATGCACAGGAAGGGATTCCCTGCCATGGTCTATACCGCTGGCATTTACAGGATCCAATACGATTCAATGAAGCATTAAAGGTTACAGTCCAAGATATAGGACATGATGACCATGCATTGTTTGAGCGTTCTGACGATATTTCAAGTGTTGCTTACTGGTATCAAGAGGAATCCCATGAAGTATTCCCAATACTGCCACCCAGTATTGAGAGGCGACCTAGGTAAACAAAGAATATAAGGAGTCTGGAATGCAAGATAGTTGGTTGTACCATCCTACCAAATCTACATCACATGCGATTAATGCAGAAAACCCTACTGGGGCAAAAGGAAATGGCGGGAAATCAATTGGTAAGCTTGGTCCTTCTCGGAAAGGAAGTCCATGTCTGAGAGATATCAAGCACGGTGAAGTTGTAACCCTAATGGATGTTAAAGCCAGTGGTATGATTACACATATCTGGATGACTGTTGATCAAAAGACCTCTGAAGCAGAACGTTATGTTTTCAGAGACCTCGTGCTACGAATGTATTGGGACGATGAAGAGTATCCATCGGTTGAATGTCCTTTAGGAGATTTCTATTGCTTAGGGTTTGGAGAGTCGTATCTTATAGATTCATATTTCATTACAGCCGCTCCTAATCGAGGTATGAATAGTTTCTTTCCAATGCCGTTTAAAAAAAGGGCTCGTATTACGTTAGAAAATCAGCATGCAGAGACTATTGGCCATTTTTTTTATCAAATTGATTATCTAGAAGATGTGTCACATAGTCCGGATGTCTTGTACTTTCATGCACATTGGAGAAGAGAGCCTATTACTACATTGAAAGAAGATTATGTACTTCTTGATAGAGTTAAAGGGAAGGGTACTTATATTGGTTCTTTCATCGGTTTAACATCATTACAGCGATACTGGTGGGGGGAAGGTGAAATTAAATTTTTTATCGATGGTGATACAGACTATCCCACTATTTGTGGGACTGGAATGGAGGATTACTTTGGCGGATCGTGGAGTTTTGCAAAGCAAGAAGAAGGTAGAACCATAGAACAAACATATAGTTACCAGCATTTTGGTTATCCATTCTATAGTAATCGAGACACATTAATACATAGCAACTATCATATGGATGATACACTTCCGATGAGAAGTTTTTACCGTTGGCATGCAAAGGACCCAATTTTTTTCCACAAGGACTTAAAAGTAACACTCCAGCAGATTGGAGTCGGACATGGCGGTTTGTTTGAGCGTCAGGATGATGTTTGTTCAGTAGCATATTGGTACCAAGACCATCCTCATGAACCATTCCCAATCTTGCTTGATGCAAGTGATCGCTGGCCACGCTAAAACTATACGCCGGTATATTTTAATGTCTCCAGAGAGTTTGCTGTAGGATTCTTGCGTAATAAAAATTTTTAAGCAATGAGCCTCTTGCAAAATAGCAAAATCCTAGCAATTTCTACAATCTGAAGCATCCCGAAGAGCCCTTGGGTGCACAAAATTGTCCAAAACAGGCTCAAGTTGGCCAAAATATATGGAAATGGACCTGTCAATCCTCTATAATGTTATTAGCTACAAAAACATAAGGGGGAGAGCAGGTCCATGAAAAGCATAACAGAAATCCTGGGCGGTTGCCAGATGGTATTCGGCATTTCCTACGACATCCAGGAGATTTTCGAAGGATATGTGACCAACGAGCACCGCACATTCATCCAACTGCTGCAAGTGATCGAGGAATTCCTGCCCGCATGCGACCGCCCCGGTAGCCTGCTCGGACGCAAATCGTATGATGAGATGGCGATGATCCGTTCTTGCTTGGCCAAACAATTCTTCAATATTGCCACGGTCACCTCGCTACGCAACCGATTGCTCAGCGATCCTGCGCTGAGGCAAATATGTGGGTTTTCCACCGTTCCCAGCGAAGCCACCTTCAGCAGAAGATACGCCTCCTATGCCCAGAATCGACTCATGGAACAAACTCTCGGTCCATTGGTATCGTCGTATCTGGGTGGGCACATCGTGGGACACATCAGTCGTGACTCAACGGCGATCGAGGCACGCGAAAAGGCAACCAATACCAAGAAGGAAGTGAAGCCCAAGGGCAAACGTGGCAGACCGAAGAAAGGTACTGAACCGAGGGATAAGAAACAATCCGTTCTGGAGAAGCAACTTGCACAGTCATCCGAACAGGCGATCGGTGAGCTGAACACCTTGTGCAGCTGGGGATGCAAGCGAAACAGCCAGGGCAACAACAATTATTGGAAGGGCTACAAGCTGCATCTGGATGTTACTGACAGCGGCATTCCCATCAGTGCCATCGTCACCGGTGCGAATGTTCATGACAGCCAAGCGGCCATTCCCTTGGAGCGGATGTCCAGTGAACGGGTTACCCATCTGTATTCACTGATGGATAGTGCCTATGATGCGAAACCCATCAAGGATTTCATCATCACAAGTGGCAGGATCCCCATCATCGATCCGAACAAGCGGCGCAAGCAGCAACGCGTTCTCTCTCCCGCTGAGAAGCAACGCTTCAAGATACGCTCCACCGTCGAACGCTCCAATGCCCATCTGAAGGATTGGCTGATCCCCTCGAAGATCATGGTACGGGGACCTGATAAGGTAGCCCATTGCCTGATGACCGGTGTGTTGTGTCTTGCGGCGATCAAGATACTGCAGTATTGCATCCTTCCAGGCTTACAGAAGACAGCGTAGCACCATACGGACGATAGCAATTCCACCTGTCGTGGGACAGGTGTGCCTTCTCATGCTCGACCGACAGCAGATTTGGCGTGACTTTTCGCTCAAAGCCATAATTCAGCCAGTTTGACACTTTTGTTTGACGATAATGAATCAGACCAGACAAGTCGATTTACAATGGTCGCTCATTTTGCAAAAGGCTCCAATAAATTTATTTTGCTTTTATTATGTAACTTGTTGTGATCGATTGGTTGGTCTTGCTAGAGCTTAGTTGGATTATCTCACGTTGATTGACTGCTAGCGGTATGATATTTTTGAGGTGATGATTTTTTTGGAACCATATCTAGTACGAAGTATCATGCTATACTTGCGTAGCGTGACATTCGTTTCATGAACGTTACTGTCGCGAAGTTATGGGTGTGCCAATGCTTTATGCAACATAAAAAGGACTTTTTTAAGTCCTAGCCTCGTGATATCACGCTTTCAGAGGTTCATAGCGCCGGATTCTGTGAAAAAGATGATGATTGTACCTGATATCGATGGTAAATTTAATTCTTATACTAAGGTGATTCTCCTGTGCCTGTATCTCTAGGATTGAAGGATTTGAAAAGTAGGAAGTGGAATCTCCAGGTATGTGATGAGCACTAAGACTTCTATGATATGGAGCAGTAACAAATGGTTCATTATGAAAGTGATTATGCAATAACCCATGCCTTGGCATATACGGATGGAGCCCTGCTACCTGATGCCACCATAGTGGTGGAGCAGGGGATTATCACCTATGTAGGTATGCATGATCAAAAGAGAGTACAGCATCTCGTTCAGGTTGATGCCAAGGGCAATCTTGTGGGCCCAGGTTTGGTCGATATGCACATCCATGGTTGTGGTGGATTTGATTCAACCAGAGGAAATGTACAGGAAAACCTTGAAGGCATGGCCCTGTTTCTTGCAGGGAAGGGAATCACGAGTTTCCAGCTTGCAGTTGTCATGGATTTGGATCTCTTGGGCCAGATCAAAGAAGCAATGGAGGACAGTGCTATCCTCTCATCCTATCTGCTTGGGGTCTATGTCGAAGGCCCTTTCATCTCACCTGAGAAAAGGGGTGGCATTCTCCCTTCAGGTATCAGGACCTTTGACAAGGAGTATCTGGAGAGGATTCTTTCTATCAAGTGTGGAAAGAGGCCTCTTGTCAGCTCCATGACCATTGCTCCTGAACTGCAAGGCAGTGAAGAGCTCACGAGTATCTTGGAACAGAACAACATTGTTGTGGCTTATGGTCATAGTGATTGTCTCTTGGATGCCTTGAAACCTAGGGAAAAGAATCATCTTACCCACCTCTTCAATGCGATGAGTGGCATAGATCACAAACGCCCAGGCTTGGCAGCCATGCCGTTTGTTCGTGACTACAGTCATTCAACGTATGAACTTGTTTGTGATGGCGTGCATGTGCATCCGTCAGTGATAGACTTGACGATCAATTCACTTGGCACAGAAAGGCTTTGCCTGATTTCTGATGCTATGAGTTTGGCGGGCATGGGCGCCGGTGAAGGTATCTATCTGGGCAAGCAAATCTATTCGAATGGAAAGGCCTGTTTTTACAGTGATAGTGACATACTGATAGGCTCTGCTATGCTGATCAGCGACTCAGCAAAGAACCTTGTTCACAAAAACCTATTGGACAAGCAATCCTTCTTTCAAGTTGCGTGTGAGAACCCCTTACGGGTGCTTTCGCAAACAGATCGAGGCAGCATCAAACCCGGATACAAGGCTGACTTGGTGATGCTCTCTTCTGACATGGATATCCAAGAGGTTTTCAAGGCAGAGTAAGAATGCACTGCCTTGTATAGTTAATGCAAATTCCCGTTTGAATTATTTATAGGATATGAACAAGTCTATAGTAGATTAGAAAATAGACATTAAGCATGAGAAACAAAAGCATCAAACCTAGAGATAATTGTCATCGATGATAGGTGCCAATAATAAACTATCCAAGGTCCACAGGGTCACCAATAGGAAAAACGGTGGCAGTCAAGGAGAAAGTATCTTCAAAGCGCGTATTGTTGCTTATAGAAGTGTTAATTAGAGTATAATCATATCAAGAAGCCCGAGACAGCTACAACTTCCATTTTGAGCATGATATAGATTTTCCTGACGACCTCCCAGATGATCTAAAATTCCTATCTACAGAATAGATCAAGAGCTTACCCTCAGCAGTATACGGCATGGAAAGGCTAACAGTATGCAACTCACTATGGAATGCCATGATAAAACCCTGAGGATACAGAGCCATGACAATGATAAAGGGTGTACCAAGGTACAGGAAGGCAATGGGCTTTACTGTTCTGATTTACATCCCTTTGTAAGGGTGAAGAGTAGGTGGGAGTGGATAGGAATATGCAGGGAAGAGGGTTGTGTTTTTCTTGGTGATTATGCTTTTGCTATCAATTTTCCGATAAGAAGACCTCTTATATGTGCATTGTATTTACAGTAGACATTTTATGCAGTACAATTTGATTATATTTCTAGGCGTTAGGAGGCCGATACGATGGCAGGAAAAGCCGATACCAGTATGACAATCCGCATGAATCGGGAAGTTAAGGAAGAAGCGCAGATGATTTTTTCTGAGCTTGGTATGGATATGACTACCGCAATCAATGTTTTTTTACGACAGGCAATTTATCATAGTGGTTTTCCCTTTGAGGTAGTTTTACATGCTCCTAATGATGTGACTCTCTCTGCAATGAAATCAGCTGAGCAAGGAAAGGATATGCACGGCCCGTTTGATAGTGTTTCAAGCCTGATGGATGCGCTGAATAATGCTTAAGCCTTCATTCACTGGACAGTTCAAGAAAGACTACAAAAAGGCAGTAAAAAGAGGCTGTAACCCTAAAAAGTTGGAAGAGGTAATTACTATTCTATGTAATGAACAACCACTACCTCCATCATTTCATGATCATCCTCTCGTCAATTCAAAAGGCTATAAGGGGATGAGAGAATGTCATATCCAACCGGACTGGTTGCTTGTATATAAGATAGTACAGGATGCACTTATCCTGAAACTGATCAGAACTGGAACACATAGTGATTTATTTTGATTTGGTGCATAACGCTTGTAAACTATGTAGCAATTCTCCGGTTTTTTATCCTATTAACCCACGTCTTTCCCCTACTGGCATTTCCCATTTTCGGTATGAGTAGGAGTTTTCATATTTGAGACAGTTTAACGTGAAGCAATGTATCATTTTGCTTGACAGTTCCTGCTCCCTTCACCACACTATGGATGTAGGGCAAGAGTTCTACTCATTGTTGGCAGGACCAGTAGTGATTGCGATGATGCAGGGATTGGGCCAAGATACAGTGCCTGCTGAGCTGTGAAGGGTTTGTACGTACCGCACCTTGGTTGTAGGTAGTATTGCTGTAAGGTGGTGCTGACTGAAAGAAACGTGCTTTTCTATCACTTTATTTTGAGCTGGTATCGAAGCATAGATAAGTTTTTGCATTATGAGGTTCCCAGTGGAATCACTGCAGTATGGTTGCTTGCATCAATGCTATGATTGAGGTGAAATTGTCTAAGAGTGCGTGCTGTTGCTTATAGAAGTGTTATCTAGAACGTAATCATATCATTGGGATGCTGGCAGTTTGGTACCTGCACAAATCTGATACGGATTGCTCTTCAACAATATTACGTTCTACTGTAGAGTGAGGTTTGTGGTAGAAATCGATATGGATGGTAAGATAAGAGCTGATATACACGCAGGACTGGAAGTGCTTATTGTACTCAAGAAGGACCAAGCAACTGGTGCAACCACCAAAGGTGTGGTCAAGGACATCCTGACCAACTCTCGCATGCATCCGCACGGTATCAAGGTCCGTCTTGAGAGTGGTGAAGTAGGGCGTGTGAAGGAGATTCTATCACGGATATGACCAATTCAACTACACCAGTGAACAACCCTCTCCATGGCGTGACGCTGGAGAATCTGCTTATTCGTCTGGTCGATTACTACGGCTGGAACGGGTTGTACGACATGTTGCAGCTGCAATGCTTCTATAACGACCCCAGCATCAAATCCAGCTTGAAGTTCCTACGCAAGAACCTTTGGGCACGTACAAAGCTTGAGGATATCTACCTGGACCTCGAATACTACCTGAACGAGGAATCGAGGTATTAGTGGTGCTACTGTAGCTGTAGGTTGAAAACTGATTATAAATTCATTTATTGATACGCATTATGAAACAATAAAAATCAGGGTAAAACATCCTGGAGTTGTAAACTAGGATGGTTGCAGTTATTGGAAAAGTGTCTCCAAAGCGAACTCCTGTCCTCAAGAAAGTGTCTACTATAACATACTCATAGCATTTGGGTTTGTGGATTTTGTGGAAGTCCTTCCTGGTACCTGAAATCGTCAAATCACGATCCCAGTGGCCTTAAAGGCCGGTGTTTGTGGGAAATGTGACAATTCTTCCTGGTACCGATCTACCGGCATATGGTTACGCTTCTGGAGAAGGATACAGGAAAGAAACTGGGGTCCCGGCGTATCCGCAGGATCATGAAAGAAAAGGAACTGCAGTCCGCTGTACGGAGAAAGAAATACTCCAATGAGGTCTACATCAGGAGAAGGAAGATGAAGGAATCACTTCCTCCTGATCTCATCCAGAGGCATTTCTACGCACTTGAGCCATACAAGCGGATGGTGGAGGATATTACCTATCTCCCCTGCATTGAACAGACCTATTATCTCAATGCGATTGCAGATCTGTACAACGGGGAAATCCTGGCATACACCATTTCTGATTCAGTGGATACCAAGTTGTGCACAGATACGGTAAAGGCGCTCATGAATCGGATCAAGTGTATTGCAGGTGCCGTCCTCCATAGTGATGGAGGTTCTACCTACCAGTCTTATGCCTACAGATCATTGCTGGAAGCACTCGGGATCCGGATGAGCCTGGGAAAGACAGGAATCTGCTACGAAAACGCGGCGATGGAATCCCTCAATGAGATCATCAAGACTGAATGCCTCTACTGCAGGTTCGGTAAGAGCAATGTAAAGAACCGAAGGATACCCAAGCGAGATATCATCCCGGCAGTGGAAGCCTTCATTGAGTTCTACAATACAGAACGACCAAAGGAACGGCTAGGATTTCTTTCTCCCGTGAGTTCAGGCTCAGGAATCCGAAAGGGACCTACCCGATGGTTGTGAAACAGGAGAATGGCTTGACAGAACAGGAAAACAGCAAGACGATATAGGTGTTGATGGTTGTAAACCACAACGGTGGCAGTCGAGGAGAAAGTGTCTCCAAAGCGCGCGCCGTCACTTCAAAAAGTGTAAACTATAGCGTAACCATATCATTATGGGTTAGCTATCCAGCAAGATCTATATTTTCAGATTTGTGGATTTTGCGGAAGTTCTACCCGGTACCTAAAATCGTCAAATCACGCTTTCTGAGGCATAAATAGTCGGTTTTTTTGGAAAATATGACAATTCTTCCTGGTACCGATACAATCAGGAGTTGCTTAAACAATGCAGAGTAAATGTCCATTTTGTAATTCAGAATCTGATTCTCGGACCTTGATTGATGGAGTAAGGCTTCCTCGTGTAGTTGTTAATTGTCCTCAGTGTGGTGAATATTTTTTATCAACTGACACTCTAACACCTAGTGAAATTGAAAAGGTTAATATTGCTGGATATCTCTATGAGACAAAATCAGTTCGCGGTGAATCGTCTTTTGAGATTGATAATACCAGGCTCTCGGAAATACTCAAATCCCCGTTAGTTCCAAGAACGTTGAGTGATCGAATTTCAAAGGTAGTAACATATATTGATTCAGAAAGTAGATACTTTGGACAGTCAGTAACTCCTCCGATACCAGTAATGTATGTTGCTGATAAAGAGGAGCGAGCGAATTTTCTTCGTTCTTTGATGAACGAGCATCTAATTAATTTATCCGGGAATGTAGAGGATAAACCAGAAGTTTCTTTGACTTTGAAGGCTCTTGATTTTATAAAACCTCGAATAGAGACATCAAGACCTGGGCAATGCTTTGTTGCAATGTGGTTTGATGAGAAAATGAATAAATTTTTTAATGAAATAGTTTTAGCCGGATGTGCTAATGCTGGATATAAAGCAATTAGAGTTATAGATAAGGAATATAATGGTGACATAACCGATGAGATTATTGCCGGTATAAAAGAGAGTGATTTTATTATTGCTGATTTTACTGGCCAGCGAGGCGGTGTCTACTATGAGGCAGGATACGCAATTGGTTTGGGAAAAACTGTGATACAGATGTGCCAAGAAGAGGACCTCCCAAATATGCATTTTGATACAAACCATATAAATACTATTAAATGGAACTATAATGATGTAGATAGCTATAGAAAAATCTTAACTAATAGAATAAGAGCGACTATAGGCTTAGGTCCAAACATCTCAAAATCATAGGCTTGCTTCCAATATGATATTGTTTTTTGGAGGTGAAAAATTATATGTATCTAAATAATTATCAGCAGGAACTTGTTCGATGTTTAAATGAAAAAGGTTCCGAGGGTATTCATGAAATGATATATGATTATATCACATCAAATAATATTAGCTTTGAAAAAATCCTATCCTTTTCTACTTCTTCTATCAATTACCCCCAATTATATAGAATGAAATTCTATGCTTGGGATATAGAAGCATTTGTTAATATTCCAAGAGTTGAAGATATCTTCAATCCTTATAAAGATCCCTCCGAGCAGGAAATGATTCCTGATCCCGAGCAGTATGAAAAATTAAAGAATGAAGAAATCCGGTTGAAAAGGCCTTTTATTCATGATTTGCAACAGAAAATTGAATCAGCCTTAAATCTTATCAAGAAATTGACGGAAGAAGATTTAGTAATTTCATATTCAGAGAATTTTCAGGTTGGGCATGTCGTTGGATATACTGATTGGAATAAAAATACTGAAATCATATCTTATGAAATAAATGAAAGTGATTTTGGTAATAAAAATAGGCTCTATGGGTGTCTTGATTCATTTTTTAGTTTAAGGCTGATCCTGTTGCCAGGACTTGCAGAATTTGAGAAAAATGAGTTCCAAACTATCCAAGAGATTGATAGACGATCAGAATTATTACACTTAAAGAAACAGACGAAGTATGTGTTGTTCGGTATCCTTTTTTCTGCGTTTGTAACGTTGATCCCTACTTTTCAAGAGTGCTATTGGTCAACACATGGAGAATCAGAAGAGACCGATATCATCAATGTTTTTGAACCTAAAACAGATGATAACACTAATCCCCCATCTGAGGATTAAAAGTATGCTCGGGCTATCATGAAATTGAGAAATGAATATCACACTATTAGCCATTATTATGATATGATAAGTCAATCATTGAATCAAAATGAATGAAATAGGGCTTGATGAGGATACAGAGAGTAATCAAAGAGACTTACTATAAGACTTTCTCTTCGATAAAGCATCTTTTAGTATTCTCGGAGATTGGGGATATTATTATGGCAAACAGTCATCTTTCAAACGCCAAAAATACTAAGAATGATGAGTTTTATACTCAGTACCAGGATATTGAAAAAGAAGTCACAGCTTATATTGAATATGATCCTGATGTGTTTCGAGGAAAGACAATTCTTCTTCCTTGTGATGATCCTGAATGGAGCAATTTTACTAAATACTTTGCCCAAAATTTCGATAGGTTTGGTTTAAAGAAAATTATTAGTACAAGTTATGCACCTGAAAGCAAGCGATATAAGGGTGGTTATCAACCAACATTATTTGAAACGTTAGATCCTCATTTTGATGCAACAAAAACAAAGGTAAAAGGAAAGATTTTTATACTTGATCATGATAGATATGGAGATGGGAAGATAGATGTGAATGATCTGGAATGGGAATATATGAAGGGAGATGGCGATTTTAGAAGTGAAGAAGTTAAGCAACTTAGAGACGAAGCTGACATAATTGTTACCAATCCTCCATTTTCATTGTTTCGAAGCTTCTTGCCATGGATCAACGAAACAGAGAGGAAGTTTTTGATAATTGGAAATATGAATGCTATCACCTACAAAGAGGTGTTTCGATTAATCAAAGAAAATAAAGTGTGGTTAGGCGCAACTGGGAATGGAAGTGATATGGTTTTTGCTGTCCCTAAAGGAGCCGAAGTTTCTGAGAAAGATAGAGAAAAGGCTGCTCGTCTTGGATATATAGGAGATTATACTCGATTAGGAAATTCGTGTTGGTTCACTAATCTTGATCATGGGCGTAGACACCAGACCCTTCCCTTGATGACAGAGTCTGATGTAATCAAATTTGGGCTAAAGAAGCCGTTTGAAAAATATGTTAATTATGATGCGATTGAAATTCCGTATGTAAAATATATTCCTAGTGATTTTAAAGGTGTAATGGGTGTTCCAATCAGTTTTCTTGATAAGTATTCACCTGAACAATTTCAGATTGTTGGGATGTGCGAAAATGAAGACCTTTATCAGCTAAAAACAAAAGTCTTTACAACCAAAGAATGTAAACAAGCATATCTTGCAAAATTCAACAAAAAGGGAACATATGATCTTAATGCAAGTGGTGTCGTTATCCGTAATGGTTTGTATGAGAAAGTATATCAACGGATCCTAATAAAGCATAAAGGATAATTTCATGAAAACTATATTGAAAACTGACATTACTGTTGCCCAGATTTGTGATGGATTTGTTTATAACGAACTTGAGGGGAAAGGGTTGTTTGGATTATCCGGTAAACTCACAATTCAACCAGAGTACCAGCGAAATTATATTTATGCTGATGGGAAGAAAGATGTCGCTGTAATTGAATCAGTTCTAAAAGGATACCCGTTAGGTCTGCTTTACTTTAATAAATTATCGGATGATAACCTAGAGGTATTGGATGGGCAACAAAGAATCACAAGTCTCGGAAGGTTTATTACTAATAAGTTTGCAATCAAAGATGAGAATGGAATGCAACAGTATTTTGGGGGATTGGCAGCAGATAAGCAAACCAAAATTCTTGAAACAAAATTATTAATCTACGAATGTGAAGGTGCTGAGAGTGAAATAAAGGAATGGTTTAAGACTATCAATATTGCTGGTGTTCCTCTTAACGACCAAGAGAGGCTTAATGCGGTATACTCTGGTCCTTTTGTGACCCTATGCAAAGCCGAATTCAGTAACAGTCAAAACGCAAATGTCCAGAAATGGAGTGCTTATATTTCTGGTACTGTAAACAGGCAGGACTTTCTTGAACGAGCTTTTGAATGGGTAAGTAAGGGAAAAGCAAATATTGATGATTACATGAGCAGACACCGCTATGATAGAAATACCGAAGAATTGAAGAATTATTTTAACAGTGTGATAGATTGGGTGTCTGGAGTATTTGAAGATGTTGAGCCTGAGATGAGAGGGATAGAATGGGGAAGGTTATATGAACAGTACCATACTCAACCCTATAATCGGAAGAAAGTATCTATAGAATTAAAAAAACTCTATGCTGATTTATATATAAAAAATCGGAAAGGAGTTTTTGAATATATACTTGGAGGTTCCTCAGATACAAAATTACTTGTTGTTCGAGTATTTGATGAAGCAACCAAACGTTCCGTATATGCAGAACAAACAGCTAAGGCGGAGAGAGAAGGTCACTCAAATTGTCCTCTTTGCTCCATCGGCCATGATGCTAATAAAAATAAAATCTGGAAATTGAATGAAATGGATGCTGATCATGTTGCTGCATGGAGTAAGGGTGGAGCAACGGAACCAAGCAATTGCCAGATGTTATGCAAAACCCATAATAGAGTCAAAGGAAACTCTTAGAATGTTTTCGCAAGATTAAAATTGTTAGTAGGTTGGGATTTTATTTAAGCCCCGGGGATTTTCAGTGTAGTAATTACTCGAAACAGACTAATGGAATGATGGGATAAGAAGATAATAAACATCTCATAAAATTCTTAGGATAATAATACATAATGCAACGGAAGAAATTCATAAGATGGGCTGGTGGTAAGCAAAATATGTTAAAGGAATTGCTTAATAATTTGCCAATCGATATAGAACATAGAACACTGATTGAACCCTTCGTAGGTGCTGCGACTCTTTTCCTCAATACGAATACAAGGGAGGCAGCTCTTATTGATCTTAATCCATTCTTAATGAATACCTATTCAAGAATTAAAGATACATATGAAGAAGTATATTCAGCCATGAAAGATTTGGAAAGTAAACATAACAAAGAATATTACTATAAAGTTCGCAACGATTTTAATAATGATAAATCTGAGTCGATACAGCAGGCAGCTAGATTTATTTATCTAATACAAAGTTCTTATAATGGAATCTTTAGGGTGAATCAACAAGGCATATATAATGTTCCATTCGGGAAAAACAATCCACATTTTCCATCAAAAGAAGAGTTTAGGTACTTGAGTGAAAAGCTGCAAGGAACAAAACTACGATGTGAAGATTTTAGTTGTGTTGAAGAATATGCAACAGAGTCTAGTTTTATCTATTTTGATCCACCTTATATGCCTCTAAATGCAACAAGTTATTTTCAGCATTATACAAAGGAAAGATTTCAAGAATCGGAGCAAGTTCGTCTTTCTAAAATTGCAAATACTCTATCAACCATTGGATCGAAAGTCATGATATCTAGCCCAAATCATGACATGATTAGAAATCTATATTCAGACTGGCGGATTATAGAAATTGGGGTTAAGCGTACGATCTCATGTAAAAAGAATAGAGCAACTGTTTCTGAGATTTTAATTATGAATTATTGATCAAGAGGGAGGCATATTTGATTATGAATAATACCGAAGAAGCGATGATGCATGAAGCGACTATACAGACTTGGAAGGAGTTTCTGGTAAATTTACTTGGGACAACTGTTCCTTTTCTAATAATTTTGGCCTTTATTGTAATTTCTGGTAGTTGGGGAGAACTAATAAAGCCCTTTGGACAGGGGGACTTTCTTCTATATGCCACTTCATTTTGGGTGTATTCTGGATACCTAATAAGAGAAAAGTTTTCAGAAAAGGACGGCTTTAGTGAAATATTTGATTCAATTTCTTGGTTTCCTATTTTACTATCAGGTGTTTTTTATTTAGTGCTCTTTCTCTATCCTAAGACTTCATGGGTTATGGGTTTATTTGTTTCATTATTTACTTTTATTCCATCAGCCGTATTCTTATTCCGAAATATTTCCAAAATTAATAAGCAAAAATATAGAGAACAAATTAATGCAAAAGAAGTTGAGCAGGAAACCATAAATTCTATGATGGAGGATCTTGAGAATGTCAAATAAATACATTATTGCCAAAGCTTTGGAAGTGGTTCAACCTATCGGTAGTTTCTATGTCTGTACTTTGTCACATTCAGATATTATTAATATTTCATTTACCGATGTCAGAAGGTTGGAAGGAAACAAGCGGGAAGTTGAAGAGTATATCGGTATACAGAGAGAATTATCTCCAAAACGTGTTAAGGAAATTGAGAAGTATGTAAATTTGGTAGATGCCTCATTCCCAAACACCTTAATTCTATCGATTTCAAGCAAATTTGCTTCTTATGATTCCAATAATCATGAAATTCAAATTTTGAATAATAAAGATGTTGGGAAAGTACTTGATGGACAACATAGGATTGCAGGTCTCGAAGGATATTCGCAAGCGGGAAAGCCATTTGATGTCATCGTAGCAGTGTTCATTGATATGGAGCTAGAAGATCAAGCAATTCTATTCGCAACAATTAACAAAACACAAACAAAAGTGAACAAATCTCTTGCCGATGATCTCTATGAATTTGCAAAGTCTCGAAGTCCGCAGAAGACATGTCATAATATTGTAAGAGTACTTGATCAGATGGAGAAAAGTCCTTTTCATGGCAAGATTAAAATTCTAGGGACTGCAATTGATAAAGAAAAAGAAACGATTACACAAGCCACATTTGTGGAATCTCTCATAAAATATATATCTGCAGATAAGATGAAAGACAGAGATGATTTGAAGCGAGGAAGAAAGCTCGAACTTCTAGATAACAAGAAATACTTTTTACGAAAGTTGTTTATAGAAGAGAAAGATACAGAAATTGCAAGATTAGTGATGGAGTATTTTAAAGCGGTTCAGCAACGCTGGCCACGTGCTTGGAATAATGTTGAGCCTGAAACGATTCTAAATCGCTCAACGGGATTTATTGCACTCATGAAATTTTTTCCTATTTGTTGTGAAAGACTCGGTTATCCAGGTAAGATCCTAGCTAAAGACGATTTTTATTCAATATTTAAGGAGATTGAAATCTCAGAAGAGATGCTCGTAAAAACTCGTTACATACCAGGATCTTCCGGGCAATCAAAGCTCTTTAATGATTTAAATAAAGGCCTGTAAAGCTTTTTATGGGCCCAATCTGGGCCCTTCAGTTTTTGATATCTCAACTATTCCGTTAGTGATTTTCAACACATCTGCAAAATCATTCACCAGAAATTTTGCATAGTGCTCTGTCATTGCTGCAGTGGAGTGGCCGGTAATCTTCCTGGTCTTTAACTCGTTGACACCATTTGAAAGAAGCTGTGAATTGAGGAAGTGTCTCCAGGAATGGAAAGTAATATTCCTTTTTACTCGTTCAGCTTCTTCTATTCCCATTCTGGACAATGCCCTGTAAAGGCTGAACCTTATGGTTTTGGATCCTATAGGAACATCGGCTACTGAAAAAATGCGATCACACTTACCTGAGAGTTTCGCCAATTTCTTCAACGTTTCCATCAGACTTCCTGGTATAGGCAAATCTCTCTTATCGCCAGTCTTTGTACTCTTGAGGGCTCCGTAGAGGTCCACACTGTGCTCGACATGAATGTATCCATCTCGTAGGTCAGAAGGCCGTAGGGCGCGAATTTCGCCCAACCTCATACCCGTACATGCCGCCAATAGAGAAGCAGTATATGCCATTGGATTATCCCAGTATGAAAGATTGGTAAGAAGTTCTCGAGCTTCATCGAAGGAAAGGATTCCTCGTTCTTTGCTATTATTTGCAAGAGTCCTGACTTCCCTGGCTGGGTTTATTGCGATGTGTCCTTGTCTCCTGGCTTCATCGAGAATGACAGAGAATATTGATAGAATGTTGTTTGCATACTTGGGTGAGAGTTTCTTCTTTTCGATGAGATATCGCTGCCATGTCTCGATTCTTGAAGGTGTGATATCTATCAAGGCAGTACTCTTGAAAGTAGGGAGAATATACCTATTCAATAGTTGCCTATTGGTTGTAATGTATTGTTTAGAGAGCTGTCTCCCTCTGAGCTTCTCAGCCTTGACGTATTCACAATCCGGAGTCCACCATCCATCGGCGTATTCTCCAAAGGTGAGTATCGGCTTGGCTTCTTTTTTTTCAGGAATCAACGAATTTGTGCGGTAGAGTTCCAAGGTATATACCATTGCCTGGGTCTTGGTGGTACAGCCCGTTGAGAATTTTCTCCGACGACCGGTCTTATCGTAGACAAAATAGTAATAGACAGTTTTCTTGCCGGTGTATCTTTTTGTCAATGTGAATGGTTCTCTTGCTCGCATACCTTTTCAAACTCCATCTTATTGAGTACACAACTGAGTACAGTACCCAAATCGGGGCGAAAAATTGGAAGGAGTTTTTGAATAAAAGAAAAGGCAAACCCCTTACAATTTCATTGTAGTAAAAGGTTTGCCATTCTGCCCAGAACAAGATTTGAACTTGCACAGTCTTAACGACCGCTAGGACCTGAACCTACGACCCACGGATTATGAGTCCGATGCTCTAACCAACTGAGCTATAGGCCCGAAAAGCTGTATGTAATCTAAAGTATTTTTCGAAGAATATGAAGAATCTTTTCGTTGGTATAGAGTAGTCTTTCTCATTGGAAAGTGATAATGTCCTGAGGTAACTTCTTCATTACAGCCAAGAAGGTATTCGTAGCCCAAGCTTTCTGCTTCCTGTTTTTTTCATGCTGTGAAGGAATTAGAGAAATCCCGACCGGATGAGAGCTGGTCGAAGGTAATAAGTAATATTGCCTTGGGACAAGCAATCCTGGGAAGGGTCACGTCCTCTTCATATATGCTGAGACTTGAAGGACAAGACCTGCGTTCCAGACATTCAGCTAAACCCTGATACTTTCCAATTTCCCTGTCAGTAGCTCTTACTGGCAGGGATTGCATAATTCAGTGGCAGGCTTTGCTCTGGTCAAGTGGCCGGGGTGCACCGTTGAACTCAGAACAACAGTACTGTTATTTATCTCATTAGAACGAACATATAAAGGAAATGTGATTCTAACATTTCTTTTCTTTGGTAGTAGTGTACCACCGTCCTCCATGAAAAATCTTTGGCTTGCTAATGATCCTCTATCTATAGACATTCATCGAGGACGGTCCAATATTAATAATTTTGTATCTTGGGAGATTAACTAGACAACACTCATGATGTAAGCAAAATGGATGGAGTATTAATTGTATGTTCGAATACTCTTGTCAAAAATTCAGAAAAGGAAATTTTATAGGCTTTGCAATATAGCGCTAAGGTAGTGACTGTGGGGTAATTATTATTTCGATGTCCTTCTCTAAGACTTATTGTGCTTTTTGTAAATGGTGTGATTTCCTCCAAATTTTTTTGTGATAGTCCACAATCTTTTCTTAAAGACCTGAAGGTTTTCGCTACATGTATCGGCATAATTTCAAGTATCATTCTTCTTTGAATATCTATGGGTTCCCATAATTTTAATATAGATACATTTTTTGGAAATCTCATGTTCGAGGAAGAATTTTTACGTGATATTCCAAATTCAGCATAATCAAGAAATTTAAACACATCGAATTCGAGTGAATAACAGAGTCTTAGGATAGTATCCAATCTAGGATGCCACTCAGAATTGGTTGTGATTTCTGTAATCCATCTTGGATTTGACCCTGTTTTTTCACATAGTTCTTGCTCGCTTACATTATTCTCTCGTATCGCATACACGAGTGCTGCCTGGAATTGCATCATGAATTACCTCCAAAAGTGTTAGATACTTTCTAAGAAGAGAAAGAGGAGGCATTGCTTCAAGAAATTTGATTAATGATTTCTTTTATAACCTAGATTCTTGATCTGGTTAAAATATTGTATGATTTTTACTATGGTTTCCTAGTTTCAGAGATGTTACAGTACTACTTCACTGAAGCAATCTCTTCCAACGTTTTTAATAGACAGAAACTATGCATACCTCAGTACCAGGAAGAATTGTCACATTTTCCTCAGAAACCGGCATTTTAGGCCTCTGAAAACGCGAATTGGCGATTCCAAGTTCCAGGTAGAACTGTCACAAAATCCACATCGGTAATATTCAGGATTTTCCTAGCCCACTTTAGACCACATTCAGATCTTATTCCCCAACACAAAACCTCCCTGCATTGCAAGGAGGTTTGTCTTTGGGCCCAGTAGGACTTGAACCTACGACCCACGGATTATGAGTCCGATGCTCTAACCAACTGAGCTATAGGCCCGAAAAGCTGTATGTAATCTAAAGGATTTTTCGAAGAATGTAAAGAATCTTTTCGTTGGTATAGATTAGTCTTCTAAAATATGCTGAAAGCCATGCTTTTTCTTGGAAAAGGGTAGTACCCATGGTACCATTACCGTACTTGGGAGAAGGAGACAATGAGTAGGAAGTATAGAGTTGTATTGTGCTTGTTCATCCTTGTACTGTCTTCTTCTAGTGTCTTTGCTTCCTGGAGTTTTGCCTACGACAGTTGGGAGGGGCATCCAAGAATAGGCTCTTCCTTGGTTCCAACCGGCATCAGATCAGGTGCCATCTCTGATCTCAAACCAATCTTCTCTGGTTGGGAAACTGACCTTGTTCTCTTGGCCAAAGCAGGCTTTCATGAACGAGTGCTCTGGCAACACCCCGTAAATGGCTCTCTTCTCTCTAGTTCCCCTCTCATATTTGACCTCCTGCAGTTCGATTGGACCATTGGAATCAAGCAAAGCCTTGCTCATGACCAACAGCTCTTTCTTGGCTACCGAGGCTCCTATGAAAAAGCCCTCGACTCCATGGTTGAAGGAGATGTATTGGATAGTGGAACAGTCCTTGGCATTGACCCTTGGTTCTCCTCCTATGGAGGAAATACCCTCTATGGTCTGCTTTCAGGAATTGGTACGAGCGTATTACTCAGCTATTCTTACAATCATGAAGAAGAACTTCTTGATGGCTTGGCCTTTGAAAGTTCCCTCTTCATAGGTCCGAAACTCCTGAATACCAACGCCTCCTATCTAGCATTTACTGCTGAAGGGGCAGTGGCTTTGATGATCTATCAAGAACTTGATGAGAAACAACACAATCTTTATTCCATCATCCTCCGTGACAACCTTCAGTTTACCTATACTCTAGGAAGTCATATTCCCGTGTCGTTTTTACAGGAAACTTCTCTTGGAAGTTTGGTCAGAGGATACGGTAGTGGCCAGTACCCCTTGGATGGAGCACTGGCAAACCGATTCTCTCTCTGCTTCAACGGGCCAGAACCCTTTACCAAAGGCTTCTATCCCCGTCTTATCCTCTTCTTTGATGTTGGCTATGGCTTTGGCCAGCTGGTTAATACCTCTGTTTCGTCTTCGGCCTTTCTTGCCAGTGCCGGAGTATCGGTTACCTATTCACTTCTTTCCTACATGGATATAGGTTATCAAATGGCATACCTTATCGAAGGGTCAAACCCCATGCATCCAGGAAAGACCATGGTAGGTGAGTTGATAGCCCACATCCGTTTCTAGAAATGAGGAATATCGTGTTTCTCTATCCAATATGTATTTGATATGCGACAATAAAGCAGTTAAATTCTGAGAGGCGGCATATCATGAGTACTGACCATGTGGTAATTATCGGGGCAGGTATCGCAGGACTCTCTGCAGCCTCATTTCTCGCTCGTAGTGGCTATACCGTAACCGTGCTGGAGAGCCATGCCCTGCCTGGTGGTCTCTGTACCTCCTGGAAACGAGGTCAGTACACAATCGACTACTGTGTACACTGGCTCATGGGAACCAAGGAAGGTTCTGAGTTCAACCAACTATGGAAGGACCTTGGGGCTTTTACCAATGATGATGGCTCTACGGTACCGATTGTCAACTTTGACCAGTTTTCCACAATGGGGCTCTCCAAGGGTGATTCGATTACCCTCTACAGTGACCTTGATGCCTTGGAAAAAGAACTGCTTCGCTATGGAGATGAAGACCGGAAGGAAGTACATGCATTCATAGGCAGTTTGAAGAAACTGGGTACCAGATTCTCAGATGAAAAAACGAACATTCTTGGTTCCATCTCCCAATTTCTCACCCTGTTCAAGCACCTCCAACCAATGAAGGAGTACTCAAAGCGATTCAAGAGCCAGATACTGCAAGAGCTCTTCTCTACTGAGATTCCAGAGGATTGGTCCTTGATAGCACTCACATTAGGGCTCTCTCAGCAACCGTACCAATGCGCCGGTTATCCTGTTGGAGGCTCCCTGAACCTAGCGAAGAACATCGAGCGAGAAGCAAAGCGGCTTGGAGCCACATTCAGATATAACAGCACGGTGGAGCGCATAGTAGTGGAGGATGGCGTTGCCAAGGGTGTGACACTTCGCGGAGGAGAACAGGTTGAAGCTGATTATGTGATCAGCGCAGCAGATGGCCATACCACGCTCTTTGGCATGCTTGAAGGCAAGTACCTCTCCAAGCCTTACCAGAGGGCCTATGAAAGCTATCCTCTTTTCCCATCCAGCATCATGGTTGCCTTGGGTCTCAAAGGTGATTATTCTATTTACCCTCATGAAAGTTCTCCTTATTTCAAGGAACCGATCATATTGTTTGATGGCAGCAGCCATAATCGATTCAACCTAAACGTCTATCACTACGACCCAACTCTTGCTCCAAAAGGGAAGACACTCATCACCGTCATGTTCAACACCTGGGAAGGCGAGCAGTGGCAGCAGCTTGCAACGGAGCATCCAAAGCAGTACGAAGAGGAGAAGAAACGGCTTTCTGAACAGGTAATCGATCGTCTCTCTCTGATTATCGGGCCCTTGGAAGACAAGGTTGAAATGGTTGACGTCTCAACACCTCACTCGGTCATTCGCTATACGGGAAACTGGCAGGGTAGCTTTGAAGGCTTTGCTCCCACAAAGGCAACACTCTCCAAGAGCCTTCCCAAGACGCTTCCAGGATTGAAGCACTTTGCGATGATCGGGCAGTGGACAACCCCCGGAGGTGGTCTTCCTACCGCCGCGAAGGATGGGTTGGATATAGCGAAGAAGCTCTGCAAAGAGCATGGAAAACCCTTTACCTCAAAACTATCCTAAAGACAATAAACGGCGTCCTTTTCAGGGCGCCGTTCTTAGGGTGTTATGTTTTTCTGTATTATCGGTACGGATTGTCCTCACTCTTCTTCAGTACATTGCTCTCGGAGAATCCCAATGCTGAGAGTGCCTGCATCGTCCTCTGTAACTGATAGGCAGGGATCCACCGGACCGTCAGTCGTACTGCCTTGCTCTCGGGGAGTTGCTCAGCATAAGGCTTCAGCCCTGCGTTAAGCAGTCTGTCATACTGTGCATAGGCAGTGAGCAGGGAAGAGTAGGCGCCAACCTGGATCTGATACCAACCGGTATCACCGGCGCGCTTGTACTTTGACTCAGGAATCTCTGGCTCGAAGATAAGGGTCAAATCAACATTGGCAATACCGGCATCGAGCATATCGATCTGCTCAGCAGAGGATGGGGTTAGGTCGATGATCCTTCCATCAACATACGGACCCCTGTCGTTGATCCTGACATCGACACTCCTTCCATTGTCCTTGTTGGTCACCCTGACAATGGTACCGAACTTCAGGCTCTTGTGGGCAGCCGAAAGGCTGGTAGGGTCGAATACTTCCCCATTGGCTGTAAGGCTCTCGCTCTTGTCACTGGTGTACCAAGAAGCTATTCCTTTCTCTATCACCGTACCTGGTTCTGCTTTCACCTCTTCTTCCGCGAAAAGGAAACCTATACAGAGAACCAGTACCATTAGCAAAGCCATCAATCGTTTCATACTCAAGAGTATACGCTCTCGCTCTTTGTTTTGGCAACCAGCAGTTGAACTCATGTCAGTGTTTCACTATAATCGACGGTTATGAGCGAAAAGAACGTATCTACACATTGGGCGGATATATACGCCGACAAGATTATTCGTGAGAAAGGGGAAAAGGAGCACTATACCTGTGCCTCCGGCATTACCCCTTCTGGCACAGTCCATATAGGAAACTTCCGGGAGATCATCTCGGTTGAGCTGGTGGTGAGAGCCCTTCGTGAGAAAGGCAAAAACGTCCGCTTCATCTACAGCTGGGATGACTATGACGTATTCAGGAAGGTTCCCAAGAACATGCCTGAGCCAGAAATGCTTTCCACCTACCTCCGTAAACCCATTACCCTCGTTCCCGATACCCTTGGCCGGGCCGAGAACTATGCGCGTGGAAACGAGCAGGATGTAGAGCGCATCCTTCCCGCTGTTGGGGTTGAGCCTGAGTACATCTACCAGGCAAAGCGGTACCGCGCAAGTGAGTACGCCCAAGGAATGCGCCTTGCCCTTGAAAAGCGTGATGAGATCCGAGCCATCCTTGATGAGTTCAGAACTGAGCCGTTGGAGAAGGATTGGTGGCCAATCTCTGTCTTCTCCAACTTTACCGACAAGGATACCACCACCGTGCTCGATTGGGACGGCGAGTGGAACATCACCTACCGGGACGATGAGACCGGCCAGACGGAAACCGTCGACCTCAGGACCACCAGCTGTGCAAAGCTGCCATGGCGCCTTGACTGGCCGATGCGTTGGGCACATGAGCAGGTAGATTTTGAACCCGCAGGCAAGGATCACCACAGTGAAGGTGGTTCCTTCGACACCTCCCGCAAGATGGTCCAGGTATTTGGTGGGGAAGCACCTGTTTCCTTCCAGTACGACTTCATCAGCATTAAGGGACGGGGTGGAAAGATTTCCTCATCCAGTGGAGAGGTCGTCTCACTCTATGATGTCCTGGAAGTCTATACCCCTGAGGTTGCCCGCTACATGTTCGCCGGAACCCGGCCGAACACAGAGTTTGCCATCTCCTTCGACCTCGATGTCCTGAAGATCTATGAGGACTATGATACCTGTGAACGAATCTACTTTGGCTTGCAGGAAGTGAATGAGAAGCGCAAGGCAAAGGAGAAACGGATCTACGAACTCAGCCAGGTGAAGGGTCTTCCTTCCGAACCCAGCTACCAGATTCCCTTCCGCCACCTCTGCAACCTCTTGCAGCTCCATGAAGGGGATATTGAGAGGGCAATTTCAACTTTGGACGAAATGACCGACAGCCAGAGGGATAGACTCAGGGTTCGCTGTGCATGCGCCTGGAACTGGATCACCACCTTTGCTCCGGAGGACTTCAAGTACCGATTGTCCAATGAGAATGACCCCTTGGTAGAGCTTACTGACCAGGAGAAGGCTGCAGTGTACGCGCTTCGTGAGGTGGTCAAGGTCATGGACCAAATCGAGGACAAGGAGTACACCACTCGCCTCTATGACTCAGCAAAGGAAAATGGCCTGGACACCGGTGCCTTCTTCAAGCTGATCTACCGCATCATGATCGGGAAAGATCGGGGACCAAAACTTGGACCCTTCCTCCAGACCTGCGGCAAGGAGAAAGTGCTCTCTATCCTTGGGCGATACTAAACTACTTGGATATATGGTTTGCAGGGAGCTTTCTGAGCTCCCTGCCAGCGTTATAAGACCAGGGAAAAAGGAGTTCTAGATGAACGTTTTGATGATCAACACCAGTCCACACGAGAATGGTTGCACCAATCGTGCACTGCAAGAGGTGGCATCTGTATTGAAACAGTGGAATATTGACAGTGAGATTCTCTGGATCGGAAAAGGTTCCCTGCATGGATGCACCGATTGTGGGTACTGTTTTAAGCATGGTTCATGCGCATTCACCGATGATTCGGTCAATGAAGCTGCAAAGAAAGCTGTGAAGGCTGACGCCCTTGTCTTGGGATCGGCAGTACACTACGCCTCTGCTGCCGGGGCTGGCAGTGCCTTCCTCGATAGGATGTTCCGTGTTGCTTCCAAACAGATGGCACTCAAGCCGGGGGCAGCGGTGGTCTCCTGCAGGCGGGGTGGGGCAAGCGCTACCTTCGACCAGCTGAACAAGTACTTCACCATCAGCCAGATGACGGTGGTCTCTTCTACCTATTGGAACAGCGTTCATGGCAACACTGTGGAAGAAGTGGAGCAGGACCTGGAAGGACTGCAGGTTATGCGTTATCTGGGGGCAAACCTTGCTTGGTTGCTCTCCTGTATTGAGGCAGGCAAAGACACCGTGAAGAAGCCTGTTCCAGAAAAACGCATAGCCACCAATTTTATTCGCTAGCGGAGAATCCTGTCCAGGATGATGGAGTTGTTTCTCCACTTGTCCTGAGCTTTGACCCTGAGGTCGAGACGGAGTTTCTTACCGGGGAAGATATCGCGGATCTCAGGCTCTGCACCTTTGCGGATTTTTGCGATGCCCGCTCCTCGCTTGCCTACCACAATACCCTTCTGCGTATCGCGTTCTACCACGATGAATGCCCGCACCCAAACCGTGTTGTTTTCCTCACTGTATTCAATGTCGGCAATCTCGACATAGATTGCGTGGGGAATTTCCTCGGTCACCAAGTTGATCGCCTTCTCACGGATGATCTCACTGATACGGAATTCAAGGTTCTGGTCGGTATATGCATCGGCAGGGTAGAGCAATTCACCCTCTGGTGCATGTTTGAACAGCTCGATGAGGATCTCATCGACCCCTTCATCGAGTTTTGCAGAGGCTCCCAATACTGTTTTTCCAGGCAACATCTCTTCAAGGAAGGACTGGGCTTCTGCCAATTCACTTTCCTTGAGGATGTCACTCTTGTTGATGACACAGATAACCGGGGTTTTCAGTTTTGCAATATGGCTGGCAAGAGCTTTCTCCTCTTCTCCTGCACTTCGCTTGGCATCGAGGATATAGAGTACTGCATCGTTCTCCTCGAGGGTCTTCAGTGCAGTCTCTTGCAGGCGCTTGTTCAACGTTTTTTCACTGAGGTGGAAACCAGGTGTATCGGTGAAGATCAACTGGCCCCTCTCGTCGGTATAGATACCCCTGATCGCATTCCTGGTGGTTTGCGGGGTACTGGCGGTAATGGAGACCTTCATCTCACAAATCGTATTGAGCAGGGTGCTCTTTCCAGCTGATGGTCTGCCGATAATGGCAACCGTAGCACATTTCATACACTGTTCTCCTCATTAATGGCCTCAGTATACTGTTTCATATCCTTTCTGCCTACATCCCCTCTTTCTTACCTGCTATGCCTTTGCAAGAATGAGAGTATGTGTGTATACTTGCCTTGATGTTCTACATCAAAACCAGTTTGAGTGAGGGGCACATGCCACAAGAAGAAGAAAAAAAGCCTGCAACGCAGGATCCACAGATACAGGAAAAACTCCTAAAAACCCGTTCCATCCTTCTCTCGGGAGAGATTAATAAGGAGAGCGCAGAGTCAGTCATCAAGCAGATGCTCATCCTTGAGGGTGAGAGCGATGAACCGATCAAGATTTTCATCAACAGCCCCGGTGGGGATGTCGATGCAGGCTATGCAATCTTTGACATGGCTCGCTTCATTACTGCTCCGGTAACCATGGTCGGGATGGGCTTGGTGGCAAGTGCTGCTGCCTTGGTCCTTTTGGCTGTTCCCAAGGAACAGCGTATTGCGCTCCCCAATTCCACCTACCTCATCCACCAGCCGATGAGCGGCATGAAAGGGGTTGCAACTGATATTGAAATTCACGCCAAGCATCTTGAGAAGCTGCGTGAGAAACTTGATAAGCTGATTGCACAGGAGACAGGAAAGAGCCTTGAGGAAGTGCGCAGCGATACCGAACGGGATCATTGGCTTAGTGCAGATGAAGCACAGAGCTATGGTCTAGTCAGCAGAATTGTTAAACAACGGAGTGAATTGTAACTACTCATGCCCAAGACTAGATTCCTCAGTGAAAAAGAAAAGACACTGGGAAGAAAGCATATGTATCGCCAGGAGCTGTATAACGGTGTTGCCTACAGCCTCCTCGGCGATACAATTGTTTATTTGCTCGCTATTTATTTTGGTGCCAGCAACATCGCCCTTGGTTATATAGCTTCAGCAAGTTATATTGCTGGAATTGTGCTTCCCTTTGTCCCCCAGGTCTTCAAGGGACGCAACCAGGTAAAGGTACAATCCCTTGTGTGGATTCTCCGTGGGCTTGTTTCCCTCGGGTATCTTGGGCTTTTTTTCCTCAGTGGGGACTGGGCAGTGATTCTCCTGCTCTCGGTCTACACCCTGTTCAATGTGTTCAGGATGATCGGTATTGCCCTCATCGACTCAACGCTCAAGAGTATCAGCAGCATTGCCAACCGAGGAAAGGTTGTTGCCAATGTGAATGCAGCCTACCAGAGTTCGTCTCTGGTGGTTCGGTGTATCTCGGCCCTGGTATTGGGCATAGAGCGGTTTAGTGGATTGGTTGGTCTGGTGACCATGCAGATCCTTGGAGTGTTGGTGAACTTCATGGCGAGCCATGAGATGGCACGCATCCCCAGCCGCAGTACAGTTGATTACAAGAAAGGAAGAGGCGTATTTGTCCTTCTTAAGGAAGCTATGAAGCAGGCTGCCTTCAGCAGAAGGCTTTACCTGAGATGGCTCTCCACTGCAGTGGCCGTTGTTTTTGCCCTTACCACCCCATTCCTTCGTGTTGAGCTGGGGCTGTCCAACTCGCTTGTGCTTGTCTATTCGGTTGTGCTGGGTGTATCGGTCATGGCCGCTAGTTTTATCAGCAAACAGTTCTCCGACCGTTTGGGCAGCCGGCCTTTGGTGCTCTTCTCCACGATTTTTTCTCTCTTCTTTTTCATGGCCTGGGCCTTGATTACCCCAGAGGCAAACCCCATATGGTTCTTTGTCCTTGGATTCTTCACTAACTTCTTCATTGCCCTGATCAGCATGCTTGTCTATCGCTTGATCACCCAGGTGATGCCTGATGATGAGACGGTTGCATTTAACTCAATGGTCAATTTTTTCATTGCCATCGTAGCATTCGTGGTTGGACTGGTCAGTGGTCTGCTTGGTGATTTGGGACATATTTCCAGGGATCTGTTTGTCGTAAATGGAATAGCTGCCGGAAATGGGTATACCCTGGTGTTTGTCTTTGCCATCCTGCTTACCGCTGTGGAAATCTTGGTAGCTTCCAGGCTGCAGGAGTATGGTGCCTACAGCTCACAGCAGGCAGCACAAGTTATTTTCAGCATGCATGGACTCAGGGCAGTTTCCATGATCGAGAAACTCGAGAGAACCCGGGACCCCGCAAAACGTAGGTTCCTGATGCTCTCCCTCGGGGGAAACCTGAACAATCTTGCAACCAGTGAGCTCCGTATGATTCTCCGCAGTCCCTTCTCCCCTGACAAGCGTGATGCGGTGAGGGCTCTTGGTGACCGCCCGAGAAAAGCGTTGCTTGATGACCTGATCATTGTTGCACAAGACGATGATTCCTACGTCCAGCTTGATGCCATTGCCTCCCTGGGTGCATATAGAAAGGAAGAAAAGGCAAAGAATGCCTTGGTCAACCTTATGCTCCATGGTAGGTGGTCGTCAGTTCGTTCGATGGCCAGCAAATCCCTTGCCCATATTACAGAAGGCACTGAATACCTGCCACTGGTAAATGAGTTGAGCCACTCAGCGAAGCATATTGATGAAATAATCGACTATCTTATCGCCAAGCGTTTCATGGACAAGGAAGGAACGTTCTACCAGGAGTTCTTCATCTCTGTGGAGCAGGGGCGAAGTGCCACCTTCCGTCAGACTCGCTATGCGGTCATTGCCACCTTCCTGAAGTTTGGTTCCCCACGGCTTTCCCATCTGTATGAGCAGATGAATCTCGGGTACCCCAAGGACTTCCTCTCTCCCTTCCTCTCTGAGGCAAGGGACTTGGATCAGATCGACCAAGCATACAAGACAGTCCTTTCTTACTTTGAAAAGAAGGAGTGGGAGCCGCTCAGGTCTTTCTGTATGGATATCCTGGAGAGTAGTGATGTATCATTCGATCCTTGCTTTGAGAATCTCAAGCAAGGGTTGCTGAAGGCTAAGGAGATGGACATCGAAGCCTTCGATGAACAGGATGCGGTTGCCATGCTCTATTTCAGTTATTCACTTGGAAAAAACGCACAGAACTGAAGCAGTTGTGGAACATCATGCTCTTAAGGGGCATGATGATGATCTTATTGCTTACTATCTCCCTGTCCCTGTTTTCTGGATGCGATGCAACGATCTCCCCAGATGAGAAGACCTTCTCTGTGCTCTCCTATAACGTGCAGAACCTCTTTGATGCAAAACTTGAGGGAAACGAATACGAGGAGTACCAAGACCCGGATAGTTGGGATCAAGGTTCCTATCGTCTTCGACTCAAGACACTTGCAAATGTACTATTGGACCGTTCCCTTGCACTGCCTGATATCATCGTACTGCAGGAAGTGGAAGGAGCCAATGTGGTACATGATCTCTTGTATCACCACCTTTCACGTAAGGGATATCGTTGGTATGCAGTCAGCAAAGGAGAGGGTAGCCCTATCGCTGTGGCAATCATCAGCAGGCATCCTGTCTCAGATCCTGTGGTGCATGCAGCTCCTGGATGCAGGCCGTTTCTGGAAGCGAGTATTGAGACCGGCAGGGGAAATGTCGTGGTCTTTGGTTTGCATGCCAAGAGCAGGATTGGAGGGGATGAGGAGACCGAGGAGAAGCGGATTGCCCTCTCAGGGGCTCTTTCAATGGCTGCAAAGGACCATGAAGGGACACTGACCCTGCTCTGCGGGGACTTCAATGAAAATCCTGATGCTGTATGGGATGCTGGGGGAAGACAGACCGCCTTGGTGGATATCTCATATCCACTGAGCAACCAATTCATACAGGATGGCTCCCTCGCTGTTACCGGTGCAAAGGACAATGTTGGTCCCTCACAATGGTATAGTCCATATCTAGATTCCCAATACGAGTTCCTCTCTCCTCCAGGCAGTTGTTGCTGGACGGGGCAGTGGCACCGCTATGACCAGATACTTGGCAATGGCTATCTCTTTGATGGATTGGGTTGGGAGTATGATGCGTTCTCCATCTGTGGTCTTCCTTCCCTGTTGAAGAGTGATGGTACCCCATACGGGTGGGATTTCAGGATAAAAAATGGGGTCAGCGACCACCTCCCGGTTTTGCTGACCCTTACTCGTCGTTAGACGCTTCAACTGTTCTTGGGGAACTTCAACTCATAGAAAATCTGTTCCAGCTCCAGAGCAATGTTGATGTTATGCACTACCGGTGAGCGTCCATCTTCCTGTTTCTGTGCCTTGAGCGTGATAGGGCTGAAGTTCAGGATTCCCATAACCCCAGCTGCGAGCAGCCTCTCATAGCTATCCTGTGCAGCCTGCTCAGTAACGGTGATAATGCCTGCGGTAACCTCGAGTGCCTCGACAACCTCATCAATCCTGCTGATGGGGTAGATGGGCACGGGGTGGGATGCATCGCTGTATACCAAGGGATCGCTGTCAAAACCTGCGACTATCCTGATACCATCAGGTTCAAAGCCATTGTAGTGCATCAATGCTTTCCCAATCCTTCCGCAACCTACGATAATGCAGTTCTGGCTGTCTCCTTTCCCGAGGATCTCACCCAAACCTCTGAGCAGCTCGTGGATCTCGTACCCGCCGCGTTTCTGGCCATGAATGCCCAGCTGGGAGAAATCTTTACGTACGATGGCCGCCGAAACGCCTGCTGCATCGGCAAGGTTGTGGGCAAACACTTTCTCAAGTCCGATAGTCTTGAGACGATTAAGCGAGCGATAGTATCGAGTGATCCGTATCAGCTGGTCATTGTTCATGGTGAAATCTCCTATTTATGTGAAATAATGTACATTAACTCGAAGAATTGGTCAATATACTTCAATTAAAATCCTTTACTCCCTTGAAAAAAAGAATTTATAGAGAAATAGATATGTACAAACTCTTTGGAAAAGTGTTAGGATACACCAAAACGTAAATTGGGTACTGGAGGTTACATGTCGGACATTAACGAAGTCACGTTCTCACCCGAGTTGGTAGCATTCATCAAGGAATGGAAAACCAAGCAGGGTAATCTCATTATGGTGCTCCACAGGGTACAACAAGAGCATGGTTACATCTCCCGCGAAGCGGCTGATAAGGTAGCAGAATTGCTTGATGTGCCTTTGGCAACCATCTGGGGTGTCGTAACATTCTACCACTTCTTCAAGCTGACCAAACCTGGCAAGCACAACATTCAGGTGTGCATGGGTACGGCCTGCTATCTCAAGGGTGGTCAGGCGATCATTGACGAGTTGGATAAGCAACTGAATTTGCCGGTAGGAGCAGTAACAGAAGATGGAATCTTCTCCTTGGAGGCTGTGCGTTGTGTCGGTTGCTGTGGGCTTGCCCCGGTCATGACCGTTGGTGGAGAGGTTTTCGGTAAGGTCACCAAGGACCAGATTACCGGAATTATCGCGAAGTTCAGATAAAGGAGAGAGGTATCTCTCTATGCATATCTGCATCGATGACTATCTGTTGGATATCGTACAGAACTCGTTTGAGGCAGGCAGTTCCCTGGTGGAACTCACCTTCGCTGAGACGGGGACCAAGCTTTTCTGTGAGATACGAGACAACGGAAAGGGAATGAATGCAGAGATCCAGAGACGTGTGCTGGACCCGTTCTATTCAGATGGGGAGAAGCACAAGAAGCGAAAGGTCGGTCTGGGCTTACCGTTTCTCTCTCAGGCATGTGATGCCTGCGATGGGACCTTTGCCCTGCAATCGGAAGAGGGGATTGGAACCACGGTTTCCTTCTCTTTCCGCCTGGACCACATAGATGCCCCTCCTATGGGGAATGTGGCTTCCACTTTCCTGGCACTACTCAGCCATCCTCTCTGTAGGGAGCTGGTGATTGAGCGGAGTTTGGAAACAGGGAAAGGCGGAGACCGGTATACGCTTCGAAAAAGCGAGCTTGAAGCGGTCCTTGGACCATTTGAGACCAGCGGTACATTGGCACTGCTCAGGCAGTACCTTTCCTCTCAGGAGGAAGAGCTGGAACAGTACCGCGAAGAGAATTTGCTGGATATGCACAGAAGAAATACGTCACCTTCCAGACAACAGGAGATGTGAACATGGCTAAAATGACACTTGAAGAGCTGAGAAAGCTCCGTGAAAAGAAGCAGAATGAGATCCAGAAGCGCGATATCGAGGGCAAGGATGCCCGTATTATCGTTGGCATGGGGACCTGTGGTATTGCAGCCGGTGCAAAGCCGGTACTTGATACCTTTCTTGAAGTCCTCGACGAGAAGAAAATAGACAATGTCTCGGTCACCCAGACCGGATGCATGGGACTGTGCTATGTGGAGCCGACCATTGAGGTCATCGTTCCCGGTATGCCCGATGTTATCTATGGAAAGGTGGATGTAGAGACGGCACGCAAGATAGTTGAGCAGCATATTATCGGGAAGCAGCTGGTAACCGACCATATGTTCGATCGTCCTGCAGCTGACATCATCAAGAAGGATGGGGGTAAATAATGGCGTTCAGAAACTACATTTTGGTCTGTGGAGGAACAGCGTGTGAATCGAGCCGCGCGGACCAGATTTACCAGAACCTCTTAGAGGAGTGCAAGGCTCAGGGAGTTGCTGACGAGGTACAGATTGTAAAGACCGGATGTTTCGGTTTTTGTGAGCAGGGACCGATTGTAAAGATCCTGCCAGAAGACTCCTTCTACGTGAAAGTAAAACCCGAAGATGCAAAAGAGCTTATCAGTGAGCACATCATCAAGGGCCGTGAAGTCTCCCGGCTGTTGTATGACAAAGAAGCAAGCCGAAAGAATGCGAAGGTAGAGGATATCAAATTCTACCAGAAACAGTTCAGGATTGTACTTCGTAACTGTGGATTCATTGATCCAGAAAATATCGACGAATATATCGCCCGTGAAGGGTATCAGGGCTTGGAGAAGGCTCTCTTTGAGATGACCAGTGAGGACATCATCGAGGAACTGAAGACCGCTGGTCTTCGCGGTAGAGGTGGTGCTGGCTTCCCCACATGGATGAAGTGGAACTTCTCCCGTCAGGCAGAAAACGATACCAAATATGTTGTCTGTAATGCTGATGAAGGGGACCCGGGTGCCTATATGGACCGATCAACGCTCGAAGGTGATCCGCACAGCGTACTTGAAGCAATGACCATCTGTGGTAAGGCAATTGGAGCTACCAGAGGTTTTATTTACATCCGTGCAGAGTACCCCTTGGCTATCCATCGTCTTGAGATTGCCATGCAGCAGGCCCGTGAATACGGCCTCCTTGGACAGAATATCCTGGGAAGTGGTTTTGATTTCGATATTGAGATCCGCCTCGGAGCAGGTGCATTTGTCTGTGGTGAAGAGACTGCCCTCTTGCAGTCCATTGAAGGCAAGCGCGGTATGCCGCAACCTCGTCCTCCATTCCCTGCTGTAAAAGGTCTGTGGGGCAAGCCGACAGTCATCAACAATGTTGAGACCTGGGCTAATATTCCCGTCATCATCACCAAGGGTGGCAACTGGTTCAGCAAGATCGGTACTCCTGACAGCAGGGGAACCAAGGTATTTGCCCTCACCGGTAAGATTCGCAACTCTGGTCTGGTAGAGGTCCCGATGGGTACAACCCTCCGTGAGATCGTATACGACATCGGTGGAGGAATTGCCAATGACAAGAAGTTCAAGGCTGTTCAGACTGGTGGTCCTTCAGGTGGTGTTATCACCGATGCTGACTTGGATACCCCGATCGATTTCGGTTCCTTGGTCAGGATTGGTTCCATGATGGGAAGTGGTGGTATGATCGTCATGGATGAGGATGACTGTATTGTTGACGTTGCAAAGTTCTACCTGAACTTCACTGTCGATGAATCCTGTGGAAAATGCGCACCTTGTAGAATCGGTGGCCGGTCCCTGACCAACATCCTGGAGAAAATCACTTCCGGAAATGGTACCCTTCAGGATCTGGATACGCTTGAGACTATCGGGGAAGCAATGAGAAAAGGTTCCTTGTGTGCTTTGGGGCAGACTGCTCCCAATCCGGTCCTATCTACGATCAAGCATTTCAAGGACGAGTACGTGGCCCACATTGTGGACAAGAGCTGTCCCAGTGGTACCTGTAAGAAATTGGTCAGGTACTCGATCAATCCCGAGAAATGTATCGGTTGTACGGCTTGTGCACGAAAGTGTCCGGTCGCAGCAATCTCTGGCGAAAGAAAGCAAGTTCACATCATTGACCAGTCCATCTGTATCAAGTGTGGTGTATGTATGGAAACTTGTAAGTTCGGCGCCGTTGAAATCCACTAGGATCAGGTTAGGAGGAATCAATTGAGTATCGTACATGTAAAGATAAACGGCATTCCCGTAGAGGTTGAAGCGGGGACCACTATATTGCTTGCAGCCCGGAAGGCTGGGGTGAACATCCCAACCCTCTGCTACCATGATGACCTCAAGCCATTTGGCTCATGTGGTCTGTGTATCGTGAAGCAGGAGGGAAGTGCAAAGATCCTCAGAGCTTGCGCTGCCCCTGTTGCAGAGAATATGAGCATCATCACCCACGACCAGGAGCTGTTCCAGGTACGGAAGACCATCTTGGAGATGATCCTCAGCACCCACCCATCAAGCTGTCTCACCTGTATCCGTAACGGAGAGTGTGAGCTGCAGACCTTGGCAGCTGAGTTCGGTATTCGTGAGCAGCCCTTTGAGGTACGCTTGAGTGATCGGCCAAAAGATACATCCTCTGCTTCCATCGTGATTGACCCTGAGAAGTGCATCAAGTGTGGACGCTGTGTCCAGGTCTGTCAGGACCTGCAGGGTGTCTTTGCGCTTGAGTTCATCGGTCGTGGTGATGGTACCTACATGGCACCAGCTGCAATGTTGCAGCTTGAGGACAGCCCCTGTGTCCGCTGTGGCCAGTGTGCTGCCCACTGCCCCGTTGGAGCCATCTATGAGAAGGATGAGATTGCAACCTTCCAGGAAGCAGTCGCAGATCCTGAAAAGCAGGTAGTTGTCCAGATTGCTCCATCAATCCGCGTAGGACTTTCTGAGTCCTTCGGACTTCCTGCTGGCACGGTCACAACCGGTAAGATTTATGCCGCTCTTCGCAGACTTGGCGTTGCAGCAGTGCATGACACCAACTTCGGTGCCGACCTTACCATCATGGAAGAGGGAAGCGAATTGGTGCACCGTCTGACCAAGGGAGGAGCCCTTCCTCAGTTCACCTCTTGCTGTCCTGCTTGGGTTGATTACGTCGAGAAGTATTATCCGGATCTTTTGGATATGGTTTCCAGTGCAAAGAGCCCGATGCAGATGGTCGGAGCGATTGAGAAGACCTATACCGCTGAGAAGCAGAATATGGATCCAGCGAAGATGTTCACTGTTGCAATCATGCCGTGTACCGCCAAGAAGTATGAGGCATACCGCGATGAGAGCATGCGCTCCAGTGGTTACCAGGATGTGGATCTTGTGCTCACCACCCGTGAGTTTGCCCGCCTGATCAAGGCAACCGGTATTGATTTCCTCCATCTTGAGGATGAGGAAGCAGACAATCCAGTTGGTGAATACTCTGGAGCCGGTACCATCTTCGGTGCAACCGGTGGTGTCATGGAAGCTGCGGTACGTACCGCCTACCATGTAGTTACTGGAAAAGAGCTCGAGAATGTCGAGGTTGAAGCAGTTCGTGGATTGAGTGAGATCAAGAAAGGAACAGTTGACTTCGATGGGACCCCGGTCCGAGTTGCTGTAGTTCATGGCCTGTCCCATGTTGCTGAAGTACTGGATGAGGTAAGAGCTGCCCGGGCAGCGGGCAAGCAGGCTCCGTATGAGTTCATCGAGGTAATGGCTTGCCGTGGTGGTTGTATCGCCGGTGGTGGTCAACCCTATGGAGCAAACGATGAACTTCGTTTGATACGGAGTGAAGGTCTCTATGCGGATGACAAGCAGAGCAAGGTCAGACGTTCCCACGAGAACGAATCGATCAAGCAGCTGTACGAGGAGTTCCTGGACAAACCGCTCAGCAAAAAGTCTCATCATCTATTACATACCACCTATCAGGAGATTCCTGTTTACAAGGCCTGATAGTTGGCCAGTATCCAATTTGCCCGGCCCCCGACAGGCCGGGCATCCTTATTATAAGAGAGACCCGGGTTATCCGGGTCTCAATGTGTTAAAAAGCACAATACCGAAAGTTAGGGAATGGCACACAGAATCAGTGAATCATTCATGTCAGAGACAATCGCCAGGTGTTCTTCACTGGGAGAGAGTGTCATTCTAGCAGGAGCATAATCACCGAGGGAACTATTCTCCAGGAAGAGCGGTCTCCCGAACCCATCAACAGAGAAAGAAACAACATTCTTGCTGTTTTTTGCAAGTACGTAGAGCATGGTGTCATCCTTGTTTGAGAGGAGTTGAGAGATTCCTTCCATTACCCCGATATCATTCTGGGAGGAGGTATACACCTCCTTCTGGGTCCATGCATTACTTGCATAGGCAAACCTCCCAATATCGTTATCCGTTGCATAGATGAGCTGATCATCGTTGATGAAGTGAAGGGAACCAATATTGTCCAGGTACGGGGTGTCGCTACTCTGGAAATGCTGGTCCTGTGCAAACAGATCATCCATGGCGTTCTTCCGGCAGAGTTTGAGAAATCCAGTGTCCGTGTCTGCCAAAGCTGCACTCTGTGATCCTTCTGAGATTGCCAAGGCGTCAAAGACAGGCGGGTTGGAGAACCACCAGATATACTCTCCAGGGTCAGCACTCTCAGGGGTTTGTGCATACAGGTTTGTCTGTACCACATGCGAAGCATCAGGTATCAGGCCATAGAGAATTCCTGTGCTTGCCTCCTTGCTTAATTGATGCAGGCTTGTGAAGGTTTTGCTTGAACTGCTTGTTCTTGAAATAGGTATTGCTTCCGTTCAAACTGTTTAGTGAGCGTTGCGTTTTTTGAATCATAGAAATAGACGCTTAGGCTCGGAATGCTTGCATCTGCAATGGCAACAAGTTTTGTGAGTGGATCGACATATATATCGGTTACCTGTACTGCGTTGAAGCCATCAGTTGTGGTATAGGTGTTGACCACCTCCAGGGTATCACGGACAATCCTACAGACCTGGATGGTCTGATGTTGGTTGCTGGCCAGCACCAACTTTCCATCAGGCAGGAATGCCACATGTGCATTCTTCCCGACATACAAGCCATCGGTAGTGTCCTCTACCATCCCGACGAGTTTAGGAACCCCCGCGGTTCCCTCGACAGCGGCTTTGAAAGTGATGCTGGCCGACCCAGTACTAGCCAGGAGTGCTCCTTTTGCAATGACATCCAAGCGATGTTGTCCACTCTCAGGTGTGAATGCACAGGAGAGCGCATTGCTGATTTCCTCTCCGTCCAGATACCAGCTCACCTCCAGGTCTGTTGCCTCTTGGGCAGAGAGTGTTGCAGTTGCCGGAACTTGTGCCTCCATGACTTCACTGATCCCTTGGATGCTGCACTCAACGGGTACCCCCAGGTTGTCTACCAAGGTGATGGTTGCTGGAATATCCGCATACTTATCCAATGTCAGTTCGATAGCACCCTCGGTGGTCTTATTTCCCACTATCCGGATTACTTCTGCACAACCAGCGACCGACCTTGTCCCACTGTACAGCTTAGCCCTCAGCAAGTAGGACCCTGCAGGATAGGAGCCGGTGAAAACAACAGAGCCGTTCTCCATGTTGTTCGTAGTTGGAGTAAGCGATGTAATGGTTCCCTGTGGGTCGGTAAGCCATACCTCGAGGCTGGGACTGTTGATCTTACTCGCATCCCATCCCAGGTGAATGTCCATCATACCGTTGCCACTGAGCGCGTCCAGTTTGATCACTGTCTCCAATGGGTCCTTTGATAGGTTGACTGAAACAGAACCTGTGACAAGATCGACTCCTTGGTCGTTCCTTCCCACGGCTGTTATGTCCCAGGTGCCGATCAAGAGACCATCGACATCGACGGTACTGGTGTTGGACATGACGCTGAAGGTGGTATCCTGGGGTCCTGTACCTTCCACTACGTAGCGAGACACTTCCAGGGGAGTGTCATTTGGCAACAAGGTCTTCTCAGTTCCAGATTGCCTCTCCATGCTTACATGCAAGGAGGAGCGACCTGCGCTCTCTTCTTTGCATCCCCCAAAAGTAAAACACATGCAGCAACATAGAAGGGGAATCCAAAGCCAACGTGAACATTGTGATATTCTGTTCATTGTAGCCTCCAATTAAGAAGAGGCAAGCGGCAAACATTCGCTTCAAGGCTTTTCTTTTTTTCTTCGAGCAAGTACATTGTGGGCATGCAAGCTTTAATCAAACTCATCCTATTGGCATTGACCTTCTTCCTGGTCTTTATCAATCCCTCCTATATTGGAAAAGGGCTCTATTACTCTTTATTCCCCCTCTTGTTTCTGTTGGTGTGGTTGTTCTATAGAATCACCTACTACGTTTCTGAGAAAGAGGTTCGTAAGGCTACGGACGAGACGTTTCACTACTCCCTGTTCTGTGCCATGGTTCCTCCACTGGGGGAAGGAGATCTGCTGAGAGGTAGATTGATTGTCACCAAGGATGCTGTGGTCCTCTTTCGCAGGGATGGCAGCAACCCTGTCAAAGAGTCCTATCGTCTGGCTATCGCTGACATAGAGGGCTTTTCCATCGGTAAGGTGCTTTCTGTACGGGGTGGAATTACATTCAAGGCAAAGGGACAGAGTGAAGCGAAGTTTGTCGTCTCTCGTGCCCATACAAAAAAAGAGGCTCTCACTGCAGCACTTGGCTGGAGTAGGCCTCTTGGGAATATTGAGGTAGGAGAGGAAGCCAGTGGGGCTCCCTCGTTCAAGGATCTCTAGAAACTGAATCCAAATCCGATTCGCATTGGTTCAAGCTGGATGGTGAAGCCATTGGTAGTGATAATCCACTGTGCCTGTACTCCTGCTTCGTAGAAAACACGCATCCATTCAGTCAAAGCATAGGAGACGCCTCCCTGGATCTTTCCAGTCACCCCAAACTCATTGTTTCCGCTGGATGGAATGATAACCGTCGGACCGAGTGAGACAGAGAGTGGGAATGAGAGAGGTTTATCATCACGTAGATTCCACTGAACCTTGCCCAATACGCTTATCTCATGATTACCTTCTACCTTCGCATATTCGAGGGTTCCTCCAAACTTGAATGCTCCTTCTGCATGCTTGAGCAGGTCAACCTGGATATCGAAGCCTTTGTCCGAACCAGGGAACTGATAGTCAAGGAATGAGACCGAGGAGTTGATCGACCACTGGAAAGCTTCCTCGTCGAAGGTGACAGCGCTGGTAGCGGCTGACGGAGTACTTGGTTTGAGTACTACCGTCTGCATTTCTTCAGCTTCTTTTTCTTCTGGCAGTGGTATTTCAATTTGCTCTTCTTTCTTCCTTGGTTCTTCGTCCATTTCGAGTACAGGAGTTGCTTTCTCCATCAGGCCTTTCTCTTCCTGATCTGTTGCAACACGAGGGGGGGCGAAGGGTACTTGTACCACCGGTCCCTTGGGCCGTGGGAGCTTGAGGAGTCCATTTTGGATTAAGGGGCTTACAGGCAGTGGCATAGGCTCTGTAACCTGTATCGCCGATTGCTTAGCTTCCTCTTTCATCACCGGCATGCTTGGGGTAGGGGGTTCTTGTACCGGCTCCTCAGGACGTTGCATAAGTTCTGGGGGGAGTTCTGTTGCTTGCTTTGGTTCAACATATTGTGCAGGAGAGGTCTGTGGGACCTGTATGGTCTCACGCTCTTCTGTTTGTTCAATGGTTGCCGTTTGTTCTGTTCCACTTTGCCCAGCCAAAGGCCTGAACTCCACGTACCAGTAGGTACCTGCAGCCACAGTCAGGACAGCAATGACAATCAATACTACAGACCAAATCTTATTCACAACAAACTCCTTACAATAAACTATAACAATAAAGATTATAGTTTGTGTACAAGTTTACCATGACTTACAACCATTAATGAGAAGAATTCCTGTTTTTCTTATGAAGAGACCCACTCCTCCTTGTTGTTGGTACCCAATTTGGTGAATATTCCCATACCTTACTCCGTGCTAGTTTCTGCGTACGGAGGAATAGGTGCGTAAAATGATGATAATCATACCACTGCTCATCATAGTTAGTCCGCTCTTTGGGGCAGGACCTAGCTTGTATTGTTCTGTGGATGGTGCACTCATCGATGCACTATGGCAGGAGACGGTACTCGCTCGTGTGGAGCTTGGTCTCTCACTTGATGAACAGTTCTCCCTTCGTCTCCCAATCAGTCTTACCGCTGAACGCGAGGTAGGAGGCCCCAGGCTGTTGGAAACCGGCCTCTTTCTCGATTACTACCCCCTGGACTGCGGGTTGCATCTTACCGTTTCTCTCATCCAGGTAGGCTTTCTTTTCAATGATTGGTATGACGATGAGGAGGAATCCCTCCGCTTTCTCAATGAAATGGCATTCGGCTGGACAATTACTCCTTACAAAGGATTGCGTATTGAACCAAGGGTGATCATACGCGACCCAAATGGAGTCTTCAGTTCAGCATACAAGAGGCTCTCATTACGATTTTCCCGCTATCCCATGATTCGGTTTTCCTTGCTTTTAGGGTGGTCTTTCCCCCTGAAGCAAAAGAACCAGAAAAAGATACAAGAGGAGGAAGGAATATGACAGGAAGAAGAATTGTTACCCAGGTTGTGGTATTGTTGCTCATTGTGCAACTCTCTGGTTGCTCGATGGGGCTGCAATCGGTAGAGAAACAGAAGATTTCAGATGACCAGCTCCTGCCAGCTGTCTCTGAGATGATAGAACAACAGAAGGATGTTGTTTGGCCATATCTGGAAGAGGAGGTCAGCCGTTCACTGACAAAGAGCAACCCCTCTGGCAAGCAGATCGTCAGCAATACCCTCTCTGAAGGTCAGGGAAGAGAGTATTTGGAGTTTTGTTATACGGTAGGCAATCCTCAGGGAGAGGCTGATGTTGAGAAGGTGGTCTCTTTTGCACACACTCTGCTCAATGAAGAGGAGCAGCAACAGCTGGACCAGCAACTGGTGCAGAGACGAAGCTTGCTTCAGACAAGAGGAGAAAACCTCGCCCGGGGCTTGGCTCCCAGTCAGCGTGCAGCGTTTTGGAAGGATATGCAGAAGCTGGTTACCAGGACACTGGTACTCTTTACCGCCGGGGTGGTCTATGCCTGCATCCCTACCACGGTCTTCTGGGGGAAAATCTCAGCGGCAACTGCTATCGCGATTGCCAGTGGTGTAGTCTCAACCACGGTCATGTCCATCTGGAGGTACTACCAATTCGGGGGAACTCCTGATGAAGCGTTCGGAGATTGGCTGAAGACGGTGACCACAGAACCAGAACTCTCCAGTGCCATGACAGCCAGTGTCATTTCCGTGGGAAAAACGTTGAAGCGGGGACCGGTTGTTACGGGAATCATCATCTGTGTATTTGCTCTCTATAATGTGGTGGATATGATCAAGCCAATGTTGAAGAGCTATGACTTCACCATCTAAATAGTGTGGATTTGGTTGCCTGCAAGTCCACTTTGTGAAATACTGGGCATTGGAATACTCACAATGAAGGAGAGATCAATGCCCAATACATTTGCAGACGCTATACTGAACAGATTTTTACGATATGCAGTCATAGATACCATGAGTGATGACAAGAAAGTAGGAGAAAGACACCCCTCCACGGATGGACAATGGGACCTGCTCAGGTTGCTGGAACAGGAGTTGCGCGACCTGGGGATCGAGGACATCCAGGTTGATGAACATGGAGTGGTTATAGGAAGGCTTCCCTCCAACATCGACCATGATGTACCCACCGTGGCCTTCATGGCACATGTCGATACAGCCGATGATGTGCCGGGCAATGGCGTAAAACCCAGAGTCATCGCCTCCTATGATGGAAAAGATATCCCGCTCAATGAAGAACACACCCTCAAGGTTGAAGACAACCCTGAACTGTTGCGTTACAAGGGAGAGACGGTCATTGTAACTGATGGCAATACACTCCTGGGTAGTGACGACAAGGCCGGAGTGGCTGAGATCATGAGCGCAGCAGAGTATCTGCTCAGCCATCCCGAGATCAAGCATGGGGTGGTGGAGTTCATCTTCACCAGTGATGAAGAGACCGGTGCCGGGATGGATACGTTCCCGTACGATAAGATCAGCTGTGACTACTGTTACACCATTGATGGTGGGAAACGGTATGAGATAGAAAGTGAGTGTTTCAATGCTGCAACGGTACGTGTTCACTTCAGTGGGGTAAGCTACCACTTTGGGGCTGCCAGAGGACGACTCGTCAATGCACTGACCATGGCTGCCTTCTTTGTTAATGCTCTGCCTCAGGCAGAGAGCCCGGAGGCCACCGATGAACGCTATGGGTACTACTGTGCACAGAGCATGAGTGGTACGAATACCGAGGTTGACCTCACCTTGTACCTCAGGGATTTTGATCTGGAGATACTCGACAGGAGAATTGAGGCGATCAAGCAGTTGGCAGCCGCGACAGAGGCTCTCTATCCAAATGGAACAGTCACTGTTGATGCGAAACACATCTACTACAACATGGCATTGGTTGCAAAGAACAAGCCGTTTGCCATGGAGAATCTCTTCAAGGCCGGGGATGAACTAGGATTCAAGCTTGAGCAAGCCTTGATCAGGGGTGGTACCGATGGTGCACGCATGGCAAACGAGAGAAATATTCCCTGCCCGAATATCTTTACCGGTGGACATAATCTTCACTCCCAGTTTGAATGGGCTGCCCTTCCTGCAATGGAGGATGCTGCTCACCTGATCCTGAAAATCATAGAGGTTGGAGCTGCAACATGAGGCTCGCACTCTCTCTCATATACCTTGTCCTTATTCTCTTGCCACTCTCCTCGGCGCAGCTTGTCTTCACTCAAGATGCAGCTGTGCCACAGGAGGTGGTAGAAGGAGTGCAAAGGGCACTTGAGGAAGCTCTTGTGGAGCGGTTGGACGAGGAAGGTGAACTGAGTGCTGTTCTAGAAAAAGATGAGATGGGAGAGTATGAACTCTCCCTTTCCTACGGAGAGAGACAACTCACTTATAGACTCCTAGGCGAAGTCAGTGGGTATGAGAAGCGCCTTGTTACAGCACTCAATCACGATGGCCTTTCCCTGTTTGCATCCTTACCTGATCTGAGGCTGACCTCTTTCTCTGGTCGTGGATTTGGGGCAAAGGTTGAAAATTCTCCCTATAGAGAGGGAGATAGATTCACTGTTTTGGATGCAAGGGATAGAGAGCAGGGAGTAGTGGTGGTGAGTGAAGTTGCTGAGGAAGAAGGTGTGCTGTTACTCTCCCAGCTTTCAGGAAAGCCACTCTTCTTGGGTATGGGACTGAGGGAGAGTGGGAATAAGAGCGTCTCCCTCTCTCTTTCACTCAACAAGGATATGGATCCTTCTCTTGATCTTATCCATATCTGGCCGCTTCCCATGCATCCATACGCTGTTCAATTTGGTCTCGGTGCAACAGCGCCCAGCCGTATCTATGGTATTGCAGGTCTTTCAGCAAAGCTGCCGATCAGCCAGCTCTCTTCCGCACGGACCTCTCTGGTTCGCAGCCTCTCCCTTGATGCTTCAGTCTTGTTTTCTTCTGGGTATGATACATCAAATCAGGAGATGTTTTATCAGGCATCCGGCGAATTGGGCCTCACGTATGCTCTCCATGATTGGGCGCTTTCCCTCTCAGTCGGGAACCGGGTTGCTGCAAGCAGTGCAACACTTCTCGAACAAGGGCTTTTCCTCAAGCTCACAACCGCGTACACTTATACACTATGAAACGACTCTTCCTGAAAGCCTGCCTTATACTCTTCTTGAGTTTGATGCTTGTCTCCTGTTCCTCGCTCTCTTCCCTGGTAAGAGCACAGGTAGAGGGGCTTCCTTCTTGGATATACTCACCTCAGCAGCGAAGTGGGGAGGTTGCCTTTGTGGGTAAGGGAACTGCTCCCGTTAATTATAATGCACGATTGTTGGCATACGAATCCATTCTGGGCCAAATCTCTGCGTACGTAGGCGAGGATGTGTATGACATGTATTATCGTGAACTTACCACCACCAATGCCATAGCAGATTTCAATTTGACCATCGCAAGTGAGTATACCGTCAGTGAAGGAAGGGCTGGTTTCGATGTCTATCTGCTTGCACGGATGGATGAATCATTACTCATTGGCAGACGCACCAGTGTCTACAACCAGATGATAGAACGGGAACAAGCCATTGAAGCAATCTTGGAAAAAGCTGACCAAGCTTATCGATCAAATGATGATACCGGTGCGATCAAACAGTACCTGGAAGCTGCCATGCTGTCAGCAGAAGGACCGGTCAGTGAGCGGAAGTTTGAAACTGAGACACTTGTTGATAAAGCAATTTCCTTTATTGAATCACTGCGATTCAGTCTCCGTAACCAAGTGGAAGAAGAGGCCAGAGTCACTGTATACCTACGAAGAAAGAGTCGATTGCTCTCCCCCAAGGTGCTCAATGCTTCCATCAATGCGACATTTCAAGCAAGAAACAGCCTCTCGGAGACATATTCCGATTTCCTGCAGTTCAATACGGCCAGCGATGGATATTTTCTGTTTATTCCCTATAACCAAGGACTGGTGAAGGATGGCCAGATTGTCTTCTCCCTGGATTTAGAGCCAACCATCGCTCAGCTGGAGAAGACTCTCCCAGCGGATCAGGTTGACAGCATCAAGGAGGCAGTCTCTGCAATTTCAATCACGTTTCCCTATACACTTACCTCAACCGTCTCCGGTAAGAGCATTCTTTCAGAGATACAAGAGTTCTCTCAGGAAGGATCTCTGGGTAGAGGGACACAAGCGCTGCAGGTATTCAACCAGGAACTGAGTCTTGATGATATCACGGTGGAAGAGATTGATCTCAAACAAGTAGATATAGAGGACCAACTCTCAGCTCTGCAGGGTGAGGCGGACCTGGCCTTTTTAGGAAGTGTAGGTGTGGTGAGCGAACAGCAGGTGAGAGATCGCTTTGTGGTGGTGGCCAGTGGGAATGTTGGCCTGTATGATCTTGAAACTGGATCCCTGCTCTTCGATACCTTCTCGGTTGAGGCAGTAGGATCTGGTGAGAGTCGTGAAGAGGCTCAGCGTGTTGCTTTCTCCCGTTTTGGTTCCATCGCTGCATACTTGCAGAGTGCCTGGTTGTTCAAACGCTGAACAAGTCCTTCAGTGCTTTTGGATTGTTGCTGATGATTCCCATTACTCCTTGATCAAGAAGAGATTTCGCCTCCTCTCTATCATCGACGGTCCAAGCGCAGAGCTGGTAGCCGAAAGATTGCGCCTCCCTAATCTGCTCCTTTGATGGTTTCAGATAGGAGGGGTGGGTGATATGCCTGCCAAAACCGTGTCGGAGTATTTTGGGTACCCCTGATTCATCACCATAGATGAGAGCAGTGGGGATGGTTTTCTTGCTCATGTGCTTGAATCTAAGCAAGCTGAAAGGATTGAAAGAGCTGACGAAGCAATGGGATTCCAGACCGTGGTGATGGATCTGCTCAAGCAGAAGGCGCTCCAATCCAAGGTTCTTGGTATCAGGGGCCTTGATCTCAATATCATAGTAGAGGTCAGTACCGCCTAAGGCAAACACATCAGAGAGCAAGGGGACATGTTCTCCATTGCCGATATCAATCTCTGTCAACTCTTGGTATGTGAGTTCTGCCACCTTGCCAGGGTGGCCTGCCACCCGCTGTAGATGATAATCGTGGATCACGACTAACTCACCGCTTTTACAACGTTGTACGTCCAGCTCAATCCCATCAATGTGGTGGGATAGGCAGTCTGCAAAGCTGGCAAGAGTATTTTCAGGATGGTCAATCGAGGAACCCCTGTGTCCGAACAGCAGGGGTCTGTCAAATACCCGTTTCATCGGTTTCCTCCAAAGCGGAGATGAAAAACCTCCTCTTCCCAGAGTGTACTGTCTACCGTTTCAAGGATGAGGGGCATGTTCTCAAAGCGTGAATCGGTGGCAATATGTTCAAATGTGGCCCATCCAATAGTTCCCATTCCCAAGCTTGCATGACGGTCAAGATGACTGCCGACACTGCTCTTTGCATCGTTCAGGTGCATTCCCTTGAGGTGGGAGAGACCAATAAGTGAATCAAACTGGTCCATTGCCGCATCGAACTGATCGGGGCTTCCCATGGAATAGCCTGCAGCATGGGCATGGCAGGTGTCGATGCAGAAGCCGATACGCTCCCTCTTTGAGCATTGTCCAAAGAGGAAGGCAAGCTCCTCAAAGGACGAGCCCAGATTTGTACCCTGTCCTGCAGTGTTCTCAATGACTGCTATGGCATGATCAGTTTCACTGAGAGCAATATCGATGCTCTGGGCAACCAGCGAAAGACTCTCCTTGATATCAACGAGTCCCAAGTGTGAACCGGGATGGAAATTAAGAAGGCTCAGTCCAAGTTGTTCGACCCTCCTCAGTTCATCGATGAAAGCCTCCAAGCTCTTCTTCCGTTTTTCAGGGTCTGGATTGCCCAGGTTGATGAGATAACTATCGTGTACCAGCACCTGTTGTGCTGTGAAACCTAACTCCGCCATGGTAGACTTGAACTGTTGTATGGCTTCCGTCTCCAAGTCCTTGGATTTCCATTGCCGTTGGTTCTTGGTAAACATCCCGAAGGCATTGGCTCCAAGATTGGAAGCTTGGATGACTGCGTTTTGAACACCGCCGGCAATACTGGTATGTGGTCCTATGGTATGCATAGGTCAACGGTAGAGCGTGAGGCTAGGGTTGTCAATCATCAGAACTCGTGGTAGTGTCCACCTTACATAGGAGCGAATGAGCATGATACAACGGCAATGGGCCTTAGGGGATGAGCTCGCGGGCTTCCAGCTGGTGGAGATTACCCAGCTTGATGAGTATGAGGGAACTGGATACCTATTCCGACATATCGAGACCAATATGGAGGTCTTTCAGCTTATCAATTCTGATAGGGAGCGTTTTTTTCAGCTATGTCTTCCGGACGCTTCCCAACAATGATTGCGGTATCGCCCATATCCTGGAACACAGTGTATTGGCAGGAAGCCAACGCTATCCGGTGAGAGATCCGTTCATGACCCTACTCAAAGGCAGTACCAATACCTTCATGAACGCCATGACTTACCCTGATAAGACCCTGTATCCTGGTGCAAGCCCCTTACAGAAAGATTTTGAGAACCTTTTCCATGTATATACCGATGCTGTATTCGCTCCCCTGCTTCGTGAGGAGACCTTCTGGCAGGAGGGTGTACGCCTCGTTTGTGACGAGGAGAGTTGCCACTTCGAGGGAGTAGTCTACAATGAAATGCTGGGAGACAGTGCCGATCATGATTCAATCGTCGGCAAGGGTAGCATACGCTCCCTCTTTCCCGATACCCCATACTCCTTTGAGTCCGGAGGTAACCCAGAGCAGATCGTCCGTTTGGATTATCAGCAGTTCAGATCCTTCTATAGCCAGTTTTATCATCCTTCAAACTGTAAGCTCTTTTTGTATGGTGACCTTGAGGTAGGGCAGTACCTCTCATTCCTTGATGAGGAGTACCTGAAGACACGTGGTTCTCTCAAGGTTAACAGCCTCTGTCCAACATCTGAGCCTTGGAAAAAAGAAAGGAATGTTACCCTTACCAGTCCAATGGAAGAAGGACAGACAAAGGAAAGCGCCTCGGTGGTGCTTTCCTGGGCAACGACTGATGTCACCGATCCTTTGCAGGTTGTCACCCTCTCTACGCTGGTTGACCTCTTGCTTGGTAACCAAGCTGCTCCTTTGTATAAGGCACTCCTTGACAGTGGGTTGGGAATAGACATCTCCCCCGAGAGCGGGATGAGTGCGGA